>NZ_QFRK01000114.1 GCF_003143855.1 Streptomyces sp. NWU339
CTCCTGGATCAACCAGGTGGAGCGGTGGTTCGGCCTGCTGACGGACAGGCTCATCCGCCGCGGCGTCCACACCTCCGTGAAGGCCCTCGAGAACGACATCCGCGACTGGATCGACACCTGGAACGAGAACCCCAGACCGTTCACCTGGACCAAGACCGCCGACGAGATCCTCACATCCCTCGCCGCCTACCTCGCCAGGATCACTCCA
This sequence comes from Streptomyces sp. NWU339, assembly GCF_003143855.1. Taxonomy (GTDB): domain Bacteria; phylum Actinomycetota; class Actinomycetes; order Streptomycetales; family Streptomycetaceae; genus Streptomyces. Next base: position 209 of record NZ_QFRK01000114.1, read on the forward strand.
CCCGACAGCCAAGCCGGAGAGAACTAACCCTCAGGATTTCTGGCGCAGCACACTAGAATCTGTCCCCGCCTCCCGGGTACCGGCTGGGCTCAGCGCAGTCCGGTCGGGCGGCGGAGCGCCGCCTGCACCAGTCGGTCCACCAGCTCCGGGTACTCGACGCCGGTGGCCTGCCACATCTTCGGGTACATCGAGATGGGCGTGAAGCCGGGCATCGTGTTGATCTCGTTGATCACGAACTCGCCGTCCTCGGTGAGGAAGAAGTCCGCGCGCACCAGCCCCTCGCAGCCGGCCGCCTCGAACGCCTCCACCGCCAGCCCGCGTACCTCGGCCGTCTCCTCGCCGGTCAGCGGTGCGGGCACCAGGCCGGGCGTGGAGTCGATGTACTTGGCGTCGAAGTCGTAGTAGGCGTGCGCGTCGGGCGGCGGGATCTCGGCGGGGACCGAGGCGCGCGGGCCGTCCTCGAACTCCAGCACACCGCACTCGATCTCACGGCCGCGCAGGGCCGCCTCCACCAGGATCTTCGGGTCGTGCCGCTGGGCCTCGGCGATCGCCTCGTCCAGGCCGGAGAGGTCGTCGACCTTGGTGATGCCGATCGAGGAGCCCGCCCGTGCGGGCTTCACGAACAGCGGCCAGCCGTGCTCGCCGGCGAAATCGATGATCTTCTTGCGGGCGGCGGACTCGTCGCGCTCCCATTCGCGCGGCCGGATCACCACGTACGGGCCGACCTTCAGTCCGAAGGAGGTGAACACCCGCTTCATGTACTCCTTGTCCTGGCCGACGGCCGAGGCGAGCACCCCGGAGCCCACGTAGGGGACGCCGGAGAGCTCCAGGAGGCCCTGCAGGGTGCCGTCCTCCCCGTAGGGGCCGTGCAGCACCGGGAAGACGACGTCGACCTCGCCGAGCGCCTTGGGCACCGAACCGGGCTCGCTGTAGACGACTTCACGGTTGCCGGGATCGAGGGGGAGCACCACCGCGCCCTCGGTCGAGTCGGCGAGCTGGTCCACGCTGGGCTGCCGCCGGTCGACGATGGCCATGCGGTCCGGCTCGTCGACGGTGAGCGCCCACCGGCCGTCCTGGGTGATGCCGATCGGCAGGACCTCGTACTTGGTCCGGTCGATGGCCTTGAGGACGGCGCCGGCGGTGACCACGGAGATCCCGTGCTCGGAGCTGCGCCCGCCGAACACAACGGCCACACGCGGCTTGCGAGGCGGCTGCTCGGGGCTCTGGGGAAGGTTCTCGGTGCTCATATGGCGATGAGAGTACCCGGTGGTACAGCCACGATGAAGCGCCCGCAACGCGGCAAACGGAGGGTCGCCCGCGCCGCCGTCGCACGGACGCCGCCCGTGGTCGCTCGACGTCGCTCAGCGTCGCTCGGGTTTCGCGCTGCGCGACATCAGCTCCTTGAGGGCGACCACCGGCGACTTGCCCTCGTGCACGATGCCGACGACCGTCTCGGTGAGCGGCATGTCGACGCCGTGCCGGCGGGCCAGGTCCAGCACCGACTCGCAGGACTTGACGCCCTCGGCGGTCTGCTTGGTGACCGCGACGGTCTCCTCGAGGGTCATGCCCTTGCCGAGGTTGGTGCCGAAGGTGTGGTTGCGCGAGAGCGGTGAGGAGCAGGTGGCCACCAGGTCGCCCAGGCCGGCGAGTCCGGCGAAGGTCAGCGGGTCCGCGCCGAGCGCCACGCCGAGCCGGGTGGTCTCGGCGAGCCCGCGGGTGATGAGCGAGCCCTTGGCGTTGTCGCCGAGTCCCATGCCGTCCGCGATGCCGACGGCCAGCCCGATCACGTTCTTCACCGCGCCGCCCAGTTCGCAGCCGACGACGTCGGTGTTGGTGTACGGGCGGAAGTACGGCGTGTGGCAGGCGGCCTGGAGCCGCTGGGCCACGGCCTCGTCGGTGCAGGCGACGACTGCGGCGGCCGGCATCCGGGCGGCGATCTCACGGGCGAGGTTGGGGCCGGTGACCACGGCGATCCGGTCGGCGCCGGCTCCGGCGACGTCCTCGATCACCTCGCTCATCCGCATGGCGGAGCCGAGTTCGACGCCCTTCATCAGCGACACCAGGACCGTGTCCGGGGCGAGCAGCGGTTTCCACCCGGTGAGGTTGCCGCGCAGCGTCTGCGAGGGGACCGCGAGGACGGTGAAGTCGGCGTCGCGCGCGGCCTCGACGGCGTCGGTGGTGGCCCGCAGGTTCTCCGGGAGTTCGACACCGGGCAGGTAGTCGGGGTTGGTGCGGGTGGAGTTGACCGCTTCCACGAGTTCGGGGCGCCGTGCCCACAGCACGACGTCGCATCCCGCGTCGGCGAGCACCATGCCGAAGGCCGTGCCCCACGATCCGGTGCCGAACACGGCGGCCTTGACCGGTTTGCTCACTTGCCCAGCCCCTCTTCCCGCGCGACGGCCCGTTCGCCGGGCCTGTGCTCCTCCTGCCGCCGGTCCTCCGGCGATCCGTGCTCAGGCGTCCCCTCCTGCCGCCTCGGCCGGGTCTGGGCCCGGGTCTTGCGGCCCTGCTCCGAGCGCTCGCGGCGCGGGTCGTAGGGCACCTCGGGGGCCTTCTCCCCGCGGATCTCCTCCAGCAGACGGGTCACCGCCGCCATGATGGCCTCGGTTGCCTCCTTGAGCAGCTCCGGAGTCATCTCCCGGTCGTAGAAGCGGTCCAGGTCCACGGGCGGTCCGGCCAGCACGCGGTGGGTCTTGCGCGGGAAGAAGCGGGGCTTGGTGGCGTACGGCGGCAGCACCTCGTTGGCGCCCCACTGCGCGACCGGGATGACGGGGCACTTGGTCTGCAGGGCCACCCGCGCGGCACCGGTCTTGCCGGTCATGGGCCAGCCGTGCGGATCGCGGGTGAGGGTGCCCTCGGGGTAGAAGGCGACGCACTCACCGCGCTCCACGGCGTCGATCGCGGCCCGGAAGGCGCTGAGCGCGTCCGTGCTTTCCCGGTAGACGGGAATCTGCCCGGTGCCCCGCATTGCGGCACCGACGAATCCCTTCTTGAAAAGACCGCTCTTCGCCAGGAATCGCGGAACGCGCCCGGTGTTGTACTGGAAGTGCGCATAGGCGAAGGGATCGATGTGCGAATTGTGGTTCACCGCGGTGATAAATCCGTCCTCGGCCGGAATGTTCTCCATTCCGCGCCAGTCCCGCTTGAGCAGAACCACCAGCGGCGGTTTACAGAGAACCGCGGCGAAGCGGTACCAAAAGCCGATTCTGCGGCGCGGCACAGGGACACCTTCCTCTAAGTCCTGGAACCGGGGGGCCAGGCGGGCCGCACAAGTGTCGCCCCGGGCCGCCGGTCTGTCGAGAACACCGTACGCCCCGACCCTCTGGCCACCGGGTGCCACGGGGGACAATGGCGACGACGAGAGAGGGACGTAACACGCGTGCAGTGGACCTTGGTGGTACCCCTGAAACCACTGGCCGAGGCCAAGAGCAGGCTCGCGGACACCGCGGACGACGCGGTGCGTCCGGGGCTGGCCCTGGCCTTCGCGCAGGACACGGTCGCGGCCGCGCTGGCCTGCCGCGCCGTGCGCGAAGTGGTGGTCGTCACGGGTGACGCCCTGGCCGGCCGTGAGCTGGCCGCGCTCGGTGCCCACATCGTCTCCGACGAACCGTGCGGCGGCCTGAACGCGGCGCTCGCGCACGCGGCCGTCGCCGTGCGCGCCTTCCGGGGCGCGGGCCCCGTGGCGGCCCTCAACGCCGATCTCCCGGCGCTGCGCCCGGCCGAATTGGCCCGCGTCCTCGACCGGGCCGCCGTATTCCCGCGCGCGTTCCTCTCCGATGCCGCGACCGTCGGCACCACTCTGCTCTCCGCGGCACCGAACGAGGAATTGAGTCCTTCCTTCGGCCCCGGTTCCCGGGCCCGGCACCGAGCGTTCGGAGCCGTCGAACTCTGCCTCGACGCGGTGGATTCCGTACGGCAGGACGTGGACACGGGCGACGATCTGCGGGCGGCGCTGGCGCTGGGCGTGGGGCCCCGCACGGCGGCCGCCACCGCACGGTTGCTGATCGCGGAGCAGTAGGCTGCCGACATGCAGGCGACCGCGTACACCTACGATCCCGAAAGCCGCAGCGGCCAGGTGCTGCTGGACGACGGCACACCGGTGCCCTTCGACGCGCGGGCTTTCGACGCCGGGGGCCTCAGGCTGCTGCGACCCGGGCAGCGGGTGCGCGTCGAGACCGAGGGTGAGGGCGAGGCCCGGCGGATCACGCTGGTGACGCTCCACACGTTCTGACCCGCCGCGGCGCACGGCGGGGAGCCGGACACACCGCGGGCCGGGCTCCGTGACGGAGTCCGGCCCGGCGCGTGAGTACCGCTCGGCCGCCGTTACTTCTTGCGGGCGGTGGTCTTCTTGGCGGTGGTCTTGCGTGCGGTCGACTTCTTGGCGGGCGCCTTGGTGGCCGTGGCCTTCTTCGCCGGGGCCTTCTTGGCGGCCGTCTTCTTCGCCGCGGCGGTCTTGGCGGCCGGCGCGGCCTGCTTGGTGGTGGCCTTCTTCGCCGGGGCCTTCTTGGCGACGGCCTTCTTCGCCGTCGTCTTCTTGGCGGCGGCCTTCTTCGCGGCGGCCGTCTTCGCGGCAGCCGCCTTCGCGGTCTTCTTGGCGGCGGCCTTCTTCACCGTCGCCGAAACCCCGCCGGACAGGCTGCCCTTGGGCGCCTTCTTGACGGCGACCTCGCCACCGCGCGGCAGCTTCTTCGAGCCGCTCACCAGGTCCTTGAACCCCTGTCCCGCGCGGAAGCGCGGCACCGACGTCTTCTTGACCCGGACCCGCTCGCCGGTCTGGGGGTTGCGGGCGTAGCGGGCCGGACGGTCGACCTTCTCGAACGAACCGAAACCGGTGACGGAGACCCGGTCTCCCGCGACCACGGCGCGGACGATGGCATCGAGGACCGCGTCGACGGCGTCGGCGGCCTGCTGTCGACCGCCCATCTTGTCGGCAATCGCTTCTACGAGCTGCGCCTTGTTCACGTCTTCCCCTTCGGAGACATCGCCCGAACGAATCCGTTCAAGCGTTTTCGCACGTTAGGCAGATATATACCGCAAATCAAACACGAAACGGGCTTATCACCCTTGTGCCGCAATGAACTCGGCTGCCTTGACTGATTCAGCGTTCCTCTTCGGGGAATCGACCCTCGTCGAGGTCCGTGATGAACAGTTCCAGCCGCCTTGCCGCATTGGCGAGATCGTGCTTGGCCGCGGCCGTAATGACCAGCAGCTTCCGGGTCAGCGCCATCCGTACGCCCTCCGGTACTTGCAGTGCGCGCACTCTTGCATGCGCTTCTTTGAGCCGGGCCGCGACCAGCGTGTAGAGCTCGAGTTGGCCGTCGCGTTCCATGCACAGATTGTGCCATCTGGGGCGAGTTGTCGCCTGCGCAGGGGGCAACTGCCGCCTCGGACGGCGGTCCGAGCACACTCGGAGATCACGCGCACGTGACACGTGTACCCCGGCAACCACCTTCATAACGTGGGAAGTTGCAAGGCCTCAAGAGGACTCGCGGGGCCGAACGGGTGCAGACACGGCCGTACCCCCGATCGGTCCGATCGGGGGTACGGAGGGGGGCTGGGGGTGGCCGAAAGTCGACCTGCCGCGAGGACTTCGCGTCAGGCGGCCGGGGACGTGATCGTCTGCGGCTTGTACGACGGGCGCTTCGCCTCGTACGCGGCGATGTCCGCCTCGTTCTGCAGCGTGATGGAGATGTCGTCGAGCCCGTTCAGCAGCCGCCAGCGGGAGTTCTCGTCGAGCTCGAAGGCGGCGGTGACACCCTCGGCGCGCACCTCGCGGGCCTGGAGGTCGACGGTGATCTCGGCGGTGGGGTCCGCTTCCGTCAGCTCCCACAGCGCGTCCACGGTCTGCTGGTCGAGGACCACGGTGAGCAGGCCGTTCTTCAGCGAGTTGCCGCGGAAGATGTCGGCGAAGCGGGAGGAGATCACGGTTTTGAAGCCGTAGTTCTGCAGGGCCCAGACGGCGTGCTCACGGGAGGAGCCGGTACCGAAGTCGGGGCCGGCGACCAGCACGGTGGCGCCCTGGCGCTCGGGGCGGTTGAGGACGAACTCGGGGTCCTTGCGCCAGGCCTCGAACAGCCCGTCCTCGAACCCGTCCCGGGTCACCTTCTTGAGCCAGTGGGCGGGGATGATCTGGTCGGTGTCGACGTTGCTGCGGCGCAGCGGGACGGCCCGGCCGGTGTGGGTGGTGAAGGCTTCCATGACTGATCAGACTCCAGCGGGCGCGGGGGTGTCGGCGGCGAGGTCGGCGGGAGAGGCCAGGTGGCCGAGGACCGCGGTGGCGGCGGCGACCTGGGGGGAGACCAGGTGGGTGCGACCGCCCTTGCCCTGCCGGCCCTCGAAGTTGCGGTTGGAGGTGGAGGCGGAACGCTCACCGGGGGCGAGCTGGTCGGGGTTCATGCCCAGGCACATCGAACAGCCCGCGTGCCGCCATTCGGCGCCTGCCTCCTTGAAGACCACGTCCAGGCCCTCGGAGACGGCCTGCAGGCCCACCCGGGCGGAGCCGGGGACGACCAGCATCCGTACGCCGTCGGCGACTTTGCGGCCCCTGACGATGTCGGCGGCGGCGCGCAGGTCCTCGATCCGGCCGTTGGTGCAGGAACCTACGAAGACGGTGTCCACGTTGATGGAGCGCAGCGGCTGGCCGGCTGTCAACCCCATGTATTCCAGGGCCTTTTCGGCGGCCAGGCGCTCCGAGGCGTCTTCGTACGAGGCGGGGTCGGGCACAGCGGCCGACAGCGGCGCGCCCTGGCCGGGGTTGGTGCCCCAGGTGACGAACGGCGACAGTTCGGCAGCGTCGATGACGACCTCGGCGTCGAACTCGGCGTCCTGGTCGGTGCGCAGCGTCTTCCAATAGGCCACGGCCGCGTCCCAGTCCTCACCCTGGGGGGCGTGCGGGCGGCCCTTGAGGTAGGCGAACGTGGTCTCGTCGGGGGCGATCATGCCCGCGCGSCCCCCAGGG
>NZ_QFRK01000009.1 GCF_003143855.1 Streptomyces sp. NWU339
GGCCCGGCCGGGGCAGCCGAGCGCACCGTCCCCGGTCCGGGCAATCCCGCACGCGGCCGGGCCGCGGCCTCGCGCCGCACCGGCCCGAGCCGGCGCGCATTCCTCACCACTCGGGCCGAGGGGATCCTCGCGGTGGACTTCTTCCCCGTCGACACGATCACCAGCATCACCGCCCGCCCCACCGCGCGGTGGGCGACCCGGCAGGCCCGCCATCCGACCGCCGGCCCCGGCGTGCGCGTCGGGTCGCTCCGCCTGGTTCTCCGCGACCGCGACCACCAGGACGCCGACTCCTGCGACGCCGTCTTCGCGGCCGAGGCCAGGGACCTGCTGCTCAGCGCGCCACCGGCGCCGCGCAGGAACGCCCACTGCGAGCGGGTGAGCGGCCCGATCCGGCGCGAGGTCCTCGACCACATCCTGAGCGTGAACGAAGCCCCCGCCCACCAGGTCCTCACCAAGTACCGGGAGCACTGCACCACGCATCGGCCACACCGCTCACGAGACCGCCGACCACCCGAAGCCCAAGAACAGCCGGCGGTATGGCACGATCGCGTGCCCCGTGGGCTGCTGCGCACCCGCGTCGTCGGCGGGGCCATCAACGAGTACCGATACACGGCTTGAGCCGCAGCGATGACTTTACGAGCCCCATAGGAGCACCCGCCCGGGTCAGCAGTGATGGCGGCGAGAACAGGGCCCGGTGAGGGTGGAGGAGTACTCGATGTCCCCATCGGCTCACCCCCCTTTCGAAGGAGCACACTCGTGTCCGGACACCACACCTGGATCCGCAGCCTGCACGATCTGGGCCTGGCAGCCTGGTTCGGCGGCTCACTCATGGGCGCGGTCGGCCTCAACGGCGCGGCCAAGGACATAGGCGGAACCGACGAGACCGGTGCACGCATCGCCTCGTCGGGCTGGGCGAAGTGGACGCCGGTCAACGCCGCCGCCCTCGGCGCGCACCTGTTCGGCGGCGGCGGGCTGCTCGCCGCAAACGCCCACCGGGTCGCCACGCAGCAGGGCGTGGCCGCCTCCACCACGGCCAAGACCGTCATCACCGCCGCGGCCCTGGCCGCCACCGCCTACGCCCGCACCCTGGGCAAGAAGATCGAGCTGGCCTCCTCCCCCGACCCGCAGGACGCCGAGAAGGCAGAGCGGCATCCCATCGACACCACCAAGGCCCGGCGGCAACTGGCCTACGCACAGTGGGCGGTGCCGGCCCTGACCGGATGCCTGGTGATCCTCAACGCCCTGCACGGGGAGCAGCAGCGTCCCAAGGAACAGCTGCACGGCATGTGGAGGCGGGCCCGCTCCGCCACCCCGTTCCTCCCGTGAAGATCGTGAAACGCCGGCAGGCCGCCTCCCTCGGGTGAGGCGGCCGCACATGCGGAGTGGGTGAAGGGTGCTCGCCCTGTCGGCGACGGTGATGATCTCCGCGCCGCCGGGCCCGTCCGGCAGCACGTCTGCAGCAGCCCGTTCACCGCCGAGGTGCGCCGGAACCCGCYCCGAGAGGGGGCGCTCGGGGCCTGCCGCACCATGCGGACCTTCCCAGTTCTCGGGAAGTGTTACCGGCCCTGACAGGCCGCCCTGCGGCCCGGGTGCTTGCCGGGCGGGACGGATACGGGTCGACGGTCAGTCAGGACGTGGTTGTGGGGGTCGGGGCCCGCCTGAAGTGCCCCCGCAGCACGCGGCCCGCCTCTTCGACGCCCACGACGTCGGCGCCAGTGAGCAGCAGCTACGCGACATCGCCGCCGAAGGCCTGGGCGAGGTCTGCTTCCGCGACGGCGGCCGCCGCGCCCACGGCCTGGAAGTGGAGTTCACCGATGGGGAGCACCTGGAGTTCGACCTGTAGAGCCGGGCTGCGCCAGCAGACCGTGGGAGGCTGCGCAGCTGTGCATTGGGCTGTGGGGGCTGCGGATYACCGCCGGGGCCGGCRCCCRGGGCGGACGGCCAGGACTACCGGCGGCTGGTGTAGTGGTGCCCGGCCCAGGCGGGAAGKACGAACCATATGGCGATCAGCCAGACGCCGATGGCGGCGGTCAGCCAGGCGGCGAGCGTGTCSTCGAGAGCCACCCGCAGCAMCAGGAGCAGGGTCAGGACGGTGGTCACCGCGAGCAGCATYAGGCCGGCCTTGGCCATGCGGGAGGCGAGCCTTACGGTCTGGGGCTTGATGCGGCGGCCGACGACGATCCGGTGCAGGGAGGCCGGGCCGATGAGAGCCCCGGCACTGGCCGCCCCCAGGGTGACCGCGGCGACGTAGAGGGCCCGGTCGGTGCCGCCGAGGCCGGTGAAGGCGGGCTGGAAGACGGTGATGAGCAGGAAACCGAAGAGGATTTGCACACCGGTCTGAGCCACCCGTAGCTCTTGCAGCAGATCGGCCCACATCCGGTCCGCACGCTCTTCGGCCGTCTCGTCGCGCCCCCGCCGCTGGACGGGAAGACCAGGRGCGGTCTCCCMGCGGCCTTCGGTGGACTTCCTCACCATGGGAACACTCCCTCGCCGGAGTCCCCGCAKGAGATATTTTCCCCYACTTGCGAAGAGTGAACTKTTTTCGGCGTTACGAGCCCGCGCTGCCGTGAGGCGCCGCTCATGCCGGAGACACGMGCCGTCCTCGGGAACCTGGCAGGTGTGCCGTGTCCCGCACTCACCGCTTCCACCTTGACGTGGACGGCCCTTGTGAGAGGTCACCGTGCAGCGGGTTCGCACCGCCGACCCCAACGAGTGAACCGCCGCACAGCGAGGGCAGCTCCGGTGGCGGCATCGTCGGCCGACAACACGCCCTGGTTGCCACCCGGGCTTGCCCAGGTTCTGATCAGGGCTGCGGGCCGGGTGACGACTGGCTGTCCGGCCCGGTGGCACCGGCTTCACCGACAGGGCCGGGGGCGTGCGACAGCATCACCGCTGTCTGYGAGCGGAGGGAGGCGCTCGCCCCGGCCGGCCGGTCACGCAGGCACACACCCGCATCCCTCCAGGCTGCCGCCGCGGTCGAGTCCGGGCCGTCCGGCTGACCCCGGCCACCCGGTTCGGAGTCTCTCAAGCGAGCCGGTCCGCAACGGCAAGCACCCCAGCAGYGGCAACGAGCACCGCTGAGCCGATGACCAKCACGGCCCGGCCCCCGCCGTCCCGCCGGACGCCGGTGCCCAGGCCGGCGCGATCGGGCCGGGCGCCGGTCAGCCCGAGCGGTGCCGGATGGGGCACCGCGTCATCGACACGAGGGTTCACGCCCGGACCAACGCGTGATCAGGATTTTCGACACAGCGCCACCGCCGCCCTCACCCGTTCGGCCCACGCTGCCCTCACCGCGGCGCCCACCCGGGGCCGCGGGGCCGAACCGCCCCGGAAGGTCTTCCCCGCCTGCTGCCGTGGRCCCCACCGGGGGGGCAGGCGGCACGCGGGAAGCGTCCCGGCCGGCCTGGGCCGTGCCGGACGCGAACCGGCCGCCGGGCAGTCTTGCCGGGGGTGCCCCAGGATGGTCCCTGGCTGCCCGGCCTCGGCACTGCCCGGCAGGCAGCCGATTYYCGAGGCGCGGCGGGCATGGGCCGGCCGCCTGACCCCCACCCCCAGGGAGCACCCCATGGCAGTGATGACGGACGCGCTCGTACCGGCGCTGGAGGACACCCGCCAGGCGCATGCGGCGCTCGYCGACCGATTGCGGGCGGATGCGACCATCACGCCGCCCGGCCCGTACCGGCAGCTGCTCGAGCGCCAGGCGGACCACGTCCAGGACRGCCTCCGGCGCATCGAGCACCACGCGCGCGAGCTGCGGCCCCSCAGCGGGCTGGTCGGSGACCGCGTCGATATCGCGCGGTTCCTCTCGCACGGCGCCGTGCGCACCGTCCTGCTGCCGCTGACCATCGGGTCCACGCTCGTGACGGACATGCTGCGCGGCCGGCGGCCCACCGACGAGCGGCGGCTGCTGAAAAACGCCCAGGACGAGTACGCGGTCACCGCCCGGGCGCTGGCGGCCTGCCGGGCCGGGCAGAGCATCGCCGAAGAGGCCCACGACCAGSCCACCGCCGRCCTGCTCGCCGCACTGCGCCGCCAGGACGAGGAACTGCTCGAACAACTGGAGGACAGCATCACCCAGAACGCCCGGGCCGTGGCGGCCGCGGCCAACGGCTTCGTCCAGGAGAACGGCGGCAACTGGGCCGACGCGGCCGCCCGCACGCTGCGGACCGCCGCCCACCGGGTGCACGACGTCGCCCAGAGCGGCGGCCGGCGGGCCCGGGATGCCGCCGCGGGCGCGGTGCGCGAGATGCCCGAGCCGACCCGGATGGCCGAAGGAGTCCAGGGTGCGGTGACCCGGGAGGAGGAATTGCCGATCCCCCGCTTCAGCCARCTCGGCGTCGACGAAATCCAGCAGCAACTGCGCACACTCTCCCAGTCGGACCTGACGGTCATCGAGGGATACGAACGCACCCACGCCAASCGGCCCGGAGTCCTGGACGCCATCGAGCAGCTGCGCGGCAGCGAACCCTGGCCCGGCTACGACACCATGGCCCCGGACAAGCTCACCGCCCGGTTGCGGAACGTCCCCGCCGGCATCGCCCGCCAGGTCCAGGAGTACGAACGGCGCCACCGGCAGCGCCAGRAGGTCATCTTTGCCGCCGAAGCACGCACCACCCCCTGACGCCSACGGGCGGGCGTCTGCCGGTAGACGGGTGAGGGCAGGACAGCGCGGCGCGCTCGCGCTCCCGGCGCCCGGAGGAACTCATGACCAGCCCTGGAGTGCGATCTCTCGGTTCGGTGTCGGTGGATGGCGTGTCGGTGGCGGGTTCCCGTGATGGTGTCCGGACGCGCTGGGCAGCGAACGGGGAATCGGCCTTGCCGCGGGCGTKGCCCCTGTCAGGAGAGGAGAGATCAGGGGTGCCGGTACGGTCACCGGGCGGTCTACGCGCAGGTGGCGTACTGACACGAAGGTGAGAGATCGCAACCGGCCCGTGTCCGCCTCGACACTCCGAAGAAGACCTACATATCAGTCCGTACGGATCACGACATCAGACTCCGTACGCCGACACGCGGGCCCGCACCGTCAGCACATCGGCAGCCTGGAGCGGCAGTCACCCTGCCGGGACAGCACGCCGACGCGCCCACCAGGACAGCCGCGGCGCGGTGGCCGCGTTGACGGCCTGGCCGAACGTCTCCAGGGCGGCCTCCAGGCGCGCGGTGTTCTCCACGTCTGCCAGGGCGTTCAGCAGCTGCCCGGTGGCGGTGACGACGCCATGCGGCCACTGTCGGAGACCTTCGAGGGCTCCCCCGACCGGCTGATGACCGGCTGGGGCCAGCAGAGCATGCGCCTGAACCGGCTCCCGCCGACCTACCGCGGCCACGGCACCAAGATCGCGCTGTTCGACTCGGGCGTCGACATCAGCCACCCGGACCTCAAGTCCGCCGTCAGCACCGGATACGACTTCACCMCCGGCTCCGAGCGCACTTGGAACGCCGACACCACCGGCCACGGCACCTGGTGCACCGGAGTCAYCGCCGCCGCCGACAACCCCGCCGGCATCGTCGGCGCCGCCCCGGAGGCCGAACTGCCCGCCYGCAAGCTTCCACCCCGGCGGCCGCGTCAGCGACCTGCTGCGCACCCTGGCCTACCGCACCACCCAYGACAYCGACAYCGCCGACCCTGCGCACCGCAGGGCAAGACACCGGCCTCTGACCRGCTCCACGCGGGGRCAAGCGAGACTCCCCCTGCGGGGCCACCAGGAGTGGATCAGAACCGCGTGCCACGGCCGCCGACAGGGCGGCGGACGAACGCCCACACCGAGGCGCCGGCACTTGCGGAATTCAGCGAGCCCCCACATTGCGCAAGAGTCCGCCGCGCTGACCCGTTCCCACCAGCCAAGGGGTCTCGCCGGCGGCCGAGTTCAACCGACGCGAACAGGGAGCCACGCGGTACGCCGCCATCGCCTCGTGTTCGAGCCTGGACCTCTCACCCCGGGGCCCGTTGACATCCACACCCTCAAGGAATAGGACAAAAGCTGTAAAGCGCAAAAATGCATGTTGCCTGATCTCGGTGACTCCAGGCGGCCCACGCCAGCACTCCCCAACTGCGCACCGCAAAAAGGAGGTGAACACATGAACGACACCGAACAGGCGCCCCAGGAACCCGCGGTGACCCCGACGGAAGGTGAGGAGCCGGCGGCCGAACCGGAGACGGAGGAGGCAGAGGCGCCCGCGGCCGGCGAGACCGCGGAAGCCGAAGCGACCCCGTCCGAAGGTGAGGAGCCGGCGGCCGAACCGGAGACGGAGGAGGCAGAGGCGCCCGCGGCCGGCGAGACCGCGGAAGCCGAAGCGACCCCGTCCGAAGGTGAGGAGCCGGCGGCCGAACCGGAGACGGAGGAGGCAGAGGCACCGGCGGCCGAGGGCGAGGAGTCGTCCGAGGGCGCGTAAGGGCGGTCCCGCCCCTGCACGGCGATAACCGTCACGGACATCGACGGATGATGCCCCTTCCGTGCGGCCGGAGGAGAACGCGCCAGCGGGTTTCTCCTCCGGCCGCGTTCTCGTCCCTCGTCGTCTGGCCGCTGCGTGCGCGCAGGAGTGGAGGCGCTGGTGGTTGCGGGCGGGCCGTGGTCCGCGAGGGTTTGAAGCGCGTCACCCGGCGGCGGCCTGGGGGAGTCGTGGCCGACTGCGGCGCCTTCTTCGCCTTCCGGGCGCTGCTTGCTGCGTGATCGCCATGGTGCAGCACCCTGCTTGAAGGCGACCCGGGGGCAATGACGACTCGATCTTGACGTCGCACAGCGTTGCTGAATGCATACTGTGTGCTGCGAATGCTGTTCAGGGCGCTACCGAAAGCGCTCCCACGTACCCGGAACCCATTGGAGGAGAGCAGCATGGCGACTGGCAAGGTGAAGTGGTTCAACCCGGACAAGGGCTTCGGCTTCATCCAGCAGGACGGCGGCGGTCCGGACGTGTTCGTCCACTTCTCCGCCATCCAGAGCACCGGATTCAAGGAACTGCACGAAGACGACCGTGTCTCCTACGACGTCACCCAGGGKCCGAAGGGCCCTCAGGCGGAGAACGTCGTCGTCGAGCCGTAGCCGRCTGACGCACTCCGCAATCAGGCGGGCCTACGAGGATCCCGTTCTGACCGGCCTGGCTTTGCCGGAGGTCATGTCCCCTGTGAGGGGAGTGGCTAATCAACGGCCCTGTCTCACATGCGATGGTGACGGTAAGTAGTTGCCGTGGCYGGTAGTRACACTCCCAGGCCAGCACGGGTGACGCGACCGTCGACACTGTGCTCGTCCCGCTCGACGGCGCGTCTGCGACCGCTCTCCTCGGAGCTCGGACCAGGCACATCAAAGGTGACGCTCTGCCACCCCCGAATGTGAGACAGGGCCGTTAAGTTGACACACCCGCTGCATCAAGCGGGCCAGCTCCAGTCGGCCACCTCTGGGATGTCCTCGCCGCGTGGGCGACGAGAGCGAGACGACGGCGAAGGAAACGCCCAGTTACACCCTCTGCGGAGCGCTGCAGTTCCTGCTTTTCCTGTGGGACGGAGGGCGGTGTGCTGCTGGCGACACCTCTTCGAGGTCCCGCATGCCCCACCGCGAACAGCCTGACGCCCCCTCCCCATCCCACGCCGCCCACGACGGCCCGGGAACCGAGGCCGCAGATCCACGCAGCCACCGCACCGAGACCCCAGCACGACGAACGAGATCGTGCCCCTTCTCGTGGTGTAGCCGATCATCCGGCGGTCGTGTTGGTGGTGTTGGGTAGCGCGGGGGCGCTTTCGGGGCGCTCGGCGGGGTAGAGCTGGTCCATGCTTCCCTCGGGCAGGTAGCGGCGGGGGAAGGCGATCCATTCGTCGTGCAGTTCGAAGAGCACGGCGGTGACCAGCCGCAGGAGCGCGGCGTCGTTGGGGAAGACCTGGACGACGTCGGTGCGGCGCTTGACCTCGCGGTTGATCCGCTCCAGCGGGTTGGTGGACTGGATCTTCTTCCAATGTCGCTCGGGGAACGCCGCGAAGGCGGTCAGGTCGTCCTTCGCTTCCAGCAGCATTGCCTTGACCTTGGGGAACTGCTTGCCGAGCATGTCGGCGACGGTGTCGAGCTGGGTGCGGACCGCGTCGGCGGTGGGCTGGGCGAAGATGGTGCGGATCGTCGCGGCGACCATTTCCGCGGCGTCCTTGGGGATCACGCCGAAGACATTGCGCAGGAAATGAACTCGGCAGCGCTGGTAGGCAGCCCCGATCATGACCTTGCGGATCGCCTTGACCAGCCCCGAGTGGTGGTCGCCGATGACAAGCCGGACCCCGTTCAG
This sequence comes from Streptomyces sp. NWU339, assembly GCF_003143855.1. GTDB lineage: Bacteria > Actinomycetota > Actinomycetes > Streptomycetales > Streptomycetaceae > Streptomyces. The sequence continues at coordinate 8,257 of NZ_QFRK01000009.1, forward strand.
GCCGCGTTCGCGCAGGTGACGGAGGAACTGGGTCCAGAACACTTCGGTCTCGCTGTCGCCGACCATCACTCCCAGCACCTCCCGACCGCCGTCCTCGGTGATGCCGGTGGCGATCACCACGGCCCGCGAGACGATCTGATGCGCGACCCGCGCCTTGCAGTAGGTCGCATCGAGATAGACGTAGGGGAAGCGGATGTGGTCCAGGGGCCGGGTACGGAACGCGGTCAGCTGCGTGTCCAGGCCCGCGCAGATCCGCGAGACCTCGCTCTTGGAGATCCCGTTGTCCGCGCCCAGTGCCTTGACCAGGTCGTCGACCGAGCGGGTGGACACGCCGTGGACGTAGGCCTCCATGATGACGGCGAACAGGGCCTGGTCGATGCGGCGGCGCCGCTCCAGCAGGCTCGGGAAGAAGCTGCCCGAGCGCAGCTTGGGGATCGCAAGGTCCAGGTCGCCGGCCTGCGTGGTCAGCGTCTTGTCGCGGTGCCCGTTGCGCAACGCGGTACGTGTCTCGGTGTGTTCGTTCCACTCCGCGCCGATCCTCGCCGTCGCTTCGGCCTCGATCAGCTCCTGCAGCATCCGCTCGGCCACGGAACGGACGAGTTCGAGCCCGTCTGCCGAACGCAGTGACTCCAGCAGCCGGAGTAAGTCATGCTGGGACAGGGCCACCCTGCACCTCCTGGTTGAACTGGCCGTTTACCAGGGAGAGTTGCATGGTGGCCCACCTGTCGGGCAGGGAGCGAAATCCAGGTGACCGCACGCCCCGGCGTACGCCCCAACGTTGATCGCCTACACCACGTCGCGGGACGCCATCCCGAGGAGCTCCCCGCCGCGGCATTGACGCCACGGCATGAACACACGCCTCGTCACAGACCCGACCGGCCAGGTGCTGTGGATCTCGCCCGCTCTGCCAAGCCGGTGTCACGGCCTGACCGCAGCACGGACCCACCGGATGATCCGGACCTGCGAAACCAGGGGGTTCCCGCGCTCGCCGACCGCGCCTGGCAGGGCGCCGCCCCTGGGGGACCACCAGTCCCGAACGCCCGGCGGCGAACTCACTCCCATCCAGCACACCATCGCCCAAGCCCTGGCCCAGGCACCCGTCGAACGCGGAATGGCACAGTTGAAGTCCTGCACCACCGTGAGCAATCCAAACGCTCGGATCCACCCCCGGACTGGAACGCCGTCATCGACGCCACCTCGCTGATACCTCACCGTCAGATCGCAACTGCGAGTACCGACGGCATAAAATTCACCCTATGAGCACAGGCAAAGAAAGGCATCCGGACTCGGGCGGGGGCGGGCGGGGCGACGACGCCGAGCGCCGGGCAGCCGAGAAGTACATCAGCGACCTGTTCGCACGGGGCCAGGCGGTGTTCGAGGGCGAGGAGCCGACGTCCAGCACGACGCACGTCGTCAAGCGCGAGGACGACGGACGGCTCACCGTCCGCCGCCTGCGCTTTTCCAGCTGACCTCTCAGTCGAAGCAGCGCCGGACCAGAGTGAGGCCTTCGGTGGTCTCGCTGCGGGTGATCTCGTGGGTCTTGAGCCGGGAGGGGTTGTCGTCGACGACCGCCGTGTCGGAGCGGTGCTCCTCGGGTACGGCGACCCGACCGCGTCGCAGGAGGTCTTCCAAGTACGACGTGGCGACCTGCTCAGGGTCGGTGGGCCGCAGCGAGCCCCCGGCCGGGGCGGAGCCGGCGATGCCGAACCGCCTCACCTCCCCTGGGGCACTGAGGGTGAGCGGCCCCTTGACGCCATACGCCATTCCCTGGATCGTGACGGTCGTCAGGCCCTGATCGTCACTGCCGCCCGGCGTCGCCTCGGCGATTCCGGCGCCCCGGCGCGCCACCTCCGCCGCGGTGATGGACGTGGCGGCCTCCAGGGAGAGGATTCCGTGCCTAATGAACGCCGAGCGCAGGGACTGGCCGTGAACACCGCCGAACCGACGCTGGTCGGCGGCGATCATGTGCCCCGCGACCTGCGCGTAATAGGCCGACACCACGGGCGCGGCCACGACGGCGTCCACGAGAAGCCGGCCCGCGATCTCCGCCGCCTTCGCCAGACCGGCCTGGTCCTGAGCGGCCTGCTGCCTGAAGATCCCGGCCACGATCTTCAGGAACGCGCCGCTGAACACCCGGGAGAACGAGTGCGGCTCGCTGGTCAGCGTGTTCGCGGGCCCGAGTGGCGGCAACCCCACCGGGTCGCGGTAGAAAAAGGTGTTCGACATGTTGCGCAGGCAGTCCGGATCGACCCGGTCCGGTTTGAGCTGGCGGATCGCCCAGCCCAATTGTTCGGCCATCCGCGACACCCGTGAAGACAGCTCCAGGTTGCCCTGCGTCTCGGTCAGGACGGTGATCCGCAGCGACTCCATCTGGAGTGCGGTCAGCAGGGCGCTGATGTCACCGAACGCCTCGTGCAGACCGTCCCCCTCGTGCATCGCCGCATGGAACAGCTGAGGACGCAGGGCGTCGAGGACCGCATGGCCCAACTCGTGCCGGACGATCTCGGGGCTCTGGGCCGAGAAGACCTCCACACCTGCCACAGTCTGATGGAAAAACTCCAGGGACCTGCGGGTGTAGAAGGCGTTGAGGTCGACTCCCTCGTCGAGGTGCGCGGTGAGCACCCGTCCGACCGACGGGACCCACTGCGTTCCCGAAGGAACCAGTGGGCCCCACATCCGACTGGCGCTGCTGAGCGCATCGGCCGCCACCCAGTAGCGGAATGCCGCCGTGCCCGGCCCGGCGCTGTCCGGCTGAGGCGCGGGCTGCGCGATGGCCGTCGGAAAGGGCTGCGTCTCGAGCTGCGGCACGGGATGCCGTACCGGCACGGCTCCCGGAGGAGATCCGGGATCGTCCTCGTACACCAGGACTGTCTGGTCCATCGCCTGCTGCTGTTGCACCGTCATCGCGGCTCCATGAAGGGAGAGAGAAGGTGGTGAAGTGCACCAAGGGGGCTTCCAGCCAAAGGCCCCCTTACACCCAGTACGCATCTAGTGACTCCTGGTGTCAATTCGAACGCGATGGGTGGCGGGTTTGTCCGGGCATCATCCGGTGAGCGGCGTTCGGGCGGGCCTTCTCGTCGCCTGTGGGGACGCAAGGGCTCCCATTGCCGTGCTCCTCGGCGAGGTGCTCCAGGGTGTCGGCGCCGGGTATGGCCTGCACGTGCGCGCCCTGTCGTCAGATCGGACGGGCCCGTGAACCGCTGAACCGTCACCGCGGGGTCGATGACAGGGACGGCGTCCGCGACGAGAACGCCCAACGCGTCGGACGTGCCCACGGCTGGACCCGGCACCGAGGAACCGGCGTCCCTCGACGGTGGGCGTGCTGCCCCGCTGGCGGCCCGCGATCCAGTCGATCTGGAAGAGGTCGGCGATGTGCTCGTCCGCCGCGGTAGCGGTTCCGTCGGCGTCACCGGCGCCCGGTGCCGGGGGCACGGCGGGATGCAAGAGCACGGGTCGCCGTTCTCGTCGACGAATCCGCTGTGGGAGGCGGTGGAATCAAGGTGCGCAATGATGAGCACCGTGGAGTCCGCCCCGGCGGCACAGTGCTCGTTTTCCACGTCGGACAACCGCCGCCCGCGCCTGCGGAACCGGTGCGGTCGTGCCCTCAGGTCGAGGTCCTGGAAACGCTCTGCGAGCGCCTCGCCGGCTCTGAGCGGCTCAACACCGTCCCGGACGTGGAAGCGGCTCGACAGCACGTGGTGAGGGGCGGAGCATGGTGGGTGAGGGCACACGGGGCACCTGTGACCGGATTTGCGTCTCTGCAGGGATGGGCAGGGGGCATGGAGAACGGACATCGGGGTGGTCACGGCGCGGTCGGTCGGCGGGCGCCGCGGGAGGCCGTCCCGGTCCCGACCACCTCCGTTCCCGCTTCGGCGGTCTCCGGACGGGGCGGGGTCGGGATGCGCATCGGTGTCCTGGGAGGCTTCGGCCTGTGGGTGGGCGGGGAACCGACGGCCGTTCCCGGGGGGTCGGAGCGGGTGCTGGCGTTCGTCGCCCTGCGCTGCCGGGCCGCAGTGCCCCGTCCCCTGATCGCGGGAACCCTGTGGCCGGAAGCCCCCGAGGACCGCGCGTACGCCAACCTCCGTTCCGCTCTCGCGCGCCTGCACCACGCCGGTCGCCGGGCCTTGGAGATCGGCCCGGCCGAGGTGCGCCTGGCCCGCGGCACCACCGTCGACCTCCACCACGCCCGCCTGACCGCCCACCGCGTCCTCGACCCCGCCGAGGCTGCCCGGCTCCCCGATTCCGTCCCGGACGCGGTCGACGCCCTCTCCGCCGACCTGCTGCCCGGGTGGTACGACGACTGGGCGCTGCTGGAGGCGGAGGGCTGGCGGCAGCTGCGACTGCACGCCCTGGAGACGCTGGCCGGGCGGCTGATCACGGCACAGCGGTACGCCGAGGCCGTCACCGCGGCGCAGACGGCCGTGCACGCTGACCCGCTGCGCGAGACCGGCCAGGTGTGCCTGGTCCGGGCCCACTTGGCGGAGGGCAACCCCTCCGAAGCCCTGCACGCCTTCGCCCGCTACGCCCGGCGCCTGCACGACGAACTGGGGCTGGAACCGACCGAGCGGCTGCACCGGCTGCTCGCGGGCCTTGCCCCGTCACGCCGCGGTGACGGCCGTCCCGGACGGTGAGGGGCATGGCAGCATCGGGCACCGGCGTGATGATCATCCGGGTCTGGGTCGAAGAGGGTTCCGCCCAACCTCTGCGGGCCCACATCCGCCTGACCGATGACGTCGCCTCCGGTGTCGAGCGCAGCATGACGCTCACCCGGGTCAATGCCGTGTGTCGGGTGGTTCAGGAGTGGCTGGAGGAGGTGCTCACCGACCCCGACGGAGGGTGAGGGCGGGGCCACACGGCCGTCACGCGGCGGTGACGCACCGGCCGGAACACTGGCATTCCACCGGGCCGACAGAACCGGTCCGGGACTCCTCGGGGGCCTTCTGACGGAAGGCTGTCCGTCGAGGGACCTCTCGTGCAGTCGTATCCCAACGAGGAGAGTCATGGCTACCCCACTGTCAGCAGACCAGTTCCTCGATGCGCTGCGTGCCGAAGGGCTCACCGTCGTCGAGCACCGTTCGTGGCGCACCCACAACCGCAACCACAAGGGTCCCTGGGGTCCCGTGCATGGTGTGATGATCCATCACACGGTCACCTCCGGAACCATGAGCAGCGTCCAGCTGTGCTACGACGGCCACTCCGCCCTGCCCGGCCCGCTGTGCCACGGCGTCGTCGCCAAGGACGGCACCGTGCACCTGGTGGGCAACGGCCGGGCCAACCACGCGGGGCTCGGTGACGACGACGTCCTGCGCGCGGTGATCGACGAGGCCGCCCTGCCGCCCGACAACGAGGCCAACACCGACGGCAACCGGCACTTCTACGGCTTCGAGGCGATCAACCTCGGCGACGGCATCGACCTCTGGCCCGAGGCGCAACTGGAGGCGATCGAGAAGGCGGCTGCTGCCGTCTGCCGGGCTCACGGCTGGACCGAGTGCAGCGTGATCGGCCATCTGGAGTGGCAGCCCGGCAAGATCGACCCCAAGGGCTTCACCATGGCCTCGATGCGCCGCCGGATCAAGGACCGCCTGAGCGCCGCCCTGGCAGGAACCTCTGTTTCTCCATAGGGTTTCGACTGCTCCGACGGCACCCCCCTGGTGTTCCGCAGCGGCAGTTCTGCAGGGGGAACCCGTTACCCGCGAGCTCACAGCGGCTGAGCGGGAGCGTCGGGCAGTGGAGGCTGCCCAGGAGCTCGGCATCGAGTGCACCAGGCAGGTCGAGCAGGTCGGCCAGGACGCCTGGGCGAAAGTCCTCGCTCACCCGGGCGCCGCCGCCGCATGAATCTGACGGCCGTACTGGACCACCCCGCTTTGACCGCCCTGTACCGGACGGACCCGTTCGTCACCGGCCTGTACATCGAAGCCTCACGTGGCACCGGCCGCGTCCTGACCCCGTCACTGTCCGTTTTCGCTGCCGAGCGTCAGGGTGCCGGTGCAGGCAAGCACGCCGCATCGCTGTGGTTCGCGGAGAACGTTTCATTCAGCACCGCGCACGCCGTGGATGCGATGGGCCGGCCGAGCGTGGACCGGCCGGTGGCTCACGCAGCGGCGATCGCCTGGCAGGCAGTCAAGGAGGGCGAGCTCATGAGGGTGTTGTCGCTTGAGCCCGAGCCGTACGCCGGAACCGGTATCAGGCCGCTGAACCCCACCTGAACGCCGCCCGTGTCACGGGCCCGGTGAGAACGAGGGAGACGGCGCCGAGGGTTACCGCCGCGCGCTCGCCGCCCGGGAGACTGCGCACGCGCGGCGCGTCGTCCCGACCATCGCGGAGGAAGTCGAGCGACAGAACCGCGCGATGGGTGAATTCAACGCGAGCGTTTCCCCAACTGCCCTTGAAACAGGTCGGGCGTCCAGGGGGGCGGCGATGTGAACTCCGCTGTGCGCGTCCGGCCGTTGAGCGCCCCCGGGGCGCTGTCCCGGGGCCGTTCAGCCGCGCGGCAGCGGGCGGCTCGGCCGGATCTCGTGCAGGTGCACCACCAGGTCCGTCGATCTCAGCAGGTTGACCCGGTCGCCGGGCGGAGGGAAGTCCGTGCCGATCTCTCGTTTGGGCCGGGGGGCGTCCGGCCAGGCGGGTGGTGCGGTGTACAGGTCGGGGTACCGGTTCCGGTGTCTCACCCGGTCCAGGGTGTGCTCGACCGAGCCGGGAATGGCGGGCTCTGCCTCGAACCGCTTGACGTCCTCGTCGGCCGGGCTCTGCAAGCCCTGTTCGGTGGTGTGCACGGCACCCCGGCCGACGGAGAGCCCCACCGTCAGGTAACCGCCGCCCAGTCGCCGCCGGAGCACTGCTCCCCGGGTGAGGGGCAGGACGGGAGTGGAACTGCTGGTGTACAGGTGGCTGTTGTGCCCGCCGAGCACCAGCCGGTGGCCGGTTCGGCGGTGCCACCACGGGGTCTTCTCCGCCGTGACGGTGTCTCGGTAAGCCATGGGCCGCCGGCACGGCCCGGGGGTCCGTGAAGTCGAAGGCCTACATGCGCGCCATCTGGTCGACGGCGGTGGCGTGCTGGACCGCCCAAGCGTCCTCGTCGTCCGTCCTGGCAGGCTCGTGGGCGCGGAGCAGCGTGAGGACGCGGCCGGTGCGCTCGGATCGCGCACACCGTTTGTCCAGGAGCGCGGTCATGGCGGTGCGGATCCGCTCGCCGGCGGGCAGGGTGGGACGCAGTCCCGGTACAGGTCGGTGACGTCGGGCAGCAGGTCGGGGTGGGGGCGCCGGGCATGGCCGACGACCCGGTCGTACGGCTCGGGCCAGCGTAGGCGTGGGAACCGTGGGCGGCCTCGCCGATACCGACCATCACGGCGTCGCCGACCGCTTTCCCGAAGGGACGCAAGTCCTCGAGGGGCCCGAGGGCTCGGTGGTGTGCAGGGGGCGGGCGGCCGTCTGGAGGGCCGGCAGCGGGTCGTCGACGGCCGTGAGAGGCCCATCCGAAGTGCCGGGTCCCCACCGGCCGGGGAGGCCGCGACCGCTCCGGGGACGGCGGCGAGCCGCCTTGTCATGGAGGGCGCCATGACCTCTCAGCGTCCCTGCCCTGGCGTCGGACCGCGCTCCGCTTGTCACCCGGCCGGAGCAGTACTGCGAGCAGTGATGGTGCCGGGCACCGGACGCTTCCGCGCGGCCTCCGCATCCGCCCGTACTCCCCCGGAGCAGGGCCGGCCGGGAACCGCCCGGTCCCGGCAGCCGGCCGCCCCCTTGTAACGGGCCGTCACCTCGGCTTCGCCGGCACGCACAGCCACGCGAGGCCTGCGGCGGTCAGGTAGGCGAGCGCGCCGACGGCCATGCTGGTGCGCAGCCCGGTGTCGTAGTTGGTGGCTGTGGCGAGCAGACTGCCGCCGAGCGCCACGCCGGTGGCGCTGCCGATCTGGCGGGTGGTGTTGAACAGGGCGGAAGCCGCCCCCGAGTACGCCTGAGGTGCGGCACCCATCACGGTGGCGGTTGAGCCGGTGAGGGCGAAGGAGGTACCGAACCCCGCAGCCATCATCGGGACCACCAGCAGCGGGTAGGCGGGGTCGGCTCCCGCCGAGGCCCAGCCGGCCAGTCCCAAGGCGGCCAGGAGCATGCCGGAGATCACCAGCGGACGATCGCCGGTGCGGCGGGTCAGCCGCCCGGACAGAACGGAGGCGAACATGGTCATCGCCACCGCCGGGAAAAGCGCCAGCCCGGTTTCCAAGGCGCTGAAGCCGCGCTGGTGCTGGAATTCCAGGCTGGCGGTGAACACCATGCCGTAGAAACCGAAATTGAACAGAAGACCGATGACGGCTCCGCCGCTCATCGTACGAGACCGCAGCAGGCTCAGCGGAAGGGCAGGAGACCGGGCCAGCCGCTCGCGCACCGCGAATGCCGCGGCGGCCAGCACGGCCAGGCCCACCCCGGCGAGAACAGCCGGGTCGGACCAGCCCCGCCGTCCGGCCTCGTTGAGCGCCGCGATCAGCAGCGCCACCGCCGCCACGACCGCGCACTGCGCCGGCCAGTCCAGGGACCGAGCGGCACGCCGGGGCGAGCGTGCCACATGCCGCAGCGTCAGCATCAGGCAGGCCGCACCGACGGGCAGGTTGATGAGGAACACCCAGCGCCAACCCCCCGTGGAGACGAGGAGCCCGCCCAGCAGTGGCCCGGCAGAGGCCGCGATGCCCGCCATCGAACCCCACAGCCCGAAGGCCCGCGAGCGTGCGGCCGGCGCCGGGTAGGCCTGCTGGAGCAGGGCCAGGGAACCGGGCACGATCAGCGCCGCGCCGAGCCCCTCCACCAGCCGGGCCACAACCAGGAAGGGGGCGCTCGGCGCGGCCGCGCACGCGGCCGAGGACACGGTGAACACCGCTACGCCCGAGCAGAAGATCCGCCGGTTGCCCAGCCGGTCGCCCAGCGCGCCACCGGTCAGCAGGAACCCGGCGAAGACCAGGGTGTACCCATCGGTGATCCACTGGATGCCGGTGAGCGAGGCGGACAGTTCCCGGCCGATCACCGGCACGGCGACGTTGATGACCGTCACATCCAGGATCACCATGAAATACCCGGCGCACACTGCCAGCAGCGGTGCCCAGGACCGTCGCCCGGACCCCGGGGTCGACTCGGGAGAGGGCGCGGACTCACCGCCACCGGCCGGCTCCGCGAACGCCACGGCCCCAACTCCATCCCGTTCGCGGGCGATCTACGCAAAGATCCACGATAAGGGGCACGTCTTCCATATCGAAGGACCGTGCCGCTCACATGTTCACGGCCTTGCCGCGGCCGGTCCGAAGAGGCCCTCCGGGTCGTACGCGGCGCGGGTGCGGGCGAGCCGCTCCTCGTGTGAGCCGAAGACCGCGCCCCGCAGCCGGCTCGCGTCCTCACCCAGCCCGGCGAGGTTGACGTACGTCCCGCCGCTCGAGAACGGCTTCATCGCGTCCCACGCCGAGCGTGCCCACTCGATCGCGGTCTCGTCGAGCGCCGGGTCCCGCCAGCCCGCGTCGATGCTCACGTTGTAGCGCGCGGACCGGTGCGCGAACGCGCTGTCGTCGGGGCCGACGCGTGCCACGGCGCCGCCCAGGGTGCGCACAACGATCAGGCTCTCCGGGGTCGGTCGCCGGGAGTAGTGGTCCACCAGGGTCCTGATGGCCTCGTCGCTCAGCTCGTCCATGAAGTGCGACTTCATGAAGTAGCGTTCGCCGTCGGGGAACCGCCAGGTGTTCGCGCTCTGCAGCACGACGTAGGGAAGGGTTCCGCTCACATCGATGAGTGGCGGGCCCAGTTCGCGTTGTGGCGCCAGCGCGGCGGTGGCGGCGTCGCCCGGCGGGCCCCCGTACACGGCGCCCACCGTCACGCAGTTCGACCGGTGCAGTTCCGGCGGGATCGCGGGGTCCGCGGGGACGCTCCAGAGCAGGAGTTCCGGCGTGACCGTATCCGGCGCGGAGTACGTCGCGTCCCGCCAGGCCCGCAGCATTTCCTCGGCGCGGTCGTAGGGGTGGAGAACCAGCACCCAGGCCACCTCGGGCCCGAGTGGGTGGAGGCCGAACTCGAAGGACGTGACGACTCCGAGACCCCGGCCCCCGCCGCGCGCCGCCCAGAACAGCTCGGGTTCTTCCTCCCGGCTCACTGTGCGCACCGCGCCGTCCGCCGTGACGATCTCGAGCGAGCGGACGCTGTCGCAGCTCAGGCCGAACGTCCGCATCACAAAATCGAAGCCGCCGCCGAGCGTGAGACCGGCGATCCCGGTGGCCGAGATCTCCCCGCCCGGTGTGGCCAGAGCGTGCAGCTGGGTCTCGCGGTCGAGCTCACCCCAGGTCGCGCCCGCCTGGGCCCGCGCGGTGCGGGCGGCGGGGTCGACGTGCACGCCCTTCATGCGCGACAGGTCGATCACCAGCCCGTCGTCGCACACCCCGCTGCCCGCCACCTGGTGGCCGCCACCGCGGATGCTGACGAGGGGACGGTGCTTGCGGGCGGCTCGCACCGTCTCGACCACGTCCGCCGTACCGGAGCACCGGGCGATGAGCGCGGGGCGGCGGTCGATCAGCCCGTTCCACACGGTCCGGGCCTCGTCGTAGCCACGGTGCCCGCGATCGATCACCTCACCTCGGAGCGAGGAGCGAAGCTCGTCCGTCAGCATCTGCTCCGCAGCGGCTGTCAGGACGGCCCCCTGACAGCCCGGCATCTGCGTCACCTTCCTCGGGGTGCGCTGCTTGTCGCCACTGTGGCTTCTCACGCTGGTCCGGAGTGGTCTGGCCCGCATACCGGCCCGACGACTCCACGGCGAGCACCGGCAGCAGCGGGCTCAGGCCGGTGGACCGGTTGCACCGCTGTTTCGTGGACGGCTACGGCTGGGTGGTGGTCCCCGACGAGATCGGGCGCCGGGGACGGGCACCCGGGGACACACGGCCATGAGCCACACGCCGATGGGCCGGTGGAGTGAGCGGTTCCACGGGTGGGCCCCGCGCCGGGCATGGATCACACGCATCCACACCGGGGCACTCGGCGCAAGCACTGGTGTGCAGGTGACCGAGAGTGAGAAAGGGGTGGAACATGTCTGGACCACGACCGACGGCGGCCGAGCCTGCAGGGCGCGCCGACGACCCGCTCACCGCCGCGGAGGCCACCGGGGCCGTCGAGACGGTCCTCGGAGCTGTCCTCGACGCGCGACTGCGTCGGGCCGGTGACGTGGACGCGGTGTTCGCCCGTGACGTGGCCGGTCCTGTCACCGCGTTCGTCCGACGTGGCGGTAAGCGGCTGCGCACGGCGTTCGCGTGGTGCGGCTGGCGGGCCGCGGGCGGCGCGGGCAACGCCGCGGCGCTCCTGCGGACGGGAGCCGCGCTTGAACTGTTGCAGGCGTGCGCTCTCATTCACGACGATGTGATGGACGGATCGCCGCTGCGCCGGGGCGGGCCAGCGATGCACGTGGACCTGGTCCGTATGCACCGCACGGCACGGATGACCGGCTCGCCGGAGTCCTTCGCGACGTCCGCCGCGGTGCTCGCCGGTGATCTGGCGTTGGCGTGGGCCGACGATCTGCTGACGGAGACGGCGCTCGGCTCACCGCACGGCCCGCGGCTGTACCGCGAGTGGCAGGCGATGCGCAGTGAGATGGTCGCCGGTCAGTACCGCGACATCCACGCGCAGGCGACCGGCGCCTCCGGCGTCGACGACGCGTTGACCATCGCCACGCTCAAGAGCGCTCTGTACACGGTCGAGCGGCCCCTGGCGCTGGGTGCCTCGCTGGCCGCCGCCGACGAGTGGACCGTCGAATCGCTGCGCTCCGCCGGCCGATGCGCGGGGCTGGCCTTCCAGCTCCGCGACGATCTCCTCGGTGCCTTCGGCGATCCCGAGCTGACCGGCAAACCGACCGGTGACGATCTGCGTTCGCGCAAGCTCACCTATCTCCTCGCCATGGCCCTCAGGCTTGCCGACGCCGACGGGGACGAGGAGGCCGCGGCCGTGCTCGCCCCCGGCGCCGCAGCCCGGTCCGACGACACCGTGGAGCGGATGCGGACGGCACTGGAGCGGACCGGAGCCCGGGCCGTGGTGGAGTCGAAGATCGAGGACCTGGCGGCCGCCGGCCTGCGGCACTTCGCGAGGACCGGTGCGGCACCCGCGGTACGCGGGGAGTTCGCCTCGCTGGTCGAACGGGCATCGGGCATCAGCCCGGACCGCAGGAAGGAGAGCATGTGAGGACGGTAACCGGACGGACCGACCATGTCGTCGTGGTGGGCGCAGGCCTCTCCGGCCTCGCCTGCGCCCTCCACCTGCTGGGCGCAGGCAGGCGGGTCACCGTCGTCGAACGGGATGCCGCCCCCGGCGGCCGGGCCGGCCGGATGCGACTCGGCGCATACCGGTTGGACACCGGCCCCACGGTATTGACCATGCCCCAGCTGCTCGACGAGGCCTTCGCAGCCGTCGGCGACAGCCTCCACCAGCGCGTCGAGCTCGTGGCCCTGCACCCCGCCTACCGGGCGTGCTTCGCGGACGGGACCTCTCTCGACGTGCACACCGACAGTGAGGCGATGGAGGCGGAGGTGCGGCGCTTCGCCGGACCGGCGGAGGCGGCGGGCTACCGCAGGCTGCGGACCTGGCTGGAACGGCTGTACCGGGCGCAGATGCACCGCTTCATCGACACCAACTTCGACTCGCCCTTCCAGCTCCTGCATCCGGACCTGGCGCGTCTGGCGGCACTCGGCGGCTTCGGACGGCTGGACGCCAGGATCGGCCGCTTCCTCTCCGATTCCCGCCTGCGCCGTGTCTTCTCCTTCCAGGCCCTGTACGCCGGAGTCGCCCCCGCCCGGGCCCTCGCGGCCTACGCGGTGATCGCCTACATGGACACCGTGGCCGGCGTCTGGTTCCCCAAGGGGGGTATGTACGCGCTGCCCCGCGCCATGGCCGAGGCGGCGGCCGGCGTCGGCGCCGACCTCCGTTGGTCGGCCGAGGCGAGCACCCTGGAGCGGTCGGCAGGCCGGGTCACGGCGGTACGCCTGACGTCGGGTGAGCGAATCGCCTGTGACGCGGTGGTGCTGACCTGCGAACTGCCCACCGCTCACCGGCTCCTGGGGCGCGCACCCCGGCGCCCGGTACGGCTGCGCCACTCACCGTCCGCGGTGGTCCTGCACGCCGGGACCGACCGCACCTGGCCCGGTCTCGCCCATCACACACTCTCCTTCGGCACGGCATGGGAGCGCACGTTCGACGAAATCACCCGCTCGGGGAGGCTGATGAGCGACCCGTCCTTGCTGATCAGCCGCCCGACCGCACACGATGCCACCCTGGCACCGCCGGGCCGGCACCTCCACTACGTCCTGGCCCCCTGTCCGAACACCACCGTCGGGCCTTCCGCCGCCGCCTGGCGGGACCTGGGCCCGCGCTACCGCGACAGCCTGGTCGCCGAGCTGGAGCGCCGGGGCCTGGAGGGTTTCGCGGACAGCGTCGACGAGGAGACGCTGGTGACCCCCCTGGACTGGACGGCACGAGGTCATGCGGCGGGCAGCCCTTTCTCGGTCTCCCACACGTTCGCCCAGACCGGCCCCTTCCGTCCGCGCAACCTTGTACGCGGGCTGGACAACGTCGTGCTCGCCGGTTGCGGGACCACCCCCGGCGTCGGCGTCCCGACGGTGCTCCTCAGCGGCAAGCTCGCCGCCGCTCGCGTCACCGGTGGCGCCGCGGACATCAGCCGCCGCACCTCCCGGTGCCGGCCGGCCTCGGCTGTGGCCGCTGTCCCGTCCGTGCCGTCCTCGGCAGGCTCCGATGACCCGTCGTGAACTGGACGCCGCCGGGATCACCGATCCCACGCTCCGCGCGGCCTACGACCAGTGCCGGCGGCTCAACGCCCGCCACGGCAGAACCTATTTCCTGGCCACTCGGCTGTTGCCGCTGGAACGCCGCTCGGCCGTACACGCGCTGTACGGGTTCGCCCGCTGGGCGGACGACATCGTGGACGACCTGGACCGGAGCCGTACCCACGACGAGCGCGACCGGTTGCTGAAGCGCCTGGAGAGCGACCTCGCGCACGGGCTGCGCACCGGCGGCGGGGGCGAGCCCGTGGTGCGGGCCCTGGCCGACACCGTCGACCGGTTCCGCATCGAGCCCGCGCTGTTCGCCGACTTCCTGGCCTCGATGCGTGCCGACCTGACCGTCACCGACTATCCGAGCTACGCCGATCTGCGGGCCTACATGCACGGCTCGGCCGCGGTGATCGGGCTGCAGATGCTCCCGGTGCTGGGCACGGTCGTACCCCGCGAGGAGGCGGCGCCGCACGCGGCGGCCCTCGGGGTGGCGTTCCAGCTCACCAACTTTCTGCGGGACGTGGGCGAGGACCTGGACCGGGGCCGCGTCTACCTGCCGGCGGACCTGCTCGCCGCTCATGGTGTGGACAGGCCGCTGCTGGAGTGGAGCCGACGCACGGGACGGCGCGACCCGAGGATCCGAGCGGCGCTCGTCGCCGCCGAGGCGATGACCCGGGACGTGTACCGGTCGGCGGAACCGGGCATCGCCATGCTCGACCCGCGGGTGCGTCCCTGCATCCGCACCGCCTTCACGTTGTACGGCGGCATTCTCGACGCGATCGCGGACCACGATTACAGCGTGCTGCATCACCGTGCGGTGGTGTCCCGTGCTAGGCGCGCGGCCACCGCCGCAGCCGGTGCCGTCCAGGTGGCGGGCGCCCGGTGGCGCGACCGCGTGCCGCATCCGCCCCGGGTGGCGGGCGGCACGTCACACGAGTGGAAGGGGCAGGACAGTGGGTGACCGAGCGGGCAAGCGCTGGACATCGCCGTTGCGGCGGCGCCGTGGCCCGGGCTGGGCGGCGCAGACGCCGACGTGGCGGCAGGCGCGGCCGGTCGTGATCGCCGAAGCGCTCAAGCGGGCGTCCGCACGGCCCTCCGGCAACTGGTTCGTGGTCGGCGCCTCACGGGACGTGCGCGTCGGTGGGCGCCCGTGCGGCCGGACGGTGGGTGGCGTCGAGGTCGTGCTGTGGCGCTCGGAGGCGGGAGCACTGCACGCGGGCCCGGGCGCCTGCCCGCACCTCGGGGCACCTCTGCGGGACAGCCGGGTGGTCTGCGGCACACTGGTGTGCCACTGGCACGGACTGGCCCTGGAGGGTGGTGCGTTCGCCGGCTGGACTCCCTACCCCGCACACGATGACGGGGTGTTGGTCTGGGTACGTCTGGACACAGTGGGCGGTGAGGCGCCTTCGGAGCGTCCTGTGGTGCCGGTGCGTCCCGCCGTGGACAGCGCGGTGGACGCGGTCTTCACGGCGGTCGGGCGGTGTGAAGCGCAGGACGTCGTCGCCAACCGGCTCGACCCGTGGCACGGATCGTGGTTCCATCCGTACTCGTTCGTCGACTTGACGGTGGTGCGGGAGCCGCAGGGTGACGAGGACGACGCCTTCGTCGTCGACGTCTCCTTCCGGGTGGCGGGGCGCCTGGTGGTGCCCGTGCGGGCCGAGTTCACCGCGCCCGGTCCGCGCACGGTCGTCATGCGCGTCACCGACGGCGAGGGGGCGACGTCCGTGGTGGAGACCCATGCCACGCCGCTCACCGGCGAGGCCGGCCGACAGCCGCGGACCGCCGTGGTCGAGGCGGTCGTCGCCACCTCCGGACGGCGCGGCTTCGAGCTGGCCCGGGTGGCCGCCCCGGTGCTGCGCCCGCTGATGCGTCGTACGGCCGGGCGTCTGTGGCGCGACGACATGGCGTACGCCGAGCGTCGCTGGGCGCTGCGCAGTACCGGACGGTTCCCGGGGTGAGCCCGTCGGTCACGGGTGCGCGCGACGCCCCGCGAGTGCGCCGAGGGCCCGCAGCGCGAGAGAACGGCCCGCCCGGGGGACCGTCCACAGCACCTGGCCGCGGACACCCCAGCCGGCGAGCAGCGCGCCTGCCGCCAGGAAGCCGGTGGTGGCGGCGCGCTCCATGAGCGCGACCGGGAGGTCACAGCGGATCGCGTCGCCGGCCAGCGTCACCCGCGGGTGGGGGGTCCGCACGGTGGGGCGCCGGTGGTGGGAGCCGACGGGGAAGAGCGGGCAGTCCGAGCGCCACTCGTGCCGGGTGTCGACGATGCGCGCCTCGCGGGTCTCCGGGTACACCTCGTGGAGACGGTCGACGAGCGTGCTCCGCACTTTCTCCGGTTCGGCGTCGGCAGCGAGGGCGTAGGCGTGCAGCTCCACCACTGAGCCCCGACTCCGGGCGGCCCAGCGCGCCGCCTCGTCCTCGTAGCGTTCCAGGACGCTGATGTTGTCCAGGCCGCCGTATCCGCTGGTGCCGAGGAAGCCGGGGCGGTCGGCGCGGACCGGCCGGTCGAGCCAGAGCCGGGAGACGAGGAACGGCGGTGCCGTACGCAGGGCGGCGACGTCGTCGCGCCAGGGGGCGGTGCCCAGGCCGGGTGACGCCGCGACGAGCCGGCGCAGAGCGCCGGGGTCGAGGGCGAGCACCACTGCCTCGTGGGGGTGTACGGCGGTGTCGGTCTGCACTTTCACTCCCCCGGTCTCGTGGGGTTGGACGCCGTGCACGGGTGTGCCGGTGCGAAGGGTGGCCCCGAGGCGCTGGAGATAGTCGCCCAGCGGCTCCCAGAGCGCCTGCGGGAAGGGGGCGTTCGGCACGTCGAAGAGCAGTCCCTCCGCTGAGCCGAGGAAGTAGATGTGGAACATCAGCAGCAGTTCCGCGGCGGACAGTTCGCGTGGATCGGCGAAGAAACTGCGCGAGAACACCTCGAACGCGAGGTGGTGCGCCGCCTCGGGGAAGCGGACGCCCTTCAGGAACGTCGTCGCGCTGGTGCCGTCGAAACGTTCGTAGACGTCGGGCACCCGGACGTCGAGGAGGGGTAGCGCCGCCCGTGCGTCCATGGCGGCGAGGTCCCGCCAGCCGAAGGCGGGGCTCAGGGCGACGAATCCGAGTGCGCTGAACGGCGGGGTTCTCGGGACCCGGGCGAAACTGTCGCTCAGGCCGCCGCTGTGCCGCAGGGGGTAGTCGGGCAGTGGGGTGAGCCGTGCGAGATCGGGGTCGGTCCGCCGGAGCAGACCCCGCAGGTTGTAGTACTGGCGGAAGAAGGCGTGGAAGCCGCGGCTCATGGTCACAGCGGAGCCGTCGGCCAGGCGGGTCCGGTGGCCGGCGAGTCGGCCGCCGAGTGCTTTCTCCCGTTCGTAGAGAGTGACACGGGCGCCGCGCTCGGTCAGCAGAACGGCTGCGGCGAGACCGGCGATTCCGCCCCCGACCACGGCGACCGACGGCGCGTCCTCCCGCTCGAACCTGCTCCGGCCGGGTGCGGGCATCAGCACCTCGGCCTTGCGGTCGCGGCCCCGCCGGGCGCCACCGTGCGAGCGGGCGCTCACCGGGTCTGCTCCCCTGCGGTGGTGGAGCCGTTGCGCGCGAGGAAGGTGTGCACGATGCCGGTCTGCCAGCCGGCGACGGGCGCGGCGCGCACGCCTGTGAAGCCGGCCCGTGCCAGGCGGTCGGCGAAGGCGGGTGCGGTGTCGAAGGCGAGGACGCTGTGCCACAGGTGGCGGTACAGGGCGCGGTCGCGGGTGAGCGTGCCCGCCGGGACGATCACGCCCCGGCACACGGCCGTCCACAGGGCGCGGTGCGCCGGTGAGCCGCTGAGGCTGCACTCATGGACGGCGAGGCGCCCACCCGGTCGCAGCAGGCTCCGGACCGCGGTGAGGACCCGGTCCGGGTCGGTGACGTTGCGGAACAGGTAGGCGGCGAACACCGCGTCGAGCGGGCCTTCCCCGGCCTTCGCCATTTCTTCGGCGGTCAGGTGCAGGAAGCGCACGCGAGCGGGCCAGGGCTTGGCCCGTGCGCGCCGCAGCATGCCCGAAGAGGCGTCGACGGCCGTGATCCGGGCCCGGGGCGCGGCCCGCAGCAGGGCCCGGGTGGACGTACCGGTGCCGCATCCGAGGTCGAGGACGTGCAGTCCCGCTCCGCCGTCCGGCAGCCGGAGCCGCCGGGCCGAGCGGAGCAGATCGGTGCGGTAGCCGGGGTTGAGAGTCGTGAGGCGGTCGTAGGTGTGCGACGCGTGGTCGAAGGCGCGTGCCAGGTCGTGGTCGCGCAGCAGTGTCATCGGTGGCTCTCTTCGGATCGTGGGGCGGGGCGGGCGCGGCGCGGCAGGAAGGGCAGTTCGACGGCGGTCCGGAGCATCGGGCCGACCGGGGTCCGCAGTCCGATGCCCCACTCCTCCAGGGGTGAGGTGGCACCGTCGAGGAAGCGCAGCAGTCGTTCCGGGGGCGTACGGCGGAACAGGGTGGTGAAGAAGTCGGGGCCGTCGATGCGTCCGGTGTCCAGGGCACGCAGCAGGACCGCGTCCATGGCCAGCGCACGGCGTCCATGAGGTGCGGGCACTGCTGCCGTGCGCCCGTCACGCAGGGCCGCGGCGATGGCCCTGCTCTGCCGCTGCACCGCGGCGAAGGTGTAGCCCGTGGCGGGGCGGGTGGCGCCGCCCGCCGCCCCGATACGGAAGACGGCGGATCCGACGCGCCGGGGGAAGCGCGCGTCGGTCATGGGGATCGCTCCCTGCTCCGCCGCGTCCACCGTGAACGCGCCGAGCTTCAGGATCTCGCGGCCGTAGTGGTCGAGCGCCGCCTCGTACCCCGCGGTGGACAGCGGCGCCCGGGAGAACTCGGTGTACTCGACGAGCGCCTGGTCCGGCGCCAGCGGGAGGACGTAGCCGAAGGCGAGGCCGTGACGCGGTTGCGGCAACCGGAAGTCCATCAGGTCGGCGACCTCGGGATCGAACCGGTTGTCGTCGGTGCGTACGAACCAACCGCGGAAGTGCTGCAGCAGGTGCGTCCGGGCCGGCGGCAGAGTGTGCAACGGGCGGGAGTCGAACACCTGGCGGGCGCGTAGCGTCAGTGTCCGTCCGTCGGGTGCCGTGCACCGGACTTCCGCCCCGTCGGACGCCTCGTGCACCGTGTCCGCCGTCGCGCGCAGCAGGTGCACACCGGGAGAGCGAGCAAGTCGGGAGTGCACCCAACGCTCGAACGGTGCGGACCGCAGCATGCGATAGCGCAGTGGGGCCGGGTCGACGGTGACCTCGCTGCCGTCGGCACCGCGGACGCGCAGCCGAGACCAGGAAGCGGTGATCACTTCGTCGAAGTCGCCGGTGCCCTGGCCCCAGTAGCACCAGGTCCGCTCGGGCGGGCGCATCGGTCCGTCCGGCGGTTCGACGACGGTCACGGTGGTGGTGCCGGCCTCGGTCAGCCGGTACGCGAGGCTGAGGCCGGCCGCGCCGCCGCCGACGATGAGCACATCGGATGTGCCGGCAGGAAGTACGGGGTGCCGGCTCATCGGGCCCGCCGTTCGACGACGGCGGTGCCGTCCGACGTCGTGCGCAGGAGCTCGGCCTCTGTCTCCAGCGCTTCCGCGACGGCTACGGCGATCTGGCGCGGGTCCCCTCCCGCAGGCATCGGCGGCGCATCACCTGCCACGGGCCGGTCGGCGAAACCGGTGTCCAGGTGCCCCGGCCGGATGTCCAGCACCTTGATGCCCGCGCCCCGTGCCTCGCGGCGTACGGCGTCGAGCCAGGCACTCAGCGCGGCCTTGGAGGCGCTGTAGTCGGCCATTCCCGCCTGTGGGCGCTCCGCAACGGCTCCGGTGACGGCGGCGAGCACCGAACCGGGTCGCATGACGCCGAGCGCGGCCCGGCAGAACGCGACGGGTGCGAGGAAGTTGACCGCCATCAGGTACTCCGTGACCTCGTCACCGACCTCGTACGCCCGGCCGAAGGCCACCGAGCCGAACGCCGTCACCACGGCGTCCAGGCCGCCGAGGGCAGCCGAGGCATCCAGCACGGCGCGGGCGCAGGAATCGGCGTCGTAGGCGTCGAACAGGATGGTCGGAGCACTGGAGTACGCCTGGGCGACTCGGACCAGCCGGGCCGGGTCGCGCCCGGCGAGGGCCGGACGTGCCCCTCGGCCGGCCAGTTCGACGGTGATCGCACCACCGAGAACACCGGTGGCCCCGGCCACCAGAACACGCGCACCGTTGACGTCCATGTTCACCCCGAGCACCAGGTCGACGAGTCTCTTCCGGTCGGCATCTCTTCAGGGCTCCGACTGCCCCTGGACGCGGTCGCTGTCGGCCGGTGTGGCATCAACCGGGCGCCGAGTCGGCCAGTACCTCCCGGGCGGCTCGCGTACCCGACGCCAGGGCCCCCTGGACCGAGCCGGTCGCGCGGTGGTCACCGCACACGTACCTCCCCGGTCCGAAGCGGGTCGTGAGACTGAGCGGCCAGGGCGGAGGCATCGCGGGCAGCGCCCCCTCGACGGTGTACGCGGTGATCTGCTGCCAGCCGCTCGTGTCGGTGCCGTACAGATCGGCCAGGCGTCGCAGCACGACGTCGCTCGTACCGGGCTCGTCCGTGCCCAGCACGGAGCTGGAGACCAGCGCGGTCCCGGGTGGTGCGTAGGTGGCTGCGACTTCGGTCAGTACACAGGTGTTCAGGACTGTTCCGGTGCTGTCCACCATCAGCGTCGGTTCCGGCATCGGCGTGCTGTCGACCGCGTGGTAGTACGTGGTGACCGCACGTCCGCCCGGCACGGGCAGGCCCGGCAGCAGTCGGGCCGCCGTGACGGCGTCGGTCGCGACCACTACGGTCGTGGCCGACACCTCGCTGCCGTCCGTCAGCAGCACTCCCGAAGCGGTGACCTCGGCAACCGGCGTCTCCAGCCGTAGGACGTGGTCGGGCAGACCGCCGGCCAGTTGCGCGGGTACCGCGCCGATGCCGTCGGCGGGCAGGCAAAGGGTGCCCCGGACCAGGCTCCGCCAGACCAGGTGGAAGAAGCGGGCGGAGGTCTCCAAACCGTCCTCCAGGAACACGCCGGACAGGAACGGCCGCAGAATGTGGTTCACCGCCGCGTCCGACAGCCCCGCGCGGGACAGGGCGGCCGAGGTGGCGCGGTCCGGACGTCTTTTGAGCAGGGCCACGGGCAGCAGAGCGTCCCGCGCGGTGAGCGCCGCCGACGCGGCCAGGTCGCGAGCCGTGAGGGCCCGCCCGGGCAGCAGGGCCCCCGCCGCGCTCGGCCTCCGGGTCGGATCGGCCAGGCGAACCGGCCCGGTCGGGGTGTGTGCCACGAATCCGGGGGTGAACGGCCGCAGCCGAAGACTCCGAAGGTCCAGGCGCCGCTTCACCTGAGGATAGGAAGTGTTGAACACCTGGAAGCCGCGATCCAGGAGGAAGCCGTCCCGCCGGTCTGTTCGCATTCGGCCGCCCGGCCCGTCGGAAGCCTCCAGCAGAACCACGCGGCGTCCGACACGGCACAGGTCCGATGCGCAGGCGAGACCGGCGAGGCCGGCACCGACCACGACGGTGTCCGGTGCCCCGCGGTGACGGTCGCTCATGGTTCTCCTCTGTCGATGCCGACACCGGTCGGGCGGGGAGGCCGGACTCGTCCTCCGGCTCTCTCGCGTACGCCAGTACCCGGAGCACGGCTTCGTGGAGCAGCGCGCAGGTGCCTCACGCAGTCCGCCACGCACCGGTTGCCGGTCCCGGCGAAGGGGTCGTGCGTCCAGCGGATCACGTCGCGTCGGCGGATGCCAGGCGCCACCACGGCCGAGTGCGCCAACGACAGCGGTACGTCACTCCGACACCACCGCCGCGACGAGCGACTCGACGGGCAGGGCGGCACCGGACATGCGCACCGGAAGTGCCCGTCATGGCGTGCCGCCGACTTCCACGATCATCTCGACGACGGCGTCGAGACCGCCTTCGGCGAAGGCCTGGCGCTGCCTGTCCGCGCCTGTGCCCTGTTGCAGCAGACGGTGGACGAGTGAGGTCACCTCGCGAGTGTCACCGGCCGCGTCCAGCGCAGGACCCACATGGTCCAGCAGCCCGTACACCACGTCGCCCGCGCGCCGCCGCCGGCCGGTCGGGTCGATCAGGTCTCCGTTCAGCCCGTGACGTGCTGCTTGCCACATCGCCGCCTGCATCATCTCCGGAGCGGGCTCCGCCGGCGGACGGCCCGACTCCACTTCGCGCAGCGCGGTATCGGCCAGCGCCCGTGTCAGGCCGGCGAGCATGACCGCGTCCTCCGTGCGCAGCTGCACGTCCAGGCAACGGACCTCGACCGTGGGATAGCTCTCGGACAGCCGGATCTGCCAGTACAACTGACCGGTGTCGTTGATCACCCCGGTCGACAGCAGTCGACGCACTCGTGCGTCGTAGTCCGCCGCGTCGGCGAAGCGCGGCGGGATGCCGCTGACCGGCCATCGGTCGAAGACGACGGTGCGCCAGCTGGCGAAGCCGGTGTCCTGCCCCTCCCACAGCGGTGAGTTCGCCGCCATGGCGGTCAGGGACGGCAACCACACCCGGATCCGGTTCAAGACCTCCGTCCCCACACCTCGGCTGGGGACGCCCACGTGCACATGCATGCCGTTGACCATCTGCTCCGCCACCAGCTGCGGAGCCTGCCGCTGCATCGCTTTGTAACGGGTCTGGTCGGTGATCGGCACTGGTGTGTCCTCGCGGAAGGGCGGCGTGCCGCTGGCCATGACGCGGGAGCCGCTCTTCTCCGCCGCACCGGCCACGGCATGCCGCAGCCGCAGGAGGTGGCCACCGACCTCCTCCAGCGTGGCGCATACGGGCGTCGCCACCTCGATCTGCGCCTGCGAGATCTCCAACTGGATCTCTTCCCCGGCGACGAAGGGCTGCAGCCCTGCAGCGGCCCTGACCCTTTCCGCGTACGGAGCCAGCCGACCGGTGATCGGGTCGACCAGCAGGTACTCCTCTTCGATGCCGACGGTCGCCATCGCCGATCCTTCCGTTCCCACCACCAACCGCTTCGGCAGGGAAGGCCCATGCTGCAGCCCTCGTCCACCTCGCCCGACGACGCCCCGATCCACCGAAGGATGCCCGTACCAAGTGCCACGAAAGCCGCGCGCCAAACACGACTGTGCCGCCCTGCCGCTCCGGGTGACTCGCCTCCCGGGTGCCGCCGGGGCAGAACCATCGGTGACGCCGCCTCCCTGAGGCGACAGGCCGCCGCTTCAGGCCCGAGGCATAGTTGATAGCTGAGGGGCGGAGACCGGTGGACGTGACAGGAGAGCACGTGTGACCACACCACGGATCGATTACCAGGCGCTGTTCGCCGCAACGCCCAGCCCCTACCTGGTAGTGGATCCCGATCTGGTGGTCGCCGACGTCAACGAGGCGTACCTTCGGGTCACAGGCCGGACCCGCGAGGAGATGATCGGTCGGTACCTCTTCGAGGTTCACCCCTACAATCCGGCGGATCCGGACTCCGACGGGGTGCGCAATCTGAACGCTTCCCTGCAGCGGGTCCTGCGGTCGAAGGAACCGGACACGATGGCGGTGCAGAAGTACGACGTCCCGGTGCCCGGACACCCCGGAGTGTTCCAGGAGAAGTGGTGGTCGTCCGTCAACACACCCCTCCTCGGACCTGACGGGCAGGTGGAATGGCTCCTCCACCGGGTGGAGGACATGACCGAGTTCGTACTGACCCATCCCCTTCGCTCGCGCCCGGGGGATCCGGAGGGTGAACACAAGGCACTGGAGTTCGAACTGTACACACGGGCGCAGGAACTCCAGCGCCTCAACGAGGAACTCCGCAACGCACATGCCCGGGAACGTCACATCGCCCTCACCCTGCAAGAGGCCATGCTGCACTCCCCGGACCTGGCCGCTCACCGGGAGATCGCCGTGCGCTACCTGCCCGCCGCCCGCTCCCTCAACGTCTGCGGCGACTGGTACGACGTGGTGGACCTGTCCGACGACACGTACACCGTGGCGGTCGGTGACGTGGTCGGCCACGGCCTGGAGGCCGCCGCCGTCATGGGCATGCTCCGGAGCGCCCTGTCCGCAGCCGTGCGTGCCATCCACGAACCCGGCGCAGCCATGGACGTCCTGAGCCGGTACGCCCGCACCTTCGAAGGCGCACTGGCGACGACCGCGGTCAAAGCCGTCATCGACACCCGCCGGCAGCACATCACCTACACCAGCGCCGGCCACCCCCCGCCCGTCCTCTCCCGTACGGACGGCACGATCGTCCTGCTCGACCAGGCCACCGAACCACCGTTGGGGGTCCCGGTCGGCCAGAACCCGCGCGCCCAGGCCACGGTTGCCTACACCCCGGGCGACACCCTCGTGCTCTACACCGACGGGCTCACCGAACGTCGCGGCGAGGACATCGACGCCGGGCTGCACCGCCTCACCGACGCCCTCGCCCGCCACGCCCATCTGAGCCCCGACCGACTGGCCGACGCCCTGCTCACCCGCCTCGGCGTGGCCCACGGCGGATGCGACGACGTCGCCTTGATCGTCATCCGCCTGTAGCCGGCCCTCTGGCCGGTACATGCCATCCAGTGATCGAGACGGCTCAGGCCACGCCCTGAAGAGGGTCACGACAGCCCGCTCACCCGACCGGGGCAGTGCCCGCCGCCCCCGAGTTCTGTGTCCACAGCGCTGACCCGCGCTGCCGAGCCGCACGCACCGTTCCGCCCCTTCGCTGCGAACCCGGTACTGCGGATCCTCGGGCGAGGCACCCACCGTTCGCCCCGCGGCGTTCGATCAGCCCGTCGGTGTGCAGCAGGACGGCGGGCCACGGAGGTGAGGGCCCGATCGCGAACGCCACGGTCGTCTCCGATGAAACGGATGTCACCCTCCGGGCTGATCGGCAGGAGCGGCAGGTGTCCCGCGGCGGAGTAGCACCACTTCCGCTTACCCCTCGGGCCGGTTGGGAACGCAGGAGAGACAGGAGGCCGTCGAGCCGGGGTGAAGGGCGTGCAGGGTCATGTCCAGTCGCTCGAGGAACGCGCCCAGGGACTTCTGACGGTCACAGGCGATACCGCGCAGCACCGTGGGCGGGACACAAGCCCGGCTTGGTGCCGTTCGTGCCACAACGAGCCTGTCTCGGCCACGAGTTCAGCAACCAACTCGGCCGGCAGCCCGGTGATCCTGCGGTCGCCGAGGATCGCTGCACGCTTCGCGCTCCCCACCGCACAGCCGTGCTCGACGATCACGAGTCGTCGGTTGACGTTCGTCTCCGAAGACCTGCTTGCTCTCCTTGCGGGAGAGGACCAGTCCGCCGCGACGCAGCAGGCTCAGGTGCTGGGATCACTCCTTGCCTTGGCATGAGCGTTGCGAGCCTCAGCAAGAAGGGCGAGATGAGCAATCGCTTCGTCGGCATTCCGGAACTGACCGACGTTCCACGTGTTGCAGTCGTCGACGTGATGCGCGCCTTCACCGTGGCCGCTTGGGCCTTCTCGCGTGGCACCGAGAGAATCGTCCTGGCCGCGCCGGAGGATGAGGCACTGGCTTTGAAGGAAAGTCCTCCGGGTTGGCCGGCACTGAAGGACGGCGCTCCGGAAGCAGGCTTCGACGCGGTGAACTCACCTGCTCCGATCAGGTCGTTCGATCTGGCGGGTCGCACGGTGGCGCAGAAGAAGGCGGCGGGAGCAGTCGGCGCGCCGGCCGTCGCGAGCGCACCGCAGGTTCTCCTCGCGATGGCGACTTCGTCAGGAAGACTCTCCGGCAGTGCTGCGTCCCGTTGCGGTGTCCGACAACTCACCCGATGTTCGCTGGCCTGATGCGGCAGTGGAGAACATCCGGGCCGGCCGGGTCCTCGGACCGGTGGGTCCCGGCCCCGGGGCGAGCAGCAGCGGAGTCCCGGCCGGCCGACCCGTCACCGGAGTCCACAGGAACACGGTCAGGCTGCGCCTCCCGGCGGGCACTCGACTGCGCGGTCCGCATCCTGATCAGCGCACCCCTGGCTGCCACGGGCCCGGTGCGCGCGACGAGGTGCACCCTGCCGCATCCCGGTGGGCGCGTGAGTCGGCCGACTGGTGGTGATCTTGTCGGCCGATCGATCACAGACCCTCATCCCAATTGTTTCATTTCACCCCATTGGTCTCATTGCTCTACGTTGGATGTGAGGCAGCTCGTCGAGTCCCGCACTGATCGAGGTGACGGTCATGTCAGTCAGCGCACAGCACAGCAGCACCGCTGCCACACCGGACGAGCAGGAGAAGACAACACGGCAAGGCCGCAGGGGCACCGACGTCCCCGCGGAGAACCGCGGCAGCACCACCATCGCGGACACCGTCGTGGCGAAGATCGCGAGCATGGCCGCCCGGGAGGTGCCCGAGGTCTACAACCTCGGCGCGGGTATGGCCCGAGCGTTCGGAGCGATGCGTGAACGCGTGCCCGGCGGGAGCAGCATCACCCAAGGCGTGAAGGTGGAGGTCGGTGAGCGCCAGGCCGCCGTGGACCTGGACCTCGTCGTCCATTACGGCGCAGCCATCGCGGACACCGCCGCAGACGTGCGCACCAACGTCATCACCGCGATCGAACGCATGACCGGTCTGGAGGTCGTGGAAGTCAACATCGCCGTCGACGACGTACGGCTGCCGGACGAGGAGGAAGAACCCGAGCGGCGCGTTGCGTGACGCGGTCTGCGGGTGGGAGGGACGCAGACGCCGTGTCGCCGCTCGTCTCGCGCGCCGGGGACCAGGTCAGATCGAGCACACGGTCACGACTGCGGCCACCACCGCGACCACCGCCGCCACCGGCACCATCACCACGCGAATCCGGTCGAGCCAGGACGCCGTCCGGCACCCTCGGCATGAGGAATCGATTTTGCTCGGCACCGGGGTGTGCGTGTCGTGCGCGGCACGGTCAGGGACCGCCACGAGGAGTTGCCGGCACCACGGGCAGTCGGTGTCAGAGCTGTTCAGCCAGGGGGCAGCCAGGGGTGGCGGGAAGGGTTCCGGGCGTCTGTGCTGGTCACCTCTCATGTCACTCCGTCATCGCGGATTCCACTGAGCCCCGGATCCGTTCCCGGATTCCGACGAGTAACCCCGGGCCCGTCGAGTCCATGAGCGTCACCCCGGCCAGGTCGACGATGAGGCGTCGGCGGCCTGCCTCAAGCCGGTGGACCACGTAGCCCCTGATGCGCGGCACCGTGGGGATGTCGATCTCGCCGTGGATCTCCACGACGGTCCAGTCGTCCTCTTCACGGTGGCTGGTGTGGAATTCGGGCTGCATGGCTCACCTAACGGCCATGCCCTGGGGAGAGGTTTCGGGCGGTGTCTGCCGCACGCGCGTTCTGCACATGTGCGAACGACCGGCCACGGCGTCACCGTATGGATCATGCCGGTGGGGAGTCGGCGCGGAGCTGCGACGGCGCGTGCTCCCCGTCATCCGGAACCGCTCAGAACGCACGGTTCCGGATGACGGGGTACCCAGGTGTGGGACGGCTTGGGGAATGGTGATCGCCGTGGACGCACCTCGGACAACTGCCCGGACGACGAGGGAGAGGTCATGAGCACGCCTGATGAGGCTCTGGTGCCGGGCTTCCCCCACGCGGTCCTGCAGGCCCTGGGCACCGGCGTCTTCACCGTGGACGCCTCGGGACGCATCACGTTCGTCAACCCATGGGCCGAGCGGCTGCTGGGTCGGCCTGCGGCCCAGATGATCGGCCAGGACGCGCACGATCTGCTGCACCGCCGCCCCGACGGTGGCCCGGTGCCGCGTGACCAGTGCTCGATCATGGCCCTTCTGCGCGGTGACCGGTCCGCCGAGGAGGGCAGCGACGAGTACTTCCTGCGGGACGACGGCACGACCGTGCCGATCATCTGGGCGACCACTCCCCTGCTGCTGGCGGGCCGCCGAGCCGGGCTGGTGATCGTCTTCAACGACTTCAGCCTGCATCGCGACGCGGAGGAGCAGGCGGCGGCGCACACCGCGGCTCTGGAGGCCCTGACCACCCGGCTGAACCTGGTGGCGGACGTCTCGTCGGTGTTGATGTCCACCATGGCGGCTTCCCGCCGGATCGCCCAGTTGCTGCGGTTGCTGGTCCCCGCGTTCGGCGACTGGGCCGCGGTGGATCTGCGCCCCGAGCGGGACAGAGCCGCCGGGGCGCTGGAGCGGGTCGCCGTGCGCAGTCACACCCATCCTCGACGGGCGCGGCGATTGGAGGGTCCCCTGCCGCCGCTGCCGTCCGGGTCCCGTCCGGCAGGGGCACACGCCAGGGGCGGTGACGATCCCGTGCTGCTGAGCGCCGCCGAGTTGTTCGGCGACCCGGGCGCCCCGCTCGCCGCCACCCACCGACCGCTGTTCGATCGGCTCGGGGGCCACTCGGCCCTCGTGGTGCCACTCCGTGCCCGGCGGCGCCACTACGGAATGCTGACCGTGGCCCGCGCCGGGGACTCCCCCGACCTCACGGACAACGAGATCCTGCTGCTCACCGACATCGGCCGGCGCCTGGCCCTGGTGCTGGACAACGCCCGCCTCTACCACGAGCAACGGAACGTCGCCGAGACCATGCAGCGCCAACTGCTCGCCCCGCTCCCCCAGGTCGACCACCTGCGCATGGCCGCCCGCTATCTGCCGGCGCAGCGCGCCATGGAGATCGGCGGCGACTGGTACGACGCCTTCCTGCTCTCCGACGGCGCCATGGCGCTGGTGATCGGGGACGTGGTCGGCCACGACCTCGAGGCGGCCTCCCACATGGCCGAGGTCCGCAACATGCTGCGCGCCCTGGCCTGGAACCACCAGGAGCCGCCCAGCGCGATCGTGCAGAACCTGGACGAGGCAGTGACGAACACCAGCGACGCACCCATGGCCACGCTCGTCTTCGCCCGTGTCGAAGGCCCGAAGGGCGGCCCCTGGCAACTGCACTGGGCCAACGCGGGGCATCCGCCTCCGCTGCTGGTCACCGATGAGGGAGACACCCGCTTTCTGACCAGCCACGGACCGCTGATCGGCATGAGCGCCGCCCTGCACCTGGGGCTGGAGTGGCCGGACACGTATGCGGCACTTCCCCCCGGCTCCACACTGCTGCTCTACACCGACGGCCTCGTGGAGAGCAGGGGCCGCCCGATCGATCTCGGCATGGCCAAGCTCCGCCACCACGCCTCCATGCTGACCGGGCGCACCGTGGACGGCTTCTGCGACGAACTGTTGGCCCGCATCGACCCGAGCGGCGACGACGTCGCCCTGCTCGCCCTGCGGCTGCCTCCGGCCGGTGCGGGCGCGCCCGGCGACAGCCGACCGTCACCGCCGCCGCAGTCCCCGTACAGCCCCGCCGCACCGAGCCGGGCCGCCCCCGGATCCGTCCAGTCGGACGCCTCGGTGGAGGACCCCACGCGCGGCGCCCGGGAGGAGTTCCCGAATGACTCCCCCACGGAATGAGGGCGTCGACGCCGACGGCAGGGAGAGGAACGAAGCGAAGGGAACCGGAATGGCCGAGCAGTTCGACGTCGGAGACCATGTGCGGTGGAACTCGGAAGCCGGGCACGTGGAAGGCGTCATCGTCAAGAAACACACGCACGACGTGGAGTACAAGGGACATACGCGCCGTTGCTCGGAAGACGATCCGCAATACGAGATCAAGAGCGACAAAACCGGCCACGTCGCCATGCACAAGGGGGGAGCACTGACGAAGCGGTAAGGAATGGTGTTCGTGCCTTCGAGACGCACTACAGTCAGCGGAGCGATCGGAGAATTGTGCGATCCGGGTGAGATTTCGAGATGACGAACCGCATCCATACGGTCGGGCACTCGACACGCGACTTCGACGAAGTGCTGAAGATGCTGCGTGACAACGGCGTCACCTGCTTGGTCGATGTTCGCTCGTACCCGTCCTCGAGGAAGTATCCGCAGTGGAATCAGGCGGCGATCGTCGAAGCTCTGCCGTCCGATATCGCATACCGCTGGATCGCCGGGCTCGGCGGCCGACGGTACACACCCAAGGGCGTACCGAGCGAGAACGGTGCATGGCAAGCGAAAGCATTCCGTGATTACGCCGACCATATGGCCGGTGATGAATTCGCGGAAGGCCTGAGCGAACTGCTCGAGCTGGCTGAACACGAACGGCCGGCCATCATGTGCAGCGAGGCGGTGCCTTGGCGGTGCCACCGCAGGCTGGTCTCCGACGCGCTGATCGTCGCCGGCGCGGAGGTGGTGCACATCCTGTCGGGCACGACGTCGAGGCCGGCCGTCCTGAACGAGCATGCGCGGGTCCGCGACGGGCACCTGATCTACCCCCCGACGGACTGAGGCCGCCATGAGCTTCGTCGACGACGTCCGGGAGGCGGTCCTTGCCATCCCGGCCGGCTCCGTCGCCTCCTACGGGGACATCGGCAGGAGGATCGGGGTCGGCCCACGTCAGGTGGGGCACGCCATGAGCCTGCTCGACGAGAATGTGCCGTGGTGGCGCGTCGTCCACTCGGACGGGACACCCGCCTCCTGCCATGACGGGGCGGCACCGGAACTGCTCAGCGACGAGGGAACGCCGATGCGGGGGAGGCGCGTGGACATGCGGCGGGCACGGTACCGTCGGCCCGCGTGACGCCTTCATGCGTGTACCCGGCAGGTCCCGGGCCGCCGTCCCGCGCCGCGTCCCGCTGGCCGCTGTCCGTCGTCAGCGCGCCCGCGGTGGCGCGGGGGCCGCGAGGGCGGTGAGCAGGCGGTCCGCCGGGAGCGCCGGTACCGTCCGGCCGTTGAAGCCGGTGGTCGTCGTCGCGGCGAGCAGGGAGTTGAGTACCGCCTCCTCGACCCCGTCGAGGACCGCTTCGAACAGCGGGCCCGGTTCGGCGTCCGCCACTGGGGCGCCGGCGCCGGGCCGCGTACCGAACGCCACGGCGTAGTCGCCACTGCCATGGCTGTAGGCCGCGCCCGTACGGGCCAGGGCGAACACCGCACGTCGTGCGACACGGGTGAGCTGCCGGGCGTCGAGGGGGGCGTCGGTGGCCACCACGATCATGCAGGAGCCGGTCTCCTCGGCCAGCGTCGGGCCGTCGGCGTCGATGCCCGTGGACCGCGGGGTGACGATGCGGTCGAGCACCCTCAGGGTGCCGCCGAAGTTCGCCTGCACCAGGACGCCCGCGGTGAAGCGTCGGTCTCCCACGTCCGGTGTGCGCGAGGCGGTGTCGATGCCGGCCTTGAAGCCCGGTGCGACCGTGCCGGTTCCCGCACCGACACAGCCCTCGGCCACCGGCCCGCCGGACGCTTCGTCGAGGGCGGCCCGGACGTGCTCCTCGTGGACGGGCCGGGCGCGGATGTCGGACAGGAGGCCGTCGTTGCACTCCCCCACGACGGGATTGAGGCTCTGCACCTCTTCGCATCCGGGCCGCCGCAGCATCCAGCCGACGAGGGCGTCGGCGACGCGGAAGGCCGACAGGGTGGAGGTGAGCAGCACCGGGGTCTCCAGCGTGCCGAGCTCGGTGAGCTGGGTCGTACCGATGAGTTTGCCGTAGCCGTTGCCGGTGAACACTCCTGCCGGCAGCGGTGTGCGGGGGCCGACGGTGTCGGGGACGACGGCGGTGACCCCGCTGTGCACGTCGGGCTGCCGGCGGACGGTGGTGTGACCGACGCGGACGCCCGGCACATCGGTGATCGCGTTGAAGGGCCCGGTGGCGGCGCGTCCGATGACGATGCCGAGGTCACGGGCCCGGTGCCGGGCGCCGGGCGCGGGCTGTGGGTGAGCCGATGGTTCCATACGGCCGGACGCTACGCGTCCCGCCCGCCGAGGGGTACGCGGGAAGCCGCGGCGGAGAGCGGGGCGGCGATGTCCTCCAGGGAGCGGCGTTCCGCGTTCACCGCGAGGAAGACAGCCACGATGCCCGCCGCGCACATCAGGCCGGCGCCGATCTGGAAGGCGAGGACCGCGTCGCCGACCTTGCCGCTGCCCGTGAGGCCGGCGAAGATCAGGGGGCCGGTGATGCCTCCGGCGGCGGTGCCGATGGCGTAGAAGAAGGCGATGGCCATCGCACGGGTCTCCATCGGGAAGACCTCGGAGACCGTGAGGTAGGCGCTGGAGGCGCCGGCCGAGGCGAAGAACAGGACCGCGGACCAGCAGGCCGTAAGGGTGGTCGCGCTGAGCGAGCCCTGGTCGAACAGCCGGGCCGTGCCGAACAGCAGCAGACCGGAGAGCAGATACGTCCCGGAGATCATGATCCGGCGGCCGACGGTGTCGAACAGTTTGCCGAGCAGCAGCGGGCCCAGGAAGTTGCCGACGGCGATGACGGCGAAGTAATAGCCGGTGCTGCCGGACGGGACGTCGAAGAACTGTGTGAGGATCGCGCCGTAGCCGAAGGTGATGGCGTTGTAGAGGAACGCCTGGCCGATGAAGAGGGAGAAGCCGAGGGCCGACCGCTTGCGGTACTCGGCGAAGACCGTTCGGGCGATCTCGGTGAAGGTGGTCCGCCTGCGCTGACGGATGGTCATCTCGTCCCCCGCGCGGGGCAGCGGCTTGCCGGTCTCGGCCTCGACTCGTTGCTCGATGCCGCGCACGAGCCGTTCGGCCTCCGCGTCACGGCCGTGGATCAGCAGCCAGCGGGGACTTTCGGGGACGTGACGGCGTACGAGGAGGATCACCAGGGCGAGGACGGCGCCCAGGGCGAAGGTCAGCCGCCATCCGACGTTCGCCGGGAAGATCGACGTGTTCAGCGCCACGATCGACAGCAGCGCGCCGCCGACGGCACCCAGCCAGTAGCTGCCGTTGATCACCAGGTTGACGCGTCCGCGGTAGTGCGCCGGGATCAGCTCATCGATCGCGGAGTTGATGGCCGCGTACTCGCCGCCGATACCGAAACCGGTGAGGAAGCGGAAGAGGAAGAACCACCAGGTGTCGAAGGCCAGCGAGGTCAGGGCGGTGGCGCCGAGATAGACCGCGAGGGTGATCAGGAAGAGCTTCTTGCGGCCGTGGATGTCGGTCAGACGGCCCCAGAACAGAGCGCCCGAGCAGGCACCGGCCACATAGAGGGCGGCGGCGACACCGGTGACCTCACCTGAGGTGATGGGCAGACCGCTGCCGGACTCCGACAGGCGGCCAGCGATGTTGCCGACGATCGTGACTTCCATACCGTCGAGGATCCAGACCGTGCCCAGGCCGATGACGACGCTCCAGTGCCACCGCGACCACGGGAGACGGTCCAGGCGCGCCGGGACGTCTGTGGTGATCGTGCGTCCGGCGGTCTCGGGATGGGCAATGGGCACGGGCGTCTCCTCGGCGAAGCGAATCAGTCTCCGCCGAATACCCTGGAAAAGTGGCGCTATCCTCCGGCGCCCGTGACAGCGTGCAGTTCACCGGGCCGGCCCGGGGGTGTAAGGGTCTCCCTCACTGTGCCGTGTCCCCGTGGGAGGAGACGCCTGCGGCTCGGGGTTCGGCGGGCGCGGCCCCGGGCGCACCCGGTGTGCCGGTCTTCCCGGATGGTGCGGGGTCCGGGGAAGGTCGGGGTTCGCGGCTGTTCAGGGCGTACGCGACCGTGCCCCAGACACCGCGGCGGAAGAGCAGTACGACGAGGATGAACACCGTTCCGGTGACCAGTCCGACCTCCTCGAAGCCCGATGTGGCCAGCCAGTCCTCCAGGCGCACGATGGCCGTGGCCCCGATGAGGCTGCCCCACAGGGTGCCGATGCCTCCGAGGACGGTCATCACGACGACCTTGCCCGATGTCGTCCAGTAGACCTCCTGGAGCGAGGCGAATCCGTGGTTGACGGCGTAGAGCCCGCCCGCGATCCCGGCCAGGAACGCGGAGATGACGAAGACGGTGAGATTGTAACGGTGGGTGGGGTAACCGAGTGCGCGGGCGCGGGCCGGGTTGTCCCGGACGGCGCCGACGACGCGGCCGAACGGTGAGTGGACGATCCGCCAGGCGACGGCGAGGCCGAGCAGCACGACGGGCAGTGCCGCGTAGTAGAAGACGAACGAGTCCGACAGGTCGATGCCCGGCATACTGCGCGGAATGCCCTGCAGACCGTTCTCACCGCCCGTCACATCGCCCCACTGGTTGGCGATGAAGTACACCATCTGCGCGAACGCCAGGGTGACCATGGCGAAGTAGATTCCGCTGCACCGCACGGAGAGATAGCCGATGGGCAGGGCGATCAGGGCCGCGGCCAGTCCTCCGCCGAGTACCGCGACGTGGAAGGGCAGCCCGCTGTGGATGGCGATCAGGCCGGTGGCATAGGCGGAGGTGCCCCAGAACGCGGCATGACCGAACGAGAGCAGTCCGGCGTGACCGAGCAGCAGGTCGAACGCCACGGCGAACAGCCCCCAGCACAGGATGTCCGCGGCCACCGGCGGGTACAGGATCCAGGGCAGGGCGAAGGCCGCGGTCAGTCCCACGGCGAGCAGGAACCGGCGGAGCCAGGCGGGTCGGCCGCTCAGTCGGTCGAGAACGGTGAGGATCACGCTTGCTCCTCTGTGCCGAACAGGCCGGCGGGGCGTACCAGCAGGACGACGGCCATGAGCAGGTAGACCGAGGTCTGCGAGAGGACGGGGACGTACAGGTTGCCGAGCGCCTGAAGCATGCCGGTGGTGAATCCGGCGGCGACGGCGCCGGTGATGGACCCCAGGCCGCCGATGACGACGACGGCGAACACGGTGACGATGAGGTCGCCGCCCATGCCGGGGTTGACCGCCCGCATGGGGGCGGCCAGCACACCGGCGAGCCCGGCCAGGCCGACGCCGAAACCGAAGACGGGAGTGACCCACCGTCCGGTGTCGATACCGAACGCCCGGGTCAGTTCGGGGCGTTCGGTCGCGGCCCGGACCACGGTGCCGATGCGGGTGCGGGTGAGCAGCAGCCAGACGGCGAGACACAGGACGACGGACGCGGCGAGGACGAAGACCTGGTAGGCGGGGAAGGTGAACAGGCCCAGGTCGAGCGAGCCGGTGAACGGAGTGCCCTCGTACTCCAGGGAGTGCGAACCGTACCGCGCTCGCAGCAGGTCCTGGCAGACCAGGGCGATGCCGAAGGTCAGCAGGAAGTTGTACAGCGGGTCGAGGGCCATGAGCCGGTGTACGAGCAGCCGCTCGACGACGACGCCGAGGGCCGCGAGGACGATCGGCACCAGCAGCAGCGCCCACCAGAAGCCGAGGCCCGAGGTGTCGGCGAGGATGACCGCGCCGAACGCTCCGAGGGTGTAGATCGCGCCGTGGGCGAAGTTCACGACCCGCAGCATGCCGAAGATCACCGCGAGGCCGAGTGCGAGGAGCGCGTAGAAGCTGCCGCCGACCAGGCCGTTGAACGCTTGTTGGAGGAACGAGGTCATGGGGGTCCCGTCTGTCTGTGCCGTGCGGTGCGGTGCGGCGGCCCGCCGGTGCGGCGCCGCCGCACCGCCTGGTCAGCTCATCCGGCAGTCGGCGGAGGGCTTTCCGAAGGCCTCCGCGGCGGGGATGGTCTCGACCGGTTCGGTGAAGTCCTCGGCCTCCGTGGCCTTGGCCGGGTCCTTGACCTTCACGAGGTAGGCGTCATGGGTGACCCTGTGGTCGGCCGCCCGGACCTCGGCGTTGCGGGCGAAGGGGTCGTCGAACTTCATCCCGTCGAGTTCCTCGGACACGGCTTCGGCCTTGTCCGTGCCGGCCCGCTGGGCGGCTTCCAGGTACTGCGTGGCCGCCGAGTAGTTGGCCGCGTGGTCGAAGGTCGGCCGGACTCCGGTGCGTTCCTTGAAGCGGTCGGCCCAGGCGCGGGACGTGTCGTCGAGGTTCCAGAACCAGGCCGAGGTGAACAGGGTCCCGGCGAGGTTCTTCGCGCCGATGGACTTGATGTCGGTGTCGAACATCAAGCCGATGGCCAGCGTGATGTCCTTGTCCCTGAGCTTGAACTGCTGGTACTGCTTCGCGACGTTCACCAGGTCTCCGCCCGCCTGGAGGGCTCCGAGCACCTGCGGCTTGGGCTTGAGCGTGGGCGCCTTGAGC
The DNA here is from genome assembly GCF_003143855.1 of Streptomyces sp. NWU339. Classification (GTDB taxonomy): domain Bacteria; phylum Actinomycetota; class Actinomycetes; order Streptomycetales; family Streptomycetaceae; genus Streptomyces. The sequence goes on from NZ_QFRK01000009.1 coordinate 43,901, forward strand.
AGGAAGGTGGAGAAGTTGTCGCTGGGGAACGGGGTGGGGTCCTTGGCGACCACGGTGCCGCCCGCGCCGGTGATGGCCGTCTCGAACTTCGCCTGCATGTCCTGGCCGAACGCGTAGTCGGGGTAGAGGAGGTACCAGTTCTTGCCGCCCTGGGCGGTCACGTTCCGGCCGGTGCCGTTGGCCAGCATGTGGCTGTCGTAGGCCCACGCGTAGGTGTACTTGTTGCAGTTCTTGCCCGACAGTTCGGTCGTGGCGGCACCGACGTTGAAGTAGAGCCGCTTGGACTGCTGCGCGACGGTGGCCACGGCGAGCGCGGCCGAGGACGTGGGCACATCGAAGATCGCGTCCACTTTCTTGCGGTCGTACATCTCCCGGGCCTGGGTGTTGGCGATCTCCGGCTTGTTCTGGTGGTCCGCCGACACCACCTCGATGTTCTCGGTGACCGCCTTGTCCCCGTGCTTCTTCTCGAAGTCGTCGACGGCCATCTTCACGGCCTCCACGGCGTTCTCGCCCGCGAGGTCCGCGTAGACACCGGACAGGTCGGTGAGCACTCCGAGGGTGATCCTGTCGTCGCTGATCTTCCCTCCGCCGGCGGAGGGGCCGCCGCCGCATCCGGCGAGCAGTGCGCTGATGGCTATTCCGGTGGTGACGGTGGGCCGGATACGTCGTCTCATCGGGAGTCCTCGGTTCGGTGCCGTGGGAAGGAGGAGGCGGTGCTTGTCGTGCGAGCGGCGGGCACGGGATGTGCGTCGTCCGCGGTCCGCGGAATGTCCGGCGGACCGGACGGTCACAGGCCGAGGTACTGGAGGAGTTCGTCTTCACGCCTGCGTACGTCGGCGTTGGCCAGTGTCTCGACGATGCGGCCCTGGGCCAGGAGGTAGTGCCGGTCGGCGACCTGGGTGGCGAAGCGCAGGTTCTGCTCCACCAGCAGCACCCCGACGCCGTGTTTCTTGGCCTCCAGCAGGATCTCGCCGATCTGCTGGACGATGAGGGGCGCGAGCCCTTCCGTCGGCTCGTCGCAGAGCAGCACCCGTGCGCCGGTACGCAGGACACGGGCCAGCGCGAGCATCTGCTGTTCGCCGCCGGAGAGCTTGGCCCCGGGAGCCCGGCGGCGGTCCGCCAGCACCGGGAACGTGTCGTAGATCCGGCTGAGCGGCCATGCGGAGGAGCTTTTGACCGGGGGGAGCGTCAGATTCTCCTCGACGTTCAGGCTCGCGTAGATCCCGCGGTCGTCGGGGACGAACCCGAGCCCCAGCCGTGCCCGGTGGTGCGGCGCCGCAGCGGACACATCACGTCCCGCGACGGTGACGGTGCCGGCCATCCGGCGGTGCAGTCCCATCACGCAGCGCAGCAGCGTCGTCTTTCCCGCTCCGTTGCGCCCCACCAGGGTGACCACCTCTCCCTCGCCGACTCGCAGGGACACGTCGGTCAGTACCCTGGCCTCGTCGTAGTGGGCGCTGACGCCCTTCACCTCAAGCAACGTCGGCCCCCAGATAGGCCTCGACGACCCTCGGGTCGCTGCGGACGCTGTCGTAGGGCCCCTCGACCAGTACCCGGCCTCGCTGGAGCACGGTCACGGCGTCGGCGAGGGAGCCGACGACGCTCATGTTGTGCTCGACCATCACCACGGTGCGCCCGGCGCGAATCCGGTTGACGAGTGCGACCGTGCGGTCCACGTCCTCCAGACCCATTCCGGCGGTCGGTTCGTCGAGCAGCAGGATCCGCGGGTCGAGCGCGAGCGCCAGGGCCAGTTCCAGGGCACGCTTCTGGCCGTAGGGGAGGCTTCCGGCGGGGCGGTTCGCGAGCGGTCCGAGTCCCACTTCGTCCAGGAGTTCTTCCGCGCGGGTGGAGAACCTCCGCATCAGCTTCTCGGATCGCCAGAAGCGGCGGCCGAGGCCGGTGCCCGCCTGGAGCGCCAACTCCACGTGCTCGCGGGCGGAGACCCCGGCGAACAGGCTGGTGACCTGGAAGGAGCGGGCGACTCCGCGCCCGGCGATCCACTCCGGCGGCCGGCCCGTGACGTCATGCCCGTTCACGACGATCCGCCCGGCGGTCGGGGCGAGGAACCCGGTGAGCAGGTTGAACAGGGTGGTTTTCCCGGCCCCGTTGGGACCGACCAGGGCGTGTACTGTACCCTCGGTCACGCTCAACGCGACCCCGTCCACGGCGCGGAACCCCTGGAACTCCTTGGTCAGGTCCTGCGTGGACAATATGACCTGTGGTTGACTCATGCCGACCTCGGATGTGGTGGAGGGGCCGACGAGTGTCGGTGTGGGCAGACCGTAGGGTCGACGCGGCAGAGCGGACTACGTAGGGGCGCCCCATAAGGGGGCCTTGCCAAGTGTGGGCGATCCACACTCGCTCTACCGCGTTTCAGCCAACCGGCCGCTCGGCGGCCACTCCCTGCGTCACCGATGTCGCCGAGACCCTGCGGATCCGCATCGGGGAAAGTCAGGGAGGCGAGAGGATCAGCCGGCCGCGCACCTCGCCGGCCTCCAGCCTCCGGTGGGCCTCCGCCGTCATCGACAGCGGCAGGCGGTCGGCGATGCGCGGGCGCCATGGCGTTCTGCGCAAGAGGCCCACGACCCCCTCTGCAGCCTCCACGAGGTCGCTCACCGTGGCATTGCTGATGGCGAAGCCCACGATGCTCGCGTCCTTGGTGTACAACCGGCCCAGCGGCAGCGTGCCGGGACCGCTGCCGCGTCCGACCATCGCGACCAGGCGCCCGCCCCGAGCCAGCAGGTCCACGGCATCGGCGAGCGCTCCGTGTCCGGACGTGTCCAGGTGCACGTCGTAGCCGTCGGGCGCCACCCGGCACAGGTGCTCGCCGAGGTCGGACGCCCGATAGTCGAGAACCTCGGTGGCGCCCAGAGCGCGCGCCGCCGCGGCGTCCTCGGCGCGCGCCGTGCAGACCACACGCGTCCCGGCCGCGGCGGCCAGAGCCACGGCGGCCCCGCCCACATTGCCGGCTCCGCCGCCGATGTACACGGTCTCCCCGGGCCGCAGCCGCCCGTGCCGGAAGAGCGCCAGCCAGGCCGACGCCGCAGGGTGGGCGGCGGCAACGAGGTGTTCCGTGGTGATGTCGGAGGGTGCCGGGTAGAGCCGTTCGGCGGCGACCGTCGCGTACTGCGCGGCGGCTCCCTGCCGGCCGGCGTGGCCCAGGCTGTTGCACCACACCCGTTGCCCCAGGGTGAAACCCACCGCGCCGGTCCCGGCCGAGGCGACCTCGCCCACCAGGTCACGGCCGAGGACGAACGGGAACGGGAGCGGCGTGGCGTAGGCACCGGACCGCACGAAGGTGTCGACCGGGTTGACGGCCACGGCCCGGACACGGACGAGCACGTCCGTGGGGCCCAGCGGCGGGACGGGGATGTCGCCGTAGTGGATGGCGTCGGCCGGGCCGACGGAGTCGATGTATGCGGCCTGCATCGCGTCGGGGACTGTGCCGATCACGGCCCACATGCTACGGATCGGAGGCCGCGGGCCGGTCCGGGCCACGCCGCCTGCCGGATTTCCGGAGACAGCAGGAGGGGGGCGAGCCCCCGGTGGGCATTCGTCGCCGATGTCGGGTGTCCCGTCTCGCCCTCCTTGTCCTCAGTGTCCGGGTGTGGCTTCCCGGGGCCAGCGGCCCTCTATGTGCAGTTGGATGAGCGCGGCGTGGGAGAGCGGGGTGGCGGGATCGGCGACGTCGCCGTTGGTGGTGTAGTCCAGCAGTACGACATCCTGCTTGGCTCGGAGTCGCTCGACCAGATCCGCCACGCGGTGCTCGAGGACCCATCGGTAGGCCGGCAGGTAGATCCGGCGCCGGGCCGTCTCATAGGGCAGCAGCCGGTCGCCGTGCAGACCGGTGCGGTGCCCCTGGACGGGGCCGTACCGGCGCACCGTCCGCTTCAGTCCCTTCATCGCCGTGATCTCGAGCTTCGCCGGGTCGACGTCGGACTGCCGGAAAACCTTGAGGGCCTGCCAGATCCCCTCCACCGACTGGCCGGTCACGCCGTCGCTGAAGGGGACCGGGATGCCGCCGTGCGGGTAGAACGGACTCAGCCGCACCCACGGCTGCGGCGCCCTGGAGGTCACATCGATGATCTCCGCACCGGGGAACGCGGCGGTCAGCGACGCCATCGCACGGCGACGGCCGGCAACACGGATCGGCATCTGGCGGCTCCTGTCTGAAGGACATGAGCGCCAAGTTTCCCCCACACCACTGACATCGCCCCCGGCGCGGGAGAACACCGGGGAGCCGTCACGTTTCGCTCGTACACCGCGGCGGTGTCGCCAGGTGAGTTGGACACGATCCATCAGTCCGGCGGTGGTGAAGGCGTCCACCAGCTGCTCGCGGCCCTCGGTGAAGTGGGCCTGGCTGCCGAGGTGGACGGCGGTGTCCACGGGGCCGAAGCGGTCGGCGGTCTCCTGGACCGGACCGAGCCGGGCGTTGTCTCCGCTGACGTGGACCGTGGGCAGGCCGTCACCGGTCAGGACCAGGCCGACGGCCTCCTCGACGATCGGTTCGAGGTCCTCGCGCGCTCCGAGCCGTGCCGGGCGGGCACGCCGCCGACCTCCTCGGCGCACCGTCCGCAGCGACCCAGCGGCTGGTCGACCACGGCTCGGCCCCGGCGGACACAGGACCGCAGAAGATCTGCGCGGCACGGAGTCGCTCCCTGCGCGAGCACGTACCGGGCCTCCTCACCGCCGCCGGCGCTCCGTCCGTTGCGGCGACCGCGCCCGCATGACACCGCCGAAGGGTTCTGTTCCGGCCCGAAATCATCCCGCCCTGCGCCACACACCCTGCGCGCCCCGCACCGGACCGGCCGTGGCTGATCCCTCGCGACAGCTCACTCCGGAACCCACCCCGGAGTCACTTCAGACCCTGTCAGCACGTCGGGGACGGCCTTCAGGAGCGCAGGAAGTCCGCCAGGCCCTCCACCAGCCTGTCGACGTCTCCGGCGTGGGTGTAGGGCGCGAGGCCGACGCGAAGGCCGCCGGCGTCGCCCAGGCCCAGCCACCGGGAGGCCTCGAGGGCGTAGAAGGAGCCGGACGGCGCGTGGACGCCGCGGTCCGCCAGGAACGCGTAGGCGTCCGTCGTGCTGCGGCCGTCGAAGGTCAGCAGCAGGGTGGGGGTGCGGTCGGCGGCGTTGGAGTGGACCGTGATGCCGTCGAGGGTGCTCAGCGCCTTGTCCATCCGGGCCCGCAGGGCTTCCTCGTGCTCCTCCAGCGCCGCGAACCCCGCGGCCAGTCGCTCGCGCCGGGTTCCCTCGGCGTCCGTGTCGAATCCGGCGAGGAAGTCGACGGCGGCGCGCGTGCCGGCGAGGAACTCATAAGGCAGCGTGCCGAGTTCGAAGCGTTCCGGCACCGCGTCCGTGGAGGGCAGGAGCTTGTCGGGACGCAGGGTCTCCAGCAGTTCGGGGCGGGCGGCGAGAACGCCGTGGTGCGGGCCCAGGAACTTGTAGGGCGAGCAGGTGAAGAAGTCCGCGCCCAACTGCGCGACGTCGACCAGGGAATGGGCCGTGTAGTGCACGCCGTCGACGTACGTCAGCGCACCGACGTCGTGCGCCAGACGGGAGATCTCCGCGATCCGGGGACGTGTACCGATCAGGTTGGAGGCCGCGGTCACGGCGACCAGCCGCGTCCGCTCCGACAGGACGGCCGCGATGTCGGCGGGGGTCAGTTCCCCGGTGGCCGGGTCGAAGTCGGCCCAGCGGACGGTGACACCCGCCCGGGCTGCCGCCTGGACCCAGGGCCGGATGTTCGAGTCGTGGTCCAGCCGGGTCACGACCACCTCGTCCCCCGGTGACCAGGTCCTGGCGAGGACGCGGGAGAAGTCGTAGGCGAGCTGTGTGGCGCTGCGCCCGAAGACGATCCCCGCCGGGTCGGCGGCCAGCAGGTCGGCCATGGCCCGGCGGCTTTCGGTGACGATGGTCTCGGCGTTGCACTCCCCCGCCACGCGGTGGCCGCGGTTCGACAGCGGGAGGGACAGGGCGTCGGTGATGGCCCGGATGACGGGCCGGGGGGTCTGTGAACCACCGGGGCCGTCGAAGTGGGCGATCCCGGCGGCCAGCGCGGGGAACTGCGCGCGGATGGCGTCGATGTCGTACGTCACGAGAACTCCCGTTCGGTCACTTGCGCGAAGGTGGTGCGGCCGTCGGTGGTCGACGGATCGACGAACCGACGGATCGATGGATCGATGGGTCAGAGCCTCTTGGACGCTGACGAGGGTCTCATCCGGCGGCTGCCGGACGCGATCAGCTTCCGGTCACGGTCGGGCGGGGCGACTCGTCGACGTGGAGCGTGAAGACGTCGGGGCGGGCGTAGTGGCCGACGGGGTCGAAGTCGAAGCGTGCCCGGGCGAGGTCGTCGAGGTCGAGTTCGGCCGTCAGGATGCCCTCGCCGTCGCGGAGCGGCCCGGCCAGGACGTCGCCGAGCGGGGAGACGATGACCGAGCCGCCACCGATCAGGACCGTGTCCGGTGCGTCGCCCTGGACGGGGTGGAGGTCGGCCGGCAGGGCGTCGCGACGCAGGTACTGACAGGCGCTGAGGACGAAGCAGCGGCCCTCCAGGGCGACATGCCGCATGGTGGACTGCCATGCCTCGCGGTCGTCCACCGTCGGCGCGCACCACAGGTCGACGCCCTTGGCGTACATGGCGGTGCGCAGGAGCGGCATGTAGTTCTCCCAGCAGATGGCCGCACCGAGGCGGGCCGTGCCGGTGTCGACGACGGGGAGGGTGGAGCCGTCTCCCTGCCCCCACAGGTAGCGTTCGCCCGCCGTGGGCATCAGCTTGCGGTGCAGGCCCAGGTAGCCGTCGGGTCCGAAGAAGAGCGCGACGCAGTAGAGGGTGCCGCCGCTGCGCTCGACAGCGCCGACCACGGCGTGGCAGTCGAGTTCCCGGGTGACGGCGGCCAGTGTCTCGGCCTCCGGGCCGGGAACCTCGATGGCCGCGGCGTGGTAGCGGCGGAAGAGGTCGCGGCCCTCCGGGGTGCGGCTGCCGACCGTGATGCCGAAGTCCAGCCCCTTGGGGTAGCCGCCGAGGTACGCCTCGGGCAGCACGACCACCCGGGCGCCCCGGCCGGCTGCCTCACGGATGAGTTCCTCCGCCCGGGTCAGCGCGGTCGGCGTGTCGAACAGCGGGGCCGCCGCCTGGACGACGGCGACGGTCACGGTGCGACGGGGCTGAGCAGGCGCGGCGGGGGCGGCAGCAATCATGCGTCGACCGTAGGAACCCTCGCCCTCGTCCGGCAAACTCATCTTTGCGATGATCGACATCTATGAGACCGAATTCCGGAAGGCCGACCTGAACCTGCTGGTCGTCTTCTCCGCTCTGATGCGGGAGCGCAGCGTCACCCGGGCCGCCGCAGCCCTGCATCTGAGCCAGAGCGCCACCAGCGCCGCCCTGGGCCGGCTCCGCGGGCTGTTCGACGACGAGTTGTTCACCCGCACCGGTGGCGGTGTCGAGCCCACACCGCGCGCCGTCGCACTGGCCCGCCGTATCGAGCCGGCCCTCGGGCTGATCCACGGCGTGGTCACCGACCGGGACCGCTTCGACCCCCGCACGGCCCGGCGCGTCTTCACCCTGGGCATGTCCGACGATCTGGAGGCGGCGCTCATGCCCCGGCTGCTGGCCGCGACCGCCGGACTGCGGGACGTCCGGCTCGCCGTACGGCAGGCCAACCGGAACACCGTCACCGGCATGATCGACCGGGGCGAGATCGACCTCGGGGTGTCCGCCGCCCCCGCCCACGGGGCCGATCACCGCAGCCACGGCCTGTTCGACTCCGGCTACACCTGCCTGTTCGACCACCGCCTGCTGCCTCTTGGGACCCCGATCACCCTGGACGACTATCTGACCCACCCGCACCTGCTGATCTCCTACGACGGCCGGCGCGGCATCGTCGACGACATCCTGGAGGCACGGGGACTGGAGCGCCGGGTGATCGCCTCCACCACCCACTTCGCCGGAGCCGCTCTCCACCTCCCCGCCCTGCCCGCCCTGGTCACGCTCCCCACCCACGCGGCCACCGTCTACGCCGAGGCCCTGGGCCTGACCACCTCCCCGCCGCCCCTGCCGATGCCCACCTACACGGTCAGCTCGATCTGGCACGGCACCCTCACCGACGATCCCGCCCATCTGTGGCTCCGCCGCCTCGTCGAGGACGCGGCCCGCGGGAACCGGCAGTCCTGAGCCGGGTGCCGTCATGACGGGCGGGCCGCGACGACCACGGCGACGGTCAGGCCGGTGTGTTCACGGGGCCAGTTCCCAGTCCTTGACGTCGGCGAGCGGCCCGAGGGTGTCGGGGCGCATCTCGGTCGCGAACTCGAGGCCGTCACGCACCCGGTGGGGCCAGTCCCGCTGTGCGAGGGCGCCCTTGCCGAGCGCGACGACGTCGGCGGCCCCGGAACCCAGTACGGCACGGGCGGCCTCCGGGTCTCCCAGACCGCCGTTGGCGATCACCGGCAGCCCGCTGTACTTCTTCGCGAGCTCGGCCAGGGTCTCCGTACCGGTGGGGAAGGCGGGCTCGAGCGCCTTGTGCTCGGTGGTGTGCAGGAAGTGCGCGCCGGTACGGGCCAGGGTGGTGAAGATGATCTCGGCCTCCTCGGCTCCGCCGGCCCAGCGGTGGTGGAAGTCGCTGACCTTGGACTGGGAGATGCGGATGCCGACCGCGATCTCGGATCCCACGGCCTGGAGCACCTCGTCCACGACCTCGGCCGCCAGGCGCACGCGGTTCTCGACGCTGCCGCCGTATTCGTCCTCGCGCCGGTTGAGGTAGTCGGTGAGGAACTGGTCGAGCAGATAGCCGTTCGCGCCGTGCACCTCCACGCCGTCGAAGCCCGCTGCGGCCGCGCGGCGGGCCGCGTCCGCGAAGCCCCGGCGGATGTCCGCGAGTTCACGGGCGTCCAGGGCCTTCGGCGTGGCGTAGGGGCCGCTGCCCCGGTAGAAGGCGAGCTGCTCGCCGCGTGGGGCCACGGCGGAGGGGCCGACCGTCCCCTGGCGGAGGCTGTTCCCCTGGGACTGTGCGCCTGCGTGCATGAGCTGGGCGAACACGGCGCTGCCCGCCGCGTGCACGGCCTCGACCACCGGTCGCCATGCCTCGCCCTGGGCCTCTGTCGCGAGCCCCGGCTGGTACAGATAGCCCTGGCTGTGCTCCGTGTCGGTGTAGATGCCCTCGGTGATGAGCAGTGCGAAACCGCCGCGGGCGAATCCGGCGTAGTAGCGCGCGTTGCGGTCGGTGACCATGCCGTCCTCGGTGGCGCTGATCCGCGTCATGGGGGCCAGGGCGGTGCGGTTGTCCAGGCGGACTCCGCCGAGGTCGACGGGCGTGTACAGCAGGTCGTCGGTCGCGCCGTGCTGCGGGGTGGGGTCGGTCAAGGATCTCTCCGTTACGCCTGGGGTCCTGTGCGGAAGTTCTCGACTCGGCCCGGTTCGTACGGCACACGGGCGCGCGGGTCGCACGACCATGGACCGCCGGCGGATCATCGACGGACCGTCGGCGGACCTTTGTCGGAACTTTTTCGTACTACGAGATTCAACGTACCACGGGGCGTAGACTCCTCATGTGTCCACTCATGTCAGGCGTGCGCCCGCCAAGAAGGCCCTCCCCCACCCCGACCTGCGCGAGGTCCCGGTGGACCTGGTGCTGCGCGCCCTCGGCGAGCCGCTGCGGCTGGGCATCGCACGCTCCCTCGCGCGGGCCGGCCACCCCATGAACTGCAGCGCGTTCGGGTTGTCGGTGTCCAAGTCGACCTCGACGTACCACTTCAAGGTCCTGCGGGAGAGCGGCGTCATCTCGCAGTTCGAGGAAGGCACCTCGCGCTACAGCGAACTGCGCGAAACGGAGCTGGAGCAGCGCTTCCCCGGACTGCTGACCGCCATCCTGACCGCGGAGGAGCCCGCCACCACGGAACCTCCCGGGCCGGAACGGGCACAGCCGGGGGCACGGCCCGCCCGGTGAGCGGACCGCCGCCGCGCACCTGGACTACGTGATCGAACAACTCCGGTCGTCGGCCGCCGCACCGTCACCACCGGCACCGCCCCGCGCATGAACCGCCGTCGAGCAGCCCGCACACTCCTGGCCGGAAACCGCACACCCCTGGCTGGAATTTGACATTAGGTCGACTTATGGATCATATAGTCCATGCTTTGGGCATCTATTCACACGGCGTGCCGTACGCGGTGTGATCGCCCCCCGACCTCGACGTGAATGAGCCAGACCGTGTCCCATCCCGCCGTCCCCACCGCGCCCGCCGCCGATTCCGCGGCGGAGTGGGACACCTGGCGTGCCGAACGCCGCCGCGCGCTCACCTCGCCGACGGGAAACCTCGCCCTCGTCGAGACCCGCTGGCTGCCGGCCGGTGAGCGTCCCGACGTCGAGGCGGCCCGGGCGGGACAGCCGGACACGGTGACCGTCACCACACTGGAGCGCACCGACCGCGTCACCGGCGCGCCCGAGTACGGGCTCCGGTTCTGGGACTCCGCGGCACCGGCCCTCCGCCACTTCGAGGGCACCGACGCCTTTCCCCACGACCCGGCATGGGTCCTGGAGGCCTCCTACACACCGGTGCCGGGTGCCCGGCATGTTCCCTTCGAGCACATCCGCGACAACGGCGGCACCCGTGACCTGGTGGTCCCGGGGGACATCGAGCTCACGCTGGACGGACACACGTACACGCTCAGCGCCTTCGACGACGACGGCACCCTGCTGCTGGTCTTCGGCGACCCGACCAACGGCGCCACCACCTACGGGGCGGGGCGTTTCCTGTTCGTGCGGCGAGCGGCGGACGACGACCGCCGGGTCGTGCTCGACTTCAACCGCGCCTTCGTCCCGCCCTGCGGCTTCTCCGACCAGTACAACTGTCCGATGCCGCCGCGGCAGAACCGCTTCCACCTGCCCGTCGAGGCCGGCGAGAAGCTTCCCGTCTTCCGCGACGGCTTCCCGGCGCAGCGCTGATCGTCTCCGCCGTCTTTCCTCCCCCCCTCCTCGCAGCACGAAGGCACACCCTGTCATGAGCATCAAGAAGTCCTCCCTGTACGGCACCGCCACCGCGGTCACGCTCGCCCTGGCCCTCTCCGCGTGCGGCGGCGGTTCGGGGGGCGGTGGCGCGGCGGGCGGCACGTACGACAAGGACGCCACCGTCAACATCGGCTCCCTCTACGAGCCGCAGAACCTGGACAACACCGCGGGCGGCGGCCAGGGCGTCACCGAGGCCCTCAACGGCAACGTCTACGAGGGGCTGTTCAAGCTCGCCGACGACGGCGAGGTCGAGCCGCTGCTCGCCGAGGACCACAAGGTCAGCGAGGACGGCCTCACCTACACCTTCACCCTCCAGGAGGGTGTGACGTTCCACAGCGGCAAGCAGCTCAGCAGCAAGGACGTCAAGTACAGCCTGGAGCGGGTGCTCGCCGAGGACTCGCAGTCCGCCCGCAAGAGCAACCTCGAAGTGATCGAGGACATCGCCACCCCCGACGCCCGGACGGTGAAGGTCACGCTGTCGAAGCGGTCGATCTCCTTCGTCTACAACCTCTCCTACGTCTGGATCATCAACTCCGAGGCGAAGGACCTGAAGACGAGCGAGGACGGCACGGGGCCGTACCGGCTGAAGAAGTGGACGCGCGGATCGGCCCTGAGCCTGGACCGGTTCGCCGAGTACTGGGGTGAGGCGGCGGCCAACAAGCAGGTCGTCTTCCACTACTACAAGGACGCGACCGCGCTGAACAACGCGCTCCTGACCAACGCCGTCGACATCGTCACCAGCGAGCAGTCGCCCGACGCCCTCGACCAGTTCACGTCGAACCCGAACTACAAGGTCAACGACGGCAACTCCACCACCAAGCTGCTGCTCGCCTTCAACGACAAGGCCGAGCCCTTCACCGACGTCAAGGTGCGGCAGGCCGTCTCCGCCGCGATCGACGACAAGAAGCTGCTGGAATCCGTCTGGGGCGGCTACGGCAAGCTCATCGGCTCGATGGTGCCGCCCACCGACCCGTGGTACGAGGACCTCACCGACGTCGACACCCACGACCCCGCACGGGCCAAGAAGCTGCTGAAGGAGGCCGGTCACGCGGACGGCTTCAGCTTCACCCTCGACACCCCCAACTACGACCCGCACCCGACCGCCGCGACGTTCATCAAGTCGGAGCTGGCCAAGGTCGGCATCACCGTCAAGATCAACACGATCACGTCGGACGAGTGGTACACGAAGGTCTACCAGAACCGCGATTTCACGGCCACGCTCCAGGAGCACGTCAACGACCGCGACCTGGTCTGGTACGGCAACCCCGACTTCTACTGGGGCTACGACGACAAGCAGGTCACCCGCTGGGTCGAGGAGGCCGAGGCGGCCGCCACCGAGGCGGAGCAGACCGAGCTGCTGAAGAAGGTCAACCGCAAGACCGCCGAGGACGCGGCCAGCGACTGGCTCTACCTCTACCCGCAGATCGTCGTGGCGAACACCAAGCTGTCCGGCTACCCGCTCAACGGTCTCAACTCGCAGTTCTTCGCCTACGACATCAAGAAGAAGAGCTGATGACGCGGTACCTCCTGCGTCGCTTCGGCTTCCTGCTGGTGTCGCTGGCGCTCGCGAGCGTGGTGCTGTTCGCGCTGCTGCGTCTGCTGCCCGGAGACCCCGCCAACGCGCTCACCACGGTGGGCGCGACCCCCGAGCAGATCGCGGCGGCCCGGCAGTCCATCGGGTCCGACAAGCCGCTGCCCGAGCAGTTCACGCACTGGCTCGGGCAGCTGGCGAGCGGGGATCTGGGAACCTCGTTCGTCAGCACGCTGCCGGTCGGACCCGAGGTGGCCGCCCGGCTCGACGTGACGGTCCCGCTGACACTGGCCGCGTTCGTCCTCGCGGTCCTGATCGCGCTGCCGGCCGGGTTCGTGGCCGCCTACAAGCGGCACACCTGGTACGGCGGCCTGCTCAGCGGTGTCTCGCAACTGGGCATCGCCGTACCGGTGTTCTGGCTCGGCATGATCCTCATCGCCGTGTTCGCGCTGAACGCGGGCTGGCTGCCGGCCGGCGGATTCCCGCCGGACGGCTGGTCGCTGCCCGGCGAGGCGATCCGGTCGCTGGTGCTGCCCGTGGTGACCATCGCGCTGGTGATGAGCGCGTCGCTGATCCGGTACGTCCGCTCGGCCACCCTGGACGTCCTGGGCAGTGACTACCTGCGCACGGCACGGGCGCTGGGCTCCTCGTTCGGACAGGCCATGTGGCGGCACGGGCTGCGCAACGCCTCCGTGCCGGTGGTCTCCGTCCTCGGTATCGAGCTGGCGTCCACACTGCTCGGCGCGGTGGTCGTGGAGTCGGTGTTCGCACTGCCGGGCCTCGGCTCCCTGCTCGTCACCGGCATCGCCCAGCACGACTATCCGGTCGTCCAGGGCGTGCTGTTCGTCTCCACCCTGGCCGTCCTGCTCATCGGCTTCGCCGCCGACCTCGTCCAGCGGATCATCGACCCGAGGCTGCGCGGCAGCCTCGCGGGAGGTGCCCGATGACCGGGGCCGCCGTCGAACGGCGCCGTCCGGTGCGCTCGTACACCCTGCTCACCGGGTGCGTGCTCGCGGGCCTGATCACGCTGCTCGCGCTCGTCTCTCTGGTGTGGACCCCGTACGACGCCGACGACACCTCCGGCGGCCGGCTCACCGCTCCCGGAGACGGCCATCTGCTGGGTACCGACAAACTCGGACGCGACCTGTTCACCCAGGTGATGATCGGATCGCGGATCGCCGTCGAGGCCGGGCTGGGTTCGGTCCTGATCGCGGCGACCCTCGGAGTCCTGCTGGGGCTGCTCGCGGCCTTCGCGCAGGGCTGGCTGGACGACACCCTCTCCGCGTTCCTCGACATCCTGATCGCCTTCCCGACCCTGCTGCTGGCGATGCTCATCGTCGCCGCCCGCTCGGCGACGCTCGGTTCGGCCGTGCTGGCGATCGGACTCGCGCAGAGCGCGGTCGTGGCCCGGCTGACCCGCATCCTGGTCAAACGGGTCCTGAACCAGGACTACATCACCGCGGCCCGTATCTCCGGCACGTCCTGGCCGCGTACCGTGGCCCGGCACGTCCTGCCCAACATCTGGCCGACCCTCGCGGTCAACCTGGCCCTCCAGTTCGGGCTCGCCGTGCTGGCCGAGGCGGGCCTGTCCTACCTGGGCCTGGGCGCACCGCCGCCCAACGCCTCGTGGGGGCGCATGCTCCAGGAAGCGCAGGCCACCTTCACCACCGCACCGGCCGGCGCGCTCGCTCCCGGCGTTCTGCTCGTCCTGCTGGTCGTGGGCGTGAACCTCGTCGCGGACGGCCTGCGCGACACCCTCGACCCGACGACCCGGCGAAGGCGCGCATGACCCTCCTCGACATCCGCGGCCTCACCCTGCGCACCGCGGACGGAACCACACTCGTCGACGATCTGTCGCTGTCCGTCGCACGCGGCGAACGGCTCGGCCTCATCGGCGAGTCGGGCTCCGGCAAGTCACTGACCGCGCTTGCGGTCCTCGGCCTCCTGCCGGAGGGCATCACCGCCACCGGCAGCGTCGAACTCGCCGGAACCCAGATCGTCGGCGCGCGTGAGGAGCACCTCACGCGCGTGCGGGGGCGGGACGCCGCCGTCGTCTTCCAGGAGCCGCTCACCGCCCTGGACCCGCTGATGCGGGCGGGCAGGCAGGTCGCCGAACCTCTGCGCAGGCGGGGGCTCAAGGGCGCCGCACTGAAGAAGGCCGTCGTCGACGCCCTGGAACAGGTGCGGCTGGCCGAACCCGACCGTATCGCCCGGTCCTTCCCGCACGAGATGTCCGGCGGCCAGCGCCAGCGGGTCGCGCTCGCCATGGCACTGGCCTGCGAACCGAAGCTGCTCATCGCGGACGAGCCGACCACCGCACTCGACGTGTCCGTGCAGGCCGAGATGCTCGACCTGATCGACACCCTCGTGCGGGAACGCGGCATGGCCGTCGTCTTCGTCAGCCACGACCTCGCCGTGGTCGCCAGGATCACCGACCGTGCCCTGGTCATGCGCGGGGGCCGCGCCGTCGAGGAGGGCACCCTCCTCGACCTCGTCCGCTCACCGAACCACCCTTACACCAAGGCGCTGGTGGGCAGTGCCCGGCGGCTGGAGTCCGCCCTGAACATGGGGGACGCCCAATGACACCGCCGACACCAACGCCACCGTCGCCGTCACCGGTCCTGGAGCTGAAGGACGTCTCGCTGCACCACCGGGGAAGCGCCACTCCCGCCGTGCGGGACGTCTCCCTCACCGTCGAGGCCGGCCGCAGCCTCGCGCTCGTCGGCGAGTCCGGCGCGGGCAAGACGACTCTGCTGCGGCTGCTCCTGGGCCTGGCCCGGCCGACCCGGGGCACGGTCGGCTTCGACGGCGCCGGGCTGAACGTGCGTGACCGCCGGCAGATGCGGCACTTCCGGCGCAGCGTGCAGTGCGTCTTCCAGGACCCGTACTCGTCGCTCGACCCCCGCAGCCGCGTCGGCGGCATCGTCGCCGAGCCGTTGCGCTCCCTGGGCCTCGACTCGAAGGCCACGGCGGTCCCCAAGGTGGCCGAGGCGCTGGAGCGGGTGGGGCTCCCGGCGGACGCGGCCGAACGCTATCCGCACGAGTTCTCCGGCGGCCAGCGCCAGCGCATCGCGATCGCCCGGGCGACGGTGTGCCGTCCGCGGGTGCTGCTGGCCGACGAGCCCGTCAGCGCGCTGGACGTCACGACGCGCGTCGCCGTGGTCGATCTGCTCGCCGAACTGCAGCGCGAACAGGGTCTGACCGTGGTCATGGTCTCCCACGACCTGTCGGTCGTGGCGTCCCTGTGCGAACGCACCGCCGTCCTGGAGCGCGGACGGGTCGTCGAACAGGGAGACACGGCGCAGGTGCTGGGCTCCCCTGCGCACCCGTACACCCGCCGGCTCCTCGAAAGCGTGCCGCGGCTTCCCGTGTGAGGCGCCGGGAACCCGCCCGGTCCGGCGCTGCGGGGCGGATCGCCACGGCCGGCGTGGCGGAAGACGCCCTGCCGGGCGCGCTGTTCGACGTCACCCCCTATTCTGGCCTCGGTGCCGGGTGGAGACCCGGCACCGAGGCAGCGGGGTGGCTGCACGCCGGATTGAGGGGGAAGTCGGCTGATGAACTGGATCTGGTGGGTAATCATTCTCTTCTGGACGGGCGGTTTCGCGTGGGCCGCCGACAACGTCCGCACCGCGCTGCGCAACCGGCACGAGCGCAAGCTCGAACTGCTGGAGGCGGCGAAGCAGGAACGACTGGCCGTCGAAGCGGCGCACAAGCCCCCGGAGCCGGTGTGCGGGTGCACCCACCACCTCGCCAAGCACGACAAACAGGGGCGATGCCACGAACGCGTCGAGGTGCCGACGGCCTGGGACGAGAACAAGAAACCGTTGCGTTACGAGGCCGGGGAGTGCAACTGCCAGCAGTACGTCGGGCCCCAGCCGCTCTCCCAGGTCTACGCGGAGGAGCTGACGGACCGGGCGTGAGGTGGTCGCCCCCGGCTCCAGGCCATAATGATCGCCCCGGAGCGGACCGCGACCGGCGCGGATGGTCAAGTGAGGCGATGCGGCAGTGTGGCCACGTGTCGACGGTATGCGCGCGATGGAACTCGGTACCCCCGATGACCTGCGGACCGAACTGAACTCCCTTGTCCTGGAAGGACGGAAGACCGCCACGACCGGTCTGCTGGCCGAGTACGTCGAGGAGACCGAGGGTCTGGAGTTCGTCGGTGAGCGGTTGGCCCTCGTGGACAACGACGGCCACGCCGTCGCCACCATCGAGATAACCGGGGTGGAGCTGACCTCCTTCAGCGAGGTCGGCTGGGAACACGCCGCCGCCGAGGGCGAGGGGGACGCCTCCCTGGAGGAGTGGCGCGCCGGGCACCGCCGTTTCTGGGAGCGCGAGGGCACGCCGGTTCAGAACGACACGCCCGTCGTGTGTCTGGCCTTCCGCGTCGTCCCCGCTGCCGGCCCGTCCACACCCGCATGCGCGAAGTCCTCGCACCAATAAGCCCCCCGGGGGCTCCTCGACGCCCCTCACCGAGCACGTCCGGCACCGACGTGCGTCGCGGCGCGGGTGACCTCCCGGGCCGTGGGTGACGACGAGGCCGCCCCCGGGAACGGGCTACTTGCTGACGGCGAAGCGCATCAGGGCGTGCTCGTCGCCCTGCTTGATCTTGCCCGTCTCATTGATCACTTCGAGCTTCCATGTGCCGCCGACCCGGATCGCCTTGGCGACGGCGCAGCCGTTGTCCTGGGTGAGCATGCTCGGCCAGATGTCGGCGACCTGCTGGGAGCTGCCCCCGGTGGCGTCGTAGACCTTGAAGCTGATGTTGCGTGCCTTCTGGAAGGAGCTGCCCTTCTTGTACGCGGCGGCGATGAACACGATCGACGTGATGTGGGGCGGGATCCGGGCGAATTCGACGGTGACGGTCTCGTCGTCGCCGTCCCCGTGCCCGGTCTGGTTGTCGCCGCTGTGCACCAGGGAGCCGTTGCCCATGGGGTCGAGCGAGTCGAGGCCGGCGAGGCGCACCGGGTCCCCGCCGTGCATGGCGATGGCGATCAGGTCGAGGTCGGTGCCGGTCTTGTGGCGCAGCTTGCCCAGCAACCCGCCGCTGCTGCCCGCGGTGGGGTCCCAGGAGACTCCGATGGACAGATGGGTCACTCCGTCCAGGTCCGCAGGGCCGTCTTCCTTCGTGAGCGTGATCATGCCTGGGTCATCCTTTACGAAGAGGGATTACAACCACAGAGTGTGCCTGGTGCCCCGGCGGTTCCCTGCCAGGGGTCCCCTACAGGCACATATGGCCTCTCTTGACCGCTCTCCGGCGTCCGGCCCGGCCCTGATGCCCGCTTCGGTCAGCCCCGGTCGGCCGGGGCGCGCGTCATGTCGTGGTGGCCGCGCAGGTGACGGGCCGCGTCGGCCGCGCCGGTCCCGCTGATCAGCACCGCGGACATGGGCGCCCGGCCGTCCGGCGCGCTGCCGTCGGGAGAACTCCCGGGGCCGTGCAGCACCGTGGCCCGTACGGCGCCGGACGCGATGGTGATCCCGAGGACGCGGTCCCCCGCACGGTCGGGCAGGGTGACGCGCAGGGAGGCGTCCGGTGCCGCCCGGGCCGCGGCGGCGCACCAGACCGCCGCCGCGGCCAGGTCCCAGCCGCCGGGCAGCTCGACGGACACGGTGGTGTCCGCACCTCTCAGTGGCCGCCAGCCCTCGGGCCGCGCACCGCGCTCCGCCGCCGCCCGCCACAGCGTGTCCAGGTCGGCCGCGTGCACGGTGCGGCCGACCCGGTCGCTGAGCAGGTATCCCGCGGACAGCCAGGACCTGACCCGCAGTCCGGACCCGGGGTCCAGGAGCTGCCCGGTCCGTGCCGCCCGGTCGGCGAGGACCGACCGGGCGGGCGGGGCCAGGACGTCCTCCCAGCGCGGCACGGAACGGCCACCGCCACAGGCTCCGCACATCGGAACTCACCCGCCTCTCACGGACTCGGAACGCAGGACACCCATCGCACTCACGGCATGACGTCGCCGCTGTTGGGGCCGAGGGTCTGCCCCACGTAGAGGTTGCCGCCCGGATCACTGGCCAGCAGCACGGCGGTGGGGGCGACCTCCGCCGGGACCCCGAAGCGGCCGAGGGGCAGTTCGGCCTGCTTGGCCTTCTTCCAGTCCTCGCTGATGCCGTCCACCAGCGGGGTGAACACCGGGCCGGGTGCGATCGCGTTGACCAGCACCCCCTTCGGGCCGACCTCCCTGGCCAGCGCCTTGGTCAGGCCGATGACGCCGGCCTTGGCCGCCGAGTAGTGCACCAGGCCCTCGCCGCCCTTGATGCCGAGCTGGCTGGCGATGTTGATGACCCGGCCGCTGCCGCGGGCGACCATGTGCGGCACCGTCCAGCGGCAGCACAGGAAGACGCTGCGCAGGTCGATGGCTATCATCTCGTCCCAGGTCTCGACGTCCATCTCGACCAGCGGTACCTCG
Source organism: Streptomyces sp. NWU339 (assembly GCF_003143855.1). GTDB lineage: Bacteria > Actinomycetota > Actinomycetes > Streptomycetales > Streptomycetaceae > Streptomyces. Next base: position 62,841 of record NZ_QFRK01000009.1, read on the forward strand.
GTGAGGATGCCCGCGGAGTTGACCAGGACGTCGGGCGCGCCCAGGCCGGACACGCAGTTCTCCACCATCTGCCGGGTCTGCTCCGCGTCGGTCACGTCGACGACCGCGGTGGCCACCTCCGTACCCTGCGCCGTGAGGCGCTCGGCGAGCACGGAGAGCCGGTCGGCGTCGCGGTCGGCCAGGAAGAGCCGAGCGCCCTCGGCCGCGTAGGCCTCGGCGATCGCCGACCCGATGCCGCTCGCCGCGCCCGTCACCAGCGCGACCTGTTGTTCGAGGACTCCCATGCCGTTCACCTTTCTCGCCGCGGCCCTGTCCGCTGCCGCTTTCGTTCACTGCTGCCTGATGTACTGCCGCTCGGCCCGCCGCCGCTCGGCCCGCCGTCAGTCGGTCACTCCGGCCAGCGGACCGTGAGGCCGCCGTCCACGATCAGCTCCTGGCCGGTGATGTACGCCGCGTCGTCGCTGGTGAGGAAGCGGATCGCGCGGGCGACCTCGTCGGCCTCGCCCACCCGGCCCGCGGGGATGCTCCGGCCGGCCTTTTCGAGCCCGGCGGGTCCCAGGGAGTTCTTCTCGTCCAGCGACTGCGGGGTCTCGATCAGTCCGGGAATGATGGTGTTGACCCGGATGCCCCGGGGGGCGAGTTCGGTCGCCAGCGACCGGCACAGTCCCAGCACCCCGCTCTTGGCGGCGGCGTAGTGGGCGTGGTCGTCCCAGCCGTACACCCCGCCGGCGATGGAGGAGACCGCGACCATGGAGCCGGGGCCGGTCATCACGGCGGCGGCGGAGCGGAAGGTGCGCAGCACACCGGTCAGGTCGACCGAGAGCATGTCGTTCCAGGAGTCGTCGTCGAGGTCCGCCAGGGCGGCCCGGCGCAGTACGCCGGCCCCGGCCACCGCGATGTCCAGCCGCCCGTACGTCTCGACGGCGGCCCGGGCGAGGGCGTCGACCTGCCCGCTGTCCCTGACGTCGACCGCGACGGCGGTGCAGCGGCCGCCGGCGGCCTCGACCTGCCGGACGGTCTCGTCGGCGCTGTGCGGGTCCTTGGGGTAGAAGCCGACGACGCTGTGGGCCCCGGCACGGGCGTACGCCACGGCCAGGGCGCGGCCGATGCCGCTCGCGCCGCCGGTGATGACGGCGACCTTGCCGGCCAGCCCGTCGTCGCGGGCCGGTGCGGTGAGCTCGGTGGAGGACATGTCCTGCCTTTCGTGGAGTCCCCGGTGCGTGGCGGGTGCGGGCCGCCACGCACCGGGAAGGGAGGGGGAAACGGTCGGCTCAGGGCGCTGCGGCCTGGAGCGCGGGCTCGTCGTCCGTGTCCTGGCTGACCTTGTTGGCGCCGAGCATCAGCACGCCGGAGAGGAACATCCCCAGGGCGCCCGCGACGAACGCGGCCGTGGTGGCGCTCGCCCCGAGGCCGATGATCGCGCTGAGCAGTGCCGAGCCGGCGACCGCGCCCGCGGGGCCCATCACGTGGGCGGTGTTGGAGCCGATGCCGCGGACCCGGGCCGGGAACGACTCGCCCATGTAGAACACCATGGCGGAGTACGGGCCGAGGAGGAAGAACAGCCCCAGGGCGTACATCGGGATGACGTACGCGGCGCTGTCCGGTCCGAAGAGCATCGCCGTCATGACGACGCCGCCGATGGTCCAGCCGACGATGATGGTCGTCCGCCGCCCGATCCGGTCACCGAGGTACCCGTGGGTGAGGTAGCCGAGGAAGCCGGCCAGGTTGGCCAGGATGAGCACGACCAGCGCGCTGGAGAACGAGACGCCCTTGCCGTCGGTGAGGATGGTGGTGCCCAGCACCGAGAAGACCTGGATGCCCATCCAGTTGAACAGCCACGCTCCGGACAGGCACAGGGTGTGCCGGCGCAGGTCCGGGGCGAAGAGCTGGCGCAGACCGGACTCGTTGTCCCGGCTGATGTCGAGGTCGTACAGCTTCGCCAGCTTGGTCGCGTCGGCGTCGCGTCCCTCCTTGCGCAGTTCCCGCGTCCGCTTGAGGGCGACGAAGGAGGGCGACTCACGGAGCTTGGACCCGGCAACGAGGATGACGACGACCGGGAAGGTGGCGAGGAGGAAGATCCAGCGCCAGCTCATGACCGGCAGCAGCACGGCCGCGAACGCCGCGGCCAGCAGGGCGCCGACCGGCCAGCCGCTCTGCACCAGGCTGAACATGAAGCCGCGGCGCCGGCTCTTGCCGTACATCTCGTTGAGGTAGACGCCGTTGACGACCTCCTCGGAGTAGCCGAGGCCGGAGATGGCCCGCGCTCCGATCAGCGAGGCGGCTCCGCCGACCAGTGCCGTGAGGCCGGAGGAGAGCGCGGCGCCCGCCGTGGTGACGATCAGGCTCGGCTTGCGGCCCCAGCGGTCCAGCATCGGCCCGACCAGCAGGGAGACGACGAAGGTGCCGATGGTCACGCCGGTGGCGATCGCCGTGGCCTGCCCGGTGCTCCAGCCGAACGTCTCGGAGATCTTCGGCAGCAGGGTGCCGAAGAGCACGAAGTCGTAGACGGAGAAGACCCAGGCCAGGAAACAGACCACGGTGGTGGTCGTGATGGTGCGCCGGCTGAGCGTCGGGGGGCCCTTGAAGAGGACCTCGTCCGAGGGTGCTCCGCTGCGCGGCCACTCGTTCTCGTGGGGTATGTCGGTCTGCTGCACGGTGGTCATCTGCTGTCCCCCTTCTGGCGCGGGTTGCGGGCGGCGAAGTCGTCCGCGATCTGGTCGAAGGTCACCCAGCGGACGCCTTCGTGGGAGTTGATGTGGTCGATGAGGCGCTCCAGCATCAGCAGCACCTGGGGGCGGCCGGCCACGTCGGGGTGGATGGTCATGGTGAAGGCCGCGTGGTCCATCTCCCGATACACCCAGTCGAACTGGTCGCGCCACATCTCCTCGATGTCACGGGGGTTGACGAAGCCGTGGCTGTTCGGGCTGGCCTTGATGAACATCATCGGAGGCAGGTCGTCGAGGTACCAGTTGGCCGGGATCTCGATGAGGTCGGTCTCCTGGCCGCGCACCAGCGGCTTCATCCAGGTCTCGGCCGGCTTGCTGTAGTCGATCTTCGTCCAGGAGTCGCCGACCCGCACGTAGTACGGCTCGAAGTCGCGGTGCATCAGGGAGTGGTCGTACTTGATGCCCCGCTCGAGCAGCAGCTCGTTGGTGACCGGGCTGAACTCCCACCAGGGCGCCACATAGCCGGTGGGACGGCGGCCGGACCGGGCCTCGATCAGCTCGATGCAGCGGTCCAGGACGGCGGCCTCCTGCTCGCGGTTCATGGCGATCGGGTTCTCGTGGCTGTAGCCGTGCACGCCGATCTCGTGGCCGGCGGCGACGCAGGCGTCGAACTCCTCCGGGAAGGTCTCGACGGAGTGGCCGGGCCAGAAGAACGTCTGGGTCAGACCGCGGCGTCGGAACAGTTCCAGCAGGCGCGGTACGCCGACCTCGCCCGCGAACAGACCGCGGGAGATGTCGTCGGGCGAGTCCTCGCCTCCGTAGGAGCCGAGCCAGCCGCCGACTGCGTCGACGTCCACTCCGAAGCCGACAAGGATTTCCTTGGTCATCGACATCTCCTTTGATGACGTTCTGGGGATGGGGTGGTTGGGTGAGGGTGTGTCAGTAAGTCGGTTTGGTAAGGGGGTTGGGTGGCGCGAGGTGCTCGGGCTCAGGAGCCGGGCGGTGGGTCTTCTCCGGCGAGCCAGGCGCGGACCAGGGCTTCTGTCGAACGGCCGGGTACGGCGCTCGCGGCGGCCAGCAGCAGCCGGGCCTGCCAGGGGCTGAGGTCGTCGGCGAACACGGCGCCGACCCGCTGGAGTTCGGTGCCGCCGCCCGCGTAGAGGGGTGCGACGGGGCCGGAGTGCACCCGTGAGCAGATCAGCACCGGGTGACCCGAGGCCACCGCCTCGGCGACCGCCTCGACCAGTTCCGGCCCGGCATTGCCCGCGCCGACCGCCGCCACCACGACCCCCGCGGCACCGGCCTCCAGGCTGGCCCGGACGAACAGTCCGTCCGCACCGGGATAGACCGGCACCACGTCCACCCGGGGCAGGTCGGGGAGGTCGAGGTCGAGGGGGAACCGCGGGCGGGGCCTCGGCTGCGACAGCGGTACCACGCGTCCGTCCGCGATGCGGAGCGCCGGTCCGCGTCCGGGCGCGGTGAAGGCGTGCGCCGACATGGTGTCGCTCTTGCGCACCCCGCGGGCGGGGAAGGCGAAGCCGTCGAAGACCAGCAGCGGGCCCTGCCCCCGGGCCGCGTCGTCGGCGGCCACGGCCAGGGCGTCACCCAGGTTGGCCGGACCGTCCGCGGCGCGGTCGTCGAAGGGGCGCTGGGCGCCGGTCAGCACGATCGGCCGCGGGTCGTCGAACGCCAGGTCCAGCAGGAAGGCGGTCTCCTCCATGGTGTCGGTGCCGTGCGTCATCACCACCCCGTCGGCCCCGTCTTGCAGCGCCTTGCGCACTTCACGGGCCAGCGCCAGAAGGTCCGCGGTGCCGAAGGCGTAGCTGCCCCGGGTGACCACGTCCCGCGTGCTCACCTCCACGCCGGCCGGCAGCGGACCGGCCGACGCGACCAGTTCCTTCGCGAGTACGGTCGCCCGGCGGCCCTCCGCCCCGCCCCGGCTCGCGATGGTGCCGCCGGTGGCCACGACCTGGATTCGACGCATGAACCCTCTCTTTGCCTCGTCGCAAACGATTGCGATGAGGCTACGCAAACGATTGCTGTTTGGTCAATGGTTGTCGGACACTTGTCTGGCCAGAGCATTCGAGGATGTGCGAGGCTCAGGGCGCCAGGGCGGCGAACAGCCGTCGGCACCGGGCGGAGTCGGACCGGATCCGACAGGATCCGAGGGCGTCCGCGCGGAGTTCGAGCAGGATTCGAGAAGAAGGGCAGCGGGAGTGGAGCGAAACGGAGCACGGGCGGGGGCCGGTCCACAGACCGGTCGTGCCCCGGTCACCCTCGCCCAGATAGCCCGGCAGGCGGGTGTCCACGTCTCCACGGTGTCACGGGCGCTGAGCCAGGACGACAGCGTGCGGGGCGGGGTGGCCAGCGGGACCGCCACGCAGATCCGGGCGCTCGCCGAGGAACTCGGCTACCAGCGGGACCCCGCCGGTACCGCGCTGCGCACCGGCCGCTCCCGGATGCTGGGAGTGCTCGTGCCCCGGTTGACCGACATCGTGCTGGCCACCGTCTACGAGGGGATCGACGCGGCCGCGGCGACCGCCGGCTACCACACCGTGGTCGCCAACACCGGCGACGACTGCGAGATGCAACGGCGCCGGGTCGACGCGCTGCTCGCCCGGCGCGTCGACGGCCTGGTGCTCGGGGACGCCCGCTCCGACTCCGACCTCGTGGCCGAGCTGGCCGGCCGGCGCATTCCCCTGGTGCTGGTGTCCCGCCGGCTGCCGGGCAGGGTGTCGGTGACCACCGACGACGTCCGCGGCGGACGGCTGGCCGGCGAGCACCTGCTCGACCTCGGTCACCGGCGGGCCGCGGTGGTGGCCGGAGAGCCCTACGCCAGCACCGGGGTCGAACGCACCCGGGGCTTCCTCGACGCCTTCGCCGAGGCGGGCCTGCCGATACCGGAGAGCCACGTCGTGCACTCCCGCTTCGACGTGCCCGGTGGCCGGGCCGCCGCCGAGCACCTGCTGAGCCTGCGGCCGATGCCCACCGCGGTCTTCGCGGTCAACGACTTCGCGGCGATCGGCGTGATGGCGGCGGTCCGGGACGCCGGCCTGACGGTCGGCGGGGACGTCGCGGTCGTGGGCTACAACGACGTCGCGCTGGCGGCGGCCCTCCCGGTACCCCTGACCTCCGTGCGCTCCCCGATGTACCGGATGGGCGAACTGGCGGCGAAGACGCTGGTGAACATGCTCGAGGGCAAGCCCGGCCGCTCCCGGCGCCTGCGCCCCACCATCGTGGCCCGCGCCTCGACCCTTGGCGTCACACCCCAGGAATAGGGCCTGTACTGAGGGAGGGGGCCACCCATGTCGCCCTCCGGCGGTGCGTGACAGCGGGATGCCAGCGGGATGCCAGCGGAAGACATGCCGAACGGTGAGCGGGGGCCGCTGGAATGGTTCCGTACCCACACGGCGGAGGCAGCCGGCCACGGCGGTCCCCCTGACCCATCGGGAGTCACCATGAACAAGGACCTGAGCACCCTCGCGGACGAGATCCTCGAGCTCGAGGCCGAGACCTTCGAGATCTCCGACTACTCGGACGCCAGCGAGGTCGTGCTGGCCGGCTGCACCAGCACCAGCTCCACCTCGACCTCCAGCTCCACCTGCAGCACCACCTCCTGCTCCGCCTGACGCACGTCCGGTGAAGCAGACGCCCGGTCGGCGTCCCTCCCCTCAAGGGGCGGGCTCCGACCGGGCTTTCGTCATGCCCGTCCCGGCCGCGCGGCCGGGACGGTGGGGGCCGTCGCAAACCTCGTGTAGGTAAACCCCTACAACCACATGCTTGCTTTGCCGGGCGTGTCCGTCCCGGGGCGGCACCGACAGGGTCATTCACCAGCAACAAGACTATTTTTAACGGTATTTGGCTGCCCATCAGTGACAGCAGTCCGCCTCTGAAGCCCTTCACGACCTCCCCTTGACCATCGGTCTACGCCAGTAGACACTCACCACTGCCACAAGGCCGATTGATGTCGTGCACACCGACTTCACATGTGCTCTGCCTGCCCTCGTGAGAGTGCGGGCAGAGGTCCTGTACCAGCCGCCCTCCTGACCAGGGGCGGTCACAGTGTCAGGACACCGCTCCTCGAAGCGGGCCATGGCAAGCCGGTTCGGCGGATCTTCGAAGGTCAACGGGGGAATCTCGTGCGTTTTCAGCTGCTCGGCCCACTCAGCATCACCGACGGTTGCGATGTGGCCGTCCTCCCGCCGGCCAAACCGACGTCACTGCTGGCGGCGCTGCTGATCCGCCCCGGCGAGGTGGTCCCGACGCAGCGTCTCCGGCAGGCCGTCTGGGGCGACGAGCAGCCGGCGACGGCGAAGGCGGCCCTGCAGAGTTGCGTCCTGCGGTTGCGCCGCCTCTTCGCGAAGTACGACATAGAGGAACAGTCGGTGGTCGCGGTCGCCGGGGGCTACCGTCTCCCGGCCGACGGCGACACCCTGGACCTGCTGCACTTCCGTGGCCTGGTGGCCGACGCGGCCGGGGCGGGCGAGTCCGAACTTCCCTTGTTGCGAACGGCACTCGGCCTGTGGCAAGGACCGCTTCTCGCCAATGTCCCCTCCGAACTGCTGCACCGCGACGAGGTGCCCCGGCTGGTCGAGGAGCGCCTGCGCGTCCTGGAACGCGTCTGCGAGATCCAACTGACCCGGGGTCAGTACCGCGAGGTCCTGGTGGACCTCTGGGAGGCCACCCGCACCCACCCCCAGCACGAAGGTCTCGCCGCCCAGTTGATGCGGGCGCTGTACCGGGCGGGACGGCAGATCGAGGCGCTGGCCGAGTACCGGAGGATCAGGACGCACCTCCGGGAGGAACTCGGCGTCGATCCCGGCGCGGAACTGCAGGGTCTGGAACTGGCCATCCTGCGGGGCGACGAACCCCGTGGCCCGGCCCTGGAGGCCGCACCACTCACCCTCACCCCGCACGTGGCGCCCGCGGTGGCCGACGCCCTGCCCGACGCCCTTGCGACCCGGGGGGAGAGCGTCCCCTCCGGCGGGTCCGTCGTCCCCGGCGACGGCCGCCCGCCCTCAGGGCCGGCACATCCGCCGGGGCCCAGGCTGCCCCATGTCCCCGGCTTCACCGGCCGCACCTGTGAGACCGCCGAGCTGGTGAGCCACCTGAGCGGCGAGGACCGAAGGGACGGGCGGACGAACGCCGGCCCGGTGATCGCGGTGATCTCCGGAGGGCCGGGAATGGGCAAGACCGCACTGGCCCTGCACACCGCGCAGCTGGTGGCGGACCGGTACCCCACGGGCGGCATACTGCTGCCGCTGACCAGGCCCGACGGCACGCCACGGTCCGCCGACGAGGCGGCCGCCGAACTGCGCTCCGCACTCCCCTCCGGCGCTTCCCCCGGATCATGCCTGGTGATACTCGACGATGTCGTGCACCCCGACCAGGTCCGCGGGCTGCTCGGTACGGCGGGCTGCGGCGCCTTCGTCGTCACCAGCCGGATGCGACTGGCCGCCCTGGTCGCCACGCACGGCCCGGCGGTGCTGCAACTGGGCGCCCTGCCGCCGCAGGAGTCCCACGCGCTCCTCGTCGCCGTCCTCGGTCATGAGCGGGTGGCGGCCGAGGCCACGGCCGCACACGCCCTCACGGAGACGTGCGGGCATGTCCCGCTGGCCCTGCGGATCGTCGCGGCCCGGCTGCTGACCCGGCCGAAGCTGCGCCTGGCGGACCACGCCGCCTGGCTGCGGCGGGACCTGCCCGCCCGGCTGGCGCTGCCCGACGACGCCCGGATGTCCGTGCCCCTGACCCTCGACGGTGCCCTGGACCGGCTGCCCGCCCCGGTGTCCGACGCGCACCTGCGCCTGGCACGGCTGGACGGGCAGATCACCGCACCGGCCGCGGCCCGTGCCCTCTCCGTCCCCGAGACACACGCCGAGGAGCTGCTCGAGCGGCTCCTCGACACCGGGCTCCTCGACGAGGAACAACCCGGGACGCTCCGCATGAACACCCTGTTCCGCGCCCACGCACTGCACAGGGCCGCCCGGACCGGCGACATCCCGCAGGCCGTCATCGCCACGGCCCGGCGCGCCCTTCCGTCCGGGGCCACCTGACCGACCGGGGCTGCGGCCCGGAACGCGGCCCGGCCCGGCGGGCCGGGCACCTGAACATCCTGCCCTTCCCTGCCTTTCCCCACCTTTCAGACCCGAGTGGCCGTCAGGCCCGACCCGGAGGTGCGACCCCCGTATGCCCACGACCCCGTACGAGGAGACCTCGGACACCCGCCCCAGGGTGCGCCGCGACGTGCTGTTCACCGAGACGCCCACCGGCGTGATCTTCCACAACGCCGACGGTGGTTTCCAGCTCAGCTCCCCGTCCGCCTACCGGTTCGCCACCCTCCTCGTCCCGCACCTGGACGGGAGCCGGACCGTGGCGGAGATCTGCGCGGGCTTCAAGGACCAGCAGAAGGCGATGGTGGGCGGACTGGTCAAGGCGCTCTACGCCCGCGGGTTCGCCCGGCCCGTGCCGGCCCCCGGTGAACCGGGACCGGGCGCACCCGTGCAGCCGGCGGTCGCCGCGCGCTTCGCGCCGCAGATCGCCTACATCGACCACTACGCCGACGACGCCGAGAACAGGTTCGCCGCGTTCCGCGGCACCCGCGTCGCCGTGCTCGGCGACGGTCCGGTCGCCCGCTGGTGCGCGCTCTCCCTGATCCGCAACGGCTGCGCCTCCGTCGCCGTGGAGGCCGCACTGGCCGAAGGCCCCGCCACCGCCGCCGAGTTCGGCGAGCTGCGGACCGAGGCGGCGAAGTTCACCACGCAGGGCAGCCCGGCCGAGGTGACGGTACTGCCCGACGCCGGGACCGGCTCGGCGGGCGACTGGACGGCGTACGAGGGGTACGACGTGGTCGTCGCCGCCTGCGGCCGCGACGCGTTCCGGACCGCGATCACCCTGCTGGGCCGCGGCGTTCCGGACGGCCGCTTCCTGCTCCCCGCCTGGACCTTCGGCGACCGGGCGGTGGTCGGACCGGTCAGCGGCCCGGACTCCGACGGCTGCCTGGCCTGCGCGGCGCTGCGCCTCGGCGCGACGGGGGACGCGGCGGTCGCGGCCGACCTCTGGAGCGGTCTGGCCCTGGGTGGTGCCCCCGGCCCCGGGCCGCGCGGCCCGCTCGCCGCGATGCTCGGCAATCTGCTCGGCTACGAGGTGTTCCGGCTGGTCACCAAGGCACTGCCGGCCGAGACCCGGGGCCAGGTGCTGCTCCAGGACATGGCCTCGTTCGATGTCCTGGCGGAGCGGCTGCTGCCCCATCCGCGGTGCCCGTTCTGCCGGACCCGGCCCGGCGCTCCCGAGCCCGTCGACCTGACCGCGGCCCCCGAGCGGCCCGCCTTCGAGCCGGTCGTCGCCGCCGCTCCGGACGACGACGCGACCGAGGGGCCGCTCGCCGAGCTCGACCGCCGCTCGCTCGCGCTCCGGCCGTCCGTCGGGGTCTTCACCCGGTACGCGGACGAGCCGGTCACCCAGACCCCGCTGAAGGTCGGCGCCGTGGAGGTCGGTCTGGGCGCCGCCGGGACCCGGACCGTCGTCGCGTTCGACGTCCAGCACACCGCGGGCGCCCGCCTGCGGGCCCTCAACACCGCCGCCGAGGTCTACGCCGAGCACGTGGTGCCCGGCTCCCCCGCCCCGGACGACACCTCCGGCGCCGACGCGCTGCCGAAGGTCGACCCGGACGCGCTGACCACGGCCACCGGAGCCGGGGGTGATCCGGTCGCCTCCTGGGCCCCGGCCACGTCGCTGCTGACCAAGGAACAGACGCTGGTGCCGGCCGGCGCGGTGCGGCCCTTCGGGCCGGACAACCAGGATCGCCGGTTCGAGCCGTCCCGCGCCGGGGCCGGCGCGGGCGACGGCCTGCCGGAGGCCGCGGCGACCGGCCTGCTGTCCGCGCTCGCCCACGACGCGCTGCGGCGCTCCGTGCGCGGGGCCGGGCGGACCGCGGTGATCCCCCGGGCCGCGTTCGCCGACGACGTGGAGGCGACCTTCCTGCTGCGTTCCGCCGGGCATCTGGGGCTGGACGTCGAACTCCTCGACCTCGGGGAGGCGGACCGCACCGGGGTGTCCGTCGTGCTGGCCAGGAGCCGACCGACGGAGGAGGGCGAGCCGGGCCACTGGGCCACCGGCGCCGCCCTGGACCGGACGGCCGCGGCCACCGACGCGCTGCGCGACCTGCTCGGCACCGTCCAGCTCGCCGCGGAGGGAGTGCTGGGCACGCCCGACACCGGCGATCCGCTGCTGGCCGACCTCGACGCGGCCCTGATACCGGTCACGGTCGAGGACGGCGCGGCCGGGCCGGACGCCGGCCCGGCCCCGGTGACCTGGGCGGAGGTCCTGGAGCGGCTGGACGCCGCCGGGCGTGACGCCCTCGTCGTGCCCACGCACGCGGCCGACCTGCCCGCCGCCGGGATCCACACCGTCCGGGTCCTGCTCACCGAGGCGGCCGACGATGACCGCTGACCTCGCCCGGGCCACCGTCGGCGGGACCGAGGAGCCGCGGCACCGGGCATGCCGTCTCTTCGCGGAGGAACTCCGCCGCGCCCTGGCGGGGTTGCCGTTCGAGCCGGGCCGCCCGGTGCCCGATGTCGCGGTCCTCGCCCTCGGGGTACGGGACGCCTTCGCCGCCCCCGACCCCACCGACGGGGCGCCGCGCTCCGCGCTCCCCGTGCACCTGTACGGCCGGCATGTGCTGGTCGGCCCCTGGCCCGTGGAGGGAAGGGCCGGCTGCGGCGCGTGTCTGCGGCGCCGTTGGCAGGGAGTGCGCTCGGTCGGTCTGCGGGAGGGCCTCGAACTGCGCGGCGGCACCCGGGAGGTGGGGCCATGGCCCTACTCGGTGCCGTTCGCCGCGCAGACCGTCGCCACGCTGATCGCCCGGCTCGGCGCCGCTCCCCTCGACGACGGGCGGCCGTTCCCCGACGTATGGCTGGTGGACCTGGAACACCTGACGGTTCGTCACCACCCGCTGGTACCCGAGCCGGACTGCCCCGGCTGCGGCACACCGGAGCCGGTGACCGCCGAGTCCGCCGCCCTCACCCTGCGGTCCGCGCCCAAGTACCGGCCGGGCGTCAGCCGGGTCCGGCCGGTGGACGCGTACGGCCTCCAAGTGGACGCGTTCGCCAACCCCCACTGGGGCGCCGTCGGACCGTCGGTGGTGTGCGACGTCACCTCGCCGACCACCTCCGCCACCGTGGGCTGCTTCTCCAGCCGCTCCGGCGACTACCTGCGGGAGACGTTCTGGGGCGGTCACGCCGACACCTACCACGCCAGCACCCGCATCGGCGTGCTGGAGGGTCTGGAGCGCTACGCCGGGATGCGCGCCCGGGGCCGCGCCCTCACCCTGACCGCCGCCCTGGACGATCTCGGGCCGGCCGCGGTCGACCCGCGCGAGACCGGCCTGTACACGGACGGCTTCCACCGGGCGAACCCCTGGGTGCCGCCCTTCACCCCGGACCGCCCGATCCCCTGGGTGTGGGGCTGGTCGCTGCGGGACGCGCGCCCCCGCCCCGTCCCGGAGATCCTCGCCTACTACCACAAGCCCGGGATCGAGCACCGGTTCGTCCAGGAGAGCTCCAACGGCTGCGCCTCCGGGGGCAGTCTGGAGGAGGCCGTGCTCAGCGGACTGATGGAGGTCCTGGAACGGGACGCCTTCCTGCTCGCCTGGCACGGCATGCAGCCGCTCCCCGAGATCGACCCGGCGACCAGCACCGACCCGCACACCCGGGTCATGGTGGACCGCATGGCCATGTACGGGTACCGGGCCAGGTTCTTCGACACCCGGATCACCTTCCCGGTCCCCGTGGTCACCGGGGTCGCCGAGCGGTTCGACGGCGGCCCCGCCCGGATGTGCTTCGGGGCCGGAGCCGCCCTCGACCCCGAGGCCGCACTCGCCGCGGCCCTGTGCGAGATCGCCACCGACTCGGTGCAGCTCCTCCAGCGGTTCCGGCGTGACGAGGCCGGGTACCGCGCCATGGCCGAGGACCACGAGAAGATCACCAGCCTGCACGACCATCCGCTGGTCTACGCGGTACCGGAGATGGGCCGCCACGCCGACTTCCTGCTCCGCCGCTCCTCGCCCCCCGAGCCGTCGAGCGTGGCCGACCTGCGCTGGGGCCGCGCGGACGGCTCGGGTCCGGACGTACGCGACGATCTGCTCGCCGCGGTGGACGCCGTGACGTCCGCCGGATTCGACGTGGTCGTCGTCGACCAGACCGCGCCCGAGCAGCGCGCTCTCGGTCTGTACACCGTGAAGGTGCTGGTGCCCGGCCTGCTCCCGCTCGACTTCGGCTGGACCCGGCAGCGCGCCCGGCACATGCCCCGGATGCGCACGGCACTGCGCGAGGCGGGCCTGCGGCCCGACGACCTGACCGAGGCCGACCTCAATCCCGGCCCGCACCCCTTCCCATGACCGGCCGCCCCCCCGGCGCGCGTGCGCCGGAGAAGCAAGCACACAGAGCACACCGAGAGCACCGAGAGCACCACGGAACCGAGGAAAGGGGGATCCCATGGGGTACGCCCATGAGTACGCGCACGCCATCCTGCACCGCGGCCGCGTCCCGATGGAGCCCACCGACCATGTCGTGAACTGGGACGACGGCCCGCGCAAGGGCAAGTACTACCCGAACGCCGAGGCGTTCGCCCTGCCCGGCACCGAGGACCTCGCCGACGTCCCGGTCGCGCCGGGTCTGCTGCCCGGCACCGCCCGGGTCCAGGACGCCGACGGCTCGCCCGGGTTCGGCCTCCCGCTGTTGTCGGCGATGCTCCGGGACTCCTACGGGCTGACCGGGCGCCGCCTCGGCATCCAGGCCAACACCGACCTGCCCGGACTGCCGTACTACACCCACGCGAACTGGTCGCGCGGCACCGCGGGCGGCGGCGGGCTCTACCCGGTGAGCATCCACTGGGCGTCCGGCCCCTCCGGCCCCCTCACCCCCGGCCTGCACTACTACGACATCCACCGGCACGCCCTGCAGCGGCTGCTGGCCGGCGACGTCACGGACAGGGTCCGGGGCGCGCTCGGCGCGGACGCGCCCGCCGAGGCCCTCGAGACCGACCAGTACCTGCTGCTCGGCGTCAAGTACTGGCAGAACTCCTTCAAGTACAACAGCTTCTCGTTCCACGTGGTCAGCACCGACATCGGCACCCTCGTGCAGACCTGGCGGATCTGGGCCGCCGCCCGGGGCCTGCGGATCGCCCCCGTGCTGTGGTTCGACGAGCCCCGGCTGAACGAACTCCTCGGGACGGCGGGCGAGGAGGAGACGGTGTTCGCCGTCGTGCCGCTCCACTGGGACGGGCCGGCACCCCGCCCGGACGCCCCCCGCACGGACCCGCGCCACCGGCCGGCCGTCCGGCACCGGGACGTCGAACGCTCGCGCACCCTGCTGGACTTCACCGCGCTGCGCGACATGCACACGGCCACCCTGGAGGGCGCCGCCGACCGGCCCGCCCCCGGGGCGCTGACCGCCGCCGCGGCCCTCCCCGCCGCCGGCACGGACGCCGACGCCGTGGGCGTCCCCGTGGCTCTGCCCGAGCCTGCCTTCCCGGACACCGGCGTCCGCCGCGCCCTGCGCGACCGCCGCTCCAGCTTCGGCAGGTTCGACGCCCGCCGTCCGGTCGGCACCGGGGACCTGTCGGCGGTGCTCGCCGCCTGCGCCGGGACCCGGCTGGCCGGCGACACCGATCCGTCCGGCGAGATCCGGCTCGCCAAGCTGTACGCCTTCGTCAACCACGTGGAAGGCGTGGAACAGGGGGCGTACGCGTACGACCCCGACCGTGACGAGCTGCGCCCGGTCGCCCCGGGCCCCCAGGGCTCCTTCCTCCAGGAGAACTACTTCCTGGCCAACTACAACCTGGAGCAGGCCGGTGCGGTCCTGGTGCCCACCGTGCGCACCACCGCGGTCCTGGACGCCCTCGGCGACCGCGGCTACCGGCTCGCCGTCGGCACCGCCGGAGCCGTCGCGCAGAGCTTCTACGTCGCGGCCTCCGCCCTGGGCCTGGGCGCCGGCGTGGCGCTGGGCTTCGACAACGTCTCGTTCGTCGAGCGGCTCGGGCTGGCGGACGGCGACGAGGCCCCGCTGCTCATCATGGCCCTCGGTCACGAACGGCCCGGGCCCGCCGACTTCCGCCACGAGATCGCCTGACGGCCGCAGAGGAATCCCCATGACACCCACAGAGTCCGGCGCCACGGCCACAGCGGCAGGCGCCCCCACGGACACCGACGCGGCCGCCGCCACGGACACCGGGCCGGCCGCCGCCACGGAGCCCGGCACCCGCTGGGAGCTCGGCCGGCGCTTCATGCTCCGCGTGGCCGGCCTGCCCATCGAGACGGTGCACGGCCTGCGGTGCCCCGGCACCCGCGGCTGGGCCGACGCCGTGCTGGCCGAGGAGGAACGCCTGACCGCCGCCGGGGCGGCCCTCAGCGACCGGCTGCACACCCTGGTCAAGTCGACCACCGGTCCCGACGAGGACCCTGGCGACGCCGCCGTGCGCCGCGGGCTGATCAACCTGCGCCGGCAGGTCTTCAACAACCGGCTGCCCGCCGACACCGAGGCCGCCGTACAGCTGGTGACGGAGCAGGATCCCGAGACCGGCCGGCGCACCGCCCAGTGGCTGCACGACCGGGCCCGCCTCGAGGAGCTGCGGGCCACCGGAGCGGACCTGCTCGCCGGTGAACTCCGGGAGAACCGGCGCGTGCTGCGCGACGTGCTGACCGACGACCGGCTGCGCCTCGGCCTGCTGCTCGCCTCGCCCGCCCTCGACGGCCGGCTGGACGCCTACCTGCGCGACACCGGCCCGCGGCCCGGCAACCGGCTGCGCAAGATCGAGCGTTCCGCGCTGACCTACCTGTACCGCACGGCCTGCAAGACCAGCCCCTTCAGCACCTTCACCGGTATCGGCCCCGGCACCTTCGCGGGCGACCCGTCGGACAGCGGGACCGCACTGCGCACCGGGGAGGACTGGGTGAGCCACGTACGGCTCAACGTGGTGGCGCTGGCCCGGCTGACCGAACTGATCACGGCCGACCCCGGCCGCCGTCAGGACCTGCCGGTGGTCCTCTCCCCGGGCTGGGGACGCGACGCCGACCGCATCCGCTACGTACGCCACGTGATGACCGCGGGCGACGACAGCGCCGCCGTCACCTTCG
This sequence comes from Streptomyces sp. NWU339, assembly GCF_003143855.1. GTDB lineage: Bacteria > Actinomycetota > Actinomycetes > Streptomycetales > Streptomycetaceae > Streptomyces. Next base: position 78,636 of record NZ_QFRK01000009.1, read on the forward strand.
ACGCGGTCCGTGACCGGCTGTTCTACCTGCGCAGCAGCGGCACCCTGGAACGGCTCCTGGAATGGCTCGGCGCCCAGGACGCGCCGGTGCGCCACCGGGACCTGGTGGCCTGGCTGGAGACCGGGCACGACGCCGGACGCGAGGAGTGCGAACGGTACGCGTCGGCCCTCCTGGACCTCGGCATGGTGCAGGTGCCGGTGCTCCGCGCGGACGTGCACAGTCAGGACCCGCTCCGCTCCTACCAGGACGCCCTGCGTTCCCTCGGGGCGCCCTGGGCCGACCGGCTGGCCCGCCTGCTGGACGGCCCGGCCGACTGCCTCGCCCGCTACCCCGGGGCCGACGTCGGTGAACGCCGCACGCTGCTGAGCACCCTGCGTGGTCAACTGCTGGACGCGCAGCGGGAACTGGGGGCGGCCGAACCGGCCCTTCCGCAGACCCTGGTGTACGAGGACGTCGACACCGGCGACGACCTGACCTGCGGGCCCGCCGTACTGGGCGGGGAGACCGGCCGGGCCCTGGGGGCCGTCGAGGGCATCCTGCCGCTCTTCGACCTGACCCTGCCCCAACGCATCACACTGCTGGGCTTCTTCACCGCCCGCTACGGCCGCGGCGGCCGCTGCGACGACCTGCTCGGCCTGGTCCACGACTTCCACGAGGACTTCTTCGACCAGTACATTTCCTTCACCTCCAAACGCGCCTCCTACGACGAGAACGGCACCTACCTGCCCGAGGAGAACTGGCTCGGGCAGAGCGAGATGAAGGCCCTGGACCGGGCCCGCCGCCACTTCCACGAGGGCATGAAAGACCTGTGGCGGCGGCACGGCACGGCGGGCGAGGCCGAGGAGATCGAACTGCCGGACCGGCTGCTCTCCGAGACCGCCGCTGAACTCGCACCGCTCACCGGCGACTTCACACCTCAGAGCCATCACATCCAGCTGTCCTGTCCGCCCGGCGGCCGGCCGCTGGTCGTCCTCAACAAGTCCTACGGCGGACTGGCCTTCCCCTTCAGCCGGTTCACCCACCTCTACGACGGCGCCGGAGCGGACACCGCCCCGGCGGCACCCGGCTTCTCCGACACCCTGCGCGAGGAGATGGCGGCCCGCCGGCCTGAGGGCGCCGTGTTCGCGGAGGTCACCGGAGGACCGGTCAGCAGCAACCTGAACCTGCACGGCCGGCTGACCGACCACCAGATCGTCTGCCCGGGCGAGACCAGCACGGTGCCCGAGGACGCCCGGATCCATCTCGACGACCTCTACATCGAGCACGACGAGCAGGCCGGCCGCCTGGTCCTGCGCTCCCGCCGCCTCGGCCGTGAGGTCGTGCCGGTCTATCTCGGCTACCTCGTGCCGATCGCGCTCCCCGAGATCCCGCGCACCCTGCTGCTCCTCTCCCCCAGCACCATGGCCCCCTTCGACGTGTGGGCGGGGGTGCCCGAGGGCGAGGCCGAGAACGGGGTCACCCGCAGGCCCCGGGTCCGGCACGGGAACGTGGTGGTCGGCCGGCGCAGCTGGACCGCGGACGCCCAGGGCCTGCCGGCCCGCCGCCCCGGAGCCGGGGAGGAGGAGCACTACCTGGAGTACCGGCGCTGGCAGCGCGTCCACGGCCTGCCCGACCGCTGCTTCGCCACGGTCTCCCACGCCGACCAGGGACCGATCGGGGCCAAGCCCGTCTACGTCGACTTCGACAGCCCGCTCTCCCTGTCCGCGTTCGACGCCCTGGTGGAGCGCAAGCCGGGCACCCGGGTGACCTTCCGGGAGATGCTCCCCGCCGAGGACGGGCTCCACCTCACCTCCCACCGCGGCCGGCACGTGGCCGAGCTCGCCGTGGAGACCTTCACCACCCGCCGACTGCCGCAGTCCGAACCGGAGGCCGCCCCGTCATGCCCGAACTGACCGAACCCGCGGCCTTCCGGCCGGACCCCGAGGGCACCGGCCCCTCGCCCTGGCTGGCCCTGCACGTCTTCTACGCCGCCAACCCCCAGCCCCTGCTGGTGAACTGCGTCCGCCCGCTGGTCGACCGGCTCACCGAGGACGGGCTGCTGTCCGGCTACTTCTTCATCAACTACTGGCTGGAGGGGCCGCACATCAGGCTGCGCCTGCGCCCGAGCGGCCCCGACGCCGAGGCCGAGGTGCGCCGCCGCACCGAGGAGGCGATCAACGACTTCCTGAAGGCCCGCCCCGCCCTCTACGAGGTCGACTCCGGCTTCCTCAAGGACTTCTACAACTCCCTCTTCGACATCGAGTTCCCCGGCGAGGACCGGGCCAAGTACATGGGCCCGGACGGCCTGATGAACCTCAGACCGAACAACTCCTTCTCCTACGAGGTCTACGCCCCCGAGTACGCCAAGTACGGCGGACCGGCCGGGGTGGACCTCGCCGAATGGCACTTCCGCCACTCCAGCGACCTGGTCCTGGAGGCGTACCGGAGCATGAACCTGCACCTGCGGACGGTGCTGCTCGGTACCTCCGCCCAGCTGATGATGGTGATGGCGAGCTGCTTCCTGCCCGAGGAGGAACGGCTCGCGGACTACCTCGACTCCTACTACGCCTTCTGGCACCGGCTGTTCCCCGGCACCAACTTCATCGGGTCCACCGAGTACGAGCGCACCTACGAGCGCATGGCGCCGTCCCTCGGCGCCCGGTTCGCGCAGATCAGGCAGGCCGTGGCGAGCGGCGACCTGTCCCGGCTGCCGGCGTTCCTGCGGCGCTGGGCCGAACACTGCCTGGAGCTGCGCCGGCGGGTGGTGGACCTCACCGAGCGCGGCGAACTCGCCTTCCCGGCCTGGGACGGCCCGGCCCGCGAGGACACCGGCCAGGAGCGCTCCGAGGACCCTGACGCGGCGCCTCTGGTGACCGTCACCCACGCGCCCGCGGTGCTGCCCCGCCTGCTGTCCCCGTACATGCACATGACCAACAACCGGCTGCATGTGACGATCCGGGACGAGGCGTACCTGGCCTTCATCCTGGGCCGGGTGCTGCGCGAGCCGGCCGACGGACGGCAGGCGGCCTCATGAGCGCCACCGACCAGTCGCCCGCCGGCCAGTCACCCACCGGCCACTCCGCCGTCGACGACCGCGCCTCCGCCGCCCGCGCGTACCGCCCCGCGCTGCGCCCGGGCGTGCTGATCGGTCCGCCCCTGCTGCGCGGTCCGCGCACCGTCCACCTCATCAAGCACCCGGTCAGCGGTGCCGCGTTCGAGGTGGGCCCCAAGGAGCACTTCGTCATCGGCCGGCTCGACGGAACCCGGAACGTCGACGACGTCGTGGCCGAGTACGCGGACCGGTTCCGCCTCCGGCTCCCCGAGGAGCAGTGGACCCGGCTGCTCGGCCTGCTCGGCACCCGCGGACTGCTCGCCGGGTCCCCGGACCCCGCGCCGCCCGAGCCTCCCCCGGCCCGCACCGGCACCTTCTGGAAGGGCAGCCGGCGGACCGTCGCCGACGCGCACGGCACCACCGGACGCCTCCACCGGCTGCTGCGCCCGCTGCTCCGCCCCTGGGCTCAACTGCCGCTGGTGGCCGCCGTACTGGTGCTGATCGTCGCCGTGCTCGCGGATCCGGTGGCCGCCCTCGACGGGACGTGGGAGCTGCTGACCCGTCCGCTCGTGCTGATCCCGTTCGCGGTCTTCCTCTGGTTCAGCATCTGCCTGCACGAACTCGCCCACGGGATCGCCGCCCGGCACTACGGCGGTGTGGTCACCGAGATCGGGCTGCGCTGGCGGTTCCCGGCCATGATGATGTACTGCACGGTCGACAACTACCTGTTCCTGCCCGGCCTGCGGGCGAAGCTGGTGGTCGCCGCCGCGGGCGCGTACGCCAACCTGGTGCTCCTGCTGCCCTTCGCGCTGTGGTGGGCACTGCTGGACCCGGCCGACCCGGGCCGCCCGGTGCTCACCGGGATGCTCTTCGTCGGCGTCGTGCAGGCCCTGAGCAACCTGGTCCCGCTGCCGCCGCTGGACGGGTACCGCATGCTCGGCCACACCGTGGGCGCCGCCAACCTCGCCCCGGAGACGGGGACCTACCTGACCCTGCGCAGGCAGGGACGGGACGCCGTCGCCGCCTACCCGCGGCGCGCCCGCCGCCTCTACACCTCCTACGCCGTCACGGCCGCCGCCCTCGTCCTGCTCGCGGTGGCCGGAACCGGCACCGCCGTCGTCCTCCTGCTGCTCCGATGACGTCCCCACCCCGAAAGATCACGCAACTCATGAATGAGGTACCCCTATGACCTCCCCCTCCCCCACCGCAGACCGCGGAGCCGGGCCGGCCGTCTCGGTCGGTGACGTGACCAAGAGTTACGGCGACCGGCGGGCCGTCGACGGGGTCTCCCTGGACGTCCGGCGCGGCGAGTTCTTCGGGTTGCTCGGGCCCAACGGCGCCGGGAAGTCCACCCTGGTGGAGATCATGGAAGGGCTGCGCAAGGCCGACTCCGGCTCGGTCACGGTGTTCGGCGAGTCGCCCTGGCCGCGCAACACCGGTCTGCTGCCGCGCATGGGCGTGCAGACCCAGTCGTCGGCGTTCTTCGTGCGGCAGACCGTCCACGAGCACCTGCGTACGGTGGCGGCCCTGTTCGGCGCGGAGCGCGCCGCCGTCGACGCCACTTTGGACGCCGTGGGCCTGGGCGGGCGGCACGACGTCCGGGTCGACGACCTCTCCGGCGGCCAGCGGCAGCGGCTCGCCATCGCCTCCGCGCTGGTCCACGGCCCCGAGCTGATCTTCCTGGACGAGCCGACCGCCGCGCTCGACCCGGAGGGCCGGCGCGCTCTGTGGGAGGTCCTGCGGGGCCTCAAGGCGGAGGGCCGGACCATCGTGTACACCACCCACCACTTGGACGAGGCGGAAGCGCTCTGCGACCGCGTCGGCATCCTGGTGGCCGGCCGGCTCGTCGTCACCGACGAACCGCAGCACCTGATCGGAACCTTCGGCGCCACCAGCCGGATGCTGGTGCCGCTCGGCCGGATCGACGAGCGGAAGGCCGCGTCCCTCCCCGGCGTGGACGCCGTCACCGTGCAGGGCGGACACCTCGTCCTGGAGACCCGCGCCACCGGCAAGGTCCTCGCCGCCCTCGACGCCGTCACCGGTCTGGACGGTGTGCAGACCCGCACCCCCAGCCTCGAGGACGTCTACCTCGACATCACCGCCCGGCAGAACCCGCAGACCCCGCTCGCCTCGAACAACCAGGAGCACCAGGTATGAGCGCCTACACCGCGCTGACCGCGGCGGGCTACCGCGCCCAGGTCCGGGACAAGACGACCGTCTTCTTCACCTTCGCCTTCCCGCTGATCTTCCTCGTCGTCTTCGGTCTCATCTTCCGGGGGCAGGCCGTCGAGGAGAGCGGCTTCTCCTACCTCTCCTACACCGCCGCCGGAGTGCTCTCCTGGGGCGTCGCCAACGCCGCCGTCTTCGGCATCGGATTCACGCTGATGCAGTGGCGCGCGGACGACATCCTGCGGATGATCCGCATGTCGCCGGCCCCGCTGTCCTCCGTCATCGGGTCCCGCTACGTCCTGGCCCTGGGCGTGGGACTCGTCCAGTCGGTCCTGTTCGTCGGGGTGGCGATGCTCCCCGGGTTCGACCTGGTGCCCGCGTCCCGGTGGCCCCTGCTGATCCCCGTCATGATCCTCGGCATCACCACCTTCCTGCTGCTCGGGGTCATCGTCGGCAGCATCGCCGACACCCCGGAGTCGGTCGCCGGCATCGCCAACTTCCTGATGCTGCCGATGGCCTTCCTGTCGGGGTCGTTCTTCCCGCTGGACGCCATGCCGGACTGGCTGCAGAAGATCTCGCTGGTCATGCCGCTGCGCTATCTCAACGACGCGGTGTCGGCCGCCCTGATCGGCCGCGGCGACCTCTCCGACATCGGCGTGGGGTCTCTCGGGCTCGTCGCGTTCGCCGTCGTCTTCGGGGCGATCGCGGCGCGCACCTTCCGCTGGACGAAGACCTCATGAGCACCGCGACCCGCCCGCTCCCGCATCCGATGGAGCAGGCCCGCGGCACCCTCCAGGCGTTCCTGGACGGCCGCTTCGGCGCCGACGCCCCACGGGTCGTGCCGGTCGGTGCCGTCGGCGCGGGCGGCAGGGACGCCGGGGCCCGGGACCCGTGGGCCGCGGAGCGTCCGACGGCGCTGGTCCACGTCAGCGCCTCGGCGGTCCTGCTCGGCCCCTGGGGAGGCGACGGCGAGGCTCCCGCCTGCGGCCGCTGCCTCGCCCTGCGGTGGCAGCGGCTGCGCAGCCGCAGTGAGCGCAACGCCCTGGAGACCGGCGGCGCCGACGGGCCCCGCCCGGCCGGGGCCTGGCCGCTGCTCACCGGTCACGTCCACGACACCGTGGCCGCGCTGTGCGAGGCCCTGCTGCACGGGCCGCGCCCGGTGCCCCCCGCCGAGCACCCGGCGGACCGCGCCCTGCCCCAGGTGACCCGGCTGGACCTGACGAACCTGACGGTCAGGACGTATCCGCTGCTCGCCGACCCGCTGTGCCCGGACTGCGGCCCCCGCGTCCGGCCCCAGGCTGCGGACGAGGTCCGGCCGCTCGCCCTCGCTCCGCGTCCCAAACCGGATCCCGGCACCTACCGGCTGCGCTCGGCCTTCGCGTACCCGCTGCCCACGGACGCCCTGGCCAACCCGGTGTGCGGCGCCCTGGGCGCCGGGACCTGGACGGACGTCACCTCGTCCACCACCGCCCCGGTGGCCGGCAGCGCGTTCGTACGGGGGTACGCGGGGCTCCACGACGTCACCTGGAGCGGGCAGGAGAACTCCTTCGCCACCAGCCGCCGGCTCGCGTTCCTCGAAGGTCTGGAACGGTACGCGGGAACTCACCGGCGCGGCGGCGCGGCGCCGGTGGTCGGCTCGTACGACGAGCTGAAATCCGACGCGATCGACCCGGCGGTGTGCGGCCTGTACAGCCCGGAGACCTACCGGGACGACCCCTCGGTCGAGCCCTTCGACCCGGGCCGGCCCATCCCCTGGGAGTGGGGCTGGTCGCTGCGGGACGAGCGCGCCGTCCTGGTGCCGTCGCGGCTGGTCTACTACAGCATCCCGCTGGCCGACGACAACTTCGTCTTCGAGTGCTCCAACGGCTGTGCCATCGGCGGCTGCCTGGAAGAGGCCGTCCTGGGCGGCCTGCTCGAACTCGTCGAGCGGGACTCCTTCCTGAACGGCTGGTACGGCGCGGCCCGGCTGCCCCGCATCGACCTGGAGACGGTCGGCAGTCCCACGGCGGTCGCCATGGCCGAGCGGGCCGCCCTGCAGGGCTACGACGTCCACGCCTTCGACAACCGGATCGACCTGGCGGTCCCGGCCGTCACCGTGGTCGGCGTCCGCCGGGACGGGGGCCCGGGCACCCTGTCCTTCGCGGCCGCGTCCTCACTGGACCCGAGGTCCGCGGTCGAGGGGGCGCTGTCCGAAGTGCTGAGCTACATCCCGCACCTGGCCCGGCAGACCGCCGAACGCCGCGACGAACTGGAGGCCATGGCCGACGACTTCTTCCTGGTGCGCCATCTGAAGGACCACCCCCAGCTCTACGGGCTGCCCCGCATGGCCGCGTACGCGCGGAGCTATCTGGAGCCGTCCGAGGCCCGCCCCTTCGACGAGGTGTACCGGGACTGGGAGAGCCACGGCCGCCCCCGCACCGGCGACCTGCGCGACGACGTCGCCGTGGTCCGGGACGAACTGGTGCGGGCGGGCCACGACGTCATCGTCGTCGACCAGACCTCGCCGGAGCAGGAACGGATGGGGCTGCGGACGGTGAGCACGGTGGTGCCGGGGCTGCTGCCGATCGACTTCGGCTGGAACCGGCAGCGGGCCCTGTTGATGCCCAGGCTGCGCACCGCGCTGCGCCGCGGCGGGCACCGGGACCGCGACCTCACCGACGCGGAGATCCGCCGGGCCCCGCACCCCTTCCCCTGAACCCGTCCCCGGGCCTCCCCGCACCGCGGCGGAGGCCCGGCCGTCTTCCGGAGCACGTCCATGACTTCACCGTCCCAGCACGCCCCGGGCCCGGCACCGGCCGGCCCCGGGGCCCCGCCCGGACCCGGCGCGCTGCCGCCGGGCGCCGAGCGCCTCCTCACCCGCGTCGGGGAGGTGCTGCGGCCCGCCCTCACGCACTACCTGGACCTGCACGCGCACCCGGAGGTGTCCGGAGAGGAGGCCCGCACCGCGGACCGCTTCGGCCGGCGCCTCGCGGCGGCCGGCTGCGAGCTCACCCACCAGGTGGGCGGCCACGGCGTCGTCGGGGTGCTCCGCAACGGGGACGGCCCCCGGGTCTGGCTGCGGGCGGAGCTGGACGCGCTCCCGATGCGCGAGCGGTCCGGGCTGCCGTACGCCAGCCGCAACGACGCCATGCACGCGTGCGGCCACGACCTGCACCTGGCCGCGGCGGCCGGTGCGGCGGACCTGCTCGCCCGTCTGTCCGACCGGTGGCGGGGCACCCTGCTGGTGGTGGGGCAGCCGGCCGAGGAGACGCTGGCCGGGGCCGAGGCCATGCTGCGCGACGGCCTGTACGAACGGTTCGGCAGACCTGACGTCGTCCTCGCCCAGCATGCCGCGCCGATGCCCTCCGGCACCGTCGCGCACGCGACGGGCCAGGCGCCGATGGCGGCGGCCGGCGCGGTGCTCGAGGTGGTGCTGCACGGACGCGGCGGTCACGTCGCCACCCCGCACCTGGCGGTGGATCCGGTCGTCACCGCGGCAGCCGTCGTCACCCGGCTCCAGAACGTCGTCGCCCGCGAGACCGCACCCGCCGACCAGGTGACGCTGACCGTGGGGACCGTGCGGGCAGGAACGGCCGCCAACGTCATACCGGACCACGCCCTGCTCGGCATCGCGGTCCGCGCGGCCGGCGAGGCGTCCCTGGACCGGGCGCTGGCCGCGGTGCGCCGCATCGTGCGCGCCGAGAGCGCCGCGGCGGGCGCTCCCCGGGAACCCGAGGTGACCGTCGCCTCCCGCTCGGCGGCCCTGCTGTGCGACCCGCGCACCACCGGTTCGGTACGGCGGGCCCACACGGGGCTCCTGGGGCCCGCGCGGGTGCTGCCCTGGCCGGGGTCGATGGCCACGGAGGACTTCCCCCTGTTCGGGGACGCCGGAGCCGCGATCCACGGGGAGCGCGGGATCCCGCTGGTCTACTGGATGCTGGGCGTGGCGGACCCGGACACCTGGCTCCGGACCACGTCCGACGGGACCACGTCCGACGGCCCGGACTCCGCACCACCGCCGGCCCCGAACCACTCCCCGCACTTCGCCCCGCACATCGGCAGCGCCCTGCGCCCGGCGATCGCCGCGCTGACGATCGCGGCACTCGACCGGTTCGCCGCCGTGTGAAGGCCCGACCGCGCGCGCTCGGCCACGGATCCGCGGATCCGTCGTGGATCAGCGCACGGCGGTGCCCGGCCGGAGGGTGGTGGGCTCCAGGCGGACGACGACGGCCTTCGACGCCGGCTGGTTGCTGATCTCGGCGACGCTGTCGAGCGGTACCAGGACCTGGGTCTCCGGGTAGTACGCGGCGGCACAGCCCCGTGCGGTCGGGTACGGGACCACCTTGAAGTCCTCGGCACGGCGTTCGGTGTCGTCCGTCCACACGCCGACCAGGTCCACCCACTGTCCCTCGGTCAGGCCGAGTTCCGCCAGGTCGCCCGGGTTGACGAGGACCACCCGGCGGCTTCCGTGGATGCCCCGGTAGCGGTCGTCGGTGGTGTAGGGAACGGTGTTCCACTGGTCGTGCGAGCGCAGGGTCTGCAGCAGCAGGTGTCCTTCGGGGACGCCCGGCGTCTCCCCGGTGTTGCGGGTGAACAGGGCCTTGTCGGCAGCGGTGCGGAACACGCCCTCGTTGACCGGGTTCGGCAGTTGGATGCCGCCGGGGCGGATCACGCGCCGGTTGAAGTCGTGCAGCCCCTGCACGATGCGGGAGATCCGGTCGCGGATGGTCCCGTAGTCCGCCTCGAACTGCTCCCAGGGGATGTCGACGCGGCCGTCGAGGGTGCGGCGGGCGAGCCGGCACAGGATGGCGACCTCGCTGAGCAGCAGTGGGGAGGCCGGCCTCAGGCGACCACGGGAGGTGTGCACCTCGCTCATCGAGTTCTCGACGGTGACGAACTGTTCCCCGTGAGCCTGGATGTCCCGTTCGGTACGGCCGAGGGTCGGCAGGATCAGCGCGGTCTCGCCGCACACGGTGTGCGACCTGTTGAGCTTGGTCGAGATGTGGGCGGTCAGCCGGCACCTGCGCATGGCGTCCTCGGTGACCGCGCTGTCCGGGACGGCCCGGACGAAGTTGCCGGCCAGGCCGAGGAAGACCTTGATGCGGCCCTCGCGCATCGCCCTGATCGAGTTCACGGAGTCCAGTCCGTGGGCGCGCGGCGGGTCGAAGCCGAACTCCTGCTGGAGCGCGTCGAGGAACGAGTCCGGCATCCGCTCCCAGATGCCCATGGTGCGGTCGCCCTGCACATTGCTGTGCCCCCGGACCGGGCAGGCGCCGGTGCCCGCCCTGCCCAGGTTTCCGCGCAGCATCAGGAAGTTCACGAACTCGCGGATGGTGGGGACGGCGTGCTTGTGCTGGGTGATGCCCATGGCCCAGCAGACGATGACGCGCCGGCTGCGCAGCACCTCGTCCCGGACCTGCTCGATCTCCTCACGCATCAGGCCGGTCGCGGCGGTGACGTCCTGCCAGTCGACGGCGCGCACGTGTGCGGCGAACTCGTCGAAGCCGGTGGTGTGGGCGCGGATGAAGTCGTGGTCCAGCACCTGCCCCGGCCGGGCGTCCTCGGCCTCCAGCAGCAGCCGGTTCAGGCCTTGGAACAGGGCCATGTCGCCGCCGAGGCGGATGTGCAGGAAACGGTCGGCGATCTGGGTTCCGGGGCCGATGACGCCGCGCGCCTTCTGCGGGTTCTTGAACCGCCTCAGTCCGGTTTCCGGCAGCGGGTTCACTGCGATGATGCGGGCACCGTTGCGTTTGGCCTCCTCCAGTGCGGACAGCATGCGCGGGTGGTTGCTGCCGGGATTCTGACCCACCAGGAAGATCAGGTCGGTGTGGTGGAGGTCCTGGAGGCTGACCGTTCCCTTGCCCGTGCCCAGCGTCTCGTGCAGGGCGAAGCCGCTGGACTCGTGGCACAGGTTGCTGCAGTCGGGCAGGTTGTTGGTGCCGAACGCCCTGGCGAAGAGCTGGTAGAGGAAGGCGGCCTCGTTACTGGCCCGGCCCGAGGTGTAGAAGACGGCCTCGTCGGGGGAGTCGAGCGCGGTCAGCTCGTCGGCGAGCAGGCCGAAGGCGTCGTGCCAGCTGATCGGCTCGTAGGTGTCGGATCCCGGCCGTTTGACCATCGGTTCGGTGAGCCGGCCCTGCTGGTTGAGCCACATGTCGGAGCGCCGGCCCAGCTCGGAGACCGGGTGGGTGCGGAAGAATTCGGCGGTGATCCGCCGTCCCGTCGCCTCGTCGGTGATGTGCTTGGCACCGTTCTCGCAGTATTCGTTGCGGTGCCGTTTCCCCGGGGCGGGGTCGGCCCAGGCGCAGCCGGGGCAGTCGATGCCGTCCACCTGGTTCATGGTCAGCAGCGTCTCGCCGACGCGCCCGGGGGACGTCTGCTCCAGGGAGTACTCCAGGGCGTGCACCACCGCGGGGACTCCCGCGGCCCACTTCTGGGGCGGGGTCGTGGTGAGCGCCTCCTTCGGCTCTTCGCCGGGGGGCTTCTTCATCGGCTTGCCTCTCGCGTGAACTTTTCCCGTCCGTGGATTCAGCCGACGGGCCAGCAGGGCACCTGGCTTCTGGACGGTTTCGGTTCCATGGGCTGCACATGTCCGTTGCGGATGGTCCCGCGCCAGGCCCCGCTTGCGTCCCCCATACCCTCGATGTACGTCTTGAAGTGTTGAAGCCCGGACCGCACCACACGGCGGGTCACCCCGGGGACGGCGGCGAGCACACCGGTGGCGCCGTGCGCCTCGGTCCGCACCCGCACGGTGATCTCCGTCGTGCCCGTCATGGTGCTCCGGAACGACACCTCGCCGCGGTGGGAGGGCCGCCGCTCGAGACTCCGCCAGACCAGATGCGAGTCGGGCACCTGCTCCACGATCTCGATCCCGACCTCACGGCGCACGGGTCCGACGCCGACGACCCACCGGGTGACGGTCGGCCTGATCTGGTCGACCCGCCGCACCCCGGCCATGAACCGGGGAAAGCTCTTGAACTGCGTCCATGCGTCGTACGCGGTCCGCACCGGGACCGCGACCTCGATCGTTTCCTCGACGGTGTGCATGACCCACCCATCTCCAGACGCCGTTCCCTCCAGTCTCAGTGCCCACTCGACAGCCCGCCACACGGCTTGCTCCGCGGCAGGACACGGCGGGCGGCGCAAGGCCCGAGGCCGTGGCCGACCGGGTCCACATCACCTGAGGATTGCCTACCGGGCACACTCCGCCCACACCGTCTTGCCGCCCGGCTGGTACGGCTCGGAGCCCCAGGCATCGGCGAGCGAGGCGACGAGGAGCAGGCCCCGTCCGGACTCACCGTCGCCGTCGGCATCGGCGGCCGGGGTCGGCGCGGGCAGACGTTCGCCCCGCGCGTCGGTCACCTCGATCCACAGGGTGGCGGGGGCCAGAGTGAGGGCGAGACGTGCATTCCTACCCCGCACCCGGCCGTGCAGGGCCGCGTTCGCGGTCAGTTCGGCGATGAGGAGAAAGGCCGTGGCCGTGCTGTCGTCGTCGGCGGGCTCCGGCCGTCCCTGTTGCGCGGCGAGCCAGCGTTCAGCCGCATGGCGGGCGGTGTGCGCGCCGTGCGCCGTGGTGGGAAACATGGTGCGGAAGTGGCTCGTGACGACGGTCGGTTCACCGGGTGCGGTGACGGTTTCCTGATTCACATCACCGAGGGTGACCGAGTCGTCCTAGCGTGGGGAGCACTCCGGGCGGTACGCAGGGTGACTGTCCCGGCGCGGACGGTGTGATGTACGGGCGTACGGCCGTGACCCGGCCGGGCTTTCGCCGGTTCGCTTTCCGCGCGAGGAACAGAGCGGTGGTACGGCATGACAACACAGCCGGGTACGGGGGCTCCCACGGGTGGCGAGGCGGACGGTACGGACGAGGTCGTGGACCTGTTCCGGGCCCTCGGCCGCCAGATCAAGGTCGCCCGGGAACGGGCCGGACTGAGCCAGAAGGAGCTGGGCGACCGGATCGGGTACGGCGAGGAGACGATCTCGTCGGTCGAGCGGGCACGACGCACACCTCAACCCGAACTGCTCGTCGCGGTGGACCGGTTGCTGGAGTGCGAGGGTCTGCTGGCCTCGGCGGCGGAGGATGTGGAGCGAGCGAAGACCCGGCGCAGGGTGCGGCATCCGGAGTGGTTCCGGGATTATGCGCGGCTTGAGGCGGAAGCGGTCGAGCTGCACGACTACAGCTCACTCGCGATTCCCGGGCTCCTGCAGACGGAGGCTCACGCGCACGTGGTGTTCGGCACTCGCCAGCCCCTGCTGGACGAGACGACCGTCGAACAGCGCGTGGCCGCACGGCTGGATCGTCAGCAGATCTTCGACCGCTGGCCTCCGCCGTTCACCACCTTCACCATCGAGGAATCCGTATTGCGTCGTCCGCTCGGCGGGTGGGAAGTTCATCGCGAACAACTGGAAGCGCTGCTGAAGTTCGGCAAGCTACGCAGTGTGGAGCTCCAGGTGCTGCCGACAGAACGCAAGGAGCATCCCAGCTTGGGCGGGCCCTTCATCCGGCTCACCCCGAAAGGCAAACCGCAGGTGGCGTACCTGGAAGTACAGCACGTCAGCCGTCTGATCACGGACCCTGACGAGGTACGTATCCTTGCCGCACGCTACGGCAGCATCAGGGCACAGGCACTCACACCAGAAGAGTCACTGACCTTGATCGAGAAGATGCTGGGAGACCGATGAACACTGAACAGCCCGCACGGCTGGACTGGTTCAAGAGCAGCCACAGCAGCGGCGAAGGAGGGGCGTGCGTCGAGATCGCCGCCGACGCCACCGCCATACACGTACGGGACTCCAAAAGGCACGGCGGCCCTCACCTCGCCTTCGCGCGGAGCGCATGGTCCGGGTTCGTCGCGGGCCTGGGGCGGGACCGGACCTGACCCACCGCGCCCGAGGCCGTGACGTTCCGGCTCTTGTCACGACCTCCCCTCCGGTGGCGGCCCGGCGCCCTCCGGCCCGCCACCGGTCACCTCGCCTCCCCTCTTTCCAGGTCGAGGGCCTTTTCGCACGTCAATGGGCGGGGTGGGTCCCCCACCTTCACTTTGACTCTGAAGCTCCTATAGATCGTCAAGTCGCCGGGGACGTCAAGCCGGCTCGGCCGGCTGGTCCGGCGTGCCGCGCGTGCGATGTGGTCACGGGAACGGCAGGGTCTGCGCGAGGACGGTGACCACGATCAGCACCACGGGGAAGCAGGCGAGGAACATCGCGAACGTGTATCCCATGATGTCCCGGGCCTTGAGGCCCAGCACCGCCAGCGTCGGAAGCATCCAGAACGGCTGCAGCAGGTTCGCCGACGCCTCACCGAGGTCGTAGACGACCACCATCCACCCCTGGTTGATGTGCAGCTGGTTCGCCGCCTCCATCACGTAGGGAGCCTCGATGACCCACTTGCTGCCGCCGCTGGGGACGAAGACACCCAGTACCGCCGAGTAGACCGCGATGAGCGGCGGGAAGAGCAGCTCGTTGGAAACGCTCACCATCCAGCCGGCGATCTGCTTGGACAGGCCGGTGAATGCGATCATGCCGAAGATGCCGCCGTAGAAGGGGAATTGCAGCAGGACCCCGGACGCCGCGGGAGTCCCCCGCCGAACCGCCTCGACCATGCGGATCGGGCGCCAGTGGAGGCAGAGCGCCAGCAGGATCAGGACGAGGTTGACCGTGTTGAGGTCGATCGCCGCGACCGGGTTCCCCTCGACGCTCGTGAAGTGGCGCACCAGGTACCACAGACCCAGGACCCCGACCAGGACGGTGAGCAGCGGGCTGCGCTCCAGCCAGTCGCCGGGACGCGACCCGGTGGAGCCGGAGGCCGCGTCCTTCTTCCCGTCCTTCTCCGCCAGAAGCGGACGCAGCTCGATCCCCATCTCCTGGGCGGTCTTGGCGCGGGCAGGCGAGGGGGCGAGGAACCAGGCCATGACGACCGCCACCACGAAGACGACGAAGGTCGCCAGCACGCTCTGCCAGGTGAAGATCGTTTCGGTGAGCGGGATGATTCCCTCGCCGCTCCGCCCCTCGGCGATGATTTCCTGCACGGCTTCCGGGCTGGAGGCCGGGCTGGCCACCTGCAGTGCCGCGGAACCCGACAGCCCCTGGGCCCACACCGTGCCGAGCCCGAGGAACGCCATGGCGCCGAGCGCCCGGTAGTCGACGCCGCGGACGACGCGGGCGATCTCCTTCGCCAGGATGGCGGTGAAGATCAGGCTGAACGCCCAGTTGAGATAGGAGCTGATCATCGCCACCGCGGCGGTGAACGCGATCGCCGCACGCGGCGACTTGGGGATCTGCGCCATGCGGGCGATCAGCCGGGCGACCGGAGCGGACACGGCGACCGCGTATCCGCCGATGATGATCATCGCCATCTGCAGGGTGAACTGGATCAGCGACCAGAAGCCCTCGCCCCACGCGTCCACGAGGGTGGTGGGGCTCTCCCCCGTCGCGAGCCCCAGAGCGAAGATGAGGAACGTGCCGACGAGGACGAACCCGAAGGCGTCCGGAAGCCATCTCTCGGTGAAGGCGGTGAACCGCAACGCAACCCGCGCCAGCCAGGTGTCACCCTCAAGCACCTCGGCGTCCCGCTCGGTGTGGACGTCCCCGACCATGGTTCGTCTCGCTTCCTCTTCGGACGACTGTTCACCATGCGTGCGAACAGAGTCGTCTGACGGTTGATCCGTGACTCGGGCGGAGATCTTCGCGGGTGGGAAACCGAAAAAGGAAGGGGGTCCCCCGATTCGTTGCACATAGATCACACAGCGGGAAGGAACGCGACGGAAAGGTGGTGGTGTAAGCCACTTCGCCGACCGGTTTCATGGGCCTGATCGACATGGCAGCCCGAGGAGACGTCGGGTAGGTGCCTCACCGCGCGAGTGGCGTCGGTGCACCCACGAACGCAGTAGCCCTCACTTGACCGGCGCGAGGGAGACACCTCGGCTCGCTCCGACGCAAGGAGTGGCAGCGGTGTCCCCGGTGATCCCCTTGGCCCTCGGTGTACGGGGCACATCCCGCATGCTCATCTCGTTGACAGCCCCGCCGCACCGAGCGTCGGTGTCCTCCAGGGTGACGATCCGGTCGCTCAGCTCCGTACCGGGGAGCAGACAAGTGGTGGCGCCGGCGGCGATCACGCAGTGGTCGAAGGTGAGCGTCTCGGTGCGGCTGTCGCCGAGGACGACTCGCAGAGTGTTCGCGTCGGGAAGGTGCCCCGCCCGTCGTACTCGGTGATGTCGTTCTTGCGCATCAGGTGGTGGACGCCGGACAAGCGCCCGTCGGCGACCTTGCGGCTGCGCTTGTACGCGGCGCCGTAGTCGAAGGTGACAGTGCCCTCGGCCCGGGCCGCGGGTGCGGTCCGGGCCGGCCGGGTCGTGTCAGGTCCGGCTCACCCTTCCGGGGCCGGGTCCTGGGTGAAGGCCGCGTGGAAGCGGCGGGTGTGGTCGACCCGGCGTTCCGGGCCGGTCAGGGTGACCGTCGCCGTCAGGCGGGAGTCGGTACTGGAGGCGGCCAGGCGGAGTTCCAGGTCGCCGGGTTCGACGACTCGGCGGCCGTCGCGGCCGGTGAAGGAGGCCACGTCGGAGGGGACCGTGACGCGGACCCGGCGGGCCTCACCGGGCTCCAGCGGGACCCGGGTGTAGCCGACGAGGCGCTGCACCGGCTGGACGACGGAGGCGACCGGGTCGTGCAGGTAGAGCTGGACGACCTCGGTGCCGGACCGTTCGCCGGTGTTGCGGACGGTGAGGGCGAGGGAGAACTCGCCGTCCGTGGGGGCCTCACGCGCGTCCACGGTGAGGTCGCTCCAGGCGAAACTCGTGTACGTCAGGCCGTGGCCGAAGCCGAACGCCGGGGTCGGGTCGATGTTGGACACCTCGCTGAGCTGGGCGAGGCGGGCGCCGAGGTAGGTGGTCGGCTGGGCGCCCGGACCGCGCGGCACGCTGACCGGGAGCCGTCCGGAGGGGTTGGTGCGGCCGCTCAGCACCCCGGCGATCGCCTGGGTGCCGGCGACCCCGGGGAAGAAGGACTGCACGATCGCCGCGGACTCGGCGGCGGCGCGGCCGAGCGCGTAGGGCCGCCCGGCGAGCAGGACGGTCACCACCGGCGTGCCGGAGTCGAGCAGCGCGTCGAGCAAGTGCTGCTGGGCGCCGGGCAGGGCGAGGGACTCGGCGTCGCAGCCCTCGCCGCTGGTGCCGCGGCCGAACAGGCCCGCGCGGTCGCCGAGGACGGCGATGACGAGGTCCGCCTCGCGGGCCGCGTCCACCGCCTCACCGATGCCGGAGAGATCGCCGTCGTCGACGCCGGTGCCGCAGGCGACCGTGATGTCGGCGTCGGGGAACTCGGCGGTCAGGGTGTCGTGCAGGGTGGGCAGGTCGATCCCGACCGGGACGTCCGGGTGCTGCACGCCCACGTGCTGGGGGAAGGAGTAGCAGCCCAGTACGGCGGTGCCCTCGGCGGCGTTGGGGCCGACCAGGGCGATGCGGCGGGGCCGGATGAGGGGCAGGGTGCCGTCGTTGGTGAGGAGGACGACCGCCTTCTCGGCGATCTCGCGGGCCAGTTCGCGGTTCTCGGGACCGTCCAGGTCGATCGTGCCGCGCAGGGCGTCGGGGTCGTCCGGGTCGGCGCCGTCGAGGGCGGGTGGCACCGGGTTCCAGTCCGGGTCGAGCAGGCCGAGCACCGCCTTCTGGGAGAGGACGCGGCGCAGGGCGCGGTCGATGACCTCCTCCGGGACGCGGCCGTCGGCGACGGCTTCGGCGAGCGGCGCGCCGAACGTCTTGACGGTGGGCAGTTCGATGTCGACGCCGGCCTTCAGCGCGGCGCCCGCGGCCTCCGCCCAGTCGCCGGCGATGCCGTGCAGGGTCTTGAGGAAGGCGATGCCGAAGTAGTCGGCGACGACGGTGCCGTCGAAGCCCCAGGTGTCGCGGAGCAGTCCGGTCAGCAGGCTCTCGTCGGCGGCGGCGGGGATGCCGTCGGTGTCCGTGTAGGAGTGCATGACCGAGCGGGCGCCGCCCTCGCGGATCGCCATCTCGAAGGGCGGGAGCAGGACGTCGGCCCGTTCGCGGGCGCCCATGGGCGAGGGGGCGAGGTTGCGTCCGGCGCGGGAGGCCGAGTAGCCGACGAAGTGCTTGAGGGTGGCGACGATCCCGGCGGACTCCAGACCCTGGACGTACGCGGTGCCGATGGTGCCGACGAGGTAGGGGTCCTCGCCGATGGTCTCCTCGACCCGGCCCCAGCGGGCGTCGCGGACCACGTCGAGTACGGGGGCGAGGCCCTGGTGGATGCCGACGGAGCGCATGTCGCGGCCGATGGCGCCGGCCATCCGGCGTACGGCATCGGGGTCGAAGGTGGCGCCCCAGGACAGCGGGACGGGGTAGGCGGTGGCGCCCCAGGCGGCGAAGCCGGCCAGGCACTCCTCGTGCGCGACGGCGGGGATGCCGAAGCGGTTCGCCGAGGTGATCCGGCACTGGGTGCGCAGCAGGGAGAGCGCGCCGAGCGCCGGGTCGACGGGGGCGGTGCCGAAGGGGCGGGTCAACTGGCCCAGTCCGGCGGGCAGCAGGGCGTCGAGGTCGACGGCCTCCTCCATGTCGTGCTGGTGGGGGGCCACTTCGCCGCCGTTGGCGGACGCGCCGACCCATACGCCGTACAGCTGGGCGATCTTCTCGTCCAGGGTCATCGCGCCGACGAGTGCGTCGACTCTGGCGGCGACGGGGAGGTCGGGGTCGTTCCAGAGGGGGATTTCGGGGGTGGTCTCTACGGCCACGTCGGCAGTCACTTTCCTCCGACACCCATCAGGCCCTGGACCAGGGCGCGACGGGCGAACAGGTAGACGAGCAGGATGGGCACCATGGACAGCACCACGGCTCCCAGCAGACCGGGGATGTCGATGCCGTGTTCGGTCTGGAAGTTGTACAGACCCAGGGTGACGACCTTGGAGGAGTCGGACTGGGTCAGGACGAGCGGGAACAGGAAGCCGTTCCAGGCCTGGAGTGCGGAGAAGACCACGATGGTGGACAGTCCGCCGCGGGACAGTGGCAGGACGAGCTGGAAGAACATGCGCCGCGGGGTGGCGCCGTCCATGGCCATGGCCTCGTACAACTCCGGGGAGATGTCGCGCATGGCGCCGCTGAGGATCAGCGCCGACATGGGCAGGCAGAACGCGGCCGTGGGCAGGATGACGCCCAGCAGGTTGTCGTACAGCCCGGCCTCGCTGATCAGGTAGAACATCGGCACGATGACGGCCTGGGCGGGGACGGCGAGGCCGAGCAGGAACAGCCGGAAGATCGCCGACGTGGTCCGCCCGCGGCTGCGGACGATCGCGTAGGCGAGCGGCGGGACCAGCAGCAGCACGATGCCGATCACACAAGCGGTGACGACGAGCGTGTTGAAGAAGTACTGGTCGAAGCCCGATGTGAAGGCGCCGGTGTAGTTGTCCAGGGTGAAGCTGTCCGGGAGGGAGACCGGGCCGTTCTCGGCGTAGTCCTGGCGGGTGCGCAGCGTCGCGGCGAGCAGCACGTACAGCGGCAGGCCGACCAGGAAGAGCCAGAGGAGCGAGCCGGCGCCGGCCAGGTAGTTGGGGCGGCGCCTCATGACGAACCCTCCATGGTGCTGCGCATCTTGTCGTAGCCGGAGACCCGGACGACGATCAGCGAGATGATCGTGGCCGCGACGACCAGGACCAGGGCGATCGCGGAGCCGGTTCCGTAGTCGAAGCTCTTGAACGCCTTGTCGTACATGTAGTAGGCGCTGATGGTGGTGTCGGTGCCGGGTCCGCCCTGGGTCAGGATGAGGACCGTCTCGAAGGTGGTCAGGCCGCCGACGATCATCAGGATCATCGAGGTGATCATCGCGTTGCGCAGCTGCGGCAGGGTGATGTGGAAGAACTGCCGGTAGCGGCCCGCCCCGTCGATCTCCGCGGCCTGGTAGAGCACCTGGGGGATCGCGCGGGCGGCGCCCTGGTAGATCAGCGTGTGGAAGGGGGTGAACTGCCAGGTGCTGACGAACGCGAGCACCCCGATGGCGGTGGCCTGTTCACCGAAGAGGTTGCCGTCGCCGAACAGCCAGGTGGCGTCGGCGGGGATGCCGAAGTTGGGGTCGAGCAGCGCCCGCCAGAGCACGGAGACGGCCGTGGCGGACAGCAGCAGCGGGATGAAGTAGATGACGGACAGCACGGCCCGGTTGCGCTGGTGTCCGGCGGCCCAGACGCCGAGCATGATGCTCAGCGGGGTCTGGAGGACCACGCCGAGCACGGTCAGCAGCAGGGTCAGCCAGATGCTCTTGAACATCACCGGGTCGTCCATCAGGCGCGACCAGTTGTCCGTGCCGACGAACTCGGGCGAGCCGATCCCGTCCCAGCTCATGAAGGACAGCACGGCCACCATGATCAGCGGGACGATCGCGAAGAGGGTGAAGAACACTGCGGCGGGCAGCGCCCAGGAGAAGCCGGGGCGGCCCACCGTCGTTGCGGACGAGGCGGACGGCCGCCGCCGGGACCCCTTGCGGGGTCCGGCGGCGGGCTGAGCGCTCGTGATCTGAGTGGTCATGAGCCGTTCATTCGGTGGGGAGGGCCTGCATGGCCTTGATGAAGCCGTCCGCGTCGAGCTGTCCGTTGAAGAACTGCTGGACGGCCTTGTGCATGTCCGAGGCCGACTTCTGCGGGTACGCCTGGTCCCAGGACAGCTGGAACGACGGGGCGTCGGCGACCAGGTCGTACTGGAAGCGCGAGTACTCGGGGGTGGCCGAGGAATCGATGAACTGGTCGGTGTTGGTCGTGGTCGGCAGGTTGCCGATGTCCAGCTGCGCCTTGACGAACTCGTCGGAGTACATGAGCTTCAGGAACTCGGCGACGGCCTCGGGGTGCTTGGTCTTCTTCATCACCGAGTAGTAGTTGTTGGTGTTTCCGGCGACGTTGGCCGGATCGCCCTTGCCGCCCTCGACGGTCGGGAAGGCGGTGTAGCCGAGGTCCTTCTCGGCGAACGCCTTGTGGTCCGTCAGCTGCTGGGAGTAGTACCAGGAGCCCATCAGCTCGAAGCCGGCCTTGCCGGAGGCCACCAACTGGACCGAGCCCCCGTTGGTGTACTTGACGGAGTCGTAGTTCTTGCCGAAGGCGCCCGCGTCGACGAGCTCCCTGATCATGCCCAGGGCCTTCTTGCCGTCCGCGCTCTCCCAGGCACTCTTGTCGCCCCCGACGGCCTTCTCGAACAGCCCGGGGCCGGCCACGCGGTCGAAGAGGTACTGGAACCACATCTGCGTCGGCCAGACGTCGCCGCCGCCGAGCGCGATCGGCGTGACGCCCTGGTCCTTGAGCTTCCCGACCGCGTCGAGCAGTTCGTCCCAGTTCTTCGGCGGCTTGACGCCCGCCTTGTCGAGGACCTTCTTGTTGTGGAAGAGCAGGACCGGCTGGGTGCCACGCATCGGTATGCCGTACGGCTGACCGTCGACGACGGCGTTGTTGAAGACGGACGGCAGGAACTTGTTCTCCAGGTCCGGGTTCTTCTTGATGAAGTCGTCCAGCGGCAACAGCAGGTCGGCCTTGACGAACGGCTTGATGCTGCCGCCGCCCCAGTTGAAGAAGACGTCCGGGGCCTGCGGGGTGCTGATGATCGTCTGAAGCTTCTTCTGGTAGTCCGCACCGGGGATGGTGTCGAGGACGACCTTGACGTCGGACGTCTTGTTGAACGTGTCGACGATCCGTTTCTCGACCTTGTTGGTGGCGTCCCCGTAGACCAGGACATGGATCTTGCCGTCGTCCTGCGACGCCCCGCCGTTCCCGTCACCGCAGGCCGAGAGGCTCAGTGCCAGGGCGAGCGTCGCACCGCAGGCGACCAGTCTGGGCAAGCGCGCACGTGTCTTCATCGTTCGCCTTTCGAAAGTTTCGGCTTCCTCACCGAAAGTCCATGCCGTGGGACAGTAGGTCAGGCTGGGGGTTCGGTCAACGGTCGAGCCGGTACTCACCCAAACCGTTATCGAGGCGCGGTGACCTATCCTGCATGTATGCACCATGAAGACGAGGCGAGCGGCAGAGTCACCCTGGCCACGGTCGCGAAAGAGGCCGGCGTTTCGATGCCGACAGTTTCGAAGGTCCTCAACGGCCGTTCGGATGTCTCCCGCGCGACGCGAGCCAAGGTGGAGCAGCTCCTGGAGGACCACGGCTACCGCCGGCGCGGGCAGCCGACGTCCCGCTCCCCGCTCATCGAGCTCGTCTTCCACGAACTGGACAGCATCTGGTCGATGGAGCTGATCAGGGGCGTGGAGAACGTCGCCAGGGAGAACCGCGCGACGGTGGCGCTCACCGAGAGCGGCACCCGGCACACGCCCGCGCCGGAATGGCTCCCGGGTGTGCTGCGACGCAGGCCGCTGGGCGTCGTCCTGGTCTTCTCCGCACTCCCCGAGGACGTCAAGCGCCGGCTCAGGGCGGCGGCCATCCCCTTCGTCGTCATCGACCCGGCGGGCGACCCCGACCCGGACGTGCCCTCGGTCGGCTCCGCCAACTGGGCCGGCGGCCTCGCCGCCACCCGCCATCTGACCGACCTCGGTCACGAGCGGGTCGCGATCATCACCGGCCCCGAGGACATGCTGTGCTCGCTGGCCCGGCTCGACGGCTACCGCTCGGCCATGGCGATGGCGGGTCTGGAGACCGACCCGAGTCTGATGCGATTCGGCGACTTCCACGTACAGGGCGGCTTCGAGCACGCCATGGACCTGCTGGAGGGGCCCGACCGGCCGACGGCGATCTTCGCGGGCAGCGACCTCCAGGCGCTGGGCGTGCTGGAGGCGGCGCGGGTCAAGGGCCTGCGCGTACCCGAGGACCTGTCGGTGGTCGGCTACGACGACGTACCGCCGGCGCAGTGGTCGAGTCCGCCGCTCACCACGGTCCACCAGCCGCTGCAGCGCATGGCCGAGGAGGCCGCCCGGATGCTGCTCCGCCCGGACGACCCCGGCACGGCCACCCAGCGCATAGAGCTGGCGACGCACCTGGTGGTACGGCAGAGCACGGCTCCGCCCAGGGAGACGTGAAGGGGCTCGCAAGGAAAATTCGAATGTTTCGGGTTTCCCGAAGAAGTGTTGCGGCGACGTATCGGCCGCTTTCCACGCCCTCAACCCTGATGGCCGGAGCGAGGGGGGACCGGTGTGTGGACCGGCCCCCCGGTTCCGGCGGCGCCTCCGGGTCCGGTCAGGCGCCGGGCAGGACCCCGCTGCGGGCCACCTCGGAGTACCAGCGGGCGCTGGCCTTGGGGATGCGGGTGCCGGTCGGGTAGTCCACGTAGACCGCGCCGAAACGCCTGCCGTAGCCGTGGGCCCACTCGAAGTTGTCCAGCAGCGACCACAGGAAGTAGCCGCGCACGTCCGCGCCGTCGGTGATGGCCCGGTGGACGGCGGCCAGGTGGCCGCGCAGGTAGGCGATCCGGTCGGGGTCGTTGACCTGTCCCGCGGGGTCGGCGTAGTCGTCGAACGCCGCGCCGTTCTCGGTGATGACCAGCGGCAGCTTCGGGAAGTCGGACGCCAGCCGGCGCAGCAGGTCGTACAGGCCGGTGGGGTCGACGGCCCAGCCCATGGCGGTGGTGTCGCCGGGCGGCTGGTGGAAGGCGACCCGGTCGGCGCCCGGCCAGGGACTGTGGGCGCTGTTGCCGTGTCCGTCGGAGGTGTGGGTGCCGCTGCCGTCGGCCTCGGAGACCAGGGTGGGCGTGTAGTAGTTGACGCCGAGGAGGTCCAGCGGCTGGTGGATCTGCCGGAGGTCGCCGTCCTTCACGAAGGACCAGTCGGTCAGTGCCGTGGTGTCCTTGAGCAGGTCCTCCGGGTAGGCGCCCCGCAGCATCGGGCCGGTGAAGGCCCGGTTGGCGAGCGCGTCGATCCGGCGGACCGCGTCGGCGTCGGCCTCGCTGCCGGTGAGCGGGCGGACGTGGTGGATGTTGAGCGTGACCGAGCACCGGGCGTCGGCGGCGACGCGTTCGCGCAGCGCCTGGACGGCCAGGCCGTGGGCCAGGTTGAGGTGGTGGGCGGCGCGCAGGGCGTCGACCGGGTCGGTGCGGCCGGGGGCGTGCACTCCGGAGCCGTAGCCGAGGAAGGCGCTGCACCAGGGCTCGTTGAGGGTGGTCCAGGTCTTCACCCGGTCGCCGAGGGCGTCCGCGGCGAGGGCGGCGTACTCGGCGAACCGCTCGGCCGTGGCGCGCTCGGGCCAGCCTCCGGCGTCCTCCAACTCCTGCGGCAGGTCCCAGTGGTAGAGGGTGGCGACGGGCTGGATGCCCCGGTCCAGCAGGTCGTCGACGAGGCGCCGGTAGAAGTCCAGGCCCTTCTGGACGGCGGGACCGCGTCCGGTGGGCTGGATCCGGGGCCAGGCCAGGGAGAAGCGGTAGGCACCCAGGCCGAGTTCGGCCATGAGGGCGACGTCCTCGCGCCGGCGGTGGTAGTGGTCGGTGGCGATGTCGCCGGTGTCGCCGTTGCGGACCCGGCCGGGGGTGCGGGCGTAGGTGTCCCAGATGGACGGGGTACGGCCGTCCTCGGCGGCGGCGCCCTCGATCTGGTAGGAGGCGGTCGCGGAACCCCAGATGAACCCCTTGGGGAATGTGCGGGCGGCGTCCGGGGCGGACGCGGTCTGCTGTGCTGCGGTGACCACGTGAGTCCTTTCGAGTGGTGGGGTGGGCGCGCGAAGGTCCGGGGGTGGTGTGCGGGCCGGCGGCCCTCGGCCGGTCCGGGCGTGGCGGGTCAGCCCTTGACGGCGCCCGCCATGATGCCGCTGACGATCTGGCGGCCGAAGACGACGAACATCGCCAGCAGCGGCAGCGTGCCGAGCAACGCGCCCGCCATGATCAGCGACTGGTCGCGGACATAGCCCGCGCTGAGCTGGGTGAGGGCGACGGGAACCGTCGGGTTGGTCATGTCGAGCACCACGAACGGCCAGAAGAAGTCGTTCCACGCGTGCACGAACGTGATCATGAACAGGACGGCCATCGCGGGCCGGGCGACGGGCAGCACGATGCTCCAGAAGATCCGCAGCGAGTGCGCCCCGTCCACGCGTCCGGCCTCGACGAGTTCGTCGGGCAGCGCCTCCGAGAGGTACTGCCTCATGAAGAAGACGCCGACCGCGCTCACCAGCGTGGGGAAGATGACGGCGGGCAGCTGCTGCGACCAGCCCAGCTCGGACATCAGCATGAACAGCGGTACGACGCCGAGCTGCGGCGGCACCAGCATGGTGCCGATCACCAGCATGAGCAGGGCGTTGCGCCCCTTGAACCGCAGCTTGGCGAAGGCGAAGCCGGCCAGGGTCGCGAACATCACCGTGGACAGGGCGATCACCCCGGCCACGATCAGGCTGTTGACCATGGCCTTGCCCATCGCCGCCTCGTCCCAGGCCCGGGCGAGGTTGCTGAACAGGTTCGGGCCCGGCAGGAAGGGCGGTGGTGTCTGGCTGACCCGGGTGTTGTCGGTGGAGGCCGCCACCATCGTCCAGTACAGCGGGAAGATCGACAGCACCGCCATGACGGCGAGCAGGACGTAGGCGAGCGGGCCCGCATGGTGCTGGCGCCCGGCGCGCTCGCGCAGCAGCCGTCGGCCGCCGCGGCGGACCGGTTTCCCGGCGGGAGTCCGGTCCGGGGTGTCCGTCCGGGCCGGGAGGCTGTGGATGGTCATGACGACTCCAGGTCAGGGCGTACGGGAACGCAGGCGCTTGATCAGGCGCTGCGCCACGAAGACGAGGACGAGCAGCAGGAACATCGCCCAGGCGACGGTCGCCGAGCGGCCCATCTGGTAGTTCTTCCAGCCCTCCTCGTACAGCAGCAGGCCCAGCGTCTGGTACTGGTTGTCCGCCCCGCCGGTGACGCCGTTGGGTCCCTGACCGAAGATCAGCGGCTCACCGAACAGCTGGGTGGCGCCGATCGTGGAGAGCACGATCGTGAAGACGATGGTGGAGCGGATGCCCGGAACGGTGACGTGGGTGAACTGCTTCCACCGCGAGGCGCCGTCGATCGCGGCCGCCTCGTAGCGCTCGGCGGGGACGGCCTGCATGGCGGCCAGGTAGAGCAGCGCGTTGTAGCCGGTCCAGCGCCAGATGACGATGGTGGAGATCGCGACCTGGGCGGGCCACTTGTCGGCCTCCCAGTCCACCGGGTCGATGCCGACCGCGCCGAGCGCCCAGTTGATCATGCCGAAGTCGCGTTCGAAGATCATGGTGAACACGAGGGCGGCGGCGGCGACCGAGGTGGCGTACGGGACCAGCGAGGCCACGCGGAAGAACAGCGAGGCGCGCATGCGGTAGTTGAGGAGGTGCGCCAGGCCGAGGGCCATCAGCAGCTGCGGCACCGTGGAGATGACGCCGATGGTGATGGTGTTCCGCAGCGCGTTCCAGAACCGTGAATCGCCCCAGAGCTCGACGTAGTTGTCGAACGCCACCCACTCCATGACATCAAGGGTGGCCAGTTCCACGTCGTGCAGGGAGATCCACGAGGTGTAGACGAGGGGATAGAAACTGAACGCGGCGAAGACGACGAAGAACGGTGCGACGAACGCGAACGGCGCGCCCTTGACGTCCAGTCGGTGCAGCAGCGCGCCGCGCCGCCGGGCGGCGCCGCTCTCGCCGTCCGGCGTCGGCGGCGGGCCCGAGGGCTCCCCGCCTTCCAGGGCCTTGGTGGTGGAGATGGCCACCCGACTTTTCCTTCCTGGGAACAGAATGTGTGAGCCGGCCCCGGGCCCGCCTGCGGGGTGCGGGCGGGCCCGGACGACCGCGGGGGCGAGCGGTCAGCCGACCGCCTTCTCGATGCGCTCCGCGGTGGTCTTCCACGCCTCGTCCCGCGGGGTGCCCTGCTGCTCGATCAGAGTCAGGCCCTGGGAGAAGGTGTCCTTGATCGTGCCGTCCTTGCGGCCCAGGACCTGCTTGTCCGGGATCTCCTGGGCGGCGGCACCGAAGATCCGGCCGATCGGCGCGTCGCTGAAGTACTCCGACTCGGCGTTCTTCACCTCGTCGCTCTCCAGCGCCTCCCGCGAGGACGGAATGTTGCCGATCTTCTCGAAGATGTGGGCCTGCTGCTCCGGCGCGGTCAGCCAGGCGACGAGCTTCTTGGCCTCCTCCTTCACCGGGCTCTGCTCGACCACGCCGAGGAAGGACCCGCCCCAGTTGGCGCCTTTGGGGGCCTTGGCGACGTCCCACTTTCCCTTGTTCGCCTCGCCGGCCTTCTCGCTGATGTGGCTGAGCATCCACGCCGGGCACACGGCGGTGGCGAACGTGCCGTTGGCCAGACCCGGGTCCCAACCCGGCTGGAACTGGCGGAGCTTGGCCGTCAGGCCGTCCTCCGCGGCGTCGGCGGCCAGGTTCCACGCCTCCTTGACGGCCGGGTTCTTGTCGTAGATCAACTCGCCCTTGTCGTCGTAGTACTGCTCGGAATAGCCGTAGACCATGGCGTTGAACAGGCCGCTGGCCGCGTCCATGTAGGCCACGTCGTCGCCCTTGAAGTCCTTCTTGAAGGTGCGGCCGACCTCGACGTACTTCTTCCAGTCGCCCTCCCACAGCTCGGCGACCTCCTCGCGGTCGGTGGGCAGACCGGCCTTCTCGAAGTAGTCCTTGCGGTAGCAGACGGCCATCGGGCCGATGTCGGTGCCCAGCCCCAGCACCTTGCCGTCCTCGGTGCTGATCTGGGACTCCTTCCACGGCAGGAAGTGGTCGCCGCCCGGTACGTCGGAGAAGTCCGCGAACCTGTCCGCCTGGGTCTCGGTGATCTCCTTGGCCCGCCCGATCTCGATGCCCTGGATGTCCTTCAGGCCCTTGCCGGCCGCGAGCCGGGTCTGCAGCGCGGTGTAGTACGTCTGTTCGTCGCCGGCGATCTCGGCCTTGATGTCGACATCGGGGTTCTCCTTCTCGTACTGCTCGAGAAGGCCCGTCTCCTTGATGCCCATCACGCCGTACAGGCCCATGGTGATGACGACCTTGCCGTCCTGTTTGCCACCGCCCGTGGCGGAGTCGTCACCGCCGCTGCAGCCGACGACGAGCGTCAGCGCGCCGGCGACCGCGACCGCCGCCACCGCTCTCGTACGCAACGAACCGGTCCTGCCCATGGATCTCCTCCTAGCCACGGCGCTGACGCACCCGAGTGACGAGTTCTGCGATGACCACAGCTGCTTCGACAATGGGGTTGGGAACGTACCCAATTCATGGTGGGTACGTTCCCACCGACGCATCGAAGACTCACGGCAGCGCACCGATCTGTCAATGACTTGAAGGCAACTCGCCACCGTGGTCCGGCTTTCAGCGTCGATCCCGGGGCCCTGGCGCGCCCCGCCGGAGTCGCCGTCTGCAAGAATTGCCGCTGGTCACCTCCGCGGCCGGCACGGCCGCGACCGCCGAGGGGGTAGTACATGGCCGGGAACCGCCGTCCCACGATCAAAACCGTCGCCGCCCGGGCCGGCGTGGGCCGCACCACGGTGTCCCGCGTCGTCAACGGCTCGGATCTGGTCAGTGCCGATGCCCGGTCCAGGGTCCTGGCCGCGATCAAGGAGCTCAACTACGTTCCGAACTCGGTCGCCCGCGGCCTGGTGACCAACCGCACCGACGCCGTGGCCCTGGTGATCCCCGAATCGGAGAGCCGGCTCGGTTCGGAACCCTTCTTCGCCGCGCTGATCCGGGGCGTCAGCGGCGCCCTCGCCGAGAGCCGGACCCAGCTGCAGCTCATGCTCGTCCGCGACCAGGCCGAACGGGACCAGCTGACCGAGTCGGTGGCGGCGCGCCGCGTGGACGGCGTCCTGCTGGTCTCCGTCCATTCCCAGGACCGGCTGCCGGGCATGCTGGAGGAGATGGGGCTGCCCACCGTGCTGGCCGGCCGCCGCGACGCGGGTGAGCGGCTGAGCTACGTCAACGCCGACAACGCCGGAGGCGCCACCGAGGCTGTCCGGCACCTGCTGCGCAGCGGCAGGACCAGGATCGCCACGATCACCGGGCCGCTGGACATGGACGTCGGCCGCAGCCGGCTCGGCGGCTGGCGCGCGGCCCACGAGGAGGCGGGGGTGCCCGTGCGGGAAACCCTGGTGGAGGCGGGCGACTTCACCGAGGAGGGCGGCCGCCGTGCCATGCGTTCGCTTCTTGAACGCGCCCCGGACCTGGACGCCGTCTTCGCCGCCTCCGACCTCATGGCGGTCGGCGCCCTGGCGGAACTGCGCCGGCAGGAACGGCACGTACCCGGTGATGTCGCCGTCGTCGGCTTCGAGGACTCCGTCCTCGCCCGCCACACCGACCCGCCCCTGACGACGGTGCGTCAGCCGGTGGAGGAACTGGGCCGCACCATGGCCCGGATCCTCACCGACATCACCCGGCACGGCGCACCCCGGCAGCAGGTGACGCTGCCGACGGAACTGGTGGTGCGCGAGTCGTCGTAGACGCACGGCCCCGTCACGCGTACTGCCCGGCACCGGTGTTCGGCGCCGGGCAGTACGCGTCTCAGTGGTGGCCCGGGGTGCGGCGGTTGGTGTCAGACGGTGTTCAGGGTCCATTTCTGGTTGGCGCCGCCGGTGCAGGTCCAGATCTGGGCGGGGGTGCCGTTCGCGGAGTTGTTGCCGGTGACGTCGAGGCACTTGTCCGCACCGGTGTTGACCACGTCGTGGGTCGTGGCGCTGTACGACCACTGTTGCGCCGTGCTGCCGTTGCACGTGTAGAGCTGTACTCGTGCGCCGTCGGCCGTGGAGGCGGCGCTCACGTCCAGGCACTTGCCGAGCGCCCGCACACTGCCGTCGGCGCCCACGGTCCAGCGCTGGGCCGCCGTGCCGTTGCAGGTGTACAGCTGCACCGCGGTGCCGTCGGCCGTGGCCCCGCCCGCTACGTCGAGGCACTTGCCCGCGAGTCCGGTGAGGGTGCCGGTGCTGCCGCCCGGGGTGCCCGACGGGGTGCCGGACCAGGTGAAGGTGGCCGTGGTACGGGCGGGCAGGGTGTAGGTGAAGGACTGGCCGCCCCAGTCGACGCGGACCGAGCGGGCCGAGGTGCCGCCGTTGTGGGCGATGAGGGCCTTGGAGCCGTCGGGGTTGCGCCAGGCCACGTTGGGCACCGTGCCACTGGCGGTGGAGGCGATCCGGTGGGCGCCGTGCCTGACGAACTTGGTCAGGTGACCGGTGGTGTAGTACTCGATCGTGTAGTCGACCTGTCCTGCCCGCGGGCCGCCTTCCTGCACGGTGATCAGCCCGGTGCAGGTGCTGCAGCCGCCGTTGTGCGGTCCCCTGTCCTGATTGAGCGCCAGGCTCCATTTGACCAGGCTGCTGCTCCAGTTGCGCGCATAGCCCACGATGTCGGCCAGGTCCTCGTTGTGCTGGTTGCCGATCCAGGTGCCGCCGGAGTGCTCGGTGCTGAACTGCCGTACGTTCGGGTACTGGTTGTGCACCTGGCTGCCCACCGCGGGGTCACCGGCGTAGCCGTGCCAGGCGATGCCGCCGAAGAGCGGATCGTTGCGCACCCCGGCGTCCGCGAGGACGGGAGCGCCGAAGTTCGCGTAGTCGCCGTAGTTCCAGTCGTGGACGAGGACCTTGGTGTTGATTCCGGCGGCACGGAAGGCCGGGTAGACGTGGTTCTTGGTGAACTCGACCAGCCCGGACGGGTTCCAGCTCATTCCGGGGTAGTTCATGGCCGTGGGGTTGCCGGCCTGGCAGCAGTTCGGTTCGTTCTGGACGGACAGGTAGTCGACGTCCACGCCGGCGGCCCGGTAGCTCTGGATGTACTTGACCAGGTACTGGGCGTACAGGGGGTAGTACTCCCACTTGAGCCAGCCCATCTGGTCCATGCGGCCGTTGTCCTTCATCCAGCCGGGAGCGCTCCAGGGGACGCCCTTGACCCGCAGTTCCGGGTTGAGCTGCTGGGCCTGTGCGGTGAGCAGCCGGACATTGGTGTCGTAGCCGTTGGTGCCGAAGTCGGACAGGTCGCAGCAGGTGTCGTCGAGGGAGACGTGGCCCGGCCGGGAGAGGTCGGAGGCGCCGATCGGGTTGCGGACGAAGGACAGTCCGATGCCGTCCGTCGGTGAGAACAGTCTGCGCATCACGGCGTCACGGGTCGAGGCGCTGACGGCGCCGCCGCGCAGCAGATGGGCGGTGGTGTCGGTGATCGAGGCCCCGCCGCCCTCGAACCGCTGGTAGGTCGTCGCCTCGTCGACGGTGATCGTCTGGTCGGCGCCGCCCTGGGCGGGGCCGAATTTCACTGGTGTCTGTTCGGCCAGGCCGCGGGTGACGTTGCGGCCGCCCGCGTCGGACGTCGTGGTGAGCCATACGTCGACCCGTTCCCCCGCGGCGACCGCCTGGGGCGCCGCGCCGGGAGCGAGGGTCAGGGCGAGGGCGAGGGTGAGGGCGGCGGCCAGTAACGCGGGGAGCCGACGGGCGTGCGGTGTGCCGCGGAACAGGACGCGTCTGTGCAGGGGAGTCATGGGTGCGACCTCTCGGTGGGGGGTGTCCGCACCTTCAGGGCTTTCAGGTCTTGAAGGCGTGGCGGGGCAGCACTGCCGGGGGTGACAGCGTCGGGGCCGCCCGCGGGAACGGCGTGAGACACGTGGCGAGAACTGGGGGTTATGGCGAGCCGATACACCGAACGACTTATCTCAAATCATGATTGAACTCTTAAGGCATGTCCCCGTCAATACAAGGGTCTACGGAATCCGGCGCGCGGTGCGGAACCTCCGGCACCGGGCCCCCATCGGGAACCGTGTGGACCTTGACATGACCGCCGGGTCCTCATAGGCCCCGGACTTTGGACTCTCCGATGACAAAGTATGGACATGTCAAGCAGAAGTCCTCTAGCTTGGCCGCGCGAGTGCAGCGCCACCGCAGCAGACCGGAGCGAGATCCGGCACGGTCCGGTCCCCACCTCCTGGAGGACCAATGCCCCAACGTCTGTTCTCCCGCGCTCGAAAACACTTCGTCCCCTTACTGTTCGCGGGGACCCTGACCGCCGGTCTGTGTTCCGCCCCGCCGGCCGCCGCCGCTCCCGTGGACATCCCGCCCCAGGAACCCGGGGTCACTCTGCGCGTGTTCGACGTGCAGACGCCCCTGAGCAAGCTGTGCACGCTGAAACCGGGTCAGACCCCCAACCACGACAAGCTGATGCCGACGGTCGACTGGTCCACGGAGGCCGACTTCGGCGGACTGTCCGACCACTTCGTCGCGGAGGCCTCGGGCTACCTCGACGTTCCGCGCGACGGCTCGTACGTGTTCCGCCTGACCAGTGACGACGGCTCACGGCTGGTCATCGACGGCGACCTCGTCATCGACCACGACGGGCTCCACGGCGCCGAGCCGAAGGACGGCGCGGTCCATCTCACCGCCGGTGCGCACCCGTTGCGCATCGACCACTTCGAACGCGACGGCGGGCAGCGGCTCCAACTGGCCTGGAAGCCGCCGGGCGAGAGCGACTTCACGGTCGTGCCCCGCGAGGCGCTGAGCACCGACGCCGACGTCGTCCGCGTCACCGCGCCGGGCCGCAAGGAATGCGAGGCGAGCGGCGACTCCCCCGGCGACGGTCTGCCGCTCACCGACGTACGGCCCGACCTGACCCTCACCGATCTGCGTCCGGACGGCTTCGAACCGCAGGTCAGCGGCATGGACTGGCTGCCCGACGGACGGCTGGCGATCAGCACCTGGGGCGGCTCGGACAACGTTGCCGGAGAGGTCTACCTGCTCGACAACGTCACCGGCGCCACCAGCCGCGACGAGGTCACCGTCACCAAGGTGGCGAGCGGGCTGCGCGAGCCCATGGGGATCAAGTACGTCGACGGAGCGCTGTACGTCTCGCAGAAGCACGAGCTGACGCGGCTCGTCGACCGGGACGGCGACGAGGTCACCGACGAGTACCGCACGGTCGCCACCTGGCCGTACGGAGGCAACTTCCACGAGTTCGCCTTCGGCCTGCTCTACCGCGACGGCTACTTCTACGTGAACCTCTCCGTCGCCATCGACCTCGGCGGCGCGACCACCGTGCCGCAGCCGGCACCGGGACGGGGTGCCACCTACAGGATCAGCAAGAGGACGGGGAAGATCAGTCCGATCGCGGGAGGGCTGCGGACGCCCAACGGCATCGGCTGGGGACCCGACGGCAGCATCTTCGCCACCGACAACCAGGGCGGGTGGCTTCCCTCGTCGAAGCTCGTCCAGATCAAGAAGGACCGCTTCTTCAACCACTACACCGAGCCCTCCGGCCCCTTCGACGACTCCCCCGTCACCGAGCCGGTGCTCTGGCTGCCGCAGAACGAGATCGCCAACTCACCCTCCACTCCGCTGTATCTGAAGAAGGGCACGTTCGCCGGGCAGCTGCTGCTGGGTGACGTCACCTACGGCGGCCTGCAGCGCGCCTTCCTGGAGAAGGTGAAGGGTCAGTACCAGGGTGCCGTCTTCCGCTACACCCAAGGGCTCGAAGCGGGCGTCAACCGCATCACCCTGGGCCCCGACGGCGCGATCTACGCCGGTGGCCTGGGCGCCGGCGGCAACTGGGGCCAGGAGGGCAAACTCAAGTTCGGCCTGCAGAAGCTGACCCCGAACGGCGGGAACACCTTCGACATCCGGACCATGCGGGCCGTGCCCGGAGGCTTCGACCTGACGTACACCCAGCCGGTGTCCGCCGCCACCGCCGGGGAACTCGCCGCGCACTACCGCGCCGAGCAGTGGCGTTACACGCCGACCGCGGACTACGGCGGTCCGAAGATCGCCGAGGAGCGGCTCGCGGTGCGCTCGGCGACGCTCTCGAAGGACGGCCGCACCGTCAAGCTCCGACTGGACGGTCTGAAGCCGGGCCGCGTGGTGCACGTCCGCTCCCCGCGCCCCTTCGCCTCCGCCTCCGGTGAGCAGTTGTGGAACACCGAGGCCTGGTACACCCTCAACCGGGTGCCGGGCAAGCAGCCACCGCCCGCCACCCGGTACGAGGCCGAGGAGGCGCGCCTGACGGGCACGGCCGGCGTCAACACCGACCACGTCGGCCATTCCGGCAGCGGCTTCGTCGACCGTTACGCCACGGAGGGCAAGGCCGGCACCACCTTCGACGTGACGGTCCCGAAGGCGGGCGCCTACGACGTGGGCCTGCGTTACTCCAACGGGCCCAACCCGTTCGAGGGCACCAAGTCCCTCTCCCTGTACGTCAACGGGAAGAAGGTGCGGCAGACGAAGCTCGCCTCCACCGGTGACTGGGACTCGTGGTCGACCCGGACCGAGAAGCTGGGCCTGCGCGCCGGACACAACACGGTCGCCTACCGGTACGACCCGGGCGACACCGGCCATGTCAACCTCGACATGATCAGCGTCCATCCGCACGGAGCCCCGGTCACCCTCTTCGACGGCACGGCCGGTTCGCAGGCCCAGTGGCAGCACACCGACGGGAGAACCCCGCGGTGGCCGCTCTCCGACGAGAAGTCGATGGAGGTGTGCTGCGGTGACCTCCGCACCAAGGACGCCTACCAGGACTTCGCGCTGCACGTGGAGTTCCGCGTCCCGCTGCTTCCACCCGATGTCACCGGGCAGGACCGCGGCAACAGCGGCATCTTCCTCCAGGACCGCTACGAGCTCCAGATCCTGGACTCCTACGGCGACACCACGCTCGGCACCGATGAGGCCGGGGCGTTCTATATGAAACGGGCGCCCGACACGAACGCGGCCACGGCGCCCGAGACGTGGCAGACCTACGACATCGTCTTCCGCGCGGCCCGCTTCGACGAGGACGGCCGCAAGATCGCTGATGCCCGGGCCACGGTGGTGTGGAACGGGCAGAAGGTCCACGACGACGTCGTCCTGGACGGGCCCACGGCGTCGGGCAGGGCCGAGACGCCCGCCGCGGGAGCCGTCCGGCTCCAGGACCATGGGAACAAGGTCCGGTTCCGTGACATCCGGATCACACCGCTGGCCCCGTTGGACTGACGCCCGGCCCGGCGCCGGCCGGCGGACCGGGTGGTGCGGGGCCCGCGGGACGCACGAATACGAGGGGCGCACGAGCTGTCGAGTTCGTGCGCCCCTCGGGCTTCATCCGGATTTCGGTGGTGCCGGTTCCCGCTGCCGGAAGGCCCAGTCCATTCTCGGCTCGAACACGGCCCGGAAGGCCCGCCGCACCGGTGCCGTGCACAAGACGGTCACGCCCACGGCGGCGACGACGGTGACGGTGATCGCGCCGAGCGGGCGGTGGAACCAGTCGTTGTGGGACCAGTGCCAGTGGTTGGCGGCCTGGATGACGAAGCCGTGCAGCAGGTAGCCGTACAGTGTGCCGGCACCGAGCGCGGTGTACCACGTCCGGCGTCGCGGAACGAGGGCGAGGAAGCAGGCGACCAGGACCGTCGAGCAGCCGAAGATCGCCAGCGTCATGACGGGCCCGTACCAGGCGGGCGCCGCGAGATCCTCGGCACTGGAGTTGTGGAAGAACCAGGCGTAGTTCATCCGCGTCACGGCCCAGTACGCCATGACCAGCGCGCTGAGGAAGACCGGTACGGCCAGGATGCGTACCTGACGGCGCCGCACCCTTTCGAAGTGTTCCGGCTTGAGGGACAGGCCGAGTACGAAGTAGGGCAGGAACTGCAGGGTGCGGTGGAGGTCGAGGTCCTTGCCGATGGACGGGGCCAGGGGGGCCAGTGCCGCGATGGTGAGGGCGAGGGGCAGCGGCCACCGCACGGACCGCCAGATCGGGGTGGTCAGCCGCCAGATGAACAGCGCGGCCAGGAACCAGGTCAGGTACAGGGGGTCCAGCAGGCTGATCGAACGGTCCGGCTTGTTGTCACTCCACCGGGTGAAGAAGGTGTACGCCACCTCGAAGACGACGTAGGGCACGGCGACCCCGGTGACCAGACGCTTGATCCGTCCAGCGCTCCAGTCGAAGCCACGCGAGAAGTAGCCGGAGATGACGATGAACGCCGGCATGTGGAAGGCGTAGACAAGTGTGTAGAGGGCGGTGACGGTGCGGCTCTCACTGCGCAGCGGTTCCCATGCGTGGCCGACCGCCACCAGCACGATGGCCAGGTACTTGGCGTTGTCGAAGAGCGCGTCCCGCGGTTTCGCCGACCGGGTGCGCGCGACGGCCGGTGCGGTGGCGGCGCGGGTCTCCCCCGTGGCCGGTGCCGTCCCGCCGGGCGTCGTCGGTGGCCCGTCCGTCTCCCCGGGGCTGCGCGCGGGCAGCGTTTCTTTCACGATTCCTTCCTTCGGGAACCCAGACAGAGCAGAACACCTCTTACGAGAGTTGCGTATGCGACACGAGAGTAACGACTCGGGAAACCGTAACCGGGGCGGACGCCGGGGTAAACCCGGGCCCGTGGTCGTGTCACCGTTGCGCGCGCGTACGTCCATCCGCTCCCGGACCTGCGGAATCCGCCCATGCCACGGCTGTCCACTTTCGGCCATTCACGCCGTGGGGGCACGCAGCGAACCCCTCCTCGATCTCCACCGCCTCTATGCTTCTACGTGCTTGTAGAAGGCCCTTGCCGGATGCCCGCGAGGGTGTGCGGCGTCGCGCCTACGGAACAATCGCACGTGAAGGAGTGAACGCCGCGATGGTGTTCAAACGACTGCTCGGTTCGCTCGGAGTGGGTGGCCCCACGGTCGACACGGTCCTCGACCCCGGCGCGCCCCGGCCCGGAGCCGCGCTGACCGGGCAGGTTCACCTCAAGGGCGGAGACGCCGACTTCGACATCGAGCACATCACGCTGGAGCTGGTGGCCCGGGTCGAGGCCGAGCACGGGGAGGGCGAGAGCGAAGGCGTCGTCGCCTTCGAGCGATTCACCGTGGGCGGCGGCTTCCGGCTCGCCGCGGGCGCGGCGCACAGCGTGCCGTTCTCCGTGATGCTGCCCTGGGAGACGCCCGTCACCGAGCTGCACGGCCAGGGCCTCGGCATCGTCCTGGGCGTGCGCACCGAGCTCGCCGTGGCGGGCGCCAGGGACAAGGGTGACCTGGACCAGCTGAACGTCGGCCCCCTGCCCGTACAGGAGGCGATCCTCGAGGCGTTCGGCGGGCTGGGCTTCGGCTTCAGGTCCGCCGACCTCGAGTACGGCCGCATCGGCGGCACCGGCCAGCAGCTCCCCTTCTATCAGGAGATCGAGCTGACCCCGGCGCCGCAGTACGCCCACCAGGTCAACGAGGTCGAGGTGACGTTCCTCGCCGGTCCCGGCGGCATGGAGGTCGTACTGGAGGCGGACAAGCGCGGCGGGCTCTTCTCCTCCGGCCACGACGCGGTCAACCGGTTCACCGTCTCCCACGACGGCGTCGAACACCAGGACTGGAACGCCGTCGTCGACGACTGGATGCGCCGGCTCGTGGAGCACCGGGCCTCGTACGGCGCGCATGCCGGCCACGGGTACGGCGGCCACCACATCCACGACGAGCACCACCACGACGGCCACCGCTCCGGCCCCGGCATGGGAACCGTCGTCGCGGCGGGCGCGGCCGGGCTCGCCGTCGGTGTCGTCGGCGGCATGGTCGCGGCCGAGGTCGTCGACGAGGTCGGGGACTTCTTCGAGGGCGACGAAGACGAAGGAGGGGACGAGGACTGATCAGCGCGCGGTGCCCCCACCCCTCGTCTTCTACATAATTGTAGAAGATAGGCTGCGGACGCACGGACGCGAAGAGACGAGGAGTGGGTGGACATGGGCGTCATCGCATGGCTGGTACTGGGGCTGCTCGCAGGAGCGGTGGCCAAGGCCGTCCTGCCCGGACGCGATCCGGGCGGGCTCATCGGTACGACGGTCATCGGCATCGCGGGGGCCTTCCTCGGCGGCTGGCTGTCGGCGCAGTTCCTGGGCCGTCCGGTGCAGCGGGAGTTCTTCGACGCCGCCACCTGGGGCTCGGCCATCGTCGGCGCGCTCGTCCTCCTCATCGGCTACCGCCTCCTCTTCGGCAACTCGCGCGACTGAACCACCGAGAACGAGCAAGGACAACCAAGAAGGAGTAGGCAGTGGGTGTTTCCCTGTCCAAGGGCGGCAACGTCTCTCTCAGCAAGGAGGCCCCGGGGCTGACCGCGGTCGTGGTCGGCCTCGGCTGGGACGTCCGCACGACCACCGGCACCGACTACGACCTCGACGCCTCCGCGCTGCTGGTCGACGGCTCCGGCAAGGTCCTGTCCGACCAGCACTTCGTCTTCTACAACAACCTGAAGAGCCCGGACGGCTCGGTGGAGCACACCGGTGACAACCTCACCGGCGAGGGCGAGGGCGACGACGAGAGCGTCAAGGTGAACCTCGTCGGCGTACCCGCCGAGGTCGACAAGATCGTGTTCCCGGTCTCGATCCACGACGCCGAGAACCGCGGACAGAGCTTCGGCCAGGTCCGCAACGCCTTCATCCGCGTCGTCAACCAGGCCAACAACCAGGAGATCGCCCGCTACGACCTCTCGGAGGACGCCTCCACCGAGACGGCCATGGTCTTCGGCGAGCTCTACCGCCACGGTGCCGAGTGGAAGTTCCGCGCCGTCGGCCAGGGGTACGCCTCCGGGCTC
The DNA here is from genome assembly GCF_003143855.1 of Streptomyces sp. NWU339. GTDB lineage: Bacteria > Actinomycetota > Actinomycetes > Streptomycetales > Streptomycetaceae > Streptomyces. The sequence continues at coordinate 117,179 of NZ_QFRK01000009.1, forward strand.
GCCGGAATCGCCGCCGACTTCGGCGTCAACGTCTGACACCGAGCCGGACCACACGCCGGGTCGGCCCGTACGGGCCGACCCGGCGTGCTCGTTCTCTACCGGACGGGCGGGATGCGGTAGACCGAGACGTGGGAACGCGACTCGGCGGTGAAGGGGGCTCCGACCCAGTCCGCGTGCCTGGCCTCCAGTTCGAAGCCGGCCAGCTGGGCCATGAGGTCGAGTTCGGCCGGCCAGATGTAGCGGTGGGGGCTGCGGAACAGCAGCGCCTGCCGGGTCCCGTCGAACCGGAAGTGGTGCGACACCACCTGCTGGCGCAGGACGTCGTACGTGTCCAGGCCGATGTATCCGGGCTCGGACTGCCAGACCGTGGCCTCCTGGCCCGGCGGGAGCTTGCGCAGCTCCGGCACCCAGAGCTCGATCACGAACCGGCCCCCGGGGACGAGGTGGCGGGCGGCGTTGCGGAAGCACTCGACCTGCTCGGTCTGGGTGAGCAGGTTGGAGATGGTGTTGTAGACGAGGTAGACGAGGCTGTACCCGCTCGGCGCGACGGTGGTCGTCATGTCACCGATGACCACCGGGATCGTCGCCTCGTCCGCCTTGGTCCGCAGCCTCTCCACCATCGGGACGGACAGCTCGATGCCGGTGACCGGCACTCCCCGCTCGGCGAGGGGGACCGCCACCCTGCCGGTCCCGATGGCGAACTCGAGCGCGGCCCCCTCCCCGGCGAGGCCGGCGAGCCGGTCGACGGCCGGCCCCAGGGTCTCGGGCGCGAACATGCCGGTGCCCGGCGTGTCGTAGCGCTGCGCGGTGTCGGCGTCCCAGATCTCCTCCTGCTGCATTCCGCCAACTTGCGCCGACAACCCGTGCGCTGTCCACCCGATTCCCGGAGGCCGGTTCCACCCCTGGGCCCGGTCCGTCCCGCGCCGCCGCCGGCCGCTTCAATGGCCTGTAAAAGGCTGGCGTGTGAGGGTCTGGTGAGGGTCGTCAGGCGAGGAACGGGGCAAGCGTTTTGTGCATATGCACCTGATAAGATCATCGAACTTTCAGTAGACTGACGGCGCGTCATGAACGCGTACGGGGGACAGTCTCTAAGGCCCCATCGCCAAGGTGTGAGGTGTGGTCCGCCCGTGGGCTCGAGCCGATCGACGGCCGGAATCCTCGAGTCGGATCGGTGGACCCTCCGCGCTCCCGGCACGATGCGACTTGAAGAGAGTCTCATGACGTCATTGATCAGGGATCCACTGTTGTGGATCTTGCTGGTAGTACTCATCGCTGCGGCGTTCGCAGTGATGAGGGCACGGAGAACCAACCTGGCGCTCCGCAGAACGAGGAAGGACCTGGAATCGGACCTGGGTCAGGCCCAGGGCCAGCTCGCCCAGCAGCAGGGGTACATCGCCACCCTCAACGCACGGCACCAGGGCGACCTCGCCGACGTCCGCGCGGATGCCGAGTCGTCGACCAAAGCCGTACTGAAGTCGGCGATGGGAACACTGCAGTCCCTCGCCGAGGAGCAGCAGCTGCTGCTGGACGGCCTGCTGAAGAAGTACGGCAACGACACCGAGGTCCTCGCCGACCTGATGTCGGTGGACCACACCGGCAGCCAGTTCAGCCGCCGGGCCAAAGGCATCTCCGTCCTGTGCGGTGGCTGGCTGGGCCGGCGTGACGGCGCGGCGACCGTGTACGACGTGGCGCGCAGCGCCCAGGGGCGGATCAAGGACTTCAACCGGGTCGGCATCCATGCGCAGGTCAGCGTCTCCGTCTCCGCCAAGGCCGTGGAGCCGGTGGCCGTCGTGCTGGCCGAGCTGCTGGACAACGCGACCACCTACAGCGCCCCGGGCACGCCGGTCGAGGTCAACATCCAGGCCGTCCCGACGGGTGTGTGCTTCATCGTCGATGATGCCGGCCTGGGCATGGACCAGGAGACCAAGGACCGGGCGGCGGCTCTGCTGTCGGCCGACAGTGAGGTCGACATCACCGGTCTGGGCGACCCGCCCCGGTTCGGGTTCGCGGTGTGCGGCATGCTCGCCACGCGGTACGGCTTCTCCGTCTCCGTCGGCTCGGTGTCCCCCTACGGCGGAGTGCGTGCAGTGATCCGTGTACCGGAAAGTCTCCTGGCCGCCGACGCGCCCGCACCCGCCGAGCCCGTCCAGGAGGCCGTGAGCCAGGAGGCCGCCCCGCAGCGGCTGGCTCCCGTCCCGGTGGGCCCCTCCCATGTGGTGGGCCGGACGAACGGCGGGCTTCCCAAGCGACGCCGGCGGCAGGGCCCCATCTCGGTGGTGCCCGCGCCGGACGACACGGCCGGTGTCGACGAGCAGACATCCGAACCGGCCAGCGAGGTGACCGCGTCACGCCTCGGGGCGTTCGCCCGTGGCACACAGCTCGGTCGGATCACGAACACCATGGAAGGACCTGATCAGCGGTGAACACCGACCTGTCGTGGGTGCTGAACGACGTGCTCGAGGTGCGTGGTGCCCGTCACGCCGTGCTCGTCTCGGGTGACGGCCTGCTGCTTCAGCGTTCGGACGACATCTCGCGCGACGACGCGGAGACGAACGCCGCCGCCATGAGTTCCATGCAGTCCCTCAGCCGGGCGGTCGCCGGTTTCGTCGGGGCCGGGAACGGCATCTGGAAGCAGACGCTGCTGGAGTACGACGGCGGCTGGATCTTCCTGAGCGCCGCCGGTCAGGGCGCCTACCTGGCCGTCTCGGCGGCTCCGGACGTCGACATGGAAGCCGTGTCGTTCCGCATGCAGAAGACGGTGACGGCACTGAACAAGGCGATGAGCGTGGCGCCACGCGCGAACCACGGTGTCGGCTCATGACGGCTCCCGGCGAAGAAGGGTCCGTATCCAGCGACTTCGTCCGCTCCTACGTCATCACCGGTGGCCGGAGCCTGCCGTCTTCGGACGACCTTGCATTGCACACCCTCGTCACGCTGGCTCCCGAGCGGACCCTCCCGCTCGGGGCCGGGCCCGAAGTGACGGCGATCTGGGACCTGTGCGCGGGTGGCTACCTGTCGGTGGCCGAGGTGGCCGGCCACCTCGGCCTGCCGGTCGGAGTGGCCCGCCTGCTGCTGACCGACCTGTTCGAGCAGGGGCACCTGCTGCACCGCGCCGAACCGCCGCGGGCCCAGAACGTTGACAGAGCGACCCTCGAGAAGGTTCTGCATGGACTCCAATCCCTCATCAGCTGAGACGGCCCAGGGCTCCATCTACGTCTCCAACGCGGTGACCAACGCCGCGAAGATCCTGGTCGTCGGGCATTTCGCCGTGGGCAAGACGACTCTCATCGGTTCGCTGTCGGAGATCACTCCGCTGCGCACCGAGGAGAAGATGACCCAGGCCTCCGTCCACGTCGACGACCTGCGGGGCGTGACGGACAAGACCACCACCACGGTCGCCCTGGACTTCGGTCGTCTCACACTGAGCGAAGACCTCGTGCTGTACCTGTTCGGCACGCCGGGACAGCAGCGCTTCATGCAGCTGTGGGAGGACATGGCGCGCGGTGCGCTGGGAGCCCTGCTCCTGGTCGACCCCGCACGGCTGGAGGAGACCTTCCCCGTCATCGACCTCGTCGAGGGGTACGGCCTGGAGTACGCCATCGCCGTCAACACCTTCGACCCGTCCGCCACGTACAGCGAAGCAGAGGTGCGTGAGGCGCTCGACCTGCTGCCGGACACTCCCGTCGTCTACTGCGACGCCCGTGACCAGCGATCCTCCGCGAAGGCACTGATCGCGCTGGTCCGGCATCTGCTCGAGCGCGCCGCCTGACCGTCACGCGCCCACTCCACCCGGGAACAGCGGTTCCCGGATCACCAAGGAAGACTTCATGGATCCTCAGCCGACAGCCGCGCCCACGGGCAGCAGATGCCCCATGCACGACGCCTCGTTCGCCGCCGACCCCCAGGCGCTCTACGACCAGCTGCGCGCCCACGCCCCGGCCGGTCCGGTCGAGCTCGCGCCGGGCGTGGACGCCACGCTGGTCGTCGGGCACGAGATGGCGCTGCGCGTCTTGCAGAACACCGAGCTCTTCGCCCGCGACGCCCGCCGGTGGAAGGCCCTGAACGAGGGGCACATCGGGATGGACAACCCGGTGCTGCCGATGATGGCGTACCGGCCCAACTGCCTGTTCACCGACGGTGCGGTGCACCTGCGGCTGCGCAAGGCGGTCACCGACAGCCTGGCCCAGCTCAACATCACCCGGGTCCGCCGTGACGTCGAGCCGATCGCCGACTACCTCCTCGACCAGTTCAGCGAGCGGGGCCGCGCCGACCTGCTCAACGACTACGCCAAGCTGCTGCCGCTGCTGCTGTTCAACAAGCTCTTCGGCTGCCCCGCGAACATCGGTGACACCCTCACCACCGCGATGTCGGCGATCTTCGACGGCAAGGACGCCCTGCGTGCCAACGAGGACCTCACCGCCTGCCTCATGGAGCTGATCGCCCTCAAGCGGCGCCAGCCCGGCGAGGACATCACCTCCTGGCTGATCCAGCACCCGGCCGGGCTGACCGACGAGGAGCTCAAGGACCAGCTGGTGATGCTGATGGGCGCCGGGGTGGAACCCGAGCGCAACCTCATCGGCAACGCCCTGGTGCTGCTGCTGTCCGGCGCGGGCGGCCGGCAGAGCGGCATGCTGATCGAGGAGGCCCTCGACCACGTGCTGTGGAACCAGACCCCCATCGCCAACTACGCGACCCACTACCCGGTCCAGGACGTCGACCTCGGCGGCCATGTGGTGGAGGCCAACACCCCGGTCGTCATCTCCTTCGCGGGCGCCAACAGCGACCCCGCGCTCGCTGAGGCCCGCCGCATCCGCAGCAGGGGCGCCCACCTGGCGTGGGGGGCCGGCCCGCACGCCTGCCCCGCCAAGGACCCGGCGCAGGTCATCGCGATCACCGCGATCGAGCGGCTACTCAACGCGCTGCCCGACCTGACGCTGGCCGTACCGCAGGAGGAACTGCAGTGGCGGCCGGGGCCGTTCCACCGCGCGCTGGTGACGCTGCCGGCGACGTTCAGTCCGACGCCGGCCACGCGGATGGCGGCGGCTCTGCAGCACCGGGCCGCGTCGGCCGGTGCGGAGCAGCCGCTGCCCGTGGCCCAGGCCGCCCCGGCGCGGCGGGAGTCGGGCCGGAGGAAGGGCTTCTGGAGCAGTTTCCTCGACGTCTTCCGCGTCTGATGCACGGCATGTGACAGGAGCAACACCCTGTGGCGCATGACGGAGGAGGGTGGAAGGGTAGATTCCGGCGGTACCGGCAGCGCCCAGCCAAAGGAGCTTCGCGTGACCGCCGTTGGTGAAATACGTGACACCAGCACCATCCCCGGCACCAGTAACACGGACCGCCGAACCGTCATCTCCCTCCTCCGTCGACTGCGTTCGAGCGAAGGACAGACCAACCCGCTTCCCGTCTGGGAGGAACTGCGTTCCATGGGAGACGTCGTACGCGCCCCCTGGGGCGGCTACTTCGTCACCGGATTCGAGGCGTGCAGCCAGGTCCTGCGCGGCAGGAACTGGCTCGCCCCGGACTTCGCCTGGCAGGAGCGCCAGTCGGACCAGGAACGCTGGGAAGACCCCGCCACCCGTGAGATGACCAGAACCCTGATCCGCCTCAACGCCCCTACCCACACACGCCAGCGGCGGGCTCTGGGCAACCCCTTCGACCGCTCCTCGATCGAGCGCGCGCGCCCCCGGATCGCCGCTCTCGTCTCCGGTCTCCTCGACGAACTCGCGGACCGGCTCAGCTCCGACGGCGAGGCGGACTTCAACACCGTCGTCGGGGAGCAGTTGCCCGTCCGCACCGTCGGCCAGTGGCTCGGCATCGACCCGGCCGACCACGCTCACATCCTGGACTTCACCCACCGGCAGGTCTACGCACAGGAGTTGCTGCCCAGCAAGAGCGAACTCGCGATATCGGCCCAGGCCACCCTGGAGATGCGGGCCTACTTCACCGAGCTCATCCGGCACCGGCGCGCACACCCGGGCGACGACGCCCTCACCGGCTGGATCCACTACTGGGACGCCCAGTACCCGGACGACCGGGCCGCGGCGGACCAGGTGCTCTACGACCTGACGATGTTCATCACCATCGCCTCCCTGGAGACCAGCTCCGTCCTGCTGGCCAACGCCGTCTGGTTCCTGACCCAGGACCCGTCGCGCGCCGACTGGCTGCGGCGGAACCCCGACCACATCGACGACGCGATCGAGGAGACGCTGCGCTACGACCCGCCCGTGGTCCTCAACTCCCGTATCGCCGCCGACGACACCGTCCTCGCAGGCGTGCCGATCGCGAAGGACACCACCGTCCACGTCCTGTACGGATCCGCCGCCCACGACCCGCGCCGCAATCCGGACCCCGGTTCCTTCGACATCCTGCGCAACGGCGGGCACCTCACCTTCGGCGGCGGCGCGCACTACTGCCTCGGAGCGGGCCTCGGACGACTCGAGGCGCGTGAACTCCTCGTCCAGCTACTGGAACGTTTCCCCACTCTGCGGCCCACCGCACCTCCCACGTACGACACCACCCGTATCGTGTTCCGCCGCATCACCTCCCTGAAAGTGACGATATGAACTCCCCGCTCCTGTCCGGCGACCCCGATGACCCCGACGACCGGATACTGAAGACCCTGCGCACCCATCGGCAGGGTCCTGTCCTCACCATCGAGTTGAACGTTCCCGAGCAGGGCAACGTCGTCAGCGAGGCCATGCTGGACGACCTGCTCACCGTGCTGGACGACCAGGACCCCTCGGTGCGCGTCCTGGTGATGACCGGCGCCGGGCAGGACTTCTGCCTCGGCGGGGACCGCGAGGAGTTCGCCGGTCACCTCGCCCACGACGCCACCGGCAACGGCATCCGTGTCTCCGGCGTCAAGGCCCGGCGGGTGTGCGACGCGCTGACGTCCCACTCCGCCGTCACCATCGCCCGCGTCCAGGGCAGGGCCATCGGGGCCGGCTTCGCCCTCGCTCTCGCCTGCGATCTGCGGGTGGGTGCCGACACCGCGAGCTTCCGGCTGCCCGAACTCGCCCTCGGTCTGCCCACGGCGTGGGGCGGCCTGCTGCCGCGGCTGGTCAGCGAGGTCGGAGCCGCGTCCGTGCGTGAACTCATCCTCACCGGACGCCCCCTCCCCGCCCAGGAGGCCCTCGGCCTGTCGATCCTGCAACGGGTCGTGCCCGAGGAGGCGCTCGACGCCGCGGTCGACGAGTGGGCCAGACCACTCCTGCGGCGCTCGTTGCCCGCTGTGCGGGTCACCAAGACGCTGCTGAACTCCCTGACCGCCTCGACCCGTCTCGCCGACGCGTCGGTCCTGGATCCCGAACTGATGGCGGCGGTCGCCAGCGAAGTGCACCATATGCGTACGTCCCGCTGATCGCGCCCTCACAGCGTCACCGGCCCCTGGAACACGCCGACTTCCGGGGGCCTTGTTGTGCGTTCTGCCGGGGCCGGGCCGTTTCGGTCGAGCACCACGACGACCTCGGTCTCCACCGGGTGGTCGAGGGTTGCCGGCCGGCCGGCAACCGCGTCACGCGGTCGCGCGTCCTGGGAAGAACAAGGTCGATCATGCGGACGGGGAGCCGGGGAGCCGTGGGGGAACGGGTGGGCAGCGGTGCGATGCCGGTGGCGGGGGCGGCGACGCGCGGGCGGGTGGCCGCGGTGGCCGCGGTGCTGTCGGCGGGGCTGCTGGTGTTCCACCGTGCCGTGCCGAACGCCGTCGGCCGGGTGGGCAGTCTGCTGGAGTCGTTCCTCCCCTGGCTGGGCCTGGTGGTCCTGGTGCTGTTCGCCCTGGCGCTGCTGCGGCGTTCGGCCGTCGCGCTGGTGGCCCTGCTGCTGCCGGTGGCGGCCTGGACGTATCTCTTCGGCGGACTGTTCCTGCCCGAACCGCCCGCCGGTCCGCGGGAACTGGTGGTGGTGCAGCACAACGTCAGCGACGAGAACCCCGACCCGTCGGCCACGGCCCGCGCCCTGGCCGACGCCGGGCCCGACCTCATCGCGCTGGAGGAGCTGGTGCCGACGGCGCTGCCGCTCTACGAGAGGACGCTCGCCCGACGCTACCCGTACCACGCGGTGCGGGGCACCGTCGGCCTCTGGTCGAGGCACCCGCTCACCGATGCCCGGCTGCTGGACATCAAACCCCCGGGGATCACCGAGCCCTGGAGCCGCGGGCTGAGGGCCGTGGTCCGCACACCGCACGGGGACGTCGCGGCGTACGTCGCGCACCTGCCCTCGATCCGGGTCGGGGCGAGCGGCCTCGCCTCCGCCCACCGGGACGAGAGCGCCCGTCTGCTGGGCAGGGCGGTCGCCGCCGAGGAACTGGAGACCGTGATCCTTCTCGGCGACCTCAACAGCACCGTCGACGACCGGGGCCTGACCCCGCTGACCTCACGGATGAACGTGGCGGAACGCGGCTTCGCCCTGAGCTTCCCCGCCGCGCTGCCCCTGGCCCGGATAGATCAGGTCATGGCCCGCTCGGCCACCGTCCGTCACATCCGCACCCTGCCCGCCACCGGCAGCGACCATCTGCCGGTGGCCGCGCGCATCACCCTCGACTGAGGCCACCGACCGGACCGCCCGGTACCGGAGGTGTGTCACGTCGTAGGCCCCCATAGCTCCCCGCGGTGCCCTGTTCCGCCTTGCCCGGGACACGTGTGGGGCGCACGCCGGTGCCATGGGCACGGGCCCCACACCCATCTCCTCCGTGCAGCGCGCCGACCGTGCGTCCGGTCCTCTCGCCGAAGGCCTGGCCCGGCACCTGTACGACGATCCGGCCCGCACGGCCGCCGCGCTGCACGAGGAACTGCTGTCGCACGCGGGCGGCCGGTTGCACGACGACGCCGCACTCCTCCTGCTCCGCGAACCCGCCGCCCCCGAGTCCGCCGCCCCGGCGCCGGCAGCCGGACCGGCAGCGACAGCGGGCCCGGCGTCGGCCCTCGGTACCGGGTCCGTCGACCGGAGGAACGCCGCCTGACCGATGCCGGGTGCCCGGCAGGTCGGCCGCGGACCCGCACCGGACACCGGCCGGAGCGTGCGGGATACTACGGGCATGCGGATCTCAGCCAGGGCGGACTATGCGGTACGGGCCGCGCTGCAGCTCGCCGCGGCACGGGACGACGCCCCCCCTCAAGGCCGAGGCCATCGCCGACGCCCAGGACATTCCGCACAAGTTCCTCGAAGGCATCCTGAACGACATGCGTCGGGGCGGTCTCGCCCTCAGCCGGCGCGGCGGCAACGGCGGGTACCGACTGGCCCGGCCCGCCGACACCATCAGCATCGCCGACGTCATCCGCGTCGTGGACGGGCCGCTGGTCTCGGTGCGTGGGGTCCGCCCGCCGGACCTGTCCTACTCCGGCCCCGCGCAGTCGCTGCTCCCGCTGTGGATCGCGCTGCGGTCCCATGTGCGCGAGATCCTGGAAGGTGTGTCGCTGGCCGATGTCGCCGCGGCCGAACTCCCCGCCGAGGTCGCCGCGTTGACCGATGCTCCGGACGCCTGGGTCAACCCCTGAGCAAGCGGAACGGCGCCCGGATTTCATATCTCAGATCATGAGATGAGCTCGGCCAGGATATGGAAACCCTCTTGGAGGGAGGGCCCCGGTCTGCCACGATCCCTAGCAACCGGGTAGGAAAACCAGGGATCGGGGGCCGGTCATGCGTGCACTGGACCGCACGGCCCGCTTGCTGCCCCACCTGACCTCGCGCCGTCACATCGACTTCGGCCGCGCGTCGAGTGCCATCTGTCGCCGTTCCGCGCCCCGGCCGCCCGTCTCCAGGTAGTCCGCTTTCCGGCACGCCCAGGACGACGCGGCGCCCCTCCCCCGGCCTCCCGGCCGTATCTCTGTGTCTCTTTATCTCCGCATCGCTGCATCTCTGCATGGCTATGTCGGCGTATCGACCTTCTCCGCGCCGCCCACCCCGAAAGGACACCTCCGTGTCTGCCGCAAGGCCTCTCGCTCTCCTGCGCGCCATCGCCGTCACCGCGACGCTGCCCCTCCTGCTCACCGCGTGCGGCTACGGCTCCGAGTCCACCGACGACGGCAAGCAGTCCGAGGTCGCGGCGGACGCCGAGAAGCTGTCCGTCGACGAGGTGAAGCTCGGCTACTTCCCGAACCTCACCCATGCCAACGCCCTGGTGGGCGTCCAGGAGGGCCTGCTGCAGAAGGAGCTCGGCGGCACCCGGATCAAGTCCGCGACCTTCAACGCCGGGCCGTCCGAGATCGAGGCGCTGAACGCCGGTTCCATCGACATCGGCTGGATCGGCCCCTCCCCCTCCATCAACGGATACACCAAGTCCCGGGGCAAGAACCTGCGCATCATCGGCGGCTCCGCCTCCGGCGGCGTGAAGCTGGTCGTCAACCCGAAGAAGATCAAGTCCGAGGACGACCTCAAGGGCAAGAGGATCGCGACCCCGCAGCTCGGCAACACCCAGGACGTCGCGTTCCTCAACTGGATCGCGGAGAAGGGCTGGAAGGTCGACGCGCAGAGCGGCAAGGGCGACGTCTCCGTCGTCCGCACCGACAACAAGGTGGCACCCGACGCCTTCACGTCCGGCTCGATCGACGGTGCCTGGGTGCCGGAGCCGACCGCGTCCAAGCTGGTCGCGGAGGGCGCCGAGGTGCTGCTGGACGAGGCCGACCTGTGGCCCGACAAGAAGTTCGTGATCACGAACATCATCGTGTCGCAGAAGTTCCTCGAGGAGCACCCGGACGTCGTCGAGGCCGTGCTGCGCGGCTCGGTGAAGACCAACGACTGGATCAGGGCCAACCCCGACAGGCCAAGGAGTCCGCGAACAAGGCCCTCGAGGAACTGTCCGGCAAGGCCCTGCCCGAGGACGTCCTCGACCCGGCCTGGGAGTCCATCACCTTCCTGGACGACCCGCTGGCCGCCACCCTCGACTCGCAGGCGAAGCACGCGGTGAAGGCCGGCCTGCTGGAGCAGCCCGCCCTGGACGGCATCTACGACCTCGCACCGCTGAACAAGGTGCTCAAAGCCGAGGGCAAGGACGAGGTGGACGACGCGGGTCTCGGCGTCGAGCGGTGACCTCGGCCCACTCCGGGTGAGTTCCGGGAGCGGCGGTCCCAGCCGCGGCCGCCGCTCCCACGCCGCTCCTCTGAGACACTGGTGCGATGCCGCCGACTCCGCGGTCACATCCGCGCCCGACACCTCCGAGGCCCCCGGAACCCCTCACGGCCGAGGCGCCGGCGACCATCGCGCGCCCGCTGCTCACCCAGTCCTGGCTCGACCTGACCTTTCTGCACTGGGCCGCGGACCCGGCCGACGTGGCCCCTCTGCTGCCGACCGGAACGGTGCCCGACACACTGGACGGGGTCACCTACGTCGGACTCGTCGCCTTCCGGATGCACCGGGTCGGCTGGCTGCGCCTCCCGGGGCTCCCCTACCTCGGCTCCTTCCCCGAGACCAACGTCCGCCTCTACTCGGTGGACACGCACGGACGCCGCGGCGTGGTGTTCCTCTCCCTGGACGCCTCCCGGCTGCTGCCCGTGGCGATCGGCCGGATCGGTTTCCGGATGCCCTATCTCTGGTCCCGGATGGCCGTCCGGCACAGCGGCGACACCGTCACGTACACCAGCTCCCGGCGGTGGCCCGGACCCTGCGGCGCCCACAGCCGCATCACCGTGCGGGTGGGCGAGCGGGTCGAGGAGCCCACCGGGCTGGAACACTTCCTGACCGCCCGCTGGGGCATGCACGGCTCCTTCTTCGGCCGGTCGATGTACCTGCCCAACACCCATCCGCGCTGGTCCCTGCACCGCGCCGAGGTACTCGACTGCGCGGAGGACCTGCTGGCGGCGGCGGGACTGCCGAAGCCCGCGAAAGACCCTGTGAGCGTCCTCTACTCGCCGGGCGTCCCCGCCCGCTTCGGCCGACCCGCCCGCCCTGCGGGCATCCGCACCCCTTGACGCCCCGGGCTCAGCCCTGCGGCTCCTGCGGCTTGGGGTCCACCTCGCGCAGGTTCCGGTCGGTGAGTTCGGTGCGTGTCTCCGTACGGTGGCCGCGGGCGATGTAGTCCCGCACCACGAGCTCGACGGCGTCCTGCGGCGACCCGACTCCGGCCAGGACCATGACTTCCACGACCAGTTCGGCGTCGAGTGTGACGGTGACCTCGGCCATGGCGCTCTCCTGACGGTGTCGGGCACTGCGTGGACCCGGATCACCGAACTCTACAAGGCGGGCCACCCGCCCTTCCGGCCCAGCCCGCGCGAACGGGGTCGGAACGCACTCCTCCGGTTCTCGTTCGACCCCTCCGACCGGCGATGATGGCAGTGGCGGCCGCGTGCGCACTGTGGTCGTCCGTCCGTCGGACGTGTGCCAGGAGCAGAGAGGAAGCACCACGATGAGCCACCAGAAGGTGCGCGACGTGATGAGCGACGCCGTCGTCCGGATCCAGGGCGGGACACCGTTCAAGGAGATCGCGCACCTGCTGCTCGAGTACGACATCACCGCCGTCCCCGTGGTCGACGCCGAGGACCGTCCGGTGGGCGTGGTGTCCGAGGCGGATCTGCTGCACAAGATGTGGGGGCGTCAGGAGGGCGAGGCCGGTGGGCCGGGAGTGGCGCCCCGGCCGGAGAAGGCCTGGGCCACCGACGCCGCCGGGCTGATGACGTCGCCCCCGCTCTGTGCCGCCGAGGACTGGAGCGTGGTGGACGCCGCCCGGGTGATGGCCCGGCACGGCATCAAGCGGCTGCTGGTGATCGACGGGACCGGGCGGCTGAGGGGCGTGGTGAGCAGGAGCGACCTGCTCCGCGTCTTCGTGCGCGCGGACCGGGCGATCCGCACGGAGATCGTCGAGGACGTGCTGGTCAGGGCGCTCGGCGAGGCGCCCTCCGCGGTGGAGGTGACGGTGACACACGGCCATGTCAGGCTCAGCGGGCAGTTGTCCTCACCGGCGACGGCTCAGGAGCTCGAGGAACTGTGCCGCAACGTCGACGGCGTCGTCGACGTGGAGTTCCGTGCGGTGCCCGACTCCGGGACCGACGGCCCGGCGCCGACGGGCTGACCGCGCGCCGCGGGTCCCGGACCGGGGCCGTCGCCGGGCGGGACGGCCCCGGTGCGTGTCGCCCGCCATCCGTCCGGTGCTTCACCGGGCCGACGGCTCATCCGAGGTGGTGAAGCGCTTCGACTGACAGTCGATCCTTCTGACGCGTGCCGCTCTCGCTTCACCCGGCACTGCGATCAGGTGCATGTGTCCGGCCTGATCACCAACACGTCGGCGGGGGCCGGCCGCATCGGCCCCCGACGGCGGGATCTCCTCGTTCCAGGGCGTGACAGGAACTCCCGGACCTGTCATAGTTCCTGGCCAGGTACGACTTTCTTCTCGCCATCGCCCCTCCCCCTCCGAGGAAGATCATGAAGTTCACCGACGGCTTCTGGCGCATCCGCGAGGGCGTCCAGATCTCGTACGCCACCGAGTTGCGCGATGTGCGCACGGAGTCGAAGCGCTTCACCAGCTATGCCGCCGTCAAGAGAGTGAGGCATCGAGGCGACACCCTCAACGCTCCTCTCGTCACGGTCGAGTGCTTCTCCCCCGCCGAGGGCGTCATCGGCATCCGCGTCACCCACCACGCGGGCAAGCGGCGCCCCGGCCCCGACTTCTCCCTCACCGGTGATCCGGACGGCGCCGGGACGGTGCGCACGGACGGCCGGGTCACCGAGCTGACCAGCGGCCCGCTGACCCTCCGCCTCGACGGGTCCGGTCCCTTCTCGCTCGGCTTCCACGACGCGGACGGACGCGAGCTGACCCGCGCGGACGCCAAGGGCACCGCCTTCGCCACCACCGGCGACGGAGCCCACCACATGCTGACCCGGCTGGCGCTCGGCGTCGGGGAACAGATCTACGGCCTCGGTGAGCGCTTCACCCCGTTCGTCAAGAACGGTCAGACCGTCGACGTCTGGCAGGCCGACGGCGGCACGAGCAGCGAGCAGTCCTACAAGAACATCCCGTTCTACGTCTCCTCCCGCGGCTACGGCGTCTTCGTCAACCACCCCGGAGCGGTCTCCTACGAGATCGGCTCGGAGTCCGTGGGCCAGGTGCAGTTCAGCGTCGAGGACCAGTCGCTGGAGTACTACGTCGTCGCCGGTCCCACCCCGAAGGACGTACTCAGCCGCTACACGGCCCTCACCGGCCGCCCCGCCCTGCCCCCGGCCTGGTCGTTCGGCCTGTGGCTCAGCACCTCGTTCACCACGTCCTACGACGAACGGACCGTCACGTCGTTCGTGGACGGCATGACCGAACGCGGCATCCCGCTGTCCGTCTTCCACTTCGACTGCTTCTGGATGCGCGAGTACCAGTGGTGCGACTTCCGGTGGGACCCCGACGTCTTCCCCGACCCGGACGGCATGCTGGCCCGGCTCAAGGAGAAGGGCCTGCGCATCAGCGCCTGGATCAACCCGTACATCGCCCAGAAGTCCCCACTCTTCGACGAGGCCGCCGCCCTCGGGCACCTGGTGTGCAGGCCCGGCGGCGACGTGTGGCAGTGGGACCTGTGGCAGGCCGGCATGGGCCTGGTCGACTTCACCGGCCCCGAGGCGCGCGCCTGGTTCCAGTCGAAGCTCAAGGCCCTGCTCGACCAGGGCGTGGACTGCTTCAAGACGGACTTCGGCGAGCGCATCCCCACCGACGTGGTCTGGCACGACGGCTCGGACCCCGAGCGGATGCACAACTACTACACGCAGCTGTACAACCGCACGGTGTTCGAGCTCCTCGAGAAGGAGCGCGGGCAGGGTGAGGCCGTGCTGTTCGCCCGGTCCGCGACGGCCGGCGGGCAGCAGTACCCCGTGCACTGGGGCGGCGACTGCTGGTCGTCCTTCGAGGCCATGGCCGAGTCGCTGCGGGGCGGTCTGTCGCTGTCGCTGAGCGGGTTCGGCTTCTGGAGCCACGACATCGGCGGTTTCGAGGGCACGCCCGACCCCGAAGTGTTCAAGCGCTGGCTCGCCTTCGGCCTGCTCTCCTCGCACAGCCGACTGCACGGCTCCTCGTCGTACCGGGTGCCGTGGGAGTTCGGCGACGAGGCGGTCGGCGTCGCCCGGCGGTTCACCCTGCTCAAGCACCGCCTGATGCCGTACTTGTACGGCGCGGCCGTCGAGACGCACGCCACCGGCGTGCCGATGATGCGGCCGATGGTGCTGGAGTTCCCCGGCGACCCGACGTGCCGTCCGCTCGACCGCCAGTACATGCTGGGCCCCGACCTCCTGGTGGCGCCCGTGTTCAGCCCGGACGGCGAGGTCGAGGTCTACCTGCCGGAGGGCACCTGGACCCACCTGCTGAGCGGCCAGAAGGTCACCGGCCCGGGCTGGCGCACCGAACGGCACGGCTACTCCAGCCTCCCGCTGTACGTCCGTGAGGGCGCCGTCCTGCCCCTGGCCGGCGACGACTCGCGGCCGGACGGCGACTGGCTGGACGCGCCGGTCCTCCTCGTCCACCCGACGGCCTCGCCCGGCTACACGGCCGAGATCACCGTGCCCGACACCACGGGCGCGCGGGCCGCGGCCTTCCGGATCCTGCGCGACGGCGGCGTCCTGCGGGTCACCGCGTCGGGGACCGACCGGCCGTTCACGGTGCGTGTCGCGGGCGGGGCGGAGGCCCGGGGAGCGGGTGCGGTGACGGTGCCGCTGGGATGACGGGCGCGACGGCGGCCGGGGCGGGAGCGGTGCCGCGTCAGCGGAGCCGTGCGACGCCCGCGTAGATGCCGCTGTCCTCGGGTGCGGGGGCCGGGATCGTCCGGAACCATTCCGGTGCGGTCACCAGGCCCGGTTCCACCATGTCCAGGCCGTCGAAGAAGCGGGCGACCTCGTCGCGGGTGCGGAGGCCGAGGCGGATGCCGGCTCTGGCGTACTCGGCGGTGACCTGCGCGGCCAGTTCCGCGTGCCGGTCGGACGCGGCGTGCGACAGCACGAGGTGGCTGCCCGGCGGGAGCCCGGAGAGCAACTCGCCGACGATGGCGAGGGGTTCCTGGTCGTCGGGGATGAAGTGCAGGAGGGCGATCAGGGACAGTGCGACCGGACGCCCGAAGTCGAGGACGGTCCGGGCGTGTTCGATGATCTCCCCCGGACTGCGCACATCGGCCTGGATGTAGTCGGTGACGCCCTCGGGATCGCTGATCAGCAGGGTCTCCGCGTGACGCAGGACGATGGGGTCGTTGTCGATGTAGACGACCCTCGCGGCCGGGACGACGGACTGCACGATCTGGTGCAGGTTCGGCTCGGTGGGAATGCCCGTGCCGATGTCGAGGAACTGGTCGACGCCCTGCCCGGCGAGCCAGGCCGCCGCCCGGTGCATGAACTGACGGTTCTGCCGGGCGCCGTCCCGCGCCTCGGGCGGCAGCTTCTCGCCGACGGCCTCGTCCACGGGATAGTTGTCCTTGCCGCCGAGCAACCAGTCGTAGACCCGCGCGGGGTGCGCCTTGCTGGTGTCGATCTGCGGAGGATCTGACCTGCCGGCCGACATGGAGGACTCCGTCCCACGATGGATCACGGCTGCTGACGATCACCGAGTCTCGCACATCAACGCACCTTCATACAGGGACAGTTGAATCAAGGGACGGAGGGCCGCCCCGCTCCCCGCCCCGTACCCCGGACCACCGGTCGGTGGGTTCGGGGCGCGGGGACGCGGCCACGGGACGAGTACGGCCCGGCCGGCGGTGAGGACGGCCGCAGGCCCCTCGGTTGATGTCGGGAATCGGTTCACCGACTGCCGGGAGCCTCGGCGACGGCCACCACTTGAGCCGGTCCGCACGGCAGAGTCGGTTCCGGATGCGCCGTTCATCCGTGATGTGCGCTGATGACGCCTGGCGAATCCTGATGTCGACGGGCCGTCAAGTCGGACGTGGTGTAAGAACGTCGGCAGCATGGGCATCTCTTGTCATGAACCTGCGACCCGATGGCCGGGTCGCAGCCTCATGGAGGTTCGGGATGCACCGTAGACTCGCCACCGCACTGGCCACCTCGGCCCTTGCCGCCGTCAGCGTGCTGGGCACCGCCACAGCCGCCGACGCCGTTCCCGCCGACAAGGCCCAGGTCCTCTCGAACTGGACCCAGACCAGTGCCTCGAGCTACAACCAGTGGGTCACGGCGCGCTCCAACCAAGCCGCCTGGTCCGCCTACCAGTTCGACTGGAGCACCGATTACTGCTCCACCTCCCCCGACAACCCGTTCGGCTTCCCCTTCGCCACCTCCTGCGCGCGCCACGACTTCGGTTACCGCAACTACAAGGCGGCCGGTTCCTTCGACGCCAACAAGGCACGCCTCGACAGCGCCTTCTACGAAGACCTCAAGCGGGTCTGCGCCGGCTACAGCGGCGGCACGAAGACCGCTTGCAACAGCACTGCGTGGACCTACTACCAGGCGGTCAGGGCCTTCGGCTGACAACTCCGGCAGCTCGACCGGCGACGATCCGTCCCCGCTCGAGCAGCAGGACGCGGCCGGCGACGGCGGCCGCGTCCTGCCCCGCGGGCAGGCCCCGGCCGCCGGAATCCCGGGGAGGGGAGGTGTCAGACCTGGGTGACGAAACGCTCCCAGACCCGGTGCGAGCCCAGGAGTTCCCTGACCTGCTCGAGTGCGGCGGAACCGGAGTCGGCGACGACGATCCCGGGTGCGTCGGCGGGTACGCCTGCCGCCTCGAGGGCCGTCTCGCCGCCCGCCCACGCGCCGATCGCCTTGCCGTGCCGGAAGGCCTCGGACAGGAGCAGGCCGACCCGCGGATCGGCCGCCGTCCGCTGCGCGGCGGCGGAGAGGCCCTTGGCGTCGCGGGCGCGGTTCGCGTCGTCGCCCACGGCGGGCGCGCCGGCCAGCAGTACGGCGTCGAACTCGACGGAACGGGCGGTGACGTAGCTGCGCTGTACCGTCAGTGTGTTCCCGCCCGTGCCGAGTGTGCCGCCGGTCGGCGCGACGACGAGGGGAACCATGCCGGCCTCGAGCACCGCCTCGCGCACGGAACGGACCCCCTCGAGGTCGCCGTCCGGGCTCGTGAGGATCCCGATGACGCGTCCGTCCGTGGGCCAGGTCCGCCCGACCTGGGACAGCGCCGGGCTCGGTGCGACGTCGGCGAGCGGAATGGTGGGCTCCGGCGCGGGCAGGCCGAGGCCCTCGGCGACCTGGGAGCACAGCTCCGGGTCGATGTTGGCCAGGACCTGCAGGGTGCGTTCCTTGACGGCCTGCTCATAGCACTTGCCGAGTTCGAAGGTGTAGGCGCCGATGATGTGCTCCCGCTCCACCGGGCTCATGCTCAGCCAGAAGCGCCGGGGCTGGCTGAAGTGGTCGGCGAACGATTTCGGGGCGTCTCGCACCTTCGTCGCCTCGGGTACCCGTACGGGAGTTTCGACGAACGCCCCGGTGTCCGCTCCCGCGGTGAACGGGCAGCCGCCGTCGAGGGAGTTGGGCCGGTAGGGGGCCACGCCCCGGTGCACGACGGTCTGATGCATGCCGTCCCGGAGCATGTCGTTGACCGGGGCGTGGGGGCGGTTGACGGGCAGCTGCGGGAAGTTGGGGCCGCCGAGCCGGGTGATCTGGGTGTCGAGGTAGGAGAAAAGACGCCCGGCGAGCAGCGGGTCGTCGGTGATGTCGATGCCGGGGACCAGGTGACCGACGTGGAAGGCGACCTGCTCCGTCTCGGCGAAGAAGTTCGAGGGGTTGCGGTTGAGCGTGAGGAGCCCGATCGGCTGCACGGGGGCGAGTTCCTCGGGGACGAGGTTCGTGGAGTCCAGAAGGTCGATGCCCTCGAAGGTCTGGTCCGGGGTGTCGGGGAACGTCTGGATGCCCAGCTCCCACTGCGGGTGGGCACCGGCCTCGATGGCGTCGGCGAGATCCCGGCGGTGGAAGTCCGGGTCGATGCCGTTGATCATCTGCGCCTCGTCCCACACCAGGGAGTGCACGCCCAGCTTGGGCTTCCAGTGGAACTTCACCAGCGTCGTGGCACCCTCGGCGTTCACCAGCCGGAAGGTGTGGACGCCGAAGCCCTCCATCATCCGGAAGGAGCGTGGGATGCCGCGGTCGCCCATGAAGAAGATGGTGTGGTGGGTCGCCTCGGTGTGCAGCGAGACGAAGTCCCAGAAGGTGTCGTGCGCGCTCTGCGCCTGCGGAATCTCCCGATCGGGGTGCGGTTTCGCGGCGTGGATGACGTCCGGGAACTTGATGGCGTCCTGGATGAAGAAGACCGGGATGTTGTTGCCGACCAGGTCGAAGACGCCCTCGCTGGTGTAGAACTTCGTCGCGAAACCGCGGGTGTCCCGCACGGTGTCCGAGGACCCCCGCGAGCCGACCACCGTGGAGAACCGCGTGAACACCGGCGTCTCCACGTCCGCCGCGAGGAACCCGGCCTTGGTCACCGAGGCCGCCGTGCCGTAGCTCCGGAAGACCCCGTGCGCGCCCGCGCCCCGGGCGTGCACCACACGCTCCGGGATGCGCTCGTGGTCGAAGTGCATGACCTTCTCGCGCAGATGGTGGTCCTGCAGCAGGACGGGACCGCGCGGGCCCGCCTTCAGCGAGTGGTCGGTGTCGTACAGTCGGGTGCCCTGCGCGTTCGTCAGCCGGCTCCCGGACTGCGCCACCCGGGCCTGGTCGTCTCCGGTCGCCTGGCCGGTGGGCGACACGGTGGCCGGCCCGCTCTGGTCCGGCTTGGGCGGCAGCGGCTCACGGGGCTCGGTCGGCTCGGCCACGGTCGGCGACTCGGAGCCCGGCTTGCCGGGAATTCCCTCCTCCGGGCCCGCGCCGTCGCCCTGCAGACTTTCGGTGATCTTCTGGGCAGCCCGTTTGACGGGGTTGGCCTCGCTCATGGGGTGACACTCCTCCGCTTCTTAGCGGCCACGGATGGGGTGACCGGATGCTCAATTGCCGGCTGCGGGCGATCCGATCGCTGACAAAGCGCCGGAAAAGGGGCTCAGGTCGTCAACCTCTCACGACGAGGAGCCCCACGCAGCGAGCACGCTCCGATGGGGTGAACCCTCCACCCCGAAGCGCCCGTGCTTGCTCCTTCTTTCCCATCGCGCTTTCCCACCGCGTCGGACCGGCCGCCCCGTCCGCGTACCCCGCTCCCGGAAACCGAGGCACGGAGGATGCGGCCCGGCGGCATTCGACGCGGGCCGGTCACCCTTTTCGTCCCCCGTACGGCATTCCCGCCCCGGACGCGTGCGCCTGAACCGAAGTCAGAACAGGTGCTCCTGCTCGGCGGGTGCGCCGCCGCGCGGAAGACGGCGCGGGACGGGGCGTCGGGCCGGGGGCTCCTCGCCGAACAGAGGCACCGTGCCATACTCGTCCGGCTCGGCCGGCACCACGACGGGTCCGGTGCCCACGTTCAGCCGCAGCGGGGCGTCCCGGTCGAAATCTCCCGGCGTCATGTCCGTCCAGTCGCGTTCCTGACGCTCGCTCACCGACGCTCCGCTCCCCGTCCGGCCTTCCCGTCCCCTCACTGTTCCCGTACCGGGCCGGGGTGTCAGTCCTGGCCGCGGCCCTGAACGCGCGGCAGGGCGGTGCCGCTCTCGGCGGGTGCGGAGGGGTGGTCCTGCATGCCGTCAGGCTATCGCCCGTTCGCCGCTCCGTGGACGACGCCTCCGCGAGCCCGCCGTGGTCCGACCCGCCGCACCCCGCGGGCCGTCTCCAGTCGGGAGACGTACGTCACACCCCGGGAACCTGTCACATCTCGGCGGGCTGCCTCGTCAGAAGTACGTAACCGCACACGCGAACCAGGAGATCACCATGGATGCCCGTATCAACCTCTTCGGCAACGCGCTCGCGACCAAGGTGCTGAAGCACATCAACTCGGCGGGCAAGGCGGTGTCCGACTCGGGTCTGCCGCACGCCACGCAGGAACTGGTGAAGATCCGCGCCAGCCAGATCAACGGCTGCGGCTTCTGCACCGACATGCACACCAAGGACGCCGCCCACGCCGGAGAGACCGCCCAGCGCCTCCACCTCGTCGCCGCCTGGCGCGAGGCCACCG
The DNA here is from genome assembly GCF_003143855.1 of Streptomyces sp. NWU339. Lineage (GTDB taxonomy): Bacteria > Actinomycetota > Actinomycetes > Streptomycetales > Streptomycetaceae > Streptomyces. The sequence continues at coordinate 138,108 of NZ_QFRK01000009.1, forward strand.
TCTTCACCGACGCCGAGCGCGCCGCCCTCGAACTGGCCGAACAGGGCACCCGCATCGCCGACGCCGCCGGCGGGGTCACCGACGAGGCCTGGACCAACGCCACCAAGTACTACGACGAGGACCAGCTGGTCGCCCTCATCTCCCTCATCGCCGTCATCAACACCTACAACCGCATCAACGTCATCAACCAGCAGCCCGCCGGCGACTACCAGCCCGGTCAGTTCGGCTGACGGACGGCACAGGGGGCACGCCGCCTCGCGTGCGCGCCCCCTGTGGTGCGGCCTCAGGTGCCATGGAGCTCAGGTGCCCATGGAGTTCAGGTACTCAGAAGCTCAGGACTCCGCGCGCTTCGGCAGACGCCAGCCGGGGCGGACGAAGTGACAGGTGTAGCCGTCCGGGTACCGCTGCAGATAGTCCTGGTGCTCGGGCTCGGCCTCCCAGAACGGGCCGGCCGGCGCGACCTCGGTCACCACCGGACCCGGCCACAGACCCGACGCGTCGACGTCGGCGATCGTCTCCTCGGCGACGCGCTTCTGCTCGTCGTCGAGGTAGAAGATGGCGGAGCGGTAGCTCAGCCCGATGTCGTTGCCCTGCCGGTTCTTCGTGCTCGGGTCGTGGATCTGGAAGAAGTACTCCAGGATCGTGCGGTAGTCCGTGACGGCGGGGTCGTAGGTGATCTCGATCGACTCGGCGTGGGTGCCGTGGTTGCGGTACGTGGCGTTGGGGACGTCACCGCCGCTGTAGCCCACCCGCGTGCTGAGGACGCCCGGGAACGTGCGGATCAGTTCCTCCATGCCCCAGAAACAGCCGCCCGCCAGCAGCGCTGTTTCCACGGTTGCCTCGGTCCTCGTCATCTGCTCTCGCCCTTCTCCCGCGTCCTGGACGGCCGGTCCCGTCTCGTCTTCATGGTCCCGCACCGTCGCAGCCGTACGTACAGCAGTCTCAACCATGCCGGGAGCCCTGTTGTTCCGCCCATGACCGTCCGGCCCGGAGGATTCCGCCCAGGTCGGGCGGCGACCGTGGGTACGATTTCACATATGACCGACACACCGGCCTCGACGCAGCGCCTGCGCGACCTCGCGCGGCTGCGCCGGGTCCGCGACCGGATCGACCGGGAGTACGCGCAGCCGCTGGACGTCGAGGCACTCGCCCGTGGCGCGCACATGTCGGCCGGGCATCTGAGCCGGGAGTTCCGGGCGGCGTACGGCGAGTCGCCGTACAGCTATCTGATGACGCGGCGCATCGAGCGTGCGATGACGTTGCTGCGCCGCGGGGACCTCAGTGTCACCGAGGTCTGTTTCGCGGTCGGCTGCTCGTCGCTGGGCACGTTCAGCACGCGCTTCACCGAGCTCGTCGGCATGCCGCCCAGTGCCTATCGGCGCCGCGCGGCGAGCATGACGGCGGGGCTGCCGCCGTGCGTGGCGAAGCAGGTGACCAGACCGGTCAGAAATCGAGAAGCGCCCGCGCCCGGCCCCCCTCTAGCGTGACGGCCATGGACATCACCATTCACGCGAGTTTCCTCCCGCACGACGACCCTGACGCCTCCCTGGCCTTCTACCGCGACACCCTCGGCTTCGAAGTCCGGGGCGACGTCGGACACGGCAGGATGCGGTGGATCACGGTCGGTCCCGTCGGCCGGCCCGGCACCTCCATCGTCCTGACCCCGCCGGCCGCCGACCCCGGTGTCACCGACGACGAGCGCCGCACCATCGCCGAAATGATGGCCAAGGGCACGTACGCCGGTCTCCTGCTGGCCACCGACGACCTGGACGCCACCTTCGCGCGGCTGCAGTCGGCCGACAGCGCCGAGGTGGTCCAGGAGCCGACCGAGCAGCCGTACGGCGTTCGTGACTGTGCCTTCCGCGACCCTTCGGGCAACCTGATCCGCATCCAGCAGCTGCGTTGAGCCGCCCGGTCACCGCAGTCACCGCCCGGCCCCGGCTCGGCGGTCGCACCCGACCCGGGAATCACCCACGAGAGGAAGACACCACCAGCATGGCCATGAGGACGAAGGCGCGGCCGGCCGCGCCGCACGGTGCCGACAGCCACGAACTGATCCGCGTGCACGGCGCGCGCGTGAACAACCTCAAGGATGTCAGCGTCGAGATCCCCAAGCGCCGGCTGACCGTGTTCACCGGCGTCTCCGGCTCGGGCAAGAGCTCGCTGGTGTTCGACACGGTCGCCGCGGAGTCGCAGCGGCTGATCAACGAGACCTACAGCGCCTTCGTTCAGGGGTTCATGCCGACCCTGGCCCGGCCCGAGGTCGACGTCCTCGAGGGTCTGACCACCGCGATCATCGTCGACCAGCAGCGGATGGGGTCGGACCCCCGTTCCACGGTCGGCACCGCCACCGACGTCAACGCGATGCTGCGCATCCTCTTCAGCCGGCTCGGCACGCCGCACATCGGCCCGCCCAGCGCGTACTCCTTCAACACCGCCTCGGTCCGGGCGAGCGGGGCGATCACCGTCGAGCGCGGCGACAAGAAGGCGGTGAAGGCGACCTACCAGCGCACCGGCGGCATGTGTACGCGCTGCGAGGGCCGGGGCACCGTCTCCGACATCGACCTCACCCAGCTCTACGACGACTCCAAGTCGCTGGCCGAGGGCGCGTTCACCATCCCGGGCTGGAAGTCGGACAGCTTCTGGACCGTCGGGGTCTACGCCGCGTCGGGCTTCGTCGACCCGGACAAGCCGATCCGGGAGTTCACCGAGCAGGAGAGGCAGGACTTCCTGTACCGGGAGCCGGTCAAGGTGAAGGTCAAGGGAGTCAACCTCACCTACGAGGGACTGATCCCCAAGATCCAGAAGTCGTTCCTGTCGAAGGACAAGGAGTCGATGCAGCCGCACATCCGGGCGTTCGTGGAGCGGGCCGTCGCCTTCACCACCTGCCCCGAGTGCGACGGCACCCGGCTCAGCGAGGGGGCCAGGTCGTCGAAGATCAAGGGCATCTCCATCGCGGACGCCTGCGCGATGGAGATCCGGGACCTGGCCGAGTGGGTCCGCGGCCTGTCCGAGCCCTCGGTGGCCCCGCTGCTCACCGCCCTGAGCGACAGCCTCGACTCGTTCGTGGAGATCGGGCTGGGCTACCTCTCGCTGGAGCGGCCGTCGGGCACACTGTCGGGCGGCGAGGCGCAGCGCGTGAAGATGGTCCGCCATCTCGGCTCCCCGCTCACCGACATCACCTATGTCTTCGACGAGCCCACCATCGGCCTGCACCCCCATGACATCCAGCGGATGAACGACCTGCTGCTGCGGCTGCGGGACAAGGGCAACACGGTGCTGGTCGTGGAGCACAAGCCGGAGACGATCGCGATCGCCGACCATGTCGTCGACCTCGGTCCCGGCGCCGGCACGGCGGGCGGCACCGTCTGTTTCGAGGGCACCGTCGAGGGGCTGCGGGGCAGTGACACCGTCACCGGCCGTCATCTGGACGACCGGGCCGCCCTCAAGGAGTCGGTGCGCAAACCCACCGGGGCACTGGAGATCCGCGGCGCGACGACGCACAACCTGCGCGGCGTCGACGTCGACGTCCCGCTCGGGGTGCTCACCGTCGTGACCGGCGTCGCCGGCTCCGGCAAGAGTTCGCTCGTGCAGGGGTCGCTGTGCAGGCTGAAGGGGGAGGACGGCGAGGGCGTGGTCTCGGTCGACCAGAGCCCGATCCGCGGCTCGCGGCGGAGCAACCCGGCGACGTACACGGGGCTGCTCGACCCGATCCGCAAGGCGTTCGCGAAGGCCAACGGCGTCAAGCCGGCGCTGTTCAGCGCCAACTCGGAGGGTGCCTGCCCCACCTGCAACGGCGCCGGTGTCGTCTTCACCGACCTGGCGATGATGGCCGGGGTCGCCAGCACCTGCGAGGACTGCGAGGGCAAGCGGTTCCAGGCGTCGGTGCTGGAGTACCACCTCGGTGGCCGCGACATCAGCGAGGTGCTCGCGATGTCGGTGGCGCGGGCCGAGGAGTTCTTCGGTGCCGGTGAGGCGCGCACGCCGGCGGCGCACCGGATCCTCGGCCGGCTCGCCGACGTGGGGCTCGGCTACCTCACCCTCGGCCAGCCGCTGACCACGCTCTCCGGTGGCGAGCGGCAGCGGCTCAAGCTGGCCACCCACATGGCGGAGAAGGGCGGCGTCTACCTCCTCGACGAGCCGACCACCGGCCTGCACCTCGCCGACGTCGAGCAACTGCTCGGCCTGCTGGACCGGCTCGTCGACTCCGGCAAGTCGGTCGTGGTCGTCGAGCATCACCAGGCGGTCATGGCGCACGCCGACTGGATCATCGACCTCGGGCCGGGCGCCGGGCACGACGGCGGCCGGATCGTCTTCGAGGGCACCCCCGCCGACCTCGTCGCCGCCCGCTCCACCCTGACCGGCGAGCACCTCGCGTCGTACGTCGGCGCCTGAGAGGAGCGACACCCTCGTGGAGGCGGCCGGTCGTCAGCGGCCGGTCGTCTCCACGAGGGAGATGCGGGCCGTGATGCGTTTGCCGGTCGGCTCCGGCTGCACCTCCAGTCCGTGGGCGACGGCCATCACGATCTCCAGGCCGTGCTGTCCCACCCGGTCCGGGTTCGCGACCCTGGCCACGGGCAGCACGCCGCTGCCGTCCCGGACCATCACCTCGAGGGCGTCACCGGTGATGCACAGGTCCAGCCGGACGGGGCCGGGGGCGTACTTGCGGGCGTTGGTGACCAGCTCGCTGACCACGAGCTGGGTGATCTCCACCGCGCGCGCCGAGACGGGCAGCCCGTCCTCCGTCCGGGCCCGCGTCAGGAACGCGGCGGCCAGCTGCCGGGCCTTCGCTATCCACGCGCCGTCACCGTCCAGGGCGTACGTCACCCGTCGCGGTGCTCCCGGCAGCGTGCCTCCTTCGTCCACCGGAACTGGTTCCATTCGGTCCGCCTTCACTCACCGATCACACCGCGCGACTACCCGAAATGCCCGGCCGCACTCTTCGGCCCACCATGCCGGGCCGGACGGTCGCTCACCGCTCGTTCGGTGAATTGTGTCGGGCGCGTCATAGGGGGTTCCGGCCGCCCGGTGCCAGGGCGCCCACCGGTTCGGCCGGTTTCGGGGCCGGGCCCCGGGGCTTGAGGAGCGAGATCACCGTCATGAGGACAAGGACGGACCAGGCGGACAGGGACACGATCGGTCCGAAGAGGACATCGCCTCCATCGGGCAGGGGCTGCCCTGCGGCCACGGCGGTCACCGCCGCGTCACCCTTGGTCGCAGCGCGAGGACCGTCGCGGTGGTCGTGGCCGGGGTCAGCAGGGCGAGCGGAATCAGGAACCGGTCGGCGAAGAGTTGCATGGCCCGGACGGATGCCTCCACGGCGGCCGCGGACCCGGTGGTGTTCGCGGTGACACCGGGTGCGAGCAGCCCGGGGGCGAACCCGAGCCGACTCGCGGAGGAGACGACGTGGACGACGAGGAAGGCCCGGCGTGCGGGACGGCTGAGTTCCACCTGCCCCACGGTGCCGGGCCCGGTCGCCGCGGGCGTCCCACAGCGGGAGTGCCCCGGCTACTGGCCTCGGCGTACGCGAGGGCCCTCACCGGTCGCGCAGCCGTCCCGACTCCTCCAGCGTGCGCCTGACCGCGCCGGCCAGCCGGGGGCGGTCGCGTACGAAGCGGCGGGCGGCCCGTGCCGGTTCGCGGCTCAGCCGGTACACGGCCCCGCCCGGCACCGGGCGCACCACGGCGCCCTCGTAGACCGGCAGTTCACGGGTCTTGAACGAGTCCTTGTAACGGGCCGGCCCGCTGCCCAGGTCGACCAGGTGGACCCCGTCGGCCGCCGCCGCCTCCAGCATCCGCAGGTGCAGCACCAGCCCCGGGGAGTACTTGCCGTAGTCGCGGTCGTAGGCGGGGAACCACCAGGAGAGCACCGTGGGCGAGCGCAGCCCGAAGTGGGCGGCCACGGGGCGGCCGGCGGCGTACAGCACGGAGAGCAGTCCACGGCACTCGGGCTCGTCGCCGCCCGCGAGCCGTTCCACCAGAGCGGTGATCCACTGCTGTGCGAACCGGTCCCGGCGGCCGGTGCGCCGGTACTGGGCGGACTTCCAGCGCATCAGCGCCCGTAACGCGTCCGGGTCATGCGTGTCGTACACGAACCGCACCTCGCCGACCTGCCGGGCGAGCCTGCGCTCCTTGGCCAGGGTCTGCCGGAGGAATCCGGGGGCGGTCGCGCGCAGCCGTCGGGTGTAGGACTCGAATCCCTCGCCGATGTCGACGACGGGGCTGGCGAGTTCCTCGGTGGCATGCGGTACGAAGAGGTGCTGACCGGCCTCCAGATTGTCGAACTCCCATGAGGAGAGGGCGCAGGCGGCCAGGAGGCGGCGGGGGTCGAGCCGGAGGCCGGGGCGCAGGACGGCGCCCTGGCTGTCCGACACGCCGAGGCCGATGGCCCTTCCCTGTCCCCATGCCCCCCTCTCGTACGGAAAGAAGCCGACGGGTGTGCCGTCCTCCTCGAGTACGGCGACCCTGGCTCCCGGCCTGCCCTGCCCGACGGCCGCGGTGAACGCCGGGTCGAGGAACGGGTTCTCCGGTGCGCCGGATTCGCTGCGCAGATGTCTCCACGTCTTGTACTCGGTGGGGCCCAGTTCGTCCGGTCGCAGAACGAGAACGCGCTTTCGGGACATGGGGTCTCCTGTGTCGTCACGGTTTCGGGGACACGCGAAGGCCTGCCGCGTTGCATCGGCGTGCGGCGCGCGAGCGGCCACCGGAAAGTACGCGGGCCGCGCGGTGCAGGCCTCGGGCGGTACTGCGGTCGCTCAGCAGCGAAGAGTCTGTGATGCGGCTGCGTCGCGGGCCGGGCCCGCCGGTTCCGCGCCGCGTGGAGCACCCGGCGGGTACGGGGCGAGGACGCCTCGCTCGGAGGGAACCGCGTTCATCCGGCCGTCCGTCGCCGCCTGGTGCGCCGCTCCGGTCGCGCCCGCGGTCCTCGGCGAGCGTGCCAGGGGGCGGTGCAGGCAGGCGTCCTGCGTGCCGGGCGAGGGCTCGCGGACGCGTTGGGGCGCGGGGTCCTGGGCGGCCGTGGGGTGGGTCACCGTGTGCCGGTCCGGCGCCGTGCGCCGGTCCGCCACGTCGGCGACCACCGGCGAGCACAGGTGCGCGAGGAGTACCGACGTCAGCAGAACGATCGCCGCCGCCCATCGAGGCCGCACCCGGTCACCTCCCGACGTGCATCCCGGCGGGGGCTGGCATACCGGGCCGGTACCGGGCGTCCCCCCCGGAACGTCCGCCCGGGACGCCTTCCAGTAGCGCCGAGCGCGTCCTGCCTCGTCAAGCCCCCGGCACCGCAACGGGGCGCACTCTGCGCGCCCCGGCCGCAGCGCTCCACTGCCGCATCACCGGTCACGTCGTCGAACGCCGTCGGACACCGCCAGGTGTCCCCGGGGGATCTACGGCTCAGGCGTTCGGTATGTGCCGGTGGGCCGAGCCCGCGGTGGTGCTGAAGCGGGTGCGGTAGGCGCCGGGGGTGACGCCGAGTTCGCGTTGGAAGACCCGGCGCATGGTTTCCGGACTGCCGAATCCGGCGGGCCGGGCGACGGCGTCCAGTGGGTCGGTCCCGGTCACCAGCAAGGTGCAGGCCGCTTCCAGGCGCACCTGTTCCACGAACCGCGCGGGCGAGGTGTCGGTCTCCGCCCGGAAGAGCCGGGTGAGGTGCCTGGGGCTGAGCCCGACCTGGCGGGCCAGGGAGCCGAGGGTGTGCTCGGCCGCCGGATTCTCGGGGAGGAGGTCCAGCACCGTGCGCAGCGCCGGGGTGCCGGGCCGGCCGATCCGGGCGCGGACACTGAACTGGGACTGCCCGCCCGGCCGGGCGAGGAAGACCACCAGGTGCCGGGCGACGGCACGGGCCGCGTCGGCGCCGTCCGGCTTCGTCGCCCGCTCGGAGCCGACCGGATTTCCCGCATTGGCATGGACCTGATACTCCGGGCCCGCTAAGCTCTGCCCAAATCCGATGAGAGCGCTCTCAGATGCGGTTGTTCCACCCCCACCTTGCTGGAACGACGAAGGGCAACTTCCCATGAGACGCACCCGATTCACGCATGCCTGCGTGGCCGCCCTGCTCATGCTCGGCAGCTGGACCGCGGCCGGCACCCTGCCCGCCTCGGCGAGTGACACTCCCGACTCCGCCGAATCCGCCGCCCGGGCCGATTCCGCGTCGGCATCCGAGGCCCTGTTGCAGGCGATGCAGCGGGACTTCGGCCTGTCCCCCGCCCAGGCCGAGGCGCGGCTGGCCGCCGAACGACGGGCCACCGATCTCGAACCCGAGGCCGTCAAGACCGCCGGATCCGCCTACGGCGGCGCCTGGTTCGACGCGAAGAGCGAGAAACTGACCGTCGCGGTCACGTCGGACGCGGACGCGTCTACGGTCCGTGACCTCCGCTCCTCCGGCGCGGCCGTCCGCGTCGTCGAGCACAGCGCACGGCAACTCGACGCGGCCATGTCCCGGCTGGATCGCCTCGACGCGCCTTCGGGTGTGAGCAGTTGGTCCGTCGACCCGACCGCCAACACGGTGGTGGTGAACGTCGTCGAGGGCGAACGGGACGACAACGATGTCCGTCGGTTCCTCTCCGAGGCCCGCGAGGCCGGACCGGTCACCGTGCGCACCGTGGAGGCCGCCGCGGAAACCTTCGCCGCGGGGACGGTGGGCGGCGACCCCTACTACACGGGCAACGTCCGTTGTTCCATCGGCTTCTCGGTGCACGGCGGCTTCGTGACCGCCGGGCACTGCGGTGGCGTGGGCGGCCAGGTGCGGGGCTGGGACGGCTCGTACATCGGCAACTTCCAGGGTTCCTCGTTCCCGGGCGACGACTACGCGTGGGTCAACGTGGGCAGCGGCTGGTGGACGGTTCCGGTGGTGCTCGGCTGGGGCACGGTCTCCGACCAGCTGGTGCGCGGCTCGAACGAGGCTCCCGTCGGCGCCTCGATCTGCCGCTCCGGCTCGACGACCCGCTGGCACTGCGGCAGGGTCCTGGCCAAGAACGAGACCGTCAACTACAGCCAGGGCTCGGTGCATCAGATGACGAAGACGAGCGTCTGCGCCGAACCCGGCGACTCGGGCGGCTCGTTCATCAGCGGTGACCAGGCGCAGGGCGTCACCTCCGGCGGCTGGGGCAACTGTTCCGGCGGGGGCGAGACCTGGTTCCAGCCGATCAACGAGATCCTGAACCGCTACGGCCTGACCCTGCACACGGCCTGACCGTCCCCCAACGGCACGTGGCACCGACGAAGCAAGCCCGGTTCCCGAACACATCGTTCGGGAACCGGGCTTGCGGTGGAGCGCTGGGCAGGCCTTGCACCTGCATCTCCCCGCAGGAAGCGGGGCGTCTTTCCTTGGACCACCAACGCACGGCCTGGATCCGGGAGTTCCGGCGCCTTGACGTGCGTCAATCATAACCACACTCGCCTCGGACAGTCACATCGGGCGGGTGAGCAGCGCGGGAGGTGGTCCGGTGGGTGCGGTGGCGCCGCCGGTCAGTCCCTGATCAGCACGGCCCGCGGCATCGAACCCGGCTGCCCTGCCGAGCCCGTCCGTTCCGCCTCGCCCGTGCCGGAGCGGGCGCCCGCGAAGTTCTTCTCGACCTCCGCCTTCTCCGCCGCGTTCGGGTAACGGTTGGTGCACGCGGTTCCCGCGCTGGAGCCGGACATCAGGCTGGAGCAGGGGCCCGGCTTGCGGTCCGGCAGGCCCAGGATGTGCCCGAGCTCGTGCGCCGAGATGCGGATCGTGTCGTACCCCTGGTTCACGGCCTGACGGCCGATGTAGACGGTGCCGCTGCCCAGACCGGTGGGCAGGGCGCGGGGCCAGCCGTTGTCCGCCAGGACCCGGACGTCGGCGCGCTGCCCGGGCGCGGCCGGGCGGAGTTCCACGGCGTCGACGCTCTCGTTCCAGACCGCCGCGCCGCGGTCGACGGCGGACCTGAACTCCGCGGAGCCGCTCGCGTCGTAGGTGAGCACGCGGGCGGCCAGGGGCTGCTCGGGCACACCGGGCGGGGCGGCCACGGCCTGGCCACTCGACAGCAGGGGGAAGGACATCACCAGAACCGTGGCCAGGCCTCCGGTCAGCGTACGGATGCGCATGGTCGACCTCCTTGTGGGGGAAGGACAGTCGTGCTCATGACACTCAGGGCCTCCCTGCCCGTCGGGCGAGGGCGGCAATCCGTCAATCGGCCCCGCCCGTCCGGCAACGCCCCCCGGGATTCAGAAGCCGTGTCGCTGAGTCCTGTGCGAAGGATCGGTTGGACTTCCGGATCACGCGGGGGCAGTGTGGACAGGGCTCCCACGTCCCACGGGACATCCCTGCATCGCACCCGGAGAACACCAGATGAACCACGTCATCAATCCCGAGCGCTACGACGGCACCATGCGCTACCGGCGCACCGGGCGTTCGGGACTCGACCTCCCCCTGCTGTCCCTGGGCTACTGGCACAACTTCGGCGACGACCGGGCCTTCGAGACCCAGCGTGAGATCGCCCTGCGCGCCTTCGACCTCGGCATCACCCACCACGACCTGGCGAACAACTACGGTCCGCCCTACGGGGCCGCGGAGATCAACTTCGGCCGGCTGATGAAGCAGGACCTGGCCCCGTACCGGGACGAGCTGGTGATCTCCACCAAGGCCGGCTGGGACATGTGGCCGGGCCCCTACGGCCAGGGCGGCGGCTCGCGCAAGTACCTGCTCGCCTCCCTGGACCAGTCGCTGAAGCGCATGGGCCTGGACTACGTGGACATCTTCTACTCCCACCGGCTCGACGCCACCACTCCCCTCGAGGAGACCATGGGCGCGCTCGACACCGCGGTCCGCCAGGGCAAGGCCCTGTACGTCGGTATCTCCTCCTACGACGCCGAGCGCACCCGGCAGGCGGTCGCCATCCTCCGGGACCTGGGAACTCCGCTGCTGATCCACCAGCCGTCGTACAGCATGCTGAACCGCTGGATCGAGACGGAGGGACTGCTGGACGTGGCCCAGGAGGAGGGCTTCGGAATCATCGGGTTCACCGCGCTGGCGCAGGGCCTGCTGACCGGACGGTATCTGGACGGTGTGCCGGAGGGGTCGCGGGCGACGCAGGGCAAGTCGTTCGACGCCTCATGGCTCACGGACGACATGCTGCACCGACTGCGCGCCCTCAACGACATCGCGGCCCGCCGCGGGCAGACGCTCGCCCAGATGGCGCTGGCCTGGGCCCTGCGGGACCGGCGTGTCACCTCGCTGGTCATCGGCGCGTCCCGCACCGAGCAGCTGGAGCAGAACGTCGCCGCGCTGGAGAACCTGGACTTCGGCGACGAGGAGCTGGCCGAGATCGACAAGTACGCCACCGACGGCGGCGTCGACCTGTGGCGCGAGGCCCGTCTCGGCACCATGGGCTGAGCCGGAGCACCGGCTCGTCCTCGCGCGGGACGACCCCGGCCGGGGTCGTTCTCGGCGGCCCCGGCGCCTCCCTCTCCGGGACCGCCGGGGCCCTCCGGGTGTTCGGCGCGCCTAACGCGAGGAGAGGTACTTCTCGACGCCCGGGGCCGTGTGCGCCTCCTCGGCGTTCACCACGCTGCCGACCGCCTTCGCGTCGGGCTTGAGCACATACGTCTCGATGCTCGCCGGACGGTCGACCTCGGAGAAGTCCTGCGCGGTGCCGAGGCCGGTGTCGGCGTTCTTCTGGGAGCGGTGCGCCTTGACCACGTCCTCGCGGCTGAGGCCGCCCGCCTCGCAGGCCGCCTTCAGGTCGGCGCCCATGAGCTGCGCGGCGTTGTAGCCGGAGAGCACTCCGGAGTCGACCGGCGAGTCCGGGTACTTCTTCTTGTACGACGCCACCATGCGCTGCACGCCCGGCAGTTCGGAGCTGACGGCGGGCGCGGCGCTCACGATGTGCAGCATGGCCGCCAGCGCCGGTGCGGCGGGGGTCTCCATCAGCTGGGGCGCGTAGCCCGGCGCGCTGCTGACGACGGGGACGCGCAGGCCGCGGGAGGCGGCGACGCCGACGAGGGAGGCCGTCTGGGCGGGTCCCGCGCTGATCAGGACGGCCTTCACGCCCTCCTTGCGCAGGGCCGAGACCTGCGCGGACAGGTCGGTGTCCGTGGCCTGGATCTTCTGGCCGGCCACCTTCAGTCCGGCCTGCTCCGCCGCCCAGGTGGAACCTTCCAGCGCGTTGGCGCCGTAGTCGCCCTCGAAGTAGACGTGGCCGATGGTGTCGCCCTTCTTCAGCCCCTTGGTGCGGGTGAGGAAGTCGACCGCGGCGATCATGTCGACGTCGTAGGTGGTACCGAGGACCTGGATGGCCTCCTTGCCGAGCAGGGAGGCCGCCCAGGCCTGCGGGAAGGTGAGCATCCTGTCGCGCTCGATGTCGTCGAGCAGGGCGGCGACCACCGGCGAGCCGATGACCTGCGGCAGGGCGACGACGTCCGGGGCGATGTCGGCGTAGGCGGTGACCGCCTTCTGCACGTCGTAGCCGTGGTCCTTGACGACGATCTCCACCTCGCGGTCGCAGATGCCGCCGTCGGCGTTGGTCTCCTCGGCCCACATCTGCTGGGCCTGCACGATGCTCTTGCCGAGCGTGGCGTAGGGGCCGGTCAGGTCGGTGAGGGCGCCCAGCCTGATGGTCTCGGCGCTGACGCCGGGGCCGGTGCGGACGCCGTCGGCGGAGGCGCCGCCCCCGTTGCCGTCGTCCGCCTTGGAGCTGCATCCGGTGGCCGCGAGCAGCAGGGCGAGGGCGCCGGCGAGCGCGGCGGGGGCGGTGCGGCGCCGGTCGCGGGGCCGGTGACGCGTGGTGTTCACGGGGTGTGCTCCTTGGATCGTGCGGCTGCGGCCGGTTGCGGGGGTGAGAAAGCTGAGTCGGCTGAGCCCGTGGCGGGGGCGCGGGGGCGGCTGCGTCCTACGCGGTCGCGGGCCCGACGGGCCAGGCCGTGCAGCCCGTCGGGCGCGTACAGCAGGACGAGGACGATCGCGGCGCCGTAGAGATAGCGGGCGGCCTCGGTGGGGCCCACGGAGCCCTCCCCCGATCCCGGGGCGGCCACCAGCGGGAGCTGGTCGGCGTAGCGGGTCATCAGCAGCGGGAGCGCGGTGACGAACACGGCGCCGGCGGTGGCTCCGGCGACGGAGCCGAGCCCGCCGATGACGATCATGGCGAGGTAGTCGACGGAGAGGACCAGGGAGAAGTAGTCCGGGACGACCCGGCGGAAGGAGAGTGCGAGGAGCACGCCCGCCAGGCCCGCGTACATGGACGACACCACGAAGGCCGCCGAGCGGTGGCGGGCGATGTCGACGCCCATCACCGCCGCCGCGGTCTCGCTGTCGCGCAGGGCGGCCAGTGCCCGCCCGGAACGGCCGCGCAGCAGGCCGCGGGCGGTGAACCAGGTGAACCCGAACAGCGCCAGGCCCAGGAACCACAACCGCTCCTCCGCGCCGAACGGCACCCCGAGCACGGTCAGTTCGGGGTCGCTCTCCGCGAAGGTGAAGCCGCCGAGGGTGAGCGGGGGCACGGAGCGGCCGTTGAATCCGCCGGTGACGGAGTCGGCGGTCAGCAGGACGTGATGGCCGAGGAAGACCAGGGCGAGGGTGGCGATGCCCAGGTAGATGCCCTTCACCCGGGCGGCGACGGGGCTGAACAGCCCGCCCGCCGCTCCGGTGAGCACCACGGCGAGGAGCGCGGCGAGGGCCGGGGGCAGTCCCGGTCCGGGCTCGCCCGCCAGATAGGCGTAGCCGTAGGCGCCGACGGCGAGGAAGAAGGCGTGGCCGAGGGAGAGTTGTCCCGCCGTTCCGGTGAGCAGGGCGAGGCCGACGGCGCCGATGGCCGCCGCCATGGAGAACAGGCCGATGCGGAGCCAGAAGGCGTCCAGGTAGAACGGCGGGAGGCACAGGACGGCGGCGAGGAGCAGGATGCGGGCCGGGCGGTGGGTCAGGACACCGAGGAGACGGTCAGACACGGGCCGCTCCCTTCGCGCCGAACAGCCCGGCGGGCCGTACCAGGAGCACCAGCAGCATCACGGCGTACGGGGCGACGTCGCCGAAGCCCTCACCGAGGACGTGCAGGTCGGACTGGTAGCCGACGACCAGCGCCTCGGTCAGGCCGATGAGCAGGCTGCCCGCGAGGGCGCCGGTCGGGGAGGCCAGCCCGCCGAGGATCGCGGCCGGGAACGCGTTGAGGGCGATCTGGCCGGTGGTGCGCTCCAGGCCCGGTGCCGGGAACGCGGCGAGGAACACCGCGGCCAGCGCGGCGAGCGCGCCCGCCAGGCACCAGGCGCCTGCCCGCACCCGGCTGAGCCGTACGCCCATCAGGGCGGCGGCCTCCAGGTCCTCCGTCGCCGCCCGCAGGGACAGCCCCCACGAGGTGAACCGGAAGAGCGCGAACACGGCGCCGATGACCACCGCGGACACCATGATCGCCGCGAGCCGGCTGTCGGCGACGGTCACCGGCCCCAGTTCGGTCACCGCGTCGCCCCACGGGTCACCCAGGGACAGCAGGTCACCGCCGATGCGCCGGGCCAGGTCGGTCAGCAGGACGATGTCGACGCCGATGGTGACGATGGTCTGCACATGGGCGGAGTGCGCGTCCTGTCCGCCGCGTTGCAGCAGGAACCGGTCGAGTGCGCCCGCGAGGGCCGCGGTGGTGAGGACCGCCAGCGCCAGCGCGCCGGCGAAGCCGAGGTCGTCGTGCAGGACGGCGGTGAGGTACCCGCCGAACAGGAGCAGGGAGCCGTGGGCGAAGTTGAGGACGCCGGACGCCTTGAAGATGACGACGAAGCCGAGGGCGACCAGCGCGTAGACCGCGCCGAGCGCGACGCCGCCGAGGACGTTGTCCAGGAAGCCGGTCATGCCGCGTCCTCCCCCTGGGTGTCGGTGCCGAGGTAGGCGCGCAGCACCTCGGGGTCCTGACGGACCTCGTCGGGGGTGCCGTGGGCGATGGGGCGGCCGAAGTCGAGCACGGTGACGTCGTCGGCGAGGCGCATGACCAGTCCCATGTCGTGCTCCACCAGGAGGACGGACAGGCCGAGTTCGGACCGCAGTTCGCCCACGACCTCGGCCATGCGGGTGCGTTCGGCGGAGTTCATGCCCGCCACCGGTTCGTCGAGCAGCAGCACACGTGGTTCCAGGCAGAGGGCGCGGGCGAGTTCCACGCGCTTGCGGTCGCCGTACGACAGCAGCGCCACGGGGTTGTCGAAGTGGGCGCCGAGGCCGGTCAGTTCGGCGATCTCGCGGGCCCGGGCGAGGTGCTCGCGCTGTTCCCGTACGGCTCGCGGCAGACGCAGCGCACTGGCGGCGAAGCCGGATCGGGACAGGGCGTGGCGGCCGAGCATCAGGTTGTCGGCGACCGTGCCGTGGGTGGTGACGATGTTCTGGAAGGTGCGGGCCACCCCGAGCGCGGCGATGCGGTGCGGGGCGAGCCGGGTCAGCTCGGTGTCGCCGAGTGTCACCGTGCCGGCGGCCGGACGGCACAGCCCGGACAGTACGTTGAAGCAGGTCGACTTGCCGGCGCCGTTGGGGCCGATGAGCGCGTGCACCGATCCCGGGGCGACGGTGAAGGAGACGTCGTCGAGCGCGGTGAGTCCGGCGAAGCGCACGGTGACGCCCCGTACGTCGAGCACGGGGGGCGCGGGCGGTGCCGTGGTGGTGCGGTCGTTCACGCGGCCCCCTGGTCCTCGACCGCCTCGCCCAGGTAGAGGCGGCGTACGGCGTCGGTGCAGGCGAGTTCGTCGGCGGGGCCGGACAGGCGGGTCTCGCCGACCTCGAGGACATGGGCGTGCTCGGCGAGGGAGAGTGCCATGCCCGCGTTCTGCTCGACCAGGAGCACGGCGGTGCCCTGGGTGTTGATCTCGCGGATCACTTCGGTGATCCGCTGCACCATCTGCGGCGCGAGGCCGAGGGAGGGCTCGTCGAGGAGCAGCAGCCGGGGGGCGGCCATCAGGGCGCGGCCGATGGCGAGCATCTGCTGCTCGCCCCCGGACAGCAGGCCCGCGGCCTGGTGGGTGCGTTCGGCGAGCCGGGGGAAGAGCGCGAACACGCGCTCCCGCGCCTCGTGGACCTGGTCCCGGCCGCGCCGGCCGAGTCCCAGACCGCCGCTGCGGAGGTTCTCGTCGACCGTGAGTCCGGCGAACACCCGCCGTCCCTCGGGGACTTGGACGACGCCGGCGCGTACCGCCGTCACCGGGTCCCTGCCGTCGAGCACGGTTTCGCCGTAGCGGATGCGGCCGGCCGTGATCGCGCCACGGTGCAGACGCAGCGTGCCGGAGACGGCGCGCAGCAGGGTCGTCTTGCCCGCGCCGTTGGCGCCGAGCAGGGTGACGACGCCGCCGTGCGGCACGGTCAGGGAGACGGAGCGGAGGGCGGACAGGGCTCGCCCGTACGTCACGTCGACGTTCTCGACGCACAGCGCGGGCCGGTCGTCCGGTGGTGCTTGGGGCATCACGGCTCCTCGGGGCCGTGCCGCACGGCGGCAACGGCTTGGACGGCAAGGGAGCTCACGACACCACGGGCGCGAACGGCCGGTACAGGCTCCGGGCCCCGCTCGCTGCGCCGTCCCAACCGGGGCTGCCACGGGTTGTGCGGCTGCCCAGGACCGGGTTCAGCCGCGGGCGCGGAGGTAGGCCTCCAGTTCGGCCGCCCCGGTCAGCATGGCCCGCCCGCGGGCGGACAGCCGGCCGTGCCAGTCGTGCAGTGTCGCCTCCAGCGGCTCCGGCCCGCCTGCCGACCGCACCTGCGCGATGAGCGGGGCGATCTGCTCCAGCAGGTAGCCGCCCCGCCTGAGTTGGTGGGTCAGCCGGGCGTCCCGTACGTCGGCCTCCTCGTAGACGCGGTAGCCGGTCACCGGGTCGCGGCGCGGGTTCACCAGCCCGGCGCGCTCCCACTTGCGCAGTGTCGCGGGCCGGATGTCGAGTTCCCCCGCCAGCGGCCCGATGAACCGTCCGCCGGTCCCGGACACCGCCGTGCCGGGTCCGGGCGCCGCGGTGGAGGCCAGGTCGCCGAGGGCTCGCTCCACCGTCTGCAGGGTCCGCCGGTCGTCGAGCAGTTGGGCGTGGCTCTCGTCGACGGTCCGCAGGGCCTCGTCGACCGCGCCCCGGTTCACGGCCCGCATGATCGACGTCGCCACCGCGTGGCCGTGGCCGGGCACCAGGGCGAGGAAGGCGCGCAGGGCACGCGCGTGCAGCGGGGTGTAAGTGCGGTAGCCGTGGGGGGTGCGGTCGGCGGGCGGGAGGATGCCGGCCTCCTCGTAGTTCCGGACGGCCTGCGTGGACAGACCGTGCCCGCGTGCCAGGTCGATCGGCCTGAGCCGTTCCCCGTTTTGAAGGTTTCGTCCCACGGGTCCGATGGTATCGCGGGAAAGTCTCCACCGTGAGTTCAACGATAGCGTTGAGGGCATGACTACTGGCATCAAGGACATCACCCGTGCCGTGACGGCCGCCGCCGCCATGGAGCTGCTCGGGGCCCGGCCGCGACTCCTCGCCCTCGGCGAGCCCACCCACGGCGAGGACACGCTGCTCGACCTGCGCAACGACGTCTTCCGGCAGCTCGTCGAGCAGGAGGACTACCGGACCGTGGCGATCGAGAGCGACTGTCTGATGGGCCTGGTCGTGGACGAGTACGTCACCTCGGGCACGGGCACCCTCGACGAGGTCATGGAGCGCGGGTTCAGCCACGGGTTCGGCGCGTCCGCGGCCAACCGCGAACTCGTGCGCTGGATGCGGGAGTACAACGAGGGCCGGCCCGCGTCCGAGCGGCTCCGCTTCGCCGGTTTCGACGGCCCGCTGGAGATCACCGGCGCCGCGAGCCCCCGGCAGGCCCTCACCGCACTCCACGGCTTCCTCGCCGCCCGACTCGCCTCGGACCTGCTTCCCTGCACCGCGGAAACGCTGGACCGTCTGCTCGGCGCCGACGACCGGTGGACCCACCCCGCCGTCATGACGGACCCGGCCCGGTCCGTGGGGCGGTCGGCTGAGGCCGGGGAACTGCTGCTGCTCGCCGACGACCTGGTGGCGCTGCTCGAGGCCGAGACGCCGCACCTGATCGCGGCGACCTCGCGGGACGACTGGGAGAGGGCGCGCCTGTACGGGCGCACCGCCACCGGCCTGCTGCGCTACCACTACTGGCTGGCCGACACCTCACCGGGCCGCATGACACGGCTGCTGGGCCAGCGGGACCGGATGATGGCCGACAACCTCCTCGCCCTCGCCGAACGGGGCCCGACCCTGGTCTTCGCGCACAACGCCCATCTCCAGCGGGACAAGAGCACGATGCGCATGTGGGACCAGCCGCTGCTGGAGTGGTGGAGCGCCGGTGCGCTGGTGAGCGCCCGGCTGGGCGAGGAGTACGCCTTCCTGGCCACGGCCCTGGGCACGATCCGCCACCGGGGAGTGGACACCCCGCCGGCGGACAGCCTCGAAGGATTCCTGTACGCGCTTCCGGAGGACCGCTGCGTCGTCGACGGCACCCTGCTGGCCGGCCTCCTCGGCGACCGACCGCCCGTCCCCCGGAAGTCCCCCTGGTTCGGCTACATGCCGCTCGACCCGGCCCACCTGACCGGGATCGACGGGGTGGTGTTCGTCAAGGACGTCCCGCAGGTCCGGTGAGCGGTCAGCGCGGGAGGAGTCTGCGGGCGGTCAGGGCGAGGGTGACCTCGACCAGGTCGAAGGGGCGGGACAGGGAGCGCCCCGTCAGTTGTTCGTAGCGGCGCAGGCGGTTGAGGACGGTGTTGCGGTGGCAGTACAGCCGTCTGCTCGCCCGCTGGGCCGAGCCGTCGCAGGCCAGCCAGGTGGCCAGGGTGTCCAGCAGGATCTCCGCGTCGGCGGGCTCGAGGTGCGCCAGCGGACCGAACAGCCGGTCGGCCAGCGCGGTGCCGAGGTCGGGGGACGACACCACCAGCGCCGCCGGCAGGTGTTCCGTCAGCCGGACCGTGCCGCCGGTCTCCGGGCACAGGCTCAGCGCGGTGTCCGCCAGCCTGCGTGCCTCTCCCACCGCCGCGAGCCCTTCGACGGCGCTGCTGACCCCCACCCGTACGCCCGGCGGCTGCTCGTCCGCCACCACCGGCTCCGTGTCGTCGTCGACCCGTACGATGCCGTGGTCCGCGTCCACACCCGTGTGCCAGTGCACACGCACACCCGGAGCGAGGACCGCTTGGGCACCGGGACAGGCGGTGAGTCCGCCACCGCCGACCGCGACGACCACGTACCGGCCCTGCTCCGGCAGCTCCAACGCGAGCGCGGCCTCGGGCAGGTCGGCGATCCTGCTGGTTCCGTCCAGCAGCGCCGCGGTCAGCAGCCGCACCCTGTTCTCCCGCCGCCAGGCCAGCTGCCGCTCGGTCTGCCGGTAGGCGTCCGCCACGACGGTGCAGTGCTCGTCGACGAAGTGCCACACGTCCGACGCCACGTGCACCAGCAGCCGTACGTCTTCGGGGGCCGCCCGGGAGGTCTCGTCGACCAGGCCCTGCCACACCAGGGAGCCGCCGAGGCGGAAGGCGTGCAGCACCGCGTCCAGCGGCAGCCCCTGCTCGGCGCGCGTGACGCCGATCTTCCAGGAACAGCGGCGCGCGGCGTCGCGGGCGCCGCGCGGGTCCAGCAGCGAGGAGACGCTGTGCCGCAGTGAGCGGTGCACCTCCTGCCAGATCTCGGTGGCATCGTGCTCGATCGCCGCTCGGTAGGCGGGCTCCTGGTCCTGGAGCACGGCTATCAGTTGGTCGGTGAGCCGGGGCAGGTCGTCCAGCAGGACCCGGGCGGCGCGGTGCAGCACGCGGAGCGCGTCGGCGTCGATCAGTGACCGCACACGCGGGGTCCGTGGCCGCGGTGCGGGTGCGGGCACGGGTCCGGGGCGGGGCAGGCCACGTGGCCGTACAGCGTGTCGCATCGCGCATCTCCCCCAGGGTCGGCTTCCCGGCGGCGCCCGCGTGGCGGTCCGCGTACCGGCCACCGGCCGGCCGCGGAGCCCGTGGGCGGCCGCCACCTGACTCGTCCTGCCCCGAAGGATCGCATACCGTCCGGTCGGTCCCTAGAGGTGTGCACTGGCCTTTTCCGCCTGTTCGACCAGCCGGACGAGCTCGACCCGGGAGCGGACACCGAGCGTCGCGAAGACGTTGCGCAGGTGGTAGTCGACGGTGCGGGTGCTGACGGACAGGCTCAGGGCCACTTCCCGGTTGGTGGCGCCTTCGGCGACACACCGTGCGATCCGCAGTTGCTGCGGGGTCAGTTGGGACAGGCCCCGCCCGTCGTGCCGGGGCGGCTCGCCGCTGCCGGCCCCGCCCGGCGCCGCGCCGCCCGCGCGCAGTTCCGCGCCCGCCTGGCGCGCCCACAGGTACGCGCCGCAGCGCTCGAAGTCCACCAGCGCCTCCCCGAGCCGCGCCCGTGCCTCACGCAGCCGGCGCCGACGGCGCAGCCACTTGCCGTGCAGCAGTTCGGTGCGGGCCCGTTCGAAGTCGCCGGACGTCTCGTCGTGCCGGTCCAGGGCCCGCAGGTACAGCTCGTCGGCCGCCTCCGGTGCGGCCAGCAGGGCGCGGCAGCGCAGGAGTTGGGCGGGAGCCTGTGGGTCGGCGCCGCACCCGGCCCACAGCGCGAAGTCCTCGACCACCGCGCGGGCGCGCTCGGGCTGCCCGGCCAGTGCGGTGGCCTCCACGAAGCAGGGGACGGCGAGCATCCACACCGCGAAGTGCCCGCGCCGCGCACCGGGGCGCACCAGGGGGCCGAGCCGGTCGGCGGCCTCGCGGGGGCGGCCCGCACCCAGGTCGGCACGGGCCGCCGCCCACTGGGCGAGCATGGCGGCCTGCGCCAGCCCGTGCCGCCGGGCCGTGGCGAGCGCGGTCGCCGTGTGCTCGGCGACGCGTTCCTGCGCCCCCTCGATCGATGCGGCGAGGGCCAGCACCGCGTGGTGGTGGGCGGCCGTGTTCCGCTGCCCGGTCCGGCGTGCGGCGCGCAGCCCCTCCTCCGCGTGGGTCCGGGCGAGTTGGTGGCGGCCGGCGCGCAGTTCGGCGTAGGCCAGGTATTCCAGGGCCCTCGGTTCGAGGGCTGCGGCCCTCAGGGTGCGTGCCGCGGCCAGTGCCCGGGCCCCGGCCCGGCGGGCGGCGGTCACGTCGCCGAGCATGAGTGCCGCGGCGGCCGAACGCAGCAGCCGCTCGGGCTCGGCGGCGGGACGGCCCCGCTCCACCACCCGGGTCAACGGGGCGGCGGCAAGGTCGAACCGCCCCTGGAGGACCGCCCGCATACCGTCCCGGTGGTCGCGGAGCAGGGCGACCGGGCCGTGGTTCTCGGTCCGGGGCAGGGCGGTCGCGTCTCCGGTTCCGGGCGGGGCCTCGTGGGCGAGGGCGCGGAGGCAGGCCGCCGGGTCGCCCGCGGCCCACGCCGCGTCCGCCGCGCCGAGGACGGCCGCGCCGGACTCCGCGGGGCTCGGGTCCGCGAGGAGGGAGGCGGCGAGCAGGAAGGACTCGCGGGCGTCGTCCACCGGGCCGTCGGCCAGGAGCACCCTGGCACGGAGCAGTTCGGCACGGCCCCGCACCGGGGCGGGTGCCGGACAGGTCACGGCGGCGTCGAGCAGTCGCAGGGCCTCGGGCGGATGCCCGGCGAGCAGGGCCTGTTCCGCGGCGGCCGTGTACCGGTGTGCGCGCTCCGCGCCGTCCGGTGTCAGTTCGGCGGCACGCACCTGGGCCGTACGGCGCGGACCGGGCGGCAGCCCGGACGTCACGTCGGCTGCGGCAGCGGCCAGTTCCGCGGCGAGGCCGGCGTCGGGGCCCGGGACGGTCCACGAGCGGTGCAGCAGAGCGAGCACGCCGTGCGGTGCCGGGAGCGCCCCGGCCAGCGCGCGGTGCGCGGCGTGGCGGCGTTCGGGCGGCGCACCGGCGTACACCGCCCTGCCGAGCAGCGCGCTGCGGAACCGGATCCGGCCCTCGAAGAGCACGAGCAGGTCGGGCAACTCCTCTCCGTCAAACGGTGGTTCGGCATGCGGTACCGGTACGGAGCAGGCGGCGGTCACTCCCACGCCCGGTACCTCCCCCCGCCCTTCGAGTACGGCCGCCGCCCGCCGTACGAGCGACGCCTCGGCGTCCGGCTCGCCCGTGACACGTGTCGCCGCCGCGACCGACAGCAGCAGGCCGGCGTGGTCGGGCCGCACACCGGTCAGGCACCCGCCGGCGACGGCGGCCAGTGTCCCGGCGTCGGCCGGTGGGCGGGGCAGCGCGCGCCGGCCGCGGAGTTGGGCGGGCGAGAGACGGTGGATCAGGGCCACCAGCAGTGCGGGATTGCCCTGCGCCTCAATCACCAGTTCGTCGCGGACGGCGGGGTCGACGGCACCGTCCGTCAGGTCGTGCAGGAGTCCCGCCGCGTCCCCGGGCGTGAGCGGGGCGAGGTCCAGCACCGGCAGCCCGGCCAACTCCGGGGCCACGGGCCGGTGTCCCGGTACGGTGAAGAGCAGCCCGACCCGGTGGGCGCCGTCCGCCGTGTGCACGCGTGCCGCCGCCCGGCCCAGCACGGCGCGCGAGGCGGGGTCCCACAGGTGTGCGTCGTCCACGCACACCAGCAGGGCCGAACGGGCCGACGCCTCGCGCAGGACGTCCAGGAACACCTTGTCCGCCGTACCGTCGTCGGACAGGCGCACGGAGCGGCCGGCGGCACGCAGCAGGGTGCGCAGACCGCTGTGCGGCCGCGGGGTCCGGGCCGGATCGGCTCGGACGTGCCACACCGGTCCGGCATGGAAGGAGCGTGCGGCGAACTCCAGGAAGGCCGTACGTCCGCCACCGGGTTCACCGGTCACCACATGGGCACCGCCGTCGGTGCGCAGCCCGTCCAGCAGCGCGGCGAGCGCCTGCCGCCGGGGTCCCGGGCGGTACCGGAGCGGAGCGGGTCCGGGGGTCGTCTGTCCGGTCATCTCCGTGACGTTACTCACGCGTAAGAAACGGCGGAAGACGTCCGTCCGCACGCACCAACCGGCCCAACCGCCTTTCTACCAGCGGCTTTTCGTCACGGAAGCGGGGAACGGAGTGTGCTGCGGACCAAGTTGAGCGGCCCCCGGTGGTGCACACGCACAACGCCGGTGGCGGCCCGCGCACCGCGTGCGGGCCGCCACCGGGTCGAGGCTCAGCGGAACCTCAGGACGTGTGCGGGCAGTTGCCCCGTGCCTCCTCGATCGTCAGGCTCCGCTGCGGCAGCGGGCACAGGAACCGCTCGTAGCGGGTGTCGTTGTCGATGAACCGCTTCAGCCACGAGATGCTGTACTTCGCGATCGTGGTGTTGTTCGAGTTGGGCGTGAAGTGGGTGGCGTTGTTCAGTTCCAGGTAGGCCCGGTCGAGGGAGGACGGCAGACCGGTGTAGAGGGGCTCGGCGTGGGTGGAGACCGGGGCGATCGTGTCGCCGTCGGCCCCGAAGATCAGGGTCGGGGTGCGGACCTCGGGCCAGGTCTTGTCGAGGTTCCAGGGCGTCAACGGGATCGCCGCCTGCAGTGAGGGGCGGTCCTTCGCGGCTTCGAGGGTGCCGCCGCCGCCCATCGAGTGGCCCATGACGCCGAGGCGGCTGCTGTCGATACGGCTGCGGACCGCACTGCTCCGGGTCAGGTAGTCCAGCGCGGCCAGCAGCTGGTCACCGCGGGAGGCGGGCTGGTCGAGCGTGGTGTTCGTGTCGATGGTGAACACCACGAAGCCCTGCGAGGCCAGGCGCGGGCCCAGCCAGGCGATGGAGGACTGGTAGGCGGTGTAGCCGGGCGAGATGGCGATCGCGCCGAACGTTCCGTCAGCGGTGCTGTTCGGATAGTAGATGGTGCCTCCGCCGAATCCCCTCACGGAGAGCGAGGAGACGGATACGTCGGAGACGGAGTACGGGCCGCGCAGCGCCTCGATGCTGGATTCGGTCGGCGCCGGACCGCGCTCGTAGGGGTTGTCCGCGGCGTGGGCGCCGGGACCGGTGAGGGTGGTGAGGCCGACGACGGCGGCGACGGCTGCGGCCAGTCCGGCGAGCCGTCCGGTTCTGCCACGCCGGGTGCGGCCCGGGTGCGTGGTCACGGCCAAGGTGCTGGTGTGGGGGTGCTGCTGCACGACGAGTGGTCCTCTCTGTCGCGGCGAGCCGCCCGGCGGCCGGTGCACGGGGTACGACGTGGGAGTGACCGTGCTCCGACCGTGGGCGCCGCCTCTGGGGCTGGCGGTTGCCACTGTCGGTGCGGAGGGGGCCGGCGCGGACCGGCAATCTCACCGGTCTCGTTCCGCCGCCTCGTCGCGCCGCTCCCCAGGCCCGTCAGCCCCCTCCGTCGGCGGCCCACCGGGCGGCGGGGACCGCCGTGCGGGAACCCGAGCGCACTTGCCCGCGCTTCACCCGCATGGCTCTCTCCGGGAGTCGGTTCGGCCCGCGCCGTGCTCGGATGGAAGCGGCCTGCCTACCCGGAGGGAGCTGGGAATGCACGAGATGTGGTGCGGTGCAGACACTTCGGGGGAGCCTGTGTGGCATGTCCTGACCACGGACAAGAGGGCCACGTTGTGCGGGGTGGAGAAGGAGGAGGAGTCCCGTCGGCGCCACGCGACGGACCGCCACTGCTTTCCCTGCATGCAGTCGTTCCAGGAGGTCGTGGAAGCCCACTGAAACCGCCCGCCGTTCCCGTGAGGGACCTCTGCTCCCGGCGCGGCCGACGGCGCGGGCCGCGCCGGGAGCGGATCGGTGGTACGCGCCCGTCCGCGCGGGCGGGGTCAGCGCGCGTCTGCCGCCGTGACCGTCGTGAACGGCAGCACGAGCCGGGAGGGGTGCGCGGCGTCACGGTAGATCTTGTGGGTGACGGGGCGGCCCACCGGCAGGTGGAAGGCGTCCGGCGGCAGCAGGGCGTTGTGCTCGTCGGCCAGCGGCTCGGCGTTGGAGAGCTCCACGACCAGCTTGTGGCCGGGCAGGAACGTCGCCGCGAACGGGTAGACGCGCAGCACGTACTCCTCGATCTTCCCCGGCTCGACCGGCACCGCACGCGTGTGCGGGTGGTAGGGGTCGCCCTCCGTGGTGCGCTCCTCGTCGAGTTCGCGGTGCGATGCCTTGAGGTAGGCGGTCGTGATGAGCTGGCGCTTGCCGTTCGGGGCCTCGTCCCACATGCGCAGGATGAAGTTCGTGTCGGGCTGGTCGATCTCCGCGAAGAGGTGCGCCGCGCCCTGACCGATCATCTCGGTGGGCTCGGTGAACGGCTCGGTGCTCCAGCTGAGCATCTCCACCTTGTCGGTCACCGTCAGCGGCGCCTGGTAGAAGCCGTCGGGGGCGGCGTACTCGGCGCCCATCGGCTCGGGCTCGAAGGAGAGCTTGCGGCGCGGGCGGAGGTAGAGCGCCTTGTGCTCCACCTCCTTCGGCGGCCACTGCGCCCCGGTGACGTACTCGCGCGAGCCCTCGACGTGGACGGTGACGGCGGGCTCGTCCATGACGCCGTTGTCGATGCCCTTGATCCAGTAGTCGTACCAGCGGAACATCTTGTCGTGCTCTTCGATGAAGGGGCGCGACTGCATGGGCGGGTAGGGGCCGATGTCCAGCTTCTTGGGACCCTTGAGGCGGTTGAAGACCTCGATGGTGCCGTCCACCGTCCAGCCGCGGCCCTGGTCGATCTGGAGCCAGACGGGGATGTCGATGTTCGGTGCGAGGGTGACCGGGTTGCGCTCCTCGTACCACTCGCCGTCGACCTCGTTCATCACGATGTCGAACCAGGCCTCGTGGTTCTTCGGGTAGTTCAGCACGTGGACCAGGTTCGGCCAGGCGGCCACGTCCGGGTCCTTCAGTCGCTCGGCGACGCGCTCCTTGATCTCCTCGGGGGAGAAGGTCTCCAGCATGCGGGACTTGACGCCGTCGGTGAAGGCCCAGCCGGAGTCGCCACCGCGCCCCTCACGGGCGGCGCGCGGCATGAACCACATGACGCCACCGTGGTAGGTGGTCTCGTAGAAGTCGTAGTGGCCGCCGCTGACGAAGATCGCCTTGAGGCTCGGCGGCCGCTCGGCCGCCGCCAGCACCTGCATCGAGCCGAAGTAGGAGATGCCGATCATGCCGACGTTTCCGTCGCACCACGGCTGCCGGGCGACCCACTCGATGAAGTCGTACGCGTCCTGGCCGAGCGGGACGCCACCGGCGTTGTAGTTGCCGATGTGCTCGCCCTCGGAGGCGCCGGAGCCGCGCAGGTCGCCGATGACGTGGACGTAGTCCTCCTGGACGACGCGCGCGATGTCACCGGCCTCGATGCAGCCGTCCCACATCGGGCTGGGGCGCCGCTGCGGTGGCGTGGTGAGGGCGAGGGCCTGCAGCTCCTTGCCGTACGGGCTGAGCGCCACGAGCGCCGGACGCGGCTTGTCCTCGACGCCGCTGTAGGTGTCGGCCGCCAGCATGGCACCGTCGCGCATCGGGATCCGGAGATCCTTGCGGACGGCGATCTTCTGCCCGCCCGCCTGGATCGTCTGGAAGTCAGTCATGAGTGTGAAGCTCCTCCGGGGGCCTGGGGGGCGTCCCCCAGGACAGTGCGGTACAAGTTCTGGTCGAGGTGCGTGCGGTAGCCGTGCATCGACGTGAAGAACGGCGACGGCTCGAGCGTGGGGTCGCCGGTGTAGCCGAGCTCCTCGGCGGCGCGGGCGAACGGGGAGTACGGCGAATCCGTCTCCTCCAGGCCGGCCCGCAGGCAGCCGCAGGCGGCGTCGGCGACCCGGCCCTCGACAGCGAGGCTCTGGTCGATGGCCTCCCGGGCCTGTACGGCGTCGAGCTCGACGCCGTACGGCGTGCCGTCCGCGCGGCGGTAGGGGTGCCCGAGGTACAGCCGCTGCGGACGGATCTCGTCCCGCAGGTACTCGAGACTGGTGCGGTAGGCGACCGGGTCCGTGTAGCCCGGGAAGCCGTTGGCGGCCCCGTGGACCTGCACGGAGTCGCCGACGAACACCGAGCGCTGTCCGTCGACGACGTAGGCGACCGATCCGGGCGTGTGGCCCGGGATCGAGTGCGCCGAGACGGTGACGCCGCCGCCCAGCGAGATGGTCTCGCCGCCCTTGAGGAGCAGGGTGGGCTCCATCTCGCCGGAGATGACGGCCTGCGCGGCGGCCGTCACCTTCGCCTCTCCCTCCGGGTCGCCCAGGTACCGGCCCCGTCCCGCGAGGTACTCCTCCACGTGGGCCCGCCGCGAGCGGAGCATCGGGGCGTCGGCCTCGTGGATCACCACCTGTGCGCGCCGGCCGGTGAGCTCCCACAGGGCGTGCGCCCCGCCGACGTGGTCGATGTGACCGTGGGTCAGCAGGATCCAGCGCACGTCCTCGATGCGGCGCCCGATCGCCTCGAGCGCGGGAACCATCCCTTCGGCGGGCGAGGAGGCGATCCCGGTGTCGACGACGGCCGGCTCGGGTGCGTCGATGAAGAAGCTGTAGAGACCGAACCGGCCCCACGGGGAAACCAGGGGATGGACGGTGGCTGCGTGCGTCATGGCCCTCTTTCTGTGCTCGTACGCGGTCGCCGGGTCAGCTCCGGCCGAGGAAGTCGCGCGTCTCGGCGAAGACCCTGTGGTATTCCGGGATCCAGGAGAAGTGCTGGACGAATCCGTGGCCCGCTCCCTCGTACCGGCTCACCGTCGCCTCCACGCCGGCCTCCCGCAGCCGCCGGCCGTAGAGTTCGCCCTCGTCGCGCATCGGGTCGTACTCCGCGGTGACCACGAGGGCCGGCGGCAGCCCGGTGAGGTCCGCCCGCTTGATCGGCGAGACGAGCGGATCCGCGGGATCGGCGCCGCTGTCGATGTAGAAGGCGTTGAAGGGCTTCAGCCCCGCCGTCTCCAGGCCGTAGCCCACGGCGTTCTCCCGCAGCGAGGCATAGCGGTCGACGTCGAAGTCCAGGTCCAGCGAGGGGTAGTAGAGGATCTGGTGCGTGATCCGGTCGAAGCCGTCGTCGTGTGCCCTGGCCGCGACCGCGGCGACGAAGTTGCCGCCGGAGCTGTCGCCGGCGACGGCGAGCGTCGTGCCGTCCCAAGCCAGGCTCTCACCCTCCTCGGCGACCCACCGCACGACCGCGTAGCAGTCGTCGAGACCGGCGGGGAAGGCGGCCTCGGGCGCCAGGCGGAAGCCGACGGAGACGACCTTGAGCCCGGTCTCCTTCGCCAGCGAGCGCGCGACGTGGTCGTGCGTCTCCAGGCTGCCGAGGAAGAACGCGCCACCGTGGAAGTAGACCAGCACGCCGTGGCGGTCGGCCTCGGCCGGCGTGTAGATCCGCACCGGTACCTCGCCCGACGCCGTCCGCGCGGTCACGTCCTCGACCGCGTGGAGCGGCAGGCGCTCCTCGGGCGGAGCGACGTGCGCCTCGTCCCCGGCGCGCATGGCGACCGGGTCGAGCGGGCCCTCGGGCGGGGTCGGCAGACCGGCGAGGAACTTGGCGATCTCAGGATGCAGGGGCATGGTGTTACTCCTTCGGGGCGGCGGCCGCAGGCTTCTGGCCGGGGAAGACGTCGTCGATCTCTTCGGCGCTCCACCCCTGACGCGAGATGGCCTGCAGCTTGTCGGTCTCCGGCTTGCGGGTGGCCTGGTACTGGGCCAGCGCTTCCTTCAGGGAGTCCGCGTCCCGCAGGGCGTCGGCGAGCGCGCCGGCGTCCTCGATGGCGGAGTTCGCGCCCTGGCCCTGGTGGTGCAGCATCGAGTGGGCGGCGTCGCCCACCAGGACGACGGAGTCCGAGTGCCACGTGTCGACCGGGTCGATGTCGTAGACCGCTCGGATGTTCACGGTCTTCATGTCGAGGTCACGCGTGATGCTGACGAGGCGCTCGTCGAAGCCCTCCACCGTCGCCAGCATGTCCTCCTTCGTGTTCTGCGGGTTCCAGGTGCTGTCCGGGCACAGGGCGGTGATGTCGAACGACACCTGGCCGCGGTGGCGCAGCGGCAGCAGGTAGATCTTCGTGCCCCTGCCGATGTACATCCGCAGGTTGTCGTCGGTGACCATCCCGTGGGCGTCGTCGACGGAGATGACGGCGCGGTAGGCGTGCTCGCCCGAGAACACCGGGCCCTTGTCGCTGAACAGCTGGTGGCGCACCACCGACTTGATGCCGTCGGCACCGACGACCAGGTCGGCCTCGATGGTCTTGCCGTTCGCGAAGGTGAGGACGGAGCGGTCGCCGTCGTCCTGGATGCTCTCCAGCTTGTGCCCGAGGTGCACCATGCCCTCGGGCAGCACGCCCAGGAGGGCTTCGATGAAGTCACCGCGGTGGATCAGATGGGTGTGGGTCTGCTCGCCGGAGGCCGGCCACGCCTCTTTCATGATCGGGTCACCGGTGGCCGTGAGGATCTCGAAGTACTCGCTCGGCGAGCTCACCTTCGCGATCGCGTCGAAGATCCCCCACTCGCGGAAACGGTTCATGGTGGAGGGCCGCAGACCGATGCCGGCGCCGACCTCCCGGATCTGGGTCGCCTGCTCGTAGACGTCGACGTCGGCACCGAGCAGGCTGAGGGCCTTGGCCGCCGCCGCGCCGCCGTAGCCCGCTCCGACGATGGCGATCTTCAGGTTCTTCAGTTCTGAGGTCTGCATGGTGGTTCTCTCTGATTCTGGAGGGGCAGAAAAGCGCTGAAGGATCAGGAGGACTTCCGGAGGGTGAGGAAGTCGGCCGGGTTGTCGACGAAGATCGTCTTGATCGCGGCCTCGTCGAGACCGGCGGTGCGGAGGTCCGGGATGAGGTCCTCGAAGATGTAGTTGACGGTGTGGCCCTTCACGCCCGGCCAGCCCAGGGGGCTGCAGTTGGCGTCGGCGGAGGCGAGGACCTGGTGCAGCCGGCCGTCGCCGATGAACCGGAGGAAGTGGTCCAGCCGCTCCTGGCGGGGGCGGGCCCAGAACGGCGGGTCCGGCAGCTCGGTCTCGTAGCCGAAGGTGTCGAAGCCGATGCGCCCGCCCTGCTCCGCGATCCAGACGTCGCGCGTCTTGTCGGCGTTCACGCCGTCGTCGACGTGCCCGAACAGGACGCGGTCCAGGGGAAGGCCCTCTTCGTTGAAGATCGCGACCGCGTTCTCGGCGTCGATCGCGAGGTGGGTCAGGATCGGCACGCCCGTGGTGAGCGAGGCGCGGGCCGCGGCCCGGTAGATGCGCTTGTCCAGGTCCGTCATGCGGCCGCCACGGCTCACCCCGACCTTGATGACACCGGCGAGGCTGCCGGTGTCGCCGATACCGACGGTGATCTCGTGGACGAACTGGCGGGTCAGGTAGTCCACGTCGGCCCGGGCGAAGTGCGGCAGGGCGGTGTCACCGCCGACGAAGCCGGTGCAGGCGACGATGTGGACGCCGGTCTTCGCGGACAGCGACTTGTAGTAGTCGACGTCGCGGCCGTTGCAGATCCCGGTCGCGTCGACGAAGGTGCCGCCGCCCAGCTCGTGGAACCTGCGCAGCTTCGGGACGGTCTCCTCGTACCGCTGCTCGGGGGTCTTCCACCACTTCGTGTCCAGCTCGGAGCCGGGCATGCCGTAGCCAATGTGCTCGTGGATGGCCACGAGACCCAGTTCCTCTGCCGGGATCGGCCCCAGGACAGTGTTCACTCTCGACACAACACTCACCTTTGCTGAAGAAACTCGATGGTCGTTCGTGCCGGCGCGCTCAGCGCGTCGACAGCAGGTCGCGCGGGTTCTCCACGAGGATCCGCTGCGTGTCCTCGTCGCTGAGACCCCGTGCCTTCAGGAGCGGGACGAAGGTGGTCAGGACGTAGCTGTACGGGAGGTCGTTGCCGGGGTGGCCCTTCGCCACGCCGGTCGCGTTGCTCGAGAGCAGGACCCGGTTGCCGAAGCCGGCCCGCACCAGGTCGGCGACCAGGTCGGCGCGCTCGGCGTCGGTGATGTGGGCCTCGTCCTCCACACCGACGTGGTCGAGCGCGACGTGGGCGCCGCGGCGGGCGATCTCGAGGGGGGCGTCGGTGGCGACGGCGTCCTTGCGGTCGAGTCCGCCGACGACGACGCGGTCGGCCGGAAGCTTCTCGTCCAGGACGACGTCGAGGTCGTGGACGGCGTCGCTCCCGTAGCGGACGGAGACCGCGACGCCGGTGCTCAGGGCGGCCCGCGCCGCGCCGCGGAACAGGCTCTCGTCGGTCGCGGTCATGCCCTCGAGGGTCGCGGTGGTGGCCACCAGGCCGGCGGCGCCGCGGCGCTCCACGCGGGGGACCACCATGCCCTCGGTGACCTCCTTGGCGAAGAGGTCGGCGAACTTCTCGGCCGACCACGGTGTCGGCGGGTTGGTCTGCGGCGTGAGGAAGTAGCCGCCGAGCAGTTCCTCCGGGCCCTGCCCCGTAGAGGCGACGATGTGCACGCCGGTCGTGCGGGAGAGGGCCTCGTACAGCCGGACGTCCCGGCCGTGGAACATGCCGGTGCTGTCGACGATCGTGCCGCCGCCGTGGGCGCGGAAGTCCTTCAGCTTCGCGGCGAGGGTCTCGAAGATCTCGGCGCGGTCGATGGTGATGTCGTACGCGTGCTCGGCACCCGGGACCACGGAGAGCAGGGCCTCGTGGACCGCGACGACGCCCAGCTGCTCGGTCGGCACCGGGCCCAGAACGGTGTTGACGGTGTTGCTCTTGACGCTCATGCCTGCCCTCACGTGTTCAGGTGGGGTGCACAGCACCCTGTGGCTGCTGGCACAGTATCGATTCGGTTTACATAGCGTCAATGAAATGAACGACACGTAAAACGATGTGCGGGGAACAGGACGGACAAACCGGGACTCCCCGCCCGGCGCCGCACGTCAAGGCCGTTCGGGGGGCGCCGGCCTCGCCGTCGACGCCGTCGCGGACATCGCGGATATGGCAGATATGACGGATGCAGAGGATGTGAAGGAGAGCGTTGGCGGCGTCAGAGGTTGGTCGCGACGTCGAACAGCAGCGCCCGGAGCCATTCCATGAAGTACTGATCGGCCAGTCGGGGGTTCCAGACCATGTCCATCCCGAGCCCGGGGAGCGGGAACGGGAACTCCTCGATCCGCAGATCGGCGAGCGCCTGCATGGCGGCGGCGACCCGGTACCGGAGGAGAGCGACGCCGCCTGCGCGCGCCACCAGGAAGGGCACCAACAGGAAGTCGGAGCTCAACTGGCCGACGTGGTAGGTGATGCCCTTCTCGTCGAGCACCGAATACGGGAAGACGCGCCGGTCGGTGTCGACGACGACGTGCGGCTGAGTGGTCAGGAGGTCGAGCGCGCTCGCTTCCGGTGGCGTGTCCGGTGAGGCCACCACCACACAGCGGTCGTCGTACAGCCGCTCGCGCGGGTACGGCGAGAAGTGCCCCTCGGAGAGCAGCACGACGTCGACGCCCTTGTCGGTGAAGGTGGCCTCCGTCGGCACCGTGATCGTCCGCAGACGCAACGTGGCGTGGGGCGCACGCTCGGCGATGAGCCGCGCCAGTCGGGGACCGACGACGAACGCCGTGCTGGTCGTCATGGCGATCGTGATGACGCGCCGGTCCGTGGCGGGATCGAAGCAGGGGAAGTTCACGATGTGCGCCGTCTGCTCCAGGGCACTGCGCAGTGGCGCGATCAGCTCCAGCGCGCGCGGGGTCAGCGTGAGGCTTGCGCCTTGCCGGACGACGAGGTCGTCACCCAGCAGCCGTCGCATTCTCGTGAGGGCGTGGCTCATCGCCGGCTGTGACAGACCGACCCGCTCCGCGGCCCTGGTCACCGAACGCTCCTCGAGGAGCGCGAGGAGGGGCACCAACAGGTTGAGGTTGACCGATGCCAGTCGGTCCAGCCCCGAACCCGCGGTGCCCTCTTCGCCCATGTGTCGACCTTACGCGGCTGCCCGGGTCATACGGCGCAGCCGCGGAATCGGGATCCGGTAGTTGAGCGCCACGACGTCACCGGTGCCGTCCTCGTGCGGCCAGCGCATCAACGCCGGCCCGCCCCCCGGCCGCCCGTCGACGTACGTCGGCTCCCCCTCCACCGGAAGGTGGCCCACCGCCTTCAGGCTCAGTCCGAACTGCTCGGTCCAGAAGTACGGCTGGAACCGGAGCGGCGGCGACTCGTCGCCGCGGACGAGCGCCGTGGCAGCGACCTTCGCCTGCTCGATCGCGCTGCTCCACAGGGGGACGCGTCGCAGGCCGTGCTGAGTGGGGAAGGCCGCGAGATCACCGACGGCCGCGACGTCGGGGCGGACGAGTCCGCGCTCGTCGACCGGGACGGCACCCTTCGCAGCGAGGCCCGAGTCCGCGAGCCACTCCGTGTTGGGCACGTCGCCGGCGGCGGTGATGATCAACTCCGCGTCGAGGACCGCGCCCTCGTCGAGGACGACCCGAGTGCTTCCGCCTTGCTGGTCGAGCCGTGCCGCCGCGGTCTCGACGACGGTGAGCCCCCGGTCCAGCGCGGTCTTGACGAAGACGTCGGCGAGGTAGGGGCCGAGCTGGAGGATGAGGGGCACGCCCTGGGAGACGACGGTGACCCGGCAGCCGGCGGCCAGGCACCCGGAGGCGATCTCCATTCCGAGCGGGCCGCCGCCGACCACGACGACCGACGGCTTGTCCGCCAGCCGCTCGCGCAGGGACAGTGCGTCGTCGAGTCCGCGCAGAGTGAGCTCTTCGGGCAGGTCGGACAGCCGCCGTGCCCGGGAGCCGGTGGCCAGGACGACGCGGTCGTACGGCAGCTCCGTACCGTCGTCGAGCGTGACGCGCCGACGGTCGAGGTCGAGTCCGGTCGCGCGCACACCGAGCAGTTCGGTCGCTCCGTGACCGGCCGGTGGAAGCTCGTGCGACGACACGTCGTCACTGTCGAGCAGAAGCGCCTTCGACAGGGCCGGACGGCTGTACGCCGGGCGCGGTTCGTCGCCGACGATGGTCAGCTCGCCGTCGAAGCCGGTCTCACGGAGCGTGTCGGCCGCGGTGAGTCCGGCGATCCCGTTGCCGACGACGACGACGCGGTTCAGGGTGCCGGTGCTCATATGACCCTCAGCGCGGCGACCGGGCACACCCGGGCGGCGGCGTTCGCCAGGGCGACGTCGGCCCCCTCGACCTCCTCGCGGTCGAGCACGAGCTCGCCCTCGTCGTCGAGGTGCATGAGCTGCGGGGCGGCCTCCTCGCACAGGCCGTGGCCCTCGCAGCGGGGGCGGTCGAGAACGATCTTCATGCGGGGATCACCTCCAGGACGGGGAGCTCCTCGATGCTCCGGGTGGTGTTACTGGGAACGCGGACCTCGGGTCCGACGACGAGGCGCTCGACGCGCCGGGACAGCGCGTCGATCACCGCATGGGCCTCCAGGCGGGCGAGTCCCTGGCCCGCGCAGCCGTGCGGTCCGTAGCCGAACGCCAGGTGGTCGACCGGGTTGCGCTCGACGAGGAAGGCGTCCGGGTTCTCGTAGTGCCGGGGGTCGCGGTTGCCGGCGCCGAGCAGGACGGCGATCTGCGCGCCCGCGGGGATGACGGTCCCGTCGATCTCGACGTCCTTGGTGGCGCGCCGTCCCCAGGCGTTGATGGGAGGCCAGAAGCGCAGCACCTCGTTGAACGCCGCCGGTATCAGCGACGGGTTCGCGCGGACCAGGGCGAGCTGGTCGGGGTGCTCGGCGAAGAGGGCGACGATGTTGCCGATCGCCGCGATGGTGGTGTCGACACCGGCGCCGAGGTACTGGTGGATGATGTGGCCGGCCGTGTCCGGCGGAATGGCGCCGCGCGCCTCGGCCTCGAAGATGCCGCGGCCCACGGAGCCCTCGGCCAGGTCGCCGGCCTTGACCGCGGAGCACCATCCGTAGAGCTCGCCGGCGATGGGGAAGTTCTCGGCCGTGCGCTGGTTCATCGGGCCGAGGACCTGCATGGCGGCCTGTCCCCAGCGCAGCATGTTGTCGCGCACGTGGCCCGTGAAGCCGATCAGGTCCGCGACGACCTCCAGCGGGAAGGCACGGGCGAGGGCGTCGATCGCCTCGAAGGAACCCGTCTCGACGAGCTCGGCGACGAGAGCGTCCGCCTTCTTCTCGATCCCGCCCTTGAGACCACGCAGCGCCCGCGGGGAGAGGTTCTCGGTGAGCGTGGCGCGCAGCTGGGTGTGCGCCGGCGGGTCGGACGCGAGCGAGGTGCCGGTGAGCGCCTCGTTGGCCATCGGGTTGAAGGCGATCGAGGTCGAGGAGAACGACTCCCAGTCCGCGAGGGCGTCACGGATGACGTCATACCGTGTCAGCGCGTAGACATCGTTCTTCCGGAGGTGAACGACAGGGCCCTGCTCCCGCAGTTCGGCGTAAGCGGGGTAGGGATCGAGCACGACCTCGTCGGCGAAGAGGTCGATACCGGAGGTGGGTGGAGTGGCCATGCCCCCAGTGAAGTGTTCGCCTTCACATCCAGCAAGTGAATGTTTTACATGCCGTAAGATGCATGCAATTCATACTTCTCCTGCGGCGCCCCGGCAGGCCCGCGCCGGGGCGGTCGGCCGCCTCCCCCACGCCACAACGGCGGGAGGAAACATGTGATACCGGCACACGCGCGGTGACTCCGGGCATCGGCAGGGGCAACTCCACCATTCCTTCGGGGTCTTGTTCGCCCATGGGGTGGTCCGAGCCGCGCGGCGCTCCCTAGGATGACTCCCTGTCCAGCCAGTCCAGTTGGCACTCCGCAGGGGGAACGATGCACGCCGGTAAGCAGTTGTCCACCGAGATCGACGCAACAGTGCCAACAGCCGCACGCATGTACGACTACTACCTGGGCGGCAAGGACAACTACTCGGCCGACCGTGCCGCCGTGGAAGAGCTCGACAAGGTGGTGCCCAGCACGCGCCGCCTGGCCCTGAACAACCGGCGCTTCCTCCAGCGCGTGGTCCGGGTCCTCACGCAGAAGTACGGGATCCGGCAGTACCTCGACCACGGTTCCGGTCTGCCCACCCAGGAGAACGTCCACCAGGTCGCCCAGCGCATCGACCCGACCACCCACGTGGTGTACGTCGACAACGACCCGATGGTGCTGGTGCACGGGCGCGCCCTGCTGGAGCAGGACGAGCGCACTGTGGTCATACAGGCCGACATGCGGGAGACCGACGAGATCTTCGGCCACGCCGAGACGCAGCGCCTGATCGACTTCTCGCAGCCGGTCTGCGTGCTGTTCAACTCCGTGTTCCACTGCATCCCGGACAGCGACACCGACGGCCCGCTCGCCGTGGCCCGCCGGGTCCGTGAGCGGCTCGCACCGGGCAGCTTCCTGGTGATGTGCCAGCTGGTCAGCGAGGACGCCGAAGTCCGCAAGTCCGTCACGGAGTTCATGGACCAGGTGACCCAGGGGCACTGGGGCCGGGTGCGGCAGGAGAGCGACGTCGAGTCGTACTTCGAAGGCCTGGAGATCCTGGAGCCGGGCCTGGTGGAGGTCTCCACCTGGCGTCCGGACACGGAGGTGGCGCCTCGTCAACTCACGCAGGAGTGGATCGAGTTCGGGGGCGTGGGCCGGATCCCGCTGTAGGCCACGGCACGTCGGCCCCGGCACGTCGACGCCCCTCGCCGGACTCGGATCACCGGGATCACGCGAGGGGCGTCGTGCGTTCCGCGTCGGCCGCGCCGTGCGGGACCGCTATGCCCCGGCGTGCGGGGCGGAGCGGGGCGAGGGGTAGCGGTCCTCCATCGTGGTGCGCAGCAGGTCCAGCGACTCACGGGGCCGCAGGGCCTCGTCGGCGAGGCGGTCCAGCGCGATCCGGTACTCCTCCGTCTCGTCGCGGTCCTCGAGGAAGTTGGCGCTCTTGATGTGCTCCAGGTAGACCACGTCGGGCAGGTCCAGACCGTCGAAGCGCAGATACGTCACCGGGATGGCGGGAGCCGACGCGTTGGTCACGTCCAACGGTACGATCTGCACCGTGACGTTGGGGCGCTCCGCCATCCGCGCGAGGTGTTCGAGCTGCTCGCGCATCACCTCGACGCTGCCCAGCACACGCAGCAGAACCGACTCGTCGATGACCGCCCACAGCTGCGGGGCCCCCTCGCGCAGCAGCAACTCCGCCCGCCGCATGCGCAGCTCCACACGGCGCCGCACCTCTTCGGCCGGGGCGTTGGGCAGACCGCGCTCCACCACCGCGCGGGTGTAGGCGGCCGTCTGCAACAGGCCGGGAACGTACTGGATCTCGAAGGTACGGATGGTGGCGGCAGCCTCCTGCAGTCCGACCAGCCGGTCGAACCACTCGGGCATCAGCCGCTTGTCGTACCGCTGCCACCAGCCCGGATCCCCGGCCCGCCGGAGCAGTTTGAGGAGCACCGAGATCTCGTAGTCGTCGGTGCCGTACAGCTCCAGCAGCGCCCGGACGTCGCTCTCGGTGGGCGGGCGGCGCCCCTTGCCGGACTCGATGCGGGACAACTTCGCCGCACTGAAGCCGACGGAGCGCGCCGCCTGGTCCTGGGCCAGCCCGGCGTCCTCGCGGAAACCCGCCAGCTGCACACCGACCAGCATCTTCAGCAGGGTCGGGGCCGGCTCGGGGCGGTCCAGATAGGGTTCCAGACGGGAGACGCGATGCGAGGCGGCGGACATCCTGACTCCCAGCAGACCGACACAAGGGCGATTCACACTATCGCACCTAACTCTGCCCAGCGCCTCCACCCGCAGAAGCCCTGCGGAAGTGGGGAGTTGGGCTCCGCTTCACTGCCCCGGCGCCGGGCCTCGAAGCGCTCGGACCAGGTGGTCGAACTCGCCGTCCCTCGCCCCGGCCAGGAATGCCGCCAGTTCCGCGGCCGTGTAGACCAGCGCGGGCCCGTCGGGGTCGCGGGAGTTGCGCATCGCGACGTCACCGTCGCTCAGCGGGGCCACCTCGACGCAGTTGCCCTCGGCGTTGCTGTGCCGACTCTTGATCCAGCAGGCGTCCAAGGAACTCGCCCGCACTCCGTTCCGCACTCCTGGCACCGCAGCCTCCTCGCTGTTCACGGGTATCGCCGGACGGGGGCCGGCCGTTCACGCGGGACGGGCCGAGCCCGGTCGCCGCCCGATCCGCCACGCCGCAAAAAACTTCACGCAATTTCTCGTGCAATTGCACACGATCACTCTCAGCGTGGATAATAGCTGTGGCGTCAACCCCCTTGTCGACGCCCTGTCCTGACGTCGCATCGGGGAGATGGCATGTCATCACCTGTGCACCAAGTGATCGGGTCAAGCACCGGGATCGCGGTTCGGGCGGGTGGCCGCTGTCCGGCCACCGTGAGCGGGCGCTGCGACGACGGCCTGTCCGAGGCGTGGAGTCGGGCTCCCGCTCCTTCGACGGGCAAGGCGGTCCGAGCCCGGTTGTCGGCCCGGTCGCCCCTCTGACCAGCCCCCCCCACTCGACACGACCGCCGCGGAAAGGCACCCACGCGATGCGCAGCGCTTCGACGGAACACCCGGGCAGCGAGCGCCCTGTGCGCCAGACGTCCCCGACCGGAATGGCACGTACGGCACCACTCATGTCACTGTCCCGGGTGCCGTGGCGCGACATCCAGGACTCCACCGGGTCGGCGGCGGCCATCCCCCTGCTGCTCAACGGCATCGCCTGGGGAGACGCCGACACGGCCCGGTCCGCTCTGGCCGATCTGCGGAAACGGATCTGCCAGTACGGCTTCGTGGTGGAGCAGGCGACGGCCGCCACCGTCCCCTTCCTCTGGGAGCTGGCGCAGCTGCCGCGCGTCACCTGCCGCGCCGAGATCATCCGGCTGCTCAAGGCGATCGCCGATGCCCGGCAGTGGGAGAGCACCGCCGCCGCGTATCCCAAGCTGCTCAATCACCGCGAGAACCCGGTCGTGTGGGAGCGGGCCGCCCGGCAGGCGGTGCGTGCCCGGCGGGGCGACCTGAACCGTCTGATGGCCGACCAGGACACCAAGATCGCCCGTGCCACTACCGAGCTGGCCCGCGCGCTGGCCGAATGAGCCCCTCCGAGCGCCTGGGGGACGAGCGCCGAGGGGTGAGTGGCACGGGGAGAGGGCCGCGCGACCGGAAACGCACCGCCGGTCGCGCGGCCCTCGGGCACATCCGGCGGCGGGCTGCCGGAGCCGGACCGCGTCAGTGCCGGTCCGCCTCAAGAAGCGGCACTTCAGGCGGGTGGCGGCGCGCGGCGGTCCCGCCACGAACGGCCGTTGCCCGTCCAAGACACGCCATCGGGGCCTGTAGTTAAACTCGGCACATGGTCCGACTGATGGGTCGATCCCAGGCCCGGTCGCCCCAGCGGCCCAGCACCACGGCCCCCATACGTCGGCAACGGCAGGCAGACGACGGTTCGCGGTGGCACCCACCGGCGTGGCTCCGGCCGGTGCTGAGCGTACGCAGCGTCGCGGGGCAGGTGTTCATCCTGCATGTCGTGATCGTGCTGCTGCTGGTCGTGTCGGCCGTGATCGCCCTGGTGCTGCAGGTGAAACACGACAGCACTCAGGAGGCCCGCAGTCGTTCGCTCGCCGTCGCGGAGACACTCGCCCACTCCCCCGGCATCGTCGACGCGCTCAGGTCCCCCGACCCCACTCCCCTGCTCCAGCCGCGTGCGGAAGCCATCCGCAAGCAGGCGAAGGTCGACTTCGTCGTCGTCATGAACACCGAGGGCATCCGCTACACGCACCCCCAGACGGACCGTATCGGCAAGAAGTTCGTCGGCGCCCTGCAGCCCGCGCTGGCCGGACGGCCGGTCACCGAGGAGATCACGGGCACCCTCGGTCCCCTCGTCCAGGCCGTGGTGCCGGTGACCGGCCCCGACGGCATCGTCGTGGGCCTGGTCTCGGCGGGGATCACGATCGAGCACGTCGGGGGCGCCGTCGACGACCAGCTGCCGCTGGTGCTGGCCACCGGGGGCGCCGCGCTCGTGCTGGCCACCGCGGGCGCGGCCCTGATCAGCAGGCGCCTGCTGCGGCAGACCCACGGACTGGGCCCGCACGAGATGACCCGGATGTACGAACATCACGACGCGGTGCTGCACGCGGTGCGGGAAGGCGTGGTCATCCTCGCCGGCGACGGCACCCTGCTGCTCGCCAATGACGAGGCGCACCGGCTGCTCGGTCTGCCCGAGGACGCGGAGGGCCGCCATGTGCGCGACCTCCCCCTCGACCCCGGCACCGCCGACCTGCTGTCCTCGGGGCGCGTCGCCACGGACGAGGTGCATCGGGTCGGCGGCCGGCTGCTGGCCGTCAACCAGCGCTCCACCGACCGCGCCGGGGGGCCGCCCGGCAGCGTCGCCACGGTCCGCGACTCCACCGAACTGCGTGCCCTGTCCGGCCGGGCCGAAGCCGCGCGGGAGCGGCTCGACATGCTCTACGACGCCGGTGTGGGCATCGGGACCAGCCTGGACATCACCCGCACGGCCGAGGAACTGACGGAACTCGCCGTACCGCGGTTCGCGGACTTCACCACGGTGGACCTGTTCGAGGCGGTGCTGGACGGCGGTCAGCCGGACGGGGCGGGCCCGGTGCGCCGCACGGCGATGGCCGGCGTCCGCGAGGACGCCCCGCTCTACCCGGTGGGCACCCGGACCGGGTTCGTCGGGTCGTCCCCGCAGGGCCGCAGCCTCGCCACCGGCCGGCCGATCGTCGTGCCCCGGCTGAGTGAGGCCCCGGGGTGGCGGGCGCAGGACACGGAGCGCTCCGGGCAGGTCGTGGAGTACGGCATCCACTCGCTGATCACCGTGCCGCTGCGAGCCGGTTCCCTGCTGTTGGGCGTGGTCGGCTTCTGGCGTTCCGAGAAGCCCGAGCCGTTCGACGAGGACGAGCTGGCCCTGGCGGAGGAACTGGTCGCGCGGGCCGCGGTGTCCATCGACAACGCCCGCCGCTACACGCGCGAGCACGGCATGGCGGTCACGCTCCAGCGCAGCCTGCTGCCCCGCAGCCTGCCCGAGCAGAGCGCCCTGGACATCGCCTACCGCTATCTGCCCGCCCAGGCCGGGGTGGGCGGTGACTGGTTCGACGTCCTGCCGCTGTCCGGGGCGCGGGTCGCGCTGGTGGTCGGCGATGTCGTCGGGCACGGGCTGCACGCCGCGGCCACCATGGGGCGACTGCGCACGGCGGTGCACAACTTCTCCGCGCTCGACCTGCCGCCCGACGAGCTGCTGGGCCTGCTGGACGAGTTGGTCGGCCGCATCGACTCGGACGAGACGGAGGACGCGCACAGCGCCCCGGTGACCGGGGCGACCTGTCTGTACGCCGTCTACGACCCGGTCACCCGCAAGTGCGAGGTCGCCCGCGCGGGCCATCCGCCGCCCGCGCTGATCCATCCGGACGGCACCGTGGAATTCTTGGACGTGCCCGCCGGCCCGCCCTTGGGACTGGGCGGGCTGCCGTTCGAGACGGTCGAGCTGGAGCCGGCGGAGGGCAGTCGTCTCGTCCTGTACACCGACGGGCTGGTCGAGGACCGGCAGCACGACATCGACGTCGGTCTGGAGCTGCTGCGCGAGGCGCTGGCGCGGGCCGGGGACTCCCCCGAGGACACCTGCCGGGCCGTGCTGGAGTCCCGGAGTCCGGCCAGGGCACGGGACGACATCGCCCTGCTGGTGGCCCGTACCCGGGCGCTCGCCGCGGACCGGATCGCCCAGTGGCCGGTGCCCTCCGAACCGGCGGCCGTCGCCGAGGTGCGCGCCGCGGTCACCCGGAAGCTGACCGAATGGGGACTGGAGGACCTCTCCTTCAGCACGGAGCTGATCCTGAGCGAGCTGGTCACCAACGCGATCCGTTACGGCGGCGGTCCCATCGAGGTGCGGATGCTGCGGGACCGCCATCTGATCTGCGAGGTCTTCGACAGCAGCAGCACCTCGCCGCATCTGCGGTACGCGACCATGACCGACGAGGGCGGGCGCGGCCTGTTCCTGGTGGCGCAGCTGGCGGAGCGCTGGGGCACCCGCTATCTGCCGACCGGTAAGGTCATCTGGGCGGAGCAGTCCATCCCGTGACCACGGGGTCCGTGCCGGAAACCACGTGAGAGGCCTCGAGAAGCCATAAGGGCCACTTATGTGCCCATAGACCGGACCCGCGTACCAGGTAAGGCAAGCCTTTGTTTAGGATCGAGTGAGGCTCTTGTCATCGCTCGAAGGGAACCTGCCCATGCCCCGCCCCCTGCGGGTAGCCGTCGTAGGATCCGGCCCCGCCGGGATCTACGCCGCCGACGCCCTGCTCAAGTCCGACGTGGCCGCCGAACCGGGCGTCTCCATCGACATCTTCGAGCGCATGCCGGCGCCGTTCGGTCTGATCCGGTACGGCGTCGCTCCCGACCACCCGCGGATCAAGGGCATCATCACGGCCCTGCACCAGGTGCTCGACAAGCCGCAGATCCGGCTGTTCGGCAATGTGGACTACGGCGCGGACATCCATCTCGACGACCTGCGCGCGTTCTACGACGCTGTGATCTTCGCCACCGGCGCGACCGCCGACCGGGCGATGTCCGTCCCGGGGATCGACCTCGACGGCTCGTACGGCGCGGCCGACTTCGTCTCCTGGTACGACGGTCACCCGGACGTGCCGCGCACCTGGCCGCTCGAGGCGGAGAAGGTCGCCGTGCTCGGCGTCGGCAACGTCGCCCTCGACGTCGCCCGCATCCTGGCCAAGACGGCGGACGAACTGCTGCCGACGGAGATCCCGCCGAACGTCCACGAAGGGCTGAAGGCCAACAGGGCACGGGAGATCCACGTCTTCGGCCGTCGCGGCCCGGCGCAGGCGAAGTTCAGCCCGATGGAGCTGAGGGAGCTGGACCACTCCCCCAGCATCGAGGTGATCGTCGACCCCGAGGACATCGACTACGACGAGGGCTCGATCGCGACCCGGCGCGGCAACAAGCAGGCCGACATGGTCGCCAAAACCCTGGAGAAGTGGGCGATCCGCGACGCGGGCGACCGTCCGCACAAGCTGTTCCTGCACTTCTTCGAGTCGCCGTCCGAGATCCTCGGCGAGGACGGCAAGGTGGTCGGCCTGCGCACCGAGCGCACGGAGCTGGACGGCACCGGCAACGTCAAGGGCACCGGCGAGTTCAAGGACTGGGACGTCAGCGCGGTCTACCGCGCGGTGGGCTACCTGTCCGACAAGCTCCCCAAGCTGCCCTGGGACATCGACTCCGGCACCGTTCCGGACGAGGGCGGCCGGGTCATGCAGGAGAACGGCGAGCACCTGACGTCCACCTACGTCACCGGGTGGATCCGTCGCGGCCCGGTGGGCCTGATCGGCCACACCAAGGGCGACGCCAACGAGACGGTGGCGAACCTGCTGGACGACTTCGCCAACGGCCGGCTGTCGGCGCCGGCGTCGCCCGCCCCGGAGGCCGTGGACGCGTTCCTCGCCGAGCGCGCCGTCCGCCACACCACCTGGGACGGCTGGTACCGGCTGGACGCCGCGGAGAAGGCGCTGGGCGAGCCGCAGGGACGCGAGCGGGTGAAGCTCGTGGAGCGTGAGGACATGCTGCGGGAGAGCGGCGCATGAGCTGAGGGCCGGGCGACCGGCACCGAACGTACCGCGGAGCGCCCGTCCGGTCCCTCGAGGGACCGGACGGGCGCTCCGCTTTCCGCGCGGTCGGCGAGCGGCCGCCGGCGCCCACCGGCACCCCCCTGACGTGACAGCAATCGAAGTTGTGTACGATCCAGCCTCCACTGGATCACCATATGACCTTCACACAAAGGTCATGCAGGGGGGATGAGTTCATGCGCATACGCACTGCTGCCGTCGCCACCACCGCCGCCGCGAGCGCCCTGGCCATGCTGACGGCCGTTCCGGCGCACGCCGCCGAGTACACCTCCGCGCTCAAGGTGCGCGGCGTCCAGTACGACGCTCCGGGGCGCGACTCCAACAAGTGCTCCACGGGCAACACGCACCAGGAGTACCTGACGATCAAGAACTACTCGTCGACGAAGACCGTGAACCTCAAGGGGTACCTGGTCAAGGACGCCGCCGGGAACCGGTTCGTCTTCACCGCCAACCACTACCTCGAGCCCCGCGACTACGTGAAGCTGCGCGGCGGCCACGGCACCGACTCCGACAAGAACAACGTCGTCTACCGCGACAACTGCAACTTCATCTGGAACAACGACAAGGACACGATCTACCTGGTCAAGCCCACGGGCAGCCGCGCCGACGTGCACTCGTACACGAAGCGCGGCTCCGACCGGGACGGCGACGGGTACATCAGCTTCCACAAGTGACCGACCCCCGCCGGACCGTCATTCCATGAGCGGTAGGTGGCCCGTCTCCCCCGGGTGGAGGCGGGCCGTGCGGTCCGGGAGGCGCACGTCGATCGGGGCGGGGCCGGAGGCCGGCACGGTGATCTCCAGCAGGCCGCGTTCCAGCCTCAGCCGGACACCCCAGTGGCCGTGGTAGCGCAGGGTGAAGCCGTAGGAGGACAGCTCCGGCAGGGGTACCGGGTCCAGCCGCAGGGCGCCGCCCCGGGTCTCCAACCCGGGCAGTCCGCGCTGGACCAGGTCGAGGGTGCCGGCCATGGCTCCGAGGTGAATGCCCTCACCG
This sequence comes from Streptomyces sp. NWU339, assembly GCF_003143855.1. GTDB lineage: Bacteria > Actinomycetota > Actinomycetes > Streptomycetales > Streptomycetaceae > Streptomyces. The sequence continues at coordinate 182,334 of NZ_QFRK01000009.1, forward strand.
GTGGTGCCGCCCTGGATGTCGGCGATGTCCCCGCGAAGTGCCTCCTGGCAGAACGTCCAGGCCTCGGCGCGCCGCTCCCGGGCCAGCACCCAGCCGTGGACGAGGCCGCTGAGGGTGGAGCCGTGGCTGGTGCGGTGCAGGTAGTGGTCCACCGTGAGCCGCCAGGTCGCCTCGTCCAACTCATGCCCCAACCGGCGGAACAGGCCCTGTAGTTCGGCCGGGGCGAACAGATAGCCGAGCATCAGGACGTCCGCCTGCTTCGAGGCCCGGTAGCGGTTGACGCTGTCGCCCTCGGCCTCCAGGATCCGGTCCAGCCGCCGGATGTCGTCGTAACGCCGCCGGTAGTCCTGCCAGTCGAGCTCGGCGAGCTTTCCGTACCCCTCGAACTGGCTGATGACCCCGTCGTGGAAGGGCACGTGCAGGGTGCGGGAGACCTCCTCCCACTTCTCGAGTTCGCTTCCGTCCAGACCCGTGCGCTCGTCGAGTTCCCGCCGTCGCGGCTCGGGCAGGTCGCGCAGCACGTCGAGGGTGTGGGCGAGCACCCAGGCAGCGGTCACGTTCGTGTAAGCGTTGTCGTCCAGTCCGGGCTCGGCCGCGTCGGGATAGGCGTCGTGGTACTCGTCGGGGCCGACCACACCCTTGATCCGGTGCCGGCCCAGCAGCGGGTCCCAGGCGGCGGCGTCCGCCCAGAAGCGGGAGATCTGCAGCAGCAGTTCGGCGCCTTTGGTGTGCAGGAACTCGGTGTCGCCGCTGGCCTCGCAGTACTGCCACACGTTGTACGCGATCGCCGAGCCCACATGGTGCTGAAGGTGGGAGTGGTCGGGTACCCAGCGGCCCGACCGCGGGTTGAGGTGGAGCCGTTGGGCCTCCTCCCGGCCGTCGCTGCCGCTCTGCCAGGGGAACATCGCCCCTCTGCGTCCGACGTCCCGGGCAGCGTTGAGGGCCCGGCCCAGTCGGCGGTGCCGGTAGTGCAGCAGGGCGTGGGAGACCTCGGGGAAGTGCAGGTTGAGGTAGGGCAGCACGAACAGCTCGTCCCAGAAGACGTGTCCGCGGTAGGCCTCGCCGTGCAGTCCCCTGGCCGGCACCCCGACGTCCAGGTCGGCGGTGTGCGGGGAGAGTGTCTGGAGCACATGGAAGAGGTGCAGACGCAGAATGCTGCCGGCCTCGCCGGGGACGTCCAGTTCGCCCCGGCGCCACAGCTGGCCCCAGGCCGTCCGGTGGGACTCCAGCAGTTCGTCGTAGGCGGGGACGCGGTCCACCCGGTCGACGGCGGCGTGCAAGGGGTCGCTGATGGCCGGGTCGCGCGAGGTGTGGAGGGCGACGATCTTGTCCACGGTCGCCGTGTGGCCCGGGGCCAGGTGCAGACGGGTCGACTGGACGGCACGTCGGTCCTCCCTGCGGATCGCGGTGGGCGCCTCGGACAGCAGCCGGGAGGCGAAGGCGATCAGGATGTCCGAGGTACGGGTGCGGCAGGACAGCCACACCGTGTCCGGCGCCGAGCTGCCGCTGTGCAGATGGGTCAGATGCCGGCCGTCCAGGTCCCGGTAGCGTGCCACTCCCGTGTTGGTGACGCCGCCGTCGAGCGCCGCCTCGACCTCGAGGGCGCCGGAGTGCTGCTCCCCCGTGAACTCGGTGCGCAGCGCGGCCAGATGGGGGTCGGCCATGTGCACCAGCCGTTCCTGGTGGACCCTCAGTACCCGGCCGCCGCCCAGGTCGTACCGGGTCAGCCGCTCCAGCAGCCCGGAGGCCATCCGCAGGGTCTCGTGGTGGTCGAGCACGGTCGCGGTGTCGGGGGTGAGCCAGGTGCCGCCGGGCAGCCGGAAGCGCAGCGGCAGCCAGTTGGGGAGGTTGACGAGGTCCTCGTTCTCCACCTGCCGCCCGGCGACCTCCGAGGTGAGCCGGTCGTAGCAGCCGGCCTTGTAGGTGCCCGGGTAGTGCACCTCGTCGGCGGTACACTCCGGCAGCGCTCCCCGGGTGGCGAAGTAGCCGTTGCCGAGCGTGCACAGCGACTCCCGCAGGCGCGCCTCGGCGGCGTCGTACCCCTCGTACTCCCAGGTCCAGCCCGTCACAACGACGCTCCTTCCGCGGTCGGCCCAGCGGAGAGCCCCGGTGGTTCGGCACGGGGTACCCAGCCCCGGGCCGGCCACACACGGCCGGACAGGTCCTAACTCTCCCGTACGGGCGCGCGCCACACCAGGGTGGTGCCCCGGCCCGCGGAACTGTCGATCTCCAGCTCGCCCCCGAGTTGCGCGGCGCGCTCGGCCATGTTGCGCAGTCCGCTGCGGCGGCCGCCGGCCGGGATGCCCACACCGTTGTCGGAGACCGTCAGCCGTACCTCGCGGCCGTCGGTCTCGAGGGCCACCTGGGCACGGTCGGCGCGCGCGTGCCGGGCGATGTTGGTCAGGGACTCGGACAGGACGGCCACCACATGGTCGGCGGTCTCCTTCGACACATGGGTGTCGACCAGGCCCTCCATCCGTACGCTGGGGGCGAAGCCGAGCAGGGGAACCGCCTCGCCGACCACCCGCACGACGCGGGCCCGCAGACCGGTCCCGGACGCGGTGTCGTGCGCGCGCAGACCGAAGATGGTCGACCTGATGATCTTTATGGTCTCGTCCAGGTCGTCCACCGCCCGGGCGACCCGCTCCGAGGCCTCCTTGTGCTCGATGAAGCGGCCGGCGCTCTGCAGCGTCATCCCGGTGGCGAACAGCCGCTGGATCGCCAGGTCGTGCAGGTCCCGGGCGATCCGGTCCCGGTCCTCGAGCACGGCGATCTGCTCGGCGTCGCGGCGCCGCTCCGCCAGTTCCATCGCCACGGCCGCCTGCGCGGCGAAGCCCTGCAGTGGCTCGATCTCCTTCTCGGAGAACTCGCCGGCGCCGGTGGCCCGCACCAGCAGGACGATGCCCCGGACACCGTCGCCCGATCCGACGGGCACCGCCACCGCCGGGCCGAGTCCGGCGAAGCGCGGTGGTCCGGACGAGACCCGCTCGTCGCTGGAGACGTCCGGGCTGGTGACGGGGGCGGCGCTGGTGAACGCCCGGCCCAGCAGACTGTCGTCGACGGGGACGACGAGCCCGCGGTGGGCGTCCGCCTCCTGGCCGATGGCGAGTTCCACGGTCAGTGATCCGGTGCCCTCCATCGGCACCGCCACCTCGGCGAGCGCGGCGCCGGTGATCTCCCTGGCGCGTTCGGCGATCAGCAGGAGGGCCTCGCTGCCGCCGCTGCCGGACATCAGGGCGTGGGTGATCTCCGTGTTCGCCTGCAGCCACCGCTCCCGCAGCCGGGACTCCTCGTAGAGCCGGGCGTTGTCGATGGCCACGCCGGCGGCGACGGCCAGGGTCGACAGGACCGACTCGTCCTCCTCGTCGAACTTCGCCCCGGCGCGCTTCTCGGTGAGGTACAGGTTGCCGAAGATCTGGTCACGGACCCGGATGGGGACGCCGAGAAAGCTGTTCATCGGCGGGTGATGGGGCGGGAACCCGTAGGAGGCGGGGTGGTCGGAGAGCTTGGCCAGCCGCAGCGGCTCGGGGTGGCGGATCAGTTCCCCGAGGATGCCGTGCCCCTCGGGGAAGTGGCCGATGCGGGCGATCGCTTCGTCGCTGACGCCGACGGTGTGGAAGGCCGACAGGCGTTTGCCGTCGGGGCCGATCACGCCGAGGGCGGCGTACTCCGCGTCCACCAGCACCGCCGCGGCGTCGACGATGCTGTGCAGGACCTGCTTCAGGTCGAGCTCGCGCCCCACCTCGAGGACGGCCTCCAGCAGGCTGTGCACCCGGTCACGCGTGCCGCGGGCCGCGTCGATCCGGGCCTGGAGCTCCTCCAGCAACTCGTCCAGCCGCAGCTGCGGCAGCCGAAGACGGGCGTCCCCGTCCCGCTCGGAGCTCTCCACCCGTGGTCCTCCCGTTCGCTCGCCCCACCGGGAATGTGCCCCCGGCAGGTGCCACGGTAACGGGCCCGGCACGGTCGCGTCCCACCGATGCCGCACCCGGCGTCAGCGGTCCGTGCGCCGCAGCCGGTCCTGGGCCTGGGTGGCGATCACGGCGGCCTGGATACGGCGTTCCACCCCGAGCTTGGCCAGCAGCCGGGAGATGTGGTTCTTCACCGTCTTCTCCGCGAGATACAGCCGCTGGCCGATCTGCCGGTTGGTCAGCCCCTCACCGATCAGCGCGAGGATCTCCCGCTCGCGTTCGGTCAGTCCCGGCAGGGCGTCCTGCTCCTCCTCCGGCTCCTCCTGTTGCTGCCGCAGCCGGGCCATCAGGCGGGTGGTGGCGCTCGGGTCGAGCAGGGACTGTCCCGAGGCGACCGTCCGCACGGCCGCGACCAGGTCCGAGCCCTGGATCTGCTTCAGCACATAGCCGGAGGCACCCGCCATGATCGAGTCCAGCAGGGCCTCCTCGTCGTCGAACGAGGTGAGCATCAGGCAGGCCAGGTCGGGCATCTTCGAGCGCAGCTCGCGGCAGACGGTCACACCGTCGCCGTCGGGCAGGCGGACGTCGAGGACCGCCACGTCGGGGCGGAGCGCGGGGACGCGGACCAGGGCCTGCTCCACGGTGGCGGCCTCGCCGACCACGGTGATGTCCGGTTCGTCGTTGAGCAGGTCGTGCACTCCGCGGCGGACCACCTCGTGGTCGTCCAGCAGGAAGACCCGGACGGGCCGGTCGGGTCCGGGCTGCTCGCTGTCCGCCATCTGACGCTCCTTGTCCTTGTCGGTCCTTGCAGGCCCTTACAGGCCCTTACAGGCCCTTGTAGGTCCTTGCAGGTCCTCGTCCACCGGCCGCCGGCTGTCGGCCGGCCGGTCCTCCACAGGGAGATCCTTCTCGATTACGGGCCGGACGGCCAGGGCCGACCGGCCCTGCTTTCCTCGGGCGACCCGTTTCGTCCCGGGTCACCCGCTGTCCTGCGCGACGCGGCCGAGGCCGGTCGGTCCGGGACACCGGGACCATCGGCACCTGTGCCACGGCGCGCGGCCGGGCCATCCTCGGGGGCAGGAGCGGCATCGATCCCCCGCGGTGTCGCTCCGCTCACGATACCGACGGTTCCGGTGCTCGCCCCGTCCTCACACCGGGTGCCGTACTCACCGGTCAGTGCCGGTCGGCCCTGGTGGACCGCTGCGGCTGGGGCCGGCCGGCCCTACCGGCGGGCTCGCCGCTCCGGGTTGTCTGGACGGTATGCCCCAGAACCCCAGCCGGTCCGTGGCGGAGCCACCCGAACGGATCGTCGCCGGAACGACGGTCGTCACCCCGCGCGGTGAACTCGACCTGCGCACCGCGCCCGTTCTGTCGCGGCGCCTGGACGCACTGACCGCCCGCGCCGTTCCCGACCTGGTGCTCGATCTGCGCGCCGTGACCTTCATCGACTGCTCGGGGCTGGGCGTGCTGTGCCGCGCCCGCAACCGGGTGCTGGCCCGCGGCGGGCGGCTGCGGCTGATCACGGACAGGCCCTCCTTCCTGCGCGTCCTCCACCACGTCCGGCTCACCGGCGTCTTCGAACTGTTTCCCCGGCTGCCCGCGGAGCTCGACGCGGCCGCCCCCACGGTGCGCGCAAGCCGCTGAACAGCGTCGTGAGTCCCCCGCGACCGGGCCGATCGGCCCTGCTGGGTGCCCATCGGCCCGGGACCGAAGGTCCCCTTCTCCCGGGCCGATGGGCCCACAGTGCCCCGCCCTCGCCGGTTACCGACGGAAACCCTCATGCCGGATTGCTATACAGGTGGTGCCGCCGGTCCGGAACGGCGGCCCAACCCCCTTACTCCGTCGCGCTGTTGGGAGACCTCATGCTGTCCGAAGAATCTGCCGCAGTGGTCCGGGTCACCCTTCCCGCCGTGGCCGGAGCGCTCGACGAGATCACCGCACGTTTCTACGGCGCGATGTTCCGCGATCGCCCCGAGCTGCTGGACGGCATGTTCAACCGGGGCAATCAGGCCAGTGGGGCTCAGCGCCGGGCGCTGGCCGGTTCCATCGCCGGTTTCGCGCAGGCGCTGCTCGCCGCCCCGGACACCCGGCCGGACGCCCTGCTGGCGCGGATCGCGCACAAGCACATCGCGGTCGGGGTCACCGACGACCAGTACACGATCGTGCACAAATACCTATTCGTCGCGATCGCGGAGGTGCTCGGCGAGGCCGTCACCCCCGAGGTGGCCGCCGCCTGGGACGAGGTGTACTGGCTGATGGCCGGTGCCCTCATCGGGCAGGAGGCCCGTCTCTACCAGGAGGCGGGGGTCGAACCGGGCGCGATATGGCGGCGGTGGACGGTCGTCGAACGGCACGAGGAGACCCCCGACGTGGTGTCGTTCCTGCTGCGCCCGGCCGACGGCGAGCCCGCCCCGCCCGCACGGGCCGGGCAGTACGTGAGCGTGCGGCTGCGGATGCCCGACGGGATGCACCAGCTGCGTCAGTACAGCCTGTCCTCGGACCCCGGGGGCGACCTGCGCCGCATCACCGTCAAACGCGTCACCGGCGAGGCGGGGGCACCGGACGGCGAGGTGTCCGACCTGCTGCACGCGCAGACCGGCGTGGGGGACGAACTCGCGCTGTCCGTGCCGGCCGGCGACGTGGCCCTGGACGAGGCCGACACCCCGCTGGTGCTGGTCTCGGCCGGTATCGGCTGCACCCCCATGGTGGGCATGCTCGCCAGGCTCGCCGCGACGGGCTCGGCCCGCCGGGTCCTGGTGCTGCACGCCGACACCTCGCCCGACGAGCACGCCCTGCGCGCCGAGATGCGGTCCCTGGTGGAGCAACTGCCGGACGCCCGCGCGGTCTTCTGGTACGAGCGGCCGGGCACCGAGGAGCCTGACGCGCTCGGCGGCCTGATGGACCTCGCCGGGATCGACGTCCCGGCGGACGCGTCGGTGTACCTGTGCGGCCCGCTGCCGTTCATGCGCACGGTGCGTGGCGGGCTCCTGGGCGCCGGCGTCCCCGCCCGGCAGATCAGCTACGAGGTCTTCGGCCCCGATCTGTGGCTCCCCGACGCGGCCTGACCGCGACCGGCTGACACCGCAACGGGCGTGTGCCCTTCGCGCGTACCACTCGCGAAGGGCACACGCCCGTTGCGCCGCTCCGGAACCGGTCCGGTCCCGGCTCAGACCTCCAGGTCGGTCTCGATCCGGCGCAGCTGGTGGCGCGCCATCGCCAGGTTGGCGCGAGCCTTGTCCAGGACCAGGTACAGGAACAGGCCGTTGCCGCCGCGCCCCTTGAGCGGGCGGATCAGGTGGTACTGGCTGCCCAGGGTGATCAGGATGTCGTCGATCTCGTCCTTCAGCCCCAGGAGTTCCATGGTGCGCAGTTTCGAGCGCATGACGTCGGTGTTGCCCGCGGCGGCGACCTCCAGGTTGAAGTCCTTGCCACCGCCCATCGTGCCGAGCGCCATGCCGCTGGTGTAGTCGACGAGTGCGGCGGCCGTCGCGCCGTCGATGGAGCCGAGGCAGTCCTTGAGCGCGGTCTCGGTGTTGGCCATGAGAGGTTTCCCTTCGGTCGTGATCGTTGTTCTGGCCGGTCGCCGGGTCGTGCCGCGGCGGCAGGCCGGGAGGAAGAGCCTGGATTCAGCCGCCGGCCTGGGGCCGGGGCCGGTGTGCGGGCCGCTGCGGGGCACGCACCGGGAGGGTGCCGATCCGGCGGTCCGCGTCCGAGGCGGGTGCGGGGCCTCGTTCGGGCGCCGCACGGTCGGCGTGCCGGCCCACTCCGGGGCCGGCTCCGGTGGCGACCAGGTCCGCGATGCGGGCCCCGCTGCGCCGGCCCTCCAGGTGCAGCCGGCCCACGTTGACCCGGTCGTCGGCGAGCAGGGTGAGCACGGCGGTGCTTCCCGCGGCGTAGGTCGCCACGTATCCCCGCGTCCCGCGCACCAGCAGTTCGCGGAACTCACCGCGGGCGGTGGCGTCCGTCACGCGGTACGCGACACCGAGCGCGGCGGCGGTGAGCGCGGCCAGCCCCTCCGGTTCGGTGTCGGGCACGTCGTGGGCGAGGACGAGTCCGTCGACGGTGGCCGCGAGCGATCCCGCCAGCCGGGGGACCCGGGTACGGAGCCGACGCAGTTCGTCCAGCACGTCGGTCTCGACGGCCATGAGCAGTCTCCTTTCGGCACGCTGTCGACGCGCGCGGATCACAGGGCCTCCAAGGCGTCCAGGAGCCGTCGCAGCAGCGCTGTGTCGGGCTCGTCCCACGCGGAGCCGGCTTCGCCGGTGCCGTGGGGGACGGTGGCGACGGGCGGGGGCGGGGGCGGTGCGGGGGCGATCAGTCCGGCGGCGGCCAGACGGCGCAGTTCGACGAGGGTGTGGAAGGTGCGGCACGCCAGGGCCGAGGCGATCTGCGCGGCGGTGCTGGCCCCGTCGACCCGGGCGAGGGTCCGGCCGCGGCGGGGCGGCAGGTCCGCCGGGTCGGCGCCGGGCGCGCGGGTGAGCGGGGCGGTGTCGACGGCGGGGTCGGGCCAGATGCGGTGCAGCAGATCGCGGCGGCGCCGCGACTCGCGCAGCACGCTGTGCACCGGAACGGGGCGGACCGCGCCGAGCCAGTGCGCTGCTTCCGGGCGGAAGCGGAGCGCGGCGGTGTCCTGGGCCAGCGCGAAGTACGCCGCGTCGAACAGCGCGCCCGTGTGGCACAGTTCCAGCGCTCCCGCGCTGAGACGGCCGCTGTCGACCAGCTGGCGGCCGACGCGGTGGCGGGCCCCGGCCCGCTCGACCGCCTCCCACCAGCCGTCGGCCGGGAGGGCACCGCTGCCGGTGAGCAGATCGCCGAGGTCGGGGCTGTACACGGATTCGACGTGGACGATGTGCCCCGCCGCCAGGTAGAAGACCCCGGACTCGGTGGAGAGGGCCCCGGTGGCGCGGTCCGCCGCGAGGCTGCCGAGCACGGCCGGCGCCGATCCGCCGGTGGGTGCCGATCCCTCGATGGGCGCCGCCGTGGTCATCCGAGCACCAGCCGGTCCGCCATCTCGGCCAGCCGGATGCGGGCCAGGGCCAGGTTGCCGTCACGGCGGTCGAGCCACAGGTACAGGAACACGGTGCTGTCGAAGGTCGTGATGACGAACCGGAGCAGGTGGTACGCGTCGACGGTGGTGAGGATGAGGTCCTGGACGGGTGGTTCCTTGCCGGAGGCTACGGAGGCGACGGACAGGCCGCCGTCGGCCGGTGCGAGTGTGCCGCTCTCCATGGCGAGGCGGGCGAGTTCGGCGGTCTCCGCCGCTGTCGCCTCCGGGTCGTCACCCGGCGCGTCGCCCACCGCGCCCAGCGCGAGTCCGCTGATCCAGTCGACCACCAGTGCACCCCGCGCACCAGGCAGTCGCATGGCTTCCAGCAGACTCTCGTCGATTCCGGGCACGCCGGATCCCCCCTCATCGCACGGCTGTACCGCGAACGTGACGTCGACGCTACGGTGTGTGCTCGACCGGGGTGAGGGCTTTGGTGTTTTCCCTTGGAATATGCGACAAGGGCGCCCCGGCACTGATAACGTCGGCGATTTTCCCGGTCCGGTGGGCGGCGGGGTGCGAGCAGGGCCTTCCCCTGTGCGGATGGCGGGTCGGCCCTGCTCACCGGATTCCATTGTGGGGACCGGGTACTGTCGCGACCACGAGTGAAAGCCTTCCGCCATGTGTGCGCCCCGCACACCCCGTGCGCGGGACCCGCGTGCGGGGATGACACGTGGCACATGAGAACCCCACCGCGCGGGTAGCCGCGGACGAGGACCGCCGCCCGGCGGAGCCCGCGTCAGTTCGCCGTCCGACAGCGACGACAATGACAGGAACACGTGCCCCCGTTCACCCCTGGATCCATGCCTACCTCACGCACAGCCCGCCCCACGGTCCCTCCGTCCGTCTGGCTGACCGCCGGCCGGCACACCGGCGCCTCAGCGCTGGACGTGCTCCGACGCACCCTGCCCCGGCTGGAGGGCGGCGGGGGCATCGACGCCTTCCTGGAAGTGCCCGACGACGTGCCCGGAGCGGGGCACGAGACGCGGCACGACACGCCGGACCGGGTGTTCCAGGCCCGTGTCCGGGTCGCCGGGGCGGTGACCGTGCGCGCCCGACTGAGCGTCGGCCCCGCCGAGGGGGACGGGCAGCGCTGGATCCTGGTCGCCGAGGCCGAGCGGCCCTGGGACCACACATGGCCGTCCCCCGCAGGTATGTTCTGGCCCCTGGACGACCCGGACCCGGGCTGGAACCACGACGCAGCCACGGGACTGCGGCTGGGAGAGATCAATCCACTGCCCGAGGACGACAAGGCCGTACGGCGGCTGCTGCGTGACTGCGCGCGGAGCGCCGACGGGAACGGGTGGAACATCCACGTGGTCGTCCACGAGGCGATGACCACGGACGACCGCGGCCGGCTGCCGCTCGCCCACTGGCTGCCGTCGGGGCTGCGGCATCGCGTGGTGGAGCACCGGGCCGCGCCCCACCAGCTGCGGGTCGTGAACTGGGCACTGCGGGACTCCGGTGCCGAGGTGCCGCGCGGCGGTGCGGTGGTCCTGCCCGGCGGGCCGGTCCCGGACGGCTACGACGCCGGGGAGTTCTCGGTGCGTGCGGTGTTCCTGGACGGCACCCGCCCCGCCGAGCTGGTCGACGCGGTGAGCCGGTTCGCGGCGCTGCCGCGTCCGCTGCCGGACGGCGCCGAGGCCGCCCTGACCGCGCTGCGGGAGGACTGGCGTCTGCTGACCCTGGAGGAGGAGCTCGCCCGCGAGCGCCGACTGGTCGCCATGTACGCCGACGCGCTGGAGGCCATGACGAAGTCCCGCGACCTGTACCGCGAGGCGGCCGAGAGCGCGCACGAGGCGCTGGCCGCCTACCGGGAGTCCGCCGCGGCCTCCGGACCCCGTGCCCTGCCGCCCGGCGGTACGCCGGCTCCGTCGCCCGTGCGGCAGCTGACGCGCACGCTGGAGCGCCTGAAGTTCGGTCCCAGGGCGGCGCGTCGCCCGTCGGCCGACGAGGAGGAGCGCGGGGCCCCGCCCGCCACCGACAGGCAGTCGGCGGCTTCGGGTCCGTAGGGCCTTTCCCGGTCCGTGCCCGGTGAACCCGGCGTCCCTCCTCGGTCGGCACGCGCTCAGTCCGGCATCCGGTGTGTCCCGGGCGCCGGCCACACCGCCCAGTGCCTGCCGGGGAACGGGGACGCCACCCGGACGAGCAGGGCCGTGAGTGCCAGCAGCGCGGCGGTGACGGCCGTCGCGCTGGCCAGCCACTGCGGGGCGAGCGCGAGGCGGACGGCTCGGGACAGGAAGACGGACGGGAAGGACGGGCCGTAGGCGTGCGCCCCGACCAGGGCCGCGGGTACGACGACCGCCGGCGCGAGCACCAGTGCGCCGGGGCGCACCACCAGGACCAGGGCCAGCGCCGTGCAGAGCACCGACAGGCCGACGGTGAGGGCGTGCAGGCCCAGTGCGGAACCGTCGCAGTGCGGGGGGAAGTGGGCCACCGCGCACAGGGCGAGAGCCACCGCGGCGAGCCAGCTGGACCAGGTCAGGGACCGGCCCGCCTGTTCGGGCGGACGCTCGGGGGCGGCGCCGGCGGGTCTCCGGCCGGGCCGCGTGCCCTGCCCCGTTCGCGCGCGGGGCCGGTGGTGCCTGATCCGGTGTCTCGAGCGCAGGGCCGCCGCGCCCCGGGCACCGCGGTGGACGGTCCGGTATCCGGCCTCCGGCGTCGTTCCGCGCCCGTCCCCGGCTTCCTCGTCGTCCCGGATGCTCCTCCGGGTCCCGCCCCCGTCCCGGCCGCTGTTCCCGGCTCGGTACGGGGCTCGGTGCCGGTCTCCGTACGCGTCGTCGTCCTGGTCGCCGTGGTCGTCCTCGGAGCGGGACGGGGCCGGCGGGACCGTCGTCGGGCTGCCGGAGCGTTCCGGTGGCTCCTGCGCGGCCAGCCGGTCTATCAGCTCGATCAGTTCCTCGACGGAGCGGCCGGAGGCTGCGGCCCGCAGCGCCTCCTCACGGCAGTGGGGCGCCAGTTCCTCGTTCTGCAGCAGCGCCACCAGCCGGGTCACGTCCGCCACGGGACGGTGCGCCGCCGCGGCCCGGATCACCTCGTCGGCGCTGTCGGCGTCGCGGGGCGGCCGGGTCAGCAGGGCGACCAGACGGGCGACGTCCTCCACGGACCGGCTCACTCCGACGGCGCGCAGGGCGTCGACCACGGCCGGCGTGTGCTCGGGCGAGCGTGCCAGCGACGTGATGAGGTCGGCGACCTCCTCCAGGGGGCGGTCCGACACCACCGCGCACATCAGGCCGCCGACGGCGTCCCCGGTGCTGAGCGGGGCCGGGTCCAGCAGGCCGGTGCCGGTGGCGGAGACCGTCGGGGCGGACGGAGGGGGCATCGTCGGCGGTGCCGGCGGGAGGGCCGGGTCCGTCCCGGCGGGTATCGCGGATCCGTTCGAGGTGTTCGAGGAGGGTGATGAAGAGCAGGTGGTCATGCTCGGCTCCATGAAGAAGGCGGAGGCCGCTCCTCGCCCCGGACGTACGAAGAGCGACGTTACGTGGACCATTACTAGGCGCCCTCGCCCCGCACGGCCACTCGGCTGGGCCATGGGTATGACCTGTAATGCTCCATGCGTCCGGCGGATGCCATAGCCGGGGCCGTTACCGGGCATCCAGACAGAGAGACCGTTGCCTCGCCGCGCTTGGAGGAGGACACCCCGTGGACACCACCACCGTGGTAATCGTCGCCGCCGTCGTCGCAGCCGCCGTGCTGGCCTGCGCCGTGGCCGTCCTGGTGCGGCTGGTCCGCACCCGGCGGGCGTTGCGGGACGCCGGTCTGCCCACGGGCCCACGTTGGGTGTTCTGGGGTGCGGTCCTCTACCTGGTGCTGCCGGCCGATCTGTTGCCCGACCCGGTCTATCTGGACGACATCGGCGTCCTGCTGCTCGCCCTGCGCACCATGCGCGGCTCCCTCGGCGCACGTTCCCTCGGGGCGGTGCCCCGGCGACCGGACCGTGAACCCGCCGATGACTACGCTCCGTAAGGAAACCAACCACCCGTTCGATTCGTATAAGTCTCTGGAAGCCAAAACAAGTCGGCGGACCAAGCGGCGGCGCGCAGTGGCCCGTCGCTGGTCGGCGCGGTACCGACGAGGGAGAGACGATGCAACCGTTCGCGCTCAACTACGCACGTCCGGCACCGGAGTTGGTCGTAACCACTCCGTATGTGTACGACTCTGGGCTGCAGTTGAACGTACTCGTCGACGGACGGGTGGCGGCCTGCGATCACGCACTGTTGCGGGAGGTGGGCACCACCACGTCCACCGCGGGGTCCAAGACCCACTTCGACGACTGACCATGGACCGCAGACGATGACCGTACTGATCCTCACCTGTGAAGAGGACGTGACCGCCGACATGGTGATCGTGCATCTGCACGGTTCCGGGGTGCCGGTGGTGCGCCTCGACCCGGCAGATCTGACCGGCGGGGTCTCGCTCTCGGGTGAATACGTCCACGGCCGCTTCCGCGGCCATCTCTCCGCCGGGGGGCGACTGGTGAGCATCGGCGGGCTGCGGTCCGTGTGGGTGCGCAGGCCGGGCACCCCGGCCGGGCGGGCGGCCCGGCCGTCGCCGTGGCTGACCGAGGAGGCCGCCCAGGCTCTCTACGGCATGCTGCGCGGCTCGGACGCCCGCTGGATGAACCATCCGGACGCGGCCCGGCAGGCCCGCCACAAGCCATGGCAGCTACGACTGGCCCAGCGCTGCGGCCTGCCCGTGCCCGCCACGGTGATCACGACCTTCCCGCGCGCCGCCCGGGAGTTCGCGGAGCGCTTCCCGGACCTGGTGGTCAAGCCGGTCTCCGGAGCACATCCGCAGGATCCGCCGCGGGCCGTTCCGACCAGCCGGGTGGCGCCGGACACCGACTTCGCCGCCGTGGCGTTCGGACCGACACTGCTCCAGCGGCGCATCGCGAAGCGGGCCGACATCCGGCTCACCGTCGTGGGCGAGCGTCTGCTCGCCGCCCGCAAGGCGACGGCCCCGGACGCGGAACCGGCGGAGGTCGATGTGCGTTTCGCCACATCCCCCTCCCCCTGGGAGCCGGTCGACGTGCCGCCACGCACCGCCGACGCCGTCCACGCCTATCTGCGTGAGGCCGAACTGGCGTACGGAGCCTTCGACTTCGTCGAGGCCGCGGACGGAACGTGGTGGTTCCTGGAGTGCAATCAATCGGGTCAGTTCGGATTCGTCGAGGTGGAGACGGGACAGCCGATCGCCCGCGCCGTCGCCGAGTGGCTGGCCCGGCCCGCTCCCAAAGAGACTCCGGGGGTCAACGGGGTGCGCACCACGGCGCACTGAGGGCCCGTCACCACGCCTGGGCGCGGTGGTACGGGCCCTTCCTCCGGGTCAGTGCGGCCGGGGGCCGGGCAACAGGGCGGTGCGCTGCCAGCCGTTGCCCGGGGACTGCGGACGGTCGAGGCCCGGGGTGTACCCGGACGACTGCAGGGGCCGCATGACCAGCTCCATTTCCCTGCTCACTCGTTCGGCCTCCCTGCGGACCTGCGCGGGCACATCGCCGCGCTCCGCGATGAGTCGGTCGTAGATGGGGGAATCCTGGAACACCCGGCAACGCGCCTCTCTGCTCGTCGCCCCCGGAGCGGGGGCGCGACTGCCGAGTGTAGGCGCCCGGACACCATGAAGTGGGAATTCACCCGTACGACTTGACGCAGACCGGGACAGGAGGGGCAGCCGGCGCGAGCCCCGGTCCGGCCGGGCCCGGCGCGGTCCGGCCCGGTCAGGCTCCCGTCGTGGAGCCGGGGCGAACGATCATGAGGATCGTCACCGTCGCCCACAGCAGGTTGAACACACCGGTGGACATGGCCAGTCGCACCGTGGCCTGCCGGTCGACGGAGCGGCCCTCCGCCACCTGCTCGACGAACTCCTCCTGACCGGGCAGGACGAAGGCGATCAGGACGCCCGCGGCGGCCGCCGTCAGGGCGATGGAGGTGATGAGCCAGCCATCGCCCAGGACCCCCATGGCGAGAGCGGTGGCGAGCCCGAGAACGGGCACCGCGATTCCTATCCGGGCGTAGACCCCGCAGATGCGGTGCAGCACTCCAACCGTGGTCACCGTCACCGTCACCGCCGCCGCCGCGGGCCCGCCGCCCCCGGCGGCGGCCCGGCGCACGGCCGGCGGGAACATGCTCGCCGCGACGGTCACGGGACCGACGGCGACGATGGCGGCGAGGACGTGGACGGACAGCAGGAACTTGGTCACCGGGGCTCTTTCCTTGGTGTGGTCAGCGGTGCCGGGCCCACGTTAGGAGCCCGGGGGACGATCACCCAGGGGCCGGACCGACAGCTTCCAACGGATTCCCGCCAACACCGCCGAGCTGCCCTCCCGGCCGTCGCCGTACCGTCGCCCCGTCTCTTGTCGCTGGCGGGAACCCGTCTATCGTGGCTTTCATGCACTCCGTGGCGATTCTGCTGCTCGACCGGGTCATCCCGTTCGACATGGCGGCCCCCATGCAGACCTTCGACTGGACGCAGCTGCCCGACGGCCGGCCCGCCTACCGGGTGCGCCCGTGCGCGGAGACACCCGAGGTGGTGGCGGACGGCGGGCTGGTCCTGCGTGTCGACCGCGGACTGGAGGCCCTGGCGGACGCCGACACGATCATCGTCCCGGGTTGCGCCGAGGGTGCCGCGCCGCTCTCCCCCGCCGTCCGCGCGGCGCTGCGCCGGGCGGCCGAGGC
The DNA here is from genome assembly GCF_003143855.1 of Streptomyces sp. NWU339. Lineage (GTDB taxonomy): Bacteria > Actinomycetota > Actinomycetes > Streptomycetales > Streptomycetaceae > Streptomyces. Next base: position 197,957 of record NZ_QFRK01000009.1, read on the forward strand.
GGGCACCCGGATCGCCTCGGTGTGCGTGGGCGCGTTCGTCCTGGCGGAGGCCGGGTTGCTGGACGGGCTGCGCGCCACCACGCACTGGGTGGCCGCGGACCAGCTGGCCCGTGACTTTCCTCGCGTCGAGGTGAAGCCCGACGTGCTCTACGTCGACAACGGGCAGATCCTCACCTCGGCCGGCGCCGCCGCCGCGCTGGACATGTGCCTGCACATGATCCGCCGGGACCTCGGCTCGGCCGTGGCCGCGAACACGGCCCGGATGTCCGTCATGCCGCTGGAACGGGAGGGCGGGCAGGCCCAGTTCATCGTGCACCAGTACCCGCCCGTGCCCCGTGGGTCGGCCCTGGAGCCGCTTCTGGAGTGGCTCGAGGACAATCTGGCACACGAGGTCACCCTCGGGGCGATGGCGGCGCGCGCCGGGATGAGCGAGCGCACCTTCGGCCGCCGGTTCCGTGAGCAGACGGGTACCACGCCGGTGCAGTGGCTGCTGCGGGCGCGGGTGCGGCGGGCGCAGTACCTGCTGGAGAACAGCGACTACACCGTCGAACGGATCGCCCAGCAGTCGGGGTTCGGCTCGCCCACGGCGTTCCGTGAGCGGTTCCGCAAGGTGGTGGGCACCACACCGTATGCGTATCGGTCGGCGTTCCACGGGCGACGGCCCGTCGCGAGCACCGGCTCGTAGCCGGAGACCTGCCTGCTTCGGCGGAACGGCGGAACACAGCCCGGGAGCCGTCACCCGACCAGCGACCGGCCGCTCTCCTCGTCCGCGCCCGTGGTCCGGATGTCCGCCGCGCTCCGCTCCCCGGTGAGCAGCGCGTCCGCGCGGGCCACGGCCTCACGGATGCCGGCTGTTCCCGTCATGACGCAGAGCGTGTACGTGATGTCCTCCAACTCGCGCGCCGCGACGGGCGAGTACCGCTCCGCCTGCGCGATCCGCAGCGTCGCGTAACGCGTCAGCAACTGTCTGACCCTCTTGGGATCCGGTACCAGCACGAAAGCGCCTCTCTCTGATCTCTGAGTGTGACGGGCGCCTACCCGGATCACACCGAAACATTCATCCCATTTGCTCAACTGGTCGGAATTGGCGAGAACTCGGCACCCCGCCGCCCCGGTCGGTATGGCACGCTCGGGCCCGACAGGGGGCCGGGCACCACCGGCCGGTGGCGGACGCACGGCACGGGAGAAGCGACGGCATGCGTATCGGACTGCTCGGCACCGGTCCCTGGGCACAGGCGGCACACGCCCCCGCGCTGAGCGGGCACCAGGACCTCGACTTCACCGGCGTGTGGGGCCGCCGCTTCGACGCCGCCGAGGAACTGGCCGACCGGCACGGCACGCGCGCGTACGACGACGTCGACGCGCTGATCGCCGACGTGGACGCCGTCGCCGTGGCCCTGCCGCCGGACGTGCAGGCCGGCCTCGCGGTCCGTGCGGCGCGGGCGGGACGCCATCTGCTGCTCGACAAGCCGCTCGCCCCGACGGTGGCGCAGGGGCGGGCGGTGGCGGAGGCGGTCGAGGAGGCGCGGGTCGCCTCCGTGGTCTTCTTCACCACCCGCTTCCAGCCCGAACCGGCGGCGTGGATCAGTGAACAGGCCGGCGTGGGCGGTTGGTTCACCGCGCGGGCGGAGTGGCTCGGGTCGGTGTTCACCTCCGGCGACAGCCCGTTCGCGGCCTCGCCCTGGCGGCGGGAGAAGGGCGCGCTGTGGGACGTCGGCCCGCACGCCCTGTCCGTACTGCTGCCCCTGCTGGGCGACGCCCGGCAGGTGTCGGCGGCGGCGCACGGCCCCGGCGACACCGTCCATCTCGTACTGGAGCACACGAGCGACGCTTCGAGCGCCATCACCCTGAGCCTGACCGCTCCCCCGGCCGCCGCCGGCGCCACCGTGGAGCTCCGCGGCAAGTCCGGCGTCACCGTCCTGCCGAAGACGGCCCACGGGGCGGTTCCCGCCCTCGGACGGGCCGTCGACGCGCTCCTCACCGCCGCGGACACCGGCAGGCCGCACCCCTGCGACGCCGCGTTCGCGCTCCGCGTCACCGAGATCCTGGCCGGCGCGGAGCACCTGCTCGACAGCGGAACGACCCGGTCCGGCCTCTGACGTCTCCGGCTCAAACGGCGCCCAAGAAGCGCTCAAGCAATCGTGGGGTCCTCGTACGCTGTTCAAGTGACCGCCGATCAGGGCGGGTTGAGGGGCAGCCGGACCCGTTGGCGGGGATCGTTCCGGTCCGTACCATCAAAACCACGCGCCGGTGCCGATGCACGGCCTGAGAGCGCTCTCACCCCCTGGAGCGCTCCACGCCCCAAGACTCCAGGCCGGGTCGACGCCGCCCACAACCCCCACGACCACCTCAGGAGACCCCCACATGACTCTCCGTCACCAGCGTTCCCTCGGCCGCCGGAAGGTCCTCTTCGCTCTCGGTGGGGCAGCCGTGACCGCGCCCGCCGTCGCCGCGTTCGCCCCCCACGCCCTCGCGAAGACGCCTGCCGACACGAAGGCCGCCGCGGGCCCCCTCCCGCTGACGATCGTCAACAACAGCGGTTCCTTCGACAACGCGAGCGTGCACCTCTACATCGTGGGCAACCAGGACGGCCGTCAGGTACGGGTCACCCCCGACGGCACCCTGGCCCCGATCGCCCTGTCGGACAACGGCGCCGACGGCTTCACCGACTACGCGATCAGCCTGGCCGGCAGCGGCGAGACCAGGCTGTCCCTGCCGTACATGTCCGGCCGTGTCTACGTGGCCCTCGGTGCGAAGCTCAAGTTCAAGGCCGTCACGGACGGCAACGGCGACGCGGCGCTGCAGTACCCGGCGGGCTGGGTCACCTCGGACCCCAACTACGGTGTGCTGCACGACTGCGCCGAGTTCACCTACAACTCCGCAGGCATGTTCTGCAACACCACGATGGTCGACATGTTCAGCGTGCCGCTCGGCATCCGGCTCACCGGCTCCGAGGACCAGACCGCGGGCGCCTTCCGCGAGGGGGGCCGCCGCGCCGTGTTCGGCGCCATCAGGCAGGTGGAGGCGTTCTCGCTGCTCGTCGTGGACGACACCCGGATCATCGCGCCGGGACACGGACTGGATTCGGGTCTGTTCGCCGAGGACTACCTCGCCCCGTACATCGACGAGGTGTGGAGCACCTACACCGGCCGGGACCTGAAGGTCACCACCAACGCCGGAACCTTCACCGGCCGGGTGCGCGGCGAGCGGTTCACCTTCGACGGGCCCGCCCAGGTCTCCTTCGGCAAGCCGTCCACGCGGGACGTGCTCTTCTGCGACGGAGCGCTCGCCGCCCCCAACGACGGTACGACCGGCCCGGTCGCCGCCGTGCTCGGCGCCGGCTTCAACCGCTCGACGCTGCTCAGCCACCCCGACCAGCCGACCACCGACGCCTCGGCCTTCTACCGGACCGAGCTCACCAACCACTACTCCAAGGCCGTGCACACGGCCACGGAGGACGGAAAGGCGTACGGCTTCGCCTTCGACGACGTCGCCGGCTTCGCCTCCTACATCCAGGACACGGCCCCCACCGGCCTGCGCCTGACGCTGTCGCCCTTCTAGACGCCTCGGAGCAGCCCGGACGGCGGTCTTCGCAGTGTTTTCCGCGGGCCGGGGAAGGTACTCCTGCACCTGAGGAGCGGCCCTTCGAGGCGGTGCCCCGTGTGTTCCGGATGCACGGCGGGCCCCCGCGTTGAATGGTGATATCGGACCCGATGACCGCACCGGGGCCGCTACAACGTCCGGACCCGAGGAGCCAGAAGATGTCGACGTCACAGCCCGAGGAGTCCAGGCCGTCCGAGGACCGCACCACCCCGGACGGCCTGCTCCACGCCCGTACCGGCACCGACGTGTCGCCGGAGGACCTCGTCCTTGCCTCCGGCAAGGACCTCACCCCGCAGAATCTCGAATGGGCCAAGCGCAAGCTGGCGGAGGAGGGACCCGCCGCACTGGACAAGCTGCTTCCCTGAACCCCGGGACCGGCTCCGTCATGCCCGTCCCGACCGGCCGGGACGGAGCTGGCCGGGCCCGATCGGGCCGGGGCGGAGCAGACCGGGTCAGGTCCTGTCCTGGCTCTGTCCCCGATCCCCGTCCCGGCCCTCCGGCAACGCCGTTTCGTCCTCCACGACGTGCACGGCGGCCTCTTCCGCGCCGGCGGCCCCTGCGTCGATGCCGACGTCCTCGGCGACGCTCTCCTTCGTGCTGTCGGCACGGACGCCCTCGTCCGGGGCGACCAGGCGTCCGGCGCGCTCGGTGCCGGCCTCCGGGTCGACCGGTTCGCCCTCGCCCCCGGGGAGGTCGCCCACGTCGTCCCCGCCGGGCGCGGACGTGTCGGGCACTTCCTGGGCCAGCCGTTCGTCCAGGGTCTCGCCCTCGTGCTGTTCGGCGGCCGTGGTGCCGTGCCGGGTCACGCCGAGCGGCTTCTCCGGCGGGGAGTAGCCCTCGTCCAGGATGTCGTCATAGGTCCGTTCGTCGACGGCGTCCTGCCGGTCGAGGGGCGCGGCGTCCTCCTGCTCCTCGTTGCCTCCGGTGGGCTGGTACACGTCGTCCGCCATCGGATCGGTACCCATGGTTTCCTCCCTGTCACGCTGTGTCGACTCGTTCCTCTCAGGTGTTGATCCGCGTTTCCCGTTGTGCGCCGCCCACACCCCGATTCGGCGTGCGGGTCCCTGCCGCGTCCCGGGGGTCCGGGCGTCAGCCGGAGGCGTCCTGCCGGGGTGCCGGGGCGATGCGGGCCTCGAGGTGGCTGATCCGGTGGACCGGCCAGGGCCGCGCGTAGTCGGGCGGGACACCGCCGGGGCCGGTGAGCGCGGCCACGGGGACGCGGTCCGCGGTGCGCAGGATCTCCGCCACCGTGATGTTCTCGTTGTTCCCGCTGGTCTCGCCGGAGGAGCAGCCGGTGTAGTAGCCGACGGGGACGGCCTCGTGGCCGGTGATCAGACAGGGCGGGCGGACGCCGAGCCGGTGCAGCTCGCCGGCGGCGCGGGCCCAGTCCCGGCGGATTTCGGTGCTGCGGTCGACGGTGTGCACCAGGACGGCCAGCTGTACCGCCAGATGGCCGGTCAGGGCGAGCGCGACCAGCGCCGTCGCGACCGGCCGTCGGCTCCCTCCCGGGCGCCGCTTTCCGGCCGGTTCTCTGGCCAGGTGCCACAGTCCGTCGGCGACGGGAACCGCGAGCAGGGCGTAGGCGGGCTGGAGGAAGCGGGGTGCCGCGTACCCGATCATGAACAGGTACGGGAGGGCGGCCGTGGTGGCGCAGGCCAGCGGCATCACGGTACGCAGGACACGCCGGGCCCGTACGGCGACGACCACTCCGACGGCGACGAGCAGGGGCAGGGCGAACCACCAGAGGGTGATCACCGGGTGGGGCATCGGCCCGGTGCAGGGGCGGCACAGGCCGCGTCCGCCCAGGCTGCGCAGCTGGTCGTCGACGGCCATGTGCCAGCCGAGCCCGCCCTGGACGCGGGAGGCCTCGGCCAGCCGCTCCCCCAGGCCGCTGTATCCCGCGTAGGCCTCGACCACCCAATCGACCGCGCCCACCGCGAGACCCGCCGCCGACGCGAGCAGAAGCCGCCAGTGACGGCCGGCCAGGGCGAGGACGAACAGGGGGACCGTCACCCAGACGGCGTCGGTGGGCCGCATCCACGCCATCAGCGCGGCCCCCGCCACGACGCCCCACAGCGCGCCGCGCGCCGATCGGTCGGCGCGGTACCGCAGGAAGGAGCCGACCGTGATCAGGGCGCCGATCGCGACCCAGTGGTTGGGCATGGCCTGGGGGCCGTAGAAGAGGGTCACCCACAGGGAGGTGTAGAAGGCTCCGGCGGTGACCAGGACGCGGGTGGGGAACAGACCGCGCCAGGCGCGCAGCGCCAGGTACAGGGCGAGGCCGGACAGCAGGGCGAGGTGGACGCGCAGCAGGACGGTGGACGAGGACCAGGACGCGACGGGCGCCACCAGGAGCGAGACGCCGCGGGAGCGCGGGGCGCTGAAGAAGGCGGCCGGGCGGTGGGACGTGACCTGGCTGACGTAGACGACCTCGTCCCAGCCGAGTCCCATGTTCGGTCGGACGAGGACGAGTTGGGCGAGGATGAAGACGGCGGCCAGGGCCACGAGCGGTGCGGTGCCGGCGGCCGGACGGGGCACGCCCGCGGACGTGTGTGCGCGTCGCCGTCCTCCGGTGAGGAGGCGACCGCTTCCGTCGGCCATCGTCCGCCCCTTGCGTCCCTTGCTCCGGCGAGACGCCGGCATGCGAACCGTGCAAACAATGACAAATTACCCCGCAAGGTACAGGCAGATGGAGCGGAGTACGGCCGTTCGCCTCATACCGTCCATGAGGGCCGCCGTTCCCCCGGTTCCCCGAGGAGCTCCTCGAGGTCCGTCACGACCCGGTCGGCGCCGTGGGCGTACAGCGCGTCCGGCCGTCCGACGCGGTCCACGCCGACCACGTAACCGAAGTGACCGGCGCGGCCCGCGTCCATGCCGGCCAGCGCGTCCTCGAACACGGCGGCCCGGCCGGGAGGCACGCCGAGGTCCCGGGCCGCGGCGAGGAAGGTGTCGGGGCGCGGCTTGCCCGGGAGGCCGCGTTCGGCGGCGACCACGCCGTCGACGCGGACGTCGAAGAGGTGCTCGGCACCGATGGCGCGCAGCACGTCGAGGCAGTTGGCGCTGGCGGAGACGACAGCGGTGCGCAGCCGGCGGGCGCGGGCCGCCTCGATGTAACGCAGGGTGCCGTCGTAGGCGTCGACACCGCCGGTGCGGATCCGCTCGAGGAGCAGCTCGTTCTTGCGGTTGCCGAGCCCGTGCACGGTCGGGGCGTCGGGCGGGTCCCCGGGTTCCCCCTCGGGCAGTTCGATGGCGCGGGAGGCGAGGAAGGTGCGTACGCCGTCGGCACGCGGACGGCCGTCGACGTGCCTGGCGTAGTCACCGGCGCCTGCGTCGAAGGGCCGGAAGCCGGCGCCGCCCCGCTCGCGCAGGAAGGCGTCGAACATCTCCTTCCAGGCCGCCGCGTGGACGACGGCCGTCCTGGTGATGACGCCGTCGAGATCGAAGAGGCAGGCCAGGATGTTCTCGGGCAGACCCAGATCCGTCATACCGGACACCTTCCCCGCTCGGCGGCGAACACGGGGAGCGCGGGTGACACACTCGTCCGTGTGACACCGACCTTCGACGATCTCCTCAGCCGTGCCCGCGCCCTCACCGGGGCCGGCCGGCGCGCGGTGCTCGGCATCGCCGGCAGCCCGGGCTCCGGCAAGTCCACGCTCGCCGGGCACTTGGTGCGGGAGTTGAACGGCGCCGGGGAGCCGTGGGTCGCGCACGTCCCCATGGACGGCTTCCACCTCGCCGACGCCGAACTGGACCGGCTCGGCCGCCGGGACCGCAAGGGCGCCCCGGACACCTTCGACGCCGCCGGGTACGCGGAGCTGCTGCGACGCCTGCGCGAGGAGACGCACGACGACGTCGTGTACGCGCCCGGCTTCGAACGGGTGCTGGAGCAGCCGATCGCGGGGGCCGTGCCGGTGCCGCCGACGGCCCGGCTGGTGGTCACGGAGGGGAACTACCTGCTGCTGGACACCGGCGCCTGGGCCCGGGTCCGGCCGCAGCTCGACGAGGTGTGGTTCTGCGAGCTGGACGAGGAGGAGCGGCTGCGCCGGCTGGTGGCCCGCCACGAGGAGTTCGGCAAGCGCCACGACGAGGCGGTGGCCTGGACCCTTCGCTCGGACCAGCCCAACGCCGAACTCGTCGCCCTGACCCGGCGCCGCGCCGACCTCGTGGTGCCGGCGGCCGCGGTGCCGCGCGTGGGCACCGCGGCATGAGTGCGCTGCCGCCCTGACCGGCTCGGGCCGCCCACCGAGCCACTCCCGATGGACACGGAACGGCCCGGTGGTTCATGCTCCGGCCCATGATTCGAACCGCCACCGAGCACGACGTCCCCGAGATCCGTGCGATGATCCACGAACTCGCCGCCTACGAGAAGGCCGCCGAGCAGTCCCGCACCACCGAGGAGCAGCTGCGCGAGGCGCTGTTCGGCGCGCACCCCGCCGCGTCCGTCCTGATCGCCGAGGACGACGCCGATGGCCGGATCGTGGGCTTCGCCCTGTGGTTCCCGCGTTTCTCCACCTGGACCGGCACCCGGGGGATGCATCTGGAGGACCTCTTCGTACGCCCGCACACCCGGGGCGCCGGGCACGGCAAGGCACTGCTGGCCGCCCTCGCGGCGATCTGCCGGGAGAACGGTTTCGAGCGCTTCGAGTGGGTGGTGCTGGACTGGAACGAGCCGGCGATCGGCTTCTACCGGTCACTCGGGGCGAAGTTCCTGAACAACTGGACGGTGTGCCGGCTGAGCGGCGCCCCGCTGGCGGACCTCGCCGCTCACGCGCCGGCCCTCGTGGGGCGCACTGACTGACACTCGTCGGGCGCGCCCCGGGGCTGCCCGAAGGAGCGGCGCGCCTCACCGGCCGCTCGGCACCCGGCCGGGGTGCGGCGGTGCGAGAGTGGGGCGGTATGAGCCGTCTTCCGGTGGGGCGCGGGCAGCAGCGGGCGTTGCCCGGCGGGGGTGAGCGGGGCTCCGTGCCCGCGGTGGCGGCCGTGGTCCGCCCGGCCGGCCCGGGGCGGCGGTGGCTGGTGGCCGTGGCGATGGTGCTGCTCGGGCAGATGGCCGTCGTGATGGTGACCGCCGCCGTGCGGCAGACTCCGACGATCGACGAGCCGGTGTACGTGGGCACCGCCGCCGTGTATCTGGAGGAGCACAGCCTGCGGTACAACCCCGAGCATCCACCGCTCGGGAAGCTGGTGGTCGCCGCCGGGGTCGCGGTCGCGGATCCGCACCTCGATCCCGGCTTCCGCGGCAGCCAGGGCGAGTTGGGGCGGCATCTGCTGTACGAGTCGGGCAACGATCCCTGGCGGCTGATGCTGTGGGCCCGCCTTCCGGTGATCGCGCTGACGCTGCTGTTCGGGCTCGTGGTGTTCGCCTTCGCCCGCGAACTCACCGGTGACGCGGGCGCTGTGGTCGCGCTCGCGCTGTACTGCCTCTCCCCCGACGTGATCGCCCACGGTTCGCTGGCGACGCTCGACGTACCGGCCGCCGGGTTCGTCCTGACCTCGGTGTGGCTGCTGTGGCGGGCCCGGCTGCGGCCCCGGCTCCACCTGCCGCTCGCCGGTGCGGCGGCGGGGGCGGCGCTGGCGACGAAGATGAGCACGCTGCCCGTGATCCCGGTGCTGCTCGCACTCGCCGCGGTGTCGGTCCGGTGCGCGTCCGGGGGCACGCCGGGGCGCAGGCTGTTGCGGGCGCTCGCCGGGGCGTCCGTCGTCGGGCTGGTCGCGGTCGCCGTCGTCTGGGCCACGTATCTGGCCGTCGATCCGCGACTGCGCTGGGCTCCGCAGCAGGTGCCCGTGGTGCACGGACTGCGGGGTCTGGCCGTGGAGTTGATGCCGTTCCCCGAGCCCTACCGGGACGGCATGCGCATCCAGTTCGCCCTCGAGAACCGCCCCTGGGAGGGCTTTCTGTTCGGCCGGCTCTACACCGGCTCCCTCTGGTACTACCTGCCGGCCGCGCTGCTGGTGAAAACGCCGCTCGGCGCGCTCGCGCTGTGGACCGCCGGAACTGTCGTGGTGGTGGCGGTGCGGGGGTTGCGGCCCGCGGCGCCTTACCTGACGGCGGCCCCGGCGGTGCTGCTGACCGCCGCCATGTACGGCAGCCGGGACTTCGGCACGCGGTACGCCCTGTTCCTGCCGATGTTCCTCGCGGTGGCGGCGGGGTGCGTGCTCGTCCTGCGGTGGCGGTGGGCGCCGGTGGTCACCGCGGTGCTGGTGGCGTTCGTCGCGGCCGGCTCGCTGCGGGCGTATCCGTACTGTCTGCCGTACTCCAACGAGGCCTTCGGCGGCCCGGCGAAGACCCGGCTGCGGCTGCACGACTCCAATGTGGACTGGGGCCAGGACCTCGGCCGGCTCGCCGACCGGCTGCGCGAGCGGTACCGGGGCGAGCGGATCTGGCTGGTGTACAAGGGCAGCGGGGTGCCGTCTTACTACGGCATCCGCGCCGCCGATCCGCTGCGGGTGCCACCGGGCCGGGTGCACGGGGTGCTGGCCGTGTCGGACTCGGCGGCGGCCAAGGCGACCGGCAGGTTGGCCGAGTTGATCGACAGCAGCCGCCCGGTCGACGACGTCGGCCACTCCATCACCCTCTACCGGCGGTGACGCGGGCCCGTGCGCACATCGGCCACCCGGCAGCCCTCGGCATCGCTCGGTACCGCTCGGTATCGCTCGGTATCGCTCAAGCCTGGTCGCCACCGTGCGTGAGCTAAATTGAACATTCGTGGGAGACGAAGGAGGCGCCCCGGTGCCATCGCCGCAGCAGGCACGCGCCCAGGCATCCGCGATCACCTCGGGGAAGGCGGGCCGGAACACGGAGGTGTCCCCGACGTCCCAACTCCGCACGCTGTTCGACCGGCCCCGGCTGTCCCCGGGGCAGCGGCGCATCGCCCAGTACCTGATCGAGCACATCACCGAGGCGGCGTTCCTGTCGATCACGGACCTCGCCGAGCGGGTCGGGGTGAGCCAGCCCTCGGTGACCCGGTTCGCGTCGGTCGTCGGGTTCAGCGGGTACCCCGCGCTGCGGGAGAAGCTCCAGGCGATCGCCCTCGGCACGCTCCCCGGCGGACCGGCGGAGGAGTACCGGGGCAACGAGTTGCAGGCGGCGGTGGACGTCGAGATCGAGAACCTGGAGAACCTGCGGCGGGACCTCGCCGACGCCGACCGGGTCATCGAGATCGGCCGCACGCTGTCGGCGTCCACTCCCCTGACCGTGCTCGGGCTGCGCATCTCCGTCTCGCTGGCCGAGTACTTCGCCTACGCCGCCCGCCGTATCCACCCGGACGTCCGGGTGGTGACCCGGGGCGGCAGCGTCGCCTACGACGCGCTCCTGCAGTCACGGGAGGCAGGCGGCACCTGGGTGCTGGCGTTCTCCATGCCCCGGCACGCCCAGGAGACCCTGACGGCGATGCGGGTCGCCCGGGACGCCGGGCTGAAGGTCGCGCTGATCACCGATCTGGCGCTGGGTCCCCTCGCCGACGAAGCCGACGTCACCTTCGCCACCGGCACCGGGTCGCGCCTGGTGTTCGACTCCTACGCCGCTCCGGGCGTGGTGTGCGCGGCGCTGCTCCAGGCCATGACGGACGCGGACCCGGAGCGGACCCAGGCCCGGCTCGAGGAGTACGAACAGGTCGCCGACCAGCACCAGTTCTTCCTCAGGGACTGAGCGGCGGCCGGTCACCGACCCCTCACCGCGGGCCACGGACGGACGCGGCCGACAAGCGCGCCTTCCCTTCGAAGCACGCATGAATGTTTTCATACGCCTTGCAAAGCAGATGGCATATATAAATACTGCTCCCGGGTCGCGACGCGTCCACTCCGGACCGCGATCCGCGCCCCGAACGCCCGTGGTCGCCGGGCCCTACCCGCTCCGACGGCCAGGGGGTCCGGCCGGGCAGCCCCTGCCCGGCCGCCCCGTGGCGGCCCCGGCCTTCCCCTGGCCCGGGGCCGCCCCGCCCCGTCGTGCACCCCTACGACGCCGCACACCCGGAAGCGATGATCATGACCGTGACGTCCACGCGCCTCAGCAGTCCGGACTGGCCCTGCCAGGTCAAGACACCCGGCAGCTACGACTGGGAACGCTCGGCGGCCAAGTGGCTGCGCGAGCTGGTGCCGGCACGCTACGCGAGCTATCCCGCGTTCATCCGGCACCCCGTCCTGCTGGCCCGGCACGCCCAGATCCAGGTCGAGCACGAGATCCGGGTGGCACGCACCGCCCTGCAGACCGCACGGGCCGACCTGCCCCGGCTGGGCCTGCACGAGGGGGTCATCGAGCACACGATCAAGCTGTACGCGGCCGAGGTCATGCAGTTGCAGCACATCGCGCGCAGCGTGCGCGCGGTCACCCGGGCCCTGCTGGAATCGGGCCGCTGACCACGACGGAACGTGCGGGGCCGGCGTCCTGCGTCACCCCGTGCGGGACTCCAGCGCGAGGCGGGTGTCGTCTCCGTAGACGCCGGTCTCGTCGCCCTGGATGCCGTACCAGAGCTGGAAACGGGCGACGGCCGCCGTCAGGGTGGCGTCGTAGCGGCCGCTGGTGGCACCGTCGCGGTAGACGTCCGGGATGCGCAGGAGCCGTTCCTGGAGTTCGGTCACCTCGGGCCCGACATCGCCCTCGCTGAGGAATCCGGGTCCCGTCGGGGCCGGTTCGGGCGGCGTGGCGGGCGCGCTCACCGGAGGGCTCGCGGAGGGGCGGGCGCCGGAAGCGGCACGGTCGCCGGCGTCGTGGCCCAGAGGGTCCAGAACACCGAGAACACCTAGAACGCCGAGAACGCCGAGAAACAGGACAGCGCCGCCGAACCCGAGCACCGCCGCCGCGGCCACAGCGGCACGCCGCGCCGCCGGCCCGGGGCCGGGGCTCCGTGCAGGGCCGCGCACCGGGCCGGACGCGGGTGCCGGCGGTCGACCGGTCGGCTCGGGGGCGACCGGCGGGAGTTCCTGTGTCTCGTCCTCCGCACCGGCCGGCGGCCGGGGCAGGGTGACGGACTCGTAGTCTCCCCCGTCACCCAGCCTCTCCCGTTTCTCCCGTTCGAACTCCCGGAACATCTCCGCGAGCGCGTCCGTGCGGCGGAGGCGCAGGACGCGGACGGGTTCCAGGGGCGGGCCGTCGTGCGACTGCCCTGGGCCGGACTGCGTCGGCATGCCGCTCTCCTTCCGTTCCGCACGAGGGCGGAGCCGCCCACGGGGAGGGATACGGGAGGCAAGCGGCGGAGGTTCAGCCCGCGGCGCGCAGAAAGCGGTGCAGGGAGGCCGTCACGGCGGACACGAACGCCTCCCGGGACGCCTCGTCCAGGGCGTCGAGGGACAGGTACGGGTTGAGGTCCTCCAGCTCGACCAGCAGCAGTTCACCGTCCGGGGCGCGGCATGCGTCGACCCGCTGGATGCCGTGGTCGAGGGCGTTCCATTCGACGAACCGCCGGGCGAACTCCAGGTCGCCGGGGCCGGCCCGGTACGGCTCCAACTGCCAGCGCCGGTCGGTGCGCGGGGCGTACAGGGCGTACTGGAAGTCGTGGTCGACGAAGTAGAAGGAGACCTCGTAGGCGAAGTCGATGTGCGGCTGCACCAGGACACTGCCGTCGACCAGGTCGCCCACGGCGTCCCGGCCGACGATGCGCAGCCCCATGGAGTCGGCGCCGAGCCGGGGTTTGACCACGTACCGGTCCGCCGCGGGCAGCCGGTCGAGGTCCTCCGTCCGGTCGACGGTGGGGATCACCGGGCGGCCTGCGGCGCTCAGTTCGAGCAGGTACCGCTTGCCGGCCATGTCGCCCCGGCCGGTGAGCGGGTTGTAGACCGGCGTGCCGGTCGCCGTGGCCCGTTCGCGGAAGGCCCGGTAGGCGTCCTGGTACGACAGCACGGGACCGCTGTTGCGGACCACGACGGCGTCGAAGCCGTCCAGCAGCGCGACGGCGTCCCGCGGGTGACACAGCGCCAGGTCGAAGTCCTCGCGCAGCCGGGAGGTGAGGAAGACGTCCTCGTCCCCGTAGCGGCGCCCACGGGCCGGGTAGGCCAGGTCGGTGACGTACAGGAGACGGGGGCGGGATCGAAGGTGGGGACGCGCGGGTGCCATGCGGGGCTCCTCGGGGACGACGGCGCCCTGATCATATGAACGGCACCCGCTCCTCGGTACGGCGCCGGGGCACACAGGGCACGTCCACATGCAGAGATTGTGGTACCGAGTGCCTTTACGGGTGGCACTGAGTGCCATACGCTGTGGCCGTGCGCGGTGCTGCGACAGACCGGCACGAGCGTGCCGGGCGACCGCGCACGCGGGATTTCCGGCCGAGTGCAGGGAGTTGACCAGCGTGTATCACCACTCAGGAAACGTGGCTCAGCAGGCAGCCGGCTCCGCGACGGATCTGCTCGAACCCCAGAGCGGTACCTCCGCCTCCATCGAGGCCATGACCTTCCAGCGGTGCACCTGGTGCGGCACCGCCGTGTACCAACGGCTGCTCTGCCCCGTCTGCCAGGGCAGCGACCTGCGCACGGAGCGCAGCACGGGCGTCGGAATGGTCCGCCACTCCACGGTGGTGCACCGCAACACGCCGGCGGCCCGGAACGTGTCCCTGATCGAGATGGCCGAGGGCTTCGTCGTGCGCGGCCGGGTCATGGGCCCGCCCATCGGCATCCACGGCGGCGACCGGGTACGGCTGTCCACGGCCAAGGACCCCGTACGGGGCGAACCGGTCTTCCAGTTGGTCGACGAGCCCTACCGGGCCTGGACCTGACGCCCCACCGGGCACCGTTCGGAACCGCTCAGGCAGTCGGGGTGATGCGGATTCCGACGGTGCCGTCCCGGCCCCGGCGCAGGCGGCTGCCGAGCAGCGTCAGCCGCCCCGTCAGACCGTACTTGCGGGCGATCAGCTCGCGATAGCGGGCGGTGGTGGCCCGATCGCAGATCTCCGCGGTGGCCGGGAGCTGGTCGCCGGTCGGGTTGCCCCGTATGTCGCAGGGGCCGACCAGGACGTCGGCGCGGGCGCGGACGCGCTTCACCTTCCAGGAGTCGGCGACGGTCCAGACCCCGAGCGCCTCCCCGTCCCGCACCACCCATACCGGGGTGGCCACCGGCGTTCCGTTGCGCCGGTAGCTGGTGACCAACAGGTACTTTCCCGCTCCGAGCCGCTCCCACGACGTGTCGCCCATACCCGGCAGTCTAGAACCTGCCCACGCCCTCCCGCCCGCCCAGGGCCTGTCCGGCGGCATACGCCCGGCCGACGCGGCCGCATATTTTCGGATCACCTCGGCGGTGAACACGGCGGGGCCCGCGCGCGTATGGAGAGAGGGCGCTCGACTCAGGGGAGGCCCCGCGGTGTTCGCACCGCGCTGTTCTGGTTCGGGAGTCATGCATGAGGCACGCACGACGACGGGTCGTCCGGCGAGTGACACGGCTGGCAGCCGTCGGCGGACTCCTCCTCGGAGGAACGATGGTGACCCGTGCCGTCGCGAGTGAGCCACCGGAGCCGGACACGGTTCCCTACGCCGCCGAGGAGGCCACCGGCCCCGGCTCCGAACTCGTCTCCCGGCTCGGCGCCTCCCGCACCGCGGGCAGCTGGCTCGACGCCGAGGGGCGGACGGTCGTCGCGGTCACCGACGAGAAGGCGGCGGCCGAGGTACGGAAGGCCGGCGCCGACCCCAAGATGGTGCGCCACAGCATGCGCGACCTGAAGTCGGCCACGCGGACTCTGCGTTCGGCACCGCGCGTACCCGGAACGGCCTGGTCCATGGACTACCGGTCCAACGAGGTGGTGGTCCGCGGCGACAGCACGGTGTCCGCGGACGACTGGTCCGAGCTGACCCGGGTCGCGGAGGGGGTGGGCGGATTCGTCCGCATGGAGCGCACCGGGGGCACCTTCACCACCCGGCTCAACGGGGCGGTGCCCATCCTGTCGACCGCCGGGCGCTGTTCCGCGGGCTTCAACGTGACCGACGGCAAACGTGACTTCATCCTCACGGCGGGACACTGCGGACCCGACGGTTCCGTCTGGTTCGCCGACGACCAGGGCAGACAGAAGGTCGGGACCACGGTCGGCGGCAGCTTCCCCGGCGACGACTACTCCCTGATCGAGTACGACGGCGGCCGGGCGGGCGAGGGCGCGGGCGTGGTGGCGATCGGTGACGGACGGGGCGTACGGATCACGGGGGTGGGAGATCCCGAGGTCGGCCAGCGGATCTTCCGCAGCGGCAGCACCAGCGGGCTGCGCGACGGGGAGGTGACCGCGCTCAACGCGACGGTGAACTACCCGGAGGGCACGGTCAGCGGGCTCATCGAGACCAATGTGTGCGCCGAGCCCGGTGACAGCGGCGGCCCGATGTTCTCCGAGGGCATCGCGCTCGGTGTGACCTCGGGCGGCAGCGGCGACTGTCGGCAGGCGGGCGGTACGACGTTCTTCCAGCCGGTCACGAAGGCGTTGTCACAGCTCAAGGTGGATCTCATCGTGGCCCCGAAGGCCGGCGACGACTCGGACACGGTGGCTCCGCCGGCGACGCAGGGCGCGGTGGCGCCGGACGCCGCGTCACCGGGCTCGTCGGCGACGGAGGGCGCCGCCTCGACCGTGCTGTCCCGCCTGGCCGACCCGCGTGCGGTCGGCCCCGGCACGCTGGTCATCGGGGGCAGTCTGGCGGCGCTGGTGGCAACCCGCTGGATCCGCACGGAACAGGACCGCAAGGCGTACCGGCGCTACTACTCGGCGACGTGGGGCTAGGGCCCGTCCGGGGGAAGGAGCGTGGGCGAGGAGCAGCGGGCCCGTGCGGCGCTCAGGCCGCCTCGGCCCGCCGCGGAAGGGCCGAGGCCCACTCCTGGACGAGCCGCTGGTACTCCGCGCGCTGCTCGCCGCTCAGTGTCCCGCCCGACCGGAGCCACAGGGCCCGAATCTCCTCGTTGACCTCGGCAGCCGATCGCTCGGAGGAGGGTTCAAGAGTGGTGGACATGCTGTGAAGCATACGACCCCCGGATGTGAAAGCCGCGTGAGTAACGACGAGCAGGCCCGGCACATCGGACATGACGGACAGTGTTGCTGATCACGTCCATCTGCCGTGCAACCTGGGGGAGTTCACATCCCGGACAGCCGCCCGCCCTTCGCGGCCCACCCCGCCCCACTTCTTCCGGCGACTTGCGTGAACGGGTCGGCGTCGGACAAGTGCCCACAAGAAGAGGGCCGTTACGGCATCGTGTTCTCCGGCACTCCGCACGGCACCGCGGTCTCGATCACCACTCACGCGTCGCGGATCGACCTCATTCACTCCCAGTGAAGGGCACGCTCGCCATGACGTTCTCGCTCGGTATCGTCGGCGCCGGCCAGTTCTCGGGCCGGTTCGCCGCCCTGTTCCAGGCGCACCCCGGCGTCGGCGACATCCACGTCACCGACCTGCTGCCCGAACGGGCCCAGCGGCTCGTCACCGCGCAGGGCCTCGCCGGCACCTTCCCGTCGTACGAGGCCATGCTGGAGTCCCCGCGGATCGACGCGGTCGCGATCTTCACCCAGCGCTGGACCCACGGGCCCCTGGTGCTCCAGGGCCTGAACGCGGGCAAGCACGTGTACTCCGCGGTCCCCATGGCGATCCGTACGGAGGAGATCGCGGCGATCATCGACGCGGTCGAGACGACCGGGCTGACGTACATGATGGGCGAGACCAGCCAGTACCACCCGGCCACGGTCCACGCCCGCGACCGGATCGCCGCCGGTGCCTTCGGGCGGCTGTTCTACGCCGAGGGCGACTACGTCCACGACATGGACCTGGGCTTCTACGAGGCGTACCGGTACAGCGGCGGCGACAACTGGAAGGCCACCGCCAGCTATCCCCCGATGCTGTACCCGACGCACGCGGTGGGCGGGGTGCTGGGGGCCTGGCGGACGCACGCGGTCGGGGTCTGCGCGATCGGGGTCAGGGACGACCGCGGGGACGGCGTCTTCGAGAGGGAGATCAGCCAGTTCGACAACGACTTCTCCAACGCCACCGCCCTGTTCGAGGTGGCGGGCGGCGGCGCGTTCCGCACCAACGAGTTCCGGCGGGTCGGCTATCCCTCGCACATCAGGGAATCGCGGTTCCGGTTCTTCGGCACGGAGGCGAGCATGGAGCAGCTCGCCACGGTCGCGCTGTGGCAGGACAAGAGCGGGGTCCAGGACATCACCGGGCTGCTGGAGCCCAAGCCGGCGCTGTCCCCCGACGATCCCTCCCTCGAGCACATCGCGCCGGAACTGCGCGCCGCCTTCACCTCCGGTTCGGCGGCGGTGCACGACCGCGCCCGGCTCCCGCGCGCGTTCGACCACCTGGCCAACGGCCACGAGGGCAGCCACCACTTCCTCGCGGACGACTTCGTGACCGCGGTGAACACCCGCACCCTGCCGCCGGTGAACGCCTGGGTCGCCGCCCGCTACACGCTGCCCGGCATCATCGCCCACCAGTCCGCACTGCAGGGCGGCGCCAGGCTGGAGATCCCGGACTTCGGCGACGCCCCGCCCCTCTGACCTCCCGGACCTTCGGCCCGTGAGCCGGGCCCCGCCGCACCGGGTGCCCGGCTCAGCTCTCCGGCCCCGCCAGCGCCTGACGGAATCCCGAGTTGACCGCCGTGACACCGCCGTCGACCACCAGGGTGGTGCCGGTGATCCACGACGCGTCGCGGGAGGCGAGGAAGGCCACGGCGGCCGCGATGTCCTCCGGTTCGCCCACCCGGCCCAGTGGGTAGAGCCCGCGCACCGCCGCGAGGGACTCGTCCCGGCCCGCCCACGCCCTGGTGCGCACCGTGCCCGGAGCGACGAGGTTGACCCGGACGCCCCGGGGCCCGGCGTGACCGGCGAGGGTACGGGTGAGGGACGCCAGACCCGCCTTGGCCGCACTGTAACCGTGGTTGCCGAAGTCCTGGACGCCGTTGACGGAACCGATGGTGACGACGGCGCCCCGGCCGGAGGCGGCGAGATGCGGGAGCGCGGCACGGCAGCAGCGGTACGCGCCGGTGAGGGTGATGTCGAGGTCGCGGGCCCAGACCTCGTCCGGCTCGTCCTCGAAGAGAGGGGCGTCCGGTGTGCAGTGGGCGGCGTTGTTGACCAGGACGTCGAGCGAGCCGAAGGCGTCCACCGCATGCGCGACGGCTGCCTCGACCGACTCGCGCTCCGCCACGTCGCAGGTGACGCCCTCGGCCGCCAGGCCTCGCTCGCACAGCGCCGACGCGGTGCGCCCGGCCTCGGCGCCGTCCACGTCGGCGACCAGGACACGCGCCCCCTCCTGTGCGAACCGCAGGGCGGTCGCCGCCCCGATGCCACGGGCCGCGCCCGTGATCAGAATGCCGTATCCCGCGAAGCGCCCTGTGTCCGTCGTCATGCGGGAACGCTACTGCGCCGGACGATCACCCTGGTAGGGGCGGGACGTCAGCGGTAGCCGGTGGTGTCCGCGGGTTTGCCCTGGTCCTGGACCTCGACCAGGTAACGCCAGGCGTCCGGGCGGCTGCCGTCGAGGTCGGTGAAGCCGTACTCCCGGGCGAGGCCGCCGCTGGAGAGGGAGGTGCCGTTGAAGCGGGACACCCGCGGGTCGGCGGCGAGGGCGGTGACGGCCCGGCCCACGTAGCGCGGGGTCTCCGAGATGGCGAAGTGGGGGACGCGGGTCAGGGCGTCTTGCCAGTTGTCCTCCCGTACGCCGAACTCGTCGAGCATGATCTCGGAGCGGAGCCAGCCCGGGGTGAGCGCGACCGCGGTGGCGCCGCGCGGACCGAGTTCGTGGCCGAGGGCGAAGGCCATGCGCAGGACGGACGTCTTGGCGAGGTCGTAGAAGAAGGAGACGCGGTAGGTGTCGCGGTTGTAGTCCGCGGTGCCGTCGGTGACCTCGACGACCAGCCCACCGGGGTGGCTCAGCAGCAGCGGCAGGGCGTGGTGACTGGTGACGGCGTGGGTCTCCACCGCGAGCCGGAGCAGGCGCAGCCCCTTGTCGAGGTCGTGCTCCCAGACGGGGGTGTCCCACGCGAAGAGGTGCTCGCCGCCCCAGATGTCGTTGACGAGGACGTCGAGGCGGCCCTGCTCGTCGGCGATGCGGTCGACGAGGGCCTTGACCCGGTCGGGGTCCAGGTGGTCGGTGGGGACGGCGATGCCCCGGCCGCCGGCCTCGGTGACCAGGTCGGCGGTGTCCTCGATGGTCTCGGGGCGGCCGTACTCGGAGCGCCGCTCGCGGGTGCTGCGTCCGGTGACGTAGACGGTGGCACCCGCCGCGCCCAGTTCGACGGCGATGCCCCGTCCGGCTCCCCGGGTCGCCCCGGCGACCAACGCCACCTTGTCCTTCAACGATGCTGCCCACTGCCCCGGCATGTCCGGCCTCCCGTCATCAGCGATCTGCTGTCGCTACGAGAGTGACGGGTAAGCCGGACATCCTCTGTCGCCTTTTCCGGTTTCCCGGTTTCCCGGCGAGTCTTCCGCGAGGCGCCGGCGCCGGGGGCGTCAGTGGCCGCGGGCGATCCACTCCTCGAGGTGCGGCGCCTCCGCGCCGATGGTGGTCGAGTCGCCGTGACCGGTGCGGACCTCGGTCTCCGGCGGGAGCGTCAGCAGTCGGTCGCGGATCGAGTCGATGATCGTCGGGAAGTGGGAGAACGAACGGCCGGTGGCACCGGGGCCGCCCTGGAAGAGGGTGTCTCCGGTGAACACGGTGGCCAGGCCGGGGTCGTACAGGCAGACCGCGCCCGGCGCGTGCCCGGGGGTGTGCAGCACCGTGAGGTCGGCACCGGCCGCCTCGATCACCTGGCCGTCGACCAGCCAGGCGTCGGGGTCGCGGTCGGGGTGGGTCTGCTTCCACAGCGGCAGGTCGTCGTGGTGCAGCCAGATCTTGGCCCCGGTGCGCTCGGCGAGGGCGGGAGCGGCGTCGATGTGGTCGTTGTGCGCGTGGGTGCACACGATCGCCTTCAACCGGCGGTCGCCCACCGCCTCGGCGATGGCGTCGGCGTCGTGCGCGGCGTCGATGACGATCACCTCGTGGTCGTCGCCGACGATCCACACGTTGTTGTCGACGTCCCAGGTTCCGCCGTCGAGGCTGAACTGGCCCGAGGTGACGAGGTGTTCGATGCGGGCGGCCATCAGAGCACCACCACCGAGCGCAGGACGTCGCCCTTGTGCATCCGCTCGAAGGCCTTCTCCACCTCGTCGAGCTGGATGGTCTCGGTGACGAACGCGCCGAGGTCCAGGCGGCCCTGCTGATGCAGGTCGATGAGCATCGGGAAGTCCCGCGAGGGCAGGCAGTCGCCGTACCAGGACGACTTCAGGGAGCCGCCGCGGCCGAACACGTCGAGCAGGGGCAGTTCGAGCTTCATCTCCGGGGTGGGCACGCCGACGAGGACGACCGTGCCGGCCAGGTCGCGGGCGTAGAAGGCCTGCTGGTACGTCTCGGGGCGGCCGACGGCCTCGATGACCACGTCGGCACCGAAGCCGCCGGTGAGTCCGCGGATCGCCTCGACGGGGTCGGACGTACGGGAGTTGACGGTGTGGGTGGCGCCCATGGAGCGGGCGGTCTCCAGCTTGCGGTCGTCGATGTCGACGGCGATGATCTTCGCCGCTCCGGCGAGCCGGGCCCCGGCGATGGCCGCGTCGCCGACGCCGCCGCAGCCGATGACGGCGACGCTGTCGCCGCGGCCGACGTTGCCGGTGTTGATCGCGGCGCCGATGCCGGCCATCACGCCGCAGCCCAGCAGGCCGGCGACCTCCGGGGCGACCTCGGGGTCGACCTTGGTGCACTGTCCGGCGGCGACGAGGGTCTTCTCGGCGAAGGCTCCGATGCCCAGGGCCGGGGAGAGTTCCTGGCCCGTCGAGGCGAGGGTCATCTTCTGCTTGGCGTTGTGCGTGTCGAAGCAGTACCAGGGGCGTCCGCGCAGACAGGCGCGGCACTTGCCGCACACCGCACGCCAGTTGAGGACGACGAAGTCACCGGGTGCGACGTCGGTGACGTCGTCGCCCACCGCCTCCACCACACCCGCGGCCTCGTGGCCGAGCAGGAAGGGGAAGTCGTCGCTGATGCCGCCCTGCTTGTAGTGGAGGTCGGTGTGGCACACACCGCAGGCCTGGATGCGGACGACCGCCTCGCCCGGCCCCGGGTCGGGTACGACGATCGTCTCGATGCGTACCGGCTCGTCCTTGCCCGGTGCGATCACGCCGCGCACTTCCTGCGCCATGATGCTGGCTCCTTCATCTTCCGGTGTAGGTACTTGAGACCCTACGCGACCTGCCGGTGACTCGGCCTGTGGGCTCCGTGGCAGGTCGCGGCGCCTGTGCGGGGCCGTCCGCCGGGTCACGGCCCGGCCCCCGCGGCGTAGCCTGAGCCTTCCGCCCGACGCCCAGGGAGCGACGTGAGCATCGCAGCGCAGAAGACCGGTCCGCCCGCCTGGCGGGCGCTCCTCGGATACGTACGACCGCACCGGTGGGCCCTGCTGGGCGGGGCCGCGCTGTCCCTGCTGACGGGGGCGACCGGGCTGATGCTGCCGCTGGTCGCCCGGGAGCTGATCGACGACCTGTCGGCCGACCGGGCCATCACCGGCGCGCTGCTGCTGATGTCGGCGCTCGTCGTCGCCAACGCCGTGCTGGGCGCGCTGGGGTCGTACGTACTGCGGCACACCGCGGAGTCGGTGGTGCTCGGGGCGCGGCGCTCGCTGTCGTCGTATCTGCTGCGGCTGCGCATCACGGCCGTGGACCGCAGCGAGCCCGGCGACCTGATGGCCCGCATCACCTCCGACACCACACTGCTGCGCCAGGTCACCACCGACTCACTGGTGGGCCTCGGCACGGGCGGCCTCACGCTGATCGCGACCATCGTCCTGATGGGCTTCGTCGACCCCGTGCTGCTGGCGGTCACCCTCGCCGTGATCGTGGGCGCGGGGACGATACTCGGCGTGATCGTGCCCCACATCAGCCGGGCCAGCCGGCGGGCGCAGGACTCGGTCGGCGTGATGGGCGCCTCGCTGGAGCGGGTCCTGGGCGCGCTGCGCACGGTGAAGGCGTCCGGAGCCGAGCCGCGGGAGGAGCGCGCGCTGCACGAGGCCGCCGAGGAGTCGTGGCGGCAGAGCGTACGCGCCGCCAGGTGGTCGGCCGCGGCGGGCAACACGGCCGGGCTCGCGATGCAGGTCGCGTTCATCACGGTGCTCGCGGTGGGGGGCGCGCGGGTGGCGACGGACGCCATCGACATCGGCACGCTGGTGGCGTTCCTGTTGTTCGTCTTCTATCTCATGGCTCCGATCCAGAGTGTCGTCGCCGCGATCACGCAGTACCAGACGGGCAGCGCCGCGCTGGCGCGCATCCAGGAGGCGCTGCGGCTGCCCGCCGAGCCGGCGGCCGGTACCGCGCCCCTGCCGGCACCGGGCACCGCTCCCGCCGCGCTCGCCTTCGAGGACGTGCGTTTCCGTTACGCCGACGATCTGCCGTACGTCCACCACGGGGTGACGTTCACCGTGCCCGCTCAGGGCATGACCGCGTTCGTGGGCCCGTCCGGCGCGGGCAAGACCACCGTCTTCTCCCTCATCGAACGCTTCTACGACCCCGACGCGGGCGTGATCACGCTCGACGGACGCGATCTGGCCGACTGGGAGCTGTCGGAGCTGCGGTCCTCGATCGGCTATGTGGAGCAGGACGCTCCGGTGCTGTCGGGCTCCCTCCGCGACAACCTGCTGCTCGGGAACCCGGAGGCGGACGACGACGCCGTGACGCGAGTGGTGAAGACGACCCGGCTCGGCGGGCTGGTGGCCAGGCTCCCGGACGGGCTCGACACCCTGGTCGGGCACCGCGGCACCAAGCTGTCCGGCGGGGAACGCCAGCGGGTCGCCATCGCCCGCGCTCTGCTGCGCAGCCCTCGGCTGCTGCTGCTCGACGAGGCCACCTCGCAGCTCGACGCGGTGAACGAGGCGGCGCTGCGCGACACCGTCGCCGACGTGGCCCGTACGACGACGGTGCTGGTCGTCGCGCACCGGCTGTCGACGGTGACGATGGCCGACCGGATCGTGGTGATGGACGCCGGCCGGGTCCGCGCGGTCGGGACCCACCGTGAGCTGGTGACCGCCGATCCGCTGTACGCGGAGCTGGCGGCGACGCAATTCCTGGCGACGAGCGGGTGATCCCTCCCGGGGGTGCGCCGCGCGCCAGCCGGGCTTGCGGCGCCCACCGGGCCGGAGGAGTCTCGTAGGAGAGGCCCGGCGTGGCCCGCTCGGGACCGGGCCGAGGCCCCCAAGGAGGCCGTCATGACAACCTCGGCAGGAGCCGGTTTCGGCACCGACACACTGCGCCGGGGCATCGAGGCGCAGACGTCGGCGCCCATGGTCTCGCTCTACGCGGACGACGCCGAACTGCGCATCGTGGACCGCAACACCCAGCCCAGCAACCCGAAGGTCCTGCACGGCCGGGACGAGATAGCCGCCATGCTCGACGACGTGTACAGCCGTGACATGACGCACCAGCTGGAGCGGTGCGTCGTCCAGGGCGATCATGCCGCGTACAGCGAGAGCTGCCTGTATCCCGACGGGGTGCGGGTGCTCTCGGAGTCGATGGTCTCGCTGCGGGACGGCAAGATCACCGAACAGACGATGATCCAGGCCTGGGACGAGTGATCCGCCCCAAACGGAGCCTGACCCAGCAGATCTGGCAAACATGATGAATAAGACAAATAGGGTGTGTGAACCCGGCTGGGGCGGGTAAGCGGGCTCGTATCACCTTCGATCGCGGGAAGGAGGTCCGTGACAGAGCAACTACTCGCAGCGTCCGGGCCGCTTCCACCGGAACGAAGCGGTCCGGCCCGTCGGGCGCCGGTCACCGGTGCCCGACGGGCGCGGATGCCCCGGGAGCCGATGTCACCGGCGTGGTGGCAGCCGGTGCAGTTCCAGATCGACGAGCCGGCCGTCGGTGATCGTGCCGGTGAGATAGGTGTGGTGGGGCTGTCGGCGGCGGTCCGTCGGTGAACCCGGGTTGAGCAGGCGCAGCCCCGTGGCGGCGGTGGAGTCCCACGGGATGTGGCTGTGCCCGAAGACCAGTACGTCCAGGTCGGGAAAGCGTGCGGCGCACCGGGCCTCCCGGCCCCGCGCGGGCCCCGTCTCGTGAACCACGCCGAAGCGCAGGCCGTCGAGTTCGGCGTACGCGATCTCCGGCAGACGGGCGCGCAGTTCGGGTCCGTCGTTGTTCCCGTACACGGCGACGAGTCGGCGGCTGCGACTCTCGAGCAGGTCGAGCGTGGCCGTGTCGACCCAGTCCCCCGCGTGGAACACGACGTCGGCCCGCGGCAGTTCGTCGAGCAGGGGCGCGGGCAGCCGCTTCGCCCGTAGGGGCAGGTGAGTGTCGGACATCAGGAGCAGTCGCACGTTCAGCACACTAGGGCCTGTCCCGGGCGGCGCGTGTCGCCACGCTCAAATGGGCGCTCGGGCAAGCCGATCGGCGCGGTTTCCGAGGGATGATCACGGCACGGTCTCGACGGCGTTTGAAAGGCGGGGCCACGGTGGCCACGGAGTTACGATCGGGCAACGCACGACAAGCCGCCCGTTCGACGGCAAGCGACCCGAAGGGCCACAAATCCAGATGCCGGTCAAGGTCAGCGTCATCATTCCCGTCTACAACCCGGGAATCTACATCGAGGACTGCATCTCCTCCCTGCAGCGGCAGTCGCTGCCACCCGACTCCTACGAGGCGATCTTCGTCGACGACGGCTCCACCGACGGGACGCCGGCACGGCTCGACCGGCTGGCCGCCGAGGACCCCCGGATGCGGGTGATCCACCAGGAGAACTCCGGCTGGTCCGGCAAACCGCGCAACGTCGGGATCGCCGCCGCCCGGGGCGAGTTCGTGATGTTCGTCGACAACGACGACTACCTGGGCGACGAGGCCCTGGAGCGGATGTACGCCTACGGCGTGGCCAACGGCGCGGATGTCGTCGTCGGCAAGATGGCCGGCAAGAACCGCGGTGTGCCGGTGGAGTTGTTCCGCCGCAACCATCCGCGCGCCACGGTGGAGAACGCGCCGCTGATCGACAGCCTCACCCCGCACAAGATGTTCCGCCGGGCGTTCCTCGACGACATCGGGCTGCGTTTCCCGGAGGGGCGGCGGCGCCTGGAGGACCACGTCTTCGTCGCGGAGGCGTATCTGCGGGCGGCCAACGTCTCCGTGCTCAGCGACTACGTCTGCTACTACCACATCAGACGCGACGACGCCTCGAACGCCGGTTTCCAGCGCTTCGACCCGGTGGGCTACTTCAAGAACCTCCGCGAGGCGCTCGACGTGGTCGAGCGGTACACCGAGCCCGGTCCGGTGCGTGACAGGCTGTTCCGTCGCTGGCTGCGGGTGGAGATGGTGGAGCGGCTGCGGGCCCGGCGGCTGCTGGGGCTGCCGGACGACTACCGCAGGGAGTTGTTCGCGGAGATCCACAAGGTGGTCGTCGAGCGGTTCGGCCCGGCTGTCGCGGCCGGACTCCAGCCGACGCAGCAGGTGGTCGCCTCGCTGACGGCGGCGGACCGGTACGACGACGTGGTGGCCTTCGCCGAGTGGGAGGCCGGGGTCGCGCCGACGGCTGTGCCCACGGGCGTGGAGTGGGAGGGCGGTTCACTGCGTCTCGGCTTCACCGTCGAGTACGTCTCCGCGGGCGCGCCGATGACGTTCCCCGCCGATGCCGCCCCTGCCCCGCTGACCGACACGCCGAAGAACGTGGAGGAGGCGGTGGCGTGGGTCGGTGCCCAGACCGCGGCCCGCTTCGACCAGGCCACGGCGGATCTGCTGCTGCGTGAACGGGCCAGCTCCGCGCAGTACTTCCAGCCCGTGGAGTTCACCCGGGAGACGGTGCCCGTCGACGACGGCGAGCGGGTGCGGCTGGTGCTGCGTGCGACCGCCAGGGTCGCCCCGGGCACGCTCCCCGGTGACGGGGTCCGGGACGCCGTCGTACGGGTCAAGCTCGGCGGCTGGACCAAGGAGTGCCGGCTGGGCCCGGCCCCGCGCGCCACCCGCCCCGAGCCGTACGCGGGCGTCGCCGCGGGCCGGGCGTTCCTGCCGTACTGGACGGAGCCGCACGGCAATCTCTCCCTGGACGTCGCCGTCCGGGGCAGGCGGCTCGGTCTCGGCCGGGTGCGGCGGCCGGACGTGACGGTCTCGGGGGCGCGGCTGCGCGCCCGGGTGCCGCTGCACGCCGACGACGGCACCGTGGTGCGGCTCCGGTTCTCGTCCGGCGGCCGGACCCTGTACGCGCCGGGCACGCTGGCCGGTGAACCGGAACGGCCGGGGACGTGGCTGGAGGCGACGTTGCCCTCGGGGCTCCCCCGGGGTGTCTGGCGGGTCGCGCTCTGCCTGGACCCGGACGCCACCGAACCGCGCTTCGAGGGGCTGCCGTTCGCGCTCCGCACCGGCGGGGGCGGGGTGCTGGTGGTGCCGATTCCGCGCCCCGGCGCCGTAGGGAAGCTGGCGCGCGGGGCGCGGCGAATGCTCGGCGCCGCCCGGAGGAGGGTGGCTCCACTGATCGACGGAAGGCGATGACGGTGCGCGCACTGGAGTTGGAAGGGGCCTGGGTCCTGGAGCCCAAGGTCTTCCCGGACGACCGGGGCAGTTTCCACGAGTGGTACCGGGGTGAGGAGTTCCGCGAGGCGACGGGCTACGACCTGTCCCTGGCACAGGCCAACTGCTCGGTGTCGCGCCGGGGGGTGCTGCGCGGGGTGCACTTCTCGGAGGTGCCGCCCGGCCAGGCCAAGTACGTGACCTGCGTGCGCGGCGCGGTCCTCGACGTGGTGGTCGACCTGCGGGTGGGGTCCCCGTCGTACGGGCGGTGGGAGGCCGTGCGGCTGGAGGACGACACCCGGCACGCGGTGTTCCTGGCCGAAGGGCTCGGGCACGCCTTCATGGCGCTCACCGACGACGCGACGGTGGTCTACCTGTGCTCGACGGGCTACGCACCGGGCCGCGAGCACGGGGTGCATCCGCTGGACCCGGCGCTGGGCATCGCCTGGCCGGAGGGCATCGACCCGGTGCTGTCGTCGAAGGACGAGCAGGCGCCCACGCTGGCCGAGGCGGAGCGCCTCGGCCTGCTGCCCTCGTACGAGGCCTGCCGCGCACGCTACGAAGAGCTGCGCGGCAGGGGACTCAGCGGCTGACGCCGACCTGGTCGAGCGCGCGGCGCAGGGGCTCCCAGCCCAGGCGCCGCGGCAGACCGCGGTTGCGGGCCTGGGTGAGCGGGCGCCAGAAGCCGGCCTCGATCAGTGCCTCGGGCGGCACCGCGCCGGCCCGCTCCAGGATCGTCTCGGGGACCTTCTGCGGGTCGGGCACCTTGTACTCGGCCATGATCTCGTCGTACTTGTCGTGCAGCACGGTGTTGTCCGGGTCGGCGCCGAAGACCACGAGCTGGCCGGTGGGCTGAGTGTCGACCAGGACGGTGGCCAGGTCGGGCCGGTAGCGCGTCAGCACCTCGGTGATCTTGTAGACGTCACCGGTCCAGGCCGTGGTGTGCCGGTCCCGGGCCGCCTCGTCGACGCTGCGCGGCAGCATGTCGTCGAGGACGATCACGCTGGCCCAGTCGGAGTGCTTCTCGACGTTCATGAAGTCGCGCAGGGCGTACTCGAACAGGTGCATGCCGTCGATGAACGACAGGTCGAGCGTGGTGCGCCGCCAGTGTCCGATGGGGCTGCGGCCGCGGCGGAGGTTGCGCAGCGGGTGGCGGCCGCCCTTGAGGTGGGCCAGCGGGTTGTCACGGGCGAAGAAGTCGTCACTGGTGGCCTTCACCAGGTGGACGTCGCACTTCAGCTCCGAGACGACCTTGAAGGCGGGGTCGACCGCGATGCTGGGGACGCGTGACAGGCGCAGGCTGCGGCCGTCGTTGACGCCGATCTCCAGGTAGTTGCGGTTGGCGCTGGCCTTGTGCAGTTCCCGCAGGAACTCATGGCGTTTCACGAAGGGGACTCTCCTTGCGGATGCGGGGCAGTGCTTCGTGCAGGGCGACGCGCCAGTCGCGCGGTGCCGGCAGGCCGATGTCCTGCCAGCGGCCGTGTGCGAGGGCGCTGTACGCGGGGCGCGGGGCGGGCCGGGGGAAGGCCGCGCCGGTGGTGGGCCGCACCCGCTCGGGGTCGGCGCCGATCAGCCGGAACACCTCCCCGGCCAGCTCGTACCAGGTGGCCTCGCCGGAGCTGGTGGCGTGGAAGACTCCGTGCACGTCGTCGCCGAGGCGAGGGCCGAGGTCGGCTATGCGTTCGGCGACGTCCACGCTCCAGGTGGGCTGCCCCCGCTGGTCGTCGACGACGTCGACGGTGGGGCGACGGGCCTCAAGACCGATCATCGTCCGCACGAAGTTTCTGCCGTGGACCCCGTACAGCCAAGCGGTGCGCACGACGGCGCTCGCGCCGGGCAGCTCCTCCAGCACGGCCCGCTCGCCGACGAGTTTGGAGCGGCCGTAGGCGGTGCGCGGGGCGGTCGGGTGGTCCTCGGGATAGGGGGTGGCGCGGGCGTCACCGGAGAAGACGTAGTCGGTGGAGACATGGATCAGCCGGGCGCCGTGCGTGGCGCAGGCGCGGGCCAGCAGGCGGGGTCCGTCGCCGTTGATCCGGGTGGCGCGTTCCTCGTCGGTCTCGGCGTCGTCGACGGCGGTGTACGCGGCGCAGTTGACCACGATGTCGGGGCGGTGCTCGGTGAACGCCCGCTCGACGTCCTCGGCCCGGGTGATGTCGAGGGCGGCCCGGTCGAGAGCGGTCACCCGCTCGCCGCGCCGGGTCAGTTCGTCGACGGTGTCCCGGCCGAGCATCCCGCCCGCCCCGGTGACCAGCCACTTCATGACTGCTCCGTGACACGCCGTTTGAGGGGCTCCCACCAGGCGCGGTTGTCGCGGTACCAGGCGACGGTCTCGGCGAGGCCGGTGGTGAAGTCGTGGCGCGGGCGGTAGCCGAGTTCGTCGCGGGCCTTGCTCCAGTCGACGGAGTACCGCAGGTCGTGGCCCTTGCGGTCCTCGACGTGCTCGACCCTCTCCCAGCCGGCCCCGCAGGCTTCGAGGAGGAGCCCGGTGAGGTCCCTGTTGGTGAGTTCGGTGCCGCCGCCGATGTTGTAGACCTCGCCGGCCCGGCCTCCGGTCCGCACGAGGTCGATGCCCGCGCAGTGGTCGTCCACGTACAGCCAGTCGCGGACGTTGAGGCCCTCGCCGTAGAGCGGGACCTTCCCGCCGTCGAGGAGGTTGGTGACGAACAGCGGGATGACCTTCTCCGGGAACTGGTGCGGCCCGTAGTTGTTGGAGCAGCGGGTGACGCGGACGTCCAGACCGTGGGTTCGGTGGTAGGCCAGGGCGAGCAGGTCGGAGGACGCCTTGGAAGCGGAGTAGGGCGAGCTGGGTTCGAGGGGGTACTCCTCGGTCGCCGAGCCGGACGCGATCGATCCGTAGACCTCGTCGGTGGAGACGTGCACGAAGGTGTCCACGCCGTGGCGCAGGGCGGCGTCGAGGAGGACCTGGGTGCCGACCACGTTGGTGAGGACGAAGTCGGACGCGGTGAGGATGGAGCGGTCGACGTGGGACTCGGCGGCGAAGTGGACCACCTGGTCCGCCTCGGCGGTCAGCTTGTCGACGAGGTCGGCGTCGCGGATGTCGCCGTGGACGAACTCCATCCGGGGGTGGTCGAGTTCGAGGTTGTCGAGGGTACCGGCGTAGGTGAGCGCGTCCAGCACGGTGATCCTCGGCGCCTCGGGGGCGTCGGGCGCGTCGGCGGCGAGCAGCGTACGGACGTAGCGGGAGCCGATGAAGCCGGCGGCTCCGGTGACGAGGAGGTTCATGAATGGATCTGCACCTTGCTGTGGTCTCCGAGGACGAGTCGGTGGGCGCTGGGGACGCTGGGGGCCGGGGTCACCTCGACATGACGGCCGATCAGTGAGGACTCGATGCGGCGGACGCCTTCGATCGAGGAGTCCCGCAGCACGATGGAGAACTCGAGTTCGCTGTCGGTGATCCGGCAGTTCTCCGCGACGGAGGTGAACGGTCCGACGTAGGAGTCGCTGACGACGGTGCCGGCGCCGATGACGGCGGGCCCGACGACGCGCGAGTTGCTGATCCGGGCCCCCTCCTCCACCACCACCCGGCCGATGGTCTCGGAAGCGGTGTCCACGTCGCCGTCGATCCGGCGCTCGATCCCTTCGAGGACGGACCGGTTGACCTCCAGCATGTCGACGACGTTGCCGGTGTCCTTCCAGTAGCCCTGGATGACGGTGCAGCGCACCTCGGCGCGGGAGTCGATCAGATGCTGGATGGCGTGGGTGATCTCGAGTTCGCCGCGCCAGGACGGCTTGATGGCGCGCACCGCGTCGTGGACGGCGGGCGTGAACAGATAGACGCCGACGAGGGCGAGGTCGCTCTTGGGACGCTCGGGTTTCTCCTCCAGGCCGATCACCTGCCCGCCCGCGTCGAGTTCGGCGACACCGAAGGAGCGCGGGTCGGCGACCCGGGTGAGCAGGATCTGCGCGTCGGGCCGGTGTCTGCGGAACTCCTCGACGAGGCCGGTGATGCCACCGACGATGAAGTTGTCGCCGAGGTACATCACGAAGTCGTCGTCGCCGAGCCATTCGCGGGCGATCAGCACGGCGTGCGCCAGCCCCAGTGGCTGCTCCTGGGGGATGTAGGTGATCTGCAGGCCGAACTTCGAACCGTCGCCCACCGCGTTCTCGATCTCAGCGGCCGTGTCACCGACGATCATCCCGACCTCGGTGATACCCGCGTCCGCGATCGATTCCAACCCGTAGAAAAGCACGGGCTTGTTGGCCACGGGCACCAACTGCTTGGCCGAGGTGTGGGTGATCGGCCTCAGCCGGGTTCCGGCGCCGCCGGACAGCACGAGAGCCTTCATCTGACTCACCATAGTGGTGCGCGGCGGATGGAACGTCACTTCTTTTAACGGTTCATTGCGAAATTCCCAAGGAGAGCCGTCCAGTCGCCGTGGTTCCGGCCCGCGACGGTGGCCACGGGGCCGGGTCGCGCTCGTCGGCCGTGTCACTCGAAGGGATGACCCGGGCGTCGGGACCGTTGTCGACGGTCGGTGACGCCACGCGCTCACCGGTGCGGGACGAGTTCCGCCCACACCTGTTTGCCGCCGCTGACCGGGAGTGTCCCCCAGGCCGCCGACACCGCCTCGACGAGCAGGATGCCGCGGCCTCCGGTGGCCTCCCAGCCGATGCTGCTCGGCTTGACGGGACTGCGCGGCGAGGCGTCGGCGACCGCGAGGCGGAGCCGGTCGCCGACGAGGGTGAGGTCGAGACGGACCTGTCCCTCGGTGTGCACGAGGGCGTTCGTGACCAGTTCGGAGACGACGAGCAGGGCGGCGTCGAGGTCCTCGGTCGCGCCCCAGGAGCGCAGGGTGCGCCGGGTGAAGCGGCGGGCGTGGCCCACCGCCTGGGGCACCCGCCACACCGTCCAGCTCTCCCGCAGCGGGCGCAGGGCCATGCCGTCGTAGCGCATCAGCAGCAGGGCGACGTCGTCGCTGCGCGCGGCCCTGCCGAGCAGGGCGTCGGCGACGAGCCCGAGGTGGGCCGGGTCGGCGACGGCGAGCCGGCGGGCGAAGTCGTCCATGCCCTCGTCGATGTCGGCCTCGTGGGACTCGACCAGGCCGTCCGTGGTGAGGGCGACGGTCGTGCCGGGCTGGAGCCGGAGCGGGCTCATCGGGAAGTCGGCCTGTGTCATGACGCCGAGCGGTGGGCCGCCCTCCGCCTCCGCGATCTCGGTACGGCCGTCCGGGTGCCGCAGCACCGGCGGCAGGTGCCCGGCGCGTACGCACCAGGCGGAGCCCTCCTCCAGGTCGACGTCGACATAGCAACAGGTCGCGAAGAGGTCGCTCTCCATGTCGATGAGCAGCCGGTTGGCGCGCGACACCACCACGTCGGGCGCGTGCCCCTCGACGGCGTAGGCGCGCAGCGCGGTGCGCATCTGTCCCATGAGGGTGGCGGCGCCCGCGCTGTGCCCCTGGACGTCGCCGATGACGAGGGCGACGTGGTTGTCGGGCAGCGGGATCACGTCGTACCAGTCGCCGCCGAGTTCCAGGCCGACCGTGCTGGGCAGATAGCGGGCGACGGCGACCGCGCCGGGCAGCCGGGGCAGCCGGCGCGGCAGCAGCTGGCGCTGGAGCATGCCGACCAGCTCGTGCTCGGCGTCGAAGGCACGGGCCCGCATCAGGGCCTGTCCGGCGAGGCCGGCGGCGGCCGTGAGCAGGGCGCGTTCGTCGGCTCCGAAGTCGTGCGGGGCGTCCCAGCCGATGAGGCAGGCGCCGGCCATCCGGTTACCGGCGGGCAGCGGCAGCACGGCGAGGCCGCCGGGTCCGACCTCGGCGAGGGAGGTCTCCAACGGGCTGCCCGCGGGCCAGATCCGGGGCCGGCCCTCGCGCAGGACGGCGGCGAGGGTGGGCATGGTGCGCACCGGTGCCTCGGGCCATTCGGTGCGCCACTCCGTGCGCCACAGGTCCGGCCAGGCATCCGGTTCCGGCGGGTCGAGGACGGTGACGACGAGCCGGTCGCCCTCCAGTTCGGCGACCGCGATCCGGTCGGCTCCGAGCGGCCCGCGCAGGGCGGCGACCACGGCCCTGCCGACATCGCGGACGGTGACAGCGGTGGCGAGTGCGGCGGCGAGGCGCTGCACCCGGGCCACCTCGGTGACGTCGGAGCGCAGCGTGGACGCGTCGGCGACGGAGCCCACGAGGCGGGCCGGACGGCCCTCTCCGCCCTGCAGCAGCCGGCCGCGGAGCCGGAGCCACTTCGGCGGGCCGGTGGGCTGCAGCACCCGGAACTCCAGCTCGCGCTCGCCGATGGTCAGGTGGTCGGCCTCGACCACCGACATCACGGAGGGCAGGTCCTCCGGCACGGTCAGCCCCATCAGGGTCTCCACCCGGCCGTCGAAGTCGTCCGGGCCGAGACCGAACAGGTTCAGGACCTCGTCGCCCAGCCGGACCCGTCCGGTGTCCATGGCGAGGCTGAAGGTGTCCGGTGGCAGCTCACCGTCGGCGGCCGGCGACCCGGGAAAGGCGACCGAGTCGGCGACGAGCCCCAGGCAGACACGGTCCTCGGGGTCGAAGCCGCCGGGGCGCTCGCTGACGGCGAGCAGACAGCCCCCGGGATCGTGGCGCACGGGCAGGGCGGCGAGGGAGAAGTCATGAGCGGGTACGCGCCGCGCCTGGGCCTGGGCGGCGAGCTCCGTCGGTCCGAGCCACACCGGCCGGCCGCCGCGCACGGCCTCGGCGGCCGGGGAGCGCCCGGCGACGGAGTAGCCGTCGCGCACCCCGCACAGGGTCCGCGGGATCCCGGCCGACTCGACCAGGAGCAGCTGCTCGCCCTCCGCGCTGGGCGTGTACACGGCGACGAGCACGGCGCCGGCGAAGACGATGGCCTGTTCCAGGAGCCGGCGCAACCGGTCCGGTGTCTCCGGTTCGGCGGTGATCGCCGTCAGGGCGGCTTCCGCGCGCAGCGTTCTCGTGCTGCGTCCCGCAGCGCCCTCACCGACCACGTTGGCCATTACAGCGCTTGTACGGGCCCCGCGCAGCCCCTGCGGCACCCCGTCGCGTTCCGGCGGTCCGGCAGGACTCCGACCGGGACGGACCCTCGGGGCGCGCCGGAGCGGACCGGGTGCCGCGCGGCTCGCCGTGCGGGGCGGGCCAGTAGGGGGGAGATTGGGTTCTCGGGGCGGGCGACGCGGCCGAGCGAGGAGGTGGTCGGCGTGTCCGAGGGGCAGTCCTCCGCGCGGGTGCGGCCGGGTGCGCGGACCCCGGTCGGCCGTCCGCTGCTCTCCCTGACGCTCACCGCGATGATGGACGAGGTGCATGCCCACTCCGGTGGGGTGTACTTGGTCGCGCCGGACCGGCCGGTGCTGGAGATGGCGGTGGTGGCGGGGCTTCCCCGGGCGTTCGCGGCGCCCTGGGAGCGGGTGGCGCTGAGCGCGCCGATCCCGGTCGCCGACGCGGTGCGCGAGCGGCGTCTGGTCTGGGTGGGCGGCGAGGAGGAGATGGCGCGGCGCTATCCCCGGATCGCCGTGGTGCTGCCGTACCAGTTCTCGCTGGCCGCGCTGCCGGTGGCCACCGCGACCAGGGCGTACGGCGCGGTGTTCGTGACCTGGCCCGGCGGCCACCCGCCGGAGCTGTCCGAGGGGGAGCGTGATCACCTGTCCGCCGCCTGCGACCGTCTCGCGGCGCGGCTGGAGCGTGCCGCCGAGGAGAGTCTGCCGCTTCCTTCGGAGCCGGATCTGCTGGCCGCGCCGCTGGTGAGCGGCCTGGCCGACACGCTCGGCACGGTGGAGGCGGCGCGGATGGTGGCCCGGCTGCCGTACGGGTTGTGCTCGCTCGATCTGAACGGGCGGGTCGGCTTCGCCAACGCCACCGCGGCGAACCTGCTGGACACCCCGGTCGACCGGCTGCTCGGCGCCCAGCTGTGGGCGACCGTACCGTGGCTGAACGATCCCGTGTACGAGGAGCACTACCGGGCCGCGCTGCTCAGCCAGCACACCACGTCGTTCGTGGCGCTGCGCCCGCCCGACGAGTGGCTGTCGTTCCGGATGTATCCGAGTACGACGGGGCTCAGTGTCCGGATCAACCGGGCCCGTACCGCGGCGGGCACGAACCGGGCCGCGCGACAGCCGGGCACCGCTCCGGCCCGGCTCGTCACCATCTCCCAGGTGCTGAACCTGGCCGGCACGCTGACCGAGGCGGTGGGCGTGCAGGACGTGGTGCAACTGGTCGCGGACCAGATCGCCCCGGCGGTGGGCAGTCAGGGACTGGTGATCCTCGGCTCACGGGCGGGCCGACTGCTCGTCCTCGGGCACCGCGGGTATCCGGATCCGTCCGTCGTCGAGCGGTACGACGGGATGCCGCTGTCCGAACCGACCCCCGGCAGTCAGGTGCTGCGCACCGGTGTGCCCGCGTTCTTCGAGTCCCGGGAGGAACTGGAGCGCCTGTATCCGGTCCTGGTCGTGAACCCCTCGGGCTTCTCGTCGTGGGCCTATCTGCCGCTGATCGCCTCGGGGCGTCCGGTGGGGACGTGCGTGCTGGCCTACGCCTCGCCGCACCACTTCACGACGGAGGAGCGGGCGGTGCTGACGAGCCTGGCCGGGCTGATCGCCCAGGCCCTGGAGCGGGCGTTGCTCTACGACGCCAAGCACCGGCTGGCGCACGGGCTGCAGGCGGCGCTGCTGCCGCACACGCTGCCGTCGCTGGCCGGGATCGAGGCGGCGTCCCGCTATCTGCCGGCCACTCAGGGCATGGAGATCGGGGGCGACTTCTACGATCTGGTGCCGTCGCGGGGGACGGCGGCGGCGGTGATCGGGGACGTGCAGGGGCACAACGTGACGGCGGCCGGGCTGATGGGGCAGGTACGCACCGCGGTCCGCGCGTACACGACGGTCGGGCAGCCGCCCGAGGAGGTGATGCGCAGCACCAACCGGCTGCTGCTCGAGCTGGGTTCCGATCTGTTCGCGAGCTGCCTGTATCTGCGGCTCGATCCCGCGCGCGGGCGGGCCGTGATGTCCAGGGCGGGCCATCCGCCGCCGTTGCTGAGGAGGCCGGACGGCCGGGTGCGGGTGCTGGACCTGGCCGGTGGCCCGCTGCTGGGCATCGACGGTTCGGCGACGTATCCGGCGACCGAGGTGGACCTCTCCCCCGGGTCGCTCCTCGTCCTCTACACCGACGGGCTGGTGGAATCCCCCGGCACCGACTTCGAGGACGCGCTGGCCGGTCTGGGCCGCCGTCTCACCGGCCTCGGGGACCTTCCCCTGGACGACCTCGCCGACGCCCTGGTCCAGCACGGTGCGCACCCGGAGGGGCGGGTGGACGATGTCGCGCTGCTCCTGCTCAGGGCGCTGCCTCCGGGCTGAGTCCGTCCTCGGCCGCCCCGCGCGGTGCCGCCCCGGACCCTGCCACGGTCGCGTGGCGTGGGTCCGGGGCGGCGGCCCACCGTGGGCACTCCGCCCGGTGCGGTCGGGCGGGTCCCGGTCAGTGGGTTCCGGTCAGTGGGTTCCGCTCTGACCGCCACCGTCCTCCGCATCCCGGCCGGCGCCGTATCCGGCCCCCTGTCCGGCTCCGTCACCGGCCCCCTGTCCGGCGTCCTGGCCCGCTCCGTCACCGGCCCCCTGTCCGGCGTCCTCACCGCCGATTTCACCGTCGGCTTCACCGCCACCGGCGTCCTCGCCGCCCGCCTGGTCGGCGGCGCCCGCGCCCGCGCCGCCCTCGCCGAGGGTCGCGCCGACCGCGGCCAGGGCAGTGGTGACCGGCTGGAAGAACGTCTCGCCGCCGACGGTGCAGTCGCCGCTGCCGCCCGAGGTCAGGCCGATCGCGAGGCCGTCCTGGGTGAACATCGAGCCGCCGCTGTCGCCGGGCTCGGCACAGACGTCGGTCTGGATGAGACCGGTGACCGTGCCCTCCGGGTAGTTCACCGTGGCGTTGAGACCGAGCACCTGGCCGTCGGCGAGCCCGGTGGTGCTGCCCATCCGGAACACCTCCTGGCCGACGGTGGCCTCGGCGGCCTCGGTGATCTGGACGGTCTGGCCGCCGACGTCGACGTCGCTCGGCGCCTGCGTGTTCGGGTCGTCGTACTTGGCGAGCGCGAAGTCGCCCTCGCCGGGGAAGACGGCCTGGTCGATGGTGGCGATCGGGGCGCCGCCCTGCTGGTCGGACCACTGCTGCCCGCCGAGCGCGCAGTGACCGGCCGTCAGGAAGGCGGGGGTGCCGTCGCCCGCGGTGACGTTGAAGCCGAGGGAGCAGCGGGAGTTGGCGGCGAAGATGGCGTCCCCGCCCGAGGCGAACGTCCTGAACGTGCCCGCGGACTTCTTGATGGTCGCCATGCCGGAGCCGAGGCCCCGCACGGTGGACTCCAGTCTGTCCCACTTGTCGCCGGTCACCGTGGAGTCGGCGGTGACCAGGATCTTGTTGGTGCGCGGGTCGACGGCCCACGAGGTGCCGGGGATGGTCGCCTCGGTCTTCAGCGTCTGTGCGCCGGCCTCCAGCTCGGTCATGCTGTTGTCGACCTCGCGGACGGTCGCACCCGCCCTCTTCGCCTGCACGATCACGTTGTTGTTGTCGCCCGGTACGACGTTGACGACGAGTTGCTGCTTGCCCCCGTCGTAGTAGGAACCGGCGAACGCGTCGCCGAGGAGCCCGGCGAGCTGCGAGGCGAGATCCGAGGCGTCCGTGGCCTTCAGTGTCTTCGGCGGCGCCGACGCCGCCGCCGCGGCGTCGTCCGTCGCGCCGTCCTGTGACGCGTTGGCGTTGGGAAGCAGGATCGCGGCGGCACCGAGCGCCACCACACCGCCCACCGCTATCGCGGCCTTGCGCTTCGGAATTCGCTTGTGACTCAAACTTCTCGACCTCCTGGGGGGACCGGAGTCGTGCCGCCGTTCGGCGGCTGTCGGCGCCTGGATGGCTGTTGGTACGCACGGGTCCGGCAGGGCGTTCAAATCCTTTTGCGGACACCGGGTTCACGCCGTGAAATCGGCCAACTCGTGTGCCTCGCAGACTGTTTGGGCAGCCACCCGGCAGCGGAACGCACCGCGGTCGAGTGTGCACGCTCCGTCGCGGGCGGTGAGCGGAATCCCGGCTTCAGTGAATCTGCACATCGACTTCCCAACGCGGTCACCGGAGCCGGAAGTCACCCCCGGGCCGACCGCCCCCCTCACACCTTTGGGGCCGGTGTGCCGGATTCCGGCCCGGGGGCGCAAGCGGTGGGACGGGTCGATGCCGTGAGCCATGTGAAGAAGTCGCCACCGGGCCGTGCCCTTCTCTGCACTCTTGAGCGCCACAAAGCCGCAAGTTCGCTGGTGGGAGGTTTGTTTGATTGGAAGCCCGCAGCCGGGGCGTGCTTTGATCCATCGCACCGCAGGGCCGTTCCGGGCATCCGGCGCCGGGGTCCGGCACTCGCGGTCGCGGCTTTCCCCTGTCCCCAGAGGAAGCCGCTCTCCCCCCTTGTGCCATATCCATACGAAGGGAAGTTCCATCATGAACTCCACCCCCCAGGTCGAGACCGTCGAGATCTCCGACGCCGAGCTCGACAACGTCTCCGGCGGCCTGTCCGTGAACGCCGTGAACACCGTCACGGGCGCGGTGGACGGCATCGCCCCGGTCTCCGGCCTGGCCAACACGGCCGTCGGCACCGTCGAGGGTGTCACCGGCCTGAACACCGCCCCGGTCACGAACCTGGTCGCCGGTCTCTGATCGCGCCCTTGTGTCACTGAGTCCCGGAGCCACCCCCCGGCTCCGGGGCTCAGCGTTGCTCCAGGTCCCGTCGCCCCGACGGACGGGACGTCACGACAGGACCCGGCGCCCCCGGCCGGTCGCCCCGCCGGCTCAGCCGAGCCGTACCCCGCCGTCCTTCGCAGAGTTCACGCAGGTGAGGGAAGAACCGTGCAGTTCCGCCAACAGGCCCTCGCCAAGCTCCAGTCGCCCGAGGAACTCGATCTCCCGGTGCGCTTCGCCCGGCCGCAGGGCTGGCTGGTCCTCTCCGTGACCGTGGTCGCCATGGCGGCCGCCTCCGTGTGGGCGGTGACCGGGTCCGTGACCTCCACGGTGGCC
The DNA here is from genome assembly GCF_003143855.1 of Streptomyces sp. NWU339. Lineage (GTDB taxonomy): Bacteria > Actinomycetota > Actinomycetes > Streptomycetales > Streptomycetaceae > Streptomyces. The sequence goes on from NZ_QFRK01000009.1 coordinate 236,997, forward strand.
GCGCCCGCCGTCCTGACGCACGGGCAGGGCAGTTACGTCCTGCAGAGCCCCCTCGCCGGCCAGGTCACCGCGGTCCTCGCGAAGCAGGGCGAGCGGCTGCCCGCGAACTCCCCCGTCCTGAAGGTCCGTACCGAGCAGGGCGACGCCGTCGTCCGCACTCTGGACGCCGGCCGGATCACCGCACTCGCCGCCAGCGTCGGGCAGATCATCACCACCGGCGCGAACGTCGCCGCCGTGGAGAAGGTCGCCGACGCCGACGACCCGCTGTACGCGACCGTCTACGTCCCCGCCGAAAGCGCCGCCGGTATTCCCGCGCGCGCCGCGGTCGACCTCACCGTGCAGTCGGTGCCGAGCCAGGAGTACGGCGTGCTGCGCGGCGAGGTGAAGTCGGTGGACCGTTCCGCGCAGTCCGCCCAGCAGATCACCGCGTTCCTCGGGGACAGCCAGCTGGGCGAGCAGTTCACGAAGAAGGGAAGGCCGGTGGCCGTCACGGTCGAACTGGAGAAGTCGTCCGCCACGAAGAGCGGTTACCAGTGGTCCTCCGCCCAGGGGCCGCCGTTCCCCCTGACCTCGATGACCCTGGCCTCGGGCTCCATCCGGCTGTCCGACGAACGTCCCGTCGACTGGCTGCTGCCGTGACCACCGCACAGGAGACCCGCGGCCGGCGCCGTGCCGCCCCGCCCCGGCGCAAGGTGCCCAAGGCGCGCGGGAAGACCGTCCGTACGCCCACCGTGCTCCAGATGGAGGCCGTGGAGTGCGGCGCCGCCTCCCTGGCGATGGTGCTCGGCCACTACGGCCGCCATGTCCCGCTGGAGGAGCTGCGGATCGCCTGCGGTGTCTCCAGGGACGGCTCGCGCGCCAGTAACCTGCTGAAGGCGGCCCGTGGTTACGGGCTGACCGCCAAGGGCATGCAGATGGACCTGGCCGCCCTCGCCGAGGTGACGGCGCCGGCCATCCTGTTCTGGGAGTTCAACCACTACGTCGTCTACGACGGCATGGGCCGCCGGTTCGGCCGTCGCGGGGTGTTCGTCAACGACCCCGGCAAGGGCCGCCGTTTCGTGCCGCTGGAGGAGTTCGACGGCAGTTTCACCGGTGTCGTCCTGACGCTGGAACCCGGGCCGGACTTCACCCGGGGCGGTCGCAGGCCGGGCGTCCTCGGTGCGATGCCGGCCCGGCTGCGCGGCACGGCGGGGACCATGCCCGCCGTGGTGCTGTCGAGCCTGCTGCTGGTGGCGGTCGGCGCGGCGGTGCCCGGACTCAGCCGTACCTTCATCGACGAGTTCCTGATCGGCGGCCGGACGTCGATGCTGGGCGTGCTGTTCACGTCGATGGGCGCCTGTGTGCTGCTCACCCTGGTGCTGACCTGGCTCCAACAGGCCAACCTGCTGCGCGGGCGGCTCGTCTCCTCCACCCTGTCCAGCGCCCGCTTCCTGCGGCATCTGCTGCGGCTGCCGGTGACGTTCTTCTCCCAGCGCAGCCCGGCGGACCTGGTGCAGCGCCTGCAGTCCAACGACGCCGTGGCCGAGACGCTGTCCCGGGACCTGTCGGCGGCGGGCGTGGACGCCGTCGTCGTCCTGCTGTACGCGGTGCTGCTGTACACATACGATCCGCAGCTCACCTTCGTCGGGATCGGGGTGGCGCTGCTCAACGTCCTGGCGATGCGGATCGTCATCCGGCTGCGCGCGACCCGTACGGCGAAACTGCGCGCGGACACCGCACGCCTCACCAACACGGCGTACACCGGTCTGCAGCTGATCGAGACGATGAAGGCGACCGGCGGTGAGGACGGCTACTTCCGCAAGTGGGCCGGGCAGCACGCGACCACGCTGGAGGAGCAGCAGCGGCTCGGTGTGCCGAGTGCCTGGCTCGGCGTGGTCGCGCCGACGCTCGCCACGCTCAACAGCGCGCTGATCCTGTGGATCGGCGGTATGCGCGCGGTCGAGGGGTACATCTCGGTCGGTCTGCTGGTCGCCTTCCAGGCACTGGTCACCCGGTTCACCGCGCCGCTGACCCGGCTCAACGGTGTCGCGGGCCGGATCCAGGACTTCGCGGCGGACGTGGCCCGGCTGAAGGACGTGGAGAACTTCCGGGCCGACCCGCTCTACGGCCGCCCCGGCGCCGGGGAGTCCACGCGCCGGCTGCGCGGCCATGTCGAGCTGCAGAACCTCACCTTCGGCTACAACCCGCTGGACAAGCCGCTGTTGACCGGCTTCGACCTGACCGTCGGGCCGGGCCGGCAGGTGGCGCTGGTCGGTGGTTCCGGCAGCGGCAAGTCCACGGTGTCCCGGCTGATCTCGGGCCTGTACACGCCGTGGGAGGGCGTGATCCGGATCGACGGGCAGCGCATCGAGGACATTCCGCGCGGGGCGCTGGCCGCGTCCGTCTCCTTCGTCGACCAGGAGGTGTTCCTCTTCGAGGGCACCGTCCGCGACAACGTGGCGCTGTGGGACCCGTCGATCCCGGACGAGGCGGTGGAGGAGGCGCTCCGGGACGCGGCCCTGTACGACGTGATCACGCGTCGGCCGGGCGGCATCCGGAGCCGCGTCGAGCAGGACGGCCGGAACTTCTCCGGCGGGCAGCGCCAGCGTCTGGAGATCGCACGGGCGCTGGTGCGGCGACCGAGCATCCTGGTGCTGGACGAGGTGACCAGCGCGCTGGACGCCGAGACCGAGCTGGTCGTGATGGACAATCTGCGCCGGCGCGGCTGTGCCTGTGTGGTGATCGCACACCGGCTGAGCACGGTCCGGGACAGCGACGAGATCGTCGTCCTCGACCACGGCACGGTCGTGGAGCGCGGCCGGCACGAGGAACTGGTGGCGCGCGGGGGCGCGTACGCCGCGCTGGTCAGGGAGCGATGAGATGACGACGACCGTGCAGGAGGGGCACGGGGGCGACCTCGTGCTGGGTGCGCTCGGTTCACTGGGCACGCGGATGGACTGTGCCGGGTTCAACCGGCTGGATCTGGCGGGGCCGCAGACGCTGTGGCTGATCGCGGCCGGCTCGGTGGACCTGTTCGCCGTCGATGCCGAGGAGCAGGGCCACTGGCACCACCTGGGCCGGCTGGAGGCGGGCTCGCTGCTGCTCGGCCCCGGCACGGGACCGCGGCACACCCTGGTGGCCCGGCCGCTGCGGGACTGCGTGGTGCACCGTATCGGCCTGCGCGAGCTGTACCAGGCGGCGGACACCCAGACCTGGTCGTACGACGAGTACGGCAATCCGCAGTACGTCCCGCCGACCACGAGTCCGCTGGAGTACGCCCTCGCCCTCGGTGTGGGCCGCAGTCTGTCGGTGCTGTTCCAGGCGCCGATGGCCACCGAGCGGGCCGCCGCGCCCAGCGACGACGACGTGTTCTGGATGCAGGTGCCGCCGGGCAGCGTGCAGTACGGCTCGCTGTACGGCGCCGAGGCCGCGGCGGACCTGCTGATGGATCCGGCGCTGTGGCAGAGCCTCGTCGACCAGCAGTACCGGCTGATGACCACGCTGGACCGCTGGATCGAGCAGTTGGAGCACACCCACGAGACACGCACCGCCGAGGGCATCAAGGCCGGTGAGGCGGTCCGCGCCCAGGCCGACCGGACGCTGCTCGCCGCCATCGGCAAGCGGTCGGCGCAGGGAACGACCGCGGCCGACGCGGACGCCACGTACGCGGCCTGCGAGCTGGTCGCGCGGGCGGCCGGGATCACGCTCGCCGAGCCGGCCCGGTCGGGCACCGGCAGCGATCGTCTCGATCCGGTCGAGCAGATCGCCGTCGCGTCCCGTCTGCGCACCCGTGCCGTACGGCTGGACGGCCGCTGGTGGCGGGACGACGTCGGTCCGCTGGTGGGTCACCGGGCGTTGTCCGGCGCGCCGGTGGCGCTGCTGTGGCGGCGCGGCGGATACGTCGCGGTGCACCCCGCGACGGGGCGGGAGACGCCGGTGGAGAAGGCGAACGCCGCGGAGTTCGAGCCGCAGGCGGTGATGTTCTACCGCCCGCTGCCCGAGCGGCGGCTCAGCCCGCTCAGGCTGATGCGGTTCTGCATGTCGGGCACCCGCGGCGATCTGACGGGGCTGCTGCTCAGCGGTCTGGTCACGGTGGCGATCGGGGCACTGGTGCCGATCGCCACGGGCAAGGTGCTCGGCGAGTTCGTGCCGAAGGCGCAGACCGGGCTGATCGTGCAGGTGTGTCTCGCGGTGATCCTCAGCAGTGTGGTGGCCGCCGCCTTCATGCTGCTGCAGAACCTCACCCTGCTGCGGCTGGAGGGCCGGGTGGAGGCCACGCTCCAGCCGGCCGTGTGGGACAGGCTGCTGCGGCTGCCGACGTCGTTCTTCACCGAGCGCTCGACCGGTGAGCTGGCGAGCGCGGCCATGGGCATCAGCGCGATCCGCCGGCTGCTGGCCGGGGTCGGGCCGACGGTGGCCCAGTCGGTCACCGTCGGCGCGATGAACCTGGGGCTGCTGCTGTGGTTCAGCGTGCCGATGGCGTTGGCCGCGATCGGGATGCTCGTCGTCATCGCCGCGGTGTTCACGGGGCTCGGGCTGTGGCAGGTGCGGTGGCAGCGGCGTCTGGTGGTGCTCACCAACAAGCTGAACAACCAGGCCTTCCAGACACTGCGCGGCCTGCCGAAGCTGCGGGTGGCGGCGGCGGAGAACTACGCGTACGGGGCGTGGGCGTCCGAGTTCGCCCGCAGCCGTGAGCTCCAGCAGAAGGCCGGCCGGATCAAGAACCTGACGGCGGTGCTGGGCGCGGTCTATCTGCCGCTGTGCACGCTGGCGATGTTCATGCTGCTGGCGGGCCCGGCGCGCGGCTCGATGACGGCGGCCGAGTTCCTCACCTTCAACACGTCGGTGACGATGGTGCTGACCTCGGTCACCCAACTGACCGGCGCGTTCGTCTCCGGGGTGGCCGCGCTGCCGCTGTTCGAGCAGATCCGGCCGGTGCTGGACGCGACGCCCGAGGTGCGGGCGGCGAGCACCCGGCCGGGCCCGCTGAGCGGGGCGATCGAGGCACGGCGGGTCTCCTTCCGCTACTCGGACGACGGTCCGCTGGTCCTCGACGACGTCTCCTTCGAGGTGCGGCCGGGCGAGTTCGTGGCGGTCGTCGGCCCCAGCGGCTGCGGCAAGTCCACACTGCTGCGGCTGCTCATCGGCTTCGACCGGCCGCTGTCGGGAAGTGTGCTGTACGACGGTCAGGACCTGGCCGCGCTCGATCAGTCGGCGGTGCGCCGGCAGTGCGGTGTGGTGCTCCAGCACGCCCAGCCGTTCACCGGTTCCCTCCTGGACGTCATCTGCGGCACCGAGCCGTACACTCCCGAGGAGGCGATGGCGGCGGCCGAGATGGCGGGGCTCGCCGAGGACATCCGGCGGATGCCGATGGGTCTGCACACCATCGTCTCGGGCAGCGGCGCGGTCTCGGGTGGCCAGCGGCAGCGGCTGATGATCGCCCAGGCGCTGATCCGCCGACCGCGCATCCTCTTCTTCGACGAGGCGACCAGCGCCCTGGACAACGAGACGCAGCGCACGGTGATCGAGAGCACCAAGGCGCTGCGGGCCACCCGGGTCGTCATCGCGCACCGGCTGTCGACGGTGCTGGACGCTGACCGGGTGGTGGTGATGGAGCATGGCAAGGTGGTCCAGCAGGGCCCGCCGGCCCACTTGCTCGCCGACCCGGCCGGGCGGCTGCACGAACTGGTGCGACGGCAGATGACGTGAGCCGGCCCGCGGATCGGCGAGAGCGTCCCGGGGAGCGTCGGACACGAGTCCGACATGCTTCTGGAGTCGTGTTCCCGTCAAGGGGAGCAAGCCTCCGGAAACGCCGGAGGCCGGCGGGCGGCCCCACTCCGCCCGCCGGCCCCCTTGTGCGAGACCGCACGTTCCGCGAGGAGGTCGGTACTCCCCAGTACCCCGACCGCCGCGCGGTCACGGGAACCGTGCGGTCCCGGTCTCAGAACGTGAGGACGCCCGAACCGTGGGCGTTCATCACGCATTCGTTGGGGAAGGTGCGCTCGTAGGACACACGCTGCCCCTGCCACACGCCGTCGACGGTGACCACGACCGGGTCGTACTGCTTGGTGCAGAACACACCCTCCGCGGCAGTCAGCGCGCGCAGGTCCCCGCCCACCGCGGCCAGCTCCCCGCACGCCGCGGCCGCGGCCGGGTGGGTGCCCGAGGCCTCGGGGGCGCAGGTCAGGGTGACGGCGCGTTCCGGCGTGACGGCCGCCGCGCTCTCGCCGCGCCCCATGGTGAGCACGAGGGCCGACGGGGCGTAGAGCGCGGACGGGGCGTCGCCCGGGGCGGCCGACGCGCCGTGGGACAGAGGTGCGCAGACGGCCGCGGCCGTCAGGGCGAGGGTGGCGGCCCAGCGCGCGGTGTTCCGCATTGTGTGCATCCTTCCGCTCGTTTCGACGAGGTGCCGGACCCTGCTCGGTGGTGCCGGACCGGCGAGCGGGAGTCTGCCGAGTCCGCCGCGGAAACACACGTCGACCCTGCCGGTTTCGGTAACCTTGCGTATTGAATCAGTGGCGCGAAGTCACGGAACGCGGAAACGCGAACCCTGTAATCACAGGGGTGCCGCGTGTGCGAAGTGGCCAGATGGCCGAATTCCCGCCGCTCAGCAATAGGCCTGAAACATTCCGATTCCGCTGTCGGCCGACCATTCCGCGACAGCTTGTGTTCATGATTCCTCCGCCGTCCGCTCATCGAACCGGACCTCGCCCTCGGCCTGTCGGGGCGGTGGAGCGGAGTGGAGTGTGCCGGGGCGGTGGACTGCCACGGCACACGGTTCACGTCAGGAGTCCTCGGCCGACTCCACCGGTTCGGTCACCCAGCGCTGGCCCTCGGCCCGGTCCCGCACCCTGACGACGATGTCGGCGTTCGCGTCAGGGCCGGCCGGGGCGAGCGCCAGCTGTTCGTCCCAGCGGGGCAGCAACTCGCCCTGCACGGTGAGGTCGTAGCGCACGTCGTCGCCCCGGCCGTCGTTCTCCTCGGCGCAGGTGGCGAGGACGACGACGCCGGCGTCCTTGTGCGAGTCCAGGCACAGACCGGGGTCGGCCACGCTGCGCAGCAGGCCGTCGTCCTCGTAGGTCCACTGCTGGCTCCACCGTGCGGAGCACGGCGCCAGCCGGGTGCCGACGCCGTCCCGGGGCTCGCCCCGGGTGTCCAGGCACAGGCCGGAGGCGGCGTTGCGCAGGAGGGTCTGCTCCGGGCCCGTGGGCAGACCGGCCACGCCCGGCGGGGACTCGGTCGGTACGACTCCTCCGCCGCCGGCCGCGCTGGTGGCGCCCGTCGGGTCGGTGCCGCCGCCGTCGGGTGTGGAGGGCCCCGCGATGAGCACACTCACCAGCACGCCGGCCGAGACGGCTCCGAGGCCGGTGAGCAGGGTGCGGGTGGAGCGCACCGCGTCCGGGAGTCCCAGGCCGGTCAGGCGGGCGGGTGCGGGAATCCGGGACAGGAGGCGGTGCCGGCTACCGCCGGACCGTCCGCCGCCGCCCCGGTGTCCGCGGCGGGCGGCGCGGCCGCCGCGCGGGCCCGGCGTCGCCCGGCCGGGGCGGGAGTCGAGGTAGCGGCGGGCGCCCCAGCCGAGGACCGCCTCGGCGAGGAGCGTGCCGAGACCGCCCTCGAAATGGCTCAGCTGCTCGGCCGCGTTCCGGCAGTAGCGGCAGTCCGTCAGGTGCTGCTGCACATCGGGGAGCAGCGTTCCGCCCCGGCGGATGGGCACGTCGAGGAGCCGGTTGTAGAACCGGCAGTCCTTCGTGGGCGCGAGTTCCTGATGGGCGTGGACGCAGCCCTGACGGAACGTGTCACGCGCCTGTTCGAGCGCGCCCGACGCGATGTCGGGATCGATGCCGAGCAGACCGGCCGGGACCGATATGGGTTCCGCCTCGACCTCCACGTGCCAGAGCACGCAGCGTGCGAGGGCGGGCAGGGAGCGGAAGGAACGCTGGGCGAGCGTGCGGTTGTCCGGCGTCATCGTCTTCGCCGCGCGCATGCCGCGTCCGCCTGCGGGTTTCTGCAGGTCGGGCAGAGCGTCCGCCGTGCGGTCGTCGGCGGCCCATTCCCGGACCGTGTCCCGCACGGCCACCAGCAGCACCGGGCGCAGCGCGACGGCCGGTTCGCCGAGGGCGATCCGGTCCAGGACCCGGTGCTGTGCCGCCGCGGTGACCATGGCGGCCGTCGGCCCCGACGAGGCGAGGCAGACGGTCGCGTAGTCGTGCATGGACGCCCAGTGACGCGCCGTCAGCAATGCCACGGACTGGGCGGCCTCGCTCTCCGGGCGGCCTCGCAGCCGCGTGGCGAGGACCTCGTCGGATTCCCCCGGATCCCCGCCGGGAGGGGGATAGGGAGACCGACGGGGGTGAGGGGTGGGCACTGAGGTGGTTCCTTCCCACGCGCAGGTGACACAGAAGTTCTGACGCCCAAAAGGAAAGTCCCCGAGTGGTCCATACCTCTTGGCGGCTTTGCGCGGGAGGACGCGAATTCACCTACGGTGAAATCGGATCCGGTTCGTCAACGCGCGTGCGACCCCGGATTTTACCCCCTCGTGGGCGGCTCACTCTCGCACACCCGCACATGGCCAACAAGGCACTTGGGCAACCTCCGCCCGTTGACGGAAAGTCGATACGAAAAGCCCGGCCGACGCCCCTCGCACCGGCTTTCCACCTGCACGTTTTCCCCTGCGCCATCCCCCGGTTCACATTCCGGGCGGCGGTGTCAGATCTGCCAGGACCGCAGTCGGTCCGCCGCCGCGTAGACGTCCGCCGTACCGGACATCAGATCGCGGGCCAGGTCGACGATCGCGCCGTAGGGCGGGTCGATGCCGGCACCGCTGACGAACATGTACGCCACGGCCGTCGCGCAGGCGAAGCGGGCGTTGGCCGACGGCAGTGGCCGGAGCAGGGCGAGGGTGTGCAGCAGGGCGGCGGCCCGCCAGGCGGGGTCCGAGTTCACGCCGAGGCGGGGCGGGTCGACGCGATGCCGGGCGACGGCCGCGACCAGCGCCGAGAAGTCGTTGATGGTGGGCTGGTCCGGGAGGACCTCCTCGTGCCGCTGCAGCAGCCAGGGCACGTCTATGTGCAGGACGGGTCCCATCGGTCAGGCGGCCCGCCCCTCGCCCTTGGCGCGTGGTTCGTCGTCCGGGAAGGCGGCGGCGAACTCGTCGGCGTGGGAGGCGAAGAACCGACGGAACGCCTCCGCGCCCTCCTGCAGCGCCCGGTGGCGCGCTATGTCGGCCGCGGCCGCCTCGCGCACGAGCGCCTTCATCGATGTACCGCGCTCCTTGGCGATCTGCCGCAGGTCCTCGAGTTCACGGTCACTGAACTCCACATTGAGAGCAGGCATGCCCTCACCGTACATCTCAGGTACTCGATCGTAAATATGCGCAGATCAGAGCGGTTGTGAACCGGTACCGACCGGACAGGCGGGAGCGAGTCTGAGGTGCTGCCCCGCGGAACGGGGCGGCATCTCAGGCGCCGGTGCGGATCCTCCGGTCCGCCTCCTCGGGCCGGCGCCTCGCCTATCCCTGGTCGGCCACGAAGGAGGCCATGCGGGTCAGGGCGGCGTTCCAGTTGACGGTGTGCTCGTTGGTGGACCAGGACTGGATGTCGTCGATGAAGCAGAACTGGCCGACGCAGCCCTGGAGCTTCGACTGCGCGTAGGGGTCCTGGATGCTCGAGTTGGGGCCGCCGGAGAGGGTTCCCACGGGCGGGTTCGGCAGCGCCGGGTCGAGTTGACGGGCGTACCAGCGGCTGTGCTGGTTGTGCGCGTTGACCTCGCCGTATCCGGTGACGTAGGAGATGTTCAGGGCGTTGCGGCCCAGGATGTAGTCCATGCTCTGCAGCGCGCCGTCCCGGTACTTCGCGGCGCCGGTGAGGTCATGGGCGGTGGCGAGGACGACCGCGTTGTTGAGGACCTGGTGGCTGGAGCCCCAGTCGTACACGTGGTCCTCGGGCGCGTACGGCATGCCGTACGGGTGGGCCCTGAGCGTGGCCAGGTAGCGGTCGGCGCCCTTGACGACGGAGCTTCGGACCTTGTCCCGGCCGGGCAGCGCGTTCGGCACCGTCGCGAGGTCGAGCCGGCCGGCCGCCGCGGTGCGCGACCAGTCGAAGCCGAGGGGACCGAAGATGTCGGCGGTGTGCACCGGGGAGTTCAGGATGTACGTCTCGAACTGCCGCTCCCCCGTGGTGAGATACAGCTCGGCCGCCGCCCAGTAGAACTCGTCGCCTACCTGGTCGTCCGGGTAGGCTCCGCCGCCGGTGCCGTCGTCCGGGCTCGCGTACTCCTGCGGGTGGGCGAGCGCGGCCCTCCAGGCCGCGCGCGCGGCCACCAGCGTCCGCGCCGCGAACTCCCTGTCGTAGGACCGGTACAGGCGTGCCGCCTGGGCGGCCGTGGCCGCGAGGTTCAGGGTGGCCGCGGTGCTCGGCGGATGCAGCTCGCGCCGCTGCGGGTCGTCGCTCGGCAGCAGCGGCAGTCCGGTCCACTGCTCGTCGTGGATCTTGTGGTGGGCCATGCCGGCCAGCGGCTCCCCCTCGGGCACCTGCATCTTCAGCAGGAACTCCAGTTCCCAGCGGGCCTCGTCGAGGATGTCGGGCACCCCGTTGCCGCTCTCCGGGATGTCCAGAGTGCCGTCGCCGAGTCTGTCGGCCTGTCCGGTGCGGGCGTGCCGGGCGCGCTCGTAGGTGCTGAGCACCTCCCAGGTGCTGATGCCGCCGTTGACGACGTACTTGCCGTGGTCGCCGGCGTCGTACCAGCCGCCGGTGACGTCGAGGGTGTAGTCGCAGACGCCCGGTTGGCAGGGCACCTCGCCGTCGCCCCGGTTGGGCGCCGCGTCCACGTGTCCGGCGGGGCGGGCATAGCCGGGGCGCAGGTCGTCGCGGATCTCGATGCCGCTGCGCTGGGTGTAGTAGTACTTCGCCGAGTCCAGCCGCAGCCGCTCATAGGCGCTCGCGTCGATGTCGAAGGGCCGGCTGGTCTCGCCGTCCACGACCAGGGTGTAGCCGGTGCCCCGCTGACGGTGGGCACCGAAGTCGACGGAGTGCACGTTCTGCCCGGAGGAGCCGTCCACCCCGCGCGGCACGGTCGTGCCCTGCCGGACGACCCTGCCGTCGGCGTCCTTCAGCCGCCAGGGCAGCTTCCCGGTCGCCTCGGTGACCAGGGTGGCGTTCTTCGGCCCCGCCGGCAGGTAGGCGACCTGGTTGACGCGGACCCGAGGCCCGGTGTCGGGCTCGTACGGCTCGGGCGCCACGCCACCCAGCAGGGAGACGTCGTCCACGCAGAAGCGCCAGGGGTCGGCGCTGCCGCCGAGCTGGAGGCCGACCTGGCCCTGGGAGGTGTCGACGGGGGAGGTGAAAGTGTAGGAGTACGTGTCGCCGGAAACGCCGAGCTGCGGGGTCATCTCGAAGTAGGTGTCGTACGGCGCCACCGACAGGCCGACGATCGCCCGGACCACGTGGCCCGCGGGCGAACCGGTCGCGGTGAAGGTGAAGCGGTACGACTCCCCCTTCACCAGAGTGATGTCGTTCTGGCCGACGGCAGCGTCCCACCGGTTGGCGGTGCCGCCGGGGACGTCGGCGCACAGACGGCCCTCGGACAGGCCCGTGGTGACCCCGGCGGAGGCCCACCAGGGGTCGGTGGTGGTGTCGAAGGTGCCGTTCCTGACCTGCTCGACCCCCGCCGCCCCGGCCGGGGCGGCGGGCAGCGCGGTGAGCGCACTCGCCAGCAGGCCGGCGAGGGACAGCAGAGCGGTTCTGCGTCTGTTCACGTCTGGACTCCTCTGGGGGGAGGACACGGCGGCAGCACGGCATGGGGCGCGCTGCGTCTGGGGACAGCACGGGAGCACCATCGAATGGGAGCGCTCCCATCAATACGGGACCATGGTTGTGGCAGACATGACACTCCGTCAACGGCTGGGACGGGACCGGTGACGAACGCCGGGCGGACGGCGGTGCGGACACTGCGGGGAGCCGGCCCCGGCGACCGCTTCGGGCACCGCACCCGCCACTGCCGCCCCAGCCTCGCGTCCCGGGCCGACCGGGGCACCGGGCCACGTCCGGCTTCGACGCACTAGGCTGGAACTCTGGCGATCCACCAGTTCACGGTGAGTGTGCGCGATGGAGTGGCGACGATGAGGCCGGACGACCCGTTCGACGATCCGGGGACGGCCCGCGCCGTCATCGCCGCCGACGGCACCCTCGTACGGTGGAACGAAGGCGCCCGGCTGCTGCTGGGCCACAGCGCCGAGGAGGTGGTCGGCCGCGCCGCGGCCGACCTGCTCGCCACCGGCGCGGAACCGCCCCCACCGCCCTCGGGCACGCTCTGGAGCGGCACACTCGCGCTTCGGCACCAAGACGGTGGCACCGTCACCGTATGGGTGCTCGCCCACCGCGTCCGGCGGGAGGACGGCGGCACCGGCGACTGGCTGGTCGTCACACCGCTGGGGTCCGGGGAAACCGATCCGGCCGAGGATCCGCTGCTCCGGGCGGCCATGTTCCAGTCCCCGTGCGCCACCGCGGTCTTCGACCGGGACCTGCGCCTGCGCGGTGTCAACGACGCGATGGCGGCCCTCCTCGGGCTGCCTGCCCGCCAGCTGCGCGGGCTCAGGCCCACCGAGCTGGGCAGCCAGCCCCGGCACTTCGAGTTGGAGCGGCACATGAGCCAGGTGCTGCGGAGCGGCCGGGGCCACGACATGCAGATCCGCGTACGTGCCGCCGGGGAGGGCGGTGGACAGACCTGGCTGGCCCGGATCGCGCCCCTCACCGACGACGGCGGCCGGGTGGCCGGCGTATGCGTGACGGCCCACGACTTCACCGAGCAGTACAGCGCGCGGGCGCGGCTGCAACTCGTCAACGAGGCCAGCATACGCATCGGCACCGCCCTCGACGTCACCCGGACGGCGCAGGAGCTGACGGAGGTCTGTGTGCCCGCGCTCGCCGACTTCGTCAGCGTCGACCTGCTCGAGCAGAGCGACCTGGGTGCCGACGCCACCGGTCCGCCGACCCTGCCGGTCACGCTGCGCCGGGTGGCCCACCGGTCCCGCAACCCGGGTGGTTTCGAGTCGATCGCCGACACCGACGAGGTGATCGTCTACCCGGCCGCCGCACCCCAGGCCGATTCGCTGCTCGCCGGCCACAGCGTCGTCGCCTCGGTGCCCTCGGGCGATCTCAATCCGTGGCTCGCGGCCGACGAGACCCGCGCCCGGCAGGTCCGGGAGCTCGGCGTCCACTCGATCCTGTCCGTCCCCCTCCAGGCCCGCGGTACCACTCTCGGCGTCGCGGTGTTCACCCGGTTCCGGCACCCCGAGTCCTTCACCCACGACGACGTGCTGCTGGCCGAGGAGGTCACGGCACGGGCCGCCGTCTGCATCGACAACGCCCGCCGCTACTCCCGTGAACGCGAGACCACCCGCACGCTCCGGCGCAGCCTGCTCCCCCGCGGCCTGCCCCGGACGGCCGCGGTGGACTCCGCCTCCCGGTATCTGCCGGCCGCGCGCTCCGGCGTGGGCGGCGACTGGTTCGACGTGATCCCGCTGTCCGGGATGCGGGTGGCCATCGTGGTGGGGGACGTCGCCGGCCGCGGCATCCAGGCCTCCGCGACGATGAGCCGGCTGCGTACGGCCGTCCGTACCCTCGCCGACATCGACCTGGCCCCCGACGAACTCCTCACCCACGTCGACGACCTGGTCCTGCACCTCGCCCACGAGGCGGCCGGCGACGGTGACGACGGCCGTGGCGAGGCCGCCGACAGCGGTCACGGCGAGGTCGGCGCGACCTGCCTGTACGCGGTGTACGACCCGGTGTCCCGGCGCTGCACCCTGGCACGGGCGGGGCATCCGCCGCCCGTCCTGGTTCCGCCGGACGGGCCGGCCCGCGTGCTCGACCTGCCGTCCGGACCGCCGCTGGGCCTGGGCGGCCTGCCCTTCGAGTCCGTGGAGCTGGAGTTGTCCGAGGGCTCCGTGCTGGCGTTCTACACCGACGGGCTGACCGAAGGCCCGGCGGGCGACACGGAGACCGGCCGGCTGACGCTCACCGACGCCCTGTCGAACGCGGCCTCGGGGTCGCTCGACGAGGCCTGCGACCGTGTCCTGGACACCCTGCTCGGTCCGGGCAGCAGGACGGAGGACGCGGCCCTGCTGCTGACCCGTACCCGCGGGCTGCCGTCCTCCCAGGTCGCCACCTGGGACATCCCTGCCGACCCGGCGCTGGTCGCACCGATCCGCAAACAGGTCCTGGACCAGCTGGGCATCTGGTCCCTGACCGAGGCGTCGTTCACTGCCGAGCTGGTGGTGAGCGAGCTGGTCACCAACGCGATCCGTTACGGCGCCCCGCCCATCCGGCTCCGGCTCATCTGCGACGCGGCGACGCTGATCTGCGAGGTGTCCGACACCAGCCACACCGCCCCGCACCTGCGGCGCGCCAAGACCTGGGACGAGGGCGGACGGGGGCTGCTCCTGGTCGCCCAGCTCACCCAGCGGTGGGGCAGCAGGCACACCTCCGAGGGCAAGACCATCTGGGCCGAACTGGGACTCCTGGAGCAGGAGGAGCTGTGAGCGCTTTCCGAACCACCACGGGCAGGGCCTTCGTGCGTCGGGCGGCTGTACTCGCGAGTGCGCTGGTGGTACTCGGCACGGTGGCGTCCTGCGGCACCGGTACCGGCACCGAGGCCTCCGGCGTCACCACGGTCTCGGATGCCGGTGACGCCTCCGCCGTCACCGCCTCCGGGAGGACGGCCGACCTCGCCACGGCCCGCTGCCACACCTCCGAGTTGCGCGCCCGGGTCGGCGGCGTGGATCCGGGCGCGGGTCAGCGCAACTTCCCCGTCGTACTGACCAACGTCTCCTCCCACGCCTGCACCCTGTACGGCTATCCCGGCGCCGCCTTCGTGGACGCGTCCGGCAGGCAGCTCGGCCCCGACCCGAAGCGCTCCCCCGGTGACGCCGTGCGTGTCGCACTGGAGCCCGGCGAGAGCGCGTGGGCGGGGCTGCGGTACTCCGCGCCCGGCATCAGCGGGGCGCGCACGGCCACCCCTGCGGCGCTGCGGGTGACCCCGCCGGACGAGCGGGACTCCCTGAAGGTGCCGTGGACGGCCGGTGCCGTGCCCGTCGCCGGTGACTTCTCCGCGGTGTTCGTCACGGTACTGGGCGAGGGCACCGGCCCCTGACACGGGTGCGTGCGTCCGCCCGCGGCGGACGCCTCACCGTCGCGGTCCGTCGGCGCCCCAGTTGACGACCTTCTTCCGCGGGTCGGGCTCCGAGGCGTGGATCGCCCAGCGCTGGGTGTCCGAATCGTCGCGGGTCTTGAGGACGAGGGCGCCCGAGCCGTCGGTCGCTGCGGGTGCCAGCCCCAGGTCCTGGCCGGAGCGGGGCACCAGGCTGCCTTGAACGGTGAAGTCGTAGCGCGCGCTGTCGGCGTTCGCCCGCGCCGGGCCCGTGCACCGGGCCAGCCGCACCGAGTAACCGAGACGGGAGTCGAGGCACAGGTCCGGTTCCGCGGCGTTGCGCAGCAGCCCGTCCGTCTCGTACGTCCACTGCTGGACCTTGCCCGTCGAGCAGGCGGTGAGCTCGGTCTCGGCTCCCGCGACGGCACGGTCGCCGACCACGCCGACGCACAGGCCGGAGGCGGTGTTGTGCAGCCGCCCGCGCAGGGCACCCTTCACCACCTCGCCGGAGCCGGGCGAGGGGTCGCCGGGCTCCGGCGAGGTGCCCTCCTCGGCACCGGGGGTTCCGGAGGGACGGCCGTCGCCCCGCGCGGAGGCGTCGGAGCCGCCCGAGGTCCACAGCACCAGCGGAAGGACGATCAGCCCGCTGACCGTGAGGATGCCCGCGGCGAGGTTGCGCCGGCGCGCGGCCCGGCGGGCGGCCTTCCGGGCGACGCGGGAACCGGCGCGGAGCACGGCGCCTCGAGGACCGGTGCGGGGTGCCGCACGTCGCCCGGGGCGGGAAGCGGGACGAGGGCCCGGGTGCGTGGCGGGAGATGGGGCGGTGTTCGGGACCGGGGGCACGGTGGGGGCGGTGCGGGGTTCCTCGGTGGGAAGGGGCGGGATCGGCGCCGGGCCGATGAACGGCTCGTCCGCCGTGCCCGAGGGCCCGTCTGCGGGGCCGGGGAAGGCCGCGCCGACGAGGCCCTCGGGCGACGGCCGTTCCTCGGCCGTCGAGCCGCCGTCCGTGGACCCGTCCGCCGGCTCGTCGGTGGCGTCGGCCGCCCGTGCCCGGCTCTCCGCGTACTCCCGTGCGCTCCAGCCGAGGACCGCCTCCGCCAGGGCCGTGCCGAGTCCGGTGGTGAAGCAGGCGAGTTGGTCCGCGGCGTGCCGGCAGTGGACGCAGCTGTCCAGGTGTGTGCGCAGGTCCGGGTCGAGTTCGGTGCCCGCTCGCCGGTAGGTCACCTCGAGCAGGCGGAGGTAGCGTCGGCACTCCTGGTCGGGGGCCAGTTCACCGTGGAGCTGGAGGACTTCGTCGCGCAACCGGTCCTGGGCGCGGTGCAGTTCGATGCGGGCGCCCTCCTCGTCCAGCGCGAGCAGCCCGGCAGGGACGCGGAGCGGTTCGGACTCGACCTCCACGTGCCACAGCAGGCAGCGCGCCGACTGCGGCAGTCGCTGGAACGCCCCTGACAGCAGGCGCCGTTCGGGCAGCGGCAGCAGCCGAGTGGCCGGCCGCCGGTCGTCACCGGATTCGGCGGTGAGATCGGGACGGAGCATGTCGCGCCGGTGGTCGCCGCTCCACTCGGCGGCGATCCTGCGGACCGTGACGAGGAGTTGGGGTCGCCACGCGGAACCCGGCCCGTTGTGCTTCAGGGTCTCGCCGAAGAGCCGGGTGAACGCGGCGGTGGTGAGCATCCCGGCGGACCGCGGGCCGTCGGTGCACAGTCGGGCGTAGCCGAAGACCGACTCCCAGTGCCGGTCGAGCAGTTCACCGGCGGGGTGCAGCGCCGGTGTGGCACCCGTCCACTTCCGCAGCTCGGCGGCCAACTGCTCGTCCGTCACATCGGACGAATGGGCCGGAACCCGGGAATGCGACAGACCGGTGTCCTTCACGGATGCAGTCCTCTCGAGGATGCGCGGAATAAAGTCCGTACCAGCGGGCCCGCAGCCTCACCGAGGATACGACGGGAGCCCGTCCGTACGGGATTCGGCATTTCGAACACCCGTCCGGAACAGCTCTTTTGGAGCCGATAGGCCTGCGGGAGCGGCCACGCGCACGCCAGGACAAAAGACATTGTCCGCACGCCGGTGCGACCCACTTTTGCACAGGTCAACGAGCAGGAACAAGGGACTCCGTGGTTTCGCGCATTTCTCTCACGGCCACTGGCTTTTGACAAAGTGTCAATGGAATTCGAGGTACTTGATTTCACGTACCCGATCATCCGGTTCGATGCCCGGTGTCCCGAAAGGGGCACGGCCGACCGGTCTGTGCCTGGGCCGCGGCGGCGCGGACGGCGACGTGCAGGAAGGGTTTCCCGGACTGTTCGGTCACCCGGAGCCCTGGTCGCTCGTCCGGTCCGCCGCACCGTACGGCCTTCGGGCCGCTCCCCACCCGGGGACTCCGGAATTTTCCTCGCTCCGCTGCGCATGACGGCCCGGTCGACGGGCACCCGCAGGTCGGGCCCCGCTGCGTTCCCCCGTCGCGGCGGGGCTCTCCGCCCTGCCTCCCACGCCTCTCGCACTCCCGAGGCACCCGGTCGGGTGCGGTGGGGCCGTGCCCCCGGCGCAAAACGGGGAACGTGGTCACAGGGACTCTTGAACGCTGGAACCGACCTGGGAGATCCACGTGGCGAAGAAGACCAAGAAGAAGAAGCTGCCCCTGGCGTACAAGCCCATCGGGTTCGCACTGGGCTGGACGAGCGGCACCCTGGCGGGGCTCGCCTTCCAGAAGACATGGAAGCTGATCCGGCACGAGGACAACGCGCCTGACGCGCTGGACCGGGACCGCCACTGGGGCGAGATCCTGCTGGCCGCCGCGATCCAGGGCGCCATCTTCGCGGCGGTACGCAGCGCCGTGGACCGCGCGGGCGCCAAGGCCATCGAGCGCTCGACGGGCTACTGGCCGGTCCCGGACAAGGGCGGACGTGACTGACTGAGGCGGCGCCCTGCCTCCACTCCCCCGCCCCGGTCCCGGCGCCCGGCGCGTCCGGGGCCGGGACCGCAGGGGTCTCGGTGGGGGAGGTGCCCGTCAGCCCTGTTTCGGCCCCACCGGCACCCCGCGGCGCAGGGTGAAGGAGTGCCCGGCCGGGTCGGCGTAGCCGCGTTCCTCCCGGGAACCGGTGACGTCCTTCGTCTCCACCGCACGCCCGCCGAGGCCCACGATCAGGCGCTCCGTGGCATCCATGTCCTCGACCACGAACTCCAGGTGCGCCTGGAGCGAGTTCTCGGGGCGCGGCCAGCTCGGGGCGGTGGTGTTGACGTCGCGGCGCAGCGCCAGCCGGAAGCCGTCGGCGGCCCGGATCTCCACCCGGTTGGCGTTGGCGTCGGCCACCTCGGCCTCCAGCAGCTCCCGGTAGAACTCGGCGAGTTTCTCGGGCTCGGCGCAGTCGAGCACCACCACTCCGGCGTGTACCAGTGCCATGTCTTCCTCCACGGGATCCGGGTCCGTCCGGGCCCGGGGCGGCACCCCGGCCCGTACCTGGCACCTGTCCCCGCTCGACGGTTTCAATCTGCGCAACAAGTCCATTGACTTCAGGGGTGTTTGGGCTGGTAAGCACCTCAAGTGGCCTGTGAGGTAGCAGACATCACGAGGGACGCCCGGTGTAGATCATCTGGGATCTGGGCAGCTTCGTACCGCTTCCCGGTTCAACTTTCGTTCCGCGAAGCCGAGTTCAAGTGTGCGGGCGGTCGCGAAGACGGCCCGCCCGCAGGGCTGGGGGACTCTGCGTTCCGCCTCCCGAAAGGAAGCACATGTCTCAGGACGTCCGGTTCGACCTCCCCTTCGACACCCCTGTCAGCGAGCATCTGGAGTACGCCCGCGCGCGCCATCTGCGCTGGGTGTGGGAGATGGGCCTGGTCCGCAGCCGGGACGGATTCGACGAGTACCGCTCCTGGGACCTGCCGCAGGCCGCCGCCCGCACCTATCCGTACGCCTCGGCCGAGGACATGGTCGTTCTGATGAACTGGTTCTCCCTGGCCTTCCTCTTCGACGACCAGTTCGACTCCGGCCGGCCGGACCGCGCGGACCTGATAGCGGACGTGGCGCGGGAGCTGATCGTCACGCCGCTGCGGCCGGCGGGAAGCACTCCTCGGGTGGTCTGCCCGATCACGGTGGCCTGGGCTCAGGTCTGGGAACGCCTCTCGGATGGCATGTCCCTGACCTGGCAGACCCGGTTCGCGGCGTCCTGGGGGCGGTTCCTGGTGGCCCACTGCGAGGAGGTCGACCTGGCGGCCCGCGGGCTGGCCGGGACGCTCGGCCTCGACGAGTACACCGTGTTCCGGCGCCGTACCGTCGGCATCCACCACAGCATCGACGCCGGTGAGCGCAGCCGCGGCTTCGAGGTGCCGGCACGGGCGATGGCGCATCCGCTGATGGAGCGGATGCGTGATCTGGCCGCGGACACCATCGGGTTCATGAACGACATCCACTCCTTCGAGCGGGAGCGTCGCCGCGGCGACGGCCACAACCTGATCGCGGTACTGCACCGGGAGCGCGGCTGCTCCTGGGAGGAGGCCGCCGCCGAGGCGTACCGCATGACGACCGCCTGCCTGGACGAGTACCTCCTCCTCGAGTCGCGGGTGCCCGACATGTGCGACGAGCTGGGGCTCGACACGGAGGAACGCGACCGGGTGGACAAGGGTGTACAGGCCATTCAGCACTGGATCGAGGGCAACTACGAGTGGGCCCTGACCAGCGGCCGCTACGCGACGGCGAAGGAGGGAGCGGTGGCCACGGCCGAACAGGCGGGCCGCGGCTCGGTCGACGACCTGTTGACCGTGTGAGCCGGCGGTGCTGCGCGACCCCGTGGCGGGGCCGCGCAGCACCGCCGATCACGGTGGCCGGCCCGGTCGGCGGCCGCGACGCCGACGGCGCCGCCGACGTCACACACTGAACTCGACGGGCAGGCGGTCCAGCCGGGTCTCCCAGGTGGAGGCGGTCGAGGACAGTTCCCCCGGCGGCACCGCCAGGCGCAGGTCCCGCAGCCGGTGCAGCAGGACGTCCACGGCGATCTCGATCACGGCCAGGCCGATGTTCTGGCCCGGGCACTCGTGCGGTCCGCCGCTGAACGCCAGGTGCGACTGGTTGCCCTGCACGGACACCCCGGCGTCCGGGCGGATCTCGGGGTCCTGGTTGCCCGCCGCGAGGCCCAGCACCAGCAGGTCGCCCTCGCGGACGCGGTGACCGCCGAGTTCCAGGTCGCTGGTGGCGAACCGGCCCGGCAGAACGGCCAGCGGCGGGCTGTTCCACATGACCTCCTCGACGACCGCGGAGACGTTCAGCCGGCCGCTGATCAGCCCGGAGAGCCGTGCGGTGTCCGTGAGGACCAGTTGGAGCACCCTGGCCAGCAGGTTGCTGGTGGTGGTGTGGCCGGCGATCAGCACCAGCCGCAGATGGCTGACCACCTCGTCCTCGTCGAGCCCGGCGTGGTGGGCCAGCAGGGCGGTGGTGAGGTCGCTGCCGGGTTCGGACCGCTTGCGCACGACGAGCGCCCCGAGGATCTCCTGGATGCGGCTGTCGTGCGTGACGGCGTCCTCGCCGCCCTTGAGGACCTGGGCGCAGGACTCGACCAGGTCGCGCCCCTCCGCCTCGGGCAGCCCCAGGACGCGGGTGAGTACCAGCATCGGCAGGTAGTCGGCGTAGTCGCTCACCAGATCGGCGCTGCCCGAATCCACGAAGGCGTCGATCTCCTTGTTCGCGAAGTGCGTGGCGTGCCGTCGGACACCGCGGCCGGCCGCGGCCTGGAGTCCGTCGGTGACGGCTCCGCGCAGCCTGCGGTGCGGCTCGCCGTCCTGGGAGACGCAGTCGGGGCGCCAGCCGAGCATCGGGACCAGCGGCGAGGTGTCCGCTACGCGCCCGGCGCGCCGGTCCCGCCAGATCCGGGCGTCCCGGGTGAACTGGCGGGGGTTGTCGAGCACCCGGCGGTTGTCCCGGTAGCCGAGCACCAGCCAGGCCGGCACGTCGCCCTCCAGGAGCACCGGCGCGACCGACCCGTGTTCCTCGCGCAGCCGCTCGTGGATGCCGCCCGGATCACCGGCAGCTTCCTGCCCGTACAGCCGGGCGATGTCCGCGCCGTGGTGGGCGACGGGGCAGCCGCGGGCCGCGTCGGGGGCGTTCTCGGTCGGGGCGCTCATCGGGACTCCACGGCCACGGCCGAGCGTTCCCGCAGGTGATGGATGAGGGTGACGAGCACATCGCGGCTGGCGGCCCGGTCCCGTGCGTCGAAGGCCACGACCGGGATGTGTTCGGGGATGTCCAGGGCGTCCCGGATCTCGTCCACCGGGTAGTGCTTGGAGTCGGGGAAGACGTTGAGGGCGATGACGAAGGGCACCTTCTGCCGTTCCATCTCCTCGATCGCCCGGAAACTGGAGGCCAGCCGCCGGGTGTCGACCAGGACGACGGCGCCGAGCGCGCCCTTGAACAGCCCGTTCCACAGGAACCAGAACCGCTCCTGGCCGGGCGTGCCGAACAGGTACAGGACCAGGCTGTCGTTGATGCCGATCTTGCCGAAGTCCAGGCTGACGGTGGTCTCCTCCTTGTCGGCCACACCGATGAGGTGGTCGACGGCGGCGCTGGCCTGGGTGAGGGTCTCCTCGGTGGTGAGCGGCTTGATGTCGCTGACCGACCGGACCATCGTGGTCTTTCCGGTACCGAAGCCGCCGGCGATCATCACCTTCACCGAGCGGGTGTCCCCGGCCGTATGCCGGCCGGCTTGCTCAAAGCCTTTCAAGTCCACTGAGTACCTCCTCAAGGAGCGCGAGGTCGGGCCCGCGGCCGGCGTCGTGGGCCGGCATGGGGTCACGGGCTTCGACGTGGCCTTCGTCCAGCAGGTCCGACAGCAGCACGGCGAGAATGTTGAACGGCAGTCCGAGGTGGGCGCCGAGTTCGGCGACCGAGAGCGGATCGCGGCAGTGCCGGACGATCTCCTCGTGCTCGTGCTGCATCCCCGGGAGGGGAGCCGAGCGGGAGACGACGAGGGTCGCCACGTCGAGACTCGACGCCGAACCGCCCGGTCCGCTGCGCCCTCCGGTGAGGACGTAGTAACGCTCGAGACCGGACGGATCCGACGGCCGACGGGGAGCACTCATCCAGAGTGCTCCTCCAGGCGCGGAGTGGTGCCGAGGAGCTCTCCCATTCTGCGGGCGAGGTCTCTCATCTGGTGTCCGAGCAGGCCCTGGTCGAGGCCCTCCCGGGCGAGGACGCCGAGGTAGGTCTCCACACCGGCGCGGACCACGAAGAGGTGGCCGCCGTCGACCTCGATCATCGCCAGCCGCAGCTGCCCCGCGTAGGAGGGGAACTGTTCGGCGACCGGCTGGGCCAGCGCCTGCAGGCCGGCCACCACGGCCGCGAAGCGGTCCACGTCGTCGGGGTCGTCCGCCCCGAAGGAGGTGATGGCCTTGCCGTCGCTGGAGGCCACGAGGGCGAAGCGGATCTCCTGGATGCTCTCGACGAGATCGCGGAGCGCCCAGCTCACGTCGTTTCCCTGTTGTGTCATGGGGTGTGGTCGCTCTCCTCGGTGCGGTGCTCGGTGGACTCGCGTCCTGCGGGGGTGTCACCGGTGGTGGCCTTTTCGGGCGCCGCGCCGGTGTCGCGTTCTTGGGAATCGTGCGCCACCGCGTCGTGTGCCGCGCTGTCACGTCCGGCGATGTCGCGTCCGGCGGTGGCGAAGGCGGCGAGGCCGGCGAAGGACGCGTCCGGTGGTACGGGGGTGACGGTGCTCGGCCCGCCGTGCTCGGGCCGTCCCGTCGGCTGCGGCTGCTTCTCGGCCCGCCTGGCGCTGCGGCGGCGGGGCAGTCCGCCGGGCGTGGTGGCCGGTGCTCCGTCGGACTCCGGGGGCACGGCGGAGTCGGTCGGCCAGCGGTCGGCCTCCCCGTCGTCGGTGACCGCGGTCCAGGGCAGGACGGACGGGGCGGCGGGGGCCTTCGGCACGGAAGCGGCCGGCGCCGCGGCGGCCGTGGGCAGCGGGCTGAAGTACTTGTGCGGTACGACGACCACCACCGAGGTGCCGAGCCACGGCGAGTCCGCGAAGGTGACGCGGATGCCGTAGCGGCGGGCGAGGACTCCGACGACCCTGAGGCCGATGTTCGCGTCCTCGCTGATGCCGCCGATTCCCGCGCCGGGCGCGGTGCCCGCGAGGGCGTGTTCGGCCTCGCGCTTCTTCTCCTCGCTCAGGCCCTTGCCGGAGTCCTGGATCTCGATGCCGACGCCGTTCGGGACCTCCTTGCCGGAGACGATCACGGGCTCGGTGGGCGGCGAATAGCGCGCCGCGTTGTCCAGCAGATGCGCGAAGATCAGCGTGAGGTGGTCCACCAGGCCGCCGTCGACGCCGAGTTCGGGCAGCCGACGCAGCTGGACGCGGTGGAAGTCCTTGATCCGGCCGATGCCGCCGCGCAGCACGCTCAGCAGCCGCTGCGGCTCCTGCCACTGCCGGCCGGGCCGGTCCGAACCGCCGAGCACGCCGACACTGGCTGCGAGACAGTCAGCGGGGCCGATCTCCTGGTCGAGCTCCATCAGGCCTCGGGCGACGACCGGGAGGCGGCCGTGCTCGCCCTGCAGCTCGTGCAGCCGGCCCCGGAGTTTGCTGGTCAGTACGTGGATGCGGTTGCCGATGCTGATGACGGCCTGTTCGGCGGAGGTGGAGCGGTCGAACTCCTCCTCGAGCGCCATCAGGGCGATCCGCAGGGTCCTGCGCAGTTCGGTCTGGAGTTCGGCACCGGCCTCGGCGCTCCGGTTGACGCTCGGCAGCACGTCGTCGATGGCGTCACCGGCGCGCAGCCGCTCGATCGCCTCCGGCAACTGCTCGTCGGCGAGCCGGGTCACCGCGGCCAGTTGGTGCGCCGACTGCTCCCGCAGAACCTCACGCTGCTCGGCGATCCGCACTTCGTGACCGGCGGCCTGTTCGGCCAGCCGGGCGTCGTGGTCCGCGGTCTGCTCGGCGATCCGTTCCTCGAAGGACTTTGCCTGGGCGGTGAGTTGGTCCTCGTGTGCCGTGTTCCGGTCGGCGAGGAGCCGTTCGTGTGCGGCGTTCTGCTCGGCGAACCGCTCCTCGTGGTCGGCCCGTGCGGCACGGAGGGTGTGTTCCGTGCGGGCCAGTCGGGTCCGGGTGCGGAGCAACAGCCGTACGCATACCGCACCGGCCGCCGTGACGGCGGCGCCGGCGACGGCCGTCGTCATTCGCTCCGAGCTCATGAACGTGGCGGCAACCGTCCCGCCGCCCAGGCCCAGCGGCATCAACCACCAGCTGTACCAGGCGACAGGGGGCCGCACCGCCGGTGGCGGAGTGGCGAGTTCCATCTGCATCCTTCGAAGCAACACGATCGAACAGGGGGGTGTGCAAGGGATCGCACTCAGGGGTACGGACCGCGAACGGGCGCGGCGTGATCGCTTCAACTCGCAGCGCTGTCAAGGAGCTTATCGGTTCCCACCGCAAAAGGATCAAGTTCGAGGGGTGGCGGAAGTGAGGGTTCCGTCACGCTCCGGAGGAGAGACGAGGGTACCCAAGTCCCCGTAGAAACTTGGCAGTTGTGCCTGACGGCAGTCGTCGCCCCGAAGAACTTGGCCGCAATTCGAAGACATATGACATTCAAACATGCCCACATCCACCCGCCCAAGGGTAACTTGCAAGGCAGGGACCGGCGTTGGGCCGATCCCACCGCGCATGGAGCAGGCTGGAGGCGATGGCGTGGTGCGGCACCAACCTGCACCGCCTACCCGGTATCTCCGCGTCCACCAGGACCGGGGACACACCGTGCTGGAGTTCCGCGGCGAGATCGACATAGCCGCGGAGGCGGAGGTCGTCCCGCACCTCGATGCGGCGACCTCGGAGCCCGGGTGCCGCATCGTGCTCGATCTGACCCGGGTCGAGTTCCTGGACGCCTCGGGCCTGCGCCTGCTGTACCGCGCCCGGCAGCGGGTGCTGGACCAGCACGGCCGGCTGCACCTCGTGTGCACCCACGCGCTGACCCTGCGCCTGTTGCGGATCACCGGCCTGGCCGGGCTGCTGCCCCCTCGGCCCACCCTGGACGCGGCCCTGGAACACCCCGGGGCCGCACCCGGCCCGGGGTGAGTGTCCGGGCCGCTATTCGGTCGCCGGGGCGTCGAACAGGGCGCTGACCGACTCGCCGTTGTGGATGCGGCGCACCGCCTCGGCGAGCGCCGGGGCGATGGACAGGACCCGCAGCTTGTCCGTGTGCTCGTCGGCGGGCACCGGAACGGTGTTGGTGCACACGATCTCCAGCACGTCGGGCTGCTCGCTCAGGCGTTTGAGCGCGCCGGCTGCGAACAGACCGTGCGTACAGGCCACGCGAACGGAGCGCGGGCCCAGCTCCCTCAGCCTGTCGAGCAGTTCGAGCACCGTGCTGCCCTTGGCGATCTCGTCGTCCAGGACGATGACGTCCCGCCCGGCCACCTCACCGATGACGGAACTGATCCGCACCCGGTCGTCGGCGAACCGCTGCTTCGCCCCGGCCGCCACCTGCGCCCCGATCAGCCGGGCGAACGCCGCCGCCTCCTTGGCGTTGCCCAGGTCGGGCGAGACGACGGTGGTGCGGCTCAGGTCGTACTGGCGGAAGTGCGCGGCCAGTTCACGCAGTGCGTGCAGGTGGTCCACGGGCACCGAGAAGAAGCCGTGCACCTGTGGTGCGTGCAGGGTCATCGCCAGGACGCGGCTCGCGCCTGCCGCCACCAGGAGGTCCGCGACCAGGCGTCCGCCCATGGAGATGCGCGGGGCGTCCTTCTTGTCGGAGCGGGCGTAGGAGTAGTGCGGCATCACGACGGTGATCCGGGAGGCGGACGCCCCGCGGGCCGCGTCACACATCAGAAGGAGCTCCACGAGGTGTTCCTGGACCGGTTTGACCAGTGGCTGGATCAGGAACACGTCCCGCTCACGGCAGTTGGCCAGCAGCTGCACCTCCAGGCAGTCGTTGGCGAACCGGCTGGCCCGGACCGGGCTGATCGGTACGCCGAGATGTGCGCACACCTCCGCCGCCAGTTCCGGATGGGCACTGCCGCTGAACACGGCGATGTCTCGCACGGTCGGCTCCTCGAATGATCTGTCGGCCGGGAGCCTCATGCTACTGGCCACGAACCCTCACCCAGCCCGCCGTGCCACCGCGGTGTGCGCCCCACGTGCTCCCGGCGCTGTCCTCCACACCTCAACTCACCTGTCTGTCAGGGGAAGTGGGGGGCATTCGGTCAGTAGGAAGGAGGGCCGTCACCATGACGACTCCCATCAGGCGCCTCCCCGGGCGCATACCGGGCTGGGCGAAGGCACTGACCGCGGTGGTGGTGGTGCTCGCCGTGCTGTTCGCCGGTGTCCGGCTGAGCGTACTGCCGGGCCTGAAGGACCTGTTCGGCACGGAGACCCAGGACCGCTCCGGCCCCGCGCTCCTGGAGTCCATCCAGGACATCAGCCGGTACGACGCGGCGACCGGCAACTTCCAGGTCGTGGTGGATCTGGAGAAGGACGCCAGGTTCCTGCCCGACGCGGTCCGCGGCAGCCGCACCCTGTACGTGGGCGCGGGCACCGTCGACGCCTATGTCGACCTCGGAAAGCTCGGCAAGGACGACGTACAGGTCAATGAGGACCGTACGTCCGCCACCCTGCGGCTGCCGCACGCCCGCCTGGGCGCTCCGGCACTCGACCCCGAGCGCTCCTACGCCGTCTCCAAACAGCGCGGGCTGCTCGACCGCCTCGGTGACCTCTTCTCGGACAACCCCAACAGCGAGCAGGCCGTCCAGAAGCTCGCGGTACGGCACATCGGTGACGCGGCGAAGGAGAGCGGGCTGACCGCCCGCGCCGAGAGCAACACCACGGGGATGCTCGAAGGGCTGCTGCGTTCCCTGGGGTTCAAGAAGGTGGAGGTCGCCTACGGCGACTGAGCCGTACCGGCACAGGGTCGGCGTGATGGTCGCATCACCGGGTAACTGACCGATCCAACACAGCAGTTGACCACAGGAGGACGGAATGCCCCGTACTGCCTCACGCCGGCTCTTCGGGTGGCGCCACACGCCGGGCAACGGTCCTGGGCCCGCGCGCGGCGCCGGGGGCGGGAACGGCGGGCCGCGACCGCTGCCCCTGCCGATCCGGCTGCTCGCGATGCTGTGCGCCTTCACCTTCATGGTCGTCTTCGCGATGATGCTGGCCCGGCTCACCCTGCAGCCCTCCCCCGCCTCGGAGGCACTGATCCACACCAATCTGCGTCCCGGCCGTTCCCTGCGGGCCTATCTCGACCAGCCCGCGCTGCGTGACGCCGTGCGCCAGGTCGGCGGCAACATCCTCTTGGGCATGCCCTTCGGTGTCCTCGCGCCGGTGGTGGCCCCGCGCACCCGCGGGTTCCTGCGCGTGCTGCTGCTGACCGGGAGCGTGATGCTCATGGTGGAGTTCGCGCAGGGAGCCATGATCACCGGACGCGCCTTCGACATCGACGACGTCATCCTGAACACCAGCGGTGCGCTGATCGGGTATCTGCTGCTCGGACGGCGGCTCAGCCGCGCCGTGCACGCACGGAGGCCGAAGGCCGACGCGAGGCCGAGCGCCGAGGAGAAGCCGAAGTCCAAGGCCGAGCCGAGGAGCAAGAAACAGGCCTGACCCGGGCAGCGCCACCACAGCCTCGGGGCGCGGGACATCGCTCCCCTCACGCCTACTGGCGAACGGTCCAGGTGAACTTGTCCCCGCCCACCCAGCGCACCGTGTCCGGGTCGTCGAGATCATGGATCGTGATCCCGAACGCGGCGGCGGCCTGCAGCACGTCCGTGATCGTCCTTGCCTCACCGATCACTTCTCCGTCGATCTCCACGATCCGGAACGGCGGCGTACCGGGCTGTACGCCGAGCACCATGATCCGTGGATGGGTCATGTACAGGCTCCAGCTTTCCGTCATGCCTCAAAGGGTAGGCCGCAAACCGGACGAACGCGGCCTCGGGGAATCACCCGGCAGACGGGGATCCGACAGCCGGACCCGGGAATTTTGGAGTATCGGCACCGACGCGCCGGGACGGCTCGACCGGCAGATCCTCGGTTGCGTCCGCGCCCGCACACCCGGTTTGAGGTGATGCATATCACCTCAAACCGGGCATGTGGACGGAACACCCGAAGGCCGTTCCCCGTTGAAGGAGGCGTGGGTGCGGAGGGAACAGTGTCCCCGGGCCTCACCTTCCGCCCACAGGGACGATCGTTCGGCTGAAGCCCTGTGGAGCCGTCCGCCGAGAGGCGACCGCCGTCCGTGCCCACCGCCTGACCGCCCCGGCCGTGATTCCCCCGTCACGGCCGGGGCTTCCATTCTTCTCGTATTTCCCCGTGCGGTCCGTGCCGCACGGCGTTCGCCGCGCAGACCTGCCGCGCCTCATGCGGAGGGCTCGTCCGGTACCGGCTGGTCCGGGTTGGCGGAGGCCGAGTGCGGCGCGCCCCGGCGGCCGGTCCCGGCCTCGTCCGTGTCGGGGACGTCGGGCTGCCGCTCACCGGGCGCGTCCGGTCCGGCGGACTCCTCCTCAACGGCGGCGGGTGCGACCTCCCAGGGGTCCTCGCCCTCACCGGCCTGCTGGTCGGGCGGGTCCCGGGGGACGCTCTGGCCGCTCTCGCCCGGCCCCTCGTCGCGGTGGTCGGTCATGGTCCTCTCCCTTCCTCCGCACGCCGTCACGTACGGCCGGTGTGTACGGGCGTCCGTACGCCTCCGTCGATCCGGCTGCCGCGCGGGTACCTGCGCTGTGAGCTGCGAAACCTCAGCGCGGCGTCCGTTCCTGCAGCGCTCTGCGCCAGGCGGGCGGCGGGGACTGCGGGGCCGGGTCGGGGCGCCGTCCGCCGCGGGTGAAGAAGTCGGCGAGCGGCAGGATCGCGGCGCCGACGGTGACGGCGTCGGGGCCGAGGCTGCCCAGCTCGATCGTCACGTTCTCGGCGGGGTGGCGCAGCGCGTACGACAGGGCGTGCCTGCGCACGGCGGGCAGGAAGCGGGAGCCGAGCTGAAGGCCGGCCCAGCCGCCCATCAGGATGCGCTCCGGCTGGAAGAGGTTGATCAGGTCGGAGAGGCCGGCACCCAGGTACTCGGCGGTCTCCTCCAGCACCGCGAGGGCGACCGGGTCGGCGGCGGTGCCGTCGGCGGGATAGGCGGCGGCGAGCATCGAGGTCAGCGCCGTCTCCTCGTCGGTTCCGCCGGAGTCCCGGCCGCCCTCCTCCCGCCACCGGGCGAGCAGCGACTCGGCGCCCGCGTAGGCCTCCAGGCAGCCGAGCGCGCCGCAGCGGCAACGGCGTCCCCGCACCCGTACGGTCAGGTGCCCCCACTCGACCGCGCGGCCGTGCTCCACCTCGGGCGTGACGAGGCAGGCGCCGACGCCGGAGCCGAAGAGGACGACGAGGGCGTTGCGGGCTCCGCGTCCGGCCCCGAACCACATCTCGGCCTGCCCGAGGGTCTTGGCCCCGTTGTCGATGAAGTAGCGGACGCCCTCGGGCAGGGGCGAACCGCCGCGCAGCAGGGACTCCAGCTCGATGGCGTCCCAGCCGATGGTCTGCCCGTGCACGACGGCGCCCCGGTCGGGAGTGTGCTCGACGATGCCGGGGACGCCGATGCCGACACCGAGGAGCCGCTCGGGGTCGAGGCCGGCGGTGGCGAGCACCTCGGCGATCCCGGCGCGGATGTGGTCGACGATGACCTCGACCTCGTAGCGCTGCTGCTCCAGCGGGCGCTCGGCCCGGGCGAGTTCGGTGAGGGTCAGGTCGAACAGTTCGACCCGCACCCGGGTCTCGCCGACATCGACGCCGATCATGTGGCCGCTGACCGGTGCCACCCGCAGCAGGGTGCGGGGGCGGCCGCCGTCGGAGCCGACGCTGCCTGCCTCCTCGACCAGGCCGTCGCCGATCAGGTCGGCGACGACATTGCTCACCGAGCCGGAACTGAGCCCGGTCGCCGGCCCGAGCTCGAAGCGGCTGAGCGGGCCGTCGAAGTAGAGCCGCTGCAGCACAGCCGTACGGTTGGCCCGTCTGAGGTCGCGTACCGTGCGCCCGTTCCGCCCCGCCATGTGGCTCCTCCCGAAACCCTGCCCGACCTGCAACATACCGTCGGGGACCGGATGGCGCGACTTCCCCCCATCCTTATTTAATGTTGTGAACTAACGCTGCCGGCCCCCGTCACCGCGCCACAGCCCGCGCACTCCGCCCCGCGCGGGCCCGCGACGAGGCCTTCTCGGGGAAAAGCACTGGCTCGCGCTCCTTCGGGATCCTTACCCTGGGCCGGAAACCAGAGCCTCCAGGTTCAGAAAGGCCAGGCTGGGAGAGCCCCATGAGATCACTCACCGAACAAGACATCCGCGGTTCCTTTGTCAACTGTTCGAAGGGTGAGGCCAAGCGCCTGTTCGTACCCCACGATCTCGGGGAGCGGACCTGGGACGAGCTGGACTTCCTGGGCTGGCGGGACCCGGGTGCGCCCGACCGCGGCTACCTCGTCACCGAGCGTGCGGACCAGGGCCGCCTGGTGGGGGTGGCGCTGCGCTTCCAGCCCGCCCGGCGCGGGTTCCTGCACCGCAGCATGTGCTCGCTGTGCCTGACGACCCATCCGCGCGGAGGCGTCTCCCTGATGACCGCGCGCAGGGCGGGCACGGCCGGGCGCGAGGGCAACTCGGTCGGCGCCTACATGTGCACCGACCTCGCCTGCTCCCTCTACCTGCGCGGCAAGAAGGTCCCGGAGACGGGCCCCCGCTTCGAGGAGACCCTCACCCTGGAGGAGCAGATCGCCCGCACGCTGGGCAACCTCCACGCCTTCCTCGACAAGGTGTGACAGCCGGTCGCGGCATCGGTCGGCATCGGCCGGCGAACGCCCGGTTCATCACCCTGCCGACTGCGGTCCTCCCTGAACACGTTCGATGCGTCCGGGGAAGGGGAACCGTCGGAGGATGCGAGTGGTTCGTGAGTGGGTGTCGCCGGCCAGGCAGTTCGTCAAGCAGCGGCGCGATCCCGTGGCCGTGCAGACGCTGCGTTCGGCGGCGGCGGCGACGATCGCCTACGTCATCGCGCTGCGGCTGAGCCCGGAAGCCGCCCCGCTCACCGCTCCCCTGACGGCTCTGCTCGTGGTCCAGGTCACCCTGTTCTCCACGCTCACCACCGGCGTGCGCCGGGTGAACGCCGTGGTGACCGGGGTGGTGGTCGCCATCCTCTTCAGTCTGCTGGTGGGGCTGAGCTGGTGGAGTCTGGGCCTGCTCATCCTGGCGGCACTGATCGTCGGCCACTTCGTACGCGTGGACGAGTTCGTACCCGAGGTGGCGATCAGCGCGATGCTGGTGCTCGGGGTGACCCACCACGGGGACACCGCGTGGGCGCGGATCGTGGAGACGCTGATCGGCGCCGTCGTCGGGCTCGCCTTCAACCTCTTCCTGGCCCCTCCGGTGTGGGTGGAGGAGGCCGGTGAGTCGCTCGAGTCGCTGGCCCGGCGGGTGCGGCAGCTGATGCTGCGCCTGGGCGAGCAGGCCTCCGAGCACACCCCCCACCACCGCGCGGCGGCCCGGCTGCACGAGGCCCGCCAGCTCGATCACGACATCTCCGAGGTGGACGCGGACCTCCGGCAGGCCGAGGACAGCCTGCGGCTGAACCCGCGGGTGCGGGAGGGTCTGCTGCACCGGGTCGTGCTGCGCACCGGCCTGGACACCCTGGAGATCTGCACGGTCGTCCTGCGGGTACTGGCGCGCACCTTCACCGACCTCGCGAAGGAACGCGAGCCGGACCCCCTGTTCCCGCCGGAGACAGGTACCGTTGTCGAACAGCTGCTGGCAGAGATCTCCGACGCGGTGGTCAGCTTCTCGGTGCTGGTCACCTCGAGTGTCAGCGAGAGCGCGGAGTCCGCGGAGGAGCGGCTCATCGCGGGACTGCGACAGGCCGCCACGACCCGCGACCGGCTGGCCCGACTGCTGCTGGAGGAGGTGCGGCGGGACGCCCGTCAGTGGCAGTTGCACGGCGCGCTGCTGACCGAGGTCAACCGCATCCTCGACGAGATGGACATCGAGCACCGTTCGAAACGGCTGCTGGAGGAGCTGGACCGGCACGCACGCGAGCAGCGTGAACGCCTGCCGCGGCTCACCCGGATGCGGGAGCGGCTGCGCGTGCCGAACCGGCTGCGCCGGAACCAGCGGGGTACCGCCGGGCGTTCTCCGTGACGGGACCGGCCGACGGTGTGCGTGCCGTCGGCCACGGAGACGAAGGGGGCGCGCGGATGACCGACACCACCGTGCGGATCGACGGGAACACCTTGCGGCTGCCTGGCGGTACGGCGGTGCGGTTCATCCGTACGCTGCGGCTGCCGGAGACCGGAACACACGCCCTGCCGCCGGGCCTGGGCGAGTTCCCGGTACGGCGGGTCGCGGACTACGCGGAGTCGGTGCCGGAAGCCTGGCGGGCGCGCGGAGGTGTGATGCTCCCGGTGTATCTGCGGGAGGCCATGTGGCTGAGCTTCGCGGGCACCAAGGAGCCGGCCGCGCTGCAGGTGGGGGTCGGCAAGGTGTGCGCGGTCTCCGGCCGCCCGTGGAGCGACCGGCCGGCTCGCGACCCGCAGAACTACCTGGTGCTGCCCCGGCAGCCCTGGCTGGACGGCATCAACTCCGGAAAGGGCACGGTCCGCCAGTTCGTGGCCGTGCCGCTGGGTCTGGGCGCGACCGTCGAGGGCCAGGTCACCGGCGAGGAGGTGTGGGGCGGTGTCCAGTTGCAGTCCTTCCCGCTGAACCCGGAGGCGCTGGCCCGGTGGCGCGAGGAGGAGCGGGAGCGGGAGCGCCTGCGGGCGGAGCGGGCGCGGTTCTCGGCCCACACCGCCGGCTTCGGTGCCGCGCCGGCGATGGCGGCGCCGCCCGCGCCGGGCGCGGCCCCCGCGGCGTCCGGCGGCGCACCCCGGGCCGCCGCGGCCATGGGGCTCGGCGTCGGCGGTTCGATGCGGCAGGAGGTCTACCAGGACGACCGGCCGCTGTCGGACTGGTCCGAGCGGCCCGCCGGCCGGGTGTTCGTCCACCTGGTGACGCCTCCTCAGTGGCGGAGCATCACGGGTGAGGCACCGCCGCCGTCCCCGGTGGACCGGGCCGCCTACACCCGGGCGGGGCTGCCCTGGTTCGACTACTACGACCAGGACGCGCGGGACCTCGAGCCGACCGACACGCTCCGGTCGGTGAAACCGGTCGGCGACTGGCTCGGGGACGACCACGAGCCCTGGCAGCCCCCGTCGCCGCACCAGGTGAAACCGCTCGGGGACGCGCAGGGCGAGCCGGTCGAGGACGGCGACTGGTAGGCGCCGGGCCGGGGGCCCTCCTCAGCCGTCCCCGTCGGCACGCCGTCGTTGCAGCGGGCGGGGGCAGGACACCGCGCTCGCCTGGGCAAGGAGTACCCGCATGCGCTCGGTGAGCTGGCCGAGGTCGTCGGCGGGCCGGTGGAACGGCAGCCGTACGTCGCCGCCGGTGCGGACGCGTTCGATGCGCAGCGTGAGTCCGTGCCGGTCGACGGCGAGTGGCTGCACGCGGACCGCGCCGTGCAGACTGCCCGGGTCGACCAGACGGGTGAGCCGTTCGACCGCGTCGCCGTGGCAGTCGGCGAGGTGGGTCAGCAGCCGGGCCTCGGCGGTGGCGAGCGGGTCGGGGCGTGCCGCGGCGAACTCGTCCGGGTCGACGACGACGGCTCCGGACGCCTGCCGCAGCACCACACGCGTGGCCCGGAAGGCGAGCCGGCCGTCCTCGGCGGTGAACCAGCCCGCGAGCCACAGCCTGGCACGGATCCTCTTCCGTACCGGGACGGGTGCGAGGTCGGCGAACTCCAGCACGGCGGACGGTTCGCCGCGGGGCGCGCAGATCGCGGCGGTGAGCAGTGCGCTCTCCTCGGGCACCTCCAGCAGGACGCGGCCGTCGTCGCTCACCCCGTGCGCACCGACGAACTCCTCCCGGAAGCCCTCCGCGGTCACCGCGCAGGACCATGCGGCGGCGAGCACGGAGCGGGCCCGTTCCGCCGCGCCGGGCTCGGCCGTCCAGACGTGCCTGTCGTCACCCATCCTCGAACCTCCCATTAGGTAAGCCTTTCCTAACCTAGCGAAGATCAAGGCGCACGCCAACCGGGCGGCGTGACCTGTGCGAGACCTTTCAGCACCTTCTCAGGACGTGAGGACACCGAGCAGCGCGCGGGCACACAGATCGCGCACCTCCTCGCGGCTCAACTCGGAACCGCGCAGCCACTCCAGGCACACCGCCGTGGTGAAGGCCAGCCAGCCGCACACGGCCAGGCGCGTGTCCGGCCGCCCTCTCAGCAGCGGACCGAACTCGGGGTCCCCCGCCAGCGCCTGAAGGATCTGCCGCTCCTGCGCGGCCAGAGCGCGCCGGTAGACCCGGCGTACCGCCTGGTCCCCCGCCGCGTCGGCACGGTGGAAGGCGCGGTAGCCGTGCGCGTGCTCCTGGACGTACTCCAGGTATGTGTCGAGTCCCGAGGCGAGCTGCCCGCGCACCGGGGCGCCGGGCACCGCCGCCGTCATGCGCAGCATCCGCTCGCTCTCGCGCTCGACGACCGCCGCGAAGAAGTCCCGCTTGGTGGGGAAGTAGTGGTACAGCAGCCCGCGCGAGACCCCGGCTATCTCGGCCACCTGCTCGATCCATACGTCGTCGTACGGACTCTCCGAGAACAGCCGCGCCCCGACCGACAGAAGCTGCTCGCGACGCTCCTCGGTGCTGAGCCGGCGGCGCGTGCGCCCGCCCTCGCCCTCGTTCGCGGCCATCCCCGCACCTTACTTGACGCCGGTTCAACCGCCGGACCAGACTGGGACGTCCTATTGAACCCGCGTACAACACGTCTCGCGCTTCCCGCACCTCCCGGCGCGCCGCACCGCGCCGTCCCTCGGACGACGCGACGCACCACGCCACGCCGCGTCGCAGGCGTTCGCCGGATCGAAGGAGACCGCATGGCGGAAACGACGACACCGACCGGACTGCCGAAGGGGTTTCGCAGCGCCGAGCGGGGCTGGCCCGAACTGCACCGCATCCCCCGTCCTCCCCACCGGGTCCCCCTCCTCGGGGACGTCCTCGGCTCGAACCGGCGCACTCCTCTGCAGGACTCGATGCGCCACGCCCGCCGACTGGGACCGGTCTTCCGGCGGAACGCCTTCGGCAAGGAGTTCGTGTTCGTGTGGGGCGCGGACCTGGTGGCCGATCTGGCCGACGAGGCGCGCTTCGCCAAGCACGTGGGACTGGGCGTGGCCAATCTGCGGCCGGTCGCGGGCGACGGCCTGTTCACCGCGTACAACCACGAACCCAACTGGCAACTCGCCCATGACGTACTCGCCCCCGGGTTCAACCGCGAGGCCATGGCGCGCTATCACACGATGATGCTGGCCGTGGCGGAGCGGCTGACCGACCACTGGGACCGCGCGGCCGGTGCGGGCCGGACCGTGGACGTGCCCGGCGACATGACCAGGCTGACGCTGGAGACGATCGCGCGCACCGGGTTCGGGCACGACTTCGGCTCGTTCGAACGGTCCCGTCCACACCCCTTCGTCACCGCGATGGTCGGCACGCTCGCCTACGCGCAGCGGCAGAACTCCGTGCCCACGCCGCTGGCCCCGCTACTGCTGCGGAGCGCGAGCCGGCGCAACGCCGCCGACATCGTCCACCTCAACCGCATCGTCGACGACGTGGTACGGGCCAGGCGCGCCGCCGGCGGCGGGGAGGGCGATCTGCTCGACCGGATGCTGGACACCGCGCACCCTGAGTCCGGCGAGCGGCT
This sequence comes from Streptomyces sp. NWU339, assembly GCF_003143855.1. Lineage (GTDB taxonomy): Bacteria > Actinomycetota > Actinomycetes > Streptomycetales > Streptomycetaceae > Streptomyces. Next base: position 272,813 of record NZ_QFRK01000009.1, read on the forward strand.
GTCGCCCGAGAACGTCCGCCGTCAGGTCATCACCTTCCTGATCGCCGGTCACGAGACCACCTCGGGCGCGCTCTCCTTCGCCCTGCACCATCTCTCCCGGCACCCCGACGTCGCGGCCCGTGCCCGCGCCGAGGTGGACCGTGTCTGGGGCTCCGCGGCCGCGCCGGGCTACGAGCAGGTGGCCAGGCTGCGGTACGTCCGCCGGGTGCTCGACGAGTCGCTGCGGCTGTGGCCCACCGCGCCCGCCTTCGCCCGGGAGGCCCGCGCGGACACGGTGCTGGCCGGGGAGCACCCGATGCGGCAAGGAGCCTGGACGCTGGTGCTGACCCCGATGCTGCACCGGGACCCCGGGGTGTGGGGACCCGACGCCGAGCGGTTCGACCCGGACCGGTTCGACGCACCGGCCGTACGGTCCCGGCCCCCGCACACCTTCAAGCCGTTCGGCACGGGGGCGCGGGCCTGCATCGGGCGGCAGTTCGCGCTGCACGAGGCGACGCTGGTGCTCGGACTGCTGCTGCGCCGCTACGAACTGCGGCCCGATCCGGACTACCGGCTGCGCGTGACCGAGCGGCTCACGCTGATGCCGGAGGGACTGCGGCTGCGCCCGGAGCGGCGGACGGCGCCGCCGTCCGGGGCGTCGAACGCGGCAGGGACGCCCGGCTCCGCCGGCGCGCCGTCAGCGCACCGCCGTCCAGTGCGCGGGACGGGTGAGTGACCCGGGCAGTCTGGTGCCGGCGCTCCCCCGGGCCGCGTTCAGCTGGGGCTGGGTGAGGAAGAACGCCCCGGTCAGATCGGCGTCCGTGAGGTCGGTGTCGCGCAGGTCGGCGCCGATCAGGTCCGCGTCCCGCAGATCGGCGCCGGTGAGGTCGGCGGCGATGAGGTAGGCGCCCCGCAGACTGATCCCGCGCAGATCGGCCCCCTTGAGACGGGCACCCATCAGATCCGCGCCCCGGCGGTCCTTCCTGCGCCCGCGCGCCCCGGCCCGCGCCAGTTCGCTCGCCCTCAGCAGCAGCACGTTGACGTCCTGCCGGTGGGCGCCCACGTCCAGCGCGCCCAGTTCGTCAGGGGCCCCGCGGGTGAGCCGCTCGGTCTTCTCCAGCGCCCGGCGCAGCTCGGCGTGGACCGGACGCGCCGCGGGCAGGGTGAGCGCCTCGGTCAGGTACCAGAGCAGCTCGTGCAGCTGCCGGACGACCGGGAACACGTCGAACATGCGGCGGGCCCGCTCCGGCGGCCCGGTGCGCCAGTCCTGTCCACCGAAGGTGACCTGCGAGACCTTCTGACCGGCGCCGAAGCAGTCGTAGACCGTGCAGCCGCTGAATCCCTCCTGCCGCAGCCGCGCGTGGATGCCGCAGCGGTGGTCCGCCCGCAGGTTCCGGCAGGGCTCGCCGGCCTGCTTGTCCACCGCGAAGTCGGCGGACGCGGTGAACGGCAGGGCGACACAGCACAGCCCGAAACACTCCCCGCAGTCGCCGCGCAGTCCCGGCGGGCCGGTCTTCTCCTCTGGCATGCCGTTCAGCATACGGAACGAGAGACCGGCGCCGGTGCGGCGGTCACCCTCCGAGACCGGGCACCTCCAGTCGGTCGAGCCGCTCCGGGTCGGCCAGGATGTACATGCCGGTGATACGGCCGTCGGTGATGGTGACGGCCATGACCGACCGGGGTATGCCGTCGACGACGCTGATCAGGCCCAGTGAGTCGTTGACCATGACCTGACGCGCCGCCGCGGTGTGCCGGGCGAACATCAGCGCCGACTCGGCCACCGTCCGCGCGCCTCGGAGGGCCTTCGACCCCGCGGCGCCACGGACCAGGGTGCCCGCGTCCGCCCTGAGGGTCACCTCCGGGTGCAGGACGGCGACGAGCGCCTCGAAGTCACCGCCGCGTGCCGCCGCCATGAAGGCGTCGAGGACCTGCTTCTGCCGACCGAGGTCGGGCTCGGACGACGGGGCGGCGTCCCGCACCCGGCGGCGGGCGCGGCTGGCGAGCTGCCGGGTGGCGGCCGGACTGCGCTCCACCACCGGGGCGATGTCGTCGAAGGGCACGGCGAACATGTCGTGCAGCACGAACGCGAGGCGTTCGTCGGGTTCCAGGTACTCGAGCACCACCAGCAGGGCCACACCGACGGAGTCGGCCCGCAGCGCCTCCTGTTCCGGGTCGGTCGGTGCGACGGGCCTGACCACCGGGTCCGGGACGAAGGTCTCGTCGATGGGCTGCTCGCGGCGGGCGGTGCGCGACCGCAGCAGGTCCAGGCAGATCCGGCCGGTCACGGTGGTCAGCCAGCCGCCGAGGTTGCCGATGGCGGCGGCGTCCTCCGTCCGGCTCAGCCTCAGCCAGGTCTCCTGGACCGCGTCGTCCGCCTCGGTCTGCGAGCCGAGCATCCGGTAGGCGACCGCCTTGAGGTGTCCGCGGTGCACCTCGAAGCGCCCGGCCAGCGCGTCCGGGGCGAACCCGCCCTTCTCGGCGTCCTTCGCGTCCTTCTCGTCCTTTTCTCCCCCTGCGTTTCCGTCGTCCATGGCGCCGCCCGTCACCGGGGGAACAGTTCGAAGGTGACCGCCGGCCGGCCCCCGAACCGCTTGCCCGACTCCCGGGCGTCCCCCGTCAGGAAGCCGCGTACATACGCCTCGGGATCCTCGTCGGTCAACGCCTCGAGGTAGGTGCGGTGTTCGAGCAGGGAGCGCACCGCCCGCTCCCGGCCGGCGGCCGCGTCCACGGCGTGGGTGGGCATGCTGGAGCCTGCCACGGCGACCCAGCGGACCCCGTTCCAGGGTTCGAGGCCCTGCTCGGTCAGTTCCGGGAAGATCCACCGGTTGCCGGCGTCTCCGGCCGCGTCGAGCACCGCGCGGCCGACCGCCACGTGGTCCGGGGTGTTCCAGAACGTCTCGCCCCAGGTCTCCCGGTGGTTCAGGGTGATCACCAGTTCGGGGCGGTGGCGGCGAATGGCGGCGGCGATGTCCCGGCGCAGGGCGGTGCCGTACTCGATGACGCCGTCCCGGTGGTCCAGGAACTCCACGGTCGACACGCCGACCACGGCCGCGCCCGCCCTCTGCTCCCGCTCGCGGATCGGGCCGGCCTCGGCGGGCTCCAGGGTCTCGATGCCCGCCTCGCCGCGGGTCGCCAGCACATAGGCGACCTCACGGCCGGCGTCGGTCCAGGTCGCGATCGCGGCGGCGCAGCCGTACTCGAGATCGTCGGGGTGGGCGACCACCGCCAGCGCGCGCTGCCAGTCGTCGGGCATGGGCTCGAGTTGAGCGAACGTCACCTCGGTCATGTCCGCAGACTAACCCGTACCACCGACATCGCCCCCGGGGCCCACGCGGGAGCACCGGGGGCGCGTCTCACCCCGCGCTCACACCTCGCCCCGGGCCAGTGCCAGGAGCCGGTCCAGCACGCGGGGGCCGCCCGCGCGTACGCCGTCGTGCTCGAACTCGTCGGTGACCCAGGTGCGCAGGCCGCGGATCGCCCGCGCGGTGCGCAGGGAGTGGTTCGTGTCGACGTACATGTCGTCGTGGTAGACGGCCGCCGCGACCGGGACCTCGTTGGCGGCGAGGCGGGCCGGGTCGTACAGCGGCGTCCAGCCGGTGCGGGCGGCGAGCAGTTCGGCGGTCTCGCGCAGCGGGCGCAGCGCGGGGTCGCAGTCGAACATCCAGGGGTGGACGGTCTCGCCGGTGAACAGCAGCGGTCCGTCGCCCGCGAGCGCCTTCGCCGCGTCGAACTGCGGGAACTCGGCCCGCACCCGATCGGCCGACCAGGCGGTGGCCCGGCCGTCCTGACCGTAGATCGACTCGTGGACGAGCGCGTACAGCGGGTGCCCCGCGTACGACAGCAGTCCCTGCACCTGCTCCTGGAACGCGTCGGAGAGCGCGGGGCCCGCCGGGGTGCGGACGAAGGCGTCCTCCAGGAGGTAGTGCAGTCGGTGGCTGCCGTCGCCGCTGCCGAGGAGGATGCCGAGGGACTGGAACGCCTCGACGGTGAGCCGGTAGCCGTTCGGGAGGACGACCTCGTGGGTGAGGAGGTGGTCGGCGATCCGGCGGGCGCGCTCGACGTCCTGCGGGTAGCGGGCGTAATGGGCGGCGACCTTGCGCTCGATGCGCGGGTAGGCGGCCCGGTAGACGTCCTCGGGACGGGCGTCCAGAGAGGGCAGGCCGCCGGTGATCACGGCGGTGGCGAGGCCCTCGGGAGCGGTGGACAGGTAGGCGACCGTGCAGAAGCCGCCGAAGCTCTGGCCGAGGACGGTCCAGGGGGCGCCGCCGGTGACCTGGGGGCGGATCGCCTCGCAGTCGCGGACGATCGAGTCGGCGCGGAAACGGGCCAGGTAGTCGGCCTGCTCGGCGGGTCCGCCGCGCAGCGGGAGCGTCTGCCGGTTGGCGGGGGTGGAGCGGCCGGTGCCGCGCTGGTCGAGCAGCAGGACGCGGTAGTCCTTCAGGGCCCGGCCGAGCCATGCCTGCTGCCCGATGAAACGGTTCGCCCCGAAGCCGGGGCCGCCCTGGAGGTAGATCAGCCACGGCAGGTCCTGGCCCGCCTTGTCCGCGGCGACGGCCTCACGCGCGTACAGCTCGATCGTCTCCCCGGAGGGGGCGTCGTGATCGAGGGGCACGGTGAAGCGGCGGTCGGTGAGGACGACGCCGGGCTGGCGGTAGCTGACGGTCAACGGGACTCCCGGGACGAACGAATGGTCGGTTCGCGACCCAGTCCAACATATGTCCGCCCGGCCTTCGAGCCCGGGATCAGGCAGTTCTTTCCGCGCCTTTCCGTGCATCGGTCAACGCGCCGACAGGCTGGAACGCCGGACCACGAGTTCCGGGCGCAGGACGACCCTCCGGTGCTCGTGGGGCGCGGCTGCGGTCCCGGCCTCCGTCTCCTCCAGCAGCAGCTCCGCCGCCAGGGCGCCCATGGTGACGGCGGGCTGCCGTACCGAGGTGAGGGGGACGGCCGCGGCGGCGGCGAACTCGATGTCGTCGTAGCCCACGATCGCCAGGTCGTCCGGGACGCCGACGCCGGCCGCGTACATGGCCTGGAGCACGCCGAGGGCGAGCAGGTCGTTGGCGCAGAACACGGCGGTGGGGCGGTCGGCGAGGCCGAGCAGCCTGGCGCCCGCGTCCCGTCCGGCGGCGACGTCGAGGCGGTCGGTGGGCAGCTCGCGCAGTCGCTCCGGGCCTAGTCCGGCCTCGGCGAGGGCGTTCAGGGCACCGGTGCGCCGGTCCCGGACCTGGTTCAGGCCGGGCGGCCCGCTGACGTAGGCGAGGGACCGGTGTCCCGCGTCGACGAGGTGGCGCACGGCCAGCGCGCCGCCCGCCACGTCGTCCACGGAGACGGAGCACTCGGTGGTGCCCTCGGCGACCCGGTCGACCAGCACGAAGGGGATGCCGTGCCGGCGGAAGGCCTCGATGGTGCGGCCGGTGGCGTCGGCCGGGGTGAGCAGCACGCCCCGCACCCGCTGCTCGGCGAACAGGGAGAGGTACTCGGCCTCCTCGCTCGCGTTCTGGTCGCTGTTGCAGACCATCACGCCGAGTCCGGCCGCACGCGCGGCGCGCTCGGCGCCGCGTGCCACGTCGACGAAGAAGGGGTTGCCCATGTCGAGGACGAGCAGGCCCATGATCCGGCTGCGGCCCGCACGCAGTTGCCGCGCCGACTCGCTGCGGACGTAGCCCAGCCGGTCTATGGCGGACAGCACCCGTGCCCGGGTCTCGACGGCGACCGTGTCCGGGCGGTTGATCACGTTGGAGACCGTGCCGACGGAGACTCCGGCGACGCGGGCGACGTCCTTGATACCCACCGACTGGGCCATCGGGCAGAAACCTCCGAGGAAACGTGGGCGGCGGGTGGGTATTCACAGGGCGGCGGGTGGGTCTTCACAGGGCGGCGGGTGGGACTTCACATTACCGCCCGACCCCGCCCCGGCGGCGGCCGCCGTCGGGGCGGGGTCGGGCGGGCAGCCGGAAGCCGGCGACGTGCGGCGGCCCCCGGTCGATGTGTCCGAAGGCCGCGAAGGCGCCGGCCGGAAAGGGGCCGGTCACGGCGCTGAGGGCGGCTCCGGTCAGCAGGGTGCGGCGTCTCATCGCGGAGGACTCCGTTCTCAGGCGAGGTGGAAGACTTCGGTGAGCGGTCGCATCGCCTCGTCGGGGCGGGCACCGTCGAGGGATTCGAAGAAGGGGGCCATCTCGGTCTGCCAGCGGGCGTTGACGTCGGTGGCCTCCATGCCGGCCTTGGCGGTCTCGAAGTCCTCCGTCTCGAGGTAGCCGACGAGGAGGCCGTCGTCGCGCAGGAAGAGCGAGTAGTTGTGCCAGCCGGTGGCCGAGAGCGCCTCGCGCATCTCGGGCCACACGGCGGCATGGCGTTCGCGGTACTCGGCGAGCTTGCCTTGGCGGACCTTGAGCAGGAAACAGACGCGCTGCATGAAGTACCGCTCCTTCCCTACGTGTTGCTGATCAGAAGTCGAACTGGTCGATGTTCTCGGCGTTGAAGACGGTGGGCTTGCCGAGGTTGATCACGCCGTCCTTGCCGATGGTGTACTCGCCCATCGCGCCGGCCTCGAAGGTCTCGCCCTCCTTGCCGGTGATCTGGCCGGAGGCCAGGGCGACGGCGGTGCGCGCGGCGAGTTCGCCGAGCTTCGCCGGGTCCCAGAGCTCGAACGCCTCGACGGTGCCGTTCTTGACGTACTTGCGCATGTCGTTGGGGGTGCCGAGGCCGGTCAGCTTGACCTTGCCCTTGTACTTGGAGCCGGAGAGGTACTGGGCGGCGGCCTTGATGCCGACGGTGGTCGGGGAGATGATCCCCTTCAGGTCCGGGTACTCCTGGAGCAGTCCCTGGGTCTGCTGGAAGGACTGCTGGGCGTCGTCGTTGCCGTAGGCGACCTTGACCAGCTTGATGTCCTTGTACTTGAGGTCCTCGAGTTCGTCCTTCATGAACTCGATCCAGGCGTTCTGGTTCGTGGCGGTCTGCGCGGCGGACAGGATCGCGATCTCGCCCTTGTAGTCGATCTGTTCGGCGAGCAGTTGCACCTCGGTCCGGCCCAGGTCCTCGCCGCTGGCCTGCGAGACGAAGGCGTTGCGGCAGTCGGCGGTGGTGTCGGAGTCGTAGGTGACGACCTTGATGCCGTTCTTCATGGCCTGCTTGAGCGCGGTGCACAGCGCGCCGGGGTCCTGCGCGGAGACGGCCATGGCGTCGACCTGCTGCTGGGTGAGCGTGTTGACGTAGGAGACCTGGCCGGCGGTGTCGGTGGCGCTGGAGGGGCCGACCTCCTTGTAGGTGGAGCCCAGTTCCCTCACGGCCTTCTCGCCGCCCTTGTCGGCGGTGGTGAAGTAGGGGTTGTTGACCTGCTTGGGGAGGAAACCGACGGTCAGGCCCTTCTTGGTGGGCGCGTCGGGGTCGGCCTTGCCGGCGGTGGCCGCCGAGCCGCCGCCCTGGTTCTTGACGTCGTCCTTGGTGGTGCCGCCGCAGGCGGTGGCGGCCAGGGCGAGGGAGGTGACGGCGGCGAGGACCGCGCAGGTCCGGCTGAGGGAGGTCTTGCGCATGGTGGATTCCTTACGGGCGAGACGGGCGAGGGGGATTCACGGGGCCGAAGTCGGTGTCCTGGACACCGGTGGTGGGGTGGATGCCGCCCGGCGTCCGGCGCGAGCGGCGGAGAGCTGCCGTGCGACGCGCGGGCCGAGCACGGAGACGACGAGCAGGACCCCGGTGACGACGATCTGCGACTGGGCGGAGACGTTGACGAGGCTCATCACGTTCTGCAGCGCGCCGAGCAGGAAGACGCCCGCGATCGCGCCGCCGAGGGTGCCCTTGCCGCCGTCGAAGTCGATGCCGCCGAGCAACACGGCCGCGACGACGGAGAGTTCGAGGCCGGTGGCGTTGTCGTAGCGGGCGCTGGCGTAGTGCAGGGCCCAGAAGACCCCGGTGAGGGAGGCCATCAGGCCGGTCAGTGTGAACAGGAGCAGCTTCTGCCGCCTGACCCGGATGCCGGCGAACCGGGCGGCCTCCTCACTGGCCCCGATGGCGAACAGCGACCGCCCGAACGGGGTGGCGTGCAGCGCGACCACGGCGATCGCGAGCAGCACCAGGAACGGCAGGAAGGCGTACGGGACGAAGGTGTCGCCGACGCGTCCGGCGGCGAAGTCCAGGTACTGCGCGGGGAAGTCGGTCACCGCGTCGGAGCCGAGCACGATCTGCGCGATGCCGCGGTAGGCGGCGAGGGTACCGATGGTGACGGCGAGGGAGGGCAGCCCGAGCCGGGTCACGAGCAGACCGTTGACCAGTCCGCAGACCACGCCGATGAGCAGGCAGATCGGGATGATCGTCTCGATGGCCAGTCCCTGGTTCCACAGGGCACCCATCACCGCGCCGGACAGGCCGGCGGTGGAGGCGACGGAGAGGTCGATCTCACCGGAGACGACGAGCAGGGTCATGGGCAGGGCGATCAGCGCGATCGGCAGGGTGTTGCCGATCAGGAACGACAGGTTGAGCGCGTTGCCGAAGCCGTCGACGGTCGCGAAGGACAGCAGCAGGACCACGACGAGCAGGGCGCCCACGACCGTGTCCCACCGCACGGACGGGGACCGGCGGACGGCGCGCGCGAGAGCGGAGTCAGCCATGGCGGGCGTTCCTCTTCTTCAGGGCGGTGGCCACGCGCAGCGCGACGATCCGGTCGACCGCGATGGCGAGGATGAGCAGGATGCCGTTGATGGCGAGCACCCACACGGAGCTGACGCCGAGGGCGGGCAGCACACTGTTGACGGAGGTCAGCAGCAGCGCGCCGAGCGCCGCGCCGTAGACGCTGCCGGAACCGCCGGTGAAGACCACGCCGCCGACCACGACGGCGCTGACGACGGTGAGTTCGTAACCGCTGCCGGTGCCGGAGTCGACGTTGCCGAACCGGGCCAGGTACAGGGCGCCCGCGAGTCCGGCGAGGGCTCCGCAGAAGGTGTACGCGGCGAGGATCCGCTTGCGTACGGGGATGCCGGCCAGCCGGGCGGCCTCGGGGTTGGAGCCGAGCGCGTACAGCTCGTGTCCGCTGCCGAAGTGCTTCAGGTAGTACGCCGTGGCCACGAGCACCGCGAGCGCGATCAGCGCCAGGTAGGGCACGGCCGAGATGCCGCCGGAGCCGAAGTCGACGAATCCGCCCGGGAGATCGGCCGCGGTGATCTGGCGTGAGCCGACCCAGACGGAGTCGATGCCGCGGATGATGTAGAGCGTGCCGAGGGTGACGACGAGGGCGGGCACCTGGCCGAGGCTGACGAGCAGCCCGTTGAGCAGTCCGAAGCCGATGCCGAGCAGCACCGCCAGCGCGACGGCGACGACCGGGTTCCCGCCGCCCTGGAGGTGGGCCCCGGCGGCGAAGGCGCTGATGCCGAGCGTGGAGCCGACGGACAGGTCGACGTTGCGCGTGATGACGACCAGGGCCTGGCCGGTGGCGACCAAGACCAGGATGGTCGCGTTCAGCAGCAGGTCCTTGACGCCCTGTTCGGACAGGAACTCGCTGTTACCGGCCTGGGTGACGGCGATCATCACCAGGAAGACGAGCAGGATGGCGAGTTCGCGCATCTTGAACACGCGGTCGACCAGCCGGGTGCCGCTCGACCTGGGCGCCTCGGCGACGGGGGCGGGATCGGGGCTGACGACCGTCATGCGGCCCTCCCCGTGGCTGCGGCCATCACGGTTTCCTCGGTGGCGTCGGTGCGGGGGATCTCGGCGGTGAGCCGGCCCTCGTGCATCACCAGCACGCGGTCGGCCATGCCGAGGATCTCGGGCAGGTCGGAGGAGATCATCAGCACGGCGACGCCGTCGGCGGCCAGTCGGGACAGCAGGCGGTGGACCTCGGCCTTGGTGCCGACGTCGATACCGCGGGTGGGTTCGTCCACGATCAGCACCTTGGGGCCGGTGGCGAGCCACTTGGCGAGGACGACCTTCTGCTGGTTGCCGCCGGAGAGGGTGTTGACGGTGTCGGCGATCCGGGCGTACTTGACGTGCAGTCTGACCGCCCAGTCCAGGGAGCGGTCGCGTTCGGCGCCCCGGTCCATCAGGCCGGCCCGTACCGTCGTACGGAGTCCGGTGAGGCCGATGTTGCGCTCGATGGACATGTCCATCACCAGTCCTTGGGCACGCCGGTCCTCGGGGACCAGGGCGAGGCCCGCGGCCATGGCGGTGGACGGAGCGCCGTTGGTGAGCGCGCGTCCGTCGACCTCGACCTCGCCGGCGTCCCAGCGGTCGACGCCGAACACGGCGCGGGCCACCTCGGTGCGCCCGGCGCCGACGAGTCCGGCGAGGCCGACGATCTCACCGCGCCGCACGTCGAAGGAGACGTCGGTGAAGACCCCCTCGCGGGTCAGCCGGCGCACGCTCAGGGCGATCTCGCCGGGGCGCACCTCCTGCTTGGGGTACAGCTCCTCGAGGTCGCGGCCGACCATGCGGCGCACCAGGTCGTCCTCGGTCATGCCGTCCAGCGGCTCACTGGCGATCCAGGCGCCGTCGCGCAGGGTGGTGACCCGCCCGCAGATCTCGAAGATCTCCTCCAGCCGGTGGGAGATGAACAGCACCGCCGCACCCTGTTCACGCAGGGTGCGCACGACGCCGAAGAGACGGGCGACCTCGCTGCCGGTGAGGGCGGCGGTCGGCTCGTCCATGATCAGGACGCGGGCGTCGAAGGAGAGGGCCTTGGCGATCTCGACGATCTGCTGGTCGGCGATGGACAGGCCGCGGGCCGGCCGGTCGGGGTCGAGTTCGACGCCGAGCCGCCGCATGAGGGCGGCTGTCGCGGTGCGGGTGGCCTTGTGGTCGATCCGGCCGAGGGCCCGTCGGGGCTGCCGGCCCATGTAGATGTTCTCGGCGATCGACAGGTCGGGGAAGAGCGTGGGCTCCTGGTAGATCACGGCGATTCCGGCGTCGCGGGCGTCGCCCGGACCGTGGAAGACGACGGGCTCGCCGTCGAGCAGCACCTGGCCGGCGTCCGGCCGGTGCACTCCGGCGAGCGTCTTGATGAGGGTCGACTTTCCGGCGCCGTTCTCGCCGGCGAGGGCGTGCACCTCGCCGGGGAACAGTTCCAGGGAGACGTCCCGCAGCGCGCGGACCGCGCCGAAGGACTTGGAGATGTCCCTCAGTGCGAGAACCGGGGCCGGACCCGTGTCGGACGGGTGGGTCATGAGGGCTCCTCGACGACGTCGGCGGGACGGCCCTGGCGACGTCGTGAAAGGTTTCAACTGGGTTGCCGGGACGTTAGGCGTGCGGCGCATGTCACGTCAATGGGTCCCGATCGAAAAAGTTTTGACAGCCTCAGGTCACACCCTGATCACTGATTACGGTCTTGGCCGCAGGGGTTGACACCCCTTCGGGAGAGTCATAGCTTCCCGTCCTGAATCGTTTCACTCAGTGGTCGATACGACCCGATGTCACAGGAGCCCTGACGTGACCGAGCTCGCCGCGGCGAAGGCCGCTCTCAAGACACAGGCCGTCGAGACACCGTCATGGGCGTACGGCAACTCGGGAACCCGCTTCAAGGTGTTCGCGCAGCAGGGCGTGCCCCGCACCCCGCAGGAGAAGCTGGACGACGCTGCCAAGGTGCACGAGTTCACGGGGGCCGCGCCCTTGGTGGCACTGCACATCCCGTGGGACAAGGTCGACGACTACACCGCGCTGGCCGAGCACGCCGAGGACCGCGGTGTGCGGCTCGGCACGATCAACTCCAACACCTTCCAGGACGACGACTACCGGCTCGGCAGCATCTGCCATCCGCGGGCGTCGGTGCGCCGCAAGGCCGTGGACCATCTGCTGGAGTGCGTCGACATCATGGACGCGACCGGGTCGAAGGACCTGAAGCTGTGGTTCGCCGACGGTACGAACTACCCGGGCCAGGACGACATCCGTGCCCGGCAGGACCGGCTCGCCGAGGGGCTCGCGGAGGTCTACGAGCGGCTCGGCGAGGGCCAGCGGATGCTGCTGGAGTACAAGTTCTTCGAGCCGGCGTTCTACACGACGGACGTCCCGGACTGGGGCACCGCGTACGCGCACTGCCTGAAGCTCGGACCGAAGGCACAGGTCGTGGTGGACACGGGGCACCACGCGCCCGGGACCAACATCGAGTTCATCGTCACGACGCTGCTGCGGGAGCGGAAGCTCGGCGGGTTCGACTTCAACTCGCGCTTCTACGCCGACGACGACCTGATGGCGGGCTCCGCCGACCCCTTCCAGCTGTTCCGGATCATGTACGAGGTGGTGCGCGGGGGCGGGTTCACGCCCGAGACCGCGTTCATGCTCGACCAGTGCCACAACATCGAGGCGAAGATCCCGGCGATCATTCGTTCCGTCATGAACGTCCAGGAGGCCACGGCGAAGGCACTGCTGGTGGATCGGGGGGCGTTGGCCGCGGCGCAGTCCTCCGGCGATGTGCTGGGTGCCAATGCCGTGTTGATGGACGCGTACAACACGGATGTGCGGCCGTTGCTTCGTGAGGTGCGGGAGGAGATGGGGTTGGACCCCGACCCTGTTTCCGCCTATCGCCGGTCCGGGTGGGCGGAGAGGATTGTGGCCGAGCGGGTTGGTGGACAGCAGGCCGGGTGGGGGGCGTAGGCGTCCGCCTGGTCCTGCGCGTCGCGGACTGCGGGCCGTATGTGGTTGAGCGCGCCCGCGCGGCGGTAGCCGCACATCGACACAGCCCCGCGCCCCTGTCGGGGCGCTCCGCCTCCCCTCGTTCGATAAGGACTGATGATTTATGTCTCCCCATCCCGAAGCCGCCGCCCTCCTCTCCCGTTCCCACCGCCTCGGTGCCGATCCTCGGAACACCAACTACGCCGGCGGGAACACCTCCGCCAAGGGCACGGGAACCGATCCCGTCACCGGGGGTGATGTGGAGCTGATGTGGGTCAAGGGGTCCGGCGGGGATCTCGGGACGCTGACCGCGGAAGGGCTGGCCGTGCTGCGGCTGGACCGGCTGCGGGCGCTCGCCGACGTCTACCCCGGGGTCGAGCGCGAGGACGAGATGGTCGCCGCGTTCGACTACTGCCTGCACGGCAAGGGCGGTGCGGCTCCCTCCATCGACACCGCGATGCACGGACTGGTGAAGGCCCCGCACGTGGACCATCTGCATCCCGACTCCGGGATCGCGCTCGCCTGCGCCGCCGACGGGGAGAAGCTGACCGCCGAGTGCTTCGGCGACACCGTCGTATGGGTGCCGTGGCGGCGGCCCGGTTTCCAGCTCGGGCTGGACATCGCCGCCGTGAAGGAGGCCAACCCGCAGGCCGTCGGATGCGTGCTCGGCGGACACGGGATCACCGCGTGGGGCGACTCCTCCGAGGAGTGCGAGCGCAACTCACTGCACATCATCCGCACCGCCGAACGGTTCCTCGCCGAGCGTGGCGGGCCGGAGCCGTTCGGGCCGGTGCTCGACGGGTACGAGGCCCTGCCCGAGGGGGAACGGCGGGAGCGGGCCGCCGCCCTCGCGCCGTACGTCCGTGCCGTCGCCTCGCAGGACCGGCCGCAGGTCGGGCACTTCGACGACTCCGAGGCCGTACTGGACTTCCTGGCCCGTGCCGAGCACCCGCGGCTGGCCGCGCTGGGCACCTCCTGCCCCGACCACTTCCTGCGCACCAAGGTCCGGCCGCTCGTCCTCGATCTGCCGCCGGCGGCCCCCCTGGACGAGGCCGTGGCCCGGCTGGCGGAACTGCACGCCGCCTACCGCGAGGAGTACGCCGCCTACTACGCGCGCCACGCCCTGCCCGACTCCCCCGCCATGCGCGGGGCCGACCCGGCGATCGTGCTGGTTCCCGGCGTGGGCATGTTCAGCTTCGGCAAGGACAAGCAGACCGCGCGCGTGGCCGGCGAGTTCTACGTCAACGCGATCAACGTGATGCGCGGCGCCGAGGCGGTCTCCGCCTACGCGCCGATCGAGGAGTCGGAGAAGTTCCGCATCGAGTACTGGGCCCTGGAGGAGGCCAAGTTGCGGCGGATGCCGAAGCCGAAGCCGCTCGCCACCCGGGTGGCGCTGGTGACCGGCGCCGGCAGCGGCATCGGGAAGGCGATCGCGCGACGCCTGGCGGCCGAGGGAGCCTGTGTCGTCGTGGCGGACCTGAACGGGGACAACGCGGCTGCGGTGGCAGAGGAGTTGGGCGGATCCGACAAGGCCGTCGCCGTGACCGTCGACGTCACGTCGGAGGAGCGGATCGCCGAGGCCTTCCGGGCGGCGGTGCTCGCCTTCGGCGGAGTCGACCTGGTGGTGAACAACGCCGGGATCTCCATCTCCAAACCGCTGCTGGAGACGTCCGCGAGCGACTGGGACCTCCAGCACGACATCATGGCCCGCGGTTCCTTCCTCGTCTCCCGTGAGGCGGCCCGGGTGATGATCGCGCAGGGGCTGGGCGGGGACATCGTCTACATCGCGTCCAAGAACGCCGTGTTCGCCGGTCCGAACAACATCGCCTATGCGGCCACCAAGGCCGACCAGGCCCATCAGGTACGGCTCCTCGCCGCCGAGTTGGGCGAGCACGGCATCCGCGTCAACGGGGTCAACCCGGACGGTGTGGTGCGCGGCTCGGGCATCTTCGCCGGCGGCTGGGGCGCACAGCGGGCGGCCGTGTACGGGGTGCCCGAGGAGAAGCTGGGCGAGTTCTACGCACAGCGCACACTGCTGAAGCGGGAGGTGCTGCCCGAGCATGTCGCGGCCGCCGTCTTCGCGTTGACCGGTGGGGACCTCACGCACACCACGGGCCTGCACGTCCCGGTCGACGCCGGCGTCGCCGCCGCGTTCCTGCGATGAGCGCCGCCGTGCGGCCGTACGCGGCGGTCGACCTCGGCGCGTCCAGCGGGCGTGTCATGGTCGGCCGCGTCGGCCCCGACAGCCTGGAGCTGACCGAGGTCCACCGCTTCCCCAACCGGCCCGTGCGTATGCCCGAGGGGCTGCGCTGGGACATCCTCGGGCTGTACGCCGGAGTGCTGGACGGGCTGCGGGCGGCGGGCGACGGGCCGGCGTCCGTCGGCATCGACAGCTGGGCCGTGGACTACGGCCTGCTCGACGCGGACGGGGCGCTGCTGGGCAACCCGGTGCACTACCGCGACCGCCGTACGGAGGGGGTCGCGGAGAAGGTGTGGGCGAGCGTGCCCGCCGAGGAGCTGTACGCGGCGACCGGTCTGCAGTACGCGCCGTTCAACACCCTGTACCAGCTGACGGCGGCCCGCGGTACGGCCCAACTGGCACAGGCCAGACGGCTGTTGCTGATCCCGGACCTGCTGACGTACTGGCTCACCGGTGAGCAGGGCACGGAGCTGACCAACGCCTCGACCACGCAGCTGGTCGACCCGCGCACCCGCGACTGGTCCCACGGAGTCGCACAGCGGCTGGGTGTCGATCTCTCCCTGTTCGCCCCGCTGCGTCAACCCGGCGATCCAGCAGGAGTGCTGCGGCCCGAGGTACTGGAGGAGACCGGGCTGGCCGGCCCCGTCCCGGTGACGGCGGTCGGCTCGCACGACACCGCCTCCGCGGTGGCCGCCGTGCCCGCCACCGGTGAGCGGTTCGCCTACATCTGCACGGGCACCTGGTCGCTGGCCGGTCTCGAACTGGACGCGCCGGTCCTGACCGAGAAGAGCCGCGCCGCCAACTTCACCAACGAGCTGGGGCTGGACGGCACCGTCCGGTACCTGCGCAACATCATGGGCCTGTGGCTGCTCCAGGAGTGCGTACAGGCCTGGGGCGATCCGGACCTGGGGGCTCTGCTCCTGGAAGCGGCGAAGATACCGGCGCTGCGGTCCGTGGTGGACGCGGGGGACGCGGCGTTCCTGGCGCCGGGCCGGATGCCGGAGCGGATCGCCGAGGCCTGCCGTGTCTCGGGGCAGCCGGTGCCCGGCTCCCCCGCCGAGATCACCCGCTGCATCCTCGACTCGCTCGCCCTCGCGCACCGCGGCGCGGTCGAGGACGCCCAGCGGCTCGCCGGGCGGTCGGTCGACGTCGTGCACATCGTGGGCGGCGGGACCCGCAACGCCCTGCTGTGCCAACTGACCTCCGACGCCTGCGGGCTGCCGGTGGTGGCCGGCCCGACCGAGGCGGCCGCGCTGGGCAACGTCCTCGTCCAGGCCGGTGTGCGCGGACCGGCCGGCGACCTGGCCGGGATGCGGCGCCTGCTCACCCGTACCCAGCTGCTGACGCGGTACGAACCGCGCGGCGGAACGCGGCGGTGGGAGGCCGCTCGCGCCCGGCTCGCCCGGGGCTGACCGGGGGTCTCCCCCGAGCGGTGCCCGCGCACTACCCTGCATCCACCCGATGATCGATCCACAAGGAGCCGCGATGCGTGTCGCCCTGTTCCTGACCTGCGTCAACGACACGCTGTATCCGGACACCGGGCGCGCCGTCGTGAAACTGCTGACCAGGCTGGGCGTCGAGGTCGACTTCCCGATGGCGCAGACCTGTTGCGGACAGGCGCACTACAACACCGGATACCGGCATGAGGCGGAACCCCTCGCCGAGCACTTCTCCGACGTCTTCCGGGACTACGAGGCGATCGTGACGCCGTCCGGGTCGTGCGGGGCGATGGTGCGGGAGCTGTATCCGCGGATGGGTGAGCGGGCCCGTGCGGAGGGACGTGGGGACGCCCTCGCGGCCATGCTGGCGCCCGTGGTGCCGAAGACGTACGAACTCACGGAGTTCCTCGTGGACGTGCTGGATGTGACGGATGTCGGCGCGTACTACCCGCACACGGTGACCTATCACCCCACCTGCCACGGGCTGCGCTCCCTGGGGCTCGGCGAGCGGCCCCGGCGCCTCCTGGAGGCCGTACGGGGGCTGGAGCTGGTCGAGCTGCCGGGAGCGGAGGAGTGCTGCGGCTTCGGCGGCACGTTCGCGCTGAAGAACCCCGACGTCTCCGCGGCGATGGGCGCCGACAAGGTGCGCAACGCCGAGTCGACGGGCGCCGAGGTGCTGTGCGCGGCGGACAACTCCTGCCTGATGCACATCGGGGGGACGATGACCAGGCTGCGCACCGGTATGCGGCCGGTGCACCTCGCGGAGATCCTGGCGAGCACGGAGGAGGAACCGGCCGTATGAGTGGAACGTTCGTCGGAATGCCCGCGTTTCCCGCGTTTCCGAGCGCCGCCCGGGAGGCCGTGCGCGACACCACCCTGCGCGGCAATCTCCGGCACGCCACGCACACCATCCGCGCCAAGCGGGCCAAGGCCGTCGCGGAGGTGTCCGACTGGGCGGAGCTGCGGGAGGCCGGCAAGCGGATCAAGGACCACACGCTCCGTCACCTCGACCACCATCTCGTGCGGTTGGAGGAGTCGGTGACCGCCGCGGGCGGCACCGTCCACTGGGCCGCCGACGCCGACGAGGCCAACCGGATCGTGACCGGACTCGTCAAGGAGACGGGCGAGTCGGAGGTCGTCAAGGTCAAGTCGATGGCCACCCAGGAGATCGAGCTCAACGAGGCCCTCGAGGCCGCGGGCATCCGCGCCTACGAGACCGACCTGGCCGAGCTGATCGTGCAGTTGGGCAGGGACCGGCCCTCGCACATCCTCGTCCCGGCGATCCACCGCAACCGCGGTGAGATCCGGGACGTCTTCGCCCGTGAGATGGGCGGCTGGGGCCGCCCGGCGCCCGAGGGCCTCACCGACGCACCCGCCGAGCTGGCCGAGGCCGCGCGGCTGCACCTGCGGGAGAAGTTCCTGCGCGCCAAGGTCGGCATCTCCGGCGCCAACTTCCTGGTCGCCGAGACCGGCACCCTGGTGGTGGTCGAGTCCGAGGGCAACGGGCGGATGTGCCTGACCCTGCCCGAGACGCTGATCTCGGTCGTCGGCATCGAGAAGGTCGTGCCGACCTGGCGGGACCTGGAGGTGTTCCTGCAGACCCTCCCGCGCTCCTCGACCGCCGAGCGGATGAACCCGTACACGTCCATGTGGACCGGTACCACCGACGCGGACGGCCCGCGCGCCTTCCACCTGGTGCTGCTGGACAACGGCCGCACCGACGCCCTCGCCGACGAGGTCGGCCGCCAGGCCCTGCGCTGCATCCGCTGCTCGGCCTGCCTCAACGTCTGCCCGGTCTACGAGCGGGCCGGCGGCCACGCCTACGGCTCCGTCTATCCGGGTCCGATCGGTGCCATCCTCAGCCCCCAGCTGCGGGGCACGGCGAGCGAGATCGACGCGTCCCTGCCGTACGCCTCGTCGCTGTGCGGGGCCTGCTACGAGGTGTGCCCGGTCGCCATCGACCTCCCCGAGGTGCTGGTGCATCTGCGGGAACGGGTCGTGGAGGGCGGCGAGGCCACCCGGAGCGGCAACAAGGTGGTGCTCAGGCCCGCGAAGGGGCACGCCGCCGAGCGTGCGGCGATGCGCGCGGCGCGCTGGGCGTTCACGTATCCGGGTGCGCTGCGCACCGGCCAGCGCCTCGCCTCCCGCACCCGCCGCCTCCACCCGCGCACCCTCCCGGGCCCCGGCCGGGCGTGGAGCGGGACACGGGACCTTCCACCGGTCCCCGCCGAGCCGTTCCGGGACTGGTGGCAGCGTACGCGGGGCGGGAACGACGTGAAGGGAGCCGCCGAATGAGCAGCAGGGAACGGATTCTGGGCCGGGTGCGGCGCGCCCTCGCGGACGTACCGAAGGACGACACCCCGTACGAGCAGGCGGTCGCCCGGGAGTATCTGCGCGAGCACGGGCAGCGGACCGTCGCGGAGACGCTGGACCTCCTCGCCGAGAACCTGGCCGACTACCGGGCGGTCGTGCACCGCACCGACGCCGCCGGTCTGGCCGGGGTCGTCGCCGGACTCCTGTCCTCGCGCGGCGCGTCGTCGGTCCTCGTCCCGCCGGGACTGGACGAGGCCTGGCTCGCGCGGACCGGCGTGACGCGGGTCGCGGACCGGGCGGAGAGCACCCCGCACGAGCTGGACCGGGTCGACAGCGTGATCACCGCCTGCGCGGTCGCCGTCGCCGAGACCGGCACGATCGTGCTGGACGGCTCGCCCGACCAGGGCCGTCGCCGTATCACCCTCGTCCCCGACCACCACATCTGCGTCGTCCGCGCCACCCAGGTCGTCCCCTCCGTCCCGTACGCCCTCGGACGCCTCGACCCGACCCGCCCGCTCACCTGGATCTCCGGCCCGTCGGCGACCAGCGACATCGAACTCGACCGGGTGGAGGGCGTCCACGGCCCGCGCACCCTGGAGGTCGTCCTGGTCGAGTGAGGCCGGTGTGGCAGGTCGCGGGCGCCGAGGGTCAGGCGTGAGGGCCGCAGAGCCGGGCGAAGCGCGCGGTGTCGACGTTTCCGCCGGAGAGGATCAGGCCGACCCGGTGCGGGAGGGGGCCCGCGCGGCCGGTGAGCAGTGCGGCCAGGGGGGTGGCGCCGCTCGGCTCGAGAACGATCTTCAGGCGCTCGAAGGCGAACCGCATGGCGTCCCTGATCTCGTCGTCGTCGACCAGGACGATTCCGTCGAGGAGCCGCCGGTTGACGGAGAAGGTCAGTTCACCCGGTGTGTGCAGCGCCTGGCCGTCGGCGATGGTGCGCGGTACCGGGACGCTCACGCGATGTCCCGCCTCCAGGGACCGCTTGGTGTCGTCCCCCGCCTCCGGCTCCACGCCGATCACCCGCGCCTCGGGGTACAGGCCCTTGAGTGCGGTGGCGCTTCCGGCGATCAGCCCGCCGCCACCGACCGGCGTGAGCAGCACATCCAACTCCCCCACTTCTTCGATGAGTTCGAGTGCAGCTGTGCCCTGTCCCGCGATGACGTGCGGGTGGTCGTAGGGCGGGACGATCGCCAGGCCGCGCTCCGCGGCCAGGGCTTCGGCGACGGCGACACGGTCGCCGGTGTACCGGTCGTACGTGACGATCCGAGCGCCGTACGCCTCGGTGGCCGCCCGCTTCGAGGGCGGGGCGTCCTCGGGCATGACGATGACGGCGGTGGTGCCGAGTTCCCGGGCTGCCAGGGCGACGGCCTGGGCGTGGTTGCCCGAGGAGTAGGCGGCGATGCCCCGGGACAACTGCTCGGGGGTGAGGCGGGAGGCCGCGTTGTAGGCGCCGCGGAACTTGAAGGCGCCCACCCGCTGGAAGTTCTCGCACTTCAGGTGGACCTCGGCGCCGACGAGCGCGTCCAGGGTGCGGGAGCGCAGGACCGGCGTGCGGTGGGCGACGCCTTCGAGCCGTTCGGCGGCGGCACGGACGTCGTCGAGGGTGACCGGCGGGGTGGTGGTCGTCACGCGGTGACTGTACGTCCCGCCGCCGTCGAACGGGAGGGGGCGGGGTCGGGCGCGGTGGGCTTCACCGGGCCCCGCCCGGGCCGGTCCGCGCCGGGTGGCGTCCGCGTACCCAGCCGAAGAGGGCCAGCGAGCACAGGGCGGCGAACGCGCACCAGGTCGAGACGAACTCCAGCCGCCACAGGGCCCAGCAGACGAGCGCGCCCGCGGCGGCCAGAGCGCCCAGCATCCGCAGGCCGCGGTCGCCGGACAGCAGCAGCGCGCCGACCGTGGCCACCAGGTAGCCCACTGACAGCAGTGGAGCGTGCGGCAGGTCCAGGACGTATCCGATGGTGTGCCCGCGGACCTCCGCCCGCACCGGGCGCGTGACGAGTACGTACCCGAGGGCCGGCGCCGTCACCGCACCGGCGGCGAGCGGCACGATCAGTGCGCGCCGCGCGGGGCGCGGGGCGGCACACCACACGCCCACCGGTACCCAGAGCGCCAGGAGCGGCAGGGCGACGACCGCCCAGAGCAGGACGGCCGGACCCGTCCCTCCCTCCGAGACCCAGACCGCCGCCTCGATCATCTGGTGCACACCCAGCAGCAGCGGCAGCGCGGCCAGCGGAAGGTCACGGCCGCGGTCCGCCCGCGCCACGCAGGCCGCGCCGACCGCCGCGACACCGACGCCCGCCACGAGGTCGGCCTCCGCACTCCAGCACATCGCTCCGCCCTCGGGTCACCCGCCGGAGAACCCATCTTCGCGGGCCCGGAACGACCGGAGGGCAACGACACGGACCGGTGCGCGTTCCCCGTGCCCACGTCTACCCGGTGCGCTCCCAGCCCCGGCGTGGTGTGCGGGTGCCGAGGGCGGCTGTTCGGTGCTGGGGACCGCGAGCGCGGCAGCCCTTGCGGGTCGCGTGCGCGGGAACGCCGGGCCGGACGGGGCGCGGCCCACAGCCGGGCCGGCCTGCCGGATGCACGCTCCGTCGACGGTCAGTACGGTGGCGCTCTGGCGCTCTGGTTCTCCGGTGCTCGACCTGGACGAGGTGACCTGGCCGTCGGCGGCACGGGTCACCGGACGGTGGAGGCGGCATGGCCGACAAGAAGACGGTGAAGCTGTCCCGTGCGGTGTACGAGAGCGAGCTGCTGCGGCTGCAGACGGAACTGGTCAAGCTCCAGGAGTGGGTGCGGGCGGAAGGTGCCCGGCTGGTCGTCGTCTTCGAGGGGCGGGACGCGGCGGGCAAGGGCGGCACCATCAAACGGATATCGGAGCACCTCAACCCGCGCGTGGCGCGGATCGCGGCCCTGCCCAAACCGACCGAACGCCAGCGCGGCCAGTGGTACTTCCAGCGCTACGTCGAACATCTGCCGGCCGCCGGCGAGATCGCTCTGTTCGACCGGTCCTGGTACAACCGCGCCGGCGTCGAGCACGTCATGGGCTTCTGCACGGAGCAGGAGTACCGGCTCTTCCTCCGCCAGTGCCCGATCTTCGAGCGGATGCTGGTGGAGGACGGGATCCTGCTGCGCAAGTACTGGTTCTCGGTGAGCGACACCGAGCAGCAGGCGCGCTTCCGCAAACGGCTGGAGGATCCGCTGCGGCGCTGGAAGCTGTCTCCCATGGACCTGGAGTCGCTCACCCGCTGGGAGGCCTATTCCCGTGCCAAGGACACGATGCTGGTGCACACCGACATCGCCGAGGCTCCGTGGTACATCGTGGAGAGCGACGACAAGCGCAGCGCGCGGCTGAACATGATCGCCCACCTGCTGAGCACCGTGCCCTACCAGGAGGTGGCGCCCCCGGTCATCGAGCTGCCGGAGCGCCCGCCGTCCACCGGATACCAACGCCCGCCACGTGACCTCCAGATCTACGTCCCCGATCACGCGGCGGGCCTTTGACCCGCCCCCGTAGGCCGGGGGCGGGTGCCCTTCGTGCATGATCGGTGTGGCCCCTCGACCTTCCGGGCGGGGAGGCGGCTCGCCGATCGTGAAGGAGACGGCCTTGTCCATCTGGGAGGCGCTGGCGGTCTTCGTCGCCGGGGTCGGCGCCGGCACCATCAACACGATCGTCGGCTCGGGAACGTTGATCACGTTCCCGGTGCTGCTCGCCACCGGGCTGCCACCGGTGACCGCCACCGTGTCCAACGCCCTCGGGCTGATCCCCGGGTCCATCAGCGGCGCCATAGGCTACCGGAGGGAGCTCGAGGGCCAGCGCCGCCTCGTGCTGAGGCTGGGCGTCGCCGCGTCGGTCGGCGGGTTCACCGGAGCGGTGTTGCTGCTCACCCTCCCCGCGACCGCCTTCGAGACGATCGTCCCCGTTCTCGTCGCGCTGGCGCTGGTCCTCGTGGTGCTGCAGCCCCGCATATCCGCCGTCGTCCAACGGCGCCGTGCGCGCACGGGCACGATCACCAAGACCGACGGCGGTTCCGTCCTCCTCGGCGGGATCCTCCTCGCCAGTGTCTACGGCGGCTACTTCACGGCGGCTCAGGGGATCATCTATCTCTCCCTGATGGGCATGCTGCTCGATGACTCCCTCCAGCGTCTGAACGCCGTCAAGAACGTCCTCGCCGCCGTCGTCAACAGCATCGCGGCCCTGTTCTTCCTCTTCGTCGCCGACTACGACTGGACGGCCGTCCTCCTCATCGCCGTGGGCTCGGCGATCGGCGGGCAGATCGGTGCGAAGGTCGGGCGCCGGCTCCCCGCACCCGCCCTGCGGACCTTCATCGTCGTCGTCGGCACCTTCGCCATCGCCCAACTGCTTCTGCGCTGAGCCCTCCACCATCGGCACCTTCGCCAGCCTCCCGCACCTCTTCCGGGACCGTCGGCCTCCTCACCCGTCCGGACGCGCCGGGCGGGGCCCGAGGGTGGGCCCGCCACCAGGATGGAGGTGCTGCCCCATGGCATGGCCCAAGTCCGAGGGAGAGGTATGACCGACACCGGCTTCGACAGGGCTGGGAGCGACCGGTCCGCGGGGCACCGCGATCCACGCTCCGGTGCGAGCGACCTCCGGCGGGTCGGGGCGAACCCGGATTTCTGGTATCCCGTCGCGCTCTCCAGGAAGGTGCGCGCCGGACGGGTGGCCGCGACCTCGTTCGCCGGTGAGCGCATCGCGCTCTACCGCGGGCAAAGCGGTGCCGTCTACGCGTTGGAGGACCGGTGCGCCCACCGGCAGGTGCCGCTGAGCATGGGCGTCGTGGAGGGCGAGACACTCCGCTGCTGCTACCACGCGTGGGCCTACCGTGGCGACGGCCGCATCTCGCAGATCCCGTACCTGTCGAAGGGTGACGGCCGGCCGCCGCGCGGCGTGCGCGGCTACCCCGTCCGCGAGGCGTACGGCCTGGTGTTCGTCTTCCCCGGCAGCCCGGAGAAAGCGGCGGCCACTCCGGTGCCCGAGCTGCCGGCCTTCGGCTCACCGCGGTACCGGACCATGACCTTCTCCCGGACCGTGCGCTGCCACTACTCGTTCATGCACGAGAACCTGCTCGACATGAACCACCAGTTCCTCCACCGCGGAGTCGTCGGCAGGCTCCGCCCCGAGCTGCTGGACCACCGGACCGATGCGCGCTCGGTGGAGGCCAGGTACCTGTTCAGCCACGCCGGGGGGAAGCGGAACCGGGGTGCCAACCTGCTGGCCGCCGAGGGCTTCACGGGTCGCGACTCCTGCGACCTCATGACCATCCGCACCGAGTACCCGTACCAGACGCTCGACCTGGTCCCGGAGGACGCCGAGCGGCCGTCCTTCCGCCTCTGGGTCGCGTACGTGCCCGAGGACGCCGCGCAGCGCACGTGTCACGCCT
Organism: Streptomyces sp. NWU339; assembly: GCF_003143855.1. Lineage (GTDB taxonomy): Bacteria > Actinomycetota > Actinomycetes > Streptomycetales > Streptomycetaceae > Streptomyces. The sequence continues at coordinate 296,731 of NZ_QFRK01000009.1, forward strand.
ACGGCCTGCTCATGATCGAGAAGCCCGGGATTCCCGGCGCGCTCCACCTGGCCTGGCCGTTCATCAGGCGCTTCACCGAACGCGTCTTCGCCGAGGACCGCATGGCCGTCGAAGCCGAGCAGCGGGCGTGGGACGAACAGGGCGAGGACCGCAACCACGAGGTCTTCCCCCTGATCCTGGACGTCCGCGAGGTGCTGCGCGCCAACGGCGTCCCGCTCCGGCCCCGGCCCGCCGCATGCGGGCCCCGCCCCGACGACGGCCCGGCCCCGGGAGGGTGAACCGGATGAACGCAGCCGGCGGCGAAAGGGCGGACACCGGCCCTGCGGGACGCCTCCGGGTCCCGGGGCACTCTGGCCCTCGTCAGGCCGGGGTCGGCTCGTACGTCCAGCGCAACAGGGCGCCGAGGCCGCCTGCCGGTACGTCGGGGCCGTCCTCGTCCGAGGGCGGGACGATCAGTACGTCGGCGGCCGTGACGGCGGCCGACCGCAGCAGCGCGTCGTCGGCGCGTACGGGGATCGGGGCGTCCTCGCCCAGGCTGCGCGCGTCGGTCCGGCGTACCGCCAGCTGGTCGGGCTCATCGCCCACCCACGTCTCACGGCCCAGCTCCGGCCCGTCGGGCCGGATCAGCAGTGTGTCGATGCGATGCTCCCGGGCGGCTTCGACCAGGGCCGGGACACCTTCGACCGCGTCCGTCGGCCGGTCGGTGCCCACCCGTCCGGCGTGGAAGCGGTCGAGTGCCTCGTCCAGGCGATGGCGTGTGTACTGCCGCCGTGCCCGCTCGATGGCCTCCTCCAGAACGGGGGAGGACGAACCGGCGGCCCTGCCGCCGTGCTCCGTCTCCACCGTGACCTCGCGGACCGCCTCAGGGAGCTTTTCGTGCACCGCGGGCCGCTCACGGGGGTCACCGACCAGCACCACCAGGTCGGCGCCGCACTCCTCGTACGCCGAGGTCAGCGTTTCGGCGATCTCCCCGGCGTTGTGCTCCCAGGTGTTCTCGACCTTGAGCTGGAAGTGCCGCTCGGACCAGTCCGAGGAGGCCGTACGGTGAACCGGCCACTGCCGCCCCTCGGTCTGCCCGGCATCCTGTGCTCCGGTGTCCCCGCGCAGCTGGAAGTCGGCGCCGGTCCGGTCGATGTAGGCCACCAGGCAGTCCGGATCCTGGCCGGCCAGCTCCAGCAGCGGTGTCAGCCGGGGCAGCGCGGCCCAGCAGGCGATCTGGCTCTGCGGCGACCGGGAGAGACGATGGCTGAGCACCACCTCCCCTCCGGCGGCGAAGACCACTCGGCCCGCCGGGTCCTCCGCGGGCCCGATGTCGGTCAGGGCCTCGCGCACCGCCTGGACGGTGGCCGTGTCGGCGCCCTCCTCCTCCAGGGTCCGGCAGGCTTCCCGTACGGACAGCTCACGCCGCTTCGCCCCCGCTTCGTCGTTCTGAGCGGCGTCGAAGTACACCGTGGCCCAGGGGCCGGGGCGGTCGAAAAGCGGTGCCAGGAATGACAACTGCATGCTCTCTCTCCTCATTCGTCCCTGTTCTCGGACCGGGTGCCCGGAGGACCGGCGGGGACACCCGGCAGGCTCCGCCGGACCGCGCACCGCGGACCCGGAAATTTAGGGTTCCCCTGGCCTGACCGGGTTGGTTCTCAAACCTTTCCTTGGCGCACGACTCGCTAGCGTCCTGGTGCATGCAGGGGAGACCGGTGCCGCCGGGAACCGCAACGCAGTGCTGCGGTTCCTTGTGGCGGTCCGGGTCGCCCGGGTCGCATTCCGAGGGAGGAACCGATGCGCAAGGCCAAACTGATCGCCCTGGCCGGTGGCGGGGTGCTGCTGTCCGTGACCGTGGGGGCCGCCTTTGCTTCGGCGGGGCAGTCCGAGCGGGCGTCGAGCGGCGAGCAGGTGACCGTCCGTGCCGCGTCCGCCGGCTTCGAGATCGAGATCGACCCGGAACTGGACGCCCGGTTCGGACCGCGACCGGTCAACGCCGTCCAGGCCGCCGGAATCGTCACCGACAGCCGCCCCGGTGCCCGTGTGGTCAAGGTGGAGCTGGACGAGGAGGACGGCAGGGCCGTGTGGGAGGTGGAGGCCCGGGACGGTGGCGGTGGCTTCGAGGCCCTCGTCGACGCCTTCACCGGCCGGATCGTCGGCCAGGACTCGGAGCAGACGGGGGATGAGGACGAAGACGAGGACGACTGATCCGGCCACCCGCCCCGGCCTGAACGCGACGCGGCGCGTTCAGGCCGGGGCGGACTCGTCGTCCGTGGCGGGGACGGCAGGAAGAGAGATTCTGCGACCGCCTGCACGGCGGGCGCCCGGCGGGGCGGGAAAGTGGCCGGGACCAGGGCAGGCGGAGCCTGCGTAGGGCAGGCCGACCACGACGTCCAGTCCTCCCTGGGGTGCGGCACGCAGGGCGACGTTGCCGCCGCCGGCGTGCGCGAGGCGCTGGACCAGGGCCAGGCCGAGGCCCGTGCCGCCCTTGGGGGCGTCGGGGGCGCGCCAGAAACGGTCGAAGGCGCGGAGGCGTTGCTCCTCCGTCAGGCCGGTTCCCTGGTCGATGACGTGCAGGTCCACGAACGACATACGGCCGTCGGCAGCGGCGCGCCGGCGCTCGGACGCACGGCGGCCGTGCAGGTGAACGGTCACGGTGCTGCCGGGCGGTGAGTGACACAGCGCGTTGGAGAGCAGGTTGTCGAGGATCTGCTCGAGGGCGCCGGGCAGGACGAGGACGGGCCCGGTGCGCTCCCCGGTGAGGGCCAGCAGCACATTCCGCTGTTCGAAGACCGGGGCCCACGTCTGGCGCCGTTCGGCGCAGACGCGTTGCGGATCGACCACGTCCCGGGTGGCGGACTTCTCCTCCAGGCCGGCCATCGTGAGCAGGCCCTCCACCAGACGCGCCAGGCGGTCGGTCTCGGTGAGCGCCGCGGTCAGGGACGCCCGGCCGAAGGGCGCGACGGCCGGCTCGAGGTTGTCCAGGCGCAGCCGCAGGGCGGCGAGCGGGGTCTTGAGCTGGTGGGAGGCTTCGCCGGCGAACGCACGTTGGGAGGCCAGGAGGTGTTCCAGGCGGGCGGCGGTCTGGTTGAAGGTGGCGGCCAGACTGCGTATCTCCGGTGGCCCGTCGGTCACGGCGACCGGCCCGGGCAGGCTGCCGTCGGCGAGGTGAACGGTGGCCCGCTGCAGTTCGCGGATGGGGCGTGCGGCCCACCGGGCGACGGCGAACGCGAACCCGGCCACGACGGCCAGCACGGCGAGCCCGGCCAGGGCGAGCAGCAGCCACACCTGGTGGACGCGGCCGTGCACGGTGTCGGTGGGCACGGAGATGCGGACGGCGGCCTCGGGCGGGGTGGCATGACCGACGGGCGCGGCGACGGACAGGTACTGCACGCCGCCGATCCCGGAGGTGCGCACGTCGGCGGAGCCGGTGCCGTTCAGGGCCGCGGCGACGTCCGGCCGCCCCATCAGCTCACGTGCCTCCTGCTCGGACAGAGGATGGGAGGCGGCGATGAGGCTGCCGGAGCTGCTGATCACGGCGATCTGGCCGCCGATGCGCCCGGCGCATTCCGTGACGCGTCGGGGCAGGTCCTGCTCCTCCCTGCCGGAAGCCAAGGACAGTTCGGCGAAGGCCGACAACGAAGCCGCTTCCTCACGGGCAGCGTTGATCATGCGGTCCCGCTCGGCGCGGGAGTACACGAAGCCCAGAGGTATTTCCAGGCAGAGCAGCACCAGGGCGGCGATGCTCAGGTAGGTGAGCAGCAGCCGGCGAGTCACGGAGAGGCACCTTCAAAGGCACCCGCGTGACCCCGCGAACGGCCGGTCGGCCCGGGAGGAGGTGCCTGCACCGCGAGCCGGAACCCCACACCGCGCAACGTCTGGATCCAGCCCGGGTGGCCCAGTTTCCGGCGCAGCGTGGCCACGTGGACATCGAGTGTCTTGGTGGCGCCCTCGTAGTAGGGGTCCCAGACGTGTTCCAGGATCCGCCGGCGCGAGCAGACCGCCCCAGGGTCCTCGCACAGCAGCGCCAGCAGCTCGAACTCCTTCGGGGTCAGCGCGACCTGCGACCGGCCCACCCACACCTGCCGTGTACGGCGGTCCACCACCAGCGTGCCGGGCACGTCACCGGCTGCGGGAAGGGCTTCGGCCGCCGCTGCCGGGCCGGGGGGCCCGGAGACGGAGTAGCCGCGAGCGGGGGCAGCCCCGGCCGTGGTTCCCGGCGTGGTTCCGGTGCGGCGGGAGACGGCGCGGATACGGGCGACCAGCTCCCGAAGGCTGAACGGTTTCGCCAGATAGTCGTCCGCGCCCAGCTCCAGCCCGAGCACCTTGTCGCTCTCCGCGCCGCGTGCGGTGAGAATGATGACGGGAACGTCCGAGACCTGCCGGATCCCGCGGCAGACGTCGATGCCGTCCATGTCCGGCAGCCCCAGGTCGAGCAGGACGACATCCCCGAAAGGGTCCGAATCCCCGAACGGCCCCGAGAGCCCCTCCGTACCCGTGGCGACCCAGGTGACCGACAGGCCGTAGTTCCGCAGCCCCTCGATCAACGGCTCGGCGATCGTCTCGTCGTCTTCGATGAGCAGCGCCTGCATCCCCATGCGTCTTGTCTCTCTGTGCATCCCCACACGACCTTGCAGAGTTGCCCAGCGCCACGCCCCTTCGTCCGGGTAGCCGCTTTCCGTCAGCCACTCGCACGGCGGGCCCGGGCCTCGGGCGACGTTTCCACCGTCACGTACGTACCGCGGGGGCTCCGCGTTCAGGCTCCTTCGATCATCGATCGGACACCGTGCCCCGTGACGGTACGAGACCGGGGTCATTCGTCACCCCACTTCGCCGAAGGAGAAGTCCCCGTGCCGGTGCTGAGGGCCGGTCGGCCCGATGCGGTGCCCGCTCGGCCCTGCCCGTCGAGGGCGGTTCCACGATGCTGGGACCGGAACACCGTCGAAGCCGTCGTGATCGACGCTCCTCGGCCACCGACCACCCCTGCCACCGCTCGCGATCGTCGGCCGGCGTCGGCACCGCCGCGCTCCGGCATCCCGCCCGGGCCCCGTCGCCCGGGCGGCCACCCCTCACGCACGCTGCCCTGTCGCCGCCGTCCCCCATGACTGAGCCGGACGAGCCGGGGCGGTGCGGGCGTTCCGTGTTGCCGGGCAGCCCGTCCGGGGTGACGGTGGACAGGAGACGGCGAGAAAGGGAGCGGGCATGCGAGGACTCGTCTACCACGGTCCTGCACAGACCTCCTGGGACACGGTGCCGGACCCCGTGATCGAGGCCGGCACCGACGCGCTCGTCCGCGTCGACGCGACCACCGTCTGCGGAAGCGACCTGCACATCCGGCGGGGCGAGCTCCCCGAGGTGAAGCCGGGAACGGTCCTCGGCCACGAGGCCGTCGGCGAAGTGGTGGCCGTCGGCAGCGACGTGCACACCCGGCGCCCCGGACAACAGGTGATCGTGTCGTCCGTCTCGGCCTGCGCCCACTGCCCGCCCTGCCGCGACACCCTGTACGGACAGTGCCGCGGGGGCGGCGGGTGGATCCTGGGCAACACCATCCACGGGACGCAGGCCGAGTTCGTCCGCGTCCCCTTCGCCGACCACTCCACGCACCGGCGCCCCCCGGACCTCCCGCTGGACGAGGCGGTCCTGCTCGCCGAGCTGCTGCCCACCGCCTACGAGGTCGGGGTGCGCAACGGACACGTGGGCCCGGGAGACACCGTCGTGGTGGTGGGCGCGGGCCCCGTGGGGCTGGCCGCCGTCCTCGTCGCCCGGCTCTACGCACCGCGCCGGATCGTCGCGGTGGACCTGTCCCACCCCCGGCTGGCCGCCGCCGCCCGGCTGGGCGCCGACGCCGCCGAACTGCCCGGGCGGCTGGTGGCCGAGCTGTCCGAGGGGCCCGGAGCCGACGTGGTCATCGAGGCCGCGGGCGACCCGGACGGCTTCCTCCTGGCCACCCGCGTGGTGCGCGCGGGCGGGCACATCGCCAACATCGGCACGCACGGCAAGCCGGCCGCCCTGCATCTGGAGGCCCTGTGGCGCAAGAACGTGACGATCAGCACCGGGCAGGTCGACACCTTCTCCACGCCGTGGCTGCTCGACCTGCTGGCCTTCGAACGCCTGGCGGTCTCCCCGCTGGTCACCCACCGGTTCCGCCTCGACCGCGTGGAGGACGCCTACGAGGTCTTCGCGCACGGCCCGGACACCGGCGCCCTCAAGGTCGTGCTGCACCGCGAGCCGCCGACACCACCCCGGTAGCGCAAGGCCGACAGTCCCGCTCCCCCTCCCTCACCGCGGTTCGCCCGACGACCCGTTCGCCAGCTGGAAGGTGACGTCCACCACCCCTTCGACGGCGCGCACCGCGCGGGCGACGACGGGCACCAGCGAGGTGTCCCGCATACGGCCGGTGAGGGTGACGACACCGTCGGAGACCTCCACCTCTATGGCCTCGAGCGGGGCCGGGAAGAGGGGAGCGACGATCTCCCTGCGGACTTCTTGGGCGAGCTCCTCGTCCGTCCGCAGAAAGACCTTCAACAGGTCGACCCGGCTGACGATGCCTTCGAGCAGCCCTTTCCGGCTCACGACGGGCAGCCGCTTGACCTTGCGCTGAGCCATGATGCGGGCCGCCTGCGCGACGGGGGCGTCGGCGTGGACGGTGACGGCCGGGGTGCTCATCAGCTCTCCGGCGGTCAGTGCCCCCGCCTTGGCCAGATCGGGCAGGCGGCGCTGCTGCATGAACCGGTCGGGGTCGCTGTCGCGGAACTCCTCCTTGGGCAGCAGATCGGCCTCGGAGACGACGCCGACGACCCGGCCCTCGCCTTCCAGCACCGGCAGGGCACTCACCTTCCACTGATCGATGAGCCGAACGATCTCCTTGAACGGGGCGTCGCGACCGACGGCCACGACGGTATGCGACATCACGTCGCTCACGGTGTGCGGGCTGCCGTTCATGGGTCTCCCTCTCGGGTTGTCAGGTACGTGGGTCAGCTCGTGGCCGCTGGGGCCGGGGCACACGGCACGGGGAACCCGGTCGTCACCTGCTCCCGCTGCCGTACGGGGCGTACAGATCGAGCAGCCGGACGCGGGTCGCGTGCAGGCGCCGGGCGACCACCCGGCCGACCCACACGGCGATCGCGCGGCCGAACCCGGGGTCCTCGGCGCACAGTGCCCGTACGGCCTCGGCGTCGAACTCCCAGGCCCGCACCGGGCTGGTGGTCTCGGCGCCCAGGAGCCACGGGTGGGGCGGGAAGCGCCAGGAACAGCCGACCAGTTCACCATGGCCCAGCGAATCGATCACGGCCGCACGACTGCCGGGGACCTGCAGATCGAGGGCGACGGTCCCGGTCCGGATGATCCAGAACCGGCCGACCCGCCGCCCCTCCTCGAACAGACGGGCTCCGATGTCGAAGGAGACCTCGTGGGCGTGCCGCATCAGCCGCTCGCGGTGTTCGGCCGGAAGACCGGCGGCCAGAGTGGTGGTCGTCGCGGTTGCCATCCTTTTGTCCCCTTCACGCCTGCCCCCGCAGTCGAACGGCGACTTCGTCGGCCGTAAGACAGCGTGTACCCGACCGGCGCGGGACGCCACGGGCCGGCCAGGCCCCGTCCGAGGGCCCTTCGGCCCGACCGGGTGGAAACATCGGCCACCCGGGCGCGCAACCACGGCACCAGGCGTCCGCAGCGGGTCGAAGTCCCCGGGCGACGGTCGAAGGCCCGGCCCCGAAGGTCCTCGTGCTCCGGTCGGCCGCCGCCGATCTGGCGGTCGTCGGTGCCCGGTGGCGGTCGTGCCGCAGCGGGGGTGACGGAGCAACCGTCCCGCCCGCCGTTCCCGGACGGGGCCTGATGGCCCCCGGGTGAGGACCGGCCAGCCCCTGCGCACACGCTGCCGCCGGGGGACGCTGGTAGCGGGGAGAAAGCCCTGTTCTGGAGGTGCATGTCATGGTGTCGCCCGTTGTCGTCGGCGTCGACGGTTCCGCCGAAAGCCTGGCAGCCGCCGAGTGGGCGGCCCACGAGGCCGTGCGTCGCGGGCGGGCCCTGCGGCTGCTGCACGCGCGCAACTGGCACCCGCGCCAGGACCGAACGGAGGTCGTGCCCGCGGGCGAGCGGCACCTGGCGCGGCGCGTCCTGCGGCACGCCGCGGCACGCGTCCGCGCCGCGTGCCCCGGCGTGCCGCTGTACGACCAGCAGGTCGCGGGACCGGCGACCGCCGCCCTGGCGAGGGCGGCAGACGACGCCGGCCTGCTGGTGCTGGGCTCGCGCGGGCTGGGTCGCCTCAGCTCACTGGTCGTGGGGTCGGTCGCGCTCGGCGTCGTGGCCAGGGCCACGCGGCCCGTCGTCCTGGTACGGGCCGACACCGCCGGGGAGGAAGCGGACGCGGAGAGCACCGGCCGGCGGGACGTGGTCCTCGGCGTCGACGTCACGGAACCGTGCGGCGAGGTGCTCGCGTTCGCCTTCGAGGCGGCCCGCCTGCGGCACGCGCGGCTGAGGGTCCTGCACGCCTGGCGCGCGCCCGACCGGCTCACCCTGGGCCCCGGCGAAGTCGGCCTGACGGGCGCTCCGCAGCGGGCCGAGGAATGGCTGGGCTTCCTTTCCGCCGTGCTCCAGGTGTGGCGCGAGAAGTACCCCGAGGTCGAGGTCCTTCAGACCGTGGTCGAGGGCAAGCCCGCAGGCGCCCTGCTGAAGGCGGCGTCCGGGGCGGAACTGCTGGTCGTCGGAGACCGGCTCACCGACCGCCGGGGGATGCCTCGCACCGGCCCGGTCACCCATGCCGTGATCCACCGGGTCGGCTGCCCGGTCGCGATCGTGCCGCACGACTGACGGTGCGTCCGCGGGAACCGCGCCGGGGGCCGGCTCCCATGACCTGAAGAACCGCTCATCAGGGACCTTCGGCCCTGTGCCCGAGGCCTGCCGCCGTTCGATGGTGGGAGGAGAAGCAGCGGGCGATCCGCTGGAGGCCCGGCGACGAGTCCGCGCAGTTCACCGCGCGTCCGGCGGGACCGAGAAGGTGGCGCTGATGTCCGATGCGACGACCACCGACCTGTACGAAGTGACGATGGCCGTGTCCTGTCTGCGGGAGAAGATGACCGGCCCGGCGACGTTCAGCCTGTTCGTCCGCGATCTGCCCGCCGAGCGGGGCTTCCTGGTCGCGGCGGGGCCGGAGTCCGCCCGGGACCACCTGTCCGGCCGGCGGGTCGGCCCCCAGGACGTCCACGCCTTCGCCGCCGCGCTGCCGCCGACAGCCCGCCGGATCCGGGCCCCCGTAGCGCCCCGGGCGCTACGAGCGGCTGCACGCCCTCGCCGACCGGGTCCGGCGCCGTATCGCACAGCAGACGGCGGCACCCGCCGCACGGCACTGGATGTCCGGACGCGCCGCGTCCGGGCCGTACCGGTCCGTACCGAGCTGAGGAGGAAGCGATGCCGCACACCGTGGAATGGAAGGTCCGCCTCTACCTCTTCGAGGACGGGAGAGTGACGAGGGCCCGTGCGGTGGTCGACACCGGGACCACGGTGCTCACCGGCCACGGGGCCACGCGCCGGAATCCGGCCGACGCGGAGGTGCCGGAGATCGGTGACGAACTGGCCGCAGGCCGGGCCCTGCAGGACCTGGGCCGACAACTGGTGGACATCGCCGAGCGCGACATCGAGGGCACGGGCGCGGCCGGGCCGCGCCCCCGCCCGCCCGTCGGCTGGCCGACGTGACCGCAGACCGCGTCCCGGCCGGGGGCAACCTCGTGAGCCCGGCACCTGCCGGGGAACCCGGCCCCGTGGGCAGCACATCCGTCTCCACCGGCGGGCTCACTGCCGGTCCAGGAGTCAAGGAGGACGACCGATGACGCTTCCAGCACACCGCGGCAGGGGCTCGCTCCCCGGGTGGGACCCCCTCCGGGAACTCGAGGAGCTGCGCACCCGCATGGAACAGCTCATGCACTCCACCTTCCCCTTCCCCGGCCGCGGTTTTCCCGAGGCCGGGACCGAGGAAGGGGCATGGGCGCCGTTGGCCGACGTCGAGGACACCCAGGACGCCTACCTGATGGAGCTGGAACTTCCCGGCGTGGACAAGGAGCAGATCAGCGTGGAGGTCAGCGACGGCGAGCTCGACATCCGCGGCGAGATCAAGGAGAAGGAGCGTACGGGTGTGCTCCGTCGGCAGACCCGGCACGTCGGACGGTTCGACTACCGCACGAGTCTGCCCCCGAACGTCGACACCGAGCACATCACCGCGGAGCTGACCGGCGGAGTCCTCACGGTGCGCGTTCCCAAGACCCAGGAGGCCAAGCCGCGTCGTATCGAGATCACGGGATGAGGGCGGCGATCATGCGAGCTCACCTCGGCGATCAGCTTGTCATCGAAGGCCCGGCGACCGGCACCCCCCGGCGCGACGGCGAGATCGTCGGGCTCCACCACGAGGACGGCACCCCTCCCTACGACGTGCGCTGGTCGGACACGCAGGAGGTGACCCTCGTCTTCCCCGGCCCCGACGCCCACATCAAGCACCTCGGACACGAACCCGAGACCGATACCGGGGCCGGCGCGCCTCCGCCCGCCGGCCTGCCCGACCCCGGCGACATCGGCCGGCGGGTGGCCACCGAACGCACCCGGCGGGGCCTGAGCCGGGAAGAGACGGCCCGCCGCGCCAGGATGGCGCCGGACTACCTCTCCTATCTCGAGGAACACCCGGCCGATCCGAGCCTGGCGACCCTCATCCGGCTGGCCGCGGCGCTGGGCACCAGCGTCCAGGCACTGCGCGGCAGCGGCGCCGATCTGCCGCCCGGCCGGGGCACCGCGCTGCTGCACCCCGAGCTGCGGGACCTCAAACCGGAGGAGTGCCGCGCCCTGCTGTCCACCCACGGTGTGGGGCGCATCGCGGTGACCACGCCCGAAGGGCCGGCGGTGGTCCCGGTGAACTACGAGGTCGTCGACGACGCGATCGCGTTCCGGACCGCTCCCGACTCCGTGCCCGCGGCCGCCGTGGGATCGGAGATCGCCTTCGAGGTCGACCACGTGGACGAGGCCATGAGCCGGGGCTGGAGCGTGCTCGCCGTCGGCCCCGCCCGGGTGGCCACCGAACCCGACGAGGTGCGGCGGCTGACCGAACGCGCCCACACCGCGCCGTGGGCCGGGGGCGAACGCGAGATGTGGGTGTCGATCCGGCCCACCCGCCTGACCGGACGCCGCATCACCCCGGCCGGTCAGTGAGCGGCCACGGCTCGTGCCCACTGCGCTCCGCCGCTTCACGAAAGGAGCCCCTGTGAACCAGCAGACCCTGCCGGACGAGCGGGTGGCGGCCCTTGCGCACGACGCCGCCGCCGCCCCGTCCATGCACAACGCACAGCCGTGGCACTTCCGCTACTTCCGGGGCAGCCGTACCTTCCAGGTGCGTGCGGACCTCGACCGCGTCCTGCCGCACGTCGACCCGGACAATCGCGCCCTGCACCTCGGCGGCGGCGCCGCTCTGCTGAATCTGCGGGTCGCGCTGGCCCACGAGGGGTGGTACCCGGCAGTCCGGCTGCTGCCCGACCCGGCCGACCCGGCGCTGCTCGCCGCCGTACAGCTGACCGCTCCCGGGAGCGGTCAGAGCGACCTCCCCGCGCTGTATCCGGCGATCCACCAGCGGCACAGCAGCCGTTTCCCGTTCGAGGAGACGGAGATCCCCCAGGAGCTGCGCACGGCCCTGGCCGACGCCGCCCGCAGTGAGGGAGCGACACTGACCTTCCCGTCCTCCTGGCACCTGCAACAGGTGCTGGAACTGCTGGAGGAGGCCGAGGCACGCAATCTCACGGACCGGGGCAGCGGCAAGGACCTGGCGGAGTGGACCCGTATCGATGCTCCGGCGGGGAACACGGCCCCGGACGGAGTGCCCGACTACGCCTTCGGGCCGCGCAAGCACGGCGGCAAGGCGCCCATGCGCGACTTCGCCGGAAGCAGGCCGGTGCCCGGCCGCGGCACCGCCGAGTTCGAACGGACCCCCCAGCTGGTCGTCCTCAGCACCTCCCGCGACCGCCCGGAGGACTGGCTGCGCGCCGGCCAGGCCATGGAACGGGTCCTGCTGCTGGCCACCCTCGAGGGCCTGTCCAGTTCCTTCGCCACTCAGGCCCTGGAGTGGAGTGACCTTCGCTGGCCGCTGCGCGACCCGGTGTCCGGGGCCGGGCACATCCAGATCGTGCTGCGCCTGGGATACGGCCCCAAGGGCCCCAGCACCCCGCGACGCCCGGTGCCGGACGTACTCGACATCCACCCCTGAGCCGCCGCGGGCCCCCAGGCGCCGGTGGTGCGGTCCGCATGTCGCGGCGGGCCCCGGACAGTGCGACGGTACGGGCATGAGGTCTGTCAGTGGCCACGTAGGAAAGTGAGGGAACCCATGCAACTCCCGCTGGTCGTGGGCGTCGACGGATCGGATTCCAGCCTCCAGGCACTGGACTGGGCGGTGGACGAAGCGGCACGCCACGGGTTGCCGGTGCGCCTGGTCCATGCCTCCCTGTGGGAGCGCTACGAGGCGGCCCGCCCCTCCCTCAGGACCGATCGCCCCGCCGAGGAGGTCATGGCGGAGCACATCATCGCGTCCGGCATCGAACGTGCCCGGCTCCGCAATCCCGAGGTGAAGGTGTCGGGCGACGTGCAGCCCGACGATGCCGTGTCCGCGCTGCTGCAGGCGGGAAGCGAGTCGTACGCCTTGGTCACGGGCTCACGCGGCCGTGGCGGAATAGCCGGACTGCTGCTGGGATCGGTCAGCCTCACCGTGGCGGCCCGTGCCGTGTGCCCGGTGATCGTGGTCCGTGGTGCGGATCAGAACCGACAGGGCCTCTTCGGGCGGGTGGTGGTGGGGGTCGGCGACCCGGCCACGAGCACGGGCGTCGTACGGTTCGCCTTCCGTGCGGCCGAGGCGCGCGGCTCCGCCCTCGACGCCGTACGGGCCTGGCGCAGCCCGGCTCACGAGCGCGTGGACCGTCCCCTCCTCGCCGATGACGCCGCCAGTGCCCACGAGGAGCGCGTCACGACCAACCTCACCGACGCGCTGGACCAGGCGATGCGGGAGCACCCCGAGGTCGAGGTGCGGCGCAGGCCGGTGGAAGGTCCCGCCCACCGGGTCCTGTTGCACGCATCGGCCGAAGCCGACCTGATCGTCGTCGGCGCTCTGCGGCGCCACGGCCACTTCGGTCTGCAGCTCGGCCGCGTCGCCCACGCCCTGCTGCACTACTCCACGTGCCCGGTCGCCGTCGTCCCCCGGCGAACCTGAACCCCGTCGTGCGGGCGTCACGCGGGCGCGTGTCGTGCAGGGAGGGGCAAAGGCGATCGACCGCGACGGTGTGGGGCGCCTGGTGGGGATCGCCGTCGCCGAGGGTTGCGCGGCCCGGTCCGAGCTGAAGAACGGCGTCTGCGGCGGACACGGCGGCGCCCCGGAGCCGGTGCGCTTCTTCCACACCGCCGGCATCGACTCCGTCTCGTGCTCCCCGTTCCGTGTCCCGGTGGCCCGCCTGGAGGCCGGGCGGGCCGCGCTCCTCGGGACCGGAGTCAGCGACAGCGGGTGACCGGAGGCCCTCGGGCCCGGTCGCGCGGAGCCTCACCGTACGGGCGTCGGCGGGGACACGGACGAGAGGGCACCCCCGCCGACGAGCGGAGGTGCCCCGGTCCGACGATTCCGCGCCCGTCAGAGCAGCCAGCGGTTGCGGCTGACGAAGGGGAGCCGCGCCCAGACCTCGCCCAGGCCCCAGGTGGCGCCGGCGCCCGCGGCGGCGAGTGCGACGAGGATCACGGCGTAGACCAGGTGGTAATCGGCGAACGGGTTCGTCGACATGCTCGGCGACCCGTCCGACAGGTGTCGGGCCGGCGGCCATTCCGCGACCCACATCAGCGCCGTCATGACGGTGCCCGCGACCGCGGCGAGCCGCAGGCCGATGCCTACGATCAGCGCGAGGCCGACGCCGAGCAGACCGAGCATGAACAGCCAGTCGGCCCAGGCGTCCCCGGCCCAGGCGTGGAAGGTGGACTCCATCGGCCCGACGGCGACGCCGCTGAGGAATCCCCTGGTCGGCGACCCGCCGTCGATCCACCCCTTGCCGGAGGGGGTCGCGTAGCCGAGGCCGAACGTCTTGTCCAGGAACGCCCACAGGAAGACGAAACCCGTCAGCAGGCGGAGCCCGGCGAGCACGTACGCGCGGGTCTCGGTCGCCGCCGCGGTCACCGGCTCGGCGGACACGGGAGCCGTCCCGGCCCGGTGCGGGGACGGGAAGCGGAATCCCGGACGCCGGTGGGGGTGGTCGTGAACTGCCATGGTGCTCATCCCTTCCAGAGGGTGGCGCAGGAGGTGGACGACTCTCGTTGCTCCTTCAATGTCCCGCGCCGCCGGCGTCCTGCGGAGGGACTGAAGGGCCCGGCGGGCGGGCCGAACGTCCCACGGTACGAGCCTGGTTGGCGACCGTCAGCCGCTCTTTGCCGCCAGGCTCACCCCGTACAGGGTGCGTCCGCCGACGAGTTCACGTCCGGTGACCAGCTCGGGCTCGATACGGACGAAGACCTCCCGCGTCGCGGGCGCCCAGGAGACCGGACCGGTGCGGGACAGGCGCGCGTGCTCGGCCGGGTCGGTCACCACCGCGGCCGGGCCCGTGACGACCACGCTCCAGCCGGCCTGCCGGGCCGCATCGACGTCGTCGGCCTCGAAGGCGACCACCGCGCCGTCGATCGCGCGGACCAGTTCCGAAGCCTCGGCGGTACGCAGCAGCACCGCACCGTCGGCGTCCAGGCAGAAGTTGACCGGCAGCACGGCGGGCAGGGCCAGGCGCGTGAAGACGATGCGGCCGACGGGCGCCTCGGCCATCAGCCGCAGGCACTCCTGCCGACCGAGTTCACGGAAACCGTCATTGGGGTACATCGTCAGCCCGTCCTCCTCCTGGTACAGCGGGTACTGCGTCTTTCCGCGTCTTTCACGCCTTCCGCGTCTTCCGCGTCTTCCGCGTCTTCCACCCTGAGCGGGACGAGGCTGGAAGGTGAGGGCCAACAGTCCCCCTTCACACCGGAAAACGGCCTGGTGGCAGCGCGGCGACAGGTAGCCGGCACAGGTACCGCGGCGACCCCGGTGCCGGGCACCGGGGTCGGGATCAGGCACAGTCCTCCAGCCCGTTCTCAGGTGTGCGTCAGATCGTCGGCGACGTGCGCCGCCCACGTCTGGATCGCCGTGAAGTCGCGGAAGTCCCCGCCCTTTCCGCTGCGGAGGATCATCCGGGCGACCCATCCCTTCGCGCCCTCCTCAAGACAACCACCGAAGGTGACGTGCTCCCTGGCGTCGATTTCGGCGACGGCCTTCTTCACACCGGGTACGGGCGGGATGTCCCGTTCCGAGGCCGTGGCGTCCAGCGGGCCGCTGCTGAACAGCCACACCGGGCGCTTCGCCAGGTCGCGGCGGTACCGGCGGACGAACCGACGGGCGTCCTTGTGCCAGCGTCCGGCGTACAGCCCACCGCCGACCACCACGGCGTCGTACGACGTCACACTCGCGACGGACCGGGCGGGCAGGGTCTCGACCGTCAACCCGTCCTTTCGCAGGACGTCGGCGACGGTTTCGGCGATCCGTGCCGTCGATCCGTTCGTGGTTCCGTAGGTGACCAACACGGTGCCGGTCATGGCGTTTCACCTCCTCCCACAGCCGGCGCGGCCAGTCGCCGGCCACGCCGTGTCGGCCTGCCGGCTGTCAGGTTGTCCGCGTGGCGACGACGTCGTGCCGTGGTTCGCCGAGCACGACCTTGAGGGCGCCGGTCTCGGCGGCGTTGCCGAAAACGTCGTAGGCCTCCTCCATCTGGTCCAGGGAGAAGGTGTGAGTGACCAGTTGCGAGGTCGGGAGCCTTCCGGCGGACGCCATCCGCAGCAGCGTCGGTGTGGAACGGGTGTCGACCAGGCCCGTGGTGATGGTCACGTTCTTGATCCACAGGTCTTCCAGATGCAGTGCCGCGGGCTTGCCGTGCACGCCGACATTGGCCACGTGCCCGCCGGGCCGGACCATGCGCGTGCACATCTCGAAGGTCTCCGGCACACCGACCGCCTCGATGACGACGTCCGCGCCGAGCCCGTCCGTGAGGTCGGTGATCAGCTGCTCGGGGGCTTCCCCCGCGTCGGCCACGGCGTCGGCGCCGAGGCTCCTGGCGGCCTCGAGCCGGGCGTCGGCCAGGTCGACCGCGACGATCCGCTCGGGTGCGAAAAGCCGGGCGGTGGCAATGGCCGCCAGCCCGATGGGGCCGGCCCCGACGACCACGACGGTGTCCCCGGGCCTCACCCTTCCGTTGAGCACGCCCACCTCGTAGGCGGTGGGGAAGATGTCGGCCAGCAGCACGGCGTCCTGACCGGCCAGAGCTCCGGGCAGCGGGTGTACGGACAGGTCGGCGTACGGCACACGGACGTACTCGGCCTGGGTTCCGTCGATCAGGTGCCCGAGGATCCAGCCCCCGCCGTCCCGGCACTGGCCGTACATGCCCTCGCGGCAGTACCGGCACCGTCCGCAGGCGCTGATGCAGGAGACCAGCACCCGGTCCCCGGGGCGCACCGTGCGCACGTCGCTTCCCGCCTCGACGATCTCGCCGACCGCCTCGTGCCCCAGCACCGTGCCGGGCTGCACTTCGGGCACGTCCCCCTTGAGGATGTGCAGGTCCGTTCCGCAGATGGTCACGGCGTCGACCCGGACGATCGCGTCGGTGGGTTCCTTGATGCCGGGGTCCGGGACCTCTTCCCAGGAAGCCTGCCCGGGACCGCGGAAGACGTAGCCCTTCATGACGATCCTCGCTCTCTTGCTCGCCGGTGGGGTGAGGAACCCGGCGGCGCGCCGTCAGCAAGGTGTGTGCCGAGCACCGGCGCAATGCCGGGGTCCCGCACCTCCAGTCTGTTCGACGACCGGGACATCCGCTTGGGCCGGTCGGCCCCTTGGAGGCGGCCGGCCCAAGCGGCCGGAAGGCTCAGCGGCCGCGCAGGGCGGCGAGCGCGGCGTCGAGGTCGGCCGCGCGGGGGCGGTTGTGGGGCAGCCTGGCCAGCACGACCGCCATGCCGCAGGTGTCGGTGAGCGCGGAGAAGACCAGGCCGCCCGCGACACCGGCCGAGAGGAGCTGGAACGCCGGGTGCACGAGCAGGCCGAGCACGAGGCCGAGGAGCACCAGGGTGCCGGCCGTGAAACGGACCTGGCGCTCCATGCTCCATCCGGCCTGGGTGGCGCAGGCGGCGGGACGGTGCAGATCGTGGCCCTCGGCGGCCCAGGCGCCGGTGCCTCCGGCGAGCGTGGCGGCGGGGACGCCCTGTTCGGCCAGCATTTCGCAGGCGTTCCCGGAGCGGGCCCCGGAGGCGCACACGAGAAGCACGTCTCCCCGCTCGGCGGCGTGCCGGATCTCGGGCAGGGCGCGTCGGACCTGGTCCAGGGGGATGTTCAGGGCGCCGGGCAGATGGCCGGAGGCGTACTCGGCGGGCGTGCGCACGTCGATGACGGTGAGTTCGTCGAGGCGGGTCCGGGCCTGGTCGGTGCCGAGGGTGACCGGGGTGAGGGGGTTGGTCATGTCAGGTGTGATCCTTGGTGGTCGACGTGGTCCCGAATCGGGACGTACAGTACCCCTAGGGGTATTTTTCGAGGAGTGGTCGTGGAACTGGAGCTCGAGGGTGCGGACCTGAAGGCCGTGCTGAACCGGCTGCGCCGGGCGCAGGGTCAGATCTCCGGGGTGATCCGGATGATCGAGGAGGGGCGCGACTGCGAGGAGGTCGTCATGCAGCTCGCCGCGGCCTCCCGCGCGCTCGACCGGGCCGGCTTCGCGATCATCGCGACGGGCCTGCAGCAGTGCGTGGTGGACATGGAGTCCGGTCGTAAGAACGGGGAGGACACCGAGCAGATGCGCGCCCGGTTGGAGAAGCTGTTCCTGTCCCTGGCGTAGGGGCTCGCCTTCCCGGCGCAGGACTCGCCGGGGTGTGGGGGCCGCGGCGCGTCACGTCATCACCGCGTCGAGCAGCATGAGGGCGGCCACGGCCGACAGCACCACGGCGAAGATCCGCTGGAGTGTGCCTCCGGATACCTTCGCGGCCAGCCGCTTCCCGTCCCACGCGCCGAGGATCGCCGCTCCGGCGAAGGGCCCGACGACCGCCCAGTCCAACGTGTCGAGCGTGCCGGCGCGCATCGCCAGCGCGGCCAGGGAGTTGACGGTGATGACCAGCAGGCTGGTGCCCACCGCCTCACGCATGCGCAGGCCGAGCACGCCCGTCAGCGCCGGTACGGCGAGGAAGCCGCCCCCGACGCCGAGCACGCCGGTGACGGCGCCGAGCCCGGCGCCGGCCGCCGCCGCGCGGCCCGGCCGGACCGGCACGACGGTGTCCGCGAGCGGCCGGGCCCGCAGCATGCGCAGCGCGGCCGCTGCCGCCACCACGGCGAACCCCGCCGTCAGCGCCGTCTCCGGAAGGCGCCCGGCGAGCGCACCGCCCAGCATCGCCGGGCCGGTCCCGGCCGCCGCGAACAGCATCCCCGTCCACCACCGCACCCGGCCGTCACGGGCGTGCGCGGGCAATGCGGCGACCGAGGTGAACGCGACGACGACCAGACTCGCGGTGGTGGCCTCTACCGGGGTGAAGCCGAGCAGGTAGATCAGGGCCGGGACGGCCAGCACGCTGCCGCCGCCTCCGAGCGCACCGAGTGCCAGACCGATCGCGGCCCCGGCCACCAGGGCGAGGACGAGAGCGCTCACGTGAGGGCGCCGTTCGCGCCGTGCGGGTCCGTCACCGGCAGCCCCGCCGCGGCCCGGGCGGCCGGCGTGGACAGCGGCGGGTGGACGGCTCGGGGAGCGGGCTCCGCCTGCCGCACGGTCACGCGGTCCGGGCGGCTGCGGCCTCGCCGGAAGATGCTCATGTCGGTTTCCTGTTCCTGTGTTTCCCATGCCGGCGCGAAGGGCCGGCGCGGCCCGCTGCGGCGTCCGTGCCGTCAGCAGCCGTCAGCCCCTGCGGACGGTGAGTCCGGCCCGCCCGGCCGCGTCGAAGGAGTCGTCCACGGCGACGACCTCGCGCCCCGCGGCATCCAGGAGGGAGGCGGCGACGGCGGCACGCATACCGCCCGCGCAGTGCACCCACACCTCACCCTCGGGAACCTCGTCGAGGCGCCTGTGCAGGGTGTGTATCGGAATGTGCACCGATCCCCGGACGTGTCCGCCGGCCCGCTCCGCGGCACGCCGGACATCGAGGACGACGACGCCCTCCGCGGGGTGCCGGCCGGCGAGGTCGGCGAAGGTCGCCCGCGGGAAGGAGGCCGGCTCCTCGTCCTCGCGCACCCAGTCGGCCGGCCCTCCGGTGGCCGCGGCGGCCGGGCGGTCGATGCCCACGCGAACCAGCTCGCGCTGGGCGACGGCGAGTTGCTCGGACGACTCGGCGAGCAGTGTGACGGGCTTGCCCCAGGGGATCAGCCAGGCCAGGTAGGTGGCGAGCTGCCCTTCGGCCTCGAAGTTGAACGAGCCGGAGACGTGTCCGTCGGCGAAGGCGACGCGGTTGCGCAGGTCCACCACCCACTCCCCCGCCGCCAGCCGGGCGGCGATCTCCTCGGCGTCGGCGAGGGCGGGCCGGGTCAGGTCGACGGGCGCGGGGCCCGTGGCGTTGACCGGTCCCATGTGCGCGTAGTAGGCGGGTATGTCCTCCAGACCGGCCAGCAGGTCGGCGACGAAGGTGTCCACGTCCCGGGTGAGGGCCTCGTTGGAAGCCTTCTCCTTGCCGATCGTCGTGCTGTCGCCCTCAGCCTGGGTGGACGAGCAGAAGCTGCCGAAGCCGTGCGTGGGGAGTACCGCCGTCTCCTCGGGCAGTTCGGCGGCGAGCCGGCGCACGGAGGCGTGCTGTGCCCTGGCCAGGTGCTCGGTCAGGCGCGGCTCCACGAGGTCCGGGCGCCCGACGGTACCGATCAGCAGCGAGCCGCCGGTGAAGACCGCGCGTGCCGTGTCGTTCTCCTCCAGCACGTAGGAGGTGTGGTGCGGGGTGTGACCGGGCGTGGCCAGGGCGCGCAGGGTCAGACCGGCAGCGGCGTCGATGTCCGCGTGGTCGCCGTCGTGCACCGGTACGCGCGCGAAGGCGACACGGGCCCCGGCGGGCACGAGGTAGGCGGCGCCCGTGATCCGGGCCAGCTCCGGACCACCGGTGACGTAGTCGTTGTGGAGGTGCGTCTCGACGACGTGCGAGATCCGCACCCCGCGCCGCACGGCCGCCGCGACCACCCGGTCGACGTCGCGCGGCGGGTCGACCGCCACCGCCGTCTGCTCGCCTCCTGCCAGATAACCGCGGTTGCCGAGCCCCTGCACCTCGATCGTGTCGACGAAGAACACGAGGTACTCCCTTCAGCGAAGAATTACCCCTGGGGGTATGTAATCGACAGTAACACAGGTACCCCCGGGGGTATTTTCGAGAAGGGAGTAAACCCTGCGCACACACCTCACGGGTACCTCGCGCACGGCCCGCACACCTCGAGAGCGACCGCAGCGCCGACCGTTCGCACCACGGGGCATCCCGCGCCTCCGTCCGCCCGCTCCGCACAAACGGGCACGATCACTGACAGTCCGGGACCGGCCGTCAGGTCTCCCGCAGGGACCGCTTAACATCACCCTTGATGAGGAGCTGTGCGCGGTCGGCGCAGGACAGAGGACACGGCCCGCGGTGGACTGTTCGCGCCGCGGTCCTCTGCCCTGCCCTTGCCGTCCTGCTCGCCGCCCTGGTGGTGTGCCTGGGGTACGCGGGGCACAGCGGCGCCGAGGGCGACGCCGCTCCCCCGACTGCCCTGTCCGCGGGCAAGACGGTGGCGGTGGGGACCCCGGCCGAGCACCCCGTCATGTCCCTCGTCCGGCAGGGCGACTGTTCCCCCGGCGATCCCTGCTGCTCCCCCGTCGCCCACGACGTACCGGTCGTGCTCGGCGCGCCCCCGCAGACTCCGCCCCTGGTCCTGACCCGCATGCCGGGCTTCCCGTGTCACGCGCAGCACCCAGCGGTCCTCGCACAGCCCCCGCCGGCGCACAGCGCTCCCGACCTCCACGTCCTCCAGGTGCAACGGACCTGACGGTGCCCTGCCGCGCCCCGCGCTCACGTTCGCGCAGGTGCCGAGCGGTATCCGTCCATCACCCCTGCACCCACCGCCGAACGGCGGGAGAAGGACTCACTCAGTCATGAGCAAGATCAGCAAGAAGGAAGCCGCGGCTGCCCGCAAGGCCCGCGTCGAAGAGATGCGTCGCGTCGAGAGAGCGCGGGAGCGCCGTCGCCGCATCATCACCATCACGCTCAGCACGGTCATCGTCGCGGGGCTGGTCGGGTGGGGCGGGTACGCCCTCAACAGCGCCAACGAGAAGAGCGAGCAGCAGGCGGCCGAGGCGAAGAAGCCCGTACAGGGCGAGAGGACCTGGGAGGCGAAGAAGCTCACCCGGAACCACGTCCAGGGCGCCGTGAAGTACGCGATGAGCCCACCGGTCGGCGGCGACCACAGCCAGGCGTGGATGACCTGCGAGGGCACCGTCTACACCGAGGCGATACCGAACGAGAACGCCGTCCACTCTCTCGAGCACGGCGCAGTCTGGGTCACCTACAACGACAAGGCCGCCGACGCCGACGTCAAGGCTCTCGGGGACAAGGTTTCCAGGACCCCGTACAGCCTGATGAGCCCGGTCACGGACCAGTCCGGAGCGATCATGCTGTCGGCCTGGGGGCGCCAGCTCACCGTGGACAAGGCATCGGATCCGCGGATCGACCAGTTCTTCACCAAGTACGTCCAGGGGCCCCAGACCCCTGAGCCGGGTGCCGCCTGCTCGGGCGGCTTGATGGCGTCATGACCGGCACGCTCATGGCGGAACGAGCCACGGATCCGGGAGAGGCACCCGGCCCGCGGCCCGGCCTCGCCCGCTGGCTGACCGTCGGCGCGGCGGCCCTCGTCGCCGTGGTCGTGGCCCTGTCGGTCCTGGTCATGGTGAGCAGGGAAAGCGAGCGGACGGTCGGCGTTCCGGCCGCGGACTCCGCCGATGCGGGGTTCGCTCGCGACATGGCCGTCCACCACCAGCAGGCGGTGGAGATGTCGTACATCGTCCGTGACCGTACGGCCGACGAGGACATCCGGCGTCTCGCGTACGACATCGCGCAGACTCAGGCCAACCAGCGCGGCATGATGCTCGGCTGGCTCGATCTGTGGGAGCTGCCGAAGATCTCGCCCGACGGGTACATGGCGTGGATGCACGGTGGCCACGAGAACCACGAGTCGAAGGACGGGTCCCTGATGCCGGGCATGGCCACGGCCGCGGAACTCGACCGGCTCGGTGAGCTCGAGGACGATCAGGCGGAGATCCTCTACCTCCAGCTCATGATCGACCACCACATCAGCGGCGTCGACATGGCCCGCGCCTGCGTCTCGCAGTGCGAGGTGGACACCGAGCAGAAGCTGGCGCAGAGCATGGTCGAGGGCCAGCAGTCGGAGGTGGAGTTGATGACCGCCTTGCTGAAGGAGCGCGGGGCCGCGCCCCGGAGGTGACTCCTCTCCGGTCGGGTGCCGCCCAGCGGCGGCGCCCGACCGCATGCGCGGCGACGGCTCCCGCACCGGAGTCCGGTGGACCGACGATCCGGCACGGGGACAGGGCACGCCGGGGTGAAATTTCCGTTTCGCAGCGACTGGTCAGCCGGTTTCCCCGATGATGGGGACCGCCCGGGACGACGGATCAGGCAACGCTGGGAGTACGCACATGACGGTGGAAGCCGGTACGCAGCAGGAGCGCGTCGCGGGGAGGGTGTGGGCGGTGCGCCTGGATGCCCACGGCCGCCCCTCCGCCGGCACGGTCCGGCTCTCCTGCTCCCGCCCGGCCTGCGCCGACCAGCACTTCTCCAGCACTCCCGCAGGACGCAAGGCCGCGGTCGAACACGTCAACATGCATCTGGCCCGCATCCGGGCGGACGGCGGGCCGCGCGGCGAGGCATGGTGCGGCTGCCGCGCCGCCGACTGTGCGTGGCACACCTCCGACGTCCTCACCGGCAGGCGTGACGGGGCGCGACCGGCGGAGGGGACGGTGCGATGCGGGGGACCGGTGGTCCTGATGGTGCACGCGAACCGTGCCGGGCGGCTGTGGCGCATCGCGGAAACGTGCGTGCGCTGCGCGGCCGCCATTCCCGACTGCCGCGTCCTGGACACCGCCCCGCCGCCACGCCCCGCTCCGGCCCCGATCGGGGCGGGACGGGAAGCGGCGGGAAAGCCGGAGACGGGCCGGGAGCCGACAGGCGGGAATGTGGCGGCGGTGTTCTCCGACCACGCCCCTTCCCCTCTGCCCCCTTCTGCTTCTGCTTCTGCTTCTGCCGACGCTTCTTCCCCGGCCGCCGGATCCGCCGTGACGCCCGGCGCCCGCACCGCCTCACCGGGGGGAGCGCCCCAGCGGGCGAAGCGGTGGGGGAAGATCGCGCAGCGGACCGTGCCGCACGACCTTCAGCCCGACGTACTGCGTGTGGAACTCACCGAGCTCGGGGATGCGTTCCGTGCCTATCAGCAGCGCGCCGAGCCCGACCTCGTCGTCCTTGCCGAACTCCACGAGCGCAAGGCTCGTGCGTTCGCCCTGTGGGCCGATGTCACCGGCGACGGAACCCTGCGTCATGAGGCGCACCGGGCCCGCAAGGCGGCGCAGACCACCCTCGAGATGCACGAGAACCGGGTCGGCGGGCCCATCGGCACGGCGAGCGGGAACGGCCCGGTGGTGGAACGGCTCCTGACCCGGCAACAGGCGGTGCACGCCCGTACCGTGCTGGGCCACGTCCAGGACCACGCCCCGCACCCCGAGGCCGAGGTGCACCTCGCGGTGCTCCTGCTCACCCTGCGTGCCGCGCGCGCCGGCATCGGAAACATCACCGGACAAGACCTCACCGCCTGGTTGCAGGGCGATGCCGAGCGAGTGCTGGAACAGCTGGTCGCCGCCGACTGGCTGCGCCTGCCCGGTACCGTCACCGAGGCGCTGGCCTCCCGGCCCGAGGACCCCACCGCGGTCACCGTCCCCACGCTGCTGCCCGAACAGCCCCGCCCGTTCGTCTTCGGCAAGACCACCCACTCGAAGATCTCCGGTTGGGCCCAGAAAGCCGTGGGCGACCGGAAGATCCGCAAGAAGAAACTGGGCGCCGCCACCCGGCTCCTCGCCCTGTACAGCGCCGCCCATACCCGCCCCGACGGCCGCCTCGGACACGCCGAGGACGACGGACTGGATCTGGACAAGGCCGCCGCGTTCTGCGCCCTGCAGCCCGAGGAAATCACCGGGCACGCCGAACTGCTGATCGCCGCCGACTGGCTCGCCGAAGCCGACACCACCGGAGGAAGGCTGCGCGGACAACTCACCGAGCGGGTCCTGCCGCTGGGAGGACTGCTTTGACGTGCTCCCCGCCCTGAAGGGCGAGAATTCCGGCCCGGGTCGTCCGACCCTTCCGGAGGCTTCTTGTGCGGCTTCCGCGGGCCCGGGCGGAAGGGACGGCCCGCGGGGTCCGTGAGGACCAGGAAGCAGTCGGGTCCGGCCGGGGTTCCGGGCGGGGGCGCCCCGGGACAGCAGCCGGGCCTCAACTTCGGCTTCGGCTTCGGCTTCGGCGAAGTCATCGATGTCGAAGTCGAGGCGCTGAAGGACTGAGGCAGGGACGGCCCGAAGTGGCCGCCCGCTCGTGGAGAAGAGCCGGGCGCCGAGCATGCCGGGCGCCGTTGCGCTCGTCACTCAGACCGCTGAGCGGGGACGCCCGGTGCGAACTGGGACATACCCTTGGTGCCCGGTTGCCCGTAGCTTGACCGACTGCTCTCGCACACAGCGCCGAGGTATCGGGTGTACGATACATCGATCGCTCAGGAGACCCATGCACCCCCGAATACCCTCCGTCCTTCGAAAAGCCTCGTCCCCGCCCGTCGCCCTGGCGGGCGGTGCGCTGACCGTCGGCATCGGCGGCCTGTATCTCGCCGGGCTGCTGCTCACCGGCGGTGAGATCGAGGCGGGTACGACGGTGCGCGGCCTGGACATCGGGGGCCTGGCCCGTGAGGAAGCCGCCCGGAAGCTGGAGCAGCACCTGGCGGCGGCCGGCCCGCGGAAGCTGGCAGTGCAGGTCGGCGACCGCAGGAGCACGATCGATCCGCGGCAGGCGGGGCTCACCTTCGACGTCCGGGAGACCCTTGACCGGGCGGTGTCCACCGGCGCCGATCCGGTCAGCGTGATCGGCGGGCTGTTCCGCTCGGGCGGTGACATCGAACCGGTCGTGCGGATCGACGAGGACAAGGCCCGTGCCACCCTCGAGAAGCTCGCGAAGACGCTCGACCAGAAGGCCCGAGACGGCGCCGTCTCCTTCGCCGACGGCCGTGTCGAGCAGGTCGCCCCGCGCACCGGGTACGCGCTGGACGTGGACGCCGCGACCGGTGCCCTGCGCGCCCCCTTCCTGCGCGGCACGGCGGACCCGGTCACGGTGCTGCCCGCACGTGAGACCAGGCCGAAGGTCACGGCGGAAGAGGTACGGCGGGCCGTGCGCGAGTTCGCGCGGCCGGCGATGTCGGCACCGGTCACGCTCACCGCGGGCGGCAAGCGGTTCACGATCACCCCGGCCGTGCTGGGCGAGTACCTGACGATGCGGCCGGACGACACCGGCAGGCTCACACCGAAGCTCGACAGTAAGGGTCTGCGCGCCGCCCCCGCGGTGGCCGGTGCCCTGAACGGCCTCCCCACCACGCCCCAGAACGCCCGGCTGGGGCTCGAGGGCGAGAAGGTCGTGGTGGCCGCCGACGCCAGACCCGGCGTGAGGGTCACCGACAAGGCCCTGAGCAAGGCCGTCCTGCCCCTGCTCACCGAGTCGGGCGCCGCCCGCACCGGTGAGGTGGCCACACAGCAGATCCAGCCGGAGGTCACCCGCGAGAACGCGGCACGTCTGGGGCTGACGGAGAAGATGTCCTCCTTCACCGTCGCCTTCGAGCCGGCCGCCTACCGCACGACGAACATCGGCCGGGCCGTGGAACTCATCAACGGCTCTGTCGTCATGCCGGACGAGACCTGGAGCTTCAACCGGACCGTCGGCGAGCGCACCCGGGCCAATGGGTTCGTCGACGGCATCATGATCTTCGACAACCAGTACACCAAGGCGTCCGGCGGCGGTGTCTCCGCCGTGGCCACGACCGTCTTCAACGCGATGTTCTTCGCCGGGGTCAAGCCCGTCGAGTACGGCGCCCACTCCTTCTACATCGAGCGCTACCCCGAGGGCCGTGAGGCGACGGTCGCCTGGGGCAGCCTCGACCTGAGGTTCACCAACGACTCCGGCAAGGCCGTCTACATCCAGGCCGAGTCCACAGACACCTCGGTGACCATCACCTTCCTCGGCACGAAGAAGTACGACGAGATCACGTCGGTCAAGGGGCCGCGCACCAACGTGCAGCAGCCGGCGAAGAAGGTGAGCACCGCTGAGAAGTGCGTGCCGCAGACCCCGCTCGAGGGCTTCGACGTCACCGTGGAGCGGGTCTTCCACGACGACGGCCGGGAAGTGAGGCGGGAACCGTTCCGCACGCACTACACCCCGCGTGACGAGGTCACCTGCGCAGAGACACCGAACGAGCGTCAGTCCTGAGGACATCCCCGTCGGGGTGACAGTGACAAGCCGCCGTACCACGGCCTTGGACAACAGGTCTCCCGTTCACCACGAGCGTGCGGCTCGCCCGGCTCACGCCCGCCGGACAGACTGCGGCGAACCCGCAGGAGGAACACCGTCGAAACCGAACGCCGGGGCGGGCCCCGCCCTCCCCGCCACGTCCGCTCCTCGCTCCCCGTCACGGGGAACCCAGAAGGCCGGTCCGAACGCTGCTACGCGGAAGCCAGCACCTCTCCGGCCGTGACCTGGGGAGGGTTGGGAAGCAGGGACGCAAGGTTGTCCCGCACGAAGTCCGCCGCCCTCGAGATCGATTCCTCGGCACCGGCCCGGTCCTGGAAGACACTGGTCGAGACCATCACTCCGTCCCCGGCATCGACCCAGTAGTAGGCCACGAAGCCGGAGACCTGGCGCATGAGCGGCACGAAGCCCTCATTCACGAGGCGTCCCGCCTCTGCCGGATCGGTCACTCCTTCGTACCGCCGGACCGCTGCGTACATCGTCAAACTCCTCGCGGGGTTCTGGGTTCGTCCTCTGCTGAGACCTCGTACCCCTGCGGCAACCGCCTGGCCCATGAGGCGTCCGGCCATCACCCGAAGGGCCCCACAGGTGGTCCGAACGGCGGCTTCCGGCCCGGACACACGGCCCTGCACACGGGCCCCCTCGCAGTTGTGTGCTCGTCCTGTCCGCACAGCATCCGCATGGGCTTGATCCGCTTTGACGGACATCCGGGATCAGGGGCTCCGGCCCCGGAGCCGTACACCCCCCTCAGAGGCCGCGCCGGCCTTGCGATCCGCCGCAACAGGTCTGCGTCCCGGTCGCGGAGGAGCGGCCGGACGCTGCCGACTCCTGTGCCTCTGCGGCCGCGGTCGGCGAGCAGGAGATCGCCCTCGCCCAGAGCCTCGGACACCTCCCGGACCAGCACGGGTTCGGACACGGTCCGCGGCCCCAGGGGGCGGAGGTGATGGCACGGGTGCCGCACTCGGCAGGCTCCACCACCCGAACCTGCGGGAACGCACACCGTTCGGTGCGGTGCGTCTTGGGATGCCCGAAGTGCGCGGCGTTCTCCTCGCTGTCCGGTACGTCGAAGACCGTGCCGTCGATGGCCATCACTCGCCATCGACGGCAGAAGGCGCCCGGCTCCGGCTCCGTCGCCGACGGCCGGGCAACCTCGGCGAACAGGGCCTTCAGGGCAGGGGCAAGCGCCGCAGTATGGGCGAACGCGACTTCGACGCGCTGATCGACGGCACCACCAGCTCCTCAAGGCGCCGATCGTGCTGGTGTGAGACCGCCTGAACACCCGCGTGTCCCCGGAACCGGCCTCGCCCTGCACATCCCCACATCGCCCTGAACAGACGGAATCAAATAATGCTGTGCAGTCCGCCGGACGACAGGAGACGCTGAGGCAGTGCATCAGATTCAGGAGATCGTGGGGCTGGTCGGCGGTGTGCTGGGCCAAGATGTCACCGGCACCTACCTCCACGGCTCCTCCGTGCTCGACGGCCTCAGGCCGGCCAGCGACGTGGACGTGCTGGTCGTCTCCCGGCGGCGAATGGACGAGCAGGATCGACGGACGCTCCTCGGTGGGCTGCTCCGGATCTCCGGCTCCCGGAACAAGGCCCGCCCGGTCGAGGTCACCGTGGTCGTCCAGTCCGAGGTGCGGCCGTGGCGGTACCCGCCGACCTGCGACTTCCTCTACGGCGAGTGGCTGCGTGCCGAGTACGAGACCGGGGAGGTCCCCCGGCCGGAGCCGATGTCCGATCTGGCCCTGCTGATCACCATGGCGCTGACCGGCGACCACCCCCTCGTCGGCCCACGCCCGGCACAGGTCCTCGACCCGGTCCCGCAGGCCGACCTGGTCCGGGCGAGCCTGGCGGGTATCCCCGGCCTGCTCGACGACCTGGACAGCGACACCCGCAACGTCCTGCTGACCTTCGCCCGCATCTGGACCACGCTCGCCACTGGCCGGATCGAGTCGAAAGACGCCGCCGCCGACTGGGCCCTCGCCCAGCTCCCGCCCGAGCACCGCGCCCCCCTCGCCCACGCCAGGCATCTCTATCTCAACTGCCCCTACTCCAAAGAGAACTGGAGCGATGCGTTGCAGGCGCAGGTGCGTCCGCATGTGGACCGCGTGCTCACTGAGATCGACCGGCTGCGCACCCGCAGTTCCGCGGGTGTGAGGGCCGCTGTCTCAAGTCCCGGGTGTCAAACCTGACGGTGGTCCACCTGCGCCCTGCCGGACCCTCCAGCAGGGAATGAGCAGCCCGGCGACGACGGCGTTGCACACCGCACGCGACCAGGCTGGTCCGGCACCCGTCGCAAGGCGCCCAGCCCTCGGCCAGGTCATGGCGGGGTGAACGCCGTGCCACGCGCGTCTCCCTCGGCCCACCGTCGTCACCTCAAAGCGCCGAACTCAGTGACGAGCGCCCGGCCGAAGGTCGCTTTCCGCACTCGGGATGGCAAGACCGCCAGAACCCCACCACTCGGCCAGTTCCTGCGGTCCGGTCAATGCTCGGATGACAGAGCGCGGAGATCGTTGACCACCCGGCCTTGGGAAAAGACCCGACCTCCGGTGCGGTGAAGACTCGACGCCTCCACCGCACCGGAGGTCTTCACCATGATCAAGCCCGGCCCATGTCGACAACGCTCGTGATCAATACAGGCGCGGTGCCCCGGTGGCCTGCTCACTCAGCGGGGACGGCACGGCCGGGCGCAGGAGCGCCTGGCGCGCGGCCCTCGACGGCGCGCAGCGAGAGCCGCGGGTGGGCGCTTTGCGCCTACAGGGCGAGCGTGATCGCGGCGGCGACGCCGCCCAGGCTCAGGGCGAAGGCGGCCTCTTTCCAACCGCCGGTGCCCCAGCGGAAGAAACGGTCGACGGCCAGCCGGCCCGGGCCGATGGCCGCGACGGCCAGGGCGACGACGGCGATGCACACGCTGTACTCCACGCCGCCGTCCGTCTCCCACAGGCCGTGGGCGCCGGTGACCGTGGCCATCGCATTGATCATGACGCCGATCAGGGCGGCGGCCGCCAGCGGCGTCAGCAGGCCGAGGGCCAGGCCGAGGCCGCCCAGCAGCTCGGACAGCCCCCCGATCGCGGCGAACAGCTGTCCCGGGTGGTAGCCCAGGGCCGCRAACCCCTTGCCGGTCGCCGTCAGGCCCTGGCCCCCGAACAGCCCGAAGACTTTCTGGGCACCGTGCCCGGCCATCAGCAGCCCGAAGGTCAGCCTGAGGAGCAGCAGGCCGCAGTCGGCGGCGGTCACGACCGGCACGGCGGCCGCAGGTGCTGCCGATTCGGTGGAGGGAACAGGACGGTTCAGGATACGCATGGTCAACATGGCAATGCTCCGGTAGGAAGCCGGAACGGGCGTTTCCCCCAGCTCGGCGGACAGACGCCGAGCGACGGTCACGGGTGAGCGAGCCCTGCACAGGGTCGCGGAGCGCGCCCCTTCTCACCCGATCCCTGCGCGGCGGACAGGGGCGGGCACGGGCGGCGGCCCGCGCGGGCAGGGCAGCGTCCGGTCAGCGGTCTCGCGCCATGGGGTCATCGTGATCGGTGTCGTTCGGGCCCAGCCGCACGCAGCATTCGCCGGGCTCGGGAGCCAGGACAGCCTGGACCCCGTTGACCTGCAGGCCGGTGAGGTAGCCGCTGAGGAAGGCCTGGTTCATGCCGCACACCAGGTCGGGGGCCTTCGCGGCCAGCGGATGGAACGGGCAGTTGCGCAGCCGGAGCCGGGTCGGGCCTTCCCGGACGGGCTCGTAGCCGTACCCGTCCAGCAGCCGCTCACAGACGGTCAGCCCCCGCTCGGGGCCCAGGCGCCCTGGACGGATTTCCTCCCGCGCGGCTTCGCCCATCTGCCGGCCGCGCTGTTCGGCGGTCCGCACCGCCGCCTGCGCGGCGTTTTCGTCGGCCTCCTCGGTCAGGACGGCGTCCAGGAGAAGGTCCGCCAGGAGTTCGTGGCGCCGGTCGGGGATGCTCACGGTGATCTGGGCGTCGGTGGGCTCGTACACCTTCGGCCGCCTGCCGACCTTGCGGATCCCGCCGGGCGTCTCGTACCGGGCGCGCAGCAGGCCGGCGTCGACGAGCTTGTCGAGGTGGAAGGCGGCGAGCTTGCGGGAGATGCCGACGCTGGCGGCGGCCTCGTCGCGGGTGACGGCGCGGCCCGCACGGCGGACGAAGGCGAACATGCGCCGCCGTGAGTCCTCGCTCAGGACGCTGACGGAGTCGATGGCGCTGCCGGCCGTGTCGGCCTGCGTTGTCTGATCGGAAGCCACAAGACCACGGTAACGCTCGTCTGCGTGGGCGCAAGTGTTCTCATAACCCTTTGTCCTGCATCTCTTGACGCCCTCCCTCAATAAGACCAAGCTTTATTGGTGAAATTAGAGGAGGCCGCGATGGCTGATGAGGCACAGTTTCAGGCGAAGCGCCCGGTCAGCGCCTGGCTCGCCGGCCCGTACGGCCACCCGTTCCACCCGATCCTGGTCACGGTGCCGATCGGTGCCTGGGTGACCAGCCTGGTGTTCGACATCGCTTCCCACGTCGTCAGCCGTCCGGGTTTCCCGACCCAGCCCTCGGACCGGTGGAGACCGCCAACGACACCCGCCGCGCGGTGAACCTGGACGGCTGGACCCTGACGGACGAGGACGGCCACCTACACCTTCCACCACTACCGCCTGGACGGCCGCTCCACGGTCCGCGTCCACACTGGAACCGACCGCGACAACCGCCATGACCGCTACCAGGACCGCCGCCACTCCGGCTGGGACAACCGCTCCGACACCGCCACCCTGCACAACCAGCGCAACCGCTTCATCGACGACTACTCCTGGGGCCACCACCGCCACGCAGACCACCGCTGACACCGCACCGGCCGGGCCGGTGATCCAGGCCCCGCAGGACCGGTACAGCCGGCCACACCAAGACGGCGCGCCACCCCGCGAGGGGCGGCGCGCCGGATGACGTGGTGCACCTGGAGCAGGCGGCCCCTGGGAGAGCGGGGATGCCGGCCATGGAGTTTGTGGAAGCGGCGGCCTGTGTAGCATGAGGGCCGCGAAGGGGAGTAGTCCCGAGAACCGCTGGTCGACACACTGGACGTCCGAGGATGTCCCGGCCACCGGGCCGCCGCACGATGCGGGGCGGACGAGACCTTCGGCCAAGGCATGACCCTGCCCGCACACCGTGCGGGCGGCTCCGTCGTGCCGGGCCGAAAGGGTTCCTCCCGTCGCCCGCCTGGGTGCCGTACGAGTCCGCGGCCCGGCCCCAGCAGAAAGCACCGTCCCGGAATGACATTCGACCCCCTGGCGATCATCACCGCCTTCGGGCTGATCTTCCTCGCCGAACTCCCCGACAAGACCATGTTCGCCTCGCTGGCCATGGGCACCCGCATGCGCCCGCTGTACGTATGGTTCGGCACGTCCACTGCGTTCATCGTGCACGTCGCGATCGCGGTGGGCGCCGGAAGCCTCCTCGGCCTGCTGCCGGACATAGCCGTCAAACTCGTCTCCGCAGCCCTGTTCGCGTTCGGAGCCGTCGTCCTGCTGCGCGGCGGAGACGATGACGACGAGGACGGGGCCGCCCGCACGGTCACCGGGTTCTGGCCCGTCTACACCACCGCCTTCATGACCGTCTTCATCAGCGAGTGGGGCGATCTCACCCAGATCACCACCGCCAACCTGGCCGCCACCAACGGCTGGCTGCCGACCGCGATCGGCTCCGCCGCCGCCCTGATGTCCGTCTCGGCTCTGGCCCTGCTGGTGGGCCGGTTCATCGCCCAGCGCGTCCCGCTCAAGACCGTGCAGCGCATCGGAGCGCTCTGCATGGCGGCCCTTGCCGTCTGGACCCTGATCGAAGCCTTCACCGGCTGACCGATACAGGCACGTGGCAGAGCATCGCCAAGTTGCCTGGAGGATGGCTGGCTGAGCGGGTGGCGGGGTGTGGTGAGGGCGGTTGCCAGCCCTGGGGCAGACCGTGGTGGGCATGACGGTGGCGCCGGTGACCTCGTTCCAGGTGGCGAAGCGGACGGTCGTCTCGGTGCGGTACTCGGTGGCGGCCATCAGATGGAGGCGGGGCCGGAAGTGGGGGTGGGATCCGACTGAACTCGGACAGGAACCGCTGGGCTGCCCGGAGGTGCCGCCGGGCCCCTCGTGCCTGCCCACCCCGCCGCCGGACACTGCCCTCACGCAGCCGTCACCGACCGTAGCGGCGAGGCGCCGGCGAAACTCCTTGACCCGGGCTCCGGCAGGGGGGTCAAGGGGTTCTGCCGGCGCCTCGCGCCGCTGCACCACTACCATCCGTGACTATCCGTGCGGAACGCACGGCCGCCGGGAGCGCGTAGCGCGAGGCCGGCGGTGAGGGCGTCCGCCAAGGCGCCGCCCAAGGCGCCCGGCACGGCACTCTCCGGGGAGCCCCACAGGGTGTTCCGCAGGGCGCCTCACCAATCCCGGCCCGGACGGGAAAACCCGCACCTCACCGGCGTGGTCAAGGAGGGCCGGGCGCGCCGACCACTTCCTGGGAGACCCCGGTACGGGGCCCCGGCGGCGCTGCCCGGCGCTGCCCGGCGCTGCCCGGAGTTCACCGCCTCGCACACCCGCGACACGCGCGCACCGTGGGCCGGGCCGGAGCAGCCGACCGAGCGGTGAAGAAACTCCGGGCGGCGGGGAGAATCGGGCGATGACCGACCGCCGCCCGCTGGGCACCGGACCCGCCCCTACCGAGCCGCCTCACGCGGACGACAGCCCGCCCCCGGCGCCGCGCGCCCAACTCACCGCAGAACGCCTTTCCGCCGCCGTCCCGGCCACCACAAAGCCGGCACCCGTACCCCGGCGTCCGGCCGGACGCCGCACCCTGGGCACCGGCCCCACCCCTCCCCGCCTTCCGGGCACCTCACCGGCCGGGTGAGCGCGGCGGCCCCGCCGACGCGCAACCAAGCAACAGACCGTTCGATCCCCCGGCAAGCCGACCTCTGCCCCAGCCCGGCGACACCCTCGTGGTGCCCTCCCTCGACCGCCTCGGGCGCTCGATCCAAGACTTGATCGCCATCGTCGCCGACCTGCGTAAGCGCGGCATCGGCTTCCAGTCGCTGCACGAGGCGCTGGACACCACGACCCCGGGCGGCCGGCTCGTCTTCCACGTGTTCGCCGCGCTCGCGGAGTTCATCCGGGAACTCATCGTGCAGGGCACCCACGAGGGCCTGGTGGCGGCCCGGGCCCGCGGGGAGCGCGTCGGGCGGCCGCCGGCCATGACGGAGGAACAGGTCCGGCACGCCCGCGCGCTGCTCGCCCAACCGGAGAACACCATCACATCGATCGCGAAGCTGCTGGGCGTCTCCCGTACGACGCTGTACAAGTACGTACCGGAGCTGTCGGCCGCCGACCGCGACTCCCTGGTGCCGAGCGACGCGCCCGTCGCACTGCCCGCTCGCTGACCCTGTCTTGTCGACAGCTCCCATGCGGCGTCGGGGCTCGGGGAGTAGTCGGCCACTGCCGGCCGTCTTCCCGCTGGTCACCGTGAGTATCTTGCCGAAGTCGCGGAGATGTTCGGCGGCGGTGTCCAGTTCGGGACAGCGGGCCAGGACATCCTTCAGCGCGGCGCGCTCTTCCTCGCTCAGGGCCGTGGGATGGCGAGTGAGCCGGCCGGTCACCTGCCGCGCCGTCGGCGCTCTGGCTGTCCCGTACTCCGGAGAGGCGAACGACTTTCCCGTCCTGCCGTGGCCTGGCTTCAACTACCACCCTGAACTCGTCGCCGAGGCACGGATGGTCGCAGCGCCGGTACTCGACGCCGAGGACCTTGGGGCGGAGTCTACGGACGACGTGCAGCTCCACTTTGCGATCCATGGCTTGGCGCTGACTGCGGAAGCACCGTGATGGCCGCCTTGGCGCTCAAGCCTCCGGTTTCGGCCGCCGGGCGCAGCCGCACACGGGCGTCCAGGCCCATGCCGGGTGCGGGGTGGAGGGTGATGCCGCCGCCGGAGGCGTGCACCAGGTGGCGGACGATGGGCAGGCCGAGGCCGGTGCCGTCGTGGTGGGTGTCGGAGGCGCGCCAGAAGCGGTCGAAGGCGCGGGCCCGGTCGGCCTCGGTCATGCCGGGGCCCTGGTCGATGACGTGCAGTTCGGCGCCGGGGGCGCGGTGGAGGGTGATGGTGGTGCCGGGTGGGGAGACGCGCAGGGCGTTGGCGAGGAGGTTGTCGATGATCTGCTCGGGAGCCCCGGGGATCGCCCACACCCGGCCGGCCGGGAGGCCGGTGACGGCCAGCGTGACGTACTGTTCCGCCGCCAATGGCTCCCACACGGCGACGCGGTCGGCGATGACGGCGTCCAGGTCGACCGGTTCGGGGGTGGTGGCGGTGTTCTCCAGGCGGGCCAGGGCGAGCAGGCCGTGGAGCATGCGGTTGAGGCGTTCGACCTCGCCGACGGCCTCCTCCAGGCTGCCGTGGGCGCGCGGGTCGAGGTAGGGCTCGAAGTTCTCCAGGCGCAGACGGAGTGCGGTCAGCGGGGTTTTCAGCTGGTGGGAGGCTTCCGAGGCGAACGCCTGCTGGGAGGTGAGCAGGTGCTGCAGCCGGGTGGCGGTGCGGGTGAAGGAGGCGGCGAGGCTGCGCAGTTCGGGCGGTCCGGTGGTGCTGTCGGGCGGGTTGGCCAGGTGCCCGTCGGCGAGCTGGGTGGTGGCCTGCTCCAGGGTGCGCAGGGGGCGGGTGATCCAGCGGGCGAGGGTGAAGGCGGCCAGCGCGACGGCGGCCAGGATGCAGGCTCCGGCGAGGGCGAGGGCGCCCCAGATGCGGTGGATGCGGCCGGTCACCTCGGCCATGGGGTAGGTCAGGCGGAGGGCGCCGCGGATCGTGGTGCCCGAGGAGCCGGGCATGGTGGCGGAGAGCACTTCGCTGCCGTCGGGGTCCGTGGTGGTGGTGACGGTGGGCTGGTTGCGCAGGGCGCGGGCGATGTCCGGCTGGGCGGACAGGTCGCCGCCGGTGCGGCCGGCCGGGTGGGAGTCGGCCAGGACGATGCCCTGCTTGTCGGTGACGACGACGCGGCCGCCGGTGCGGGTGGCGTAGTCGCCGACCACGTCGGGCAGTGCCTCGAGGTTGCCTTTTTCGATGTTCTCCTCGGTGACCTCGGCGAGCATGGAGGCGTCGCGTTCCACGCTCTGGGAGGCGCGGGAGATCTCTCCGCGGGCGTAGATGTAGCCGAGCGGCAGCTCCAGGCCGGCCAGCACCAGCAGGGCCAGGGCGAGATAGCTGAGCAGCAGGCGTCGGGTCATCCGGCCCTCTCGGAGGCGGTGTCTTCGCCGGGGATGGTCAGGCGGAAGCCGACGCCGCGGGCGGTGGTGATCCACGCGGCATCGCCGAGCTTGCGGCGCAGGGCGGCGACGTGGGCGTCGAGGGTCTTGGTGGGGCCGAAGAAGTGCGGGTCCCACACCGAGTCCATGATCTGCTGCCGGGAGTAGACCGTACCGGGGTCCTGTGCGAGGTAGGCCAGCAGATCGAACTCCCGCGGCGTAACAGCTATTTCACTGCCCTCCAGGCGGACCTGGCGGGTGCGGCGGTTGATCTCCAGCGGGCCGAGCAGCTGGGGTCCGGGCGCCGGCTGAGCAACCTCGGGCGCGGCTGCCGGCCCCGGCGAGGGGAAGGGAGAGGCGCCGGTGCGGCGGGTGACCGCGCGGATACGGGCGATCAACTCCCGTACGCCGAAGGGCTTGGCGAGGTAGTCGTCGGCACCGAGCTCCAGGCCCACGACGCGGTCGGCCTCCTCGCCCCGCGCGGTGATCATGATGATCGGGACGGCGGAGCGGGCGCGCAGGCTGCGGCAGACGTCCAGGCCGTCCATGTCGGGCAGGCCGAGGTCGAGCAGGACCAGGTCCGGGGAGTCGGCCGTGCCGGCCAGGCCCGCGGCACCGGTGCGGACGTGGTCCACGGTGAAGCCGTAGCGTCCCAGCCCCTCGGTGAGGGGCCCGGCGATCCGGTCGTCGTCTTCGATGAGCAGAAGCCGCATGGCGACAGGTTCGCACAGCTGTGCCGGGGGAGTTGGGGTGTTCACGGGAAGCCGCCTGGGACCTGGGGGGCGTACGGGACGGTGAGCGGGCACGGGGTGCCGTCCGGCCGATCAGCGCGGGAGTGAGGATCGGCCGGACGGCGGCGGGGCGGTGACGGCACCGACTGCGGGGAGTCAGCCGTCGGAGCGGTCATCGTCCTCGCGTCCCTGGTCCTCCTGCCCGTGCTCGTCGTCCTGCCCGCGTTCGTCGTCCCGGTGATCATCGCTGCTGGGCGACGGGGACGTCTGCGCCGGCCAGGCGCTTGTGCCGGCTGCGTTGCCGGGCGGCTTCGCGGGGACCGTCGCGTCCGGTGGGAGGGCCGGTGTTTTCGGGGCGGAGACCGGGGCGGTGCCGCCGGGACCGGGGGTGGAGGACACGGTCTCGCTGACCGTGGACAGAGCCAGGCCGAAGCCTGCGAGGAGGACCAGCGCGGCAGCGATCAGCAGGGCCGGCCTGTGCCGCACGGCCGCCTGCTGCCAGCCGCCCTCATCCCGCGAGTGCCCCCGACGACCTCCGCGCGTCCTGGACGCCTCCGGCTCAGGGACTGCGGCCTCGGGGGATCCGGTCAGCGTTTCGTCGGAAGACCAGGCGTGGGAGGCAGAGGGGGAGGGATAGTCGAAGGCCTCCTCCTCGAAGCGGCCCCCGTACCCTCCTCGCAACGATGCGGAGGCCGAGGAATCCAGAATTGCCGTCGCCTCGACGTCCGAGGGTGACCCGGTGGCCTTCTCATGCTCGCGCGGCACCTGTTTCTCCCTTCCGGCGCATTGACCCGCGGCCGTCAGCCGGCGTCCTCCTCCTCGGTGCCCTCCTGCTTGGTGTCGGTGACCTTGAAGGACTTGTCGAGGTAGACCTCGACCGTGGTGCCGTCCGCCTGCTTCACCTCCACCCCGTACATGCCGGGCTTCTCCGCGTCCTCCTCGGACTTCACGACGGTGCCCGGGTACGCGGCGAGCGCGGCGGCCTCGGCCTTCTGCTTGATGTCACCGGTCAGCGGCGGCTCCTCCTTGTCGTCGGTGTCGCCGGCGGCCTCGGCGCCTCCCGCGTTCTGGGCCTGCTGGGTGTCCGACTTGGAGCTGCCGGAGCTGGAGTCGGAGCCGCCACCGCAGGCGGCGAGGGCGAACATCAGGACGGCGGCGGGAGCGGCGAGGGCGGCGCGGCGGGGCAGTGCACGCATCGAGGTCTCCAAACACTGGGGAGTTCGCTGGCGGTTCGAAAGTCCGTCGGCCGGACCTCCGGGGGACGGCAACGACCCTAGAAAGACGCCCCCTAGAGACAGCCCAGCAAACGGAGAGCAGGAACCCAGCAGACGACCAAGGTTTCGCCACCGATGCCAGCAGGCGGTGAACCACCCTGGACGGCATGGCTTTGTTCACGGTGTTGGACAGCACCCGGTTTGTCGGCAACTCGATGTTTACGGGAACGGACGGCACCTGCTTCCCTCGGTCGCTCGAGCAACTGGATAGTTCAAGGTTTCGTGGATTCATTTATTGCTGTACTGTCGTCGTGTGCTGACTGTTACTTCCGACATCGAGGTGCTGGCCCGGTTCGGCCGTGCGCTCGCCGACCCGATCCGCTGCCGCATCCTGCTCGCCCTGCGCGAAGCCCCCGCCTACCCCGCCGACCTTGCCGACGCCCTCGGTGTCTCCCGCACGCGGCTGTCGAACCACCTGGCGTGCCTGCGCGACTGTGGCCTGGTGGTCACCGTCCCGGACGGGCGCCGCACCCGCTACGAACTTGCCGACGAACGCCTAGGCCACGCGCTGGACGACCTGCGTACCGCTGTGGTCGCCGTCGAGACCGACCGGACATGCCCGGACGCCGACGAGAAGGGCTGCTGCTGACCATGACCGCGGAGAGATCCCTGTCCCTCGGCCCCAGCCTGGCCCGCCGCGATGCGCCCACCGCCGCCCCGGCGTCGGCGCCCACCGGCGCCGCTGTGTGCGGCTGCCGCCCGGGACGCGCCCGCTGCACCGCAGAGGCGGAGGGCGGCCGGTGAACGCCTGGGCCTGGGCAGCGCTCGCCCTCTACCTGGGATGGGCGGGGTTCGCCTTTGGCATCCGCGCCGCACTCCAGCGCCGCCGTACCGGCGACGCGGGCTTTCGCGGCATCTCCGGCCGCCCCGGCGAAGCCTCCTGGTGGGCCGGTGTGCTGTTCGCTGCCGCCCTGCTGGGCGGAGCCGCCGCCCCGGCGGCTCCGCTCGCCGGGCTTCCCACGCTGGAGAGCAGCGCGGCGCTGCACGGCACCGGCCTGGCCCTCACCCTGGCCGGGATGGCACTCACCACGGCCGCTCAGCTGGCCATGGGCGCCTCCTGGCGGGTCGGGGTGGACGCCGGTGAGCGCACCGCCTTGGTCACCGCCGGACTCTTCGCCCACGCACGCAACCCCCGTGTTCACCGCCATGATCGTCACCGGCGCCGGGCTTGCGCTGATGGTGCCCAACCTGGTCGCCGTCCTCGCGTTGGCGGCCCTGGTGGCCGCAGTCCAGCTCCAGGTCCGAGTCGTCGAAGAGCCCTACCTGCTGAACACCCACGGAGACGACTACGCCGCCTACACGGCCCGCGCCGGACGCTTCCTGCCAGGCATCGGGAGACGGGCAGCCTGAGGGGCCACGAGGTACGACCGGCCTTCGGTTGCAAACGATCCACCGCCTCGACGCTGTCGCAACTCGTGAACACTCGAGCCCACACTGACGCCCGACTGCCTCCCACACCGCTGTCGAAACGCTGCTCGCTCTCATGGACAGAACCAGGAGGGTCAGGAACACCCTTTACGGCTGTGCTCATGGGTTCGAGGTGGCGGGCAGGCCGGTCAGGCGGCGGACGGCAATGAGCCCGTCGTCGGTGCCGGGCCAGTGCCGGGCCAGAGCATCGGCTCCGGCGTGGCGGACCACGGAGCGCAGGACGGCGGCGACCACGATGGCGTCGTCGGCGTAGCCGAGGACGGGGATGAAGTCGGGTACCAGGTCGATGGGCATCGCCAGGTAGGCCAGCAGCAGCCACAGCCGTACCCGTACCCCGCGCGGCAGGGTCCGGTCGCGGGCGAGGCGGGGGATGAGCCGCAGCAGGTCGGGCAGCAGCCGGATCGCCTCGG
>NZ_QFRK01000065.1 GCF_003143855.1 Streptomyces sp. NWU339
GTGGTGGGTGGGGTGGGGGTGGTGCGGGAGAAGCGGGGTGCGGGGGCGGCCTGGGGGATGCCGTCGGGGGTGATGTGGGTGGTGCGGGCGGTGAGGTGGGGATGGGTGGTGGCTTCGGCGAAGGTCAGCACGGGGGTGACGCAGGCGTCGGTGTCGGCGAAGGCCTCGGCCCACTGGTCGCGGGTGCGGGTGGCGAAGACACGGGTGAACGTCTCGCGCAGTCGGGGCCAGCCCGCCCGGTCCTGGGGATCGGGCAGGTCGGCCGCCTCCAGGCCCAGCCCTTGCAGCAGACGGGCGTAGAACTGGGGTTCCAGGGCGCCGACGGCGACGTGCCGGCCGTCGGCGCAGGCGTAGGTGTCGTAGAAGGGGGCGCCGGAGTCGAGGAGGTTGTGGGCGGGGGTGTCGTCCCACACGCCGGTGCCGCGGAACGCCCAGATCATCTGGGCCAGCGAGGTGGTGCCGTCCACGATCGCGGCGTCCACGACCTGGCCGGTGCCCGAACGGTGCCGCTCGTGCAGGGCCGCCAGGATGCCCATCACCAGGTAGAGGGAACCGCCACCGAAGTCGCCCAACAGGTTGAGGGGGGCGGTGGGGCGGGCGCCGGAGGTGCCGATGGCGTGCAGGACACCGGTCACCGACAGGTAGTTGATGTCGTGCCCGGCCCGCTGCGCCCACGGCCCGTCCTGCCCCCACCCGGTCATCCGGGCGTAGATCAGACCGGGATTGCGCTCCACGAACGCCTCCGGCCCGATCCCGAGACGCTCGGCCACCTGCGGACGGAAACACTCCACCAGCACGTCGGCCCGCTCCACCAGCGCCCGCACCACCTCCAGACCCGCCGGGTCCTTCAGGTCGGCCGCCACCGAACGCCTGCCCCGCAGCAGCCAGTCCGCCGCCCCCTCGGGCACCGTGCGCAGACCCCCGCTCGGGCGCTCCACCCGCACCACGTCCGCACCCAGGTCCGCGAGCAGCATCGCCGCGTGCGGACCCGGCCCGATACCCCCCAACTCCACCACCCGCAGGCCGTCCAAAGGTCCGGGCATCATGTCCTCCTCGAGCCCCGCGGCGTGCGGGGCGGGCTTGTCGACGTTACGTGCGGGGGGGAGCCGGTCAGCCGGCGGCGAGTGCGGCGACCTGCTCGACGAGCTCGATGCGCGCGGCTCGGTCGCCCGCGTCGGGGCCCACCGGCTGCAGGGACAGGGTGGTGACGCCGGCCGCGGCGTAGGCGGCGAGCCGCTCGGCGACCTCGTCCTCCGTGCCCACCAGGCACAGGGCGCGCACCAGTTCCTCGGGCAGCACCGCGGCTGCCTCCTCCTTGCGCCCGGCCAGGTAGAGGTCCTGGGTACGCCCGGCCTCCTCCTCGTAGCCGTAGCGGCAGGCCAGGTCGTTGTAGAAGTTCTTGCCCTTGGCACCCATCCCGCCGATGTAGAGGGCGAGTTGGGCGCGGACCGCGTGCAGCGCCTGTTCGGTGTCGGTGCCGACTGCGGCGGGGACGCCGATGCTGATCCCCAACTCGCCCAGTTCCGGGTCGCGTCGGGCCCGGCCCTCGTCCAGCGCGGGGCCGAAGACCTCGGCCGCCTTGCCGGGGTGGAAGAAGATCGGCTCCCACTCCTCGGCGATCTCGGCGGCCAGCGACACGTTCTTGGGGCCGATGGCGGCGAGCATCACCGGGATGCGGGCGCGCAGCGGGTGGTTGATCAGCTTGAGCGGCTTGCCGAGACCGGTGCCCTGCTCCGCGGGCAGCGGGATGCGGTAGTGCTTGCCCTCGTGGACGACGGCCTCGCGGCGCCAGACCTTGCGGCAGATCTCGACCAGTTCGCGGGTGCGGCCGAGCGGTGCCTGGTAGGGCAGGCCGTGGAAGCCCTCGATGACCTGCGGGCCGGAGGCGCCCAGGCCGAGGGTGAAGCGCCCGCCGGAGACGTAGTCGAGTCCGGCGGCCGTCATGGCCATCAGCGTGGGGGTGCGGGAGTAGATCGGCAGGATGCCGGAGGCGATCCGCAGCCGTTCGGTCTTGGCGGCGATGTAGCCGAGCTGGCTGACGGCGTCGAAGCTGTATGCCTCCGCGACGTAGACGACGTCCAACCCCACGCGCTCCAGGTCGCGCAGTTCCTCGACGGCCTCGACGAAGCCGCCGCTGTAGTCCAGTTTCATGCCGATGCGCATGACGGGGTTCCCTTCCGTGGGGAGCCGGGTGGGTGCACCGGCGGTGCCGGGCGGGGACGGCGTCCACGGGTCCGCGACGCAGGTGCGGACCCGTGGACGCCAGGGGGACGGGAGGTCAGCGCGGACCCATCCGGATGGCGCCGTCCAGGCGGATGGTCTCGCCGTTGAGCATCGGGTTCTCCACGATGTGCGCGGCCAGCG
The DNA here is from genome assembly GCF_003143855.1 of Streptomyces sp. NWU339. GTDB lineage: Bacteria > Actinomycetota > Actinomycetes > Streptomycetales > Streptomycetaceae > Streptomyces. Next base: position 2,365 of record NZ_QFRK01000065.1, read on the forward strand.
CCGCGTACTCGACGGGGTTGCCGAGGCGGGCGGGGTGCGGGATCTGCGCGCCGAGCGAGGCCTTGGCGTCGTCGCTGAGTCCGGACAGGATCGGCGTCTCGAACAGGCCGGGCGCGATGGTGACCACGCGGATCTTCAGGGAGGCGAGGTCGCGGGCGACGGGCAGGGTGAGCCCGACGACGCCGCCCTTGGAGGCGGAGTAGGCGGCCTGGCCGATCTGGCCGTCGAAGGCGGCGACGGAGGCGGTGTTGACGATGACGCCGCGCTCGCCGTCGATCTCCTCGGCGCGGCTGATGCGCTCGGCGGCCAGGCGGATCACGTTGAACGTGCCGATCAGGTTGACCTGGAGGACCTTGGTGAAGTCGGCCAGCGGGAAGGCCCCCTGCTTGCCGACGGTCCTGATCGCGTTGCCGATGCCGGCGCAGTTGACGGCCACCCGCAGGGTGCCCAGTTCCTGGGCGACGTCCAGCGCGGCGGTGATGTCCTGCTCGCTGGTGACGTCGGCGGGGGCGAAGACGACTCCGTCGCCGAGCTCCGCCGCCACCTCCTTGCCGGGCGAGGAGGGCAGGTCGGCGATGACGACCCGGGCTCCGGAGGCGACCAGCTTCTTGACGGTGGCCAGGCCCAGGCCCGAGGCTCCGCCGGTGACCAGGGCGACGCTGCCGTTGATGTCCACGGCTGTTCCCTTCTTCTTACGAGGTGGGTGAAAGGGGGAGGGTCAGAGGCGCTCGATGACGGTGGCGTTGGCCATGCCGCCGCCCTCGCACATGGTCTGCAGGCCGTACCGGCCGCCGGTGGCCTCGAGGTGGTTGAGCAGCGTGGTCAGCAGGCGGGTGCCGGAGCCGCCCAGCGGGTGGCCCAGGGCGATGGCGCCGCCGCGCGGGTTCAGGCGCTCGGGGTCGGCGCCCAGTTCCTGCTGCCAGACCATGGGGACCGGGGCGAACGCCTCGTTGACCTCGTAGGCGTCGATGTCGCCGATGCCGAGGCCGGCGCGGGCCAGGACCTTCTCGGTGGCGGGGATGACGCCGGTGAGCATGAGCAGCGGGTCGGAGCCGGTCACCGAGAAGGAGTGGAAGCGGGCCCGGGGACGCAGCCCCAGCGCCTCGGCCTTCGCCGCGCTCATGATCAGGGCGGCGGAGGCGCCGTCGGTCAGCGGGGAGGAGTTGCCCGGGGTGATGGACCAGTCGATCTCCGGGAAGCGCGCGCCCATGGCCTCGTCGCGGAACGAGGGCTTGAGGCCGCCCAGTCCCTCGACGGTGGTCGTGGCGCGCACGGTCTCGTCGGTGGTCAGGGTGCGCTCGGTGCCGTCGGCGTCGGTGACGGTGATCGGCAGGATCTCGCTGTCGAAGGCGCCGGAGGCGGCAGCGGCGGCGGCCCGGGCGTGCGAGCGGGCGGAGAAGGAGTCCAGGGCGTCGCGGTCCAGCTTCCAGCGGGCGGCGATGAGCTCCGCGGAGATGCCCTGGTTGACCAGGCCCTCGGGGTAGCGGGCGGCGACCGCAGGGCCGGCCGGGTCCTGGCCCTGCGAGCTGCTGAACATCGGCACCCGGCTCATCGACTCCACGCCGCAGGCGATGGCGATGTCGTAGGCGCCCGACATGACGCCCTGCGCAGCGAAGTGCGCGGCCTGCTGGCTGGAGCCGCACTGGCGGTCGATGGTGGTGCCGGGGACGGACTCGGGCAGGCCCGCGCCGAGCACCGCGTTGCGGGCGATGTTCATCGTCTGCTGGCCCGACTGGGAGACGCAGCCGGCGATGACGTCGTCGATCAGTGCGGGGTCGAGGTCGTTGCGCTCCACCAGGGCGCGCAGCACCCGGGAGAGGAGGTCGGCCGGGTGGATGCCCGACAGCTGCCCGCCGGGCTTGCCCTTGCCCGAGGGGGTACGGATCACATCCACGATCACGGCGTCGTTCATGGGACTTCCTTTTCCTGGGAGACGTGCGGACGGGGGTGGGGTGCGGATGCCCGCGGGGTCGCTGTGCGGGCGTCCGGGGTGGCCAAGGGCCGTAGGTCAGCGGCCGGTCCAGCGGGGTGCGCGCTTCTCGGCGAAGGCGCGCGGGCCTTCCTTGGCGTCCTCGCTGGCCATGAGGGTGCCCATCTCCTTGTTGTTGAGCGTCCACAGCTGCGGGTCCAGGTCCGAGCCGTAGGCGTGGCTCTCGCGCAGGAGCCGCTTGGTGCTCTGCACGGACAGGGGCGCGTTGGCGGCGATGGACTCGGCCAGTTCCAGCGCGCTCGCCAGCACGTGCTCGCCGGGCACGACGCGGTTGACCAGTCCCCATTCCAGGGCGGTCTGGGCGGTCATCGGCTCGCCGGTGTAGAGGAGTTCGGCGGCCACCTTGGCGGGGACCTGTCGGGGCATGCGGAACACGCCGCCGGCGGCCGCCATGAGGCCGCGCTTGACCTCCGGCAGGCCCAGGCGGGCCTCCTCGGCGGCGACCACGAGGTCGCAGGCGAGGACGATCTCGGTGCCGCCGCCGAGCGCGAATCCGTTGACGGCGGCGATCAGGGGCTTGTCGATGGGGTGCTGCACCAGTCCGGCGAAGCCCCACTCCTCGTGGCCCTCGGCCGACACCGGCCGTCCGGCGGCGAGTTCCTTCAGGTCGGCGCCCGCGCAGAACGCCCGGCCCGCGCCCGTGATCACGCCGACGCGCAGTTCGGGGTCGGCGGCGATCTCCTCCAGTGCCGCGCCGACGGCGGCGGAGAGGGCGGCGTTCACCGCGTTCATGGCCTGCGGCCGGTTCAGGGTGATGATGCCCACGTGGCCGCGCCGCTCCAGCGTCGCGGCCGCCGCGGCCGTCTCCTTCGAGTTGCTCATGGGTGTCCTGTCTCCTGTGGTGTACGGGTGGGGCCGGTCGGCTGTCGCCGGTGCGGCCCGTGCGCCGGGCTCAGGCGGTCGCGGCCTGCGCGGGTCGGTAGACCGACTTCAGGGAGTGGTAGGGGGCAAGTCCCTCCGGTCCCATCTCGCGTCCCAGGCCGCTGGCCTTCACGCCGCCGAAGGGGGCCTGGAGGTCGACGCCGTACTGGTTGACGCCGATGGTGCCGGTGCGGATGCGGGCCGCGAGGTCCATGCCGTGGTCCAGGTCGGCCGTCCAGACCGTGCCGCCGAGTCCGTAGTCGGAGTCGTTGGCGAGGGCGACGGCGTGGTCCTCGTCCTCGTAGCGGATCACGCACAGCACGGGGCCGAAGATCTCCTCGCGCGCCACCCGCCAGTCGTTGTCCACGTCGGCCAGGACGGTGGGCCGTACGAACCAGCCGTCCGTCAGGCCGTCGACGGGTGCCGAGCCGCCGGTGGTGAGTCGGGCGCCCTCGCGCACGCCGAGGTCGACGTAGCCGCGCACGCGGTCCCGCTGGGCGGCGCTGACGAGCGGGCCGACCTCGGTCGACCTGTCGAGCGGGTCGCCGACGCGCAGGGCGCGGACGGTGTCGGTGACCGCGTCGACGATCTCCTCGTAGCGGGCGGCGGGGGCCAGGATGCGGGTGCTGGCGTGGCAGGTCTGGCCGTTGTTGGTGAGGCTGACGTCCAGCAGTGCGGCGGTGAAGGCGGCCAGGTCGGCGTCCTCGGCGAGGATCGCGGCGGACTTGCCGCCCAGTTCGAGGGTGACCGGGCGCAGCAGTCGTCCGCACTGTTCGCCGATGGCGCGGCCCGCCGCCGTGGAGCCGGTGAAGGCGATCTTGTCGACTCCCGGGTGGGAGACGAGCTGTTCCCCGGCCTCGCGGCCGCCCGGCAGGACGTTCAGGACGCCGGGCGGGAGTCCGGCCTCCTGTGCGGCGTCGGCGAAGTAGAAGGCGTCCAGCGCGGTCTCGGGGGCCGGCTTGAGGACCACCGTGCAGCCGGCCGCCAGCGCGGGTCCGATCTTCATGGCGGCCAGTGACTGCGGGTAGTTCCAGGGGGTGATGGCGCCGACGACGCCCACCGGCTCGCGGCGGACGACGGTCTCCCCGATGAGGCTCGGCCGCACGTCCGTCTCGGGCAGTTCGCGCAGCAGTCGCGCGTAGTAGGCGACGGTCATCGAGGCGCTGAACCCGTTGACCGGGATCGAGAGCGAGAGGGGCATCCCGTTCTCGCGGCTGACCAGCGGGGCGATCTCGCGTCCGCGGGCCTTCAGCGCGGCGGCGAAGCGGTCCAGCAGGTCCGCCCGCTCCTGGGCGGGCATGCTCCCCCAGGGGCCGGCGAGTGCGGTGCGGGCGGCCGCCACGGCGGCGTCCACGTCCGCGGCGGAGGCCATCGCGGTCCGGCCGAGCACCTTGCCGGTGGCGGCCTCGATGACGTCCTGGCCGCTCGCGTCGGCCGGCTCGGTCCACCGTCCGCCGATGAAGAGTTGCCGTCGGTCCAGTTCCATGGAGTTCCCTCGTTTCTTCCGCCTCGTTGGGTGGGCCGTTCCGCCGGGACGTGCCGGCTCCCTGAGGGCAGGGGTGACAGGCTCCAGGGGCGCGCGGCGGCGCGGGTGCGCGGCAGGCTCGCGAGAACGGCGACGGTGCGCCGCGGCGCGAGGGCAGCCTGCCTTCATTAAACTAATGGCTATAGATAATCATAGGGGCGCGGGGGTTCCGGTGCCAGCCCCTGCGCGGGTCCGTCGCCCGCGAGGCCCGGCCCGGCACCCGCACCCGCTCAGCCGTCGGGGGCCAGGTCACGCACGGCGCGCACGGGGTCCTGCGGGTCCCCCACGAGGTGGATCACGGGCGTGGTGACCCCGTTGTCGACGTACTCACCGATCCGCTCCCGGCAGTGCTCGGCGGGGCCGTGGATCACCAGTTCGTCCACCACCTCTTCGGGCACCGCGCGCAGCGCCGCCCGGCGGTCTCCCTCACCCCAGGCCCGCCACATCGGTCCCAGGACATCATCGCGGCCCAGCCACTCGTGGAAGGCCCGGTAGACCGGGACGTTGAGGTAGGCGGTGATCATCCTTCGGCCCAGGGCGCGGGCCGTCTCGGGGTCCGCGCCGGGCATCACGAAGATCCGCGCGACGATCTCCTTGGCCGGGTCGCGCTCGCGCACGTAAGGCGCGATCGTGCGCACGTCGCGCGCGGAGAGCCAGTTGACGATCGCCCCGTCCCCCTCCCGGCCGGCCAGCCGCAGCATGCCGGGGCGCAGCGCGGCGATCAGCACCGGCGGCGGCTCCTCGGGGACGAGCCGGGCGGTGAAGCCCCGGACCGCGAAGGTCTCGTAGGTCTCGTCCACCCGCTCTCCGCGCAGGGCGGCGCGCAGGAAGCGCACGGTGTCCCGGACCCGCTTGTAGGGCTCCTCGAAGGGGATGTCGTTCCAGTGTTCGACGATGACGTCTGAGGAGGTGCCCACGCCCAGGGCGAACCGTCCCGGCGCGGCCGCGGCCAGGGTCGCGGCGCTCATCGCCAGCGTGGCGGGCCCCCGGGTGAAGACCGGCACGATCGCGGTGCCCAGCCGGAGCCGGGGCGCCCAGGCGGAGGCCAGCGCCAACGGGGTGAAGGCGTCGGTCTCGTCCGCCTCCGCCGACCAGACGTCGGTGTAGCCCAGGTCGGGCAGGGAGGCGACCAACTCCTTCTGGTCCGCGATCGAGAGTCCCGCCACCGGGAGTGTGATGCCCCAACGCTTCGTCATGCCCGCTCCGTCGTGTGTCGTCGCCCCGGCCGTCGGTGCGGGCCTTCGCCCGTCACCGCGCCCGGCCGTCGCCTTGCCGCCGCGTGTCGTCCGTCCGGCGGACGGCGCCCCTTGCGCCGTCCCGCCCGGTCCGGCTCCGGCGGGCACCCGCACGTGCCCGCCGGAGGTTCCTCGACGCCGTACCGCGGGCCCCCGTCCGCACGCGATCGGGTCGATCGCGCGCGGACGGCGAGGGGTTGTGGCCCGCGGTCGCGCCGATGGTCAGGAGTTGCGCACCAGATCGCGGCTGATGATCTCCTTCATGATCTCGTTCGTGCCGCCGTAGATCCGCTGGATGCGGGCGTCCATGAACGCCTGGGCGATCGGGTACTCCTTCATGTAGCCGTAGCCGCCGTGCAGTTGGACACCGGCGTCGATGACCTTCCACTGCATGTCGGTGGCCCACCACTTGGCCTTGGCGGCGTCCACCGCGCTCAGCGTTCCGGCGTTGACGGCCCTGACGCAGCGGTCCAGGTAGGCGCGGCTCACCTCGATGCTGGTGCGCAGCTCGGCCAGGGTGAAGCCGACGCTCTGGAACTCCGCGATCGCCTTGCCGAACGCCTGCCGCTCACGGACGTAGTCGAGGGTCCAGCGGAACGCCGCCTCCGCCGAGCTCTGCGCGGCCACCGCGATGCCCAGGCGCTCGCGGGGCAGGTTCTGCATCAGGGAGGCCAGGCCGCTGCCGACCGGGCCGAGCAGGTTGGCGGCCGGGACGCGGGCGTTCTCGAAGAACAGCTCCGCGGTGTCCTGCGCCTGCAGGCCGACCTTGTCCAGCTTGCGCCCGCGGGTGAAGCCGGGGGTGTCGCGCTCCACCACGAAGAGGCTGTAGCCCTTGCTGCCGGCGTCCGGGTCGGTCCGCGCCACGAGCACGATCAGGTCGGCCAGGATGCCGTTGGTGATGAAGGTCTTGGAGCCGTTCAGCACCCAGTGGTTGCCGTCGCGGACGGCGGTGGTGGTGATGCCCCGCAGGTCGCTCCCGGCCGCGGGTTCGCTCATCGCGATCGCCCCGACGGTCTCCCCGGTGACGAAGCCGGGCAGCCACCGCTCCTGCTGCTCCTCCGTCGCCAGGTTCAGCAGGTACCCGAGGACGATGTCGTCGTTGGTGCTGAACGAGGACTGCAGCGAGGACGCGCCGACGCGGGCGATCTCCTCGCACAGGACGACGCGGTAGCGGAAGTCTGGCTCGCCCGCGCCCCCGAAGCGCTCCGGCACGGGGAGCCCCACCATGCCGGCGTGACCGGCCTTCTTCCACGTCTCCCGGTCGACGCAGCGCTCCTCGTCCCAGCGCGCCATGTTCGGCACGACCTCCCGCTGGACGAAGGAACGCGCGGTCTCGCGGTAGGCCTCGTGGTCGGGCTCGAAGAGGTCACTGTCCATCAGGTCTCCTTGTTCGGGGCGGAATTGACGCGCCCATCGGTCAGCTGCACGGTCGGCCGCCGCCGGGGTGCGAAGGGGGCAGGCCCCGGGGTGCGCCGCCCGGCCGTGAGGGCGACTCGGCGGCGCGCCCCGGCGCACGCGGCCCGCCCCTCCCGGTCCTTGCGCCGGGGTGTGCCGGTGGCCCGGTTCGTCACAGATCCAGGACCAGGGTCGGTGACAGGCACCGGGACACGCACGGCATCATCGTCTTGCCCTGCCGGCGCTCCTCCTCGGAGAGCAGAGAGTCCCGGTGATCGGGACGGCCCTCGAGCACGGTCGTCTCACAGGTGCCGCAGGTGCCCTCGCGGCACGAGGTCGGCAGGTCGACCCCCGCGTCGTCGAGCACGTCGACGATGGAACGGTCGGCGGGCACGGTCAGCGAGGTGCCGGTGCGGGCCAGCTTCACGACGAAGCTCCCCGGCTCGGGGGCGTCCTCGAACTCCTTGGGCGCGAAGCGTTCGAGGTGCAGGCTCCCGGACGGCCAGGACGCGGTGAGCTTCTCCACCGCCGCCAGCAGCGGTTCCGGTCCGCAGCAGTACACGGCGACCCCGTCCCGGGGTTCGCTCAGGACCGACTCCAGGTCCAGCAGTCCGCACTCGTCCTGCGGCTGGACGCGGACCCGGTCGGCGGGCTGTTCGGCGAGCAGGTCGAGGAACGCCATGGTGGAGCGCGTCCGCCCCCCGTAGAGCAGCGTCCAGCGTGCTCCGGCCGCCTCCGCGCGGCGGATCATGGGAAGCAGCGGGGTGATCCCGATGCCGCCCGCGACGAAGAGGTACTCCGGGCTGTCCACGAGGGCGAAGTTGTTGCGGGGGCCGCGCACCCGCACGGCGTCCCCCTCGGCCAACCGGTCGTGGACGTGGGCGGAGCCCCCGCGTCCGGCCGGCTCGCGCAGGACCGCCACCTGCAGTTCCGTCCGGTCGGCCTCGTCGCCGCACAGCGAGTACTGACGGACCAGATCGTCGTCGAGGAGCAGGTCGACGTGCGCACCCGGCTCCCACGCGGGGACGTCGCCGCCGTCGGGGCACGCCAGCGTCAGGCGCACCACGTCCTGGGCCATCTGGTCACGCCGTCGGACAACCAGATCATGAACACTCTCGTTCGCCGGCACCGCTCTCACCTCTCAAGCAGTTGCGGATCGACCGCTCGCCGCAACCAGATAATCTTATGGCTGTAGATTAACTGCATCTACTGCGTGCCGCCACCCCCCTCTGCGAAGAAGACGGCTTCCCCCGTCCGGGGGTCCCCGGGGTCGGGACGCACTGGACCGGGGACGGGAAGGTTCACGGAACCATCGCGAGGCGGCGGAGTGCGGGGACCGGCCCCAAAGGCGGGACCGGCCGGGGAAAAGACGGCAGAACCTGCCCGGCTCCCTGTCACGACAAGGACAGGGCGACCCGGGCACGGCGGCGTCGCAGCCCGGCGCGCGGAGACGCCCTCGACGCCCAGGGCAGACATGGGCCCGACCGCGGTCGGTACGCGCACGGCAGCCATTACGGCTCCCAAGCCCCGCACGACGCCGGCGCCGTCGCGTTCCAGCTTCGTCTCCGGGTGTCGCAGGACTCGCCCTGCGCGGCCCGGTGGGGGAACTTGGCATGGCTTCAGCCGGCCATCGGGCCGTGCGCCGCCACCGTCAGCCCGGCCAGGTCCTTGCGCGCCTGCTCGGCACTGGGCAAGCCCGTCAAAGTCGTGACCATGTCAGCCACCTGGCCGCCGCCCGCACCTGCCGGCACCTGGACCGAGGGGGACGGCTTGCCGTCCACTCCCCCCGGCGACGCGGCCTCGCGGACGATCAGCCTCACGGCGGCCGGGCGCCGTCATCGAGTGACCGTGAGTCAACCGTTTGTCTCCCCCGGCCGGCGTACGGATGGGAGCCGGGGGGGGCGCAGGACGGCTCCGCCGTCCCGGCGGACGTGCCCGGGCCCGTGCCCGGAAGCCACGCGAACAGGTCACCCGGAGCCCACCAGGAGGAGGGCGAAGTCGCCGTACTGGTACACGATCTGATCTTCCGTCAACTCCCCGTCCTCGCGGTACCAGACAGCCACGCCCATCCCGAGGTCCAGGATCGCGTACGAGGCCAGGCGGGCCGATGCGACGTGGAAGCGTCCCGCGGCGACCCCGGCCTCGACCAGCTCGCGGAACGCCTTCTCGTACGCGTCGCGCCGGTCCAGGACCGCGGTGCTGTGCGGTTCCTCGAGACTGCGGATCTCCCGGTTGCCGACGAATGCCTCGAGTCGGTGCCGCGCGTGATAGCGGACGTGGGCCTCGGTGGCGCGCCTGAGCCGTTCGGCGGGGTCCTCGGTCCCGGCGACAGCGGTCCGGTGGGCGGCGAGCAGCGCGTCCATCGTGCCGATCATGATCTGCGCGAGCAGCGCCTGTTTGGAACTGACGTGTTTGTACAGGCTCGGCCCGCGGACACCGACGGCCGCACCGATGTCGGCCATGGTGGTGGCCTGGTACCCGCGCCGGGTGAACAGCTCCAGGGCGGCGGCGCGGATCGCGCGGGCGCGCGGGGGGCTGCCGGCTGCCGGGGTGCCGCCGGGCCGGCTCGCAGCAGTGTCTCGATGCGTACGGGGCTGTGGCACGGAAGGCTCCTCGGCGTGGGCTGCGAGATTCAGCTAGCACATGCTAGCTGGACCACGGGCCGCCACGGCAGCGAATCACTGCGGGCCTTGACAAGCCACACACCTGCCCGTTGTCATGTGGCTAACGTCTATTAGCCAGGCTGCCGGGTCGCGCAGTGCGCGAACCTGCCTGGCGTCAGGAGGCACCGTTGCCCGTGAACCCGGACCACAGCCCCGAGGTCGTGGCTCTCGCCCGCCGGACGGCGGAGTTCGTCCGCGAGGTGGTGATCCCGGCCGAGGAGGAGCACGGCGGGGTCTCCGCCGCCGGAGGAGAGGCGCTGCGGACGCGCCTTCAGGAGGCCGCCCGCGAGGCCGGGATCTTCGCCCCGCACGTCTCCCCCGAATACGGCGGCCACGGGCTGGACATGTGCGGTCGCGCGCTGGTGTTCGAAGAGGCCGGCTACTCGCTGTTCGGTCCGCTCGCCCTGAACATCGCGGCCCCCGACGAGGGCAACATGCACATGCTGGAGGCGATCGCCACCCCGGAACAGAAGGAGCGCTACCTGCGCCCACTCGCCGAGGGCCGGGTGCGGTCGTGCTTCGCGATGACCGAGCCGGCGCCGGGTGCCGGCTCGGACCCCTCGGCGCTGACGACCCGCGCCGAGAAGGTGCCCGGGGGCTGGCGGATCGACGGCCGCAAGTGGTTCATCACCGGCGCGGACGGCGCGGCATACGCGATCTGCATGGCCCGTACCTCCGGTGAACCGGGGACCCGGGGCGGGGCGACGATGTTCCTCGTCGACGCCGACAACCCCGGGATGAAGATCGTGCGGCACATCGACACCCTGGACGAGGCCTTCTTCGGCGGACACTGCGAGGTGCTCTTCGACGGCTGCGTCGTGCCGGACGAGGCGGTGCTCGGCGAGGTCGACAAGGGCTTCGAGTACGCGCAGGTCCGGCTCGGCCCCGCCCGGATGACGCACTGCATGCGCTGGCTGGGCATCGCCCGCCGCGCCCAGGACATCGCGGTGGCCCGCGCCGCCGACCGGCAGCTGTTCGGCTCCCGGCTCGCGGAACTCGGCATGGTCCAGCAGATGATCGCCGACAACGAGATCGACGTCGCCGCCTCGCGCGGACTGATCCTGCAGGCCTGCCGGGAGCTGGACCAGGGCCGCTCCGGGGCGCAGTCCACCGCGATCGCCAAGACGTTCACCGCCGAGGCGGTGTGGCGCGTCGTCGACCGGTCGCTGCAGATCTGCGGCGCGCTGGGCATCTCCGGGGACATCCTGCTCTCCCGCTTCCTGCGCGAGGTGCGCCCGTTCCGCATCTACGACGGCTCCTCCGAGACCCACCGCTGGGCGATCGCCCGCCGGGTCGTCCGACGCCACCTGGACGGCCGGACCGCGGGAGCGCAGCCGTGACCACCGAGGCGACGAGCCCTCAGGGCCTGGACCTGGCGGCCCTCCAGCAGTACTTCGAGGCCCGTGTGCCGGACACCGCAGGGCCGCTGCGGGCCGAACTGCTGCACGGCGGCCGCTCCAACCTGACCTACCTGGTCACCGACGGCCGCTCCCGGTGGGTCCTGCGCCGCCCCCCGCTCGGCGTCCTGACGCCGTCCGCGCACGACGTGGGGCGCGAGTACCGGATCGTCGCCGCGCTGCAGGGCACCGGCATACCGGTCGCCCGGACGGTGGCGCTGTGCGAGGACCCCGACGTGCTCGGCGCGCCGTTCTGCGTCGTCTCCCACGTGGCGGGCACGGTGCTGCGCACCCACGACGACCTCCACGCCCTGTCCCAGACGGACATCGACAACTGCGCCGGCGCCCTGGTCGAGGTGCTCGCACGGCTGCACGCCGTGCCGTACGAGAAGGCCGGGCTCACCGGTTTCGGCCGGCCCGAGGGCTACCTGACCCGGCAGGTCCGGCGCTGGCGCGACCAGTGGTCACGCGTCGCCACCCGCGACCTGCCCGACATCGACACCCTCCACCAGCGCCTGGCCGCCGAGGTGCCCGCCGAGAGCGGCGCAGCCATCGTCCACGGCGACTACCGCATCGACAACGCCATCCTGGATCCGGCCGACCCGGGGACGATCCGCGCACTCGTCGACTGGGAGATGGCAACCATCGGCGACCCACTCGCCGACCTGGGCATGACCCTGGTCTACCGGGACCCCGCGTTCGACCCGGTACTGGGCGGCTCCGCCGCCTCCACCAGCAACCGGCTGCCCTCCCCCCACGACCTCGCCGAGCACTACGCCCGCGTCTCCGGCCGGGATCTGGGACGGCTCGCCTTCTACCTCGGCCTCGGCTACTTCAAGATCGCCGTGATCGCCGAAGGCATCCACGCCCGCCACCAGGCCGGAATGACCGTCGGCCACGGATTCGAAACGGTCGGCGACGCGGTGCCCCTGCTCGCGGCGGCGGGACTGCGCGCACTCGCGGAAGGAAGGACCGCGTGAACACCCAGGCAGGCACAGCGGACTCCCCGGCAGAGGAACGCTCGGCCGTGCTCGTCACCGGAGCCCCCCGCGGCATCGTGTAGGGCTCGGAAAGTCATCGCTGCACGTCAGGCAACGTATCGGTGCTCGTTGATGACGCCGCCGAGGACGCGGGTACGTAGGAGTCTTCGGTCGTCGAGGTCGTGGACGGTGGCGGGCCGGCGGTCGGCGTCGGGTGGGAGCTGTTGGCGTGCCCGGTGCGGCCGATGCCTGTTGTAGTGGTCCTGATAGCTGGTCAGCACTCACCGGGCGTGGGCCTCGCCGATGATCAGGACGTGGTCGAGGGCCTCGCGCCGGATACTTCCGATCACCCGCTCGCAGTGTGCGTTCATCCGGGGAGCCCGCGGCGCACTCAAGATCACATGCAGGCCCTCGGCCTCGAAGACCGCGTCGGACGCCGCACCGTACGTGTCGTCGCGGTCCCGCGGCAGGAACCGCGACGAGTCCGTGCGCCTGCCCAGGTCGGCGGCCACGTTCCGGGCCTGCTGGACAGCCCCTTCCCGGGTCGGGTGGGCGGTGACGCCGGTGATGTGCAGCCGCCGGGTGCCATGCTCGAGGAACGCCGGCGCATACCACCACTCACCGAGCGCGGTGTCCACGTGGAGGAAGTCGACCGCGACGATGCCCTGGGCCTGGGCCGTCAGAAACTCCCGCCAGGTCGGGCCGGAGCGGCGCGGGGCCGGGTTGAGCCCGGCCGCATGCAGGATCTGCCACACCGTGGAGGCGGCGATCGGGTGCCCGAGCCGGGCCAGTTCGCCCTGGACTCTCCTGTGCCCCCCACCGTGGATTCTTCCTGGCCAGGCGGAGGGTGAGCTTCTTGAGCGCGGCTTTGGTGGGCGGCCGGCTTGGCCGCGTCGGGCGGTGTAGTCCCACTTCGCCACGATCAGTCGGCGGTGCCAGGCCGGCAGGGTCCCGGGGTGATCGGGAAGACCGCTCGCCGCCGGCGGCGGGGGATGAGTGCGGACAGCGCCGTGAGCCAGAACCGGTCCGCGGGCTCGTAGCGCACCGGCCCCTTGAGCTGCCGACGCAGCACCGCGTTCTCGTGCCGCAGTACGAGCAGCTCCGCGTCCTTGGCCGTGTCGCGGCGCAGGAGCACCGTCGGGACGGACAGCGGCTTCCGGGTCATCTGGTACGGCAACGGCACGATCACTCGTGCATGATCCCAACCGCCCCTGAAGGCGCCCGAGATGCGCCCTCACGTGCAGCGATGAATAAACGAGCCCCACAGGATCGATTCCACGGCGAACGCCGCGGTGTCGTGGTCGCACCCGACGTTGACCCAGCCGGTGTTCGCGGTGATGTCACAGAGCCCGTAAGGGACGGCCTTGCCCGGCCCCTGCCGGTCCAGGAAGTCGTGCGTTTTGCCCCTGGCCGGTTCCTCCTTCGGCATGCACTCACGGCCACCGTTCTTGTACTGGCCGACCAGCTCTTTCTTCTTGGTGTCCACGCTGATCACGAGGTTCCTGGCGTCCCGGTGATCGCGGGCTTGTTCGTTGATGCAGCGGAACTGGGCGTCGCGGCCCGGGTGCTGCGTGCCCTCGATCGTCTTGGCGTTGGCCTGCAAGCTGAAGCCCTCCTCGCGCAGCAGGTCGCCGACGGTGTCCGCCGGGACGCGGTGGCCCTGCCGGGTGAGTTCGGCGGCGAGTTTGCGTGTCGACCTCGTCATCCAGCGCAGCGGCGACATCGGGTCCCCGCGCATGTCCGGCTCGACCAGTGCCAACTGTGCAGGTCGCAGCCCCAAATCCACCGCGGCGGCCCTCTTGCGGCCGCCGCCGGGGCGGCGGACCCGACCCAGCGGCTCCGCACCCGCTTCCAGCTCGTCGACGCCGTTGCGGACGGTGGTCTCGCCGACCTCGGCCGCCCGCGCGGCAGCCCGGATCCCGCCGTGGCCCAGGATCCGGGCCTCGGCCCCCCTCAGCAGACGGCGCTGGCACTTGCCTGGTCAGGCCGTGGTGGGCAGGTTGGCAGCGCCGGTGATCTGGTCCCAGAGGGCGAAACGGACGGTCATCTCGGCTCGGTGGCCGGAGGCTGTCATCAGGTGGCGGTGGGGGCGGAAGTGCGGTGAGATGCCGCTGAACGCGGACAGGAAGCGCTGGGCTGCGCCGACGGAGCGGAAGCCCTTCATGACGCGTTCGCGCTGCCGGGTGGGCTGGTGGCTGTTCTCSGCCCGSTTGTTSAGGYMCTKSKRCKRSCGGTGCTCCACCGACGGCATGACCTCACGGTGGGCGGCGCCGTAGGAACGCAGCTTGTCGGTGACGACCACCCGCGGCACCGCACGCGTCTTCGTCAGCAGGCGGCGGAAGAACCGCCGGGCCGCAGCGGTGTCCCGCCGGTTCTGCACGAGGATGTCCAGGACGTTGCCGTCGGCGTCGACGGCCCGCCACAGATACTTCTGCTCTCCGTTGATCCTGACGAACACCTCGTCCAGATGCCATGTATCACCGGGCCGGGGCCGRCGGCGGCGCARCSCRCCGGCGTASKSCTGSCCGRACKTSRCRCACCAGCGSCGSACCGTCTCATRSGAGACGATCACGCCACGGGCGAGCATCAGCTCCTCGACCTGACGGAAGCTGAGCGGGAAGCGGAAGTACAGCCACACGCAAGGCGAGATGATCTCCACCGGGTACCGGTGCCCCTTGTACGACGGCGGCGCGCTGTCCACGGACAACCCCTCCCGCATGATCAACCAGAAGATCATCCCACCCGCTCAGCCAACGTGACAGCGCCGGTTCAAGTGTTACGAGGCTTCGGGCACTGGTTCCTCTCGTACGGCTTCTCGTCTCGCTTGCCGGGCCCGTACTGTCTGGCAGTGCCAGTACGTCCCGTCGTTGTCAGGGCTGCTTGCCACCCTCCCGCGCGTCTCCACGGTCAGGCTGCCCTCAGCTTCGCTGGCCTGCTGCGACAGACCAGCGGCGGGGGTCTTTCACCCCCGCCCGGAAATAGCGGCGCCTCGTGGCGCACCAGCGCGTACTTGAAGTCCATGCCGTAGCGGACGCGATGCGCCGCCGCGCGGTCGGTGAGATTCTCCACGAACTGCAGCACCCCCACCAGGGCGAGCCGGCCCGGCGACCAGCCCGGCCGCCCCCGCTCTGCGAACGCCTCGGCGAACTCGGTGTCCGGGAACAGCTCGCCCAGCTCATCGCGGACCCGCATCGCCAGCGGATACGGCCCACGGGCTGCGACCGCGCGAGCCACCTGCGCGGTCAGTTCCGGCACCTGCGGCCAAGGCCGCGACTGCATCGACATCCAGCACCCCACCCGCGACCGGAACGGCAAAACGGTCGCCACCCCGGCCAACGAGCCGTCACACCGGACGGCACGGAATTAACCAGCGGGATCGGTGACACGTTCGTTAATGGCACCCGTACCTGGACGCCGCCGTCGCCCAGCTCCGCGCCGAGGGCCACGACATCAAGGACGAGGACGTGGCCCGGCTCTCCTCGCTCAAGGACCGGCACATCATCCTGGCCGCTACCTGTTCAACATCAGGGCCAGCGGCCCCGGACAGGGTCTGCGCCCCTTTCGGGACCCGGACGCACCCGAAGACACCGATGACGGGGACTGACGGGCCGCACCGGCCGGGCCGCTTTCGGGCAGTCCCGGGCGTGTGACGCAGGGACCGCAGCACTCAGCCTGGATCCACCGCGCGATAGTCGGTCTGCGGGCGACGAAATGAGAAGAGGTGCCCGCTGACCTGGGATGATGAAAGTTCCTACGCCCTCATCAGTCCCACGAAGCAAGGCACCTCGTAAGTGAGAGTCTCCCATAGCCCGGCGACGCTGTTCGCCGCGTTCGACGCCCCGGACCTGATCGCGCATGCCGGGCTGGTTCCGACGATCCGGCTGGCCGAGCGGTGCGGGCTGCCCGCCCTGGTGGCCGAGAAGGTGAAGCTCACCGGCGCGGCCAACGGTGCCGGTACGGCAGCCGACGCGAAGGCCTTGTCGATCGTGGGCGGCATGATCGCCGGGGCGGACAGCATCGAGGATTTGGACGTGCTCCGGCACGGTGGCCTGTCCCGCCTGTTCGGCGGCGTGCGCGCCCCGTCCACACTGGGCACCTTCCTGCGTGCCTTCACCTGGGGACATGTGCGTCAACTCGAGTCCGTCATGCGGGCGTTCACCTGCACTCTGGCCGCGCACACCGGTCTGGTCCCGAAGCGGGACGAGGTGGTGTTCGTGGACATCGACTCCAAGGTCAAGCAGGTCTACGGGCCTGCCAAGCAGGGCGCCTCGTTCGGCTACACCAAGCAACGCGGCCTGCACTTCCAGATCGTCACCGTGAAGACGTCGACCTGCGCACCCGTGATCGTCGCCACGAGACTGCGCAAGGGTTCGGCGGGCTCCGGCAAGGGAGCGGCGAGTCTGCTGCGTGAGGCACTGGCCACGGTGCGGGCGATGGGCGTCACCGCACGGATCGTCGTCCGCGCGGACTCGGCGTTCTTCTCCCACAAGGTCGTGGCCGTCTGCCGCGCGGCCGGCGCCGCCTTCTCTCTGGCGGTCGCGGTCACGAAGACGGTCCGCGAAGCGATCGCGGGCATCGCCGCGGACGCCTGGACGCCGATCAAGTACGCCGCCGCCATCTGGGACGCCGAGGAGGAACGCTGGGTCTCCGATGCCGAGATCGCCGAAGTCCCGTTCACCGCGTTCACCAGTAAGAAGAAGGTGTTCCACACCACCGCCCGGCTGATCGTGCGCCGCGTGAAGCGGCTGAACGCTAAGTCCGTGCCTGCCGGGCAGGCCGAGCTGTTCGGCGTCTGGCGCCACCACGTGATCTTCACCGACAGCCCGTTCGTTCTCGTCCAGGCCGAATCCATGCACCGCGAACACGCCGTCATCGAGCAGGTCTTTGCCGACTTGGAAGACTCCGCGCTCGCCCATCTGCCGTCGGGGAAGTTCACCGCGAACGCTGCTTGGCTCACCCTGGCCGCCCTCGCCTACAACCTCACCCGGGCCGCCGGCCACCTCGCCTCCGTCTTCCATGCCAGGGCACGGACCGGCACCATCCGCCGCCATCTGATCAACGTCCCCGCCCGGATCGCCACCGGCGCCCGTCGCCTCACTCTCCACCTGCCCCGGCACTGGCGCTGGCAGGACGACTTCACCGATCTGTGGACGGCGACCGGACAGCGCATGGTCACCTGACCTGCGCGACCGCCCTGCCCGGCCACGACCCGAAAGACTTTGGAGACCCCGCACCGGACGGCCATCCGGCGATCACTGCTGCCCGCACCCCGAAAGATCACCCCGAACCCGCCCGAAACCGAAGATCAGAATTCACGCGGTGGATCGAGGCTCAGTGCAGTCTAGTCGTCGAGCATGTCGGTGTTGTACTGGTCGTGCCTGATCCGGAAGGCTTTCAACTCTTCGCGGCTGCGCTGTGAGTACTCCGCCGCCTTCTCGAAGTACTCCTCCCTGGGAGCTCCCGGTGTGAAGAGCAGCAGCAGCGACACCGGGTCGTCGCTGTCGTTCTGGAAGGCGTGGAGCCCGCCGGGCGGTATGTAGAGGAAGTCTCCCTCGCCTCCTGTGACCCAGTGTTCGCCGTTGTAGAGCCGGACCTCGCCGGACAGGACGTAGAAGGACTCGGAGATCGTACGGTGGAAGTGTTCCGTGGCGCCCATGGTCTTCGGCCCCATGTCGATCTTGTACAGGCCGAACTCGCCGTTGGTGTGCTCCTGCTTGGCCACGTAGCTGATGTCGGCGCCGCTGAAGCCGGTGTCGGGCTGCGGGGATGCAGGTTGGAACAGTGCGCTGACCTGGCCCCTTTCGCCGAAATAGCGGGGCTCTGGGTAGGACATGGCGACTTCCTTTCGGGTCGGCGGTGCAGCACCGCACAGGACGCCTCACCCAGCGGGGCAAGGATCTGGCCGACGAAACGGTCGCGGCCCACCTGCGGGACTACGAGGACATATCGAATCGACCACGCACCGGACCGCGGAGCCGGTCCGCCGGAGGCTGCACGCCCCTTCAGCAAACCTTCGTTTTCTGAAGATCGCTCCCGAAGGGTCGTCCGGACCCCTCAGGCCCTTCAAAAAACCCTTCAAAAGCCTGAGGCATTCAACAACCTCGGACCGCCGTTTTCTGACACGATCCGGAGCCATGGCGACCTCTCAGGAGCCGACGGACGGTACGGCGGACTTGCTCATCGCCGAGCCGCTCGTCCGCACCGAGATCAAGATCGGGTAACGCGCGGGTGTCGACCGGCGGGCAGAAACTGGAGCGACAGCTCGACGCGCTCACCGCCGCCGGATACCGGAAAATCTTGCCGGACAAGAAGTCCGGCAAGGACGCGTTCCGCCCCGAACTGAAGGCGTGGCACGCCTTCCTCGACGCAGGCGACACGCTCGTCGTCCCCTCACTCGACCGCTACGGCCGCAGCCTCCAGGACCTCATCAACATGGTCGCCGAGCTGCGCGAGCGCGGCATCGGCTTCACCTCGCTGCACGAGAACCTCGACACCACCCCCGGCGGACGGCTCGTCTTCCACGTCTTCGCCGCTCTGGCGGTTATCTCAAGCACGCCGATCAAGCAGGGCTGTGACCTGGGCGGCCAGGTCAAGGAGACTGTCTTCGACCTGGCCGCGTAACACCCTCGAAGCCCGGTCAGCACGGGCCGATCGTTACTGAAGAGCAACGCGGTGCACTGGGTTCGGGGCCTGTGCATGCGGATGCCCGCTGGTCACCGAGCGCGTGAGCGAGCTGCCGACGCAGACGCTGATTCTCTTCCGTGAGATGCCGGTTCCGTTCCAGGGCCGCCTCCAGGCGTGCGTGCAGCGAGGCATCGGAGGAGCGCTCAGCCGCAGGAATCGGCGGCGAAGGGGAACGCCGGCTCACGTCACGGAGCCGTTCGATCTCGGCTCGGATGTCAGGCTGGCCATAGAGCCAGGAACGTGAGATGCCAGCGTGCCGGGCGACGACCTCGAAGGACACCGGGGCTCCGATGCGGTCGAGTTCTCGCAGGGCCTGGATGGCCTTGGTGCGTGTCAGTTCGTGCCGCTTTCGGGCGGCAGCGACGAGCGGTGCGGTGTTGGGCTCAGGAGGCATCGGCGGCCTGCTCACCGGTGTCTGCCTGGCCGTCGTCTTCGAGCGACGTGATGATCTTCTCCAGATTGTCGGCGACCTGCCGGTTCATCTCGACGGGCCGTTTCTGCCCACGGGCCTCGGCCGCGGAGATGATGTGCAGGGTCTGCTGATGCTGTTCACGGTGCTGGGGCAGGAACTCGGCGGTGGTGATGAACATCGGGCAGGTCAGACACGAGTTGGCGTGCGGGCAGGACTGCACCACCCGCAGTCCGCTTGTCAAGTCAATGAATGAGAGGACGGGGGCCCTGGTAGACCCCTGTGGTGTCGAGCCCAGAGATCGTCGCACCGGAGGCCCCGTTGCCGCGCAATTCTGCCAGCTGTGCGCCCACCACGTCAGAAACCTCTGCCCAGGCCCCCGGCCATTGAGGGGGAGTTGACCCAGATCATCGATCCGCGGCTGGTGGACTCGGTACTCGAGGAGACCGGCGCGCGCGAGCGCCGTGTGCGGCTGCTCCCGGCACGGGTCGTGGTGTACTTCGTGCTCGCCCTGGCCTTCTTCGAGAACTCGTCCTATCAGGCGATGTGGGGCAAACTCACCGCCACTCTCGACGGGATCAGCACGGCCCGGCCTGCCGCCTCCTCGCTGCCGCGGGCCCGCTGTCGGCTGGGCAGCGCCCCGCTGCGCCGCCTGTTCGAGATCCTGGCCGGCCCGGTCGCCACGCGCACACAGAATGGATCCTTCTTCCACGGTCTGCGGGTGGTCGCGGTGGACGGCACCACCTTGAGCATTCCCGATGAGAAGGCTGTGACCTGGCACTACCCCAAGCATGGCGGAGAACGGCTCGAGTTCGGCCATCCCCTGCTGCGCCTGGTCGCCCTGGTCGAGTGCGGCACCCGAGCCCTGATCGGCGCGTCCTTCGGACCGGATACCACCGGCGAACTCGGCTACGCACACCGGCTGCTGACCACCTGAACGCCTCGATGATGCTGCTGGCCGACGCCTACTACGACGCCTTCGACTTCCTGGCCGCGGTCACGGACACCGGTGCCGCCTTCCTGCTGCGCTCGACCCGCAAACGGCGGCCGACGGTGCGCCACCCGCTGCCGGATGGCTCCTGCCTGACCACCATCTGCGCCGGAAAATACCAGGCGGGACGCGGCTATGGACGGCTCGAGGTACGGATCGTCGAGGCCCGGATGACGACCGTCACGCTGGCCGACGGCACCCGCCGCACCGAGCTGTGGCGGCTGATGACCAGCCTCCTGGATGCTGACCGCTACCCCGCCCAGGAACCGATCGCGCTGTATCACCGCAGGTGGCAGGCGGAAACCTGCTGCTTCTCGCTGAAGTCGACCATCCTCGGCGAGCAGGAGGTCTACGCGCTGCCGACCGCCTACCAGGCACTTGCCCACGTCGCGAGTGACCTGGTCACCGCCCGACCGGGCCTGTCGGCACAGCGCGTGAGTTTTGTTGTGCTGCTGCACGCCGCCGACCAGATCGTGGTTGCCTGCGGCATCGTCGCGGCCGACCCGGTGACCCTCGTCGGGGCGATCGGCCGTGCCGCCCTGGCCGACCTCTTGCCGAAGACACCGCGCCGGCGGCTGAAGGCCCGCATCCGCAAGCGCAACAGCAAGTACACGTTCACCGCCGGAAAGCACCCGAGGACATCCCAGGCGTACACCCTCCGCTACGAGATGATCAAGGAGGACGGCCTTGACAAGACCAACGTGAGCTAAAAGCAACGGTGTTGCACGTCGTGGGACATGCCCCCTGGTGAGCCGGGATGCTCACGCAGGGGAACCGAAGCCCGTCGGCTTGCGTTCATGACGCGAGAGATTAAGGACCAGCAGAGCGGGCATGGGTAAATCGTGACAAAGCTGGGCCTTCCGGATGTCGTACGTGCCTGCCTGTTCGATCTGGATGGGGTGCTGACCAAGACCGCGGTGGTGCATGCCGCGGCTTGGAAGGAGGCCTTCGACGACTTCCTGCGGCGACGGGACGGTCCCGGTTTCCGGCCTTTCGATGCGATTGCCGACTACGACGAGTACGTCGACGGCCGTCCGCGCGCCGACGGTGTACGGGTGTTCCTGGCCTCGCGCGGCATCGAACTTCCCGAGGGCTCGGACGACGACTCACCGGAGCTGGACACCGTGCACGGTCTCGGCAACCGCAAGAACGCCCTGCTGCTGGAGAAGATCCACACACAAGGTGTCGAGGCGTACGCGGGTTCCGTCCGCTACGTCGAGGCCGTGCGGGCGTCCGGGCTGTCCACCGCCGTGGTCTCCTCGAGCGCCAACGCCTACGACGCCCTGGCGTCGGCCGGTATCGAAGGGCTGTTCGACGTACGGATCGACGGTGTCGTCGCCGCCGAGCGCAAGCTGCCCGGCAAACCGCGCCCGGACACATTCCTCGAAGCAGCGCACGACCTCGGCGTCGAGCCCGGCGCGGCCGCGGTCTTCGAGGACGCGCTGGCCGGCATGGACGCCGGACGGTCCGGCCGCTTCGGATACATCGTCGGAATCGACCGGGTCGGTCAGGCCCAAGCGCTGCACCAGCACGGCGCCGACATCGTCGTGGGCGACCTCGCCGAGCTGCTGGAGGACAGAACGTGATTACTCACTCTGGCTACGTGGTCGAACCCTGGCGGGTGCGTGAGACCGGGCTCCACCGGGATGTCCTGGCGCAGAGCGAATCAGTATTCGCCTTGTCCAATGGCCACATCGGTTGGCGGGGCAACCTCGACGAGGGCGAACCGTACGGCCTGCCCGGCAGCTACCTCAACGGCGTTCACGAGCTGCATCCGCTTCCGTACGCGGAGGCGGGCTACGGTTATCCCGAGTCCGGTCAGACGGTCATCAACGTCACCAACGGCAAGCTGATCCGCCTCTTGGTCGACGACGAGCCGTTGGACCTGCGCTATGGACGGCTTCGGTCGCATGACCGGGTGCTGGATCTGCGCAGTGGGCTGCTGCACCGGACGTGCGAGTGGACCTCGCCGGCGGGCAAGACCGTACGGGTCCGCTCCACCCGCCTGGTCTCCTTCACCCAGCGGGCCGTCGCCGCGATCGCCTACGAGGTGGAACCGCTCGACGATGAGGTGCAGCTCGTCCTTCAGTCCGAACTCGTCGCCAACGAGCAGCTGCCTACCTCGCGCGGCGATCCGCGCGTTTCCGCCGCCCTGGAGTCCCCACTCCGGCCCGAGGAGCACAGCGCCCATGACACGCGGCTGCGCATGGTGCACCGCACCACCGTCAGCGGCCTGCGGGTCGCTGCCGCCGCTGACCACACGGTGCACGGACCGGCGTCCCCTCAGACCTCCGCTGAGAGCAGTGACAACGTGGCCCGACTCACCGTCATCACCGGCCTCGAACCGGGCGAGGTGCTGCGTCTGGAGAAGTTCGTCTCGTACGGCTGGTCGGGGGTGCGCTCGCTGCCGGCCCTGCGGGATCAGGTGGATGCCGCGCTCGCCGGCGCCCGCAGCAGCGGCTGGCCGGGGCTGGTCGACCAGCAACGAGCCTTCCTCGACGACTTCTGGGAACATGCGGACGTCGAGGTCGACGGCGACGCGGAGATCCAGCAGGCCGTTCGCTTCGCCCTCTTCCATGTGCTGCAGGCCGCCGCCAGGGCCGAACAACGGGCGATTCCGGCCAAGGGCCTGACCGGCTCCGGATACGACGGGCATGCCTTCTGGGACACCGAGATCTTCGTCCTGCCACTGCTCACTTTCACCTACCCGCGATGCGTCGCGGACGTCCTGCGCTGGCGGCAGGACACCCTGCACGCGGCGCGGGACCGTGCCCACCAACTGGGCCTGAGGGGCGCTGCCTTCCCATGGCGGACCATTGAAGGGGCGGAGTGCTCCGGCTACTGGCCGGCCGGCACCGCCGCCTTCCACGTCAATGCCGACATCGCCCACGCCGTGATGCGTTACGCCTCCCTCACCGATGACGTGGAGTTCGAGCGAAAAAGCGGCGTGGAACTGCTGGTGGAGACCGCCCGGCTGTGGCACTCCCTCGGGCACCACGACTCCCACGGCCGCTTCCACATCGACGGCGTTACCGGTCCCGACGAGTACAGCGCGCTCGCCGACGACAACGTCTACACCAACCTGATGGCCCAGGAGAACCTCGGGGCCGCCGCCGACGCCGCCGAGCGCCACATGGAACAGGCGGCCGCCCTCGGGGTGGACGAGGAGGAGACGGCGGCGTGGCGGGATGCCGCCAAGGAGATGACGGTCCCCTACAACAACGGGCTGGGAATCCACGAGCAGTCGGCGGGCTTCACCCGCCACCAGGTGTGGGATTTCGCCGCCACCGGACCCGACGACTATCCGCTGATGCTGCACTTCCCCTACTTCGAGCTGTACCGCCAGCAGGTGGTCAAACAGGCGGACCTGATACTGGCGATGTATCTGCGAGGCGATGCCTTCGCCGAGGACCAGAAGGCTCGGAACTTCGCCTACTACGACCCGCTCACCGTTCGGGACTCCTCGCTGTCGGCCTGCGTCCAGGCGGTGATCGCCGCCGAGGTGGGACATCTACGCCTGGCCTACGAGTACCTCGGGGAGGCAGCGCTGATGGACCTGGACGATCTGGAGAAGAACACCCGCGACGGCCTGCACATCGCCTCGCTGGCGGGCTCCTGGATCGCGCTGGTCGCGGGCTTCGGGGGCATGCGTTACCACGGGGAAACGCTGCGTTTCGCTCCCAGGCTGCCCGAGAAGCTCAGTCGGCTGGCCTTCTCCGTCCACGTGCGGCAGCGGTGCCTGCGAGTCGAGATCACCAACTCCGGGGCCACGTACACCCTGATGGAGGGAGAACCGCTTCAGATCAGGCACTGCGGGGAGCCGCTGGTCCTATCGCGCGGCACCCCGCAGACGCGGCCCGTCAAACCACCGACCGCCCTGCCGGAGCCCTCCCAACCGCCCGGACTCAGCCCCGAGCGCCCCACCATGCACGGATAGAAACTGAACCGCCCCGGATCGGATGGAGACTCGATTTCATGAAGGGATCGAGTCATGGCACGACCTTCCCGTTACCCGCTTGAGCTGCGCCGTCGTGCGGTGCGCATGGTCGCCGAGGTGCGCGACGACTACCCGAACGGGACGGTCGCTTTGCAGACGGTGACCGAGAAGCTCGGCATCGGGTCCCGTGAGACGCTGCGGAACTCAAGGAGCGGATCCAGGAGGTCCACACGGCCGACTACCGGGTCTACGGTGCCCGGAAGATCTGGCGCGAGCTGAACCGGCATCGATCGGCTCGGTCGGCGACGCCTACGACAACTCCCTGATGGAATCGACGATTGGCCTGTTCAAGACCGAGCTGATCCAACCCGGCCGGCCCTGGAAGGGGCTCTCCCGGGTCGAGCTCGCCGCCGCCGAGTGGATTGACTGGTACTGCCACCGCGGGCTTCACGGTGAGACAGGCCATGTCCCGCCCGTCGAGTACGAGGCCGACCACTATAGGGAATCCGCGAAACTCCAGGTCACAACCACAATCTGAGATCTCTACCGAACCCGGGGCGGTTCAGTCACCACCGATGTGGGGAAGTCCCGCGCGGACTCCCCGGCGGCGACAGTGTCGAAGCGAGTCTGGCAGAAGCTGTCGGCAGGGGCCGGCGCCAAGGAGCACCGCTTCCACGACTGGGCCGTCATCGATCTGGCCGAACCCCGGACCGGTGGCCCATCAGATGCTGATGGGCCACCGCTTGCTTAAAATTCCAGTAGGTATGACCGCTGTTGCACTCGTATGAGAGTTTTACTGTGGATGGTATTGCCGACATGGGGGGCACCCCGGGTTGGGGTCCCATGCATCCGCCGAGAAAGGGCGAACCGGTCTTCGAGGAGTCCTGGCAGGGCCGGGCATTCGCACTGGCGATTCTCTCCAGCCGCGTTGCGTGCGGCGGCGTCAACCCGGATGCCTTCCGGCACGCACTGGAGCGCCTGGACCGTGTCGCCTACCTGGACGACGGCTATTTTGGCCGCTGGCTCAACGCCGCGGAGCTGATGCTCACCGAAAGCGCCATCCTGGCGCCGTCCGCGATCGACGCCCGTGCCCGCAACCTGCGCGGCGAAGGTGTTGAGGAACCACCGATCCCGGAGCCTGCCCGGCCCGACTACGCGCGGACCGCCGAGGGCTCGCTGCGCACCGTGGACACCACGCCGGCCTTCACCGTCGGTGAGCATGTCCGTGCCAAGGACATGTCGCCGCCCGGGCACACTCGGCTGCCGGGCTATGTGCGGGGGCATACCGGGGTTGTCGAGCGCATCCAGCCCGCCGCCGTGCTGCCGGACACCAACGCCCACTTCCAGGGCGAGAACCCGCAGCACGTCTACTCGGTGCGGTTCGACTCCCGCGAATTGTGGGGCGCCGACGCCGAACCCTTCGCGCTCACCGCAGAGCTGTACGAGAGCTACCTGGAGTCAATCCCATGACCACCACCGGCGGGCCGGACGAGACCCTTCCCGTGGCCCTGCGCACCGAGGCGCTCGAGCAGTTGCTCACCGAGCGCGGCCTGATCGACCCGAAGGTGATGAACGGCATCATCACCGACTACGAGACCAACGTGGGCCCGCTCAACGGTGCCAAGGTCGTCGCCAAGGCATGGACCGACCCGGGCTACCGGCAGCGGCTGCTCGACGACGGCACCGCCGCCATCAAGGAGTTGGGCTTCTCGGGGGCGCAAGGCGAGCACATCGTGGTCGTCGAGAACACCGCGACCACCCACAATGTCGTGGTGTGCACGCTGTGCTCCTGCTACCCGTGGCCGGTGCTCGGCCTGCCGCCGAGCTGGTACAAGGAACCTGCCTACCGCTCGCGGATAGTCAAGGAGCCCCGCACGGTGCTGTCCGAGATGGGACTCGACCTCGCCGACGACGTGCAGATCACCGTTCGCGACTCCACCAGCGAGGTGCGGTGGCTGGTGCTGCCCGAGCGTCCAGTCGGCACTGAGCACCTGACCGAGGAAGAGCTCGTGCCGCTGGTGACCCGGGACGCGATGGTCGGCGTGGCCAAGGTGGTGGCGCCATGACCGCGCCGCTGGACGTCGAGGGCCCGGCTGCGCCGCCCCGTTCCAATGGCGAGTTGGTGTTCGCCGAGCCGTGGGAGAGCCGTGCCTTCGGCATGGCCGTCAGTCTGTACGAGGCAGGCGCGTTCACCTGGCCGGAATTCCAGGCCGCACTGACCGCTCGGATCTCCGCCTGGGAAGCCGGAACAGCCCAGGGCAAGCCCTACAACTACTACCGGCTCTGGCTGGCCGCCCTGGAAGACGTACTCGTCGGCCTGGGGGCCGTGTCCACGGACGAGGTCAACGCACGCATCCAAGCCCTGGCACAGCGCCCCCAAGGCCACGAGCACCGTGACCACCCTGGCGACCACGAACACGGGCGCTACTGAAGCGAGGAAGAGGGCAATGCCGCCCACCGAAAGGTCCGCGCCCGGGTCGAGCACGTCTTCTCCCGGATGAAGAACTACAAGATCCTGCGTGACTGCCGGCAGGCAGCGCGGCGACGGTCTCCACCACGCCGTCCTAGCATGCACAACCTCGCCCTCACCGCATGACCGAACAGGCAGCCAGGCAGCTCAGGCTGCATGATCGGGACTGTAAATCGTCCGGCCCTGTCTCGCTTCCGGTGGTGACGCAGGGTGATGGGGTGGCGCGGTGTCTGTGATGTCGAGGAGCTTGCGGATGTGGTGTTTTTCGGGGCTGGCCCTGCCGGTCATCGAGGGTGTGATCGACGAGGGGAATCGGATACTGGTGCGGGCGCGGACTGAAGCTTCCCCCTGATGTCGGCACCTGGAGACCGGGACGTGAGGTTCCAGAGGAAGTAGTGCCAGGTGGGAAGCAGGAGCAACCGCAGCAGGCGGTATAGGGAGGAGTTCCAGCGCGACGCGGTCGCGCTGGTCCGGTCCTCCGGCAAGACCGTCACCGAGGTCGCCCGGGAGACCGGGGTCAGCGCCGAGGGGCTGCGGAACCGGGTCGAGCAGGACACGATCGACCGCGGGCAGGGGGCGCCGGGCGAGCTGACGAGCGCGGAGCGGGAGGAGGTGCGCCGTCCGCGGCGGCAGAACCGCGAGCAGGC
Source organism: Streptomyces sp. NWU339 (assembly GCF_003143855.1). Lineage (GTDB taxonomy): Bacteria > Actinomycetota > Actinomycetes > Streptomycetales > Streptomycetaceae > Streptomyces. The sequence continues at coordinate 29,549 of NZ_QFRK01000065.1, forward strand.
CGAGACGATCGAGGTACTGCGAAAAGCGGCGGTCCTCTTCGCGAAGGAGAGCGATCGATGACCGCGGTGTAGGCGTTCATCGAGGCGGAGAAGACCCCCACCCAGTCGCTCTGCCGGGCCGGCTGCCGAAGGTGGCCCGGTCCTCCTGCTGCATCTGGTTGGCCGGCGAGCAGGCCCGCGCCGCCCGCCGGGCCGCCGACGACGCCCCGGCCCACGAGGTCACCGTGGTGCACAGCGCCTCCCGGTGCACCTCCGGGGTGCCGTGTACCCATGCCGAGTTGCGCAGGCTGGAGTGGCGGGTCGACCGCAAGCGAGTGGAGCGGATCATGCGGGAGCGCGGCATCGCCGGGGTCACCCGGCGCAAGCGCCGGGGCCGCCCGTCCGGCGAAGAGGGCGGTGCCCGCCGCGGACCTGATCGGCCGCGACGGCGCGGCCGAGGCCCCGGGCCAAAACCGGTCGGGGACATCGCCTGCCTCCCCACCGCCGAGGGCCGGCTGTATCGGGTGGCCTGGCTGGACCTGGCCACCCGCGAGATCGTCGGCTGCCCGATGGCCGACCGCCACCGCGCCTTGCCGGTCGTCGACGCGCTGACGATGGCCGCCGGAGGCGGCCGGCTGCAGCCCGGCTACAGCGCGCATTCCGATCGCGGATCGGAGCACGCCTCTGATGAACTCCACCGGGAAACAGGCAGGTCGGGGCTGCCGCAGAGCATGGGCCGCACCGGCTCGTGCTTCGACGATGCCGCCGCCGAGAGCTTCTTCGCGCTGCGCGAAGAGGAGATCGGCACCCGCCACTGGCCCGACCGGGCCACTGCCCGCGCGGAGATCTTCGCCTTCATCGGGACCTTCTACCACCGCGGACGACCGCGGAGGCATCCGGCCCGGGGGTGCCTCACCCTGCTGGAGATCCGACAGCGACACGAGCAGGAACACGCCCTCGCGGCGTGAGCAACGAGTGTCCGGCAGCACGGGGAAAGTTCACCACGGCGAAGGCACAGTGGTGGAACGGCCGACCGGGCTCAGTGTCGACGGCCACGTGACTCCTCTGCGTCCGTTCGCCGAAGCGCCTGTGCAGGGGGACAGGGGCAAGCCGATGTGGTCCCTCATGAACAGCACGCTCATCTCCGGCGCGCACGACGCTGTCCTGGTAGACACGACCGTCACCTTCGGCCGGGCCGGCCGATCGGGCCGAGGGCCACTCCGCCCGTCAGGCCCTGGCCAAGCGCGACTGAGTGGGTTGCCGGCACCTGCGGAGTCAAACTGATCCCATCACGGCAACGCGCGCGTCGGCGTGACCGGCTGCCGCCGCGATGGGCGACTGGAGCCGCCGCACTGCCTCCAGATGGTCGCCGGTCCAGATGATGCGGATGCCGGTCCCCGCCGCCCGCCCGTCCGCATCACGCAGGTCCCGGCGGACCGCCTCGACCAGCCGGGCGTTGCGCTCCCGGTCGGACTCCAGCGGCTCCGGCACCGGCCCTTCGCCCTCCAGCCCCTCGGCCAGACTCTCGTACCACCGGAAGACCCGTTCCGCCATGACCAGCAG
>NZ_QFRK01000070.1 GCF_003143855.1 Streptomyces sp. NWU339
GCCGGGTGCACACCATCGCCAGCTTGGACGCCAAAAGCAGTTTTCTGAGCGCGCGGCTCGACTACGTCCGTGCGCTGTGCGATTCCGATGACCGGTATGTGTGGCTCAGTTAGTACACCAWTCCGGGCAACTGGAAGGCGCACTDCCGCAAGACGGCGCCGGAGATCGCCCAGCGCTTCCCGCACCTGGACGTACTGTTCGTCGGCGCCGGCACCACCGGAACTCTGATGGGCTGCGCACGCTATTTCCGCCAGTGGCACCGGCCGGTACGGATCGTCGCGGTGGACAGCGTCGGTTCGGTGACCTTCGGTGGTGCGCCGGGCCGCCGCATGATTCCCGGGCTCGGCATGAGCGTGCCTCCGCCACTGCTCGACGAGTCCTACGTGGACGAGGTGATACGCGTCGAGGAGACGGACACCATCCGTGCGTGCCATCGCCTGGCCAAACGCGGGTTCCTCTTCGGCGGCTCCACCGGCACGGTCGTCAGCGGCGCGATGCGTTGGCTGGACGACCATGACACGCGTGACCTCACCGCGGTGGCCATCGCCCCGGATCTCGGCGAGCGCTATCTCGACACCATTTACCAGTCCAACTGGCTGCACGATCTTTACGGCGAGGACATGCTCGACGCCGAGGAAACGGCAGCCGGTCCCTGGGCGGCCGACCCCGTGCCCACACTCCAGGGGAGCCGCCCACCACATCCGCCCGCAAAGCGGCGCCGGCGGCGGTGACGAACACCGTCAGCACCAGGACCGGGAAGCGTGCGTTCTGCCCGCCGGTGAACTGCTCCAGATGACGGCGTCGCCACCAAGCACGTGCGCGACGCTGTCATTACATGCGGCAGGGCACACGTTGGTGGGGCGGTCCTGGATCAGCGGTCCCACCGAAGTGGGCCCCCTTCCGTGTTCTGTGGACCATGCTTCCGGACAGAAGTGCCGGAAGAGCAAGGAGTTCTGAGATGGCAGCCGAGGCTGTGAGGACCGAAAGTCCCTGCGCCATGATGCGCCGCGCGGCGGAGAGCGCCCGCCGAGATATCAAACGCCGCAGAGACGAGAGCTTCCGCCTCCGAAGCGAAATCGGCCATCTCAAGGGGCAGCCGGACCCGGACCAGAAGGCGATTGCAGCCCTCGAACAGAGGGTGGAGAACCTGGAGGCGCAGCTCAAGCAGGACGAGTTGTCTCTCGACACCCTCGAGCAGGTGATCAGCGAGAACTGCTGACGGGTTGACGAGCTCTGCTCGCCCTCGCCCACCTACGCCGTCGGCGTCCACATGACGTCGATCTGCGGGATGTCTTGATCCTGCACGGCACCGTCTTCGTCGGGCAGACGAGCGGGGCCCGCCCGACGGAGTCGGCTTCAACAGCCCGGACCCGGCTCGAAACGTACCTGGCCGTGGTCGCTCTCTGTACCGGAACCGCGGCCGGGCCTCCGTCTCAGTTCTGCCCGGCCCCCGTCAAGGCGGTGAGGACGCGTCGGGTCTTGCTCTCGGGGTGCTCGGAGAGCGCCACCCCGCGCTCCCGCACCGCATCCTCCAGCTTCCGCTGCTTACGTTCGGCCCGCGCCGTGAACTTCTCGACGTCGTCCTCTCCCTTGGGCTTCACCCGGATCGAGACCTCAAGGAAGTCCAGGTCGGCAACCGACCACGCCTCCAGGTCCGCATCCAGGTCGTCGAGTGGAACGTCGTCGACCTTCGTGGAGAGGATCGGTCCCAGCGCGACCAGCCCGTCGAGCCGGACGGCGGGCGCGCAAGCGTGCAGGAACTGGTCCTGCACCGCGTCGATCGACGCGCCGGGATCGGCCCCGGGCTTCACCGCGTCCGACAACACCCCCGGCGGGCGACCGTGCACCAGAGAGGCGGCCAGCACCCGGCGGTTCCCCGACCAGTCCTCCTCGATTTTGTACGTAAACGGCTCCGCTTCGAACGGGGCGGAGAACCGGCCGGCCAGTTGCTCCCGGGTGCACGGACGCAACTTGACGGTCAGGTCGTCCGGGTTCCCGCCGATCCTGAACCGCACGATCACGCCGCCGTCCAGCATCGGCATCCGGCCCCCGGCGACGCCGTCCCGGTCCTCGGCAAACCAGATTCGACGCGTCGTCCTCGGGCCGCTCGACCCACCGAGGGCCGACAGCGCAGCCGCCACGTCACCCTCGATGTCGACCTTGATCTCGATCGGCAACAGGTTCATCTCACCGCTCCTGCACGCTTCCTGGCGTTGCCGCGGACGCCCTGCGGGTACTGCTTGGACGAAGGCGTTGAACGCCGTCTGCTGCTCCTGCTCGGGGGCGCCCCCGTCCGGGTCCTCCCGGAAGACGACCTCGCCGAGGCCGTCCGGCCGCGTCTCGCACGAACCGGAGATGAACGTCTCCGTCCGGCGACGGCGTGCGCACGGCCAGGAAGCGGCAGCGCGTCGTGTCGCACGCCTCGCCGAAGAAACCCGTCTCGGTGCCGCCCCTCACGAAATCGTTGCAGCCGCCCTTGCTGAGGCAGTACTCCTGCTTGACGAACCACTCGACGATCCGGGCGGCCACTTGACGGCTACCAGTCGGGGGACACGTCGGATCCGAAACCGCCACCGGCCGGGCGCTTCTCGAAGTGGAGATGGGGGCCGGTGGCATTCCCGGTGGAGCCGACTTCTCCGATCTTCTGGCCGGCCATGACCGAACCCCCTCTCACGGTCAGCTCGGAGAGGTGGCAGTACCAGAAGTCGAACCTTCCGACGCGCAGCACGAGGAAATCGCCGAAACTGCGGTCATGTCCGCTGCGGACTATGGAACCGCTGCGCACCGCGACACATGGCGTACCCTGCGGGGCGGCGTAGTCCGCACCGGTGTGGTAGCCCAGGCTCCAGTGAGGGCCCTTTTTCCGGTAAGGGGTCGTGACATGGTGTCCTGGTACGGGAGATGCCACGCGGGCGCCGGGAGCCGGGGGCGGCGGCGCCGTCGGGACGCGGAGCCGGTCCCAGGAGGTCTTGCCCGGAATGCCGTCGGCGTCGTCCCCCTCGAACCCGATCTTGCGTTGCCAGGCGGCGAACGACTGTTGATCGACATCGGTCCACTCGGGACCAGGACCTGTCCGGTACTTCCCACACCCTTCCGCCACCAGGCGTTTGCCCATCGAGGCGATCACGGGACTGCGTTGTCCCTTGTGGAAGAATCCCGTACCTGGGAATGGCGCCAGCGCAGGCATGGCGGCCCTCCCTCCTTTCAGTAAGGAGCCGGTTCACGATGCGGATTCGCCTGTTGAACGCGCGAGACGTCACCGTACCGGCGCCAGATGTAGTTGATTGCTGCGGCGATGTTCGCCACCGGGTCGTAGATGCGGTCGGATGTGCCCGCCTGGTGGTTCTCGGCGAACGTCACGGGAATCACCTGGGTGTAGCCGCGTGAGCAGTTGAGCTTGGCACCGTCCGGCTGCACCGGACCTGTTGCGTTGACGTCGTCCCGGTTCACCGCGTTCGGTTGGTAGGACGACTCACGGGATATGAGGGTCAGCAGGTTCGCTCCGTTGCTGACCCCCGTGACCCAGCTCCACGGTGCACCGGTCCTGTCGCACGCCTGCTCGGCAAACGTGCGGGCGGTGGCCTCCCCGACGGCCACTCCCAAGTTCCTCGAGAAACGCACGGAACTCTTGGTGATGGCCCCGGGGTGGCGGCAGTCCACGACGAACCCACATCTGGCACCGAGTTCGGTCAGTGAGGAGCAGCCGGGGAATCCGTCGGCAGCCGAGCCGGTGAGTCCCAGCATGCGCTGCCACGCCGCGTAGGCCGATCTCGTCTGCTCGCCGAAGAATCCGGTGGCGCCCGCAGGGATGTCCATTCCGACTGCGATGAGCGCCGTCTGAGTGGCCTTGACCTCATCGTTGCGCTTGCCGAACCGCACGTTGGAGAGAGCAACCATCGTGCCTCCTCGAGCAGTGGAGGCCGGTAAGGAGTGAGCCTGCCGGTCGGCACGGCAGCGCACCTGCCTGGCAGTTGCGCACCTTCCCAGGGGCCGTGCGCCGCTTACCGTCACAGTCACCTCTGGTTCCACCATGCGCCCGATGGGGGCCGCACGCAAACCCGGCACCATGCAGGCACCCGGGTTCTCGGACGATCAGTCCGTCAATGCCCTCAGACTGTGGATTCCTTGCTGTACGGCCAGTCCCATGTGAGGGCGGCCCGGTACTCGTTCCCTCTCGGGAACGCCGTCGAATGCTTTGCCGACACCGTTGCCGAAGCGCACGGTCCGCCGTCGGCCTTTGCAAGGCTTCTCCGCCGTGACGACCGGCTCCCCTCCTGCCGTCACGGACTCCACGCCGGGCGAGGGGCCCGGGCGATGAGCGTGCCGTGACGGCTGCCCGGCTCGGCTCTCCTCGAGCCGCGGTACCAGATGGGTGCGCCGTTCGGCGTCGAGGTCGGTGCCGGCCCTGCGCACGCCGGTCATGAGGGCGCGGAGATCGGCCGCTGACCAGCAGGCGTTGGGGGTGACGCCGGCGGGCACGGGGACGTCGGTCTGGGCCTCGACGTGGTCGACAGTCAGCTGCCGGCCGGCTGTGGCGTAGGCGGTGTCGAAGAACTGGTTCGCGGTTCCGGTGGTGTTGGGTGTCGGGGACGGGCAGCGGCGGGACGGCTCCGAGCAGTGTGTCGATTTCCAGCACGGCTCTTCGCAGGAAGCCGGAAACCCATCTGAGGGTCACCTGGCTTCGGTCGATACCACCTTCCAGCGCACGGCTCTCGAATCTGGGGCTGCGGAGGGAGGGCAGGGGTGAAGGAGGGGGGACCTGGGAGAGGACGAATCTGAGAGAGCGGCCGGGTACGGAGGAGAAGGATCCTTGGAAGGAGCCGGGTGACGGCTGGGTGTAGTCGAACTCGTCGACGTCAATGGTCACTTGGCACGGCGTGTTGAGCGGGGTGAACTTCGGCACCACCAGGCGGGGTCCCCTGAGGTAGGAACGGTACTGGTCGCGTGGGAAGACCGGAATGCGCGGCAGGAGCAGAGGAAAGGGAAGGTCCGTCCGGCTGGCGGTGGCGGCCGGGGAGGCGCCCGGGGCGCCGGCGGCGGTCCGGCCGACGTTGTCGTGGTCGTCGCCGGGGGCGCGTCCGAATTCACCGGGGGCTGGGGGGGAAGGGAAGCGGCGGGGCCAGGGGGTCCGGCCGGTGATAGAGGTCGCCACTGGCGATGGCCCCGTCGGTCCTCGAAGCAGGCGCGGTCCGGTCGACGCGCAGTGTGCCGGCCCTGGACTGGAAGACGCTCAGGTGGGGCCGGATGGTCGCTTCATAGCAGCCGTCCCGGAAGTCCGGGTTGCAGGGCCGCAGCGGCGGGATCACCGGAGGGACAATGGGAGGGAGACCCGGCGGCAGCGGGAAGGCGGGCGGCGTGTCGCCGCCCGGGCCGGGCGGGTTCTGCGCTCCCTACAGTTTCTCCTCGGCCAGGATGAGCGTGGCGACGGGGACTGCACGGGGAGCCGCGTCGGCGTGGTGGGGCCACAGATGCCCGCTGGTTTCGAAGGCGGGCGATGCATTGTCACGCATGGCGTGTCCTTACACGTTCCGCTTGTTCTCCCCGCACTCGTACCGACGGCGAGAACACGGGTACACGTGCGTCGAACGCATGACGAGCGGGAACCTCCGGCTCTGGCTCCCAAGGCGACTCAAGCGAGTGATCCGCACTGCCGCGAGCGTGGAAAGCCGTTGGAGCGACGGCACGGTACGCGGGGCTTCGACTGAGATACATGCATACGTACCACCGTCGCCGCCCATACGCCTCCGGCCTGCCGCACCGTGCCCGCGTCCCAGGAGCCGAGGGCACATCAGTTCTCGAGGCCGGTCGGGCCGCAGTCGCGCCACCAGCCGTCCTCACCACTCGGGCCGGAGGACACGTCGGCCTGCGGTCGGCTTTCGGCCGACGGCCACGGGTCGCCGTGGTTCCTCATGAGGCGCACCATGGAGATGAGCGGGGGTGCGACGCGGCCGACCTCGGCGTCTGCCGGTCGCCCGTGAGTGGTGGTCGCCCCGACAGCCGCGCGGAACCGGCACGGCCTCGCTGCCCCGTCGAACCACATCAGGGGCTTTCAGAGGAACCGGGGACAAGCCCGCGATCGCGTACCCCACGGCGTCCTGCGTCGGGGCGAACGCCGGACGGTCCGGGTGCCTTTCCCACCGGGCCGGTGAGCTTCTTCGTGCAGTTCCGCGCCCTCGAAGGACGGTGAAGGTCATGGAAGTCATGGACGTCATGGACAGGTCCCGCGATGAGCGGGAACACCAGGCAGTGGCCGCCGCCGCCCGGTATGACGAGACCAGTGAGCAGCGCCGAGAGGTCGAGCGACAGCAGGAGGCCGGGGTCAGCTTCCCCGATTCACCGGAAGCACTGGCGGTGCGGGCGGCCCGTCTGCTCGACCGGCAGGCCGTGCCGACTGCCATGGTGGTGGAAGCGGTCCGCGCCGAACCACTGGCGCCGTCCGCCGCGTTCGAGCGGATTCTCGGTGTGTCCAAGGAACTGCAGGCATGGAGTTTCCTGCCGCGCGGCGCCCGGGCCGCACGCAGCATCGCCCGGATCTCGGTGCGGGAGAACGGCCGCGAGTTGCCGATCGGCACCGGTTTCCTGGTGTCGCCCGGCCTGCTGATGACCAACCATCATGTCCTCTCCGACGCAGATGCCGCTCGGCACTGCTTCGTGGAGTTCGACGCCCAGGTCACCGTTGACAACACCCCGCAGCCGCCGACACGGCTGGAGTTCGCCCCGGACGGGTTCTTCACGGCGGACAAGCGTCTCGATTTCGCCCTGGTCCTGGTCGCCCCTGGTTCCGACCGGAGGCCACCGGGCGAGGCCTTCGGCTGGCACCGGCTCAGCGCCCAGCCGGGCAAGCTGGTGATCGGCGAGCCGGTCAACATCATCGGCCACCCGATGGGACGCCTGAAAGAGATCGCCGTACGCGAGAACGCCCTGCAGGTGCGCTTGGACGATTTTCTCCACTACCGCACGGACACCGAGCCCGGGAACTCGGGCTCCCCGGTTTTCAACGACCAGTGGGAGGTCATCGCCCTCCACCACAGCGGCGTGCCCAGGACCGATGAACAGGGCCGCCTCCTGCGCCGCGACGGCCGGGTCTGGCAGCCCGGCGACGGCGACGACACCATCGACTGGGTGTCCAACGAGGGGGTGCGTATCAGTTCCATCCTGAAGCATCTCGCGTCGCTGCCGCTCAGCGCCGAGCAGCGGGCACTGCTGGCCGGCATGGGGCCGGAGGCGGGGCTGGGCGGTTCCCTGGCGGCCGTCGGAACCACCGGCGCCGTGGCCGGACCGGCCTCCGCGACCACGGGTGCCGTCGCCGGGCCGGCCGCCCCTTCCGCTCCCGTCGGACGGGCGTCCACCGAGACGGTCCCCCCGCGTGCAACAGGCCTGCGCGCCCGGGACAGCGCGTTCGGCGGCAGGCGGCATCTGGTCTTCCTGCACGGTCGCGCCCAGCAGGGCAAGGACCCCGAGGCGCTGCGCCGCGAATGGGCCGCAGGGCTCAACCAAGGGCTCGTCCGGGCCGGGCTGGCGACAGTCGATCCGGCGGACATCTGGTTCCCGTTCTACGGAGACCGTCTGGTGCGGGCCCTCGGAACACAGGAGTCCGTTCCCTTGGTCACCGAGGCGCCGACGGCCGTCGCACCCGGCTCTCCCACCACCCGCGCGGTGTACGAGGAGATCATCGGCGAGGCGGCCGCCAAGTGGTACGTGCCGCCCGAGACGCAGCAAGCCACCGAGGGGCTGAACCTGGACCCCGCGGTCGGCGCCGTGTGGCGGCATCTGGGCTGGCTGGCCGCCAGAAGCGATCTCGACACATGGGCCATCTCCCTCGTCTTCCGTGATATGGCCGCGTACCTCGACGACCAACGGATCCGCGAGGAGGTCCTGGGCTGCGTGCTCGAGACCGTGCCGACTGCGGGTGAGATGGTCCTCGTCAGCCACAGCCTGGGCACGGTCGTCGGCATGGACCTCATCACTCGGCTGTCTCCCGGTGTGGAGATCGTCCACCTGACCACGGTGGGCAGTCCCCTCGGGATGGACAGCGTGTACAACCGGCTCCTGTCCGGTGGGCCGAAAAGCCCGGAGAAGGTGGCGGACTGGCTCAATGCATGGTGCCCGACCGACGCGGTGGCCATCGGATGTCCACTGGCCGACGACTGGGCGGACGGCCTGACCGACCTCGCCGTCGTCAATGCCCGCGACCGGGCCCACAGCATCACGGAGTATCTCGCTCACGCCGATGTCGCCCGATCGATCGGCAGTCACCTCGCCGACTGAGCGACGGTGGGCCGATCGCACGCGGACGGGACAGGTCGACCGGCCCAACTCCACATTGAAGATTCCGCAACGGACGAAGCAGCACGAAGCAGCACAGCGCAAAGAGCGTCTGGATCTCCCTGCGATGCGTCGACCGTGGCGGAGTCTGAGAGTCTGAGCGGAAAACCGCCGAAGTACCCGCTCAGACCTCAGATCCCCGCCGTCTCCGTCTTCTGCACCCAGCGAGCCGATCGTGCGGTCAATCCCATTGAATGTCGGCCAGGGTCTCCAAGGGAGCCCGGTCGGCAACAGCTTCAGGTACCTGAAGGGTGTCACTCTTGTGCAGGGCGGCCGGGAAGCTGAGCCGGGTGCGGTTCTCGAGTTCGCCGAGGGTGACCTGGAAGACGCGGAACTCATCGAGTTCCAGGGTTTCGAGCTGAACGAGGTTCTGGGTGAGCAGGAACCCCTTGGTCTTCAGCTTGCCGTGCTCGGTGAAGGCGATGATCTTCCAGAACTCGCGGGGGATCTTCACCCCGCGGAAGGCACGGTCGTCCTCCTGGAACACCGGCCCGCCGAACACACTGACCTTGAGGTCGTCGACTTCCGTGTCGGCGAAGACGGCGTCCTCCAGTTTGCCCCACAGCCCGTTCTTGGAGCTCTGGTTGAAGTCGTCCATCTGCGGAGTGATGTTGGTGTAGAAGAACGAGTCGGTGTTGGCCTTCTTGGCTTCCGGCAGGCTGCCCCACAGCAGATCGGCGCGGCGGGCTATGTGTCCGCGGTCGAGCCGGTTGTTCTCGTACAGTTCGTTGCCCCCCTGTGCGGTGGCTGGCAGCCTCGGGTCCTTGACGAACGGGATGCCGCCGCGGCTGAGCTTCTTCAAGGTTCCACCGTCGATGTTCCAGCCCACCCAGAAGGGGAAGCACTGTTTCTTGCCCAGGGCGAGCGAGAAGTGCGTGTGGGAGACCACCTCGGAACCGTTGAGGCGGACCGCGTCGCGGGTGAGGTCCGCGTCCAACTGTGGGACGTCGATCCGCTCGTCGAGGAAGTCCGGGGCGTATCCGGCGATGGTCCGGATGTCTTCCGGGGCCGGCGGGGCCAGGCTGATCTCGAGCTTCTCGAACACCGAGGTCGGCAGGCATGCCAGCGCGTGCTCGTCCGGGTCGCCCGCGGCTTCACCCCCGAAGTGCAGCCCGGCCATGACCGTGCCGGGGCGGTTGCCTTGTTTGAAGAGCCACACCGCGCCGGAGTCACCACCGCTGCTGATCTCCCCGGTCTCGGGCGGGCGCTCGGGGTCAGGGCCTATCTCGAAGCAGCCGATGGTCTTGTTTCCGACCTGGCCGCCGTAGTTGAGCTTGGCGATGGTGTCGATGCGGCGGACGATGCCGTGGGTGACGCCGGTGGCCGGGGGACGCGAATCTGCCGACCGTGTTGATCTATTAACTCCTGGCCTAGGCAGGAAGGTTGTGGAGCGGACGGCACCGGGCCAGGTCCGGCTTGCGTCCGCGCCGCGGAAGCCGCTGGTCCAACGTGGACCGCTCCTCCATCGCCTCAGCATGACCGGCATAACTCGTCAGTTGGGCCAGTCGGAGCTCCTGGCCGACGGACCCGTGGTGGAGATCCTCGCCGATGCCGGCCACCGAAGGCCGGGAGCGCAGACCGGCAGACGTCTGCTGACACCACCACAGCGCACACTCGCGAACGTCCCGGAGATCCGCCGCCTTTTCGTCGCCGTCTTCAGCCAACCGGACGTGACTGCGGCCAGGTTGCTGCAATGGCCCCCTGGTGCAGACGCCACCAGGCAACAGCTCGATGCAGTCACTACCGACGTCAGGCATCCTCGTCGGCGCGGCCCTCTCCCGCCATGTACCGCCAGACCAGGGCGTGAGCCAGGGTGATCAGGCTGATCAGCATGAGAGCCTCGGTCTGGATGGGGCGTAGAGCAGTGCGGCGGCGGCCTGCTGCCAGGTGAGGAAGTGGTCGCCACGGGCGCGGGCCAGCAGCCGCAGGGTGCACAAGCAGCCGATCGCGGAGAGGGCGATGAAGGCCGCCCGCCAGATCTGCGGCTGCTTGGTGCCGCCGATCTGGGCGAACAGGCCCATCAAAGCGGGCAGTAGGAAGGACAGGTAGATCCCGCCGACGACGCGGCGCAGGGCTGGGTCGCGCATCCAGTCGGTATGGCTCGAACGACGTTCCACCACAAGCCGACCAGGGCGAAGCAGGTGGTGGAGAAGAAGGCGTAGAAGGTACTGACATCCATGGATGACGAGGATCGACCAATATCCGACTCCCCGTTGGGCGCTCAGTCTGTCATCGCTGCTGCCCCAGCCGTCACCACGGCGGTCCGGCCGGTGCCATCTCGAAGCCCCCGAAAGCGGTTGGAGCCGCAGTTCGGCGACCGGATCCGGATCGGCGTACTCACCGAGGAGATCACGTCCGAAATAATCGACGAAGTAACGGAGTCGACCGGAAGAGCCGAGCGCCGCCGCAGGCTTCTCCCGGTCCGTGCGGTGGTCTGCTTCGTCCTGGCTCTGTGCCTGTTCAGCAGCTCCGACAGCGCCGGGTCCCCGGGCACCGGGGGTCCTGCGGACCCTGACCGAGAAGCTGCGGCACCTGCCCGGCGGGATCATCCAGCGCCCGCCCATCGGTCCGGCCCTCACTCGAGCCCGCCAGCAGCTGGGAGACAAGCCCTTCCAGGTGCTCTTCGAACGCCGGTGCGGCACTCGGGCGGCGCCCTCGACTCCAGGAGCGTTCGCCTTCGGTTTGCGGCTGGTCGCCCGGGACGGCACCGCGCTGGACGTTCCGGACGCCCCCGAGAACGCCGCCACGTTCGGATCCACCGGCTGCGACGGCGCCAACAAGAGCGGAAACCCACAGGTCAGACCGATGGCCCTGATCGAGTGCGGCACCCACGCCGTCATCGACGCGGCCTTCGACTCGATCACCCAATTCAGCGAGCACAAGCTCGCCCGCCGCCTGCTCGCCTCCCTGCGGCCCGGCATACTGCTGCCGGCCGACCGCGATTTCGCCGGTCATGAACTGTGGGGCCTGGTCGAGGCGACCGGCTGGCCCCTCGCCTGGCAGATCAAGAAGAACCTCATTCTGCCACCGCTGTGGGTTCTGCCCGACGGTTCGCGCGTGTCCGTCATGCCCACCCCGGGCGAGAGCCGGCGCTTGGACAATGCCCGCTTCCAGGGACGCACCCCGGCAGGGCTGCCCGACGGACACCTCGTACGCATCATCGACCACCTGTGACCGTCCGGCCCCAGCACGGGCCTCAGCGAACCCATAGAACCTGCACGCCGCCCGAACGCCGGGATGGACCCTGCCCTCCCAGCCGCGTCAGCTACTCACTCAAAGTCACGCGGAGCCCGGGAGAGCCACCCTCGCTTGCAGAAACGCCCTAAATCACCGGCATTGCAGATCACTCACGACCGCGGCATCAGGAAGCAGAGGGTTCCATTTCTGGCTCCGTCAGAGGCTCTGCTCATCCTTTTTCCGAATCCGAGAGACCGCACCACTGTTGCAGTAGGCCCGCGAGGGCTCGCCATCCACGTTCGAGTTGCAGTCACGCAGGACGAGCGATCAAGCTGTAAGTATGAGATTTGTTTCCCGCCGGACGGAAGCACACTCGGAAAGCGGAGATCGGGACGTAGCCGCACGAGGGAGACGCGGCTCCTGGCGACACCGCGCCTGCGCACATGTCGCAGTGCTTCAGGCGCAGCTCGACAGAGTTGAAGCAGGCCAACTCGCTCCCCCTGAGAAGAAGTTGGCACGCAAGGCCCACGCCATTCTGGATGCGGCGCGAAATGCCGCCGAAGATCGGCGACCAACTTTGAGCGGCGCATCTTCGAAAGATCGAGTACTCTCGAACATCCATGAAGCCGAACTGATACTTCTACAGTTAGCACCCGACAATGAAGTCCGCTGGCGAGGACCGGTTGTGCTTGCCCAAGGGGTACACCATTTGGGCGAGGACGATCCACGCTTGAAAGTGCTGTCGGAGCACCTGCGTAAAAACAACAACATACTGGATAAAGAGTTCAGAGAGTTGGCGGTCAATGTACTGCATGCCGCCAATCATGTCGAAGAATCCGAGATAGCGCGGGTCCGCAGCTTCCGAAACGTCGTACTATACTCGTTCCTTGCCATGTCAGTCATCGCCACATTGCTCATACTTTCGGGGTACCTCCATCCCGATGGCGTGCCGAGTCTGCTCTGCTTTGAACCGCCGGCTCCCACTCCGAGCAATCCGCTGGCGACGAAGCGCGTCTGTCCCGCGGGCGGGAGTGCGGACGGCGACGACGGCTTACTGGTTGGGTCACTCGGCATGTGCGCCGCCGCAATGGCTGGAGCAGTTTCGATTCGACACATGCAGGGTACGCTCACGCCGTACATGGTGCCGCTGAGCTTGTTGGCCCTGCGCCTTCCAGTTGGCGTCCTATCCGCGCTCCTTGGCCTGATATTGATCCATGGTAAATTCATTCCGGGCCTCTCAGCATTGGACACTCAAGCACAAATAGCCGCCTGGGCCATAGCATTTGGCGTAGCCCAGGAAGCATTGACGCGAATGATCGATCGGCAGGGTAATGCCGTCATGGAGAATGTCCGAGGATCGTGGAGGTCGTTCGATTCGCCACCGCCACGCCCCGAGGACGTCCCGAGGGCCGAAACACCTGTCCCCTCCTTGCCGAGTACCGACAGAAGGCCATGGCCGTTCCGTAACCGGCCCTGACATGCGGGGAACTCAACGGGATCGGCGGGACTCCTCGGGCCTTCGGGACAGGCCGAAGTGGCGACAGCAGACCGACAGGGGCCGTCCCGCCGGCCACGCACAGCGTGGTTGCCACATGATCCATGAAGTCGGGGGCCAGGCCGACGACGGCCTACGCGTGAGCTGCGGAGTCGGCTCGTCGGGCTTGTGCCTTGGATGGAACCACATTGGGCCCGCTACGACGTCCGGCTCACCATCGACGATGCCGAACTACGCTGGCTGCTCGACCCCTTGATCTCCGGGCGGGGCAGTGATCTGGCGGTCGCACCCGTGTCGGCCTGAGGCGACGGCAGGGTCCTCGGTTCACATTCGCCTTCGGCGGCTTGTGGCGCGCCACGGCGAAGCCGAGCAGCGGGTCGGTCACTGCCCGGCAACCGCAGCGTGTCACCATCGATCCTGCACTGAATATGTGTGCACTCGCAGTGAGTTGACCCACGGGGGGAATCAGTGGTCTTCAATCGGCGGCGTCGGACTCTTGTCGTGCTGAGCAGCCTCGGCATGCTGCTGGGAGCGGCCCAGCCGGCATCCGCAGAAACACCGGACGAGCGGCCCTGCGTCGTCGACGGGGCGTCCGCCATGCCCGACTGGACGTGGACCAGCGCGACCACCGTGGAGCGGCAACTGACCATGGACAGCGACGCGGACGACCGTGCCGAGCCGCTGATGACATCGATTCAGCCACGGATCGACCCTGCCGCGTACGCGGACGGCGAGCCCGGAGAAGCGCTGTTGCGTCCCGTCGGACCGCTGGGGCACCTGGGGCCGCTCGGTCCCTGGGGGCCGCTCGGCCGGTACGGGCCCCTCGGAGAGGCGAGTGCGTACTGGGAGACGCAACTCGATTACCTGCGGCACCACCCGTTCTTCGCATCGCTGCTCGACACATGGGGCATCCTCGCTCAACCGGTCCTGAGTGAGAGCGGACCGCTCGGCCCGACCGGTCCGGTCGGCCAGGAGGCCTACTGCGAGAACCTGCCCGCGATCAACGAAATCTCCGGGCAACTCCAGGCCGGCGGTGTGTACGGACCCCTCGGGCCCGTCGGCCCCCTGGGCGTCTACGGCCCGCTCGGTCCGCTCGGGCCCCGCGGGCCCATGGGCGTCCTCCTCGATCCGGCCGACGGCCGCTACTACGACAACGGGAAGCTGGTCACCGAGGTCGAAGGTGCGGCACCCTGGGGCAGCGGTCAGCGGCGCATGTACGAACTCGTCGAGACGTACCCCCGCGGCCGCGCCCACGCCCCCGATGTCGCTCTCGACACATCGTTCATGGCCACCGACGTCACGACGTCCGGTCGGCCGACCGAGTACACCATGACGTCGGCCGAGGATCAGTTCGTCACGGTCACGGTGGTACCGGACCGGGGCTTCGCCGACTTGCCCTGCATGTTCAACGCCTACGGTTTCAACCCGTGCGGTGTCTATCCCGCCCTGACGGTCTTCCCGAACGGAGCGGCCGTCGACACCGAGGACATCCTGATTCGCAACGTCTTCCATCTGCCCGCGAGCTGGAAGCCGCCGCAGGAGATCGCCGACCTCTACACGGTGGAACTTCTGGACGGTGCCGGCAACGTGGTGGCCGAGTCGAGGACGAGCCGGTATGTCAACTGGCTTCAGATCAAGGTACCCGCAGGATCGGAGCTGACAGCGCGCGTCACCCTGAACTCGACCTGGGACGAAGAGCAGACGACAGCGGAGTACCACCTTGCGGTCACCGGATCCACGGACTGGGTCGGTTCCGTCGGGTTCTCGGGAGCGCACCAGGCAGGCCCGGGCCTCCTGTGAACGGCGCGGCGGAGCATCAACCACCCCGCCCGAAGTCTCCGGCCGAACTGGAAGGTGCCCGACGCCCGAGCAGCCTCGAGCCGCCGGAACGGGGCTCCTGGTTTCCGGGTCCGGCACGGCTGTTGCCCCTGTCGAATGTCGAAGCGATGACCTGGGGGTGGTGTCACCGGGCTCGCAGCACCGTTCGCCCGCGCGGGAGACCCCGCACTCATCCTCCGTTCGTCAGGTTGACGGTTGACGCGTGAGGGTCGCGGCGACGACGGAATACCGCGCGGTACTCCCTCGGGCTCCGGCCCGTGTGTCTGGCGAAGATGCCGCTGAACGACCCGGGATCGCGGTACCCGACGTCGGCGGCGATGCGGGCGACGGTCCTGTCCGTCGTCTCCAGCAGGTGGGTGGCTCGACGCACCCGGGCCGTCTGCAGGTACGCGAGTGGCGTCTCGCCGGCTTCGTCACCGAAGCGCCGGAGCATGGTTCTCGTGCTGACGTGGAACTCCCGGGCGAGGGCGGCCAGGTCGTAGCGAGCGCTGAGGTTCTGGTCGAGCCACCGCTTGACGCTGAGCGAGAACTCCCTGCCCACCGTGGGGACGAGCCCCGGATCGACATAGGGAGCCTGCGTGGAACGTGCGTCGTCGACAAGAGCGATACGCGCGGTGCTACGGGCGACGCGGGGGCCGTCGTGCTCGCGGATGAACTGCAGCGCGAAGTCGTACATGGCGCTGAAGGCCGCTGTGGTCGTCACCCCTCGGTCGGTCACGACCAACCTCTCCGGGCGGAGGCGCACGTCGGCGTACCGGTCGGCGAACCGATCCGCGAACAACCAGGACGTGGTCGCTTCACGCCCGCCGAGCAGCCCGGTTTCAGCGACCAGGAAGGCGCCCACGCAGATCGATACCACAGCGGTCCCGGAGGCCGCCTGCGATCGGATCGACGCCACTTCCGGTCCCAGGCGTGCGAGTGTCGCGTCGAGGTCGAGCGTGGGCGAGAGCTCGAAGCCCGGCACGATCAGGACGTCCACCGGGCGAACCGCCGAGACGTCGAGGGCCGAGCCGCCGGACGCGACCACCCGCCGCCGGGGCGAGACGACCGACGCCTCGTAGGCGGGCTGAAGCGCCCCTTGCGCCGCGGCGACGTGAGTTGCCATGGCCAGGAGGTCGGGGACTCCGAACACCTCCGACGCGAAGCAGCCGGGGTAGGCCAGCACACCGACTCGCAGCGGACTCATGCGGCCCCTCCGGCGCTCTTGAACGGATGGCGATATTACCGGGATACGTGGCGATGCCGCCGCTTCTCAGGAGGACGGCTACTCATCAGCATCTAGGTCATGACCATCATGCGAGGACAGAACGACCCCTTGGACGACTTCTCGCGGAGAGCCGTCGGCGTCGATGGCGTCGACAAGACCGTGTACGTAGCCGGGTCAGGACCGGCGGTCGTCCTCATGCCCGAGATGCCGGGTATCAGCCCCGACGTCGCGCGGTTCGCGCGTTGGGTGCGAGATGCCGGCTTCTCCGTGTACCTGCCCTCTCTTTTCGGCGTCGACGGTGCCTATCCGCTCGCCGGGGCGGGCGAGGCCGTTGTTCGACGCGCGTGCGTCAGCGCCGAGTTCCGAGCGTTCGCCGGTGGTGGCACCAGCCCCGTCGTCACATGGCTGCGTGGTCTCGCTCGCCTGGCGCACACCGAGCGTGGCGGACCCGGCGTCGGCGCCGTCGGTCTGTGTTTCACCGGCAACTTCGCCCTGACCATGGCGCTGGAACCGTCCGTCATCGCACCAGTGGTCAACCATCCGTCGCTTCCGCTCGACGACCCCGGTGGTCTGGAGATCAGCGACGCAGACGCAGCCGCCGTCGCTGAGCGTGTGGCGCGCGACGGACTGAAGGTTCTCGCCTACCGCTTCGACAACGACAGCTGGTGCACCGGTCGGCGGTTCGCCGCTTACCGGGCGCTGCTCGGGGAAGCGTTCGACGGCCGCGTGCTCAAAGCCGAGACGGCGAACACGAACCCCCCGCCCTTCTTCCGTGATGTCGTCGGTTGCGCCCACAGCGTCGTCACGGCTCACCTCGTCGACCAGGAGGGTCACCCCACCCTGCAGGCTCGGAACGAGATCATCACTTTCCTGGCCGAGCGGCTCGGCACGCAGTCGGAATGAGCCCGGCCACCGGTTCGCCGGAGGTGCTCGGGCCGATCACGCCGCCCGCCGCACCCCGCGCGGGTCACTCGGGTGCCGAGGCCTGGACGAGACGCTCCAGCGGGCCCGGAACCTGGTTCCCGGTGCCCGTGCCGCCTCGGATCAGACCTCATCCGGCACGACGAACCATCAAGCGCCCCGTTAGCCGAGTGCGCCGAAGCCGCACTGCGGGGCCGGCGGCACCTGTCGTCCATCGCTCACCGTGGCACATCCCGTACATCCACATACAGAAAAGTCGGATTGTGGTGACGGAACCCATTGAATTATCCGGGGCGGTGCAGTTCGAGAACAGTTCGCGGGAATGGAATGTGATGCAGCCCATTCCACGGCCCCCTATTTCGCGTGCCGACCCCCGGTAAACTCCTCACCGGAGCCACAGGCTCTGATCGCATGTCGTCCGAGGAGGGGGAGAGAAATGAATATTCGACGGTTATGGAGTTGCGTCGCCCTGGGAGCACTCGCACTCGGTGCCGCTGCGGCACCGGCGGCGGCCGCACCATTGGCACCGAGCACGGTGGGTGATGTGTGCGGTGCGGGTTACGCATACGTCCACGCGGAGCCCATTGTGCGTTCGGGCAGCATCCTGCCGGCGGGAACCGTATACGTGCAGTACAACGCGTACACGCGCTCGTTCTGCGGTTTCGCAGTGAAGTCCCAGTGGGTCGGCGTGGCGACGGAGATGAGTATTGCCACGATGGGGGCGTCCGGCACGGCCAACCAGAGTAATTCGGTGTCCGGCCCAAGGCTGTACTCGGTCGGCCCGTCCCGCGATGCGGCGTGGGAGTACGACGGCAAGGACTGCGTGTTGTTCGGGGCGTACATTGTCGACCCGAAGGGAAATCAGTACAACCATCAGTCGGCCAATCCCGCGATCGGATACACACGGTTGTGCGTCTGAAATCGCCCGGCGTTCATTCGGTCGTCCAGACACTCGTAACCTGACCGTGGGAGAACCCCTCATGCGGGGATTTCGTACATCGGGACGGGCGGTTACGAGTTCCGCCCGTCCCCGGGCGAGATCCAGGCACACGAGGTCGCGGTGATCGCCGACTGCGTCGAGGCCCGACCGGCGGGGCCGGCCGCTTCACGGCCGGCCCCGCCTGCGCGAGCGGTGCGGCGACGGGGAGGCGGGACGTCAGCGTGCCGGGCGTTGACGGTTCGGCTCCAGTGAGAGTGTGCCGTCCGGTTCGAGGACCGGGTGCACGGGAGCGCTGACACGGTCGAGGGTCGCGTGCATCCAGGCGGCGTCCTGGTGCGAGGCTGGCTCCAGCCGCATACGCCGGGAACGCAGGGGCATCATGCGCAGGCCCAGGAACCGGCCGGTGTCCGCCGCCACCGTGACGAAGTAGGCGAGCCGGAGGTCGTCGCGGTACTCCTCGTACCCGCTGATGCCCTCGTAGTCGTCGATGAAGTCGCCGCAGCCGTACAGCACCAGCCTCTGCCGGTACACCTCGATGGGGCGGGGGTGGTGCGAGGAGTGCCCGTGGACGAGGGCGACGCCGCCGTCCACCAGGGCATGCGCGAAACGGATCTGCTCGCGGGGAACGTGGTAGCCCCAGTTGGAGCCCCAGTGCACGGACACGACCACCGTGTCGCCCGCACGTTTCACTCGCTGTATGCGCTCCACCACCGCGGTGGCCGTGCCGGCCGACAGGTCGGGGAGATGGGCGACGCCGGAGCGGGCCGCGGTCGCCGCCCAGCCGGACGGGACACCGCTGGAGCTCGCCCCCAGCGCGAGGACGAGGACACGACCGCCGGTTCCGACAGGGACGGCCGCCGGCCGGTACGCCTCGTCGGCACTTTGCCCGGCGCCCGCCACCCGCAGGCCCGAGCGGTCGAGCGTCTCCAGCGTCTCCGCCAGGCCCGCCCGGCCGAAGTCCAGCACATGGTTGTTGGCCAGGACGCAGACGTCGGGCCGGGCCACCGTGAGGGCGGGCACGTTGGCCGGATGCATGCGGTAGTGAACCGCCTTGCCGGGGGCGAACGTGTCACTGCGCGTGATGGAGGTCTCGAGGTTGACGATCCGTACGTCCGGGGCGGTCCCGTCCAGCAGTCGGAGCGCCTCACCCCACGGCCAGGACGGGGACACGGGAGCCGGGACCGGTCCATTGACCGACTCGGCCATACGGACGTAGGCGCGGGCATCCGTGACGCAGGTCTCCCGCAGCACCGGATCGCCGGGGCGGGCCAGGATCTGGTCCACGCCGCGGCCGAGCATCACATCGCCGCACACGAACAGCGTCACCACGTCGCCGCGCATACCACAACGGTAGACGCGTGCCTGCCGAGGTGCGTCGGGCTCCGCAAGGCTCCGGCGAGCCGAGGCCGCGGGACGGAGCCCCGGCCCGGCCGGGGCGCGCATCGGGCGGGCCCTCCCCCGGCCCCGCCCACGGGAGCCAAAGAACCGGACGCCGATGTCGAGAACCCCTGGCCGACTACGTCCCCGCAGTGAACGCGACCACAATGGGCCGCACCAGTACCGAGGAGAAACACGATGGCCAAGTACTTGCTGCTCAAGCACTACCGCGGCGCTCCGGCTCCGGTCAACGACGTGCCCATGGACCGGTGGACGCCACAGGAGATCTCGGCCCACGTGCAGTACATGAACGACTTCGCGGCCCGGCTCGAGAAGACCGGCGAGTTCGTCGACGGCCAGGCGCTCGCCCCCGAGGGGACGTTCGTCCGGTACGACGGCGAGGGGCGTCCACCGGTCACCGACGGCCCGTTCGCCGAGACCAAGGACCTCATCGCCGGCTGGATGGTCATCGACGTCGACACCTACGACCGTGCCGTCGAGCTGGCCGGGGAACTGTCGGCCGCCCCCGGGGCGGGCGGGAAGCCGATCCACGAGTGGCTCGAGGTGCGCCCGTTCCTGGCCGCGCCGCCCACCGTCACGGAGTGACCTCGTCCATGGACGAAGCCCTGCTCCGGCGCCTCACGCCGAGCGTGCTCGGGATCCTCGTCCGCCGCGGAGCCGACTTCGCGGCGGCCGAGGACGCCGTGCAGGACGCGCTGGTCGAGGCGCTCCGCGTCTGGCCGGCCGACCCACCGCGGGATGCGAAGGGCTGGCTGGTCACCGTGGCCTGGCGCCGGTTCCTCGACGCGAGGCGGGCGGACGCCGCCCGCCGCCGGCGTGAGGACCTCGTCGACGAGGAGCCGGCGCCCGGGCCCGCGTCCGCGGTGGACGACACCCTCCAGCTCTATTTCCTGTGCGCCCACCCGTCGCTGACGCCGTCGTCCGCCGTCGCGCTCACGCTGCGCGCCGTCGGCGGGCTGACCACCCGCCAGATCGCCCAGGCCTACCTGGTGCCCGAGGCGACCATGGCACAGCGCATCAGCCGGGCCAAGCGCACCGTCTCCGGCAGTGGGGTCTCCCCTGCTCATGGGGGTCCCCCCGCTCGAGCGAAGCCGAGAGTGGGGGAGAAGCCGAGAGCTTGGGGAAGGTTCGACCAGCCCGGCGACGTCGCGACCGTGCTGCGCGTCCTCTACCTGGTCTTCAACGAGGGCTACTCCGGCGACGTCGACCTCGCCGCCGAGGCCATCCGGCTCACCCGGCAGCTCGCGGCCTCCATCGACCACCCCGAGGCGGCGGGACTGCTCGCCCTCATGCTGCTCCACCACGCCCGGCGCGCCGCCCGGACCGCGCCCGACGGCAGCCTGGTGCCGCTCGCCGAGCAGGACCGTGGCCGATGGGACACCGCATTGATCGCCGAAGGCGTCGGGATCCTGCAGGCAGCCCTCGCCCGCGACCGGCTGGGCGAGTTCCAGGCCCAGGCCGCCATCGCGGCACTCCACGCCGACGCACCCACCGCCGAGGAGACCGACTGGGTGCAGATCGTCGAGTGGTACGACGAGCTCACGCGCCTGACCGACAGCCCGGTCGTCCGGCTCAACCGAGCGGTGGCCGTCGGCGAGGCCGACGGACCGCGCGCCGGACTGGCGGCGCTCGCGGAACTGGACGCCTCACTGCCCCGCCACACCGCGGTGGCGGCGTACCTCCACGAGCGCGACGGCGACCTGGCGACGGCGGCCCGGCTGTACGCCGAGGCGGCCCGAAGGGCACCCGACCTCGCCGAGCGCGACCACCTGACACGTCAGGCGGCCCGGCTCAACACCCGGCAGTGCCCCTGACGGGCCGCGTTTTCGGATCTTCCCGCTGCACGTGGCCCGGCCCCGCGGCCAGAGCGGTCGCCTCGACGTGAACCGGCACCCTCATCGAGGGGCGAGGGGCATGCCGGACGTGTTCACCGCTCGGAGTGGTCCCCGAGGAGGCGTCGCAGTGAGGGGAGCAACGCGTCGATGTCCTGTCCGCTCCGGAAGGCGACGACCGTGGTGCCGCCGGCGTCCGTCTCCGAGCGGGACTGCGGGCCCGGGAACAGGGCGAGCACCTCGCGCATCGCGGCGTCGACCTCTCCGACGGGGTCGGGGGACTCACCTCGGAGCCATCGGCGCAGCACGTGGTTGTGGGCCGCGACCACGGACGCGGCCATGAGCTCGGACCTGAGGGAGGCCGACTCGCTGGAGTCCCCCAGCCAGTTCGAGATGAACTCGCGGAACAGGCGCTGATAACGGGCCACACTGGCGATCTCGCGGTCACGGAGCGCGGCGACCTTACTGGTGAGCCGGTACCGCCGGCGGGCGAGGTCGCCTTCGTCGAGGTAGTGCAGCAGCACCAGGCGGACCGCGTCGGAGACGGCGGCCAGGGCAGTCTCGTGACTGGAGGTGGCCAGGCGGTCCTTGATCTGATCGAGCATCCGGTCGTGGTCGGGGAAGATGACGTCTTCCTTCGCCGGGTAGTACCGGAAGAAGGTGGTGCGGCCCACACCGGCGCGTTCGGCGATGTCATCGACGGTGGTCTGCTCGTATCCGCGCTCGTCGAACAGGGCGAAGGCGGCCTCCGAGAGCCGGATTCGCGCGGCTGGCTTGCTCATGATCACCCATCTTTCCCTGTCTCGCCCTTCGGTGGCCACTTGCCCAATGGAATGGTACTGCGTACCGTTCAAAAGAGATGGAGTACCACAGGAGGTCACCGTGGGTTCTCTCGCACACAGCGAGTCCGGGCTGCCGATCCGGCCGGTCTACGACGCCGGCACACCGGCGGGCTTCGACGCGGACGCCAAGCTGGGCGCGCCGGGGCGGTTCCCGTTCACCCGGGGCGTGTACCCGTCGATGTACACCGGCCGGCCGTGGACGATGCGGCAGTACGCCGGCTTCGGCACCGCGAAGGAGTCCAACGAGCGCTATCACGAGCTGGTCGGCGCCGGCACCGGGGGCCTGAGCGTGGCCTTCGACCTGCCGACCCAGATGGGCTACGACTCCGACGAGGCCATCGCCCAGGGCGAGGTCGGCAAGGTCGGTGTGGCGATCGACTCGATCCAGGACATGCGCACGCTGTTCCAGGGTCTGCCGCTCGACAAGGTGTCGACGTCGATGACGATCAACGCACCGGCCTCGACGCTCCTCCTGCTGTACCAGCTGGTCGCCGCCGAGCAGGGAGTCCCGGGCAACCTGCTGACCGGGACGATCCAGAACGACGTGCTCAAGGAGTACATCGCCCGCGGCACCTACATCTTCCCGCCGAAGCAGTCACTGCGGCTGATCAGCGACATCTTCGCCTACTGCCACCGAGAGCTGCCGCGCTGGAACACGATCTCCATCTCCGGCTACCACATGGCCGAGGCCGGGGCCACGCCCGCGCAGGAGATCGCGTTCACCCTCGCCAACGCCAAGGAGTACGTGCGGGCCGCGCTCGCCGCAGGCCTGGACGTCGACGACTTCGCTCCGCGTCTGTCCTTCTTCTTCGTCGCCCGCACCACGCTGCTGGAGGAGATCGCGAAGTTCCGCGCCGCCCGCCGTATCTGGGCCCGCGTCATGCGCGAGGAGTTCGGCGCCCGGAATCCGAAGTCGCAGATGCTGCGCTTCCACACGCAGACCGCCGGCGTGCAGCTGACGGCCCAGCAGCCGGAGGTCAATCTGGTCCGGGTCGCACTGCAGGGCCTGGGAGCGGTCCTGGGCGGGACCCAGTCCCTGCACACCAACTCCTACGACGAGGCCATCGCCCTGCCCACCCAGAAGGCAGCGCGACTGGCCCTGCGCACCCAGCAGGTCATCGCCTACGAAACCGATGTGACCAAGACCGTCGACCCCTTCGCCGGTTCCTACTTCATGGAGTCGATGACCGACGAAATCGAGGGGGCAGTCCTGGAGTTGATGCAGGCCATCGAGGACCGCGGCGGCGCCGTCGCGGCCATCGAGCAGGGCTTCCAGAAGTCCGAGATCGAACGCTCCGCCTACCTGATCTCTCAGGAGATCGACAACAAGGAACGCACCGTGGTCGGCGTCAACACGTTCGTCCTGGACGAGGAAGAACCCTACGAGCCGCTGCGCGTAGACCCCCAGATCGAGTTCGACCAGCGAGAACGCCTCGCCGCCCTGCGCAAGGACCGCGACAACGACGCCCTCGAACGCGCCCTCGACGCCCTGCGCACCGCCGCCCAGGGCACCGAGAACGTGCTCCCCGCGATACGGGAGGCCCTGCGGGGGCACGCCACGGTCGGTGAGGTCTCCCACGCGCTGCGCGACGTCTGGGGCGTGCACGTCCCCCACGACACCTTCTGACCAGTGAGCCCCGGAGTGGAACAACCAGTGAACGACATCGACATTCGTACGACCGCGGGCAAGCTCGCGGACCTGCAGCGGCGCATCCACCAGGCGACGCACGCCGGCTCGCAGCGCGCCGTGGAAAAACAGCACGCCAAGGGCAAGCTGACCGCCCGGGAACGGATCGCCCTGCTGCTGGACGAGGACTCCTTCGTCGAGCTGGACGAGTTCGCCCGGCACCGCTCCACCAGCTTCGGCCTGGAGGCAAACCGCCCCTACGGCGACGGCGTGGTCACCGGCTACGGCACCGTCGACGGCCGCCCGGTCGCGGTCTTCTCCCAGGACTTCACCGTCTTCGGCGGCGCGCTGGGCGAGGTCTACGGACAGAAGATCGTCAAGGTGATGGACCTCGCGCTGAAGACCGGCTGCCCCGTCATCGGCATCAACGACTCCGGCGGCGCCCGCATCCAGGAGGGGGTGGCCTCGCTGGGCGCCTACGGCGAGATCTTCCGCCGCAACACCCACGCCTCCGGGGTGATCCCGCAGATCTCCCTGGTGCTGGGCCCGTGCGCGGGCGGCGCGGTCTACTCCCCGGCGATCACCGACTTCACCGTGATGGTCGACCAGACCTCGCACATGTTCATCACCGGCCCGGACGTGATCAAGACGGTCACCGGCGAGGACGTCGGCTTCGAGGAGCTGGGCGGGGCGCGCACCCACAACACCGCCTCCGGGGTGGCCCACCACCTGGCCGGCGACGAGAAGGAC
>NZ_QFRK01000118.1 GCF_003143855.1 Streptomyces sp. NWU339
GTCCGGGACCACGSGSCCGCTTCCCACCCGCCCGTTAACTGGCCGTCATCCCGACGTGAAGCGGCCCCGTGGTCCCGGACCGGCCCGCGCCTGCCGTGGTATCGCGCCCCGCGCACTGCCCGTGCGGCGGGTCCGGCCGTTGCGAAGGAGTCAGAAGATGCCACCGTCCCCCCAGGTGCTCATCGCCGGCGCCGGACCCGCCGGGCTCGCGCTCGCGGCGGAACTGGCCGGCTTCGGCGTCTCTTGCCAGGTGGTCGACAAGCGCACCGGGCGCAGCCGGCTGTCCCCTGCCGGCACGGTCGAGCCCCGCACCCTGGAACTCCTCGACATGCGCGGCCGGGTGGGTGACGTGCTGGCCTGGGGGCGGGAATGCCCGCATCCGCCGCTCGGCAACGAGGATGGCTACCTGGACTACGGGCTGCTCGACACGCCTTTCCCCTTCAGCCTGTCCATCCCGCAGGCGCGGACGGAGGACGCGCTGCAGGCCGCCGCCGAAAAGGCGGGCGCGGTGCTGCTCTTCGGGACCGAGATGACCGGGCTGTCGCAGGACGACGACGGGGTCGATGTCGAGTTGACCGGGCCAGAGGGTCCGGCCACCGTCCGGGCCCGGTACGTCGTCGGCTGTGACGGGGTGAACTCCACCGTTCATGACGCCATCGGCGTGGAATTCGACGGCTGGAACTACGACCAGTCGCTGATGATGGCCGACGCCCGGCTGAGCAGCCCGCCGGGGCCGGCCGAGTACGCGCGGATCACCCGGCGCGGCATGGCGGCCCTGTTCCCGTTCCGTGACGGCACGTACCGGGTCATCGTGCTGGACCGGGAGAAGTTCGCCGTCCCCGCCGACGAGCCACTGACGCTGGAGGACCTGAGCGAGAGCTGCGCCGCCATCCTGGGCTCGGACATCGGCATGCACAACCCGCTGTGGCTGTCCCGGTTCCGCAGCTCGCAGCGGCACGCGAAGACGTACCGGGCCGGCCGGGTACTGCTCGCGGGGGACGCCGCGCACACGCACATTCCGTCCGGCGGACAGGGGCTCCAGACCGGTATCCAGGACGCGTTCAACCTGGGCTGGAAGCTGCGGGCGGTCCTCGACGGATGGGCGCTGCAAGGGCTGCTCGACAGTTACGAGGCGGAGCGGTACCCGAACCCGGCGGACAAGCGTGACCGGTGGACGGGTCGGCGCATACCGGACCGGCCGCTCGTGGTGACCCCCCGGCGGCCCGGAACGGCTGTACGAGTTGTTCCGGAGCGGTCATTTCGTGCTGACCGGCACGGAGGGCTGTCCGCCCGCCGCCGCGGGCTGGGAGGCCCGGCTGCGTACGGGTGTGCTCGCCGAACCCCTCGGCGCCCGGTGGCCCGCGCATGTGCTGCTCCGGCCGGACGGATACGTGGCCTGGGCGGGCGTCGAGCCCGGCCTCGGGTTGACGAGGGCGCTGCGTCGCTGGTGCGGTGAGCCGCGCACGGTCGCCGGCTGATCCGGGGATCCGGTGTCCTCCGCGTTGTTCGTCGCGCTCGTGCTGCCCGTCCTGGCCGGCGCCCACTCCTACGTGTGGTGGCGGATGGTCCGCGCCACGACGTACCCGGGTTCGTGGTGGCGCCGGGTCGGTACGGTCCTGATCGTGCTGCTGGTGGCCGCACCGCCCGGGGAGCGCGCGCTGCCCGCTTCGCTGGCCACCGCAGTCGGCTGGCCCGGCTTCACCTGGATGGCGGGGATCCTCTACCTGACGCTGGCGCTGCTGGCGGGTGAGGCGGTCCGCCCCGTGCTGATGCGGGTCCGGCGGAGGAGCTCCGTCGGTGACACGGCGTCCCCAGCCCTGAGGACGGCGTCCGATGACGGAGGGGAGCGCCCGTACGGTACGGGCTCCGTGCCCGGCCCGGACAGCCCGGCGCCCGCGTCGGCCGACGAGCTCCTGGCCTCCCGGCGGATGTTCGTGAGCCGGGGTCGTCGCCGTCGCCGCCGGGACCGCCCCGCGTCAGGCACCTCGTCGTGCCCCTGGCCCGGCTCGGCCCGGAGGCCCACGGTTTCCGGATCGCGCTGATCAGCGACATCCACCTGAACGTGCTGGTGGGGCGTTCCCGCACGCGGCAGCTGGTGGACCTCCTCAACGGCACCGAGCCGGACCTGGTGGCCCTCGTGGGTGACCTAGTGGAGGACGCCGACGTGGCTGTCCAGGGGCGGGCCGCCGAACCGCTCGCGGACCTGCGGGCGCCGCACGGCGCGTACTACGTCACCGGGAACCACGAGTTCTACTCGGGCGCCGAGCAGTGGGTCCGCTTCGTGAGCGGGCTCGGGCTGCGTCCCTTGCGCAACGAGCGGATCGCCCTGCCGGGCTTCGACCTGGCCGGGGACGAGGACGCGAGTGGCGTCAACCACGACGACGGCCCCGACTACGAAGCCGCGTTGGGCGGACGTGACCGGGACCGGGCCGTGGTTCTCCTCGCCCACCAGCCCGCGCAGGTCACGGAGGCCGCCCGGTACGGGGTGGACCTCCAGTTGTCCGGGCACACCCATGGCGGCCAGCTGTGGCCCTTCACCCGTCTCGCGTCCTTGGTCGAACCGAACGTCGCCGGGCTGAGCCGGTACCGGGACACCCTGCTCTACGTGAACCGGGGCACCGGCTTCTGGGGGCCGCCGGTCCGTCTGGACGCCGACCCGGACATCACCGCCGTGGAGCTGGTATCGCCCCGTGCCTGACCGTGTGCGCAACGGCCGGGCGCGGGGCGTCACCGGTGTGTCAATGGTCGCCATGCCCGTTCAGCAGCGGCAGGCCCGCCATGTACCGGCGGAAGTAGCCCGCGGTCGGGGTGTGGGCCTCGGCGACCTGGTCGGGGGTGCCGGCCGCCACGACCGCCCCTCCGTCCGGTCCGGCTCCCGGGCCGAGATCGATCACCCAGTCCGCGGAGGCCGCGACGGGGATGTCGTGCTCAGCGACGACCACCGTGTTGCCCGAGTCCAGGAGCAGGTCGAAGGCGTCCACCATGCGCTGGATGTCGGAGGGGTGCAGACCCGAGACGGGTTCGTCGAGCACGACCAGTCCGGCCTTGCGGCCCTCGGAACCGCGCTGGATCGCCGACGCGAGCTTGAGGCGCTGCGCCTCGCCACCGGAGAGTTCCGTGGCGTTCTGGCCGAGTTGCAGATAGCCGAGGCCGACCCGGTCCATGGCCTTGAGCGTTTCCGCCAACTGCCTGTTCCCCGTGAGGCGTTCGACGGCCTCGGCGACGGTCAGCTCCAGCACCCCGTCGATGGTCAGTCCCTGGTAGGTGATCTCCAGGGCCTCCGATGTGTAGCGGCGTCCCTCGCAGGCGTCGCAGACCACCCACACGTCCGGCAGGAAGTGCATGTTGACCAGCTTGCGGCCGTAACCCGTGCAGACCTCGCAGCGTCCGCCGTTGGCCGTGTTGAAGGAGAACCAGGAGGCCTTGATGCCGCGCTTGCGTGCCTCGTCGGTCTCCGCGAACAGCTTGCGGACAATATCGAACGCCTTGCTGTAGGTGGCGGGGTTGGACCGGGGTGTCCGGCCGATCGGCTCCTGGTCGACCACGGCGACCCAGCCGAAGGCCCCGGCCCCGGTGACCCGGCGGACGGCGTCGGCCGCCGTTCCGGCCAGAGCCGCCTCGGTCCCGGCACCGAGGGCGCCGAGGAGGCTGCTCTTGCCACTGCCGCTGACCCCGGTCAGGCAGGTCAGCCGGCCCACGGGGAAGCGGACCAGGTCCGCCGTCACGTTGTGCGCGGACAGCCCGTGCAGTTCCACCCAGCCGGTGCCCTCCCCGACCGGCCGACGGCTGCGGCGCAGCCGCGGTCCCTTCCCGGCGAGGTAGTGGCCGGTGAGCGAGCGGGGGTGTCCGGCGACGTCGGCGGGGGCGCCGGAGACAAGCACCTCGCCGCCGAGCCGTCCGGCGCCCGGTCCCATGTCGATGACCCAGTCGGCACGGGCGATGAGTTCCGGGTCGTGCTCGACCAGCAGCACGGTGTTCCCGGCGGCGCGCAACTCCAGTGCTATGTCCAGTAGATGGGCCTTGTCGGCGGGGTGGAGGCCGGTGCCCGGTTCGTCGAGTACGAAGATGATGTCGCTAAGTTCGGTGCTGAGCTGGGCGGCGAGCCGGGTGCGCTGGAGTTCGCCGCCGGACAGGGTGGCCGCGCTGCGGGACAGTTGCAGGTGGGCGAGGCCGAGGCGGTCCAGCACCCGGAGCCTGCGGGCGAGATCCTGGAGGAGGGGTTCGCCGACCGCGCGCTGTGCGGTGTCGAGGCCGGAGGTGACCCGGCCACCCCAGGCACGTACCTCGCCAACGTCGGCCTCCAGCAGTTCGGGGTAGGCGAGCCCGCCGAGCCTTACCGACCGGGCGATCTCGTCGTAACCGGTTCCCCCGCAGGTGGTACAGGGCATTTTGCGCATGTACGGCAGATACCGCTCTTTCGCGCTGGGTGTCGCCGCGTTCGCGAAGACTCGCTCGACCTCGGCGAGCGCTCCTCGCAGCGGCTCGCTGGAGGTGTACGTCCAGGAGGACGTCTCGTTCTTGTTCGGCACGTCGACGGTGGCTTCGATCTTCTCGTCACCCGTGCCGTACAGCACCTCGTACCGGAAGCGCTCGGGTAGCGACTGCCAGGGCAGGGCGAGGTCCACGCCGCGCTTCTCGGCCAGTGCGGGGATGAAGGCGTGTTCGGCGGAACGCCACTTCGCGTACCAGGGGGAGGCTCCCTCGAAGAGGGGCAACTCCGGTCGCGTGATGACGAGTTCCTCCTGAGCCTGCCAAACTCCGCCGACGCCGTGGCACTCGGAGCAGCTTCCTTCCGGGGTGTGCCGGTCGAAGTGGGCGGAGCTGAGATGTCCGTCACCGGGGAGCGCGTCCGGGCCGATGCCTGGCAGCCGGGAGTAGAGCAGCCCGAGGTGGCCGTCGATGCCAGTGATGGTGGCGACGGTGGAGCGCGGATTGCGATTGAGCCGACGCTGGTCGACGGCGAGGGTGGCGCCCAGGCCGAGGACCCGGTCCACCTTAGGGCGGTTGCGCTGGGTGATGTACTGCCGGACGAACGGTGATAGCCCTTCCAGGTAACGGAGTTGGGCCTCGTTGTGCAGGGTGTCGATCGCTAAGGAGGTCTTGCCGCTGCCGCTGACGCCGGTGAAGGCCACCACCCGCCCCTTGGGGATGCGCACGGTGACGTCGCGGAGGTTGTTGGTTCGTGCTCCCACCACCTCGATGGTCTCCGAGGTGCGCACGCTTGCTGTCATTTCTTCAGTCCTCTCCCCGGTGACGGGAAGGGGAGCGTACGAACCCGGAGCGCCCGGCAGGGGTCGGTTCTCCGCGTCCTGAGCATGTCGAAGGCCCTTCCCGAATGGATCACCGAGGCTACTACGCGACGTCGGCCGCACATCTGCGGGAGAGTCCTTCGAGCAGCTCCAGGGCACGGTGCGTCGCCTCGTACGGCACGAAGAGATGGTCGTGGTGGAATCCAGCCACCACGTTGCAGCTCATCCCGGCCCCGGCGAGTTCCTGTGCGACGGCGGCGGTCAGGCCCACCGCGTCCAGGGCCGAGTACACCCGCAGGACCAACCACCCGGCCACGTAGTCGTACTTGAGCCCTGCCGCCTCGGCGTCCTCCTGCCGCAGCACCAGGGTGAGACCCTCCGGTTCGGTCACCGTGACGACCGGGGTCACCCCGGGCCGGATGCCACCGGCCACGGTGGTGAACACATAGCGTCCTGGATTCAGTTCCGGCCGCATGCCGATCAAGAGTTGTCGCAGGTCAGTTTCACCGGGCACGACAGATATCCTATACAGCCGGGCGGGCAGGGCGCGCACTGTGACGTGTCGCCCCTTCGGCGGAAATACCATCGGGTGATAACGGGCGGGGCGTCCAGCTACTTCGCTCTGGCGGTGAGCCCTTCCAGCGCCGGGATGACCGTGCGCAGGTCGTCGCCCTCCACCGCCGTGCTCGCCAGGCGGACGTCGTCCGGGGCGTTGAAGGCGATGCCGACGCCCGCCGCGTCGAGGAGCGGGCTGTCGGCCGGGCACGCTCCGACGGCGGCGCAGTCAGTGAGGGGGAGGCCTGGGGAGCGTCTTGTCGATCACGTCTCGAGCCAGATGAGTGCGCTGGCCAGGGTGATGGCTGCGAGGTAGCGGCCGGGCTGTTTCTCGTAGCGGGTGGCGATGCCGCGCCATTGCTTCAGGCGGTGGAAGCAACGCTCGACCTCGTTGCGCCGCCGGTGGCGCTCGCGGTCAAATCCGGCGGGCCGGCCGCCCGCACTGCCTCTGCGCCGACGATTGGCCCGCAAGCCGGTCAACGCGTTCCGGGATGGTCGCCTTGATTCCGCGTCTGCACAGGTAGGCGCGGAAAGAGCGGGCCGAGTAACCCTTGTCGGCCACCAGCCGCTCGGGTCGACCACGGGGTCGTCCCGGTCCGGGTTGGATGACGCGGATGGCGTCGATGACCGTCTCGGCCTGGGTGCAGTCGTTGCGGGTGCCAGCCGTGACAGTGAAGGACAACGGCCGGCCCCGCCCGTCACAAGGTGGATGTTGCTGGTCAGCCCGCCGCGGGAGCGTCCGAGCCCACGCTTCTCAAGCCCCCTTCGCACCCGGCCCGCCGACGGCAACAACGGCTCGATCACCGACCACGCCGCGTCAGATATCTCCCCATCCATCACAGCCAGCCAACGATCGGATGATCGCAAAGACACTGCCTAGCCCTGAATCGCCCCGGGTTTGATGGAGATATCGAAGACCCGGAAGGATGCCGATCATGGCTGCGCCCAAGAAGTACTCCGACGAACTGCGTGAGCGTGCGACGCGGATGGCGGTCGAGGCCCGCAAGGACCCCGCCGGCCGGACCGGAGCGATCCGCCGCATCGCCGAACAGCTCGATGTCCACCCCGAGGCCCTGCGCACCTGGGTCAAACGGGCCGAGACCGACGAGGGCCTGCGTGAGGGCACCACCAGCGCCGACGCAGCCCGGATCGCCGAGCTGGAGCGCGAGAACAAGGAGCTACGCCGGGCCAACGCCATCCTGAAGTCCGCCTCGGCTTTCTTCGCCGCGGAGCTGGACCGCCCACTGCGCTGAAGGTCGCCTACATCGACCGGCACAAACAGGAGTTCGGCGTCCAGCCGATCTGCGAGGTCCTGACGGGCACCGACGCCGAGATCGCGCCGAGCACCTACTACGCCGCCGCCGGCAGGCCGCCCAGTGCCCGCAGCCTGCGCGATGCGCGGCTCACCGAGGAGATACGCGTGCTCCACGCCGCCAACTACGGCGTCTACGGCGCCCGGAAGATCCACGCCGCGCTGCGCAGAGCCGGCCGGAAGGTGGCCCGCTGCACCGTGGAACGCCTCATGCGCGAGGCCGGCCTGCGCGGCGTGAGCAGGGCCAGGGGACCGCGCACCACCCGGCCCGCTCCCGAGACCGGCCGCCCCGCCGACCTGGTCAAACGCGAGTTCACCGCGAGCGGGCCGAACCAGCTGTGGGTCGCGGACATCACCTACATCCGCACCTTCTCCGGCTGGGTGTACGCCGCGTTCGTCATCGACGTCTTCTCCCGCATGGTCGTCGGCTGGCAGGTCGCCACCAGCCTCTACACCGATCTCGCCCTGGATGCCCTGGACATGGGTATCTGGCGCCGCCGACGCGACGGTGCGGACCTGGCCGGGCTGATCCATCACTCCGACCGCGGCGTGCAATACCGTGCCCTGCGCTACACCGAACGCCTCGCCGATGAGGCCGCCGTGGCCTCGGTCGGCTCGCGTGGCGACTCGTACGACAACGCCCTCGCCGAGGCATTCAACAGCCTGTTCAAGGCCGAGCTGATCCGCAACAAGGGCCCGTGGACCGGCATCAACGACATCGAGATCGCCGTGGCGGAGTACATCGACTGGTTCAACCGGCGACGCCTCCACGGAGAGCTCGGGCACCTCCCGCCCGCCGAGTACGAGGCCCTCCACACTGAGCCGTTTCCATCTTGATCAGCTGGTGAGTTCGAGAGCGACGATGGCGCGGACGACGGTGGTGATCCTCGTGGTGCTGCAGCGCAGTTTGCGGAGTACTCGCCAGCACTTGAGGGTGGCGATGGCGCGTTCGCCGAGGCTTCGGATCTTTGCGTGATCGCGGTTGTGGCGGCGGCGCCAGCCGCGCAGGTGCTTGCCCCGGATCGGGACGCGGACGGCGGGTCCGGCGCCCTGGTAGGCCTTGTCCGCCCAGCACTTGATGCCG
>NZ_QFRK01000023.1 GCF_003143855.1 Streptomyces sp. NWU339
CGTGGCSGAYSCGGCCGAACTCGGCGGGTTCGAGCTGCTCGGCCGCATCGGCCACGGTGGGATGGGCCTGGTCTACCTCGGGGAGTCGCCGGGCGGGGAGCCCGCGGCGGTGAAGGTGGTCAAGGCGTCGGTGGTCGACTCGGAGACCCGGCTGCGGTTCGCGCAGGAGATCGAGGTGCTGAAGACGGTCTCGGGTGCCCGCGTCGCCGCCTTCCTCGACGCCGACGCGGACGCCGGCCAGCCGTGGCTGGCGACGGAGTACGTCGACGGTCCGGACCTGCGCGGGCACGTACGGACCCACGGCCCGCTGCCCGCGGTGCTGGCCGCGTCCCTGGGGGCCCTGCTGGCGGAGGGGCTCGCCGGGGTCCACAAGCAGGGCCTGCTCCACCGGGACCTCAAGCCGGCCAACATCATCCTGGGCCCGAACGGCCCGAAGATCATCGACTTCGGGCTGGCGGTGTTCACCGAGTCCGGTTCCTCGCTGACCGCCCCCCACACGGTGCTCGGCACGCCCACGTGCATGGCGCCCGAGCAGGCGGCCGGGGTCCGGCCGCTCACGGCGCCCGTCGACGTGTACGCCCTCGGCGCGGTCCTGTTGTACGCGGTGAGCGGCCACTACCCGTTCCGGGCCGACAGCGTCTACGCCCTCTTCCACCTGCTCACCGCGGCGGACCAGCAGCCGGACCTGACGGGTGTGCCCGAGGAGCTGGTCCCGCTGCTCGCCTCGATGCTCTCCCGCGACCCGGGACTGCGGCCCGCCCTGCCGGAGGTCGTCACGGCCTGCCGGGCGGTGATCGAGGGCCAGGGGCTCAAGGTCGCCCAGGCCCGGCGCCGCCTCACCACGCACACCGCGGCCCCCGCCGTGCGCGGTACGGCGCACGCCGGCACGGACCCGTTCGCGAGCCCGCCGACCGCGCGGGCGTCCCTGCCCGACGGCCCGACCGCGCCCGCGGTCCCGGTCCCGCTCGCGCCGGACGGCTCCGCCCGTCCACCGGCGGTCACGGCGGAACCGGCGGCCGGGCCGGCGGCCACGGCGGCACAGGACCGGCCGGTGGCCGGGGCCCGTGACCGGCATCCGGACCGTCCGGCGCCGCCCGGCCCCGCCTCCCCGGTGCGGCCGGGACGCCGGCGCGCGGTTCCCGGGCGGTTGCGCACCTCGGCACACGCCAGACGGGTCGCCGAGCAGGTGCGCGAGGCCTACGCCCGGCGCGCGAGGTTCTGACCCGCCGCCTTCCCGCCCGGCGTACTCGGCCGCCACGAGGACACCCGGGTACGTCCCCGCACCCCGCGAACCGCAGCAGCACAGTCGTAGCAGTACAGGAGGCAGCGCGCGTGACCGTCGAGCAGACCGGTGTCGTCCAGGAGGCCCGGCCGGACAGCGTGCCGGAGACGGCCAAGTACCCGCCCGGTTCGCAGATCGAGGTCCGCGACGAGGAGTGGCTGGTCCGGAACGTGACGCGCACGGCGCACGACGGCGACCGGATCGAGGCGGTGGGTGTCTCGGAGTTCGTGCGGGACCAGGAGGCGGTGTTCTTCACGGCCCTGGACGACGTGCAGTTGATGGATCCGCGCCGCACCACGCTGATCTCCGACGACTCCCCCACGTTCCGCCGCAGCCGCCTGTTCCTGGAGGCCGTGCTGCGCAAGACCCCGCTCCCGCAGTCCGAGCGCGGTCTGGCCCTCGCCGACGGTTTCCTGCTCGACCCGCTCCCCTACCAGCACCGCCCGGCCCAGCTCGCGCTGTCGGGCCGGAACCTGCGTCCGCGCATGCTCATCGCGGACGTGGTGGGTCTCGGCAAGACGCTGGAGATCGGGCTGACGCTGGCGGAGCTGATCCGCCGGGGCCGGGGCGAGCGCATCCTGGTGGTGACCCCGCAGCACGTCCTGGAGCAGTTCCAGCACGAGCTGTGGACGCGTTTCGCCATCCCCCTGATCCGCCTGGACTCGGTGGGCATCGAGCGCATCCAGCGGGAGATCCCCGCGGGCCGCAACCCGTTCACCTACTTCAAGCGGGTCATCGTCTCCATCGACACGCTGAAGAACACCGACCAGTACAAGCATCACCTGGAGCGCATCCGCTGGGACGCGGTGGTCATCGACGAATCGCACAACCTGATCAACCGCGGCTCCCTGCGCAACCAGCTCGCCCGCCTGCTCGCCCCGCAGACCGACGCCCTGATCCTGGCCTCGGCGACCCCGCACAACGGGGACGCCCGCTCCTTCGCCGAGCTGATCTCGCTCCTCGACCCGGCCGCGATCCGCGACCCGGAGCGCTACGACGCCAAGGACATCGAGCACCTCTTCATCCGCCGTACCAAGGTCAGTCCCGAGGTCCGCGAGCAGATGAAGGGCCAGTGGGCGGACCGGGGCCCCTCCACGTCGGTGCACTGTCCGGCCACCGGCGCCGAGGAGCGGATCTTCGAGGAGCTGGCCGAGGTGTGGCTGCCCGGGGACGGCCGCCCGTCGGTGAGCGAGAGCCGCCTGTTCCCCTACACCCTGCTGAAGTCCTTCCTCTCCTCGCACACGGCGCTGGCGGCGACGGTCGACAACCGGATGCGCACGGTGAAGGAGAAGGAGGGCGCGGCGGCGGAGGCCGAACTGGCCGCGCTCCAGCGCCTCGACGATCTCGCCTTCGGCATGACGGAGGCGGACTCGGCGAAGTTCCGTGCCCTGGTGGAGCAGTTGAGGGAGATCGGCGTCGGCCCGAAGAGCGACACCCGGGTCGTCGTCTTCTCCGAGCGCGTCCAGACGCTGGAGTGGCTGCGCGGGGTGGTCCCGGCGGCGCTGGGCTTCAAGGGGAGAGCGGCGCAGGAGGCCGCCCGGGTGATGCACGGCGGGCTGTCGGACGAGCAGCAGATGCAGTGCGTGGAGGACTTCGGCCTGGCGGACACCCCGGTGCGGATGCTGTTCACCGGTGACGTGGCCTCCGAGGGCGTCAACCTGCACCGCCAGTGCCGTCAGCTCGTGCACTACGACGTGCCCTGGTCGCTGATCCGCATCGAGCAGCGCAACGGCCGCATCGACCGCTACGGCCAGTCTCATCCGCCCGAGTTCCGCGCGCTGCTGCTCACCAGCGGGACCGACGGCGCGAAGGACGACCGCACGGTGGCCGAGCGGCTGCTGGAGCGGGAGGACGAGGCGCACCGCAGTCTGGGCACGGCGGAGGCGGTATCGGGTCTGTACCGGGCGGACGCGGAGGAGAAGTCCCTCATCCAGGATCTGCTGCGCGGCCGTACGGTCGACGAGTCCCTGGACGCCACGAAGGAGGCCGCCGAGGCCGAGGACGCGGGCGGCGACTTCCTCGCGGACTTCTTCGGCGCGGTCGGCGACGACCCCGACGAGCCGGCCGGTGACGCCCCGCCCGCCCCGGCGGACGTGCCGCGCCTGTTCTCCGGCACCCGTGAGTTCCTGGACGAGGCACTGCGCGAGGTGTTCCCGGACGCGCAGCGCCAGTTGGAGCTGGACCGGGACCAGGAGAGCGGTCTGATCTCCTTCAAGCCGCCGTCGGACCTGCTGCACCGCATGAAGGCGCTCCCGCCCGACTACCGCCGTGAACAGCGCCTGCACGAGCGGCTGCTGGTCACCATGAACCGCAGGCTGGCCGACCGGTCGCTGGTGCGGGCCCGGGAGTCGTCGGCGTCGAGCTAGCCGGAGATCTCCCTGCTCACGGACCTCCATCCGGTGGTGGAGTGGCTGACGGACAAGGTGCTGGTCCGGCTCGGCCGCCAGGAGGCCCCGGTCGTCACGGCCGACGTGGACGGCCCCACCTATCTGGTCCAGGGCATCTACTC
Source organism: Streptomyces sp. NWU339 (assembly GCF_003143855.1). Classification (GTDB taxonomy): domain Bacteria; phylum Actinomycetota; class Actinomycetes; order Streptomycetales; family Streptomycetaceae; genus Streptomyces. Next base: position 3,792 of record NZ_QFRK01000023.1, read on the forward strand.
CAACGCGCTGGGCCGGCCGACCGTGGTGAAGTGGATGGCCGTACGGGACGGCGGGGTCACCGACGACATGGTGGGCGTGCTGCGCCGCGCGGGCGTCGGCCCGACCATGGCCAACTCGCTCCACCCGCACGACCTCGACGCGCTGGGCGCGGGCATCCCCGGCGCGCTCCGGGCCGCCGAGGACTTCCTGCGCCGCCACCGCGACGCCTGGGACCGAGCGTTGCTGGGCCCCATCGAGGAGTACAAGGAGCGCCTCGGCGACTGGGAGCAGCCCACGCTGGCGGGCGGGCACACCAAGTCCCAGCTCGCCGACCTGGCCGACTCCCTGCTGACCACCGGCCGCCCGCTGCTGCGGGTCCTCGCCGTCCTCGACCCCGCCGCCGTCTGACCCGTCCCGAAGGTTCTCCACGATGACGTACGACTCCCTCGTCAACCGCGGCGACTACTTCTCCGCGCACTACCTCGCCGAGGTGTTCCCGAAGGATCTCAAGTCGGGCCTGCTGACGGCCTGGAAGGAGCGCGAGGAGGCCGCGCGGGACACGCAGGTGGCCGATCCGGACGCCCTGCCGGTGACCCCGCGCGTGGGTCTGCGCGAGCTGCGCCGCCCCTACTTCCGGGCGCGGGCCGGGTTCGCGGAGGCGGCGGCCGAACCGGACGACGTCACGACGTACGGCTCCCCCGCCTGGCAGGAGCGGGCCGCCGAGCTGAACGCCTCGGTGCTGCGCGCCCTCGGCTACGACGCCAAGCCGCGGACGGTGACCGTGCAGCGCGCCGACCACTCCTACGAGGTCCACGTCGCCCACGCCGAGCCCGGCCTGATCGCCCTGGACTGCGGCTGGGCGGCGGAACCGGACGCGGCCCTCGACGCCGACGGCTCCGGGCGGCTGCTGCACCCGGTCCCGCTGGAGGGCTCCGCCGAGCTGGCCACCGGCTCCAAGCTGGCGTCGTTCCTGTTCGCCTGCGAGGACGCGCCCCGCTACGTGCTGCTGCTGGTCGGCGGCGTGGTCGTGCTCGCCGACCGGGCGGCCTGGGGCGAGGGCCGCTACCTCGCCGCCTCCCTCGACGCGGCCCTGGAGCGCAACGACGGCAAGGCCGGCGGTGAACTCGACACGCTGGCCGGACTGTTCGGCGCGGACTCGCTGCGCACGCCGGAGGAGGGCGGGGAGAGCCCGCTGGCCGGGCTGGTCGACAAGTCGACGAAGCACGCGGTGGGGGTGTCGTCGGACCTGCGGGACGGGCTGCGGCTGTCGGTGGAATTGATCGCCAACGAGGTCCTGGAGCGGGTACGGGCGGCCGGGGTACGCCCCGACGAGGTCAGGGAACTGCCCGAACTGTCGAAGCAGTTGACCCGCGAGTCGCTGCGCTACCTGTACCGGATCCTGTTCCTGCTGTACGCGGAGGCCCGCCCCGAGCTGGGCATCCTGCCCTCCGACTACCCCGAGTACCACCAGGGCTACGGCCTCGGCCGGCTCGGCGAACTGGTCGCCGAACGCGACCTGGTCGGCGAGAAGGCCCGCGAGGGCTTCTACCTCTACGAGTCCCTGGACCTGCTCTTCCGCAAGGTGCAGGAGGGCTACCGCTCGCGCCGCACCCACGGCGGGCCCGCGTCCGAGGCCGAGCCGGTGTCGGAGGACATCGGGCTGCGGTTCGAGCCGCTGCACTCCAAGCTGTTCGAGCCCGCCTCGATCGAGCTGATCGGCGCCCGCTCGGTCGTCGACCCGCGCGTCGACGAGGACGAGACCGGCGAGCCCGCCTACCTCGACACCCGGCTGCGCAACGCCACCCTGTACCGCGTCCTGCGGCTGCTGATGCTCACCCGGGGCCGCAAGGGCGAGCGCGGCGGGTTCATCTCCTACGCCCAGCTCGGTATCAACCAGCTCGGCGCCGTCTACGAGGGCCTGATGTCGTACTCCGGCTTCGTGGCCGGCGAGGAGCTGTACGAGGTCGCCAAGGGCGGCGACCCCAAGGACGGCTCCTGGCTGGTCCCGGCCTCCCGGGCGGACGAGTACGCCGACTCCGTCTTCGTGTGCCGGAAGGACGAGGAGACCGGTGAGGAGGTACGGGTCCGCTACCGGCCCGGCTCGTTCGTGTACCGGCTGTCCGGGCGCGACCGGCAGACCTCCGCGTCCTACTACACGCCCGAGTCGCTGACCAAGGTGACCGTCCAGCTCGCCCTGCAGCACCGGATGGACCAGGACGGGACGACGACCGAGGCGCGGGAGCTGCTGGACTGGAAGATCTGCGAGCCCGCGCTGGGGTCGGGGGCGTTCCTCAACGAGGCCATCAACCAGGTGGCGGCGGAGTACCTGCGGCGGCGGCAGGACGAGCTGGGCGTCGCCATCGACACGGAGAAGTACGCGGTCGAGCTCCAGAAGGCCAAGGCGTACATCGCGCTGCACAACTCCTACGGCGTCGACCTCAACTCCACGGCCGTGGAGCTGGCGGAGGTGTCGCTGTGGCTCAACACCATGCACCCCGGCATGGAGGCGCCCTGGTTCGGGCTGCACCTGCGGCGGGGCAACTCGCTGATCGGCGGCCGGCGGGAGGTGTACTCGGCGGAGCGGCTGAAGAAGGGCGGCTGGCTGGGGGCGACGCCCGAGCGGTTCCCGTTGACGGAGGCGGAGGCCGGTCTGCCGGACGGGGCTGTGCATCACTTCCTGCTTCCGGCGCAATGCCGTTGTTTGAAGGTTCATTGAGTTGGTGGTGACGGACTGAGCGTCGCGCCGTTATGCGGGGTGTGCATCCGTGGAGCGGGGTATCTGAGCGAGTGCGGCTGGGCTTGATCACACAGTGGGTGACGCCCGAGTTGGTGGACGAGGTCCTGTCGGAGTGTCGCAAACGGGACCGTCGGCCGGGAGCGTTGCCGACGGGGTTCATGGTCTACTTCACACTCGCGCTTGCGCTCTTCCATCAGGACTCCTACGACGATGTGGCAGAACAACTGGTAGGTGGAATAAAGGAGTTGAGCGAGTGCATCCCGCACAAGGCGTCTTTCACCCGGGCTCGGGAGCGCCTGGGACCGGAGGTCGTCGAGCGGATCTTCCACCGCCTGGCCGGTCCGCGGGCCCCTGCGGGGCTGGCCGGGGCCTTCTACCGGGGGATGCGTCTCGCTGCGGTCGACGGGTTCCTGCTGGACGTGCCGGACAACGAGGCCAACCGACTCGCCTTCGGCGGCCCGAAAGACTCCAGCGGGAAACCGGGCGGGTTTCCGCAGGTGAGAGTCGTGACGCTGACCGAGACCGGCACGCACTCTTCCATCGACGCCCGGGTGGGCGGCTACAACAGCGGTGAACGCGACCCAGCCGTGGCAATGGCCGCCTCGGCCTCCGGGATGCTCGTGATCATGGACCGGGGGTTCCCCGGGGTGGAGTTGTGGAAGGCGTATACCGGCGCCGGTGCCCACCTGCTGCTGCGGGCCCGCTCGTGTGTGGCACGCCGCCCGGTACGACACCTGCCCGACGGCACCTATCTGGCGCGCATGAACCTCGCGGGGCAGAAGGGTGCCCATCCGGGCGGTGTGCTGGTGCGCGTGATCGAGTACCGCGTCGACGGGGGCGAAGTGATCAGGTTGCTGACCGACCTCTTCGATCACGACGCCTACTCAGCAAGGGAGTTGGCGGTCTTGTATCACGAAAGATGGGAGGTGGAATCGGCCTATCGGCAGATCAAGACCTTCCAGCGGGGCCGGCAGGAAGTTCTGCGATCCACCGACCCGCAGCTGGTGCGCCAGGAAGTGTGGGCGCACCTGGTCGTGCACCACTGCCTGACCGGCATCATCATGCAACTCGCCGACAGCAACGGCATCGACCCGGACCGCATCTCGTTCGTCAAGGTCCTCAAGCACACCCGACGCAGCGTGGTCCGCCAGCTCGCCGACACCCCACCGAAGATCCGCAGATTCCTGACCGCGCTGGCGGCGAAGGTCCGCCGGAAACTCGACAGCGGCACCCGCCGACTGCGAGAGGCAGACCGCTTCCTGAAACGGCCCAACTCGCTGTACTCCTACCGACCGAAGGGCAAACCGAAAGCCCTACCACGCCACGTGCCCGCCAGGACCATCACACTGCAGGCGACGATAGTTCAGTAGTCAAACAACGGCATTGCGTCCCGGGCGGCAGGTGACAGACGGTGATCTCCAGGCCCGTCTCGACAGCCAGGGCGGCGAGTTCACTCTTCCAGGCCCGGGTGCGGTAGCCGTTGGAGCCACCCGCGTCGGCGGTGATCAACAGCCGGTTGGCCTGCGGGTAGTCGCGCCGGCCAACCGCCTGCCACCAGCGGCGGATCGAGGCGACCGCGAACGCGGCGGTGTCGTGGTCGGTGCCGACGCTGACCCAGCCGGTGTTCGCCGCGATGTCACAGAGCCCGTAGGGGATGGTCTTGCCCGGCCCCTGCCGGTCCAGGAAGTCGTGCGTTTTGACCTTGGCCGGTTCCCCCTTCGGCAGCCACTCACGGCCGCCGTTCTTGTACTGGCCGACCAGCTCTTTCTTCTTGGTGTCCACGCTGATCACCGGTTCCCCGGCGTCCCGGTGATCGCGGGCTTGTTCGTTGATGTAGCGGAACTGGGCGTCGCGGTCCGGGTGCTGCGTGCCCTCGATCGTCTTGGCGTTGGCCTGCAGGCTGAAACCCTTCTCGCGCAGCAGGTCACCGACGGTGTCCGCACAGACGCGGTGGCCTTGCCGGGTGAGTTCGGCGGCGAGCTTGCGCGTGGACTTTGTCGTCCAGCGCAGCGGCGACATCGGGTCCCCGCGCATGTCCGGCTCGACCAGCGCCAACAGCGCCGGACGCAGCCCCGGATCCACCTCGGCGGCCCTCTTGCGGCCGACGTCGGGGCGGCGGACCCGACCCAGCGGCTCCGCCCCCGCTTCCAGCTCGTCGACGCCGTTGCGGACGGTGGTCTCGCTGACCTCGGCCGCCCGCGCAACAGCCCGGATCCCGCCGTGCCCCAGGATCCGGGCCTCGGCCCCCATCAGCAGACGGCGCTGGCGCTCGTCCAGGTGCGGGAACAACACCGTCAATCTCACGGCGAGTTGGTCACGAACCTCCTGCGATATGCCCATACCACGTCAACGAGCCAGATCCACGGAAGCAACAGCTTGATTTTCTGCGAGCCCTAACGACCTGGTTCGCGATACCGCTGTCGGCAGTTGAGCACCGCTTCCTCCAGGAGCCGGCCGTGACCGGACGTAATGCGGTGGCAGTCGTTCCCGAGCTCCTGCCTGGATGCTCGGCGTGACGTCTGTGGACCTTGCTGATCGCCGTGAGCTGCTGGACCGACTTGAGCAGTACTACGACGCGGTTCCCCGCTCCGGCGCCCGAGTCGAAGACTTCGGGCCGCTGACCCTGTTCATACGAGAGGGTGTGCTGCTCGAAAAGTCGTCGGCGCCGGTCAAGCGGTGCAGCGGTACGCGCTGATCACGCCGCCCGGGAGCCGGGTCCGCAGCACCCGGCGGACCTCGCGGGCGTGCCCTGCGACGTCACACCGTTCCTCGGCGGCAGGCGGTAGTCGGCGACCGGCCCGGTGAGGGCGGCGGGCGCTGTCGTGCCGTGGGCAGGCGGCCCGGACGTGGCGGGCGTGAGCCTCGCCCACGATCAGGACGCGGTCGAGCATCCCGCGCCGGATGCCGCCGATGCTCCTCTCGCGGGGGGGGGGCGTTCATCCCAGGAGCCCGCGGGGCACTCAAGAGCGCCGCCGACTCCCCGGCCGCGAAGACCGCGTCGCACCATACCTGCCGTCGCGGTCCCGCGGCAGGAACCGCAGAGACTTTCTGCGCCGGCCCGGGGCGGCGGTGAGATTCCGCGTCTGCTGCACCGCCCGCTCCCGGGTAAGGCGGGCGGTGCCTTTCGGTGCGGCGCAGGCGTCTCGGGCCGTGCCCGGGAACACCGGTGTGTACCGCCCCGGGCCGAGCGCGGTGCCGGAGCGGAGGAAGGCCGCCGCGATGATGCCCCGGCCCGGGCGGCCGGGAACGCGCGCCGGGTCGGGCCGACACGACGCGGCGCCGGGCCGGTGCCCGCGGCGTGGAGGTCTCCCGGGCTGTCGGGGCGGCGATCCGATGCCCGAGTCGGGCCGACTCCCCCTGGAGTGCGCCGGTGTCCCCACCGCGGATCGTCCCGGGTCGGCCGCAGCACGAGCGTCCTGATCGCCGCTGGGGCGGGTGGGCGTCCGTGCGTCGGCGCGCGGTGTGATCCCACGGGGCGGCGACGAACCCGCGGTGCCGGGCGAGCAGGGTGGCGGGGCGACCGAGAAGATTTCGCGCCGGTGTCGCCGGGGTATCGGCACGGGCGGGGCGGCGCACCGGAACCGGTCGGCCGGCCCGGAGCGGACCGGGCCGGCCGGTTGCCGGCGCGGGACGGCGTTCTCGTGCCGCGGCACGAGCAGCCCGGCGTCCTTGGCGGTGGCGCGGCGCGGCAGCACCACCGGGGCGGACAGCAGCCTCCGGGCCACCCGGTACACCAGCGATACGATCACGCAGAGATGGTGTCGGCCGACGCCGCATTGCCGCCCTGGCCTGCAGCGGGACTTTCCGAGCCCCACAGGCTGTTCTTGCCCAAGGAATGGGCGGCGGACACCGAACGCCGGGCCCTCACCCGCATTCCGCCCGAGGTCACGCACCGCGAGAAGTGGCGACTGGCTCTGGACATGCTCACCCCTGGGTGATCTCGTAGGCCGGCACCTTCGCTGCTGTGACCGGTTTGGCGTCGGGCTCGCTGTTGTCGCTGATGCTGCATGCGGTGAGCATGGTGAGGAAGGCGACGGTGGTGCGGTTCACGGGTCTCCCACGGGTGTGGCTGCTGTCCCGTATGGGACGCGTGCGGGGCGTGTGCTGATTCCGGAACGCATGCGAACGCCACCGGCGCGGTGGGCGGCGGGGGCGTTCGTACGGCGGCCGTATTCGGGCAGGGGTTCGGGAAGTGCCCGAGCAGGGATGACCGCTCCGGCGTTCGGTTTCCTGAACGCTTCGGTGCCCCGGTCAGCGGCCCTGGCGGAATGGGTGGTACGCCTCGAAGGGGTCTTCGTCGGTCTCTGTGCGCCGACGCCGTTCGGCCTGGCACGCGGTCCAGGCGAGGTCACCCTGCACCGTGGAACGCCAGGGTGTTTGGGTACGGTCGCAGAACTCGGCGTACTCCAGGTCCGGTTCGGCCGACCGCCCACGGTGCTCGGCACGCGGGCCGTCGGCGGCCTTGGCCGCCTGGAGGTCGTCCACACGCCGGGCACGGGCCAACTCGTCGATGGCAAAAGCGATGCGCCGCAGCACCTCTGCCACCTTGGACAGCCGGATCGGCACGGCGCAGATGTCGGGGAAGTCACCCTCGGGGCGGATGTCGGCAGCCAGCAGGGACGGCTTCCCGTCCAGGTGATCAAGCCAGTCGGCGCACCGGCGGATCCGGCCGACCTCGTCCCGTAAGCCCTCGGCGATGCTCGCACGGCCGGACAGCTCCTCATCGTCGCTACCGCCCGGGTCTCCGGGGCCGGCCGGCCCGCGGCACGCAGCAGCCCGAGCGCGGCCTCCAGGGCATCCGGGCCGGCGTCCTTGGGCAGCTGATGCACCCGCGTCGGCGGCAGCCCCGCCGCCTCGGTAACCTTGCGCACCGAAACCTTCTCCTCCCGGGCAAAGGCCGGCGCCCCCCCCCGGCGTTCCCGCTCGGTCTGCTCCCACCGCCACGCTGCCCGCCGCACCCGCGCCAACACCCGAAGCTTCCGGCGGAACTTCCCCACCCACCCCACCGACACCACCACCACGCGTTCAGGAAACCGAACGCCGGAGCGGTCATCCCTGCTCGGACACTCCCCGAACCCCGGCAGGCAGGACGCGTCCTTGGCGCGATGGACTCCTCCTTGCGGGACTCAGTGCCCCGAAGCGAAAGGTTGTCCATCAAACCGGGGCAACTTCAGACCATTTGCGGTGCTCGCCGGGCGCACGGGCCTGGGCCCGATGACGCTGGCGCGTACACGGTGCCCTGCCGCATGCGCTGACACGCGTCCTTGCCTCCCCGTCCAGCCGTCGAGGACCGGCCGTCACTTGCAAGGTTTCGGGCGTGGAGTTCAACGCCCAACGGTTCACCGGGCTTTCACATGCAAGTGAGGGACCTGACCCTGCCCGGCCACAGCACTGAAGAAACGTTCACTTTCGGCCAAAGTGTCGGAGGAGGACATAGTGAGCACACACGAGTTCGGCGATTTCGGTGGACGAATGGGCCGTCGGCGCATACTCCAACTGGGAGGCGTCAGCGCCGCGGCCCTGGCACTGGGAACGGGAGTTCTCCCCGCAGAACAGGCATACGCGGCGCCGAAGTACCAGAACAATCCCTTCAGTCTGGGCGTCGCGTCCGGCGACCCCCTTCCCGACGGCGTCGTCCTGTGGACCCGGCTGGCGCCCGACCCCCTGGCCGAGGACGGCCACGGCGGGATGCCGTTGCGGCCGGTCCCGGTGCAGTACGAGGTGGCCGAGGACGAGGCGTTCCGGCGGGTCGTGCGGCGTGGAAACATCGTCGCCACCCCCGAACTGGGCCACTCGGTCCACGCGGAGGTGGGCGGCCTGCGACCGAGACGGGAGTACTTCTACCGGTTCCGGACCGGCGACGCGGACAGCCCGGTCGGCCGGACGAAGACCGCCCCGGCCCGGCATACCCCCCTTGCCTCAATGGCGTTGGCTTTCGCGTCGTGCCAGGCGTGGCCGGACGGTTTCTTCACGGCCTACCGGCACATGGCCGCCGAGGACCTCGACATCGTGGTGCACCTAGGCGACTACATCTACGAGTACGGAATCCCGGCGAACGGCGGTGCGCGCAAGCAGACTGTGCCCGACCACTTCGCCACGGAGACGGTGAGCCTCGCCCGCTACCGGACGCAGTACGCGCTCTACAAAACTGACCCCGACCTGCAGGCGGCGCACGCGGCCTTCCCGTGGATCGTCACGCTCGACGACCACGAGGTCGAGAACAACTGGTCGGGTCAGACCCCGGAGGGAAACACGCCGACGCCCCGGCCGGATCAGTTCCTGGAACGCCGGACGTCCGCATTCCGCGCCTACTACGAGAACCTGCCCCTGCGCAGCACCTCCGTGCCGACCGGCCCCGACATGCGGCTCTACCGGCGCTTCACCTTCGGTGACCTCGCCGAGTTCAACGTCCTCGACACCCGCCAGTACCGGTCCCCGATGGCGGCCCCGGACACCGACGAGAGGTTCGATCCCGCGCGCACGCTGACCGGCGGACAGCAGGAGAAGTGGCTGCTCGACGGCATGACCGCCTCGCGCTCCCGCTGGAACGTGCTCGCCCAGCAGATCCGCGTGGCGCAGTTCGACCACGGCTCGGAGACCGACCCGGCGCTGCCGAAGGACGGCTGGGAGGGCTTCGGCATGGACAGCTGGGACGGCTACGTGGCCTCCCGCGACAGGATCTTCGGCGGCATCGCAGAGCGCGGTGTGAGCAACCCGGTGGTGCTCACCGGCGACTGGCACCGCAACCTGGTCGCCGACATCAAGGCCGACTACCGCGACCCGAATTCACGGACGATCGCCAGTGAACTCGTCGGCACGTCGATCAGCTCCGGTGGCAACGGCCAGGACATCGACAACCTGGGCCGGGCCGGGCTGGCGGTCAATCCGCACGTCAAGTTCTACAACATCCAGCGGGGTTACGTGTCCTGCCGTCTGGACGCCCAATCGTGGCGCAGCGACTTCAAGGTCCTCCCGAGCGTGACCACGCCGGACGCCCCCGTCACGACCCGCGCCACCTATGTCATCGAAGACGGCCGGCCGGGCGCCGAACTCGCCTAGCAGTGCCCGGTCAAGGAAGGAAAGCGATCCAGATGGAGACACCTCAGCAGGCGCCCCGCGACGAGGGCACCACCCGCAGACTCTTCTCCAAGCGGGCGGTCACCGCCGTCGCAGCCTCCGCCGGCGCCGCGGTGGCGTTCGGCGCCGCCCCCGCGTCCGCGGCTCCGGCAGCCGCCGCTCCGCACGGCAAGGCCAACTACCGCAAGCCGGTCGGGCCGGTCTGCGAGCTGCGGGCGGAGACCACGGCCACGCCCGCGCTGCAGTCCGTGCAGCTGGAATGGGACCCGCCCGCGGGCGGGCGGGTCATCGACCACTACCTCGTCCACGGGTCCCAGGAGCAGGGGTTCACCGCCGATGCCGGCACCCTGCTCACGAAGGCGCCGACCAGCGACTTCACCCACACGGGGCTCGGCCCCCAAGCGCAGACCTGGCACTACCGTGTCGTGGCCGTGGACGCCGCGGGCAATATCGGCAGCATCGACACGGCGCCGCTCGCTTCGGTGACCACGGCCGGCGCCTTCGTCGTGGCGGCGACCGCGTCCAGCCAGTACTCCCCGGCCTACGCCCCGCATCTGGTGGTCGACGGATCGAAGAACACCCGGTGGGCCGCCGCCTACACCGACGACGAATGGATCCAGGTCGAGCTCGCCCGCCCGATCACCTCAGGACGGGTCGAACTGCACTGGCAGGGTGCCTACGCACGGGACTACGACCTCCTCGTCTCCCCCGACGGGGAGAGCTGGACCACGGTACGCTCCGTTCGCGGCAAGAGCGATGACTCGGTCGACGAGTTCGCTGTCAGCGGCGCGGGCGAGTTCCGTTACGTCCGCATGCATGGAGTGACCCGGGCCACCAAGTGGGGTTACTCCATCTGGGAGTTCTGGGTGCGTCCCAGCAGCTGACGCTCTCCCCGCGCTGCGCCCTGCGGGGGACCGTGTTTCCTCGGAAGGGGGGCGTGGGCGCAGCGCCCCGGGGCCGGAGCCGCGGCCCGCAGGACACTCCAGAACGCCGAACAGCGCGCGGCGGGTGAATATGCGATATCCCGCGGGTTCGTCCTGGCTGTCATCTTCCGTTGCCGCAGGTCAGCCCGGCAGACGGGAGCGATGGATCCACCTAGATCCTGATGGTTCTTCAGGAATCCTGAAGAACCATCAGGCCCCTCCACAGGCACACAGGCCGAGGGTGACGAGGTGCCCGGTCAGGCCCCGTGCCGGGGAACCGAGGGGCACGGCGAACTCGCCGGATGGCGCTGTCACGTTGTTGAGTGAGGAGGTGCGTTGGGGCGTGGCGGGGCCAGGTTCCGGCCGCGTGTTCAGGGGGTGCTGGGCCGGCGGCGCCGGTGATCTGGGCCCAGATGGCGAAGCGGATGGTCATCTCGGCTCGGTAACTGTGCGCGCTCATCCGGTGGCGGCGGGGCCGGACGTGGGGTGAGATACCGCTGAAGGCGGACAGGAACCGCTGCGCCCCGCCGGTACTGCGGAAGCCTTTCATCGCGCGTTCGCATTGGGCTGGTGGCTGTTCTCGGCCCGGTTGTTCAGGCCCTGGTGCGAACGGTGCGCGACGGAGGGCATGACCTCGCGGTGAGCGACGCCGTAGGAGCGGGGCTTATCGGTGGCAACTACCCGCGGGACCGCACGCGTCTTCTTCATCAGGTGGCGGAAGAACCGCCTGGCCGCGGCTTGTCCCGGCGGTTCTGCACGAGGATGTCGAGCACGGCGCCGTCGGCGTCCACGGCCCGCCCCAGGTACGTCAGCTTCCCGTTGATCCTGACGAAGACCTCGTCCAGGTGCCACCTGTCGCCCGGCCTCGCACGTCGGCGGCGCAGGCCTGCCCGAACTTCAGACACCACCGGACGCTCTCGTAGGACCCGATCACGCCACGGGCGAGCAGCAGCTCCCCGGCCTCGCGGAAGCCGAGCGGGAAGCGGACGTACCGCCCCACGCAGGGAGAGATGACCTCGACCGGGTACCGATGCCCCCTGTACGGCGGCGGCGCGCTGTCCACGGACGGTCCCCCTCCACCATGACCAACCCGAAGATCATCCCACCCGGTCAGCCACCGTGACAGCACCCACAGGSRTGCTGCCCGCCATGGCCATCGCCGCCCGGCCGCCCGCCGACCGGCTGCTCGCGGAGGGCCCGGAGGCCTCGCTCGGCAAGGCCCTGATCCGCCACATCCGGCCGCGGCCGSCRCCGKYRSYACGGCCGCGGCCGCGGTGGGGTCCCTGGTGGTGCTGGGCGTGGTGGTGAGCGTGCCGGGGCTCAGCCACTTCTTCGGCAGCCGGCCCCTGGGCCCCGCGGCCTGGACGATCGCGCTGGCGTCGGCGGCGGGCTCGGTGCTGGTGCCCCTCGCGGTCCGGGGCGCCGCCGGSACGCTGAAAAAAGTTCACCTGCAGMACACCTGKGTGCAGCCTGCTGGATGACATGAGGGCCGACAAAGGAGTCGTMCCCGGCACGACACACACGAAAGGCGGCGGACCATGCCGCACATCTTCACCACGATCCTGACCCAGGTGGCGGTCGCCCTGCTCGAGGCCGCCGTGGTCCGASTGGCCGTCCAGCTCTGGAAGACCTTCGGCACGAGCGGGCACCCGGCGGCCGCACACGCCTGAGCGGCCGCACGCGCCCGAGTGAYCCCCGAACCAGCCTGMCCGAATTRTCCGTTCAGACGGGTTTATTCGCGTGCATTGATGGAAGGCGGCCAGGAAGASCCCTCGCCACTCACGCCGCACGGCAGGAGAGGACGGAGATGACTTCCCCAGAAGCACAGACCCAGCCACCGCAACAGCAGGCCCCGACGGAGCGCCCGGAGGAGAAGCGGACGGGCGGCAAGCTGCTGCACCTGCACACGGCCCACGCCCGGGTTCCGATCCCCTACGTGACCCCGGGGGACATGTTCTCCAAACCCCKCAAGACCGCGCCCGCGTCCACGGCCACATCCCTGCTCCCCTCGCCCCGCAAGCTGGCCTTCTACGGCCTCCTCGGCGCCATGGCCGTGGTCGAGGCCGTCGAGTGGCCGATCGCGGTCGCCGTCGGCGCCGCCACCGAAGTGATCACCCGCGAGCAGGCCGCACGCCAGCGCGCCGAACACCAGCACATCGAGCGGGACCGCGCCGCACGCGACCAGGGCCGGCAGGTCGCCACCGAGCGGACAGAGCCCGGGGGGCCCGCGCAGCCAGCGATGGCATGACACGYCCCCTGCCCCGAACGTCGGGGGATCCGAACGCCGTCCACGGCGGCTGCTTCATCCTCTCGGCAGCGTTCAGGGTCTTCGGCGGGTACGGATACCGGCGCAGCTCCATGGATCTCATGGCCCAGGCAGCGCGGATGTCGCGGCCGGCTGTCTATCAGTCGATCGATGCGGCCAGGCGAGCGGCGGCTTCGCTGGGATGCAGCGATCGACATCCGGTAGGACCTCGGCGGGCGTTGTCACGTGGGCTGACCGGCCTGGGATGATCTTGGAGTTGATCGTGCCGGACAGGGGGATCGCTCGTGTCGTCCGCGCCGCCGTCGTAGCAGGGGCACCGGTACCCGATCGAGGTGATCTCCCACTGCGTGGGGCGGTCCGTCCGCTTTCCGCTCGGCTTTCGCGAGGCCGGGGAGCTGCTGCCCGGGCGCGGCGTGCTCGTCTCGCACGAGACGGTCCGGCGCTGGTGCGCGACGTTCGGGCAGGGCTACGCCGACGGCCTGTGCCGGCGGCGTGGGCGGCTGGGCGACACATGGCATCTGGACGAGGTCTTCGTGAGGATCAACGGTGTGCGGCAGTACCGGTGGCGGGCCGTCGACGCCGCCGGCACCGTGCCCGGCCTCCTGGCCGGGGCCGAAGGGCCACCGCCGCGGCCCGGCGGGTTTTCCGCACACTGCTCCAGAGAACCTGCTCGGTGCCGCGGATGGTGGTCACCGACCAGCTGCGCTCCTGCGGCGCGGCCCACCGCGAGGTCATGCCCTCCGCCGGGCACCGCTGTCACCAGGGCCGGAACCACCGGGCCGAGAACAGCCACCAGCCCACCCGTCGGCGCGAACGCGCCATGCAGGGCTTCCGCTCCGCCGGCGGGGCGCAGCGGTCCCTGGCCGCGTTCAGCGGCATCTCACCCCACGTCCGGCCCCGCCGCCACCCGATGACCGCCGCCCACTACCGCACCGAGACGACCCTCCGCTTCGCCCTCTGGGATCAGGTCACCGGCGTCGCGGCCGGCCCGCCGCGGCCTGAGCACGAAAGCCGGAACCCGGCCCCATCACACCCGCCACCCCGTCGGGCACTCACACCCTCCACAACGTGACAGCGCCCTCGGAACTCATGCCGCGCCGTGCCGGGCGGCGATACGGGTCACCGGGACCTCGACGGTGACCCGCTCCGCGGCACCGAGGGCGGCGGGGTGGGAGATGGCGGCGGCCCCCACCCGGTCGTGGACGTTCCGGGCGATGTCCAGCGCCCGCCGGCCCTCGGCCAGGACGCAGCGCACCTCGATGTGCCCTCCCGRACCGTCCGGCGCCCGGTCGGCGCGGATACCTGCCTCGGGCGACGTGCGGTGAGGGGTGGTGTCCGTCCGAGTGGGCGCGGCGGCTGCCGCGAGGCGGGGGTGCAGGCCCGCCACGCCAGGGACCGCGAGGGCTGCCTCGGCCGCGACGCCGAGGAGCGTGGTCGTGCGGATGGCGGTCATCACGTACCACCGCCGGTCGAAAGGCCGGAGCCGAGGGGCGGCTCCGGCTCCAAGACGTCGATCACGGTGAGGTCGGCGGCCGTCACGGCAAGCCCCAGGTCCTGTCCGGCCGAGTCGAGGACCGATCGGCGCACCTGACGGAGCCGGTGGGGCAGCGGGCGGTCCGGCAGGTCGCATCCCAGCTGGGGGGAAGCAGTGCGTTCGATCATGACACTCCCGCGCGGGCTCGGAACGAGCGCGTACCCCTGCACAAATGCGTGCCGCACGTCACACTTCATGTGTGTGAGAAATCCGCCCCGCATGTCCAACCTTTCGTCGGGCACCACACCGGTGCCCGGCCGACCGATCGAGGCGACCGCCATGACGGACAACATCACCGGCGTCGGCGCGGACAGCCGGTCCGAGGCGGGCGTGAGCGCCCTGAAGGGCCGTACCGGAGCCGGGACTCCGGCCGAGACCCGGGGGAAGACCACCATCGCGGACGGCGTGGTGGCCAAGATCGCGGGCATGGCCGCCCGCGAGGTACCGGGCATTTACAACCTCGGGGCGGGCATGGCCCGCGCCTTCGGCGCCATGCGGGAACACGTCCCCGGCGGAGGCGGCGGCGTCACACAAGGAGTGAAGGTCGAGGTCGGCGAGCGCCAGGCCGCCGTGGACCTGGACGTCGTCGTCGAGTACGGCGTCTCCATCGTCGACGTCGCCGGCGACGTGCGCASCAACGTGATCAGCGCGGTGGAGCGGATGACGGGCCTGGAGGTCGTCGAGGTGAACATCGCCGTCGACGACGTCCACCTGCCCGACGAGGAGGAAGGGGCCGAACCGGACGAGGGCCGCGTGCGGTGATCCGCCGTGACCACCGCCGCCGCCGCGTCCCGGCGTRAGCGGCTGATCACGCGGACGACGCTCGCGAGACGGGTGAGTGCATGATGRACACAGCGACGACGGGCCTCGCGGCCGGCATGGCCCTGGGCTTCGCCGGTTACTTCGGCGGCTTCTGGGCATTTCTGCTGGTTCTGGTCCTGGGGGCGGCGGGGCTGATCGTCGGCCTCGTCGTGCAGGGCGACCTCGACGTCCGCGGACGGAGGCAGCGGTGAGGACCCGGCCCGGTTCCCCACCTCCCGGYRAAGGGTCCGGCCCACCGGGGCGGGCCGCCGGTCTGCCGCTGCCGGCCGAGCGGGGCGCCACCGTCATCCCGGACAGGGTGGTCGCCCGTATCGCCGCCCGGGCCGCACGCACGGCCCAGTCCCGGCGCGCCGCCCTCCCGCCCGCCCCGAGCGGACCGGCGGCGCCCAGCGCCTCCACTGCCGTCCGTACCGGATCGGTGCGCCTGCACCGGACCATGGAGCTGCCCTCCCCCTCCGACTTCCCCCAGGTCTGCGAGCGGATCCGGCAGGACGTCGCCGAGCGGGTGGCTCAGCTGACCGGCTTGCAGGTGGGAGAGGTCGCCCTCACCGTGCGACGACTGGTGACCACCTCCGGCGTGAACCGGGGGCGGGCCCGGTGAGTAGTTACCTGGCCCGCACTGCCAGGCCCTGTGCCGCTTGAAAAGTCATCGCCGCAAGCGGCAGCGATGATGTTGCGCTGCCTGGAAGCATGTCCGCCGGCCGCTTTGAGGATCTCGTTGGCCCGCCTCAACTCGGCATTCTCCTTGCGGAGTTCTTTCAGCTCGTCGCGTTCGGCGGTGGTGAGGCGGTCGTCGCGCTCACCGTCGTCGGCCTCGGCCTGGCGGACCCAGGACCGCAGGGCCTCCTTGTGGATGCCGAGATCGCGGGCGACGTGCGCCACGGGCCGGCCGGTCGAGCGGACCTCGCGGACGGCGCGCTCGCGGAGTTCATCGGGGTACTTACGGGGTGCTGGCACTGCTGGTGGTTCTCCTTACGCCTGGATCGTAACCCAGGCTTCAGGGACTCCACGAAAGCAGGAGCAGCTCAAGGTCCGTACCCACGCCGGCTGCTGGGCCACTGTCAACCCACCACGCCCCGGCGGCGTCCGCGAGCAGACCACCCGCGACCGCTGGCACAAGATCCACGACCTGCTCGGCCAGGGCGTCGGCCTGCTCGACTGCTCCCGCCGCCTGGGCCTGGCCCTGAACACCGTCAAACGCTACGCCCGCATCCCCGAGCCGACCATGCTGCGCATCGCCCCCCCAGTACCGACCCACCCTGGTCGATCCCTACCGCGGCCACCTGCGCACAAGGCGCGCRGCCGATCCCGGCGTGCCCGTCCTCCTCCTGTTCCGCGAGATCAAGTAACAGGGCTACACCGGAAGCCTCAACCTGCTCTACCGCTACCTCAACCAGGGCGCGCCGAAGGCGACCGCCCGGTGACCACCCCACGCCGCGCCACCCGGCTCCTGCTCACCCACCCCGACCATCTGCGCACCAAGGAGACCGCCCTCCTGGTAGCCCTTACCGCCGCATGCCCCGAGATGACCAAACTCGCCCAACTCGTCCGCGACTTCGTCGAGCTGCTGACCCCTACCGCGGGCAACGACGCCCGGCTCACCGAGTGGGTCAACGCAGTCCGCGCCGCTGACCTGCCTCACCTGCAGAGCTTCTGCAACGGCCTCGAACTCGACCGCGCCGCCGTGAACGCCGGCCTCACTCTGCCCCATCACAACGGCCGCACCGAGGGCGTCAACACCCGCACCAAGAAGATCATGCGCCAGATGCACGGTCGTGCCGGATTCGACCTCCTCCGTCACCGCATCCTCCTCCCATAACGAGGACGCAGCGTTACCACCGACTACGTAACAGAGCCTGATTCATGACACTCCCCACCCTTCAGGGCTGAACTCGATGTTGGCCTTTGCGGTCTGTTGTAGTCGAGCCAGAGTCAGATTCTGCATTCACGGAATACGTATTGGGCATGTCCTGCGGAGTTGGGGTCGAGGGCTTCGAGTGTGGGGAGAATTGGTGGGTGCTGTCCTGCGGCGGAGGTCTGACTCCTGACAGCGTTGACCGGGGTGTCTTGCTCACACTGTGTCGACCGCCGGCCGGGGGTGGTGCGTTGCTGGCATCGGGCCGACCGGGTGTGTCTCGATAGGGGCTTGCCGACCAGGCGTCATCACGATTCTGACCGTCCGCACGGTCCGGTGCCGGCTACGCGATTGGCCGTCGAGTCGGGAGGTGACCGAGCATGACCGGAACGTCCCGTCCTCCGCGTGGCCGCCGACGCCGGCCAACGGGGGAAGTGGTTCTCGGGGTGGACACGCATCGGGATGCCCATGTGGCGGCTGTGCTCTCGCTGGTGGGAAGAGTGCTCGGCACGGAGGCGTTTCCCGCCACCGCGGCCGGGTACCGCGACTTGCTGGAGTGGGCCAGAGGGCTGGGCACGGTGCGGCGGGCGGGAGTCGAGGGCACCGGTTCCTTCGGGGCGGCCCTGTCCCGCTACCTGCTGGGTCAGGGCGTGGACGTGTTCGATGTGAACCGGTCCGACCGGGCCGACCGTCGCCGGCGCGGCAAGTCGGACCCGCTGGATGCCGAGAACGCGGCCCGGGCGGTGCTGAGCGGGCGGGCGCGCGCTCAGGCCAAGTCGGGCGATGGACCAGTAGAGAYCGCCCGGATGTACAAGCTCGCCAAGGACTCGGCGGTCAAGGCCCGCACCCAGGCCATCAACCAGCTCAAGGCCGTCCTCATCAGYGCCGACCCGCGCCTGCGGGAGGAACTGGCGGGGCTGCCCAACGCGGAACTCTTCCGTACCTGCGCAGGGTTCGCCGAGGACGGCCTGGAGGAGGGGGACGGCGAGGAAGCGGTGCTCCACGCCACCCGTGTCACGCTGTGTCTGCTGGCTCGGCGCATCGGGCAGCTCACCGAGCAGATCAAGGACCTGGAAGACCGCCTGACCCGGCTCGTGAACCGCCATGCCCCGGATCTGCTCGCGGTGGTGGGCATCGGTCCGGACACGGCGGTCACGTTGCTGATCACGGTGGGGGACAACCCGGAACGCCTGGGCAGTGAGGCGTCCTTCGCCGCGCTGTGCGGGGCCAGCCCGGTGGAGCGTTCCTCGGGCAGTCGGCAGTACCGGCGTCTCAACCGTGGTGGCGATCGGCAGGCCAACGCCGCCCTGCACCGGATCGTGCAGACTCGCCTGCGCGTCGACCCGCGTACCCAGGACTACTACGAACGCCGCAGCAAGGAGGGCAAAACACGGCGTGAGATAGTTCGAAGCCTCAAACGCTACGCTGCCCGAGAGGTCTTTCACCTGGTCAGACCCACACAGCCACAATCCTTGTCATAGGGGCAGTGTGAGAGCGGCTGTGAGAGCGGCGTTCGACGAGGAGCCCCTAAGGTGCGGCCCGGCGAGGCTTCCGAGTGGGTGGGTTGCAGTGTCCGGGGGCGCCGTTGCACTCGGGCCCTCCTCTCTCGGGCACCCTAAGCAAGGACGCGGGGGCGACACCCGTCTTACGGCCGATGCGCAGCATGCGACCCGGGAACTCTTCGCGACCAACCAGGTCGTTTCTTTCGCTCTCGCAAAGTCCAACGCCTGTGAAGGCGATTGCGACACTGACTGTCCCCTCGGGGCTGCGCGGAGCGCGGGGAAGGGCGCATGGAGATCCCGTGCGCGGCTCCGGGCCGACGTCCCGGGCTCCGAGGACGGTGAGGGCGTGGCTCCAGCCGCCGGGGCCGGCGAACAGGTCGAGGATGATCCGCCTCACGAGGCCAGCCCGAAATCGTCCTGCACAGGCTGGCTTTCGCTGCGGCAGGCCCAGGGGAAGCAGCCGTCGACCACCCCGTTCTCCAGTTCCTCCGCAGCGGTTCGGGCGTCCAGTTGCTGCTGGCGGGCGACGGTGGCAGTGACGTGGTCGATCGGGGCCTGGGCGAGTGGTTCCCGGGAGCGGTGCAGGAACGCCTGCCCGAGCAGCCGACCCGCCGCACGAAGGCACCCCCCGGTGCGAAATACTCTCCCGATGAGTTCACGCACTTCCCCGATCAGTCAGCCGATCACGATACGGAGGGCCGTCGCGCGGGATGCCAAACGGCTCACGCGGCTCGTGCGTGGCTCAGACGCTTACGAGGGTAAGTACGCAGCCGCAGTCGCGGGCTACCGGGTCGGTCCTGATTACATCGAGGCCCACCGCGCTTTCGTAGCCGTCGGCGCCGACGAGCATGGAGGCCGGGTCCTCGGGTTCTACTCGCTCGTCCTCGCTCCACCGGAGCTCGACCTGCTGTTCGTCGCCGACGAAGCGCAAGGACGGGGTATTGGACGACTGCTCGTCGCACACATGCAGTCCGAGGCCCGTGCCGCCGGGCTCGACCGTGTCAAGGTCGTGTCGCATCTTCCCGCCGAGGACTTCTACCACCGCGTCGGTGCAGTGCGGATCGGGACCGCGCTCGCGAACCCGCCCGCCGTGCTGTGGGACCGTCCCGAATTCGAGTTTCGCATTCCTTCGGAATGACGCGGTGTGCCGGTTCGCAGGGCACCGGCTTCGCCTGCATGGTGGCCGGCATGCAGGAGCCGCTGGACGCCGCGCGCTCCGTGTGTGCCGTCGTCTCTGCCCTGGCGGGGGGATCGCCTGCGCCGGCGGCCTCTCCCGGCGACTCCCTCACCTCCGGCACTCCCAGAGCCATCGAAATAGCGCACACCTCAGCTCGCTCCACACACGATCGAGGTCGGCCGCTGTAAATACGTAGTTTCACACAACCCTGATCTGCGAGACGAAGTGGCCACAGTCCACCGTCAGCGCTGTACGGGGTGATGCCTTGCCAGCGCAGCCATCAGCGCAAGTGGAAGTAGTCACAGCCCTTGCCCCGTGGAGCGTGGCCGGCCGACGTCGGTGTGGCCCGCGGTGGAGCGGATCGGTGGGAGGCTCCGGACTAGTGTCGTGAGTCTTCAGTTCGCTATAGAAATAGGCTGTGGGCATGGCACGCATGGGTCGGCCGACGGTCGAGGTGGTTCTGACGGACGAGGAGCGAGAGACGCTGCTGCGCTGGTCACGACGGGCGACCTCCTCGCAGGCGCTGGCACTGCGCTGCCGGATCGTGCTCGCGTGCGCGGACGGCGGCTCGAACACCGCCGTGGGCAAGGAACTTGGGGTCCATCCGGTCACGGTGGCCAAATGGCGCAAGCGGTTCGCGGCCGGCCGGCTTGAGGGCCTGTCCGACGAGCCGCGGCCCGGTCCGCCGCGCACGGTGGACGACGAGAAGGTCGAGGAGGTGGTGGTGCGCACGCTGGAGACCACCCCGAAGAACGCCACGCACTGGTCGACCCGGGAGATGGCGGCGGCCAGCGGGCTGAGCCAGTCCACCATCTCGCGGATCTGGCGGACCTTCGGCCTCAAGCCGCACCTGGTGGACACCTTCAAGCTGTCCAGGGACCCACAGTTCATCGAGAAGGTCCGTGACGTCGTCGGCCTGTACCTGGATCCGCCGGAGCGGGCGATCGTCCTCTGCGTGGACGAGAAGTCGCAGATACAGGCACTGGACCGGTCCGCGCCGGTGCTGCCGATGATGCCCGGCATGCCCGAGCGCCGCACCCACGACTACCTGCGCGGCGGCGTGACCACCCTGTTCGCCGCCCTGAACACGGCCACCGGCGAGGTCATCTCCTCACTCCACCGCCGGCACCGGGCGGTGGAGTTCAAGAAGTTCCTGGCCAAGCTGGACAAGGAGGTCCCTGCCGACCTCGATGTGCACCTGATCTGCGACAACTACGCCACCCACAAGACCCCCGCGATCCAGAAGTGGCTGCTGGCCCACCCTCGCTTCCACCTGCACTTCACCCCGACCAGCTCTTCCTGGCTGAACCAGGTCGAGCGCTGGTTCGGTCTCCTGACGGACAAGCAGATACGACGCGGGGTTCACAAGAACGTCCAGGCCCTGGAGAAAGACATCCGGGCCTGGATCACCGACTGGAACGACAACCCCCGGCCCTTCGTCTGGACCAAGACCGCCGACGAGATCCTCGAACGCCTCGCCGGATATCTGAATCGAATCAAAGACTCATGACACTAGGAGTTGTCTTCGAATGTCACGCCCGCATCAGGAGCGAGGCGAGGGTGCTGCTGGACGCCTTTCGAAGACGTCTTACGGACAGCCGCGTACGTCGTTGCCCCCTGGCGGTCAGGGTTGCACTTTGTGAGACCGCTCTTCCTGAAACGTAGCACTCCGAGTGGATCAATATCTGTGCTCGCGAAGTGAGGCTTTGACGGACCGCGTAGTGAGAGTTTTTGCCGCAATGAGCAGAGCGGAATTGCGTAATGCGCACGGGCCGTTCCAGTGTGCTACTGTCGATCTCAGTTGCAGTTGTGGTTCCCAAAACTTCAAGTGCCCCCGACCCGGCTTCTGTCGGTCGGGAGCACTTTTGTAAATCCGGTCATTTTCCGGGCGGGGTAATCATCGCGGCGACACGGTGTCCGTACGGTGCGGATTCCGATGTACTGCCCCAAAGGAGATATGACATGGCTGCTGGTACCGTGAAGTGGTTCAACGCGGAAAAGGGCTTCGGCTTCATCGAGCAGGACGGTGGCGGCGCTGACGTGTTCGCCCACTACTCGAACATCGCCGCGCAGGGCTTCCGTGAGCTGCTCGAAGGTCAGAAGGTCAACTTCGACATCGCACAGGGCCAGAAGGGCCCGACGGCCGAGAACATCGTTCCGGCCTGACGCTCACGCACCATCTGTAGCTGGGGCCCGCATCCTTCGGGGTGCGGGCCCCAGCTGCATGCATCTCCCGCAGCGGTTTCACTCGCGGGACGACTCGGAGGAATCCGCAGTCCCACCACGCGCGGCTCCTCCTTCAGTGATGCACGAGCGTCCTGAAGAGCTGCGCCACAGCCGACGCTCGGATCTTACGTCCCCATCGCGTCACCCATTTCAGCACCTGTGCCCCGGATATTTCCGCCGGCCCAAAGCTGTTTTCTTTTGCCACCGGTCCATACTTGTAATTCTCCATGTCGCTCATTGCTGCGGGAATTCCTTGATATGTGCCACATCGAGGAAGGTTCCGCATGAACCGCACACGTACGAACGATCGTTCCGCCCGCGCCCGTAATGGCAGTGCCGACGCAGGAAGGGACGGCAGCCGCTTCGGCTCGCAGGCACAGCCCCGTTCGGGCGGGCCTGCCCGGTCCGGTGGTTACGGCCGCCGGCCCGCCGCAGTGCAGGGTGAGTTCGCACTGCCCAGGACGATCACCCCCGCATTGCCCGCCGTTGAGGCGTTCGCCGATCTCGACATGCCCGAGCAGCTGCTGGCCGAACTCGGCAAGCAGGGGGTGACCGCGCCGTTCCCGATCCAGGGCGCGACGCTGCCCAACTCCCTGGCGGGCCGTGACGTTTTGGGCCGCGGGCGCACCGGTTCCGGCAAGACCCTCGCCTTCGGCCTCGCCCTACTCGCCCGTACCGCTGGACAGCGTGCTGAGCCCCGCCAGCCGCTGGGGCTGATCCTCGTACCGACGCGTGAGCTGGCGCAGCAGGTCACCGACGCGCTCACCCCGTACGCCCGCTCCGTCCGGCTGCGGCTGGCCACGGTGGTGGGCGGGATGTCGATCGGCCGGCAGGCCGGCGCGCTGCGCGGCGGGGCCGAGGTCGTCGTCGCGACGCCCGGACGGCTCAAGGACCTCATCGACCGTGGCGACTGCCGGCTGAACCACGTAGGCATCACGGTGCTGGACGAGGCCGACCAGATGGCCGACATGGGTTTCATGCCGCAGGTCACCGCGTTGCTCGACCAGGTGCGTCCGGAGGGGCAGCGGATGCTGTTCTCCGCCACCCTGGACCGCAACGTCGACCTGCTGGTGCGCCGCTATCTGACGGACCCCGTCGTGCATTCGGTCGACCCGTCGGCCGGTGCGGTCACGACGATGGAGCACCACGTCCTGCACGTCCACGGCGCCGACAAGCACGCCGCCACGACGGAGATCGCCGCCCGCGACGGCCGCGTGATCATGTTCCTGGACACCAAGCACGCCGTCGACCGGCTGACCCAGGACCTGCTCAACAGCGGGGTACGCGCTGCCGCGCTGCACGGCGGCAAGTCGCAGCCGCAACGCACCCGCACGCTGGCGCAGTTCAAGATGGGGCACGTCACCGTGCTGGTGGCAACCAACGTCGCGGCGCGCGGCATCCACGTCGACAACCTCGACCTGGTCGTCAACGTGGATCCGCCGACCGACCACAAGGACTACCTCCACCGTGGCGGCCGTACCGCCCGCGCCGGCGAGTCCGGCAGCGTCGTCACGCTGGTCACCCCGAACCAGCGCCGCGGCATGGTCCGCCTCATGTCGGACGCCGGAATCCGGCCGCAGACCACCCAGATCCGCTCGGGAGACGAGGCCCTGAGCCGGATCACCGGAGCCCAGGCCCCGTCCGGCATCCCGGTCGTCATCACCGCACCGGTGGTCGACCGCCCCAAGCGCAGCGCCTCCTCCCGCGGTCGGCGCCGCCCCTCCTCGACGACCCGGCGGGCTCCCGTACGCCAGCCCGTCCTCGGCGCGGTGGCCTAGAACCTTCGTGATCAGGAAGCTGACCCATCTCTGCAGGAGGCACCTCTTGACGCTGGTCCAGATGCAGCCCCGCTCTGCGGACGCCAACCCCGTGCACAGGACGGTGGTTGAGTTCATCGACGCGGCCGGACCGCAGGTCTGTGACGACATGAGCGTCGAGGTGGCGCTGGCCGTCATGGCCGCCGCCCGCACGGGCCGACTGGTCGTCTGCGACCAGGACGACCAGCGCATCGGCCCGGTGACCCGAACCGACCTCACCGCCGTCCGCGACAGCGGCGCTCATACGGATCGCGTCCGCCTGCGCGACATCCTCGGCGACCACGGATCGTTCACCTCACCCGTGACCACGAGGGGCGAAGCCGAGCACGCGATGTGCTCCCGTCGGCTCGGTGTTCTGCGGGTCGTCGACGAGCAAGGCAGCGCCCCGGGCAGCCTCGCCCTCTCCCGTTGAAACGTCTCGCCCCTGGTCGGACCGTTCTTCCCTTCTCTCTGTGAGGCCACATGCGCTGCGTCATCGCCCGCTTCCCCTTCGAGCTCACCAAGGGCGGAGTGCTGGAAGCGATGAAGGGCATCAAGCCCGAACCGGTCGCCGGAGAATCGGTGATCATCGGCCGCCGCCACTACCCCGTCAAGCAAGTCGGCCAAGTCATCACCCGCCAGGACCGCCGTGACTTCAGTGCCGCCGAAGTCCTCCGGGCCATGACTCAGCTCGGCTTCACCTGCCGCGCCCTCCCCGAGGCCGCGCCTCTGGGCATCCCCGGCTCGCTGCAGCACGCCTCCGCGATGCTCGGCACCCCCGGGACGGTCTGACCGGGTAAACAGGCACGAGCCGACATCTGACCAGCAGTGTGGGCCCGACCGGTACGCCGGTCGGGCCCACACTGCGTGCAGCATGTTCCCGTCGCCGTCGCTCAGTGGTCGGAACAGCTGAAGTCGCCCACGGTCCAGGCGCTGACGTCCTCGATCGCAACCCGGTACATCCCACCCGTCTCCGGGATCCCCAGGACGCCCTGCAGGATCCGGGCGCCATGGAAGTGCAGATGCGTGGGCGGCCCGTCCTTCTTCGCGGGGGAGTCGAAGACGGCGGCGAACTCGCCCAGGCGGGCGGAATCCGTCAGCACATCCGACACCCTCTGCCTCCACGTGGCTGCGAGAGCCAGTCGACCGGTGATGACAGCGCCACCGGTGACCACGGTCAGGGACTCTGATTGCTCTGGTCGGACTCCACCAGGGCGGCGACGTCAACGAGCAGCTCGTCAGGCTGCGACATGAGGCGGACCATGTTCGCCGGCCATCCGGCTGCTTGAGCGGTGACGCTACCGGGCAAGGCAGGCGCTCACGGTCTTGCCGCCGGAGGCCCGGCGGGTGACCGTCGTGGTGTGGGCGAGGCGGTTGACCATGGGCCAGCCGAAGCCCCCGGTGCCGCCGTTCAGGTCAGGGGTGCGCATGCGCGGCGGATGCCGACTGCCGTCGTGGACGGCCACCTCGATGGCGTCGGGGTGCGCAGTCAGTTCCAGTGTGCAGCGGCCCCCGCCGTGGCGCAGGGCATGGGGGACGAGCTCGGACACGACCAAGACAACAGTGTCCGCTGCGTCAGGGGCCACGGCCGGCTGCCGCAAACCTTCGAGGAAGGCCCGTGCCGTATCGCGTGCGTCGGCAACGGCCGTTGCGGAACGGACGGCTGCGGCGCCGGCAATCACCGTGATCATCAGGGTCACCCTGGTCTCTGGATCGTCCATGCCCTGCCCGTGCCTACCCAACCCCTGTGCCCCGCCCCTCCACCCGCCAACCCCGCAGAGCCACAGTGGTTGCCTGAAGGGGACTGAGCCTTCGCCAACTTGAAGTTGCTGGTCAAAGGGCTGGCGTGCCGGTCTGAAGGCGCAGTCGCGCTGGTCGTCGGCGGGAGTCTGTGGAGTAGATCGTCTGCCGGATCGGTCGGCTATGGACCGGGCTTGGTGGGTTCGTAGGTGATCAGGTCTCCCGGCTGGCACCGCAAGACCTCGCAGATCCTCGACAGGGTTGAAAAGCGGACGGCCTTGGCCCGGCCGTTTTTCAGCACGGACAGGTTGACGACGGTGATGCCGACCTGCGAGGACAGCTCGGTGAGCGTCATGCCGCGCTCGGCGAGAAAGCGGTCGAGGTGGATCCGGATCGAGTGAGGCTCCTCATCGTCGGGCATCAAATGGTCCCTTCGAGGTCCTCTCGCATGTGCACGCCCTCGCGCATGATCTTCCCCATGATCACCGTGGCGAGGCCAACGAGGACGAGAACCATGGATCCGGAGATTGCCGGTCCGGAGCCAATCATCGGCGCCATGCTGCCCACGAGCCAGGACTGCGACCAGCCGACGACGAGGCCAGCTACCGGCGTTCCGACGGTGAGGAACCACCCCAGAGAGGAGATCCGGGATGCCACGGGGGCGGTGAACGGTCCCTCCCGCACAACGGCCGCGAGCAGCCGGGAGAAGAGAAGCAGTGCCACGGATCCGAAGAGCCACCATGGCAGCAGGTTCCCGAGGTCGGCGGCACGCTGACCCGCGGAGGGGCTGTCCTGGCACAGGCGTGTGGTACTGCTGGACGCCTTCACGTCCGCGCCCACGGGGACGCCGCCTTCCAGCGTGGCGTTGTGCCAGAAGTCCGTCTTCGCACAGACCGCCCCGTCGTCGAGTATGTGCGTGACCGCCGTGCCGACGAATGCGAGGGCGCAGAGCACCGCCAGCGCAAGGGTGAGCGAGGCCAGGGCCTGCGTGAGTCGCGTGTTCCTCATATCTCTCCTTATCGATTATCGATATGTGCACGCTAGCGGAAGATATCGATAATCGACAAGCGCATGACGGCGGGAGTGCCCGAACGGGCAGACTTGAGCGTTGAATACCTCCCTCGGTTGTCCCGGTGGGCCCTGCCCTCCGCCGCTATCCCAGCGATCCCCAGCAACGGATCAGTGGTCGGCTTCGGCCGCCCGCAGTCAGTTCCTGCCCGTCGTGGTTCGATGGTCTTCTACGATCCAGTGCATGCTGGATCCCGAACTGCTGGAACGGATCACCGCGCGACGCGCGGAACTCGACGACCTCGAAGCACAGCTGGTCGGGCAGCTGGCCAGGGTGCGATCCGAGAGGGACGAACTCGCCGTCGCTGAAAGAGTCCTTGAGCGCGTGAGCGAAGAGATCGCGGGTGAGCGTGCCTCGGTCGCCCCGGCGCCCGGCCAGGTGGCCGGGCGGGCAGTGATGCTCGTTCCGCACCGCGGCCCGGAAACGCAGGAAATTATGCTCCCGCCGGACTACCAGCGCATCCTCACCGTCGTGCGCCAAGCCGGCGGACCGGTCACGGCCCGGCAAGTTGGCGAGACGCTGGGAGTGGACGTCAGCGTGAAGTCCAAGCTGGAGCCGCTGCGCGGCAAACTGATCAGACTGACCGACCGCGGCTGGCTGCGAAAGCAGCCCGACGGCCGGTTCACCACCCGCCTGTGATCTTCTCCAGCATGACGGGTCCAGTGGCGGCAGAGCCGTAACCAGGGTGTCCCCGGCGACCGTTGGAGTTGTGTGACGAAAACCAAAGAGCACGCCGAGGACACCTGCCCGCTTGTCTACCAGTGCCGCCTGCCGCTGTCCACGCGCACCGTCAACCACCTCGCCGACCTGCTACGCCGCCACCTGAAAGCGATACGGTCACGCTGGCGGATCATGCCACCCGGGAAAATCGCGGTGATCGTCCTGGGCATACTGCGCCATGACCAACGCCTGGCTGACATGGCCGGCGGCAACAACGTCTCCGAGTCCACCGTCCGCCGCTGGCGCGACGAACTCATCGCACTACTCGCCGCCCAAGCGCCGCGCCTGGACCGAACCCTGAGGAAGATCGCCAGGCAGGGCGGGGAAGTCGTCCTGATCGACGGCACCCTCGTCCCGACCCAGCGCCGCACCGGCAAAGCTGACCGGCGCAACTACTCCGGAAAGCAACGGCGTCACGGCCTGCACTTCCTCGCCCTGACCGACGAGAACGGCCGCCTGATCTGGATATCAGCCGCCCGGCCCGGCCGCACCCACGACAACACCGCCGCCCGCCACGACCACATCCTGACCCACCTGCGCGCCGCCGGCCTCGGAGCCTTGGCCGACCTCGGCTTCCGCGGCCTGGACAACGACATCCTCAACCCCGTGATCGTCACCGGCTACGCGGCCAGCCGCACCCACAAGCTCACCCCGGGCGAGAAGGAGGCCAACCGCGTACTCGCCTTCGGACGCGCTCCGGTCGAACACGGCTTCGCCCACCTCAAGAACTGGAGGATCCTCACCAAACTCCGCACCGACCCCGCCCGCGCCACCCAACTCCTGCGAGCTCTGCTCGTCCTGACGAACCTCGAAATCAACCGCTGACGGATGATCTTCACCGTGGACTTCCGCCCACGACCAGCATGAGTACCCGCAACACCAGTCACACGAGCCCTTTGACCTGCTACTTCAAGTTGGCGGAGGCTCACTGCAAGGGGTCCTGCACGCTGCAGAACGTGTGGTGGGAGGACGTCGGCGAGGACGCGGCGACCTTCAAGGGCAAGTCGTCGTCATCGGTCTACACCGTCAGCGGCGGCGGGGCGAAGGAAGCCAGCGACAAGGTGTTCCAGTTCAACGGCGCCGGAACGCTGAACGTGTCGAACTTCGCGGTCAAGAATTTCGGCACCTTCGTGCGCTCCTGCGGCAACTGCTCCACGCAGTACAAACGCACGATCAACCTCAACACGATCGAGGTGAACTGGAAGGGCGGCAGGATCGCCGGGATCAACACCAACTACGGCGACAGCGTGACCCTGCGCAACATCACGGTCATCGGGGACAGCAGCAAGAAGATCATCCCCTGCCAGAAGTACATCGGCAACAACACCGGCAAGGAGCCCAGCACCAACGGCTCGGACGCCGACGGCACGTACTGCAAGTACGGGTCGTCCGACATCACCTACAGGTAGCCCTTCCTCGCACAACGGCCCCCCACGGTGAGGCGGCGGACGTACGGAGCGCCCCGCGCGGTGCTCCGTACGGCCGCCGCCTCGTGCCCCGCGCACCGCCTGCCTCCTCCGCGCTACCTCCGCCCGCCCGGTCCGCTGTTCCCGGTGCGCCCGCTGGTTCCACTGGTTCCCCTGATCTCGCCGGGCCCACCGGGCCCGCCCACGCTCGCGCGGATCTCGCCGATGAGTTCACGCCGGTAGTCGGTGTACGCGGCCCGCAGCGCGTCGCCCGGCCAGTCGGCGGGGAGGAGGGCCGCAGGCAGGACGGGGTCGGTGAGCAGGTGGCGTACGACGGCCGCGAAGACGGCGAGCCGGTCGGCGGGGCGGTCGGCGCCGTCGATGTGCGCGAGGAGCGCGCGGGCCGTGCCCGCCCAGGCGTCCAGCGGCCACAGACTCCCGGCCAGGTCGGCGGCGGGCCTGTCGGGGCGGGCCGTGTAGTGCTGGGCCACCTGGTCGAGAGGCACGGACAGCGGGCGGTCCAGGTTGGCGGGCCGGAGCCACACGCCCTCGCGGAGTTCGGCGAGCCTGAGGGCGGCCAGCCGGGTGCGCAGATCCGCCCGCTCGGCGGGACCGCGTCCCGTCGCGGTGATCACCACCATCTCCCAGTCGCCGTCCCACGCGCGCGTGCTCGGCCGTACGGCCTCGTCCTGGCGGGTCTGGCGGTCGAGCAACCGGTCACTGAGGCGGTAGCCGGCACCGGTTTCGGTGCGCAACAGATCACCGGCGGCCACCATCCGGCTGAGGGCGGCCCGCAGCGTGGACCCGCCGACGCCGAAGCGCTCCACGAGCCGCCCCAGTTCCCGCGCCGGAAGCTGTGGCGGGTGCGTGCCGAGCAGCAGGCTCAGCACGACCGACCGCGCGGACAGGGGACGCAGTCGCAGGTCACCGGTTCGCTCCGGGTCGTTCATCCGCATGAATGCGTACTGTACGGCGCGCTTCTCGCCCTGCGGCGCACTGCCGGACGACATGTGTTGCATCATTGCTACAGCTGTAGAGATGATGCAACACTCGGCGTATGGCCACGACAATCGCGCACGAGCAGCACGGCGGACTCGCCGTCTCCCCCGAGGGACACGCGGCACCGGAGGCACTCGCGGCACCCCGCGGGTACGCCACGCACGACGTCCTGAATCAGCCCGCTCCCCTGGCCCCCTACGACGCCTCCGACGACACCGCCCTCCTGGAGGGGGTGCGGCGCGAGGGCGC
Source organism: Streptomyces sp. NWU339 (assembly GCF_003143855.1). Lineage (GTDB taxonomy): Bacteria > Actinomycetota > Actinomycetes > Streptomycetales > Streptomycetaceae > Streptomyces. Next base: position 33,870 of record NZ_QFRK01000023.1, read on the forward strand.
CGGTTGGGCGGAGGAGGATCTGCGGCGGCTCGGCCGGCTGGCCGGCAGTGCCCGGGTGCAGGAGTGGAGCGAACAGGCCAACCGCCACGAGCCCGAACTGCGCACGCACGACCGGTACGGGAACCGGATCGACGAGGTCGAGTTCCATCCGAGCTGGCACCACCTGATGCGCACGGCCGTCACCGAAGGACTGGCCGGCGCGCCCTGGGCGGACGACCGGCCCGGCGCCCATGTCGCGCGCACCGCCGGCGGACTCGTGTGGGGGCACACGGACGCGGGGCACGGCTGCCCGACCTCCATGACGTACGCGGCGGTACCCGCCCTGCGCCGGCAGCCGGAGCTGGCTCGGGTGTACGAGCCCTTGCTGACCAGCCGGGAGTACGAGCCGGGCCTGCGGGTGCCGGGCGAGAAGCGCGGGCTGCTGGCCGGCATGGGGATGACGGAGAAGCAGGGCGGCTCCGACGTCCGGACCAACACCACGAAGGCGACGCCGACCGCGGAGCCCGGTGTGTACACGCTGCACGGACACAAGTGGTTCACGTCGGCACCGATGTGCGACGTGTTCCTGGTGCTGGCGCAGGCTCCGGGGGGCCTGTCGTGCTTCCTGCTGCCGCGCGTGCTGCCGGACGGCACGCGCAACACGTTCCGCATCCAGCGGCTGAAGGACAAGCTGGGCAACCGGTCCAACGCGTCCTCCGAGCCGGAGTTCGACGGGACCGTCGCCTGGCTGGTCGGCCCGGAGGGGCAGGGCGTGAAGACCATCATCGAGATGGTCAACTGCACCCGGCTGGACTGCGTGATGATGTCGGCGGCGCTGATGCGCAAGACGCTCGTCGAGGCAGGGCACCATGTGCGCCACCGCAGTGCCTTCGGGGCCCGGCTGATCGACCAGCCGCTGATGCTCAACGTGCTGGCCGATCTCGCCCTGGAGTCGGAGGCCGCGACAGCGCTGACCCTGCGACTCGCCGGGGCGGCCGACCGCGCGGTGCGCGGGGACGCGCAGGAGGCCGCGTTCCGCCGGATCGCGACCGCCGTCGGCAAGTACTGGGTCACCAAACGGGGCCCGGCCTTCACCGCCGAGGCCCTGGAGTGCCTGGGCGGCAACGGCTACGTCGAGGAGTCGGGCATGCCCCGGCACTACCGTGAGGCCCCGCTGCTGTCGATCTGGGAGGGCTCGGGCAACGTCAACGCCCTCGATGTGCTGCGGGCGCTGGGCCGGGACACGGCCACGGCGCAGGCCCTGTTCGCCGAACTCGCGCTCAGCCGGGGGGCGGACGCCCGGCTGGACACGGCCGTGAGCCGGCTCGAGGGCCGGCTGGCGGAGGGCACACAGGCGGGGGCCCGGCGGCTGGTCGAGCAGCTGGCCCTGGTCCTCCAGGGTTCCCTCCTCGTCCGGCACGCCCCCTCAGCGGTCGCCGACGCCTTCTGCGCGACGCGGCTCGGCGGTGACTGGGGGCACTCGTTCGGCACGCTGCCCGACGGGGCCGACCTGGGCTCGATCGTGAACCGCGCGCTTCCGGCCCTGTAGGCCGCCGCACCGGTCCGACCTGCGACGACGCCTGATCCGAAAGTGACTGTCAGTGGTGGGGTGCAGACTGGCCGTTGTCTGGAACGGATGCGTCGACGAAGGCGTCGGCGACGTCGCGGAGGTGATCGGCATGACCGAGGTACTGCTCGCCGTGGGCACCCGCAAAGGCCTGTTCATCGGGCGCCGGCGGGGTGGCGCCTGGGAGTTCGACGACCGCCCCTACTTCAACGCCCAGGCGGTGTACTCGATCGCCGTCGACACCCGGGGCGCGGTCCCCCGGCTGCTGGTCGGCGGGGACAGCGCGCACTGGGGCCCGTCCGTGTTCCACTCCGACGACCTGGGCCGCACCTGGACCGAACCGGCGCGGCCCGCCGTCAGGTTCCCCAAGGACACGGGGGCGTCGCTGGAGCGGGTCTGGCAGCTTCATCCGGCCGTGGCGGAGCCGGACGTGGTGTACGCGGGCACCGAGCCGGCCGCGCTCTACCGGTCGGAGGACCGCGGGGAGACCTTCGATCTGGTCCGTCCGCTGTGGGAGCATCCGACCCGCTCCAAGTGGGTGCCGGGCGGTGGCGGCGAGGGTCTGCACACCGTGCTGACCGACGAGCGGGATCCTCGTGCGGTGACGGTGGCCGTGTCCACGGCGGGCGTGTTCCGCACCCGCGACGGCGGCGTCAGCTGGGACCCCTCCAACTCCGGGGTCTCCGCGGTGTTCCTGCCGGATCCGAACCCGGAGTTCGGGCAGTGCGTGCACAAGGTCGCCCGGGACGCGGCGACACCGGACCGGCTGTATCTGCAGAACCACTGGGGCGTCTACCGCAGCGACGACGCGGGCGCGCGGTGGACGGACATCGGCGAGGGTCTGCCGTCGACGTTCGGCTTCGCGGTGGTGGCGCATCCGCATCGAGGTGACACGGCGTACGTGTTCCCGATCAACGCCGACTCCGACCGAGTCCCGGCCGACCGGCGCTGCCGCGTCTTCCGCACCACGGACGCGGGCAGGAGCTGGGAGCCGCTCACCGCGGGCCTGCCGCAGGGCGACCACTACGGCACGGTGCTACGCGACGCGATGTGCCACGACGGCGCCGACCCCGCGGGCGTGTACTTCGGCAACCGTAACGGTGAGGTGTACGCGTCGGCCGACGACGGCGACAGCTGGCAACAGCTCGCGGCGCATCTGCCGGACGTGTTGTGCGTGCGGGCCGCGGTTGTCTGAAGGGGTTGAGGGGGCTAAGGGGGCTGAGGTGACTGGGGAGTTGAGGGCCGGAGAGATCCGAGGCCCCGCGGTGCGGACCGGTCAGATGCGCACCGCTGGACTCGGATCGTCGGGTTCGTCCTCCTGGCGGGCCCGGGAATCCGCGTCAACGGCCCTGCTGAACCGCCGTGTTCGTCTCCTGGGCCGACGGCAGCCGCCAGTCGACGGGGGCGGCGCCCTGCCGGACCAGGAAGTCGTTGGCCCGGCTGAACGGGCGCGAGCCGAAGAAGCCCCGGTCCGCCGACATCGGCGAGGGGTGAGCCGACTCGATGGCGGGATAGTCCCCGAGCAGTGGGCGCAGATTGCGCGCGTCCCGGCCCCACAGGATCGACACCAACGGGCCGCCCCGCGCGGCGAGGGCGCGGATCGCCTGCTCCGTGACCTCCTCCCAGCCCTTGCCCCGGTGGGCGGCCGGCTTGCGCGGGGCGGTGGTGAGCGCCCTGTTGAGCAGCAGGACCCCCTGCTCGGTCCACGGGGTCAGATCGCCGTTGGCGGGCCTGGGCAGGCCCAGGTCCGCGTTCAGTTCCCGGTAGATGTTCTCCAGGCTGCCGGGCAGCGACCGCACGTCCGGCGAGACCGCGAAACTCAGGCCGATCGCCATTCCCGGTGTGGGATAGGGATCCTGACCGACGATCAGGACGCGTACGTCGTCGAAGGGCTGCTGGAACGCCCGCAGCACGTTCGCTCCCGCCGGGAGGTACGTCCGGCCGGCCGCCACCTCGGCGCGCAGGAAGTCCCCCATGGCCGCGATGCGTCCGGCCACCGGTTCCAGGGCCTTCGCCCAGCCGGGCTCAACAAGTTCATGCAAGGGTCGTGGTGCCACGCCGGATCACTCTAGTGGCTCACACCGACACCCCGTACCAAGCGGCCCGGCCCCTACGCCGGGAAGGCGTCCGGGCGCTAGTGTTCCTCCGCGTCATGGTCGTCGAGGAGGTGGGGAACGCGGTGTCTTCGTCCGCCGGGCCCGGATTCGTCGCCGTGGATTCCGGGGGCTCCGGGCTGCGTGTCGTCGTCGGTGCCGTCGGGCGCGGTCCGCTCGCCCGGGGTGCTTCCGGTGAACCGGTGCGGACCGGTGCCCGGGGGATCGACCCGGGGCATCTCATGGAGCAACTCGTGCCCATGGCACGGGGGCTGGCCGCCGAGGCCGGAATCGGGCGGCTGGACACGGCGGCCGTCGGTGCGGCCGGACTGGCCAGCCTCGGGGACGCGCTGCGCGCCGAGCTGCCGGGGGCGCTGACCCGGGAGCTGGGGGTACGGCGTGTGGCACTGGCCGCCGACGCCGTCACCGCCTACGTCGGCGCTCTGGGGTCCCGGCCGGGTGCCGTGATCGCCGCCGGTACGGGCCTGATCGCCGTCGGCACCGATCTGACCGGGTGGCGCCGGGCGGACGGCTGGGGGCATCTGCTCGGCGACTGCGGCGGCGGCGCGTGGATCGGGCGGGCGGGCCTGGAGGCGGCGCTGCGCGCCCATGACGGACGGGACGGCGGCTCCAGCCGGCTGCTGGAGTGCGCCGAGGAGATGTTCGGCCCGGCGGCCGCGCTGCCCGGCCACCTGTATCCGCGCACCGACCGGCCGGCGGTCCTCGCCTCCTTCGCACCCCGGGTGGCGGAGTGCGCCGCCGATGACGCCGTCGCCGCGGACATCCTGCGGGCGGCCGCCCGGCACATGGTCGACTCGGCGGCGGCCGTCTGCCCGGAGACGGGTCCGGGTTCGGGTGCCGGCGCAGGTTCGGGTTCGGTCGAGCCTCTGGTGGCGCTCACCGGTGGCCTGTTCAACATGGGCGACCCGCTTCTCGTACCCCTGGGCGAGGAGTTGGCGAAACGGCTGCCGAGGGCTCGGCGGGTGACGGCCGAGGGCAATCCGCTGCACGGGGCGGTGCGTATCGCCACCGACCTCGCGACCGGTTCGTTCACCCTTCCGAGTGACGAGAAGATGCTGTGCGTGACGAGTCCGGCAGGTGGAGGGGGCATCGCCGCACCCGATGTCGGCACATAGCACATCAGACATATCCGGATGGATGTCTCGCAGACGTACCCTCCCCGAACAGAGGAGCCCAGGAAACCACTAACATTCCGCTCCATGAGCACCCCCACTGGGCCCGCGTCCGGCCTGCCAGTACGAATGCCGCGCCCCCGCCAGCCCGGACGGCACCGCCGTCCCGAGCCTCTGGTGGCTCCCGAGGGCGCGCCCGCGCTCGTCCTCGCCGTGCCGGGTACTCCGAGCAGCGCCACCCGGTCCCTCGCGGACGAGGTCGTGAGCATCGCCCGTTCCGAGCTCCCCGGTCTGGACGCTCGGATCGGTTACCTCGACGGAGACGACGAGGAGTTTCCCACGCTGCAGGCGGTACTCGCGCACGCCGCCGAGGAGCGCACCGCCCGCTTCGAGCAGGCTCGCGCCGCCGGCATGGACGTCAAGGAACCGGACGGCCCCGTCGCCGTCGTCGTGCCGCTGCTCGCCGGTCCGGACAGCTCGCTGCTGCGCCAGGTCCGTCAGGCGCTGATGGACAGCCGTGTCGCCGCCGAGCTGACCGATGTGCTCGGTCCGCACCCGCTGCTCGCGGAGGCTCTGCACGTGCGGCTGTCCGAGGCCGGTCTGGCCCGCGCCGACCGGGCCCGGCTGTTCACCGTGGCGACCGCCGCGGACGGCATCATCCTCGCCTCCGTGGGCGGTGACGAGGCCGTGCAGGCGGCCGGGATCACCGGCATGCTGCTCGCCGCGCGTCTCGCCGTGCCGGTGATGGCGGCGGCCCTGGACGAGGAGGGTTCGATCGCGTCGGTGGCCGAGCAGCTGCGCAACTCCGGTTCGCAGCAGCTGGCTCTCGCGCCGTACCTGATCGGTCCCGAGATCGACGCGAGCCTGGTCGAGGAGGCCGCGAAGGAGGTCGGCTGCGCCGCCTCCGAGGCGCTGGGCCCCTACCCGGCGATCGGCAAGCTCGCCCTTGCCAAGTACACGTCCGCGCTGGGCATCGCCCCGCAGCAGGCGCAGAGCACTCCGGCGCACTGACCGGGGCGGCTCATCCGCTCGTACGACACCGAAAGGCCCGCTCCGACCATCGGAGCGGGCCTTTCGGCCTGTGTCCGCCGGGGTGGGCAGCTCTCAGTCGACGACCACACAGGACGCCGCTGCCACCGGGATCGCACCGCCGCGCCGGGGTACGCCCGTGTCCGGGTCGACCGCGAACCAGGTCACGTCCCCGGAGCGCTCGTTCGCGACGTACAGGAAGCCGCGGGACTCGGTGAGCGCGCGGGGCCAGTGACCGCCGCAGGGCACGGTGGCGGTCAGCCGCAACCCGGCCGTCCCGGCCATTCCGGCCGCCCCGGCCGTTCTGTCTGTGTTTCCCTCGACCGCGAGAACCGACAGCACGTCCTCGCCTCGGGTCGCGGTCCACACGAAGCGCCCGTCGGGCGAGACGGCGACGCCCGACGGGTAGGCGTCGCCCGCCGGGGGGCCGGGCAGGACCGGGATCTCGGTGAGCGGCCGGAGCGCGCCCTCGGCGGCGTCCCAGTGGCAGACGACCAGGGTGGGGCTGAGCTCGTTGAGGACGTACGCGCGTGCGCCGTCCGGGTGGAAGGCCAGGTGACGGGGGCCGGAGCCGGGGCGCAGCGCGACCTCCCGGTGCTGCGCTGGAGCACCGTCGGCCAGGGTGTACACCCGCACCGAGTCCGTGCCGAGGTCGACGCCGACCGCCCAGCGGCCACTCGGGTCGGGCAGTACCTGGTGGGCGTGCGGCCCCTGCTGGCGCTGCGGGTGGGGGCCCGAGCCGGTGTGCCGGAACACCCCGGACGCGGACCGCCCCAGGCCGCCGTCGGTGCGGACGGGGACGGCGGTGACGCTGCCGGAACCGTAGTTGGCGGTGAGGACGTGTCCGGCGAAGACGCAGAGGTGGGTCGGCCCGTCCCCATGGACCGTCACCGGGGAACCGACCGGCTCCGGTACGTCTCCGGCACCGGCACCGGGCACCCGGTATGCGGCCACGGCCCCTTCGGCCGTCTCACTGACCGCGTAAAGCGTCCTCCCGTCGGGCGAGAGCGTCAGGCAGGAGGGGTCGGGCAGATCGTTCAGGGTGCCCAGGACGGTCAGTGCGCCGTCGTCGGGGGCGACAGAGACGGTGACGATGCCCGGGCCTCCCGCCGCCGTGAACGATCCGATGAACGCCTGCCGTCTGCCGTCCGTCACGCCTGATCCCCTCCGGTTCCCTGCCGTCCGCGGCTGCCCCTGCCGGTCTCCGCCGGTCTCCGACCGGCTTCGTACCGACCGGAGCGACGCTAGCAGCCGACCCCTTCAGGTCTAGACCAAAGCTCTCAGTTCGTCCGCTCAGGCACCGCGCGCCGCACCCTCCGGTCCCGTCTCGACCGGCTGGAGAGCGAGGGAGCGGCGCGCGCCCGCTTCCGACGCTCGGAGCCGCGCGTGATCTTCGGCACTTCCAACTCCGACGTCTCCCGCCCCTCCCGAAGCGGCGACGGCGTCACCCTGCTGGACGGGATCTGGACGGAAACGCCCTTCGGCGACAAGAACGCCCTGGTCACACGGGTGCGAGCCGCCGCTGCCGCCCGGGTGCCGACTGCCCTGCGAGCGGAGCGGATGGCGATAAAGCGGCCTGTACCACACAGAATGCGTCGTACGGGGTATGGGTTCACAAGTCGAGGCACCCGGTGCCGCACCACCGCGCCGGTCGTCGTCACCGGGTGTCGGCGACAGAAGATTCCTTCCGGAACGGTGATTGTTTCGCCCCTGCCATCCGTACTCCCTGGCGTTGGGCTGTTGATACACCAGGAGGCACGATGCGCATCTCGCGCAGCACGGCAGGAACCGCGTTCGTGGGCGGAGCCATGGTTCTCACCCTCTCCGCGCTCGCCTACCCCACCATGCTGGGCGTGCAGAACACATCGACCACCCAGGACCGGGTCGTCGCCAACACGCAGTACGGCCAACTGACCGAGGCCGACCGCGACTTCGTGGTCAAGGTGCGTGCCGCCGGACTGTGGGAGCACCCCCTGGGCCTGCTGTCGATGGAGCGGGGTACGACGCCGGAGATGAAGGAGGTGGGAGAACACCTGGTCGTGGGGCACGGACGGCTCGACGAGAGCTGCCGCAGGATCTCCCTCGAGCTGGGCATCACTCTGCCCAACCAGGCCTCGCCCCAGCAGGAGCAGTTCGTGGAGACCATCAAGGCCACCACCGACAAGGAGTTCGACACCACGGCCGTGAACATCATGCGGGTGACGCACGGCCAGATCTTCTCGGTGATCGCCAAGGTCCGGGCCAACACCAGGAACACCCTGGTGCGGCAGCTGGCGGACCAGGCCAACGACACCGTGCTCGACCACATCACGGTCCTGGAGAAGACCGGACTGGTCAATCACGAGCAGGTCAACTTCCAGCAGACCAGCCCGCCCAAGCTGCCCCGGGAGCAGGTGACGCCGCCGGCCCCGCAGGCGGGCGCCCCGGTGCTGGTGCTCGAGATCCCCGAGGAGCTGAAGGACCTCAACACGGTCTCCCCGGCGCCGACCCCTGGTGCGACGGTGAAGTAGGCACCCCGGGGCCCGGGGGACGGACGTCAGGACCCGCGGCGGGGTGTGCCCCGGCGCGGGTTCTTCGGTGTGCCGCCGGTACCCTTCCGTCGCCCGCGGCCGGCCGATCCGCCCGCCGCCTGCTGCCGGCGGGCACCGCCCTTCTCGGCGGCCCGCCTGGGCTTCTCCTGCTTCTCCTGGACGGAAGGCTGGGGCCGGGTGCGGCCCCGGGTGCTGTTCACGGTCCGGCCGCGGACGATCCCGATGAAGTCCTCCACCGAGTCGGTGGTCGCGGCCTCGGGCCACGCCAGCGCCACGCTCGACTCGGGGGCGTCCTTGAGCGGCCGGTGGGTGAGGTCCTTGCGGTGGTGCAGCCGCGCCAGGGACAGCGGCACGACGAGCACGCCGATCCCGGCCGCGACGAGCTGAATGGCGTCGGCCGTGGTCGCGGGCCGTTCGAGGGCGGGCCTCCCGGGCAGGGTCTCCCACCCGAGGACGTCGTCGAGGGGGTGCAGCACGATCTCGTCGTCCAGGTCCTCGGGGGCCACCTCGTCGACCGCCGTCACGAGGTGGTCCTTGGGAACCACGACGACCGTCTGCTCGGTGTAGAGGGGAATCGCGCTGAACACCGTCCGGTCGACGGGCAGCCGGACGAGGCCCGCGTCGGCGTCCCCGTTCAGCAGCAGGTCAGCCGCTTCCGCGGCGGGCACCTGGGTGAGGGTCAGCGGGACACCGGGCAGTCGCTCGTTCCAGACGCGTGCCCACTTGCCGGGCATCACCCCGGGTGCGTACACGAGCCGGAACGATGGGGACACATCCGAGCCTGTCACCCGGCCAGGCTACCGGCCTCGCCCACCGATCGTGGTCAGCGGTCGCGCACACGGTCGATACCCTGGACACCATGACGTCGCACCAGAGCACCCAGACGATGAAGCCCGCGACCGCGGCGAAGAAGCTGGGTGTGTACCTCGAGGCCACCCCCGCCGAATTCCGGGAGGGTGTCGTCTCACGCGCCGAGCTGAACGCACTCCAGGCGAACCCGCCCCAGTGGCTGCAGGACCTGCGGCGCAACGGCCCGCACCCCCGCCCGGTGGTCGCGGCCAGGCTGGGCATCTCCATCTCGGGTCTCGCCCGCGGCGGGATCACCGAGCCCCTCACCACGGAGCAGATCAAGGCTCTCCGGGAGGAGCGTCCCGAGTGGCTGGAGCGGGAGCAGGCCACGCAGGCGGAGGTCCGCAAGGAGGCGGAGCGCATCCGGCAGCGGAACGAGGAGCGCGCGAAGCGCAACGGCTGATCGGCCGATCCCCACCGCGCCTTCCTCACCACCGAACGCCCTCGAACGACCCCGAACACCCCCGCACGGGCTTTCCCCGCGGGGGTGTTCTCGTACGCACGCGACCCCGCGTGACGCGATATCGACGGAACGCGAGCCTGCCCTACCCCTTCCGGCACATAGAAATATCTACGACCATGGCTGCACGCCGGGTCGGCGCGCGGACGACCGTGCGGCCGTCGGCCCGTGACCAGCACGCGCCCCCAGCGGCGCAGCCGACCGTGCGCGGGGTGGGACATGCAGAGCGCCAGATGGAAACAAGCCGTCGAATGGCTGGCCGCGGCGGCCAGGGACCCCCGGCAGTGCAAACGGGAATGGGACCACGGCACGGGGACGGCGCTGCTCGCCGCAGGACGGTACTGGGACGTGCTGAGCGTTCCCGACCGGCTCGGACTGCTCGCCCTGGACCTCCTGTGGAGCGATCCACTGAAGGCGCCCGGACCCACCCTGGTGGATGTCACAGCACGCAGAGTCGGGTTCTTCCTGCCGCCCGATCCGGCCGGCGAGTGGATCGGGTTCGGCGTGCGGCACGTCAGCCGTGGCTCCTGGGTGGCGGTACCCCCGCCGTACCGCCCCACCGGCCGCCTGGAATGGCTCGTCCCCCCGGACGGCACCGGCACCCTGCACTGCCCCACCACCCTCGAACAGGCCCTGCGTACAGCCACCGGCACCCTCGCCGTCCTGACCCCCACCGGCACGGAACCGGCGGATCCGGGCGGCTGGTGAGACCCTCGCCGAGGCGATCCTCCCCGGCCGGGACACAAGAAGCCGGAGCACGTCCGCCGCTGCTTCAAGCCGTCCCCCGAGACGATCGCCGAACTCACCAGCCTGCTCAAGCCTGGCGACGCCCGGCGCCAAGGGTCCGCGGCCATGACGGCACCGTGCGTCTCCTCCTTGCCACGATGTGACGATCACCGGATCTCGGTATCACGTAACCCCGGCCGAGGTCTGGACACAGGCGCGCTCACGCGTCGGTCTCGCCCGGTTCGTCAAGGAGGGCCAGCTCCTCCTCGGTCAGGCGAAGGGCGCCGGCGGCGATGTTCTCGGCTAGGTGCACCGGATTGGTGGTACCGGGGATAGCCAGCATGTGCGGGCCACGATGCAGTGTCCAAGCGAGCCGTACCTGCGCCGGCGTCGTGCCGTGAGCGCGGGCGACCGTGTGGACGCGCGTGTGCCGCTCCTGGGCCGCTGCTGCCTCGCGCCGCAGGCCGGAGACGGCAAAGTACGAGACGAAGGCGATGCCCTGCTCCCGGCACAAGCCCACCATTCCGCTCTCGTCGGCACGGCGCCAGTCCACGCTGTAGGAGTTCTGCACGCAGACCACGGGCGCGATCGCCTGGGCTTCGGCCACGTGCTCCGGGTGCACGTTGGAGAGGCCGAGGTGCCGGATCAGGCCCGCTTCGCGCAGTTCGGCGAGGGCGCCGAAGTGCTCGGCAATCGAGGCCATGTCGAGGCCATTGCGGCGCAGGTTGACCACGTCCAGGTGGTCGCGGCCGAGCTGGCGCAGGTTCTCCTCGACCTGGCCGCGCAGTTGGTCGGGGCGGGCCATGGTGAACCACTCACCGGAGGGATCTCGCCCCGGGCCGACTTTGGTCACCACGACCACGCCGTCCGGCCAGGACAAGAGGGCCCGGTTGATGAGCTCGTTCGCGGAACGCAGTGGCGAGAAGTAAAAGGCTGCCGTGTCGATGTGGTTGACGCCCTGCTCGAACGCACTGTGCAGCAGTCGGACGGCGACATCGCGGTCGATGGGCGTACCGTCGGAGTTTCCCATCATGCCGTTGCCGGTCAGCCGCATCGCGCCGTAGCCGACGCGGTTCACCTCCAGATCACCGAGCTTCCAGGTTCCTGCTGCCGCCGCTGTGCTCACCGTGCTCCTTCACCCGTCGGTTCGTCAGGTTCTGGAGTATGGGGAGGTGGTGGGGTATCACGACAGGTCAACAGGCTGGGCGAAATGTCACATCAGTATCGGGAACGAACCGTCACCGCACAGCCGTTGGACCTGCCGAAAGCTGTTCGATCAGAACGTCCTTCTGATGACCGTGCTGCACCGTGTGTCTGCGAGCCCGTTCACGCCGCCCAGGTGATCAGCGATCGCCCCGACCCTTCAGCAACTCGATACCGCATTGGCTGCACCGCCGGACGTTTCTCCCGGCCATATCTCCAGGTGCCTCCCATTCAGGCCTCTCGGACGATTTCATGAAGTAACCGCATCATCACGCAGATAGCCTGACGAGGTCGGGCTTCCGTACCCAGTCATGTGGTACGGCCGCTGTACGGGTTCGTACGGCAGGTGTACGGGTCCGTGCTCGTGGCCGGAGCAGTTCATCAGTCGTTTGCCGGTCACAACGGACCACTGCGCATAACAGGGGGCGCGATGAGCAGGACGACCCAGCGGGAATGCGGGACCACAGGCCGACGTCGGCCGGACAAGGAGCGCCCGGCGGCATGGAGCGCCTACGGCAAGCTCGTCCGCCTCTTCCGCGAACGGGCCGGTCTCACCCAGCAGGCCCTCGCCGAGGCGATCGGGTACTCGCTGGAGCAGGTCGCCTCCGTCGAGCAGGGACGGAGACCGGCGAAGGCAACCTTCACGGAGGCCGCGGAGCGGGTGCTGGAGGCGGGCGGGGCGCTGCGGGTACTCCAGGAGGACGTGGATCGGGCCAAACTTCCCTTCTTCTTCCAGGACTTCGCCCTGCTGGAAGCCGAGGCGGTGAGTAGGTTTTCCTACGATCCCCTGTTGGTTCCTGGGTTGCTGCAGACCGAGGCATACGCACAGGCGCTGCTTGAAGCGCACTTTCCGCCTCTGCCCGATGAGATCGTCGAGCAAAGGGTGGCGGCCCGCCTTGCGCGTCAGGCGCTGCTGAGCCGCAAGAGCCCGGCCATGGTCTTTGTGTTCGTCGTGGAAGAGGCAGCGATCCTGCGAGTGGTGCGCAGCGCTGCCGTCATGCAAGGACAGTTGGAGCATCTGCTGATGTGCTCGAAGATGCGCAACGTCGAACTCCAGATCATGCCCACGATCCGCGGTGCCCACAGCGGACTCAACGGGCCGATGGTGGTGATCGAGTCGACCGACCGCAAGCAGTTCGTCTACATCGAGGCACAGGACGTCGTAAGCGTCAGGTCCGACCGGAACGAGGTCAGCGAGTTCTGGCTGCGGTATGGAATGCTGCGCACACAGGCCCTCAACACCGAGGAGTCCTCCCGTCTCATCGAGCGCATGGCAGGGGAGCTATGAGCACCGATCAGGGCATCGAGCAGTCCAGTCAACTCGCCTGGTTCAAGAGCAGCTACAGCGGAACGAGCGGCGGCGACTGCGTAGAGGTGGCTGCCGGCTCGGACGCCGTGTACGTACGGGACTCGAAGGCCGTGGGCGACGGGCCCGTGCTGCGGGTCGACCGGAACGAGTGGGCTGCATTCGTGGCGCTCATGGCCGTGTAGCGCACTGAAGTTCCTGATCGCGACAAGGGGCTCGTCCGCGTCACTTCAGGTGACGCGGACGAGCCCTGGTCATGCCACCGGTTGACCCTCGACCTTGTCGAGGCGGCAGGGTCTCGGGTGTGGAGAGCGAGATGCGCAGCATTGGTGAGATGGCCCGGGACAGCGGCCTGAGCGTGAGCGCCCTGCGGTTCTACGACCGTGCGGGGGTGCTGGTCCCCGACTGGGTGGACCCGGTCAGCGGCTACCGCTGGTACGCACCCGAGCAGTCGGACGAGGCCAGGCTGCTGGCGCGGTTGCGCCGGGCCGGGATGCCGCTGGCCGACATCCGACTGGTGCTGGCCGGCTGGGCCGGCGCGGACACCGATCTCGTACGGCAGCTCCTGGAGGCGCACCTGCGCCGGCTGGAACAGGGGTTGTCCGATGCCCGCGGTGAGTTCTCCACGCTCCGAGCCCTACTCGACGACAGGGAGAAACCCATGACCTCGCTCCGTACCTCCTCGGCCCGCCCGGCCCTTGTCTCGCCCGAGCTGGCCGCCGCGTTGGACGCGGTCCGTTTCGCCGCCGGTACGGACCCCGAGCTGCCGATGCTCGGCGGGGTCCTGTTTGACATCGAGGGCGACGCCCTGCGCCTCGTGGCGACCGACCGGTACCGGCTGGCCGTCGCGCAGGCCGCGGTCACCGGGCACGGCGGGCCCCGGGTGCAGGTGATCGTGCCCCTGCCGCTCGTCGACGCGATGCGGGCGCTGGCCGGCGGCACCGAACCCGTCCGGCTCTTTGTGGACGGTGGCCGGGTGACGCTGGAGACCGAGAGCGGCCGTCAGGTGGCCGGCCGGTGCCTCGACCACGAGTTCCCGGACTACCGGCGCCTGGTCCACCTGTCGGCCGGGCGTCGGGCCCTCGTCGACGTGGCGGCCTTCCGGGAGGCGGTGGAGGCGGGTCCCGTCCGTACCGGCGAGGTGCGCGAGCAGGACGGGGTGCCCTATGACGTCAGCGTGCTCGGGGTGGCCGACGACGGCACGGTGCTCCTCTGCGATGACGGTGACGACGGCCAGGACCGCGTCGCCGTCAACCGCGAGTTCCTGCTGCACGCCCTCGACGCCGGGGCCCGCGACCGGCTGGTCCTGGAGTTCGGCGCCTCCACGGCACCGCTCGCGATCCGCCGGCCCGACGACGAGGACACCTTCTCGCTGCTGATGCCGGTCCGGCTGGACAGCCAGGCCTGAGCCGCGGGGACCGGGCTCGCGCCGTAGCGCCAAGGTGCTACGGCGCTGAGAACCCCTGACGGAATGAACTGATGGCTCGACATGGGTGGGTGAGGCGTGGCTGGGACCGTTCGTCCCGAGGCCGGTACGGCATTGGTCGGGGGTTCTGATGCCGACCGGCGATGAGACCGCGGAGTCTCCCGGGGCAACTCGTGGCGTCCCGTCCGCGCAAGGTGACGGGCGGCACCCGCAGGTCCGGGAGCGGCTGCCTCGGTCCTACCTGTGGTGGCTCGTCGGGATCCTGGTCTCGCTCGTGGGCAACGTGGTCTTCTACTTTGCTCTCGGCTGGGCCGCCGGCGCGTACGGCGGGGGCGTCGCGGGCTTGGTTCTGAGCGCGATCACGCTTCCCCGCGTTCTGCTCCTTCTCCTCGGGGGCGCGGTGAGCGACCGGGTCAGCACGCGTCGCGTTCTGATCGCCGGTGATGCGGCGATGCTGGTCTTCTCGCTCGGTCTGGCAGTCCTCGCCTATCACCTGGGAGCTCCGCCCTGGTTGCTCATCGCGACGGGCATTGCGGTCGGTGTCGTCGATGCCTTCTATCTGCCCGCCTCGGGGTCCATGCCTCGTCGGCTGGTGGCCGAGGCACAGTTACCGCGGGCGTTGTCTCTGCGACAGGCCGGCGGCCAGGTGATCAACATGGGTGGCGGGCCTCTGGGCGGCGTCCTGGTGGGTCTTGCCGGGCTCGCGGGCGCGGCCGTGTTCAACGCCGTCACCTTCGCCTTCACGCTGATCGTCCTGGCGATCGTCCGCCCGCGGTATGAAGCAACGCGGTCCCCCGGAGCAACCAGTCTGCTCAAGGAGGCCGTTGACGGCGTGCGCGTGGCCTTCGCCCATCCGGTGCTGCGTCCGGGTCTTTGCCTCACCGGTTTCGCGGCCGGCTTCCTGTTGCCCGTGCTGTCGCTCCTGGTCCCCCTGCTCGCCCGTGAGCGGGAATGGGGCGCGGGGGCCGCGGGGCTCGTGATCGGAGCGCAGGGCGTGGGCATGGTGGCGATCACCCTGGTGGTGGTGAAGCGCGGTCCGCTGGGACGGCCCGGTCTGCTGTCGGCGAGCGCGCTCGTGCTGGCCGGTGCGGGGGTAATCGCCCTGGCGTTGGCACCGGGCACGGCGGGGGCGGTGGCCGCCGGCTCGGTCATCGGTGTCGGCAACGGAGTCTTCTCCGCGCACATCGCGCCGTTGGTCCTGGCAGCAGCACCGGAAAGCCACCTGTCCCGCGTCCAGGCGGTTCTCGTGCTCGTCCAGAGCCTGGCCTTGTTGCTCATGAACAATGTGCTCGGCACATTCGTCGATCTCGAAGGTGCCGCAGTCGTACTCGTCGCCTGTGCCGTCACGCTCGTCGGCGTCGGGCTGGCGGGTCTGACCTCCACACCGCTCCGCGACGACCGCACGGGACTGCGGGCCCGCTGAGCCGGGCCGGCCGCGCTTGCCGCGCACCGGCGGCACGGCCTGGAGTCGCCCTGCCCGTCGAGCGGCCCGCCAGCCGGTGGCCGCCTTCGTCAGCGCGGTGACGGAAGCTCACGGAGGAGCGCGCGCGCTCACTCCCGTCCGAGGATCTCGGCGGCGGTCTCGATGCCCTCGCGGGTGCCGATGACGATGAGTGTGTCACCGCCCGCAAGCCGGAAGTCCGGTGTCGGGGACGGGATCGCCTCGGCCCGCCGCAGCACGGCCACGATCGAGGCTCCGGTGTCGGTGCGCATCCTGGTCTCGCCCAGCACCCTGCCGTTCCAGTGGGAGGCGGCGGACAGCTCGATGCGCTCCGCGACCAGGCCCAGATCGGTCGTGTGCAGCAGGTTCGAGCTGTGGTGGGCGGGCATCAGCGCGTCGATCAGGGCGGCCGACTCGGCGACGTTCAGCCGCAGCGACTGGGCGCAGGCGTCCGGGTCGTCGGATCGGTAGATGTTGACCGTACGTGCGCCGTCCCGGTGCGCGATCACGGAAAGGTGCTGGCGCTCACGCGTGGTGAGGTCGTACTTCACGCCGATGCCCGGCAGTGGCGTGGTGCTCATCCGTGGAGCAGGCACAGCCCGTCCCCTTCCCGGTTTCTTCTGGTCATCCGTCGTTCTGGGCGGGGTCCCGCCATCCCGCTGACGGTCAGCCCCCGTGGGGGACATGGTGTCATCCCGCCATGTCGTCGAGAGGGTGGGTGGTGTCACGGATGGACAAACGATCCCGACGGACTCGACCCTCACGAGGGCGGACCTCCGGAGGGCCCTGATCCTCCGGAGGTGTGGCCCGTTGGGCCCATGGCCACGGGGTTCCACAATGGGATCATGGTGGTGGCATACCGATTGGGGAGGCGTCATGAGTCGTCTGGTCGTTGTGGGAGTCGATGGATCGGCCTCGAGCCTGGCCGCGGTGGGTGCTGCGGCCGAGGAGGCCCAGCGGCGTAAGGCCGAGCTGCGGGTGGTGCACGCGTTCCTCTGGCCCGCCATGCATGTGCCGCTGGGCCCTTCGCCGCTGGGTCCGCCCGGGGGCGGTCTGCAGGCCGTGGCCGATCGGCTGGTGGCCGAGGCGGTGGAGCACGCCAGGTCGGTGGCACCGGACGTGGACGTCTCGCACACCGTGGTGACGGGAGAACCGCTGACCGTGCTGGAGGCGCAGTCCGCCTCCGCGGAACTCGTGGTCATCGGATCCCGCGGGATGGGGGGTTTCGTCGGGCTCCTGGTGGGGTCGACGGCGGTGCACCTGGCGGCTCACGGGCGGTGCCCGGTCCTGGTCGTGCGTGAGCCGGGGGCGGCGGACGGGCCGGTCGTGGTCGGAGTCGACGGTTCCCCGGCGGGCGCGAAGGCGATCGACTTCGCCTTCGCCGAGGCGTCCCTGCGCGGCGCCGAACTGGTCGCGCTGCACTCCTGGACCACCTGGAACGCGCCGGCCCCGGCCCCGCAGGACGAGAAGGCCCCCTACGCGAGCGAGTCCGGCGATCTGCGGGCCGGCGAGGAGCGTCTGCTGTCCGAGGCACTGGCCGGGCACCAGGAGCGGTACCCCGGTGTGAAGGTCCGGCACGAGCTCGTGCACGGCGGCACCCGCGAAGCACTCATCGAAGCGAGCCGTACGGCGCGGTTGCTGGTGGTCGGGGCCCGGGGGCG
This sequence comes from Streptomyces sp. NWU339, assembly GCF_003143855.1. Lineage (GTDB taxonomy): Bacteria > Actinomycetota > Actinomycetes > Streptomycetales > Streptomycetaceae > Streptomyces. The sequence continues at coordinate 51,274 of NZ_QFRK01000023.1, forward strand.
GGGCGGGTTCACCGGGCTGCTGCTCGGCTCGGTCAGCCAGGCGATGCTGCACCACGCCCACTGCCCGGTGGCCGTCGTCCGCGGCGACAGCGGAGAAAAGGGAGAGAGGGGAGAGAGGGGAGAGAAGGGAGAGGGGGACGCGTAGCCCGCTCCCCCTTCCGAGGCTTCCGGGCCGCCGGGCTCCGGGCCGGTACGGTCCCCCTGCCCGCGGGTACTCGGGTATTCACGGGCGTGACCGGGACGCGCCCGCGTCGGGGGCCCGGCCCGGACGGGAGTGAGCAGTGGATGACACGGTGATCGTCGGAGTGGACGGATCGCCGTCCAGTCTCGCCGCGGCGGACGTCGCGGCCCGTGAAGCCCAGCTGCGCGGCGCACAGCTGCGGATCGTGCACGCCTTCAGTCGTCACTCCGGCCTGGACCCGATGATCCGCGGCGCCCTGGCGCAGGCGGAACGGCGGGCCGCCGACCTGGCGCCGGGTCTGGAGGTGACCAGGACCGTGGTGTCCGGGGGCGCCCTGACGGTGCTGCGGAGCGAGTCGCGCCACGCGGTACTGGCAGTGCTCGGCGGACGGGGCCGCGGCGGGTTCGGGGACCTGCTGCTGGGCTCGACGGTCGTGCAGTTGGCCGCCCACGGGCACTGCCCGGTCATGGCGGTTCGGGGACGCCCCGATCCGCGGGGGCCCGTGCTCCTCGCCGCGGACGGCTCGGCGGCCGGTGCGGCGGCGGCCGGATTCGCCTTCGCCGAGGCGTCGCTGCGCGGGGCCCGGCTGGTCGCCCTGCACGTGTGGAACACCTTGAACGAGCCGACACCCTACGAGGGTCCTGGCGCCCCGCTGAACGTGGTGGTGGACCTGGACCAACTCCGCGAGAAGCACCGGCACCGGTTGGAGGAGGCCCTGGCTCCTTGGCGGGCCGCTCATCCGGAGGTGTCCGTGGAACTGCTCGTGGAGCGGTCCCGGGTGCGCCACGCACTGCTGGACGCCAGCAGGGAGGCCCAGTTGCTGGTGACCGGGGCCCGGGGGCACGGCGGCTTCACCGGGATGCTGCTGGGCTCGGTGAGCCAGGCCCTGCTCTACCACGCCGACTGTCCCGTCACCGTCGTCCGCGGCGAGCAGTGACCGACCGGGAACGGTGCCGTCGGACGTGATGGCGTCCGGGCACCTCGACGGCACGATGGGGCCATGTACACGACGCGGGTCTCCCGTCTGGTGAACGCGCCCCGCCCGGTGGTCCACCGGGCGCTGGTGAGCGCGGAGGCGATCGCGCGGTGGCGGGTGCCGCCGGGTGTGCGGGGCGAGGTGCACGAGTTCGATGCGCGCGAGGGCGGCCGGTTCCGGGTCTCGCTCACGTACGACGCACCGGACGCGCCGGGCAGGTCCGCCGAGCGCACCGACACCTACCACGGCCACTTCGCGAGGCTCGTGCCGGGTGAGCGAGTGGTGGAGATGCTCGAGTTCGAGACCGAGGACCCCGCGCTGCGCGGGACGATGACCATGTCCACCACACTCACCGACACCGACGACGGTGGCACCGCCGTCCTGGTGGTCCACGAGGGCGTCCCCGGCGCCGTACCCGCCGCCGACAACGAAGCGGGCGCCCGCTGGGCGCCGGCGCATCCGGCCCGGTTCGTCGAATCGGGCGGTGCCGATTCTGCGTAGGGCCCGCTCCGTCGGTCACCGGCCTGCCGGACCCTCGGCGCCTACCGGCCGCCGAGGAAACTCAGCCGGATTCGGCGGTCGGGGTTGTCGCGGTTGGTGTCGACCAGGCACACGGACTGCCAGGTGCCCAGCTCCAGCCGACCGCCCAGCACGGGCAGGGTGGCGTGCGGCGGGACGAGGGCGGGCAGGACGTGGTCGCGGCCGTGGCCGGGGCTGCCGTGGCGGTGCTGCCAGCGGTCGTCGGCCGGCAGCAGGGTGTGCAGGGCGGCCAGGAGGTCGTCGTCGCTGCCGGCGCCGGTCTCGATGAGGGCGATGCCGGCGGTGGCGTGCGGCACGAAGAGGTTGAGCAGTCCGTCGCGGCCGGCCGCCACCTCCCGCAGGAAGGACTCGCAGTCGCCGGTGATGTCGGCGACCCGCTCCGCGGAGCCGGTGGCGACGTTCAGGATCCGGGTGGTGAAGGCATCTGACATGGTTTCCATCCTGGCCCATGGCCCGGGGGTCTTCGAAGAAGGAGGCCTCCGAGTGGCGGCAACGGCTCGCGGGAAGATGTGTCCCCCTAGCGGCGTTAGTAGAAATATGAACTACATGAGCGAGGTCGAGGTGGCCGAGGTCCAGGCAGTCGTCATAGGCGCCGGGCAGGCGGGACTGTCCAGCGCCTATCACCTGCGGCGCACCGGGTTCGAGCCGGACCGCGACTTCGTGGTGCTCGACCACAACCCCGGCCCCGGCGGCGCCTGGCGGTACCGCTGGCCCTCACTCACGTACGGCAAGGTGCACGGGATGCACTCGCTGCCCGGCATGGAACTCACGGACGCCGATCCGGCCCGTCCGTCCTCCGAGGTCATCACGGAGTACTTCGACCGCTACGAGCGGACGTTCGACCTGCGGGTACGGCGACCGGTGCAGGTCCGGGCGGTGCGGGAGGGGACCGGCGGGCGGCTGCTCGTGGAGACCTCGGCGGGCGCCTGGTCGACACGGACGCTGATCAACGCCACCGGCACCTGGAACCGGCCGTTCTGGCCGCGCTACGAAGGCCAGGAGACCTTCCTGGGACGGCAGTTGCACACCGCTCAGTACCCGGGCCCCGAGGCGTTCGCCGGTCAGCGGGTGGTCGTGGTGGGGGGAGGCGCCTCGGCCACCCAGCACCTGCTGGAGATCGCCCCCCACGCGGCGGCCACCACCTGGGTGACCCGGCGGCCCCCGGTCTTCCACGAGGGCCCCTTCGACGAGGAGGCGGGACGGGCGGCCGTGGCACTGGTCGAGGAGCGGGTGCGGCAGGGGCTGCCGCCGCGCAGCGTCGTCTCGGTGACGGGACTGCCGCTGAACGACGCGATCCGCCGGGGTCTCGCCGACGGCGTCCTGGACCGGCAGCCGATGTTCGACCGGATCACGCCGGAGGGAGTGGAGTGGACGGAGAGGCGGCGAGTGGCGGCCGACGTCATCCTGTGGGCCACCGGGTTCCGTCCCGCCATCGACCACCTCGCTCCGCTGCGACTGCGGGAGCCGGGCGGCGGCATCCGCGTCGAGGGCACCCGGGCGGTCGCCGATCCCCGCGTCCACCTCGTCGGCTACGGCCCCTCGGCCAGTACCGTCGGGGCCAACCGCGCCGGGCGGGCGGCCGTACGGGACATCGGGCGCCTGCTGGCGGAGGAACGCGTCGCGGCCTGACGCCGCTCCCGGACGGTGGGGCCGGTGACGGTGCCGGTAGGCTCACTTCTCGGGCCGCTCGTCCGCCTTCACCTCCCCGTCCCCCGCCTCCTTCGCCTTCTCCTTCTTCTGCCGCGCGTTGAACTCGGCGACATCGCCCTGGTGTTGCTTGTAGTCGGCGGTGAAGCGGGTGTCGCCCGGTGTGACCGTGACGAAGTACAGCCAGTCGCCCGGCGTCGGGGTGATCGCCGCCCGCATCGCCTCCTCGCCGGGGTTGCCGATCGGGGTGGGCGGCAGTCCCATACGCGTATACGAGTTGTAGGGGCTGTCGGCCTTGGTGTCCGCCTCGGTGGTACGCGGTGCCGAACGGCCCAGGGCGTAGTTGACCGTCGAGTCCATCTGCAGCGGCATCCCACGCTCCAGCCGGTTGAAGATCACCCGGGCCACCTTGCCCATGTCGGCCTTGGTGGACGCCTCCGCCTGGACGATGCTCGCGATGGTGACGGCCTGGTAGACGTTCATCGCGTTGCGCTGCGCACCGGCGGCGATCGGGGCGCCGTTGAACTTCTTGTTGGCGGTGTCGACCATCAGCGACAGCAGTTGTTCCGGTGTCGTCCCCTCCTTCAGCGGATAGGCCGCCGGGAAGAGATAGCCCTCCGGGTTCCCCTCGGCATCGCTCGGCAGTTTGAGGGCTGCCTTCGCGAGGGACTTCTTCGCACTCCCCGCGGGCAGTCGGAGGGCCTTGTCGACAGCCGCGTACACCTGGCTCGCCCGGTGGCCCTTCGGGATCACCAGGGTGGTGGGGCGGGGATCGCCGTCGTCGCCCAGGGTCAGCAGGGGCACCGCCACGGCGGTGCCGGCCACGACGGCCCCGGTCGCGACGAGGGCGAGTCGGCCCCGGCGCGTCAGTCGGATCGTGTTCCGTGACGGAGTGTTCTTCTGCATGCGGGCACGGTAACGCCCACATCGTCACAAACCCGGCATATTTTCATCTTGTCGGCTCCAGTTGGGCGTCCCTGCGGACAAGACCCGCGTAACGCCCGTCCAGCTCCAGCAGTTCCTCGTGCGTGCCGCGTTCGACCACCCGGCCCGCGTCGAGCACCACGATCTGGTCGGCGCCGCGGACGGTGGACAGCCGGTGGGCGATGGTGAGCGTGGTGCGGTTGGCCGACAGCGCGTCGATGGCCTGCTGGACGGCGGCCTCGGTACGGGTGTCGAGCGCGCTGGTCGCCTCGTCGAGGACGAGGACCGGCGGGTCGCGCAGGATGGTCCGGGCGAGCGCCAGACGCTGCTTCTCGCCACCGGAGAAACGGTGGCCGCGCTCTCCCACGACCGTGTCGTACCCGTCGGGCAGGGCGGCGATGTGGTCGTGGATCTGCGCCGCGCGGGCCGCCGCGTGGAGTTCCTCGTCAGTGGCCTCGGGCTTGGCGAAGCGCAGGTTGTCGGCGACGGAGGCGTGGAAGAGATACGTCTCCTGGGAGACGACGCCGACCGCGCGCGCCAAGGTGTCGAAGTCGAGGTCGCGCACATCCACCCCGTCGAGGGCGACCCGGCCGGAGGTGACGTCGTACAGCCGGGGCACGAGGTGGCCGAGCGTGGACTTGCCGGCGCCGGTCGAACCGACCACGGCGAGGCTGGTGCCGGCGGGGACCGTGATGTCGATGCCGTCGAGGACGGGACCGCCCTTGCCGTCGTAGCCGAAGGTGACGTTCTCGAACCGGACCTCGCCGCCGACCCGGGCGAGACGGACCGGCTCCGCGCGTTCGGTGATGTCGACCGGCAGGTCGAGGTACTCGAAGATGCGCTGGAACAGCGCGAGCGACGCCTGGACCTGGACACCGGTCGACAGCAGGCTCACCGCCGGCCGGAACAGGCCCTGTTGAAGCGAGACGAAGGCGACGACCGTCCCGATGGAGATGCCGGGCCCGCCCGTCCGCAGGACGATGCCCGCGGTCCAGTAGATGACGGCGGGCATGGCGGCCATGACGATCGTGATGACGGCCATGCGCCAGCGGCCGGCCATGTTCGACCGCACCTCCAGGTCCACCAGGCGTTCGGACTCGTCGGCGAAGGCGCTGGTCAGAGAGTCGGAGCGGCCCATGGTGCGGCCGAGCAGGATGCCGCTGACCGACAGCGACTCGGTGACCGTGGCGGCCATCGAGGCCATCTGCTTCTGGCGCTGGGTGGTGATCTTCTTGCGTTCGTTGCCGACACGGCGGCTGATCCACACGAACACCGGCAGCAGGACCAGCGAGACGACGGTCAGCCGCCAGTCGAGGGCGAGCATCGCGACGACGGTGGCGACGACGCTGGTGAGGTTGGAGACCAGCGAGGTCGCCGTCGAGGTCACGGTGGCCTGCATACCGCCGATGTCGTTGGCGATGCGGGACTGGACCTCGCCGGTGCGGGTGCGCGTGAAGAAGGCGAGCGACATGCGCTGGAGCCGGTCGTAGACCGCGGTGCGCAGATCGTGCATGACACGTTGACCGACGGTCGTGGAGATCAGCGTCTGGAGCACTCCGAAGACGCTGGTGAGGACGGCGCTGAGGATCATGCCGAGAGCGAGCAGGCTGAGCAGCCCGGTCCGGCCCTCGGGGATCGCGACGTCGAGGATCGCCTTCAGCAGGAACGGGGTGGCGACCGAGACGAGGGACGCCGCCCCGACGAGCAGGCCGACGATCGCGAGACGGCCCCGGTAGGGACGGAACAACTTCAGGATGCGGCGCACCTGCCGGGGCTGTTCCCCGGCGCCCGCGGGTGCGCTCCAGACGGGTTCGCGGTCGGGATGCATGGTCTCCTTCGGGAACTGGCAGCAGGGAACAGGGAGCAACAGGGGCCGGGAACGGCCGCCTGGTGCCGGGCACGCCGGGATCAGCGGAGCCTAGCTCATTGTTACCTATACTCACAATGAACGGCATCCTGATATTGTTCCGCGCATGACCACCCCCGACCCCGACGGCCTGCTGGCCGAGCAGCTGCTTCGGCTGACCCGCCGGGTGCACCGCATCCAGAAGCGTCATCTGGTGCGGCGCGAACTGGGCATCACCCCGGCCCAGTCCCGGTTGCTGCGCACCCTCGCCCACTACGCCTCGCCCCCGCGCATGGCCGATCTGGCCGAGCGGCTGGAGGTGGTGCCCCGAGCGGTGACGACGCTGGTCGACGGACTGGAGGCGAACGGCAAGGTACGGCGGGTGCCCGATCCGGCCAATCGGCGGGTGATCCGGATCGAGCTCACCGACGACGGGCACACCGCCCTGCGGGAGCTGCACGCCGCGCGCCGGGCCGCCGCCGAGGAGATCCTGGCTCCGCTGACGGACCAACAGCGTGAGGCCCTCGGCGGGTTGCTGGACACCTTGATCGACGGAACGGCGGCCGCACCGCAGCAGGGCGACACGTCCTGCTGAGGCAGCGCGCCTCCTGCTGAGGCAGCGCGCCGCGATCGTCCGGAGCCTCGCGCCGTGACCGTCCGACGGGTCGCACGGCACTCGTCCGACCCGTCGCGCCGTGCCCCTGCGACGCGAGCAGCCTGTTCCGTGCGGTCTCGTGGAAAACCGTTTGCCTTCCCACACGCAGCGGGGTCAACCTGTCACGGTTTGCTGCCGCAGTCGTCCGCGGACGACGCACGGCCCCGCCTTTGCGAGTCACTGGGACGTCATGCAGATCCAAGACCTTCCGTATCCCGACCCGGGCGTGCCCGATGCCCGCTCGGGCCCCCGATTCCTGTGGTGGCTCTTCCGGAACCAGCTCTCCGGCCAGCTCAGGTCCCTGGCCTGGGGACTGCTGCACTTCGCTGCCATCGCCTCGCTGCCGTTCTGTGTGGGCATCGGCGTCCAGGCCGCCGTCGACCGCTCCGGCGCCCGACTGGCACTGGCCGGCGGGCTCATGGCACTGGTGTGCGCGGGAAACGCCGTCGGCGACACCTTCCTGCACCGGGCCGCCATCACCAACTGGATCACCGCGGCCGCCCGCGTCCAGCAGTTGCTCGCCCGCAGGACCGCGGCCCTGGGATCCGTACTGACCCGGCGTGTCGCGGCCGGCGAGGTCATGGCGGTGTCCACCGGTGACGTCGAGAAGATCGGCTGGTTCGTGGAGGCCCTGTCGCGGTTCACCGCGGCGGTGGTCACCACCGTGGCGGTCTGCGTCGGCCTGCTCGTCCTCCAGCCCGCGCTCGGCGTGGTCGTCGCCGTGGGGGTGCCCCTGCTGGCGCTCGCGGTACTGCCCCTGCTGCCGCACGCCACCCGGAGGGCCGACGTCCAGCGGGAGAAGGCCGGCCGGGCCACGGAACTCGCCTCGGACACCGTCGCCGGGTTGCGTGTGCTGCGCGGCATCGGCGGTGAGGAACTGTTCCTCGACCGCTACCGGCGCGCGTCCCAGGACGTCCGCCGCGCGGCCGTGCACAGTGCCCGGATGTGGTCCCTCATCGCGGCGGTCCAGGTGCTGCTGCAAGGAATCCTGCTGATCACCGTGGTCTGCTACGGCGTCCACCTGGCCCGTGAGGGGCGCATCTCGGTGGGGGAACTGGTCACCGTCTACAGCTCGGTCATGCTGCTCTCCTATCCGCTGCGGCACTTCGAGGAGATCGCCATGGCGTACTCCTTCTCACGGCCCTCGGCCACTCGCGCGGCGCGTGTGCTGTCACTGGAGCGGGCCACGGGCACCTCGGGCGCACCGCCTGCCGTCACACCCACCGGTGACCTGTACGACCCGGTGACCGGTCTGCTCGCCCCGGCGGGCCGGCTCACCGCCGTGGTGTGCGGGGACCCGGACGCGGCGGGGCGGCTGGCCGAACGACTCGGCGGGCACGCGGCGTCCGCCGCACGGGAGGGTTCGGTGCTGCTCGGCGGGGTGCCGCTCGACGGACTGCCGCTGGACGTCGCCCGCGGCGCCGTCCTCGTGCAGGACAAGGACCCGGTGCTGCTGTCCGGCACACTGCGCGAACTGCTCGACGTACCCGCGTCCGGTGCCGTCGGAGCGCGCGAGGCCCTGGAGGCCGCGCAGTGCGGGGACGTGCTGGCGGCACTGGTGCAGGGTTCGCCGGGCGCTTCGGACCCGATGGACACGCTGATCACCGAACGCGGACGGTCTCTCTCCGGCGGTCAGCGCCAGCGGCTCTCACTGGCCCGGTCGCTGGTCACCGACCCGGAGGTACTCGTACTGGACGAGCCGACCTCCGCCGTCGACTCGCACACCGAGGCCCGTGTCGCCCAGGGCCTGTGCGAACTGCGGGCGGGCCGCACCACCGTGGTGTTCGCCTCCTCTCCGCTGCTGCTCGACCGGGCGGACCAGGTGGTCCTCCTGCACGACGGGGCGGTCGTGGCGGTGGGCGGCCACCGCGAGCTGGTGCGTACCGAGCCCCGGTACCGGGCCGTGGTGGCACGGGAAGACCACGACGACCTGAAGGACGTCGAAGACCTGAAAAGCCTGAACGACCTGAACGGTCTGGGCGGCCTGGAAGAACTCGAAGAGATCGAGGAGACGGCATGATCGGCGTGGCGCCACCGGCCTACGACCCGGCGGCCCCCACCACGGCCGGCACCCTGCCCGTGGGTGCCCCCGCCACCGTACGCGCCTACGTGGCCGAACTGCTCCGCAGGCACCGCCGGGCCTTCGCACTGCTGATCACGGTGAACACCGTCGCGGTCGTCTCCTCGATGGTCGGCCCGTATCTGCTGGGCGGTCTGGTGGAGCGGGTGTCGGACCGGACGCGGGAGCTCCATCTGGGGCTCACCGCCGGGCTGTTCGTGCTCGCACTGGTCGTCCAGGCGGTGTTCGTCCGGCAGGTCCACCTGCGGGGGGCCGTACTCGGGGAGCGGATGCTGGCCGATCTGCGCGAGGACTTCCTGGTGCGGTCGGTCGGGCTGCCGCCGGGAGTGCTGGAACGCGCCGGGACCGGTGATCTGCTGTCCCGGATCACGACCGACATCGACCGGCTCGGCAACGCGATGCGCGAGGCCGTGCCCCAACTGGTCATCGGTGTGGTGTGGGTGGCACTGCTGCTGGGCGGGCTGGTCGTCACGGCGCCCGAACTGGCGCCGGCCGTGCTGGTGGCCGTTCCGCTGCTGGTGGCGGGCTGCCGCTGGTACTTCCGGCGGGCGCCGGCGGCGTACCGCTCGGAGGCCGCCGGGTACGCCGCCGTGGCCGCGGCGCTCGCGGAGACCGTGGACGCGGGGCGGACGGTGGAGGCCCACCGTCTCGGCGAGCGCCGAGTGGCACTGTCGGACCAGCGGGTGCGGGAGTGGACGGCCTGGGAGCGTTACACGCTCTGGCTCCGGTCGGTGCTCTTCCCGGTCGTCAACATCACTCACGTGACCGTGATCGGCTCGGTGCTGATGATCGGTGGTGTGTTCGTCCTGCAGGGCTGGATCGGGGTCGGCCAGCTGACGGCCGGGACGCTGCTCGCCCAGATGCTCGTCACCCCGGTCGGGCTGATCCTGCGCTGGTACGACGAGTTGCAGGTGGCCCAGGTGTCGCTGGCCCGGCTGGTCGGGGTCCGGGAGATCGAGCCCGACGCCGGTGACACCGCCCTGGCCCCCGACGGACGCCATGTGCGCGCGGAGCAGGTGTGCTTCGGCTACCGCGAGGGCGTCGACGTGCTGCGCGAGGTGTCGCTCGAGGTCGCCCCCGGCACTCGGCTGGCGCTGGTCGGCCCGTCCGGCGCGGGCAAGTCCACGCTGGGCCGGCTGCTCGCCGGGATCTACGCGCCCCGGAACGGCACGGTGACCCTGGGCCGCGCCGAGCTGTCCCGGATGACCGCGGAACGGGTCCGTGGCCATGTGGCTCTCGTCAACCAGGAGCACCACGTCTTCGTGGGCTCCCTGCGCGACAACCTGCGGCTCGCCCGGACGGACGCCGAGGACGCCCAGCTGTGGGCGGCGCTCGGCGCGGTCGACGCGGACGGCTGGGCACGTGCGCTCGACGACGGTCTCGACAGTGAGGTCGGTTCGGGAGGGCTCGCGCTCACCCCGGCCCAGGCCCAGCAGATCGCGCTGGCCCGCCTGGTGCTGGCCGACCCGCACACGCTGGTCCTGGACGAGGCGACCTCGCTGCTCGACCCCCGCGCGGCGCGGCATCTGGAACGCTCCCTGGCCCGCGTCCTCGACGGTCGCACCGTCGTCGCCATCGCCCACCGCCTGCACACCGCCCATGACGCGGATGTCATCGCCGTCGTCGAGAACGGCCGCATCAGCGAGCTGGGCAGCCACGACGAGCTGGTCGCCGCGGACGGCGCGTACGCGGCGCTGTGGCGTTCCTGGCACGGGTGAGGCCACGGCGGCCCGCCCAGGGGGACGCTGTGCCGTTGCGCGGAGTCGAACCTGGGTGGAAGGCTGGAGTCAGGCACCGGCTCGGGGAACATCCGGGGGCTCCGGAGGACCGGGGTGCGGGTGAGGCCAGTGCTCCGTGCAGATGTGGCCCGCAGCGGGCCACGGCGGGAACGGGCCCGTCGCCACCCCTGGAGGTACCCGTGAACAGTGCCGGCGGTTGGGGAGACGATGTCTACCAGCCCGACGAGTCCGAGGTTCAGGACGACGCCGGACTGCTCGATGCCGAGGACACCCTCATGGACGACGGTGTGGGCGACCCCCTCGACCGGGGCTGGTCCCCTCCCGAACGGCCGTGGGGCGTGGAGCACCGCGGTGTGACGGCGGCGGAGGGCCACGCGGGCGAGACACTGGACCAGCGGCTCGCCGAGGAGCTGCCCGAACCCGCGGCTTTCGACGGCGACGGTCTCGGCGACAGCGAGGGCACCGACGGCGAGCTCCTGGACAACGAGGTCGGTGCCGCGCGCTCCGGCCGGCTCGTCGCTCCCGACGAGGGGGCGCACGAGGACGAGGAGACCGCCCTGGTGGCCACGGACGTCGGTATCGACGGGGCGGCGGCCTCGGCCGAGGAGGCCGCCATGCATGTCGTCGACGAGGACACCCTGCCCGGGTGACGCCGCCGTTCCCTCCTGCCACCGTCCCCCCGGGCGGAGCACGTCGTACGAGTCGCACGAGGAGCTTTCATGCAGCAGGACAAGCACCCCGACTACCACCCCGTCGTCTTCCGTGACCGGTCCGCCGGTTACGCCTTCCTCACCCGGTCCACCGCGACCAGCGAGCAGACCATCGAATGGGACGACGGCGAGACCTACCCGGTGGTGGAGGTGGAGATCTCCTCGGAGAGCCACCCCTTCTACACGGGCAAGGCACGCACCGTGGACACGGAAGGGCGCGTCGCCCGCTTCGAGCGCCGGTACGGCGGTGAGGGCTCCGGGTGAGGCCCCCGGAAGGGCCGGGGACCACCGCCTCAGATCACGTTGAGCGCCACCGCGCCGCCCACTCCGCCGAGCAGCATGAACGCCGGCATCAGCACCTTGATCTCCACCCAGCTGCCCGCCCTGAACCGCATCGCCTTCGGCGGGCCCACGGGGTACCAGCGCTTGCGGCCCACCGGTATGGGCCACAGGATCGGACAGCCGGAGACGGTCAGTGCGTCCCCGATGTCGTGGACCAGCGCGCCCAGGACGATCGGCAGCCCCAGCCACAGGTACTCCTGGCCCGGTGCGGTGAACAGCCAGGCGGCGCCGTTGCCCGGCTGGTCCAGAATGCCCGCGAGGATCCACGCGCTGGTCGCGGCGAGCAGCCACACCAGCACATCGCTGCTGGCGCCCCGGGTCGCCCGCCACAGCAGGCCCTCGATGGCCAGCACCATGTGGACGAAGAGGATGGCCAGCACCGCCCACCGGCCGCCGGTGATCGCCAGGACGGAGGTGCCCCCACCGATCAGGACCGCCCACAGCCAGGTGTGGGTGAGGGTGCGGTGGCCGCCGGAACGGCGCGGGTCGCCCGGCTTCTTGGTGGCCTTGTAGACGGCGTACGACAGCTTGTCGACGATCTCGCACAGTCGCCGGGAGACGGGCCCGAAGGCGCGGGATATCGTCGCCGCCTTGTGGTCCAGGTCCGGGGCGAGGGCCGCACCGGCACAGATGAGAGCGCCGACCAGGAGCACCGGCCAGGGCATCGGTTTTCCTGCGGCGGCCGTCGCCGCTCCGACACCGAGCCAGGCCGCGGCGCCCGACAGTGAGTGTGCTGGTCCCATCATCCCCGTTGCCCGCCCCATCGCTCATGTACAGCTGTCCGGTTGACCAGGTGCGCTGACGCTCCTCGGCGCCACAGCGTAGCCTTCGCGATCTTCGTTCCCGAATCCGATTCCCACGCGGGGCCCGACGGCAGGCAAGATGGGGGGCGTGACCCTCATCGATCAGCTGCCACCGACCGCCGACCCCGACGCCCTGTACGAAGCCTTCGAGTCGTGGGCCGAGGAACGCGGTCTCACGCTCTACCCCCACCAGGAGGAGGCGCTGATCGAGGTGGTCTCCGGGGCGAATGTGATCGTCTCGACGCCCACCGGCTCGGGCAAGAGCATGATCGCGGCGGCCGCCCACTTCGCCGCGCTGGCGCGGGACGAGGTCACCTTCTACACGGCCCCCATCAAAGCCCTGGTGTCGGAGAAGTTCTTCGAGCTGTGCAAGATCTTCGGCACGGAGAACGTCGGTATGCTGACCGGCGACGCGTCCGTCAACGCCGACGCCCCGGTCATCTGCTGCACCGCCGAGGTACTGGCGTCGATCGCACTGCGCGACGGCAGGCACGCCGACGTCGGCCAGGTCGTCATGGACGAGTTCCACTTCTACGCGGAGCCGGACCGCGGCTGGGCCTGGCAGATCCCGCTGCTGGAACTGCCGCAGGCGCAGTTCGTCCTGATGTCGGCGACGCTCGGTGACGTCTCCTTCTTCGAGAAGGACCTCGCCCGCCGCACCGGCCGCCCCACCTCGGTGGTCCGCTCGGCGACCCGCCCGGTACCGCTGTCCTACGAATACCGCTACACGCCGCTCACCGAGACGCTCACGGATCTGCTGGCGGCCCGGCAGGCTCCGGTCTACATCGTGCACTTCACGCAGGCGCAGGCGGTGGAACGGGCCCAGGCGCTGATGAGCATCAACATGTGCACGCGCGAGGAGAAGGACCGGATCGCCGAGCTGATCGGCAACTTCCGCTTCACCACCAAGTTCGGCCGCAACCTCTCCCGCTACGTCCGGCACGGCATCGGTGTGCACCACGCCGGCATGCTGCCCAAGTACCGGCGGCTGGTGGAGAAGCTCGCGCAGGCCGGTCTGCTGAAGGTCATCTGCGGTACGGACACGCTGGGCGTGGGCGTCAACGTCCCGATCCGCACGGTGCTGTTCACCGCCCTGACCAAGTACGACGGGAACCGCGTGCGCACGCTGCGGGCCCGTGAGTTCCATCAGATCGCGGGCCGCGCCGGACGGGCCGGCTTCGACACCGAGGGGTTCGTCGTCGCCCAGGCCCCCGAGCATGTCGTCGAGAACGAGAAGGCGCTGGCCAAGGCGGGCGACGACCCGAAGAAGCGTCGCAAGGTCGTCCGCAAGAAGGCGCCCGAGGGGTTCGTCGCCTGGTCGGAGCAGAGCTTCGAGAAGCTCATCGGCTCCGATCCCGAGCCGCTGACCTCCCGTTTCCGGGTGACGCACACGATGCTGCTGTCGGTGATCGCCCGGCCCGGCAACGCCTTCGCGGCGATGCGGCACCTCCTCGAGGACAACCACGAGCCGCGCAGGCAGCAGCTGCGGCACATCCGGCGGGCGATCGCCATCTACCGCTCGCTGCTGGACGGCGGCATCGTCGAGAAGCTGGACGCGCCGGACGCCGAGGGCCGGATCGTCCGGCTGACCGTGGATCTCCAGCAGGACTTCGCGCTGAACCAGCCGCTGTCCACCTTCGCGCTGGCCGCGTTCGAGCTGCTGGATCCCGACTCTCCTTCGTACGCGCTCGACATGGTGTCCGTGGTGGAGTCCACGCTGGACGACCCGCGCCAGATCCTCGCCGCCCAGCAGAACAAGGCACGCGGCGAGGCCGTCGCCGCGATGAAGGCGGACGGCGTCGAGTACGAGGAACGCATGGAGCGCCTCCAGGACATCACGTACCCGAAGCCGTTGGAGGAGCTGCTCTTCCACGCGTACAACACCTACCGCAAGAGCCATCCCTGGGTCGGCGACCATCCGCTGTCGCCGAAGTCCGTGGTACGGGACATGTACGAACGGGCGATGTCCTTCACGGAGTTGGTGTCCCACTACGAGCTGGCCCGTACCGAGGGCATCGTGCTGCGGTACCTGGCCAGCGCCTACAAGGCCCTGGAGCACACGGTCCCGGACGACCTGAAGTCCGAGGACCTCCAGGACCTGATCGCCTGGCTGGGCGAGATGGTGCGTCAGGTCGACTCCAGTCTGCTGGACGAGTGGGAGCAGCTGGCCAACCCCGCGGAGATGACCGCCGAGGAGGCCCAGGAGAAGGCCGACCAGGTCAAGCCGGTCACCGCCAACGCGCGTGCCTTCCGCGTCCTGGTCCGCAACGCCATGTTCCGCCGGGTCGAGCTCGCCGCTCTGGACCAGGTGGACGCGCTGGGCGAGCTGGACGCCGAGGCCGGCTGGGACGCGGACGCCTGGGGCGAGGCGATGGACGCGTACTGGGACGAGTACGAGGAACTCGGCACCGGCCCCGACGCCCGCGGTCCCAAGCTGCTGCTGATCGAGGAGGAGCCGGCCGACGGGCTGTGGCGGGTCCGGCAGATCTTCGACGATCCGAACGGCGACCACGACTGGGGCATCAGCGCGCAGGTCGACCTCACCGCCTCCGACGCGGAGGGCCGCGCGGTCGTCCGGGTCACCGATGTCG
This sequence comes from Streptomyces sp. NWU339, assembly GCF_003143855.1. Lineage (GTDB taxonomy): Bacteria > Actinomycetota > Actinomycetes > Streptomycetales > Streptomycetaceae > Streptomyces. The sequence goes on from NZ_QFRK01000023.1 coordinate 66,308, forward strand.
GCCAGCTGTGAGCACAGGAGCGTTCCTCCCATGACGAATCCGACCGAGAGCCTCGTCGCCCTGCTCGACCTGGAGCAGATCGAGGTCAACATCTTCCGGGGCCGCAGTCCGCAGGAGTCGCTGCAGCGGGTCTTCGGCGGCCAGGTGGCCGGCCAGGCCCTGGTCTCCGCGGGCCGCACCACCGAGGGCGACCGCCCCGTGCACTCGCTGCACGCGTACTTCCTGCGCCCGGGGCGCCCCGGGGTGCCGATCGTGTACGAGGTGGAACGGGTGCGGGACGGACGGTCGTTCACGACCCGCCGGGTCACCGCCGTGCAGCAGGGGCGCACGATCTTCAATCTCACCGCTTCCTTCCACAGACCTGAACAGGGGAGTTTCGAGCACCAGTTGCCGCCGGCCCGCGCGGTGCCGGACCCCGAGTCGCTGCCGACGGTCACGGACGAGATCCGCGAGCACCTGGGCACGCTGCCGGAGCAGTTGGAGCTGATGGCCCGCCGTCAGCCCTTCGACATCCGCTACGTGGACCGGCTGCGCTGGAACCGGGACGACGTCAAGGGCGCCGAGCCGCGCAGTGCGGTGTGGATGCGCGCGGTCGGCCCGCTCGGTGACGATCCGCTGGTGCACACGTGCGCCCTGACCTACGCCAGCGACATGACCTTGCTGGACGCCGTCCGGATCCCGGTGGAGCCGCTGTGGGGTCCGCGGGGCTTCGACATGGCGTCGCTGGACCACGCCATGTGGTTCCACCGCCCGTTCCGTGCGGACGAGTGGTTCCTGTACGACCAGGAGTCACCGATCGCCACGGGCGGGCGGGGGCTGGCCCGCGGGCGGATCTACGACCGTGCGGGGCGGATGCTGGTGTCCGTCGTCCAGGAGGGGCTGTTCCGGGCGTTGTAGGCCGGCGGGCCGGTCGCCGGTTCCTGTCGCGCGGTTCCCGCCGGCGCCCGGCCCGGCGGGCGGGCCGGGCGTGGCGGGCACGGTCGTGGTGATGGTGTGGATGGCGGTGTTCGCGGACATGCTCGTCTCCCCCGCAGGATGTGCACGGTCGGCGCGGCGTGCGCCGACCCGGAGAAAACCGTATCCACTCCGTCACTCTCTGCGACAGCCCTGTGGACAACTCCGCGGGGGTCGACGAACGTGCGGGTCAGTTCCCTGTGAGACCGTTGGAGCCCGGTCGGCGGGCGTCCACGTCCAGATGTTCTCCGACCCGGTTGACCAGCAGGGTCATCTCGTAGGCGACCCGCCCGACATCGGCCTCGGCCCCACTGAGCACGCACAGGCAGCTGCCCGCGCCCGCCGCGGTGACGAAGAGCATGGCGTCGTCGAACTCGATCATCGTCTGGCGCATTCCGCCCGCACCGAAGTGCTGTCCGGATCCCTTGGCGAGGCTGTGCAGTCCGGACGACACGGCCGCCAAGTACTCCGCGTCCTCGCGGCGCAGTCCCGTGCTCGTCCCGGTCACCAGTCCGTCGTTGGACAGGACCAGGGCGTGCCGCACCTGCTCGACACGCTGGGTCAGGTCGTCCAGCAGCCAGTCGAGTCCCTGATTTTGCGTCATTTCGTGAATCTCCCCCTTGCTCTTCCCCGTGATGGTTCCCGTGGTCCTGTCCGTGAGCCTTTCCGTTTGCTTCCCCCGTGCGGTGCATCCCCTGACGGGGAGATCCCCTTGGCCAGCCTTCCCCACGACCGGGCGCCGGACAAGGAGGTTAGGAGCCATGGGACAGAAGTTGACCGACGAAGAGTGGCCCGAGTTCGTCTCGCGCAGAACCCGCACCGGCAAGCTCTCCACCGCCGGACGGTGCGGTCCGGGCCGTCCGGTGGGGGATCATGCGGGACATGAGCGACGACCACACACACGTCCAGGAGTTCTTCAGCGCGCGGGCAGCCGGCTGGGACCGCCGCTTCCCCGACGACGGTCCGGCCTACGCGGCCGCGGTCGCCGACCTCGGGCTGCGCGAGGGCGACCGGGTGCTCGACGCGGGCTGTGGCACAGGACGGGCCCTGCCGCCGCTGCGTGCCGCGGTGGGCCCCTCGGGAACGGTCCTCGGGGCTGATCTGACGCCGGCCATGCTGCGGGAGGCCGCGGCCGCCGGACGGGACGACGACGGCACGCTGCTGCTCACCGACGCCGCCGCGCTTCCCCTGCGCTCGGGGTCGCTCGACGCCGTGTTCGCGGCGGGCCTCATCGCGCACCTGCCCCACCCGGCCGAAAATCTCCGTGAGTTGGCGCGGGTGGTGCGTCCCGGTGGGGTGCTCGCGTTGTTCCACCCGATCGGCAGGGCCGCGCTCGCCGCGCGCCAGGGCCGCTCGCTCACACCGGACGATCTCCGTGCGGAGCACAACCTCCGTCCGCTGCTGGCCGGTTCGGGCTGGCGCATGACGTCGTACGCCGACGAGGACGCGCGGTTCCTGGCGCTGGCCGTCCGGGAGGACTGACCTCTCCGGCCGCCCCGGCGCTCAGTCGGCGGGCGTGGCGTCCGGGTGCCGCACCGGGCAGCCGCCGAGGCCCGGCACCGGGTGGGTGCCCAGGTCCTCCAGCCGGTAGCCGTTCGGATAGCTCTTGATCTCCCAGTTCTGCCGGGCGAAGTGCGGGGCGCGCCGGGGCGGCAGCAGCCGGACCGCGCGGCCGCGCAGCCGCACCGCGCGGCGTACGCACGCGCGTGTGGCGGCGCTCGGCGGGGTGTACCGGAAGGCCCGCAGGAGGGGGTCGTCGAGCAGGGCGAGTGTGGCGGTGCGCAGCAGCGGGGCGAGCGGGCGCGGGTACCAGGAGGTCATGAGACCGAGTGTGGCGTCCGAGACCCGGCGCGCGCCCTCGTCCCAGCCGAAGTGGGCCTGCTCGTAGGAGTCGAGGCAGTTCTCGAACTCCTCATAGGAGCCGGGGATGCCCTGGATGCCCATGTGCCGCCCGAGTGTCCGGTAGTGGACGGCACTGGCGACGGTCTCGTGCCGCGACATCCTGCGCCACCCGTAGGCGTCGATCCACCGCTTGGGCATCACGACGAACGTGCAGAGGACGTATCGCATGTCGTCGTTGGGGATGTCGTAACCGCGGTGCATACCGTTGATGCGGCGGATCGCGGTCCGGCCCCGGTCGCTGCCGAATCCGTGCTCGACGACGGCGTCCAGGAGGAGCGATGTGTCGTCGTAGCGCTTCTGGGTGCGGTCCGTGAGCTCCGCGGTCTCGGCGAGCAGACGGCCGATGCGGGGAACGGCGTATGTGCGGTACAGGGCGAGTTCGAGTGACCGGGTGAAGTCCCAGGGGAATTCGTACGCCACGCTGAGGCGGTAGATCTCCGTGGCGTCCCGGTGCGGGTCCATCCGCCGGATGCGTTCCAGTCGCTCGAAGCGCTTCACCGTGCCGCCCCCTTCTGCTGCCTGACTCCAATCCTACTGTGCGTGGCGGGTGTTGTACGGCTGGTGAAGGTCACGGTGGCCCGACAGGACGTCCGAGGGCACGCCCGCGCGGCAGCGGGTGGCCGATTCGCCCCGTCCTGGCGGAAAGCCGCCGCTCCGGGCGGGGCTTCGAGGTCGTGACAAGGGGCTCGGGGTCGGATTAGGGTGCGCGCCGGTGAACGAGACGACGGGGAGGCCGGAATGGCCGGGACGGACGAGGAAGCCACCACCGCGGACGACGCGCTCTATGTGCTCACGGCGGCGTTGCTGACGCCGGCGAAGTTCCCGAGCGTGCTGGGCGACGACTATCCGGAGGCGTGCGCGGTGCTCAGCCTCGCCCCGCTCGCCGACGGGTACGGGCTTGTGCTCGGGCAGGACGGCGAGGGCGCCCGGTGGACCGTCGTCGTCGACGACGTGTCGCTGGTCGCCGTCGCGATCGCTTCCTGGGACTGCGGCATGGAGCACGATCTGTCGCCGGACGAGCGCACGGTCGTCGCCGCACTGCCGGGCTGGCCCCTCGCGGTCGCCGTCGCGGCGCCGAACGTACCCGCGCCGCACGATCCGGACCCGGACACGACTGACGGGCCCGCGCTGACGCCTCCCGATTCCGAGGCCTGGGGACCGGCGCAGCGGCGCCTGGGCGCCGACGAGATCGCGCTCCAGTGGGCGGTCTGGCGGGAGCAGGTCGACGACACGTCCTTTCCGGCTGCGGGCGGCTCCGCAGAAACCCCCGACGGCGCCGGAGAGGCCGACGGGGACGGCCCCGCCGGGGATGACCTGCCCAAGGGCGGCGCCGGGTCCGATGTGCCGGACGGCCGGCCGGGCCACAGCGGCATCCGGCGCGCTCTGGCGGAGGCGCGCTCCTACCTCGCCTCGCCGCCGCCCCTCGGCCGGGTCCGCTCGTCCTTCGCCCCGGGCGGGGCGCGCACACTGCGTGCCGACGGGTCCGGCTGGTCGCTCGTGGCCAGGACCGACGACATCGCGTTCGTCCTGCTCGACGACGAACCCGGCGAGGTCCTCCCGGTGGGCAGGGGGCCGGAACTGCCGGGCCTCCTGGAGGGCCTCGACAAGATCGCCGTACGGCCGCTCTGAACCGCGCGGGCAGCGCCCCGAGGCGGGGTCGGCCCAGGATCCGGGCCGGGGCCATGGCCCCGGCCCGGCACCGACCCGCCGGACGCGCCCCACCGGTCTCAGCGCCCCAGCTCCTTGCGCGAGACACGGCGCAGCCGGCTCCGCTGTGAAGGGTCCAGGGCGAGGTACGCGGCGGCCGGAACTCCCAGGACTATCAGGAGCGCCGCCCACCAGGGCAGCCAGATGAGCAGGATGAGCCCGGCCGCCACACCTCCCGCGGCGATCTTGGCGTTCTTCGACATGAGTGTCGCCTCCTTCGCGGCCGTTGCCGCTCTCTGTCGTAAAAACGGGCTCGCGCCTTCGGCGGTTCCGACCGCGACCCTGAGACGTCCCTGAGGTTCGCCCCCTAGGCTTCCCTGAGGGCCGCCGTCGGCTCGTCGATGAGTCGACCCTCCGATGAGTCGACCCTCCGATGAGTCGACGATCCGATGCTCCGGGACGGAGCGCGACCGCGCATCCATGGTGACCCGGTTCACCGTCCAGGCATACCCGGTCGCCCCCGGCCGTGCTGTACTCTCGGCGACTCCGACGCCACTAGTCAAGTTTGATGAATCGCTGAAGCAAGGAAGTCCGTCATCGTCGTGCAGACGCCTCCCCCGCCGCACGCTCCCGCTCAGTACGCCGAACTGGCCCACTGTTCAACCGTATTCGTACCCGGTGACCCGGCCCGCACCGGCCGGGTCGCCTTCTGGCGGCCCGACGGGGCGGCTCCCCCCGACGTGGACGCGGCGTCGGTCGAGGAACTGACCGTCGTCGTTCCCGGCGAGACCGGGGTGGAGACGGTGAGCGTCCCGGCGGCGCTGCTGCCGGTGCGCGCCGCGCTGCCCGTCCTCACCCGGGCACGGACACGCGACGAAGGGCATCCCGCCGCCGTGTTCTGGGGCGCTGCCGCCGTGCACGCCCTGGGTCTGGTGGCGCGCGGTCTGCTGCTGCCGGGGCTGTCCCCGGCCGGCCACGACGCCTGGCGCACGGGGCCGCTGGACGCGGAGGACACCGAGGCGGTGCGCCGGCTGGCCGCCGCGATGCCGCCCGAGGCGCACGCCCTGCCGGTGGACGGCCCGGGGCCGCTGCGCCTGCCCGAGCCCGAACGGCTGCTGCGCGCCTTCCTCGACGCGGTCGCCGACACCTTGCCCCGCTCCCCCGCCGCCCCCCTCGTCACCGGCACCCCCGCCTACGCGGTACCGCAGCGACAGCACCTGCCCGGACTGCGCGACTGGGCCGCCGACGTCGCCGCGGGCCACGACGCCGGCGTACGTCTGTCGCTGCGCGTCGAGGTGCACGGCCTCACGGAGCTCACGGAGCTCACGGAGCTCACAGACCTGACGGCGCCCTCGGCCACCCGGGACGACGCCGCCATGGACGGCGACACCATGGACGGCGACGGCGCGAACGCCACGTTCCGAGCAGTGCTCCAGGTCCACAGTGTGAGCGATCCCGCGCTCGTCGCGGACGCCACCGACGTGTGGGCCGGACCCACAGACGGCGCGGACGGCACTGACGGCGCGAACGGCTCGGACGGCGGTTTCGGACCGCGCGCCCGGATGGACACGCTGCTCGCGCTCCGCCGCGCCGCCCGCGCCTGGGCCCCGCTCACCCCCCTGCTGTCGGCGACCGTGCCGAACGCGGTCGAACTCGCCGACGAGGAGGTCATCGAGCTCCTCGGAGAGGGCACCAGGGCGCTGGCCGGCGCGGGCGTCGACGTGCACTGGCCGAGGGAGCTGACCCGCGAACTGACCACCCGCGCGGAGATCGGTCCCGCTGACGACGAGCGGGGCCCCGGGCGACCCGGCGTCGAGGGCGCCTCTCAGGGACCGTCCTTCCTGTCGGCCGACGCACTGCTCGCCTTCGACTGGTCGTTCGCCCTGGGCGGCCGGCACATCACCCGCGCGGAGCTGGACCGGCTCGCGGAGACCAAGCGTCCTGTCGTGCGGCTGCGCGACCAGTGGGTGCTGCTCGACCCGCAGGAGGTGCTTCGCGCCCGCGCGCACCAGGACCACGAGGTGAATCCCGTCGACGCGCTCGGGGCCGCCCTGACCGGCTCGGTGGAGGTGGACGGCCACCGGATCGAGGTGCGGCCCACCGGCTGGCTGGCGGCCCTGCGGGACCGGCTCGCCGACCCCGAGGCACAGGAGCCCGTCGCACAGCCGACGGCCCTCGCCGCCACACTGCGGGACTACCAGCGGCGCGGGCTGAACTGGCTGGCCCACATGACGTCCGTGGGCCTGGGCTGCTGCCTCGCCGACGACATGGGCCTCGGCAAGACCATCACCCTGATCGCCCTGCATCTGCACCGGCAGTCCGACCCCGCGTCCGCCGGGCCCACCCTCGTGGTGTGCCCGACCTCCCTGATGGGCAACTGGCAGCGGGAGATCGAACGGTTCGCGCCCGGTACGCCGGTACGCCGCTTCCACGGTGCGCGGCGCTCGCTGGACGACCTGGCCGAGGGCGAGTTCGTCCTCACCACGTACGGCACCGTGCGCCTGGATGCTCTCCGGCTCGCCGAGGTGTCCTGGGGAATGGTCGTCGCCGACGAGGCCCAGCACGTGAAGAACCCGTACGCGGCGACGGCCCGGCAGCTGCGCTCCATCGGCGCACGCGCGCGCGTGGCGCTCACCGGCACACCCGTGGAGAACAACCTCTCGGAACTGTGGGCCGTCCTGGACTGGACGACGCCCGGTCTGCTCGGCCGGCTCGGCACCTTCCGCAGGCGGTACGCGGACGCCGTGGAGGGCGGGCAGGACCCGGCCGCGGCGGAACGACTGGCCCGGCTGGTAAGGCCGTTCCTGCTGCGCCGCCGCAAGTCGGACCCGGGGATCGCGCCCGAGCTGCCGCCGAAGACGGAGACGGATCACCCGGTGTCGCTCACCCAGGAGCAGGCGGGGCTGTACGAGGCCGTGGTGCGGGAGGCCCTCGCCGAGATCTCCGGCACCGACGGCACCGACGGCATGGCGCGACGGGGAATGATCGTGAAGCTGCTGACCGGGCTCAAGCAGATCTGCAACCACCCGGCGCAGTTCCTCAAGGAGGACCGTCCGGTGCTCGCGGGGCGGTCCGGGAAGCTGGAGTTGCTGGACGAGCTCCTCGACACGGTGCTCGCCGAGGAGGCCGGGGTGCTGGTCTTCACGCAGTACGTGCGGATGGCCCGTCTCCTGGAGCGCCACCTCGCCGCACGGGGCGTGCCGTCGCAGTTCCTGCACGGCGGCACGCCGGTGGCCGGGCGCGAGGCGATGGTGCGGCGTTTCCAGGACGGCGAGGTCCCGGTCTTCCTGCTGTCGTTGAAGGCGGCGGGCACGGGGCTGAACCTCACCCGTGCCGAGCACGTCGTGCACTACGACCGCTGGTGGAACCCCGCCGTCGAGGCGCAGGCGACGGACCGCGCGTACCGCATCGGCCAGACCCGGCCGGTACAGGTGCACCGGCTGATCGCCGAGGGCACGATCGAGGACCGCATCGCCGAACTGCTGGTCCGCAAGCGCGAACTGGCGGACGCGGTGCTCGGCTCCGGGGAGGCGGCGCTCACCGAGCTGACGGACGCCGAACTGGCGGATCTGGTGGAACTGCGAGGGGGAGCACGATGAACCGGTACGACGGTGCGGAGACCGACGGCCGCGACGCCGACGGTCACGATGCCGACGGTCACGCGGCCGACGGCGACAGGGCCGGCAGTGAAGCCGCCGGGACGGAGCGGACGTTCGCCGTGCTGCCTCCCGCGCGGGGGCGTGGTTTCGCGCAGACCTGGTGGGGTCGGGCCTGGCTGACGGCGCTGGAGGGCACGGCCCTGGACGTCCAGCAGCTCAAGGCGGGTCGCAGGCTCGCCCGCGCGGGAGCGGTCGGCGCGGTGTCCGTGCGTCCGGGACGCATCACGGCCGTCGTACAGGACCGCGACCGCACGGCGCTCCGGGCGGACGTCCTGCTCCAGGAGCTGTCCGACGAGCAGTGGGGCCGTTTTCTGGGCATGGCCGTCGAACGGGCCGGACATGTGGCGGCGCTGCTCGACCGGGAGATGCCGCCGCATCTGGTGGAGGACGCGGAGCTGGCCGGGGTCGAACTGCTGCCGGGCCTGGGCGATCTGGAGCCGGAGTGCGGCTGCGGGGCCTGGGACCACTGCGGTCACACGGCGGCACTCTGCTACCAGGTGGCCCTGCTGCTGGACCAGGATCCGTTCGTCCTGTTCCTGGTGCGGGGACGCGGTGAAAGGGCCCTGCTGGACGCGCTCCAGTCGCGTGCCGGGGCACGCGCGGGAAAGCAGTCCCGGCCGGAGGGCGTGGACGCGGCCGAGGCGTTCGCGGTGGGCGGCATCCGGCCGGGGCTGCCCGACGCTCCCCCGCTCCCCGCGGCACCGGGGGTGCCGCCGTCACTGGACACGGACGGGCCGCCTCCCGCCGGGATCGACCCGTCCGCCCTGGAGTTCCTCGCCGCGCGGACCTCCGCGCAGGCCCGTCACCTGCTCGCGGAGGCGATCCGGGACGGGCATGAACGGCAGCCGGTGGAGCCGGACCCGACGGTGGCTCAGGACGCGGTGCGGCTGGCCGCCGGTGACCCGGCGCGCGCCGCGGCGGACCGACTCGCCACCGGTTCGGGGCGTGGCCGGGAAGGGCTGGCCGTGGCCGTACGGGCCTGGCGCCAGGGTGGTGCGGCGGCGCTGGCCGTGCTCGACGAGGAGTGGACGGTGGACGCCGAAGCGCTCGCACGCGCGCGTGCGGCCCTCGGGGCGGCCTGGGCCGAGGGCGACGAGGACGAACGGCCGGTGTTCCGGGTACGCGCCAACCGCTGGACCGTCGTCGGCGCGCCGGTCCAGCTGCGACTGGGACGCGACGGCCGCTGGTGGCCGTACCGCAAGGAGCGCGGCCGTTGGGTCCCGGCGGGAGGCGCCGCCCAGGACCCGGCGACGGCCCTGGCTTCGGCGAGGGCGGAGCTCCACGCCGGGAGAACGCCCTGAAACGGCCTCCCCGGGAGACACCGCGTACGCGCCTGGCCCGGGTCAGCGCAACCCGGCCTCGTCCAGGGACGGAAGGAGCGATTCGAGTCCGCTCGGCAGATCGGTCGGCAGACCACTGGGCAGTTCACTCGGGAAGCCCGACGGCAGCTCGGTGGGGAAACCGGACGGCAGCAGGCTCTCCGGACCGCCGGGCAGCTCGGAGGGGATGCCCAGGGACGGGTCGGGCCGGCCGCCGGTGCCCGGGCTGCTCCCGGCGGGCTCCTTGTCCGGCGAGTCGTCGTCGCCTCCCGACGCCATCAGCACGATCACGGAGACGGCCGCCACGGCCACGATCGCCGCGAGCACGATGAGCAGGAGGTTCCTGCGCCCGCCGGGACCTCGTCCCCCTCCGCCTCCGCCTCCGTCACCGGACGGATCCTGCGGCGGATCGGAGGGCGGAGGCGGAGGGGACGGCGGGGGCGGGTCCGGCGGCGGAGGCGCGCCGCCGTACGAGGGTGGTCCGAAGCCGCCGCCCGGGGGCGGCGTGTCACCCGGCGGGCCGGGCGGCTGGGGCGGTACCGGTGGCTTGGCCATACCGGCCATGGTCGCCTCGGACGCCCTCCTGGCGCGAGCGTCCCGCACGGAATTCGACACGGAGCCGGGGCACGGGCCCGAGCCCGCGGCACGCTCCGCGCGGAGGCCGAGCCGTGCGCTCCCGTGCGAGCGCGGCCGCCGCGCGAAGCAGCGCGCCGGCCGCGCTCACACCGTCCCGGGCCCCCTGCGCCCCGGGAGGTCCGGGGCTCAGCCCCGGGCGCCCAGCAGGTGGTCCATCGCCAGCTGGTCGAGGTGCTCGAAGGCCATGCCGCGCGCGGCGGCGGTGTCGGCGTCGAAGTCCTCGAAGGCCGACCGGTCGCCGAGCAGTGCCTGGAGGCCGTCGGCCGCCGTGGGCTCCGCCAGCTGGTCCAGCCGGGCCGCGCGCAGCGCCTCCTGCACCTCGGGGTCGGAACGGAAGGCCGCCGCACGCTCCTTGAGGATCAGGTAGTTGCGCATGCAGCCCGCCGCCGAGGCCCACACCCCGTCGAGGTCCTCGGTCCGCGGCGGCTTGAAGTCGAAGTGCTTCGGGCCGCTGTAGCCGGCCGACTCCAGCAGGTCCACCAGCCAGAACGCGGCACGCAGGTCACCGGCGCCGAACCGGAGGTCCTGGTCGTACTTGATGCCGGACTGGCCGTTGAGGTCGATGTGGAACAGCTTGTCCGCCCACAGCGCCTGCGCGATGCCGTGCGGGAAGTTCAGCCCGGCCATCTGCTCGTGGCCGACCTCGGGGTTGACGCCGTACAGCTCCGGCCGCTCCAGGCGCTCGATGAACGCGAGGGCGTGGCCGACGGTGGGCAGCAGGATGTCGCCGCGCGGCTCGTTCGGCTTCGGCTCGATGGCGAAGCGGAGGTCGTAGCCCTGGGAGGTGACGTACTCGCCGAGCAGGTCGAAGGCCTCCTTCATCCGGTCCAGGGCGACCCGTACGTCCTTGGCGGCGCCGGACTCGGCGCCCTCACGGCCGCCCCAGGCCACGTACACCTGGGCACCGAGTTCGACCGCGAGGTCGATGTTGCGGATGGTCTTGCGCAGCGCGTAGCGGCGCACGTCGCGGTCGTTGGCCGTGAACGCGCCGTCCTTGAACACCGGGTGGGTGAAGAGGTTGGTCGTCGCCATCGGCACCTTCATGCCGGTGGCGTCCAGCGCCTGCCGGAACCGCTTGACGTGTCCCTCGCGCTCGCTGTCGCTCGAGCCGAAGGGGATCAGGTCGTCGTCGTGGAAGGTGACGCCGTGAGCCCCCAGCTCGGCCAGGCGCCGCACCGACTCGACCGGGTCGAGGGCGCGTCGGGTGGCGTCACCGAACGGGTCGCGTCCCTGCCAGCCGACGGTCCACAGGCCGAAGGTGAACTTGTCCTCGGGGGTGGGCCGGTAGTTCATGCCGTGGCTCCTTGCTCGCTGAGGCTATTTCGTCATGGCGATTTACAAATTAGTATGCGGGAGCAGCTCTGGGAAGAGAGTCACCCCGCTGAACCGCGGAAGAGGGAGAGACCGATGTCAGCAGCCGAGGGTCCGCTCGTCGTCGGCGTGGACACATCCACCCAGTCCACCAAGGCGCTGGTCGTCGACGCGGCCACCGGACGGGTCGTCGCGAGCGGCCAGGCTCCGCACACGGTGACCTCGGGGGCGGGCCGGGAGAGTGATCCGCGCCAGTGGTGGGACGCCCTGTGCGAGGCGCTGCGCCAGTGCGGGCAGGCGGCGCACGAGGCCGCCGCGGTGTCGATCGGCGGCCAGCAGCACGGGCTGGTCACCCTGGACGAGCGGGGCGAGCCGGTGCGTCCGGCGCTGCTGTGGAACGACGTGCGCTCCGCGCCGCAGGCCCGCCGGCTGACCGAGGAACTGGGCGGCGCGAAGTTCTGGGCCGAGCGCACCGGAAGCGTGCCGGCCGCCTCGTTCACGGTCACCAAGTGGGCCTGGCTGGCGGAGCACGAGCCGGACGCGGTCCGCGCCACCAAGGCCGTCCGGCTCCCCCACGACTACCTCACCGGACGGCTCACCGGTCAGGCCACCACCGACCGCGGCGACGCCTCCGGCACCGGGTGGTGGGCCTCCGGGACCGAGTCGTACGACGAGGAGATCCTCGCGCATGTGGGGCTCGACCCGGCACTGCTGCCCCGTGTCGTGCGCCCCGGAGAGGTCGCCGGGACCGTGCGCGCCCACCCCGACCTGCCGTTCTCCAAGGGCACCCTGGTGGCGTGCGGTACCGGGGACAACGCGGCCGCCGCGCTGGGCCTCGGTGTGCGGCCCGGCACCCCGGTGCTGAGCCTCGGCACCTCGGGCACGGTGTACGCGGTGTCGCGGCGCCGGCCGGCCGATCCGACCGGCATCGTGGCGGGCTTCGCCGACGCGCGCGGCGACTGGCTGCCGCTCGCCTGCACGCTCAACTGCACGCTCGCCGTGGACCGGGTCGCGACCCTGCTGGGCCTGGACCGCGAGGCCGTCGAACCGGGCCGCGGCATCACGTTCCTGCCCTTCCTCGACGGCGAGCGCACCCCCAACCTCCCGAACGCGTCCGGCCTGCTGCACGGGCTGCGCCATGACACGACCGGCGGTCAGCTGCTCCAGGCCGCCTACGACGGTGCCGTGCACTCCCTGCTCGGTGCGCTCGACCGCGTCGTCGGCGAGGACGGGGAGGACGAGAAGGACGAGGCCGCCGACCCGTCGGCGCCCCTGTTGCTGATCGGCGGCGGCGCCCGGGGCACGGCCTGGCAGCAGACCGTACGACGGCTCTCGGGTCGGGCCGTGCAGGTGCCCGAGGCGCGGGAGTTGGTGGCGCTCGGTGCGGCGGCGCAGGCGGCCGGTCTGCTCACCGGGGAGGACCCGGCCGCGGTCGCCCGCCGCTGGGACACGGCGGCGGGACGGGTGCTGGAGCCGGTGGAACGGGACGAGGAGACGCTGGCCGGGATCGCCGGGGTACTCTCCGACGCGGCCCAGCTCCTGGAACGGGGCACGGACACCCGCTGAGGCCTTCGCCGGCGAACACCGGCCCCGGCCACACCATGACAGAACCGACCGAGGACTGACGGAGGCATGAGCGCACCGCTGCACGAGGCCCGCCCGGCCGGCTCGGGGCGGGTGCCGCCCCCGCCCGGCCCGGGGCACGCACTGCCCGACACCCAGCAGGGCATGCGCCGCCGCAACCTCTCGCGGGTGATGCACACCGTCAGCGCCGAGGGACCGCTGTCCCGGGCCGCCGTCGCCTCACGCATCGGCCTGACCCGGGCGGCGGTGTCCACCCTGGTCGACGAGCTCATCCGCTCGGGCCTACTGGAGGAACTGGGCCCCGAGCGGCCGGGACGCGTGGGCCGGCCGGGCTCGGCGCTCGCCGTCAGCGGGCGCGGTCCGGCCGGAATCGGCGCCGAGGTCGGCGTCGACCATCTCGCGGTGTGCGCGGTCGATCTGCGGGGGCGGGTCCGGGCGCGGGCGGTACGGCACGTCCCGAACCGCGGACGCTCCCCCGAACCGGTGATCGAGGAGCTGACCGGACTCCTGCTCCGGGTGGTCGCCGAGGCCGAGGGCGAGGGGCTGTGGCCGGCGGGGCTCACCGTGGCCGTGCCGGGCCTGGTGGCACGGGACACCCGGACCGTCGTACGCGCGCCGAACCTCGGCTGGCGCGACACCGACCTCGGTGCCCTGCTCCCGGCGCGGTTCCCGCTGACCGTGGCCAATGAGGCCGACTGCGGCGCACTGGCCGAACTCTGGCTCGGCGAGGGCACACCACGCGACTTCCTCCATGTGTCGGCCGAGATCGGCATCGGCGCCGCCGTGGTCGTGGACGGGCGGCTGCTGCGCGGAACCCGGGGCTTCGCGGGCGAGTTGGGGCATGTGCCGGTACGGCCCGACGGCCCGGAGTGCGGCTGCGGCGGACGCGGCTGTCTGGAGCAGTACGCCGGTGAGAGGGCGGTGCTGCGCGCCGCCGGTGTGGAGCCGGGCGAGGACCGCGTGGGCCTGCTCGCCGGCCGCGCCGAACAGGGCGACCCTGCCGTACGGCGCGCCCTGCACGACGCGGGAACGGCGCTCGGCATCGCACTGACCGGGGCGGTCAACCTCCTGGACCCGGAGAGTGTCGTGCTGGGTGGCGCGCTGTCCGGGCTCGCGCCCTGGCTGCTGCCCTCGCTCCGCTCCGAACTGGCCCGGCGCACGGCGGGCCCGGCCTGCCCCGTCTCGGTATCGGCCCTGGGCCCCGAGGGCCCCCTGCTGGGTGCGGCGCACTCGGTGGTCCGGGGAGTCTTGGACGACCCGGCCGCGGTCGCCGGGAGGGCCTGATCCCACCTGCCCCGCAGACCTGGCCCCTGTCCCCGCGCCGACCACTCGTCGAGGGTGTCGTGGTCGGGCACGGACCAGAGCCGGTTGCCGCGGGAGGTCACGAGGTGACCGGCTGTCATGATGTGATCATGGGTAAGGGGCGCGCCGCCTCACCGATCGATTACGAAACGCCCAACTACTGGTTGCCGCACGGTGAGCGGGTCACTATGAGGCCATGAAACCGGCGCAGCGAGCCATGGAGCTACTTCGGACCTGGCCCGACCTCACCGCCTGCAAGGCGGGTTGCGGTACCGGACCGGCCCTCCGCTCCGCTCGCGAAGAGATCGTCCACTTCCACTCCGAACGGGACGTCGACCTCCACCTGACCCACCGCGCCATTCAGCGCTTCCACTACGATCTGAACGCCTCGACCGCGATCCAGCTGACCCCGGGGTCGAGTTGGGTGACGGTGCACCTGGACTGCGCCACCGACGTCGACCTGCTGCTGAGCCTGGTGAGCGTCGCGCTCAAGGCCCACCAGGCCCCACCGCCCCCCTCCGGCGCACCGACGGCTGCCGGGTGCAATTTCCACCGGGTCACGGTGCTGCCGCGCGACGTGGTGACAGACCGCTGAGAACACCGGGACCGCTGAAAACACCGAGAACGTCGAGAACGTCGAGAACGCTGAGAACGCCGAGTCGCCCGGCAGGCCCCGGGCCTTACGGCCGCAGGCCGCTGACGATGTCCGCCGTCGCGGTCAGACCGCTGTGGATGGTGGGGGCGATGCTCGTACTGGCCAGATAGAACCCGAGCAGCAGGCAGACCAGAGCGTGGGAGAGCTTCAGTCCGCCGTTGCGCAGGAAAATCACCGCCAGGACCGCGAGCAGCAGCACCACAGAGATGGAAACGGCCATCGTCAACCTCCTCCGCCACGTCAGCTTCGCGGCGTTCGGCCGCAAGTGTGGCGTAGCGGAGGGTTCGTCCGGGCGGCTGACCTGTCCTCCGAACGTGTGGTGTCTACCGCGGGCGGTACGCGTCGAGGAAGGACTCCAGTCCCGCGAGGTCGTCGGTGTTGAGGTGATCGACGCCGGCGGCGGCCAGTTCGCCCCACAGGGCGTCCCGGGCGGGGCCCGGCTGGTCCGGGGTGGCCCAGAAGCGCACTCGCCGGCCGCGCGCGTGCGCGGTGCCCACGATGTCCCGCAGTTTCCGGCGCTCGGCGGCGGGGAACGCGCCGACACCCCGCCAGGTGAAGTGGAGCGTCCAGTTGTCGCTGATCAGCGGGATGAGAGAGGACCGGGCCGGCCCGCCGAGGTCGGTCAGCCGGCCGTCGTAGAAGGCGCGCCGCACCCGCTGGGCCTCCAGGGGCGCGCGGGCCGCGCGGTCCCCGGAGACGACGGCGGTGACCGGACCGGGCAGCACTCGGCCGTTGGCGCAGGTGGTGAACAGATGCCGGTACCGGCGCAGGCGGCGGTCGAGTTCGAGGTAGGTGGACGCGCCCTCGGTCTTGATGTCGACGAGGAGTTGGAACGGCCCCCGGTGCCCCCGGTACACCGAGCCGCGATGGGCCCGCACGCGGGCGGTGAGCGGGTCGAGGTAGAGGGATTCGAGAGTGCGGGACGGGTCGAGGTCCTCGGGGTCGTGGGCGACGAGGAGTTGGCCGCCCACGAGGAAGATGTCGGCCTCGACGCTGCCGAACCGGTGGTCGAGTGCGTCGAGGAGGGGACGCGGGTGTTCGTAGTCGTTGTGGGCGTGGGCGCGCCACAACGGACGCGGGTGGTGCCTCTGTTCACCGGCCGGCGCCTCGGCGGCGGGCAGGGCCACCGAGCCCGCGAAGGCGGCGCCGAGGGTGGTGAGAGCTCTGCGACGGGTGGTGAGGGCCATGCTCCGCCTCCCTGGAAGTGCCGTACGGGACCACTGGAGTATGGGGCCGGCACCCGCCCGGAGAGCAGTGCTGTGCGGGGAGTTGGCCGATCCGCCGTCGCGCGTTCACCTCGCCGGGACCAGGCACGCACAGGAGCCCGCCCCGCACGGGGCGGGCTCCTTCGACCAGGGCCTGGCTTGTGACGGGGCCTCAGGGTGCCCGGAGGTCGACCAGTTCGGCCAGGGCCTCGCGGTGGGCGCCCGCCGTACCGTAGGCGATGGAGTCGGCCTTGGCCCGCTTCAGGTACAGGTGGACCGGGTGCTCCCAGGTCATACCGATGCCGGCGTGCAGTTGCAGTGCCTCCTCGGCGGCGTGGACGGCGACCTGTCCCGCGTAGGCCTGGGCGACGGCGACAGCCACATCGGCGTCCTGGCCGGCGGACAGGACGGCGGCGGCGTTGCGGGCCGCCGCACGGAGGTTGACGACCTCCAGCCACAGCTGGGCGAGCCGGTGCTTGAGCGCCTGGAAGCCGCCGACCGGCCGGTCGAACTGCCTGCGGTCCTTCAGGTAGCGGACGGTCTCCGTCAACGCCCAGTCGGAGAGGCCGAGTTGTTCCGAGGCCAGCAGTCCGGCGCCGGCTCGCAGGGCTCGTCGCACGGCGGGTTCGGCGTCGCCCAGCCTGCGTCCCCGAGCGCCGTCGAGGACGACCGCGGCGACGGGACGGGTGAGGTCCAGGGACGTCTGACCGGTGACGGTGACCGCGGCCGCCTCGACGGCGTACAGCCCACCGTCGTCCGCCGGTACGAGCAGCACGTCGGCCACGGCGGCGTCGGCGACGCCGGTCAACTCGCCGTGCAGTGCGCCGTCCACCGCGCGTGCGGTGGCGAAGGACGCGCCGGGCGCGGTGTGCAGCCCGACGGCGAGGACCCCGATCCGGCGCGCGGACGCCAGGGAGGCCAGCACGTCCTCCCCGTCCGCGCCCCCGTCCGCGCAGGCCAGCAGCGCCTCGGTGGCCACGACGGCGCTGGTCAGGTAGGGCACGGGGGCGACGGCCCGCCCCAGCTCCTCCAGTACGACGGCGGCCTCCCGGTGTGTGGCGCCCTGGCCGCCGCGGTCCTCGGGCACCAGCAGACCGGCCAGGCCCATGCCGTCGGCGAGCGACTTCCACAGTGCCAGGTCGTGCGGGGTGTCCGACTCGGCGCGGGAGAGCACCCCGGCCGCGTCGCAGTGGTCGGTGAGCAGGTCCCGGACGGCGGCGCGCAGCGCCTCTTCCTCCTCCGAGTAGAGCAGGTCGGGCTGCGGATTCTCCGGGAGCGTCGCGCTCGTCGTGCTCATCGTGCTCGTCGTGTTCATCGGGCCAGGTCCTTCCACGCGACGTCCTTGTCGGTACGCGGCTCGGACGGCAGCCCCAGGACGCGCTCGGCGACGATGTTCAGCAGGACCTCGCTCGTCCCGCCCTCGATGCTGTTGCCCTTGGAGCGGAGATAGCGGTAGCCGGCCCCGCGGCCGGTGAAGTCGACCAGTTCGGGGCGGCGCATGGCCCAGTCGTCGTACAACAGGCCTTCCGCGCCGAGGAGTTCCACTTCCAGGCCGCTGATCTGCTGGTTGAGGCGGGCGAAGCCCAGCTTCATCCCGGCGCCTTCGGGACCGGGCTGGCCGGCCGCGAGCCGCTGACGGAGGCGTTCGCCGGTGAGCCGGGCGACCTCGGCCTCCACCCAGAGCCCCAGCAGACGCTGGTGCAGGTCGTGGGTGCGCAGCTCGGGGCGCTCGCGCCAGGTCCTCGCGACCGGGCCGATCATGCCGCCCTCGCGGGGCAGCCGCGTGCCGCCGATGGCGACGCGTTCGTTGTTGAGCGTGGTCCGCGCGACCCGCCAGCCGTCGCCGACCTCTCCGAGGCGGTGGGAGTCGGGGATGCGGACGCCGGTGAGGAAGACCTCGTTGAACTCGGCCTCGCCGGTGATCTGGCGCAGCGGCCGCACCTCGACACCGGGGTCGGTCATGTCGCAGACGAAGTAGGTGATGCCCCGGTGCTTGGGCACGTTCGGGTCGGTGCGGGCGATGAGGATGGCCCAGCGGGCGAGATGCGCGCTGGAGGTCCACACCTTCTGTCCGTCGACCACCCAGTCCTCGCCCTCACGGACCGCCCGGGTGCCGAGGGCGGCCAGGTCGGATCCGGCGCCCGGCTCGCTGAACAGCTGGCACCAGACCTCCTCGCCGGTCCACAGCGGACGGAGGAAGCGCCGCTTCTGCTCCTCCGTGCCGTACTGCAGGATCGTCGGTGCCGCCATGCCCAGCCCGATGCCGATGCGCCGCGGGTCGTTGTCGGGTGCCCCGGCGGCCTCCAGCTCGGCGTCGACGACGGCCTGGAGGGGTCGCGGGGCGCCGAGCCCGCCGAGCCCCTCGGGGTAGTGCACCCAGGCGAGGCCCGCGTCGAAGCGGGCGCGCAGGAAGTCGAGGCGGTCGGTGCCGGCAGACGAGGGGGGCGGGCCCGCAGGGCCATCGGTCGAGGGTGGTGGCGGGAGACGGGTGGGCAGCTGTGCGGCCAGCAACTCCCGGGTGCGGCGCCTCAGTTCGGTGGCGTCGGTCATGCCGCGGCTCCGTTCTGCGGTACGGGCAGCACGGCGACGCGTCCGGTGGTGACGCCGTCCGCGACCCGCTGCACGGCGTCGGCGGCGCCGGCGAGCGGCACGCGCTCGCTCACCAGTGGCTTGACGGCACCGCGTGCGGCCAGGTCGGTGAGCTGTTCGTGGCAGTGCTGGACCAGCTTGGGGTTCTTGGTGTTGTACAGGCCCCAGTGCAGGCCGAGAACCGAGTAGTTCTTCACCAGGGCGTGGTTCAGCGCCGGGCTGGGGATCGTGCCACTGGCGAAGCCGACGATCACGATGCGGCCCTCGAAGGCGACGACCTTGGCGGACTGGGCGTAGG
This sequence comes from Streptomyces sp. NWU339, assembly GCF_003143855.1. Lineage (GTDB taxonomy): Bacteria > Actinomycetota > Actinomycetes > Streptomycetales > Streptomycetaceae > Streptomyces. The sequence goes on from NZ_QFRK01000023.1 coordinate 85,369, forward strand.
CCTGACCGCCGACCGGGTCGTAGATCACGTCGGCGCCCCTGCCTCCGGTGGCGTCCTTCACCGCGGCGATGACGTCCTGCTCACGCCGGTCGATCACCACGTCACAGCCCAGTTCACGGGCGACGGCCGCCTTCGCGGCACCGCCGACCACGCCGATGACGGTGGCACCCGCGGCCTTGCCCAGTTGCACGGCCGCGCTCCCGACACCGCCCGCCGCGGCGTGCACGAGCAGGGTCTCGCCGGCCTCCAGACCGGCCCTGCGGTGCAGCCCGAACCAGCCGGTCTGGTAGCCGATGTGCAGGGCGGCGGCCTCGGCGTCGTCCAGCGCGTCCGGGGCGTCCCGCAGCGCGGCGGCGTCCGCGACGGCGTACTCGGCGAACCCGCCGTACGGCAGCGCGGGGTTGGCGATCACCCGGCGCCCGTCCTCGGTCTCACCGCAGATCTCCAGACCCGGGGTGAACGGCAGCGGCGGCCTGACCTGGTACTGGCCCCGGCACATCAGCGCGTCCGGGAAGTTGATGTTCGCGGCGCGCACCTTCAGCAGGACCTGGCCGTCGCCGGGCTCCGGCCGCGCCACGTCCGCGAGGCGCATGACCTCGCCCGGCTCGCCGATCTCGTGCACTTGCCATGCCTGCATGCGGAGCCTCCACGGGACTGTGAACGTCGTGTTCGCCTGACCGGGTCCCTCGCATACTAAGCGGTCGCTTGCCGACAGGGAACCGTCACGCGCCTCACGGCCGCCTGGGGCGTGCCCGTACGTGCATCCGCTCCCCCTGCGGGCCGAACAGGCTGAGGAACTCCACCGGCCCCTCCCCCGTCGACCCGAACCAGTGCGGCACGCGCGTGTCGAACTCCGCCGCCTCCCCCTCCGTCAGCACCACGTCGTGCTCGCCGAGCACCATCCGCAGCCTGCCGGACAGCACGTACAGCCACTCGTAGCCCTCGTGGGTGCGGGGTTCCGGCTCGAGCCTGCGCTGCGGTTCGAGCACCTTGTACGCCTGGAGCCCGCCGGGCTGACGGGTGAGCGGCCAGTAGGTGCGGCCGTCGCGCCGGATCGGCTTGGAGCGGACGCGCGGATCACCGACCGGCGGCGCACCGACCAGTTCGTCCAGCGGCACCTGGTGGGCCTGGGCGATCGGCAGCAGCAGCTCCAGGCTGGGTTTGCGCAGTCCGGACTCCAGCCGGGAGAGAGTGCTCACGGAGATGCCGGTCGCCTCGGACAGCGCGGCGAGCGTCACCTCCCGTTCCTTCCTGACCCGCCGCAGCCGGGGGCCCACATCCGCGAGAACGTCATCCGTGGTCATACCGATATTGCAGGACCGGCAAAGTCGTTTGTCAATCCGGCAGCGGCTGGGCGACCGTCGTCGTGGAGGTGGTCACGATGGACGAGACACACAAGGACGAGAGCCACAAGAACCACGCGGACCGCGAGAACCACGACGTGGTCGTCGTGGGCGGCGGTGCGGCGGGGCTGTCCGCCGCGCTGGTGCTCGGCCGGGCGCGCCTGCGGACGCTGGTCGTCGACGCGGGTGAGCCGCGCAACGCGCCCTCGGCCCACATGCAGGGCTATCTGTCCCGGGACGGGATCCCACCGGCCGACTTCCTGGCGCTCGGCCGGGAGGAGATCTCCCGCTACGGCGTGGAGCTCTGCCGGGACCGGGTCACGGACGTCGCCAAGGAGGAGGAGCACTTCACCGTCGTACTGGAGGCGGGACGCACCGTGCGCGCCCGGCGGCTGGTCGTCGCGACCGGGCTGAAGGACGAGCTGCCCGCGGTCCCCGGGGTCGCCGAGCGGTTCGGGCGGGACGTGCTGCACTGCCCGTTCTGCCACGGCTGGGAGGTGCGCGACGAGCCGTTCGGTGTGCTCGCGTCGAGCGCGACGAGCGTGCACCAGGCGCTGATGGTGTCCCAGTGGTCGAAGGACGTCACCTTCTTCCTGCACCGGGTCGCCGAGGCGGAGCTGTCCGACCAGGACCTGCGCCGGCTGGCCGCAGCCGGGGTCGACGTGGTGCCCGGTGAGGTCGCGGAACTGGTGGTCGAGGACGACCGGCTCGCCGGCGTCCGCCTCGCCGACGGCTCCGTCCACGCCCGCTCCGTGCTCTTCGTCGGGCCGCGCCCGGTGCCGCGGACGAGCCTGCTGGAGCGGCTGGGCGCCGAGCTGGACGAGACCCCGTTCGGCGCGTACCCGGTCGTCGACCCGACCGGTCTGACCTCGGTGCCCGGTGTCTGGGCGGCGGGCAACGCGATCGGCTTCTCCGAGCAGGTCGTCCACGCGGCGAGCGGCGGCTACCGCGCGGCGGCCGCGATCGTCGGGGATCTGCTGATGTACCGCCTGGACACCGCTGTGAACGAGTGACCGCCGCACGCGGCCGGGGTGTGGAGCGCTCGCCCCCGTAGCACCATGGCTGCATGCTGCTGTCCCGGCTGGCCCGTGTGTCCCAGGAGATCGCGGCCACTTCGGCGCGGTCCCGGAAGATCGCGCTGCTCGCCGAGCTGTTCCGGGAGGCGGAGGCGGACGACGTGCCGATCGTCATCCCGTATCTGGCGGGTCGGCTGCCACAGGGCCGCGTCGGGGTCGGCTGGAAGGTGCTGAGCCGTCCGGTCGCCCCCGCCGCCGAGCCGACCCTGACCGTGCGCGAGGTCGACGCGCTGCTCACCACGCTGGGCGAGGTGTCCGGTCCGGGCTCCCGGGCCGAGCGGGCCCTGCTGGTCGGTGAGCTGCTGGGCGCGTCCACCGAGGACGAGCAGCGGTTCCTGCTCGGGCTGCTCACCGGCGAGGTCCGGCAGGGCGCCCTGGACGCGGTCGCGGTGGAGGGACTGGCGCGGGCGACGGGGGCGCCGTCGGCCGATGTGCGGAGGGCGGTGATGCTGGCCGGCTCGCTCCAGCCGGTGGCCGGGGCACTGCTCGCGGACGGCCCCGGGGCGCTGGAGCGGTTCCGGCTCACCGTCGGCCGCCCGGTGCTGCCCATGCTGGCCCACAGCGCCTCCTCGGTCGCCGAGGCGGTCGGGAAGCTGGGGGCCTGCGCGGTCGAGGAGAAGCTCGACGGCATCCGCGTCCAGGTCCACCGCGACGGCGGCACCGTGCGCGTGCACACCCGCACCCTCGACGACATCACGGACCGGCTGCCGGAAGTGACGGCGGCGGCCCTGGAGTTGCGGGGCGAGCGGTTCATCCTGGACGGGGAGGTCATCTCCTTCGACCGGAACGGACGCCCGCGCTCGTTCCAGGAGACCGCCGGGCGGGTCGGCTCACGGGTGGACGTGGCGACGGCCGCCCGGGAGGTCCCCGTCTCCCCCGTCTTCTTCGACGCGCTGGCCGTCGACGGCCACGACCTGCTGGACCTGCCGTTCACCGAGCGGCACGCGGAGCTGGCCCGGCTGGTCCCGGAGCCGATGCGGGTGCGGCGCACTCTGGTGTCGGGCCCCGACGACCTGGGCGCGGCGGAGGAGTTCCTCGCCGACACGCTGGCGCGCGGCCACGAGGGTGTCGTGGTCAAGGGGCTCGGCGCCCCCTACAGCGCCGGGCGGCGCGGCGCGTCCTGGCTGAAGGTCAAGCCCGTGCACACGCTGGACCTGGTGGTGCTGGCGGCCGAGTGGGGCCACGGCCGCCGCACCGGCAAGCTGTCGAACCTGCATCTGGGCGCGCGCACCGCCGACGGCGGTTTCGTCATGCTCGGCAAGACGTTCAAGGGCATGGACGACACGATGCTGGCCTGGCAGACCGAGCGGCTGCGCGAGCTGGCCGTGGAGGAGAGCGGGTACGTCGTCAGCGTACGCCCGGAACTCGTCGTGGAGATCGCCTACGACGGACTCCAGCGTTCCCCCCGCTACCCCGCCGGCGTCACCCTCCGCTTCGCCCGCGTGGTCCGCTACCGCGAGGACAAGCGCCCTCAGGAGGCGGACACGGTGGAGACGCTGTTCGCCGCACACCCCGAGGTACGGCCGTGAAGGGCGCCCGGAGCGCCGGTCTGCTGGTGTTCCGGCACACCGGTCACGGGCTCGAGGTGTTGCTCGGTCACATGGGCGGCCCGTTCTTCGCCCGCCGGGAGGCCGGTGCCTGGACCGTGCCGAAGGGCGAGTACGACCCCGGCGAGCCGGCCTGGGACGCGGCCCGCCGCGAGTTCCAGGAGGAGCTGGGGCTGCCGCCCCCGGACGGGGAGGCCGTACCGCTCGGTGAGGTCCGGCAGTCCGGCGGCAAGACCGTCACGGTCTGGGCGGTCGAGGCCGACCTCGACCCGACGACGGCCGTGCCCGGCACGTTCGAGATGGAGTGGCCGCCGAGGTCGGGGCGGATCCAGGAGTTCCCCGAGCTGGACCGGGTGGAGTGGTTCGCCCTGGACCGGGCCCGGGAGTTGGTCGTCACGGCACAGGCGGCGTTTCTCGACCGCCTGGCGGAGCACTCGCCCTGAGGAGCCCTTCCGCGTTGCGACGCCCACCGCGGCGCGGGAAGGTCGAGAAGCACAGCCCGTCCCGAGGGAGGCCAGCCATGCCCATCGCAACGGTGAATCCGGCGAACGGCGAGACGCTCAAGACGTACCAGGCCATGGGTGAGGAGGAGATCGAGCGCCGGCTCCAGCTCGCGGAGGCCACGTTCCGCACGTATCGGACGACGTCCTTCGAGGAGCGTGCCCGCCTGTTGCACCGGGCCGCCGACCTCCTCGACGAGGACCGGCAGAACATCGCCCGGGTGATGACCACCGAGATGGGCAAGCCGGTCAAGCAGGCCCGTGCCGAGGCCGCCAAGTGCGCCAAGGCGATGCGCTGGTACGCCGATCACGCGGCGGAACTCCTCGCCGACGAGGAACCCGACGCCTCCGAGGTGAAGGACTCCGGCGCCTCCCGGGTCCTGGTGCGCTACCGGCCGCTCGGCCCGGTGCTCGCCGTGATGCCGTGGAACTTCCCGCTGTGGCAGGTCGTACGGTTCGCGGCGCCCACGCTGATGGCCGGCAACGTGGGCCTGCTCAAGCACGCCTCGAACGTGCCGCAGACGGCTCTGTACCTGGAGGACCTGTTCCACCGGGCGGGCTTCACCGAAGGCTGCTTCCAGACGCTGCTCATCGGTTCCGCCGCGGTCGACGAGATCCTGCGGGACGAGCGGGTCAAGGCGGCCACCCTCACGGGCAGCGAGCCCGCGGGGCGGGCGGTCGCCTCCACCGCCGGAGAGATGATCAAGAAGACGGTGCTGGAACTGGGCGGCAGCGACCCGTTCGTCGTCATGCCCTCCGCGGACCTGGACCGGGCCGCCGAGGTCGCGGTCACCGCGCGGGTGCAGAACACCGGGCAGTCCTGCATCGCCGCCAAACGCTTCATCGTGCACACGGACGTCTACGACGCCTTCGCCGAACGCTTCACCGCGGGCATGCGGGCCCTGCGGACCGGCGACCCGATGGACGAGGAGACGGATGTCGGCCCCCTCTCCAGTGAGCAGGGCCGCACCGACCTGGAGGAACTGGTCGACGACGCCGTACGCACCGGGGCCGGCGTGCTGTGCGGTGGTGAGCGGCCCGACGGGCCCGGCTGGTACTACCCGCCGACCGTTCTGACCGGGATCACCCGGGAGATGCGCGTCCACCGGGAGGAGGCCTTCGGCCCGGTCGCCACGCTGTACCGGGCGGCGGACCTGGACGAGGCGGTACTGATCGCCAATGACTCGCTGTTCGGTCTGAGTTCGAACGTCTGGACGCGTGACGAGGCCGAGGTCGACCGGTTCGTCCGGGACCTGGAGGCGGGCAGCGTCTTCGTGAACGGGATGACGGCGTCCCATCCGGCGTTCCCGTTCGGCGGGGTCAAGCGGTCCGGGTACGGACGTGAGCTGTCCGGGCACGGAATCCGCGAGTTCTGCAACATCACCACGGTTTGGCACGGTGCGTGACGTTCCCACGACTACGATCCGGTCTGTGAACCGCGAAGTGACTCTGCCTCTGATCGTCGACGACCGCGGTACCCTGCAGGTCACCGCGGCGGACGTGAGCAAATTGCTGCGCACGGTGGGCGGGCGGTGGCTGCGGCTCGTGGAGACCGGGGAGGACCGGCTCGACGAGGACACGGTGGCCGCGCTCACCATCGAGCTGGCGAAGCTGGCCGACCGGATCGACGTGGCCTGCATCGCCCACAGCAGCGGGAGCGCGCCCTGAACGGTACGGCGGTGTGAGGCCGTCGCTCTCCGTCGGACGGGGTCAGACGGGCCGCAGCAGCGTCCTCCAGAACAACGCCTCGTAGCTCTGCAGCAGATGACCGTACTCCCGGGCACGGTCCTCGTCGAGGCGGCCCGCGTCCAGGGCTGCCTGGACCGCTTCCGTGGCCGTCCGGTCCAGGACCGGGGCCGGTTCGGCGAAGGAGTCGAAGAACGCGCAGGCCTCGTCGGTGAAGCCGTAGTGGGTGCGCAGCGCCTCGGCGATGGTGGCGCAGTAGCCGCCCCACGCCGAGAAGTTGGCGGTCACCGCGAGGACGGCGTCGGCGGGCGCGGCGTTGAGGGCCAGCCAGGCGATGTAGGCGGGATACGCCTGGCAGCCCGGCAGGGGGTCGTACGCCCCTGCCCGGTCGCCGCCCACGCCGCACGCCGCGGCGAAGGCGTCCAGCCGCCGCGCCGCCAGCGCCTCGCCCTCGGCGAGGGCGGTGAAGTACGCGGCGGCCCGCGGCTGGTCCGCGGACCTGTCCGCCAGATACCGGAACGCCCGGCGGTCGGCGGGGATCACCCGGTGCTGCTCGAGGGCGAGCACGGCCAGGGTGTCCCGGTCGGCCTCACCACGCGCGATCAGCGGCAGGAGGGGGTTGGACCGCGGGTCCGGGGCCAGTTCCCGCGTGATCGTCTCCAGCAGTTCCCCGGCCGTGCGCGTCATCGCGGCCTCCGTCGCGTCGGTCGGCCGGCCGTGCGGCCGACTCTCCCACGATCGTCCCCCAGGAGCCGGGGCCGCGGAACCCGGCGTGCCCCGGCGGTGTGACGGCCCCGCCGGCGGTCTTCCTCGCGGCCGGGACTCAGCGGATGGGCATGCCCGACAGGGTGCGGGCGATGACCAGGCGCTGGATCTCGCTCGTGCCCTCGAAGATGGTGTAGATCGCGGCGTCCCGGTGCATCCGCTCCACCGGATACTCGCGTGTGTAGCCGTTGCCGCCGAGGATCTGTATCGCCTGGGCCGTGACCTTCTGGGCCGTCTCACTGGCGTACAGCTTCGACATCGACCCCTCGGCCGCCGTGAACGGCTTGCCGTTGACCGCCATCCAGGAGGCACGCCACACCAGGAGGCGGGCGGCGTCGATCTGGGTGCGCATGTCGGCCAACTGGAAGGCGACGCCCTGGTTGTCGATGATCGGGCGGCCGAACTGCTCGCGGGTCTGCGCGTACTCCAGGGCGACCTCGTAGGCGGCGCGGGCGGTGCCCACCGCCATGGCGCCGACGGCCGGGCGGGACGCCTCGAAGGTGGCCATCGCGGCGTTCTTCACTTTCTCACCCCCCTGCCCGGCACGCTCCCGGGCACGGGCGAGGCGCTCGTCGAGCTTCTCCTTGCCGCCGAGCAGGCAGGAGCCGGGGACGCGCACGTCGTCCAGGATCACCTCGGCGGTGTGCGAGGCGCGGATGCCGTGCTTCTGGAACTTCTGCCCCTGGGAGCAGCCGGGGGTGTCCGGCGGGATGATGAACGAGGCGTGCCCCTTGGAGCCGAGTTCCGGGTCGACGACCGCGACGACGACGTGCACGTTGGCGATGCCGCCGTTGGTCGCCCAGGTCTTGGTGCCGTTGATCACCCACTCGTCCTTGGCCTCGTCGTACACCGCGCGGGTGCGCATGGAGGCCACGTCGGAGCCGGCGTCGGGCTCGGAGGAGCAGAAGGCGGCGAGCTTGACGTCGTCGGCGTCGCCGTACATCTGCGGGATCCAGGTGCCGATCTGCTCCTCGGTGCCGTTGGCGAGGACGCCGACGGCGGCGAGACCGGTGCCGACGATCGACAGGGCGATGCCGGCGTCGCCCCAGAACAGTTCCTCCATGGCGGTGGGGATGCCGAGGCCGGTGGGGTCGAAGTACTGCTGGGCGTAGAAGTCGAGGGAGTAGATGCCGACCTTGGCGGCCTCCTGGATCACCGGCCAGGGTGTCTCCTCGCGCTCGTCCCACTCGGCGGCCGCGGGGCGGATCACATCGGCTGCGAAGCCGTGGAGCCAGTCACGGACTTCCTTCTGTTCCTCGTTGAGCTCCATGGTGAACTCGGCCATGTCCCCTCCAGCGGCGGTGCACGTGCATGTTACTTGCGGTAACCAACAGTCTGTTACCGGCCGGTAGGGAAAGTCAACTCCTCCGGACCCCTCGGATCCCGTCCGCTGCCCGGCACGCCGTCAGTGTTAGTTTGCGCAGGCGTCACCGAATCAGCATGGGTGGGGAGAGATCATGGACACCACACAGCGGACCGATCAGCAACGGTCCGCCGACCGCCGCCGGCGCGAGCTGCTGGAGGCCGCCGACCGGGTGGTGCTCCGCGAGGGCCCCCATGCCTCCATGAACGCGATCGCCGCCGAGGCCGGCATCACCAAGCCGATCCTCTACCGGCACTTCGGCGACAAGGGAGGACTGTACGCCGCCCTGGCCCAGCGGCACACCGACGCCCTCCTGGCCTCGCTGCGGGAGGCACTGGACGCCCCGGCGGGCCGGCGCGAGCGGGTCGAGAACACCCTCGACACCTATCTCGCGGCCATCGAGCTGCGCCCTCAGGTGTACCGGTTCCTGATGCACCCGGCCGAGGGCCCACCGGGCGACCAGGGTTTCGACGTCGGCAAGCACTCGGCGCCGTTGCTGCGGCGCATGGGCGAGGAACTGGCCCAGGTCATCGAGGAGCGGCTGGACCTCGGACCGGGCAGCCAGCAGCTGGCCCGCGTCTGGGGGCACGGGATCGTCGGCATGATGCACGCGGCCGGCGATTGGTGGCTCGGCGAACGCCCCTGCTCCCGGGCTGAATTGGTGCGCAGCCTGGCCGATCTGCTGTGGGGCCGGCTGTCGGCGGCCGACGACCGGGTCGGCGGCCCCGGTTTCTGAGGCTCAGCCGCGCCCGTTCCAGGAGGCCCGCCGTACCTGGCGGGTGAGCCTGCGCCGGCGCCAGCCCGTCAGCCGGTCGGCGTAGACGCGGCCCTCCAGGTGGTCGCACTCGTGCTGCAGGCACCGGGCGAAGAACCCGGTGCCGTGCACGGTGACCGGTTCCCCGGTCACCGTGCGGCCCTCGACGACCGCGTGGTCGTGACGTTCCGTCCCCGCCTCCAGGCCGGGCAGGGACAGACAGCCCTCCGGGCCGCGCACCACCACACCGTCCGTCTCGACCAGCCGCGGGTTGACCACATGGCCCAGGCGACGGACGTCCTCGTCGTCCGGACAGTCGTACACGAACACCCGCAGCGGCACACCGATCTGGTTGGCGGCCAGGCCGACCCCCTGCGCGGCGTACATCGTCGCGAACAAGTCCTCCACGAGGCGGGCCAGTTCCGGACCGAAGTCGGTGACCTCCGCGCAGGGTGCGTGCAGCACCGGGTCGCCGAGCAGGGTGAGGGGCCGTACACGTCCGTGGACGCCCGGGATGGAACCGTGTCGCATGGCGCTCAGAGTACGGTCCTCTCAACAACGCCCGTCTCATCGGTGGTGCCATGGTTCTGGAGTGCGAATGGACCTCGATAGGCTGAGGCCCACACCACGTGGCCGCCAGCCACAGGCGCGGCGCGTACGCAAGGAGGATCGAGACTTGATGGCAGGCAACTCGGACCCGCTCACGCCGCGGGCCAAGCTGGCCGTGACAGCGGGCAAGGCGGTCGCAGCGGCATCACGCGCCGCGGGACGCGGCAGCGGTTCGGTGATCGGCGGCCGGGTGGCGCTCAAACTCGACCCCGATCTCCTCGCCCGGCTCGCGCAGAACCTGGACTGCGTCCTGGTCTCCGCGACCAACGGCAAGACCACCACCACCCGGCTCATCGCGGAGGCCCTGCGCGCCGCGGGACCGGTCGTGTCCAACGCGCTCGGCGCCAACATGCCCGCCGGCATCACCTCGGCACTCGCGGGCGGCTCGGAGTCGAAGTTCGGTGTCATCGAGGTCGACGAGAAGTACCTCGCCGGTGTCGCCCGGGACACCGACCCCAAGTGCATCGCCCTGCTCAACCTCTCCCGTGACCAGCTCGACCGGGCCGGCGAGACCCGTATGCTCGCGGAGAACTGGCGCGAGGGCCTGGCCGGCTCCAAGGCGGTCCTCGTCGCCAACTGCGACGACCCGCTGGTGGTGTGGGCCGCCTCCTCCTCCCCCAATGTGATCTGGGTCGCCGCGGGCCAGATGTGGAAGGACGACGCCTGGTCGTGCCCGTCCTGCGGCGGTGTGATGCAGCGCCCCGGCGACGACTGGTTCTGCGGCGAGTGCGGCTTCCGCCGGCCCACCCCGTCCTGGGCGCTCTCCGGCGACCACGTCCTCGACCCGCACGGTTCCGCCTGGCCGATCCACCTCCAGCTGCCGGGCCGCGCCAACAAGGCCAACGCCGCGAGCTCCGCGGCCGTCGCCGCCGTGTTCGGGGTGCCGCCGCAGGTCGCCCTGGAGCGCATGTACCAGGTGCAGGCCGTGGCCGGCCGCTACGACGTCGTCCAGTACCAGGGCCGTGACCTGCGGCTGCTGCTCGCCAAGAACCCCGCGGGCTGGCTGGAGACGTTCTCCCTCATCGACCCGCCGCCCGCCCCGGTGATCCTCTCGGTGAACGCCCGCTCCGCCGACGGCACCGACACCTCCTGGCTGTGGGACGTCGACTACACCCGGCTGACCGGTCACCCGATCGTCGTCCTCGGCGACCGGAAGCTGGACCTCGCGGTGCGACTCGAGGTCGCGAACCAGCAGTTCCAGGTCTGCGACGACCTCGACCAGGCCCTGCAGCAGTGCCCGCCGGGCCGGATCGAGGTCATCGCCAACTACACCGCGTTCCAGGACCTGCGCCGCCGCGTCGGCAACTGACGCGGGCGACGTATCGCGACGTACTCACAAGGACAGTGACTTCATGAGCGACAACGGTCTGCGGATCGTGTGGATCTACCCCGACCTGCTCAGCACCTACGGCGACCAGGGCAACGTGCTCGTCGTGGAGCGCCGGGCCCGGCAGCGCGGCCTCGACGTGGCCCGGCTCGACGTGCGCAGCGACCAGCCGATCCCGACCTCCGGCGACATCTATCTGATCGGCGGCGGTGAGGACCGTCCGCAGCGGCTCGCGGCCGAGCGGCTGCGCCGGGACGGCGGACTGCACCGGGCGGTGGAGAACGGCGCGATCGTGTTCTCGGTGTGCGCCGGCTACCAGATCCTCGGCCACGAGTTCATCAACGACCTCGGCCAGCGGGAGCCCGGCCTCGGCCTGCTCGACGTCGTCTCGGTGCGCGGCGAGGGCGCCCGGTGCGTCGGCGACGTGCTGGGGGACATCGACGCGCCGCTCGGGCTGCCGCCGCTGACCGGTTTCGAGAACCACCAGGGCGTCACCCACCTCGGCCCGACGGCCCGCCCGCTCGCCCGGGTGCGCTTCGGCAACGGCAACGGCACGGGGGACGGTACCGAGGGCGCCTACAACGACACCGTGTTCGGCACGTACATGCACGGTCCGGTGCTGGCCCGCAACCCGCAGATCGCGGACCTGCTGCTGAAGCTGGCGCTCGACGTCAACGCACTGCCGCCGACCGACGACCACTGGTACGAGGCGCTGCGCAACGAGCGCATCTCGGCCTCGCAGCAGCCCGCGTAGGACCCGCGCCACGACGTCCGCCCCGGTCGGCGTCCCGGTGTCCACGAGCTCGTGGACACCGGGACGCCGACCGGGTGTTCACAGGGGCGTCACCGGCCCGTCTGACGGCTGGTCCGCACAGGTGAGCGGGCTCGTCCAGTAGGCGGACGCACGCTGCGGGCCCACCCCCGGATGCCGCTAGGGTGGCGGGGATCGAGCCGGACGACGCGGTCCGGTCCCGGCCCACGGCAAGAAGGTTGTTTCGGGCTATGCGTATTGGTGTCCTCACGTCCGGCGGAGACTGCCCCGGTCTGAACGCCGTCATCCGGTCCGTAGTGCACCGCGCGGTCGTCGACCACGGCGACGAGGTCATCGGCTTCCGGGACGGCTGGAAGGGCCTCCTGGAGTGCGACTACCTCAAGCTCGACCTCGACGCGGTGGGCGGCATCCTCGCCCGCGGCGGCACCATCCTCGGCTCCTCCCGGGTGCGTCCCGAGCATCTGCGGGACGGTGTGGAGCGGGCCAGGGGCCATGTCCAGGAACTCGGCCTCGACGCGATCATCCCGATCGGCGGTGAGGGCACGCTGAAGGCGGCCCGGCTGCTGTCGGACCACGGCCTGCCGATAGTGGGCGTCCCGAAGACCATCGACAACGACATCGCCGTCACGGACGTCACCTTCGGCTTCGACACGGCCGTCGGGGTGGCGACCGAGGCGCTGGACCGGCTGAAGACGACCGCCGAGTCCCACCAGCGGGTGCTCATCGTGGAGGTCATGGGCCGGCACACCGGCTGGATCGCCCTGCACTCCGGCATGGCGGCCGGCGCCCACGCGATCGTGGTGCCCGAGCGGCCCTTCGACATCGAGGAGCTGACCGCGACGGTCGGCGCGCGGTTCTCGGCGGGCAAGCGGTTCGCCATCGTGGTCGCCGCGGAGGGCGCCAAGCCGAAGGCCGGGACCATGGACTTCGACGAGGGCGGCAAGGACGCCTACGGCCATGAGCGGTTCGCCGGGATCGCGCGGCAGCTCTCCGTGGAACTGGAGTCGCGGCTCGGCAAGGAGGCGCGTCCGGTGATCCTCGGGCACACCCAGCGCGGCGGGACGCCGACGGCGTACGACAGGGTGCTGGCCACCCGCTTCGGCTGGCACGCCGTGGAGGCCGTGCACCGCGGGGAGTTCGGGATGATGACGGCGCTGCGCGGAACGGACATCGTGACGGTGTCGCTGGCGGAGGCCGTCGAGACGCTGAAGACGGTGCCCGAGGACCGCTACGCGGAGGCGGAGTTCGTCCTGTAGCACCGGCGGCGTCCCGCGGTGTCCGGGCCGTCCCAGGCCCATGATCTCCCGCGGCACCCGTCGGCAGAACCGCCCCCGGCCGCAGTCCCGGCGGGGGACGGTTCTACTCTGGTGCGGACAGACAGCGCACAACCCCCACGAATCAGGAGCCGCCGGATGGATCACAGCGGGCACGGCATGACCATGGATCTGCCGCCGTTCACGCTGGCTCGAGGGCTCGCATGGTCGACCGAGCCGTTCTTCCTCGTCTCCTGCCTGTTGGGGCTGGCGTTGTACGGCTGGGCGGTGGTGCGCCTGACGCGGCGCGGCGACAAGTGGCCGGTGGGACGGACCGTCTCGTTCGTCCTCGGCGTGCTGAGCATCATGCTCATGATGTGCACCGGGCTGAACGACTACGGCATGGTCATCTTCAGCGTGCACATGGTGCAGCACATGATGATCAGCATGGTGTCCCCCATCCTGATCCTGCTCGGCGCCCCGATCACGCTCGCGCTGCGCGCGCTGCCGCCGGCGGGACGCGGGCGCAAGGGGCCGCGCGAGCTGCTGCTGATGCTGCTGCACAGCCGCTACATCCAGGTCGTCACCCACCCGGTGTTCACCATCCCGATGTTCATCGCGAGCCTGTACGGGCTGTACTTCACCCCGCTGTTCGACTTCCTGATGGGCTCCCAGGTGGGGCACATCGCGATGATGGTGCACTTCCTCGCCGTCGGTCTGGTCTTCTTCTGGCCGATCATGGGCGTGGACCCGGGTCCGCACCGGCCGGGCTACCTCATGCGGATGCTGGAGCTGTTCGCGGGCATGCCGTTCCACGCGTTCTTCGGCATCGCGGTGATGATGGCGTCCACGCCGATGGTCACCACGTTCCAGAACCCGCCGGCCTCGCTCGGCATCGACGCGCTCGCCGACCAGAACGCGGCCGGCGGTATCGCCTGGGCGTTCAGCGAGGTCCCGTCCGTGCTGGTGCTGATCGCGCTGCTCTTCCAGTGGTACGCCTCGGAGAAGCGGCACGCCAAGCGCACCGACCGCGCCGCGGACCGTGACGGCGACAAGGAGCTCCAGGCGTACAACGCCTATCTGGCCTCCCTGCACACACGCGGGAGCTGAGCCCCCCAGCCCCCCGCTTCCCCACCACCGGATCTTGCGGGAACGCCCACGTCCGGCACATGTCCAGACGTGGGATTCCCGCCTAGACTCCACCTTCATGCTGCGCGCTCTGGCCGTCGACGACGAACGCCCCTCGCTGGAGGAACTGCTCTACCTGCTGAACGCGGACCCCCGCGTCGGCAGTGCCGAGGGCGCCGGTGACGCGACCGAGGCGCTGCGCCGCATCAACCGCGCCCTGGAGTCCGGACCCGACGGTCCCGAGGCCATAGACGTCGTCTTCCTCGACATCCAGATGCCCGGCCTCGACGGACTCGACCTCGCCCGGCTGCTCGGCGGGTTCGCCCGGCCGCCGCTCGTCGTGTTCGTCACCGCCCACGAGGACTTCGCCGTACAGGCGTTCGACCTCAAGGCCGTCGACTACGTCCTCAAGCCCGTCCGCAAGGAGCGGCTGGCCGAAGCGGTCCGCCGCGTCGCCGAACCGCGCGCCGCGGCACAGCACGGCAGCACCCCGCGCATCCCCGTGCACGAGCCCGACCCGGACCAGATAGCCGTCGAACTCGGCGGTGTGACCCGCTTCGTCGCCGTCGAGGACATCACGCACGTGGAGGCCCAGGGCGACTACGCCCGTCTGCACACCGACCGCGGCAGCCACCTCGTACGGATACCGCTGTCCACCCTGGAGGAACGCTGGCGCTCGCGCGGCTTCGTCCGTATCCACCGCCGCCACCTGGTCGCCCTGCGCCACATCGGGGAACTCCGGCTCGACGCGGGTACCGTGAGCGTCCTGATCGGCTCGGAGGAACTCCAGGTCAGCCGACGGCACACCCGTGAACTGCGGGACCTGCTGATGCGCCGGACCACGGGCTAGGGGGACGGCGTGCCCCAGGACCCGACCGAACGCCGCGTGGTCGTCACCGGCCCGCCCCGCCGCGCCCGCCGTGCCTTCGGCTACTACCGCCCGCGGACCGAGATCGACGAGCAGACCACCCTCGGCCACACCTACGTCCGCTCCCTGATGCGCATCCAACTGCGCACCGGTCTCATCGTGTTCGCGATCCTCATGCTGCTCGTCGGCCCGCTCCCGCTGGTCTTCGCCGCGGCCCCGGACGCCCGACGGCTGGAGTGGGCGGTCCTCGGCTTCGGACTGTACCCCCCGCTGGTCCTGCTCGCCCGCTGGTACGTGCGCCGCGCCGAACGCAACGAACGCGACTTCGTGCGGCTCGTCGAGGACCGCTGAGGGCGGGGAACGGAACGCCGGCACCGTGAACTCCAGTTACGCCGTCCCCGCCGTCGCGCTCGTCGTCCTGGCGACCGTCCTCGTCGGCGCCTTCGGCCTGCGCATCTCCCGCACCACCTCCGACTTCTACGTCGCCTCCCGCACCGTGGGCCCCCGTCTGAACGCCGCCGCCATCAGCGGCGAGTACCTCTCCGCCGCCTCCTTCCTGGGCATCGCGGGCCTCGTCCTGGTCCAGGGCCCGGACATGCTCTGGTACCCGGTCGGCTACACCGCCGGCTACCTGGTCCTGCTGCTGTTCGTCGCCGCCCCGCTGCGCCGCTCCGGCGCCTACACGCTGCCCGACTTCGCCGAGGCCCGCCTCGCCTCGCAGGCGGTGCGGCGGCTCGCGGGCGCCTTCGTCGTCGGCGTCGGCTGGCTGTACCTGCTGCCCCAGCTCCAGGGCGCGGGACTCACCCTGACCGTGCTCACCGGCGCCCCCGGCTGGCTCGGCGGGGTGATCGTCGCCGTCGTGGTCACCGTCATCGTCGCCGCCGGCGGCATGCGCAGCATCACCTTCGTGCAGGCCTTCCAGTACTGGCTCAAGCTCACCGCCCTGTTCGTGCCCGCACTGTTCCTGGTCCTCGCCTGGCAGAGCGACGGGGCGCCCAGCCACGCCTTCGACGAACCCGCCGCCTTCCGCGAACAGCGTGTCGTCCGCATCGACGACACCCTCGACCTGCGGCTCGCCGAGCCGCTGACCGTGACCGTGGACGGCACCGTCGACGGCCGCGAACACGCCGGCACCGAACTCCGCCTGCCCGCCGGCACCCACCGCATCGACGGCGGTACCCGGCTGACCTTCGCCGAGGGAGCCGAGGTCCCGGCCGCCGGGCGGGGCGCCGACGACGCCCTGTCGCCCTCGCGGGCCGAGTCCCGCGAGGAACGCCCGCTGTACGCCACGTACGGGCTGATCCTCGCCACCTTCCTCGGCACCATGGGCCTGCCGCACGTGGTGGTCCGCTACTACACCAGCCCGCACGGCGTCGCCGCCCGCCGCACCACCGTCGCCGTCCTCGGCCTGATCGGCGCCTTCTATCTGCTGCCCCCGGTCTACGGAGCCCTCGGCCGGCTGTACGCCCCCGACCTCACCCTCACCGGCAGCGCGGACGCCGCCGTGCTCCTGCTGCCCGGCCGCATGATCGGAGGAGCGGGCGGCGACCTGCTCGGCGCGCTGGTCGCCGGGGGTGCCTTCGCCGCGTTCCTGTCCACGGCGTCCGGGCTGACCATGGCCGTGGCCGGCGTGATCACCCAGGACGTCCTGCCCTCACGCGGCGTACGGCACTTCCGGCTCGGCACGCTGCTCGCCATGGCCGTTCCGCTCGGGGCGAGCATCCTGGTCGGCGGGCTGCCGGTGGCCGACGCGGTCGGACTCGCCTTCGCCGTGTCGGCGTCCTCGTTCTGCCCGCTGCTCGTCCTCGGCATCTGGTGGCGCCGGCTCACTCCGCCCGGGGCGGCGGCCGGCATGCTGGTCGGGGGCGGCTCCGCCTTCGCCGCCGTCGCCGCGACCATGGCCGGCTTCCCTGGCCGGGGCGCACTGCACGCGCTGCTCGCCTGGCCCGCCCTGTGGTCGGTGCCGCTGGGCTTCCTCACCATGGTCCTGGTCTCCCTGGCCACCCCCGGCCGAGTGCCGCCCGGCACGGCGGCGGTGCTCGCCCGGTTCCACCTGCCGGAGGAACTGCGGACGGAGGTGTCCAAGTGAGCGGATTCCTGGCGGGCCTGTGCGTCGCCGTGCTGCCCCTGCTGGCCGCGGGCTTCTGGCTCGGCCGGCGCACCGCCCGGCCCGCCAGTCTCGCCGGACTCGGCACGCCCGTCGAG
This sequence comes from Streptomyces sp. NWU339, assembly GCF_003143855.1. GTDB lineage: Bacteria > Actinomycetota > Actinomycetes > Streptomycetales > Streptomycetaceae > Streptomyces. The sequence continues at coordinate 102,565 of NZ_QFRK01000023.1, forward strand.
CACGCCACCTTCGAGACCCTGCACACCGCCTCCCTGGCCACGCCCCCACTCCGGGCGGGCCTGACCGAGGAGACCGCCGGCAGATCCGCCCGCAAGCTGCGCTCCCTGCTCGGCACCGACGCCCTGTGCCTCACGGACCGCGAGCAGGTCCTCGTCTGGGACGGCGTCGGCGCCCATCACCGTACCGAGATCATGGAACGACTGGCCGGGCCCCTCGATTCCGGCCGCGGTGAGGCGTTCCCGCTCAGCTGCGACACCCCCGACTGCACGGTGCGGTGGGCCGTCGTCGCCCCGCTCACCGTCGACGACCGGGTGCACGGCGCGCTCGTCGCCTGCGCGCCCCGCGAGTCCGCGGTCCTGGCCCGGGCGGCCGGGGAGGTGGCCCGCTGGGTCTCCGTCCAGCTCGAACTGGCCGACCTCGACCAGTCCCGCACCCGCCTCATCGAGGCCGAACTCAGGGCGCTACGGGCCCAGATCTCCCCGCACTTCATCTTCAACTCGCTCGCCGTGATCGCCTCGTTCGTACGCACCGACCCCGAGCGCGCCCGCGAACTGCTCCTGGAGTTCGCCGACTTCACCCGTTACTCGTTCCGCCGGCACGGCGACTTCACCACCCTCGCCGACGAACTCCACGCCATCGACCACTATCTGGCGCTGGTCCGCGCCCGCTTCGGCGACCGCCTCTCCGTCACCCTGCAGATCGCCCCCGAGGTGCTGCCGGTCGCGCTGCCCTTCCTCTGCCTGCAACCGCTCGTCGAGAACGCCGTCAAACACGGCCTCGAGGGCAAGGCCGACAAGTGCCACATCCAGATCACCGCACAGGACGCCGGCGCCGAAGCCCTCGTGGTGATCGAGGACGACGGCGCCGGAATGGACCCCGGCCTGCTGCGGCGCGTTCTCGCCCGCGAGGTCGACCACACGGGCGGCATCGGCCTGTCCAACGTCGACGACCGGCTCCGCCAGGTCTACGGCGACGACCACGGCCTCGTCATCGAGACCGCGGTGGGCGCGGGCATGAGGGTCACCGTCCGGCTGCCGAAGTACCAGCCGGGCGTGCACCTGGCGGGACGGCTCACGCCGAAGTGAGCGCCGAACGCCACGGGCGGCTCAGGCGCTGCGCGTGGCGACCATTGCGAGGGTGATCAGTCCCAGGACGACCCAGCCGAACCACAGCCATCCGTTGCTGCCGAGCGCCACCGTGTAGGCCGTCACGGCGACGAGGCCGCCGACGGTGAGCACTCCCATGGTCTTCGTCGAGCTCGAACCGTTGTGGGAACCGGGCATCGCGACACCCTCCTCATGGTCCTGGTGTTCGGTTTCCCTCCATGGTGCCCCGGTTCTGCCGTTACGGTGCCGGTATGAACAGCAGGCCCGCACCGTTCGACGAGCTGGACCGAAAGATCGTCACCGCTCTGATGGCGAACGCCCGGTCGTCCTTCGCCGAGATCGGCGTGGCCGTCGGGCTGTCGTCCACGGCGGTCAAGCGCCGGGTGGACCGGCTCCGCGAGACGGGGGTGATCACCGGTTTCACGGCCACGGTGCAACCGTCGGCGCTGGGGTGGCGCACGGAGGCCTACGTCGAGGTGTACTGCGAGGGGGCGGCGCCGCCCCGGCGGCTGGCGGAAGTGGTGCGCAACCACCCGGAGATCGCCGCGGCGATGACGGTGACCGGTGGCGCGGACGCCCTGCTGCATCTGCGGGCGCGGGATGTGGACCACTTCGAGGAGGTGCTGGAGCGGATCCGCGCGGAACCGTTCATCCGGAAGACGATCAGCGTGATGGTGCTGTCCCATCTGATCCCGGAGAGTCCGGAGGCGGGGGCGAGCCAGCCGGCTCCCCAGGACCCGGGGTAGGACGCAGCGGACGTGCGCCGAGCAGCGGGAACACGCAGTATTCCTGCGTGAACACGCAACTCTCGTTCCTTGTCGCCCGCCCCGGTCGCTTCCTACCGTGGACTCACCCCTGATGACACCGCGTGGAAGCGGAGGCACCCCTCTGTGACCGGTCCCCGTGTGCCGTCCCCACGGCGCTATCTCGTCTGCGACCCCGGGCACTTCGCCGTGCGGTACGCGATCAACCCCTGGATGCGTCCCGACCGTCCCGTCGACGTCCCCCTGGCCCAGCGGCAGTGGCGGACGCTGGTCGACGTCTACCGCGCGCACGGTCACACTGTGGAGACCGTGCGGTCCGTGCCGGGTCTGCCCGACATGGTGTTCGCCGCGAACGCGGCGGTCGTCGTCGGGGGCCGCGTCCTCGGCTCCCTGTTCCTGGCGCCCGAACGGCGCCCCGAGTCCGTACCGTACGAGAGCTGGTTCAAGGCGGAGGGCTTCGACGTCCACCGTCCCGAGTCGGTGTGCGAGGGCGAGGGCGACCTGGTCCCCGCCGGGCGCTGGATCCTCGCCGGCACCGGGTTCCGCACCACCCGTGAGGCGCATCGGGAGGCACAGGAGTTCTTCGGCGTGCCCGTGATCAGCCTGACGCTGGTGGATCCGTACTTCTACCACCTGGACACGGCCCTGTTCACACTGGACGAGGAGAACATCGCGTACTACCCGGAGGCGTTCTCGCCAGGGAGCCGTGAGGTGCTGGCCCGGCTGTATCCGGACGCGGTGACCGCGACCCGCGAGGACGCGATGGCGTTCGGCCTGAACTCCGTCTCCGACGGGCGCCACGTGTTCATCTCCCCCGAGGCGACAGGCCTCGCCGCCCGGCTCACCGGCCGCGGCTACGTCCCCGTCCCCGTCGACCTGTCCGAGTTCCACAAGGCGGGCGGCGGGATCAAGTGCTGCACTCAGGAGATCCGCTCATGACCTCTGCCGTCCGTACCCGTTCGTCCGCCGAGCTGATCGGTGCGGAGCAGCCGGTCCTCGCGCACAACTACCACCCGCTGCCCGTGGTCGTCGCGAGCGCCCGGGGCGCGTGGGTGGAGGACGTGGAGGGCCGCCGCTACCTCGACATGCTGGCCGGCTACTCGGCGCTCAACTTCGGCCACCGGCATCCCGCGCTGATCGAGGCGGCGCACCGCCAGCTGGACCGGCTCACGCTCACCTCGCGTGCCTTCCACAACGACCGGCTCGCCGAGTTCGCGGAGCGGCTGGCGGCGCTGACCGGGCTGGACATGGTGCTGCCCATGAACACCGGCGCGGAGGCGGTCGAGAGCGCGGTGAAGGTGGCTCGCAAGTGGGCCTACGACGTGAAGGGCGTCCCGGCCGACCGGGCGACGATCGTGGTCGCGGCGGACAACTTCCACGGCCGGACGACGACCATCGTCAGTTTCTCCACGGACGAGACCGCACGCGCCGGTTTCGGGCCCTTCACGCCCGGCTTCCGGGTCGTGCCGTACAACGACCTCGCGGCGCTGGAGGCGGCGGTCGACGAGACGACGGCCGCGGTGCTGATCGAGCCGATCCAGGGCGAGGCGGGGGTGAACATCCCCGACGACGGCTATCTGGCGGGCGTGCGGGAGCTGACGCGCCGCGCGGGGTGCCTGTTCGTCGCGGACGAGATCCAGTCGGGGCTGGGACGCACGGGCCGCACGCTGGCCGTGGAACACGAGTCGGTCGTCCCGGACATGGTCCTGCTCGGCAAGGCCCTGGGCGGCGGCATCGTCCCGGTGTCGGCGGTGGTGGCCCGGCGTGAGGTACTCGGGGTGCTGCACCCCGGGGAGCACGGGTCGACCTTCGGCGGCAACCCGCTGGCCGCCGCCGTCGGTACGGCGGTGGTGGAGTTGCTGGAGACGGGCGAGTTCCAGCGCCGGGCGGCGGAGCTGGGCGTGGTGCTGCGCGGCGGGCTGGAGGCCCTGGTCGGCAAGGGCGTCGTCGGCTTCCGCTCGCGCGGACTGTGGGCGGGCGTCGACATCGACCCCGTGCTGGGCACCGGCCGGGAGGTGAGCGAGCGTCTGATGCGGGAGGGGATCCTGGTCAAGGACACCCACGGGTCCACCATCCGGCTGGCCCCGCCGCTCACCATCGGGGGCGAGGAGCTCCGGGAGGCCCTGGAGACGCTGGGGAAGGTACTGGGCCAGGGCGGCTGACCCGCCCGGACCCCGGCCACCGTCCCGTTCCCACCCGCCTGACCTGCGTGCCCGTGGTCCGGAGGGTGGGAACGGGCGTTTCCGGCCGGCGCCGGGAAGCCCCCTGCCCGGTTCCCGGGTGAAGATGGGAACAAGAGGTGGTAGACCACTCTCAGCGACAGAGAGGTCGGCCGTGGGCGGACACGAGGGCGGACACGAGGGACCGGACGTTGCCCGGCAGGGGTTCGACGTCGCCGACGCCGTTCCCCTGCTGCTCGATCCGCAGGGCGTCGTGACGAACTGGACCGGTCCGGCCGAGCGGCTGCTGGGGTATCCGGCGGCCGAGGCCGTGGGCAGGAAGCTGGCCGAGCTGCTCACCGCCGAGGACGCCGCGCGGGTGCCGGACCTGCTCGGGCGATGCCGGGCGGACGACGGCTGGGCGGGTCCGATGACGGCCCGGCACCGGGACGGGCGGCCGGTCCCCGTCATGGTCCGGATCATGCGGACCATGGAGCCGCGGGGCCGCTCGTCCCTGCTGGTGCTGCTGTCGGAGCTGACCGGTTCCGTCGGCCGGCGCATGAGCCGCTCCGCCGGCTGGGACATGAGCCGCGAGGTGCTCGAGCAGATGGTCTCCGGATCGTCGATCGGGCTCGCGATCGTGGACACGGACCTGCGGTACGTGTGGTCGAACACCGCTCTGGAGCAGTTCGGCGGCGGCCCGGTCCAGCGGCGGCTGGGCCTGCGGTTCGCCGACGTCCAGCCCGGCCTGGACGCCGATTCCGTCGAGGCGCAGATGCGCCACGTGCTGGAGACCGGCGAGCCGGTGGTCGGCCACGAGTACGTCGGCCAGGTCCGTTCGGCGCCGCTGCGCGAGACGGCGTACATGCTGTCGTTCACCCGGCTCGACGACGACCGGGGCCGCCCGATGGGCGTCCACTACAGCGTCGTGGACATCACCGAGCGGCACCGCGCCCGTCAGCGGCTCGCCCTGCTCGACCGGGCCGGCGAGCGCATCGGCCGCACACTGGACGTCATGCGCACCGCCCAGGAGCTGGCGGACGTCGCCGTCCCGGCACTCGCGGACTTCGTGGTCGTGGACCTGCTGGAGACGGTGGTGCGGGGTGCCGAGCTGCCGCCCGGACCGCCCGCGGAGACGGACAGGGTGCAGCTGCGCCGCGCGGGCCACCGGTCGCTGTACGAGGACCTGCCGCGGAAGGTCCTGGAGACGGGCGCGGTGACGAACTTTCTGACCGGTTCACCGCCGGTCCGCTGTCTGACCACGGGCCGGTCCTGGCGCCAGGAGCGGCTCGACCCGCTCGCCACGGAGTGGATCGACGGCACACCGGACGGCCGGAGGGCCACCTTCCTCGAGCTCGGTCTGCAGAGTGCGATGGTCGTGCCGATCCGCGCCCGGGGCATCACCCTGGGTGTCACCGGGTTCTTCCGGCGCCGCCCGGACCCCTTCAGCGAGGACGACCTGACCCTGGCCGAGGACCTCGTCTCCCGCGCCGCCGTCTGTGTGGACAACGCCCGGCGCTACACCAGGGAGCGCGACGCGACGCTCGTACTGCAGCGCAGCCTGCTGCCCCGTCGGCTCCCGGAGCTGGACGCCGTCGAGGTGTCGGCCTGTTACCGCCCGGCCGACGAGCTGACCGGCCTGGGCGGCGACTGGTACGACCTGATCCCGCTGTCGGGTGCCCGCGTCGCCCTCGTCGTCGGAGAGGTCCCCGGCCACGGCATCGCCGCCGCCGCGGCGATGGGCCGGCTGCGTACCGCCGTACGGACCCTGGCCGCGCAGGATCTGCCGCCCGAGGAGGTGCTCGCACACCTCGACGACCTGGTGTCCGGGTCGGCGCGGGAGGAGGGCGTCGAGCCGGACGAGCCGGAGGGGAGCTACGGCCAGGCCGTGGGCTCCGGCTGCCTGTACGTCGTCTACGACCCGGTCGACGGCCGGTGCGCGATGGCCTCCGCGGGCCATCCCGTGCCCGCCCTGGTGGCACCCGACGGCGCGGTCGGCTTCGTCGATCTGCTGCCGGGACCCCCGATCGGCGTGGGCGGCCCGCCGTTCGAGGCGATGGAGCTGTCCCTGGCCGAGAGCAGCACGCTCGCCCTGCACACCGACGGGCTGCTGACCGACACGGAGACCGGTTCGACCGCGGGTGGCCAGGAGCGGTTGCGACGGGTACTGCAGGGGGCCGCGCCCTCGCTGGAAACACGGTGCCGGGCCGTGGTGGACGCCCTGGTGCCGGTCCGCCCGTACGACGACGTGGCACTGCTGATGGCCCGTACCCGGCTCCTGGACTCCGACCAGGTGGCGGCCTGGGACCTGCCGCCGGATCCGGCCGTGGTGGCCGAGGCCCGCAGGACGGCCACCCGGCAGCTGACCCACTGGGGGCTGGACGAGCTGGTCTTCACCACGGAACTGATCGTCAGCGAACTGGTCACCAACGCCATCCGGCACGCCGGCGGCCCCGTCCGCCTGCGGCTGATCCGGGAGCGCGCGCTGGTCTGCGAGGTGTTCGACGGCGGCGCCACCACACCGCACCTGCGCCATCCCCGTGCCATGGACGAGGGCGGACGCGGGCTGCTGCTGGTCTCGCAGCTCGCTCAGCGGTGGGGCACCCGCTTCGTTCCCGACGGGAAGGTCATCTGGGCCGAGCAGTCGCTGACCGGACCGGGGGATCTTCCCCTCGGGACGGCCTTCCCCCCGGAATGACGCTCCCGTCAGGAGGCGGTGGCCATGACACGGACGGCGATCGACTACGCGGCGGTGTACCAGGCCCTGCCCGGCATGGTGGCGCTCCTCACCCCCGACCTGGTGTACGCGGATGTCAACGAGGCGTTCGTCCACGGGACCGGGAAGTCCCGGGAGGAACTGCTGGGCCGCTACCTGTTCGACGTCTTCCCGGACAACCCGAACGACCCGGGCTCCTCGGGCGCGCACAACCTGCACGCCTCCCTGCTGCGGGTCGTGGCCACCGGCGAGCGCGACACCATGGCCCTGCAGCGCTACGACGTCGAGAGCCCGGAGCGGCCCGGCGAGTGGGAGGCGCGCTACTGGAGCCCGGTGAACACATCGGTGCTGGGCGGCGACGGCTCCGTGGTCCTGATCGTGCACCGGGTCGAGGAGGTCACCGAGCTGATGCGGGCCCGCCACCGCGCGGGCGTCGACCAGAGCCGGGTCCTGGAGGCCGAACTGTACACGCGCGCCCGCGAGCTGCAGGAGCTCAACAACCGGCTGCGCCAGGCGCACGCCCGGGAGCGGCAGGTGGCACTGGCACTGCAGAGGTCCATGCTGCCCGCACCGCGGCAGGTGGGTCACCTGGCCGCCGTGCGCTATCGGCCGGCGGTGGGCGCGCTCAACGTCTGCGGGGACTGGTACGACCTGGTCGACCTGGTGCGCGGCCACCGTATCGGCGTGTCCGTGGGCGACGTGGTCGGGCACGGGCTGGAGGCGGCCGGCGTCATGGGCCAGCTGCGCAGCGCGCTCACCGCCACCTCCCGGGTCGCGACGGGGCCCGCCGAGGCGCTGGACGTCGTGGCGCGCTACGCCCACGTGGTCGACGGCGCCGAGTCGGCGACAGTGGTCACCACCTTCGTCGACTTCGACCGGCACACCATCGACTACAGCAGCGCCGGCCATCCCCCGCCGGTGCTGGTCCACCCGGGCGGGCGGGTGGAGTTCCTCGACCGGGCCACCGACCCCCCGCTCGACGCCCGTCCCGAACCGGTCCGCAGACCCGAGGCGACGACCACGTTCACGCCCGGGGCGACTCTCGTGCTCTACACCGACGGTCTGGTCGAACGCCGCCGGGAGGACATCGACACCGGGCTGCTCCGGCTCGCCGAGTCGCTGCGCCGCCACCGGACACGGGATCCGGAGTCGCTGGCCGACATCGTGCTGCGGGAGTTGCTGCCGCCCGGCGGCGCCACCGACGACACCGCGCTGGTCGTCGTCCGGCTGTGATGATCCGCCGCGGGACAGCGGTACGGCTCAGCCGGTGGGCCGGGCGTCGTCGAGCCGGTCCACCCGGTCCACGTTCTGCCGGTCGTCCGCGTCCTGCCCGGCCGCCCCGGCGAACCAGGCGTCGAGGATCTCCTTCAGCAGCGGCTCGGACGTCAGCCGCAGGCCGAGCGCCAGCACGTTCGCGTCGTTCCAGCGGCGCGCGCCGTCCGCCGTGTAGGCGTCCGTGCACAGGGCGGCCCGTACGCCCGGCACCTTGTTGGCCGCGATCGAGGCACCCGTGCCGGTCCAGCAGCACACCACCGCCTGGTCGGCGGTCCCCTCGGCGACGTCGCGGGCGGCCGCCTCGGAGCAGAACGCCCACCGCGAGTCGCCCCCGGGGCTCAGGGCGCCGTGCACACGCACCTCGTGGCCGCGCTCGCGCAGTTCGGCGAGCAGGGCCCGGGCGACGGGTTCGTCCATGTCGGAGGAGACGGAGATCCGCATGGGGCGAGCCTACTCGCGCGGGTGGTGACCGGTGGCGGCCGGGCGTCGCACGCGTCCCCGCCGCTCCCCCTGCTGACGGGCGCTCGGTGAGAACGCCCGAGCCGTGACCGGGATGCCGAACCCGGCCGCGATCCGCACGAGCGTGTCGTGCGTAGCAGGTACGTAGCAGGTACACGGCCTCGGTACCGGCGGAGTCGCATGTCCGACTGTCGCCGATTCGGCCGTGGTTCCGGCGTGACGGTCACGGAGTGCCGTCATCGGGCAGGCCCTTGACGGTGGCCGGGATCGGCCCCGTGCGTGGCGACGTCGTCCGAGCAGCAGCCGGGACGGCGACGCCCTTCCTCCAGCCGCACACCGGCGCAGGCACCTCGGTTCACCGCGACGAGTGCTGGTCGGCGGCTCCCCGCTGGAAGGTGGAGTACAGCAGCCACAGCGACGGGACGAGCACCACCGCTCCCACGCCCAGCGTCACGAGGACCGCCGACAGCACGGAGGCGCTCGCCGCGGCCTCGGTCACCGTGGTGCTGCCGACCAACAGGGCCGGGTACTGGGCCGCGCCCCACGCCCACAGGATGGCGGCGACCGCCAGGGCCGCGGCTGCGCGGGCGGCCACGAAGCGCTGCCGGGCCAGCAGACCGAGGCCGGTCAGACCGGCTACCACGCTGATGATCACCAGTGGCAGCGCGCGGTGGGTCAGTCCGTGGAACAACTCGGGGGCGTCCGCGTTCAGCACCGCGATGCCCGCGAGGGCCACGACGCCCGCTGTCAGGCCACTGACCACCGCGTCGCGGGTGAAGGCCACGGCGAGCTCCGGCCGTCCCTCCCGGTGCGCGTCGGCGCACAGGTACACCGCCGCCAGGTGCGCGCAGGTCACCACGGCCAGCAGCCCGCCCAGCAGCGACGTCGGATTGAGCCAGCTGGTGACCACGTCGCCTTCGGCGAGCCCCGGCGGAACGCGGCCGGAGGCGACACCGCCCGCCACCGTGCCGAGGAAGAACGGCGTCAGCAGCGACGACAGCGCGAAGCACGCGCCGAACAACCGCTGCTGCCACAGTTCGGTGCTCGCCTTGCGGAAGGCGAAGGCGGCGCCCCGGGCGATGATGCCCAACGCGGCGAGGGTGAGCGGGATGTACAGGGTGGACATCACCGCGGCGAACACCGGTGAGAAGGCCGACCACAGCATCACGACCACGAAGATCAGCCACACGTGGTTGGCCTCCCAGACCGGCCCGATGCTGTGCTCGATGAGCCCGCGCCGGGCCCGGCCGCGCTCGGCGCCGCCGGCCAGCAGGTCCCAGACTCCGGCGCCGAAGTCGGCTCCCCCGAACAGGGCATAGCAGGTCAGGCCCACCCACATCACGGCGAGCGCCGCGTCCGCGAGCACGGTCACCTCCAGGGGGTCGTACAACGGGCTGCGGGAGAATCACACGACGGGATAACCGGTGACGTCCTCCTCCTGCGGTGCGCGCGGCACCGGGGTGCCCCGGGCAAGGCGGCGCAGGACGTAGACGGTCGCGACGGTCATCGCGGCGTACACCACAAGCACCAGCCACAGTCCGGTCATCAGACCGGGAGCGGGGTTGACGGCATCGCGCACGCTCATCAGGCCCCACACGATCCAAGGCTGACGGCCCAGCTCCGTGACGGTCCAGCCGCATTCGAGGGCCACCACCGCGGCCGGGCCGCCGACCGCGGCCAGCGCCAGGAAGAGGCGGGGGGTGGACAGTTCGCCGCCGGTGCGGCGACGGCGCCACCACGCCCACAGCAACCACACGCCGAGGGCGAGCAGGAAGAAGCCGACGGCGACCATCAGGTCGAACGCCCAGTGCACGCCGGTGACCGGCGGATGCTGGGCGGGCGGCACACGATCGAGGCCCTTGACGACAGTGTCGGGATGGTAACCGATCAGCAGCGACAGCCCGTTGGGGATCTCCAGGCCGTACTTCAGCCCGTTGTCACCCGCGACGCCGCCGATCGTCAGCGGTACGTGCGAACCGGTGCGGTAGACGCCTTCGGCGGCCGCGAGCTTGGTCGGCTGGTAGTCGGCCAGGAAGCGTGCCGCCCAGTCGCCCACGACGATCTGGAACGGTGTCACGATCGCGCCCAGCGTGAACGGGATGAAGAACCCGGCCCGGTGGTAGGTGTCGCGGCGCCCGCGCAGCATGGCCACGGCGTACACGGCGGCGGTCAGGAACGACGCGACCATGAAGGCCGCCAGAATCATGTGCACGGTCTGCGGCGGGCTGGCCGGGTTGAGCATCGCCGCCCACGGATCGACGTCGACCACCTTGCCCTCGCGCAGGGTGAAGCCGCGCGGCTGGTTCATCCAGGCGTTCGCGCACACGACGAAGAACGCCGACGCGGTGCCCGCGATCACGATGGGGAGGCCGACCAGCAGATGGCGGCGGGGTGGCAGCCGGTCCCACGCGTACAGGTAGATGCCCAGGAAGATCGCCTCCACGAAGAAGGCGATGCCCTCCAGCGCGAAGGGCAGCCCGATCACCTGACCGAACCTTCCCATCAGGCCGGGCCACAGCAGTCCCATCTCGAAGCTGAGGATCGTGCCGGACACGGCGCCCACGGCGAACAGCACCCCCATGGCACGCGCCCAGCGGCGGGCCAGCAAACGGTGCGCCGGGCTGCCGGTGCGGATGCCGTACCACTCGGCGAGCAGCGTCAGCGCCGGGAGCCCGACGCCCAGACAGGCCACGATGATGTGCCAGGCGAGGGAGAAACCCATCTGCGCCCGCGCCGCCGCCAGATCGCCCTCCGACACCCGGTCGGCCGCGTATCCGACGAGCACCCACGGGCCGGTGAGCAGAGTGTGCGTCATGAAACCCGTCAGTACCCAGATCGGACGGTCGAAACCGGTATCCGGCGAAACGGCAGACCGAAGGTACGAAAGGCAGGTCGGGGGTGGTGATGACCCTCGGCGAGGAGACCGAGCAGGCCGTCACCGGTCGACCGCGTCGGGAGGGCACGGTCTGATCATCTCGGCGGCGATCCGCCCCGCGGCACGCTCGGTCGACACCTGCTCGACCTCGGCGAAGGAGGCCTCCCGCGACCTGGAGCTTCTCGGTTCCGTCGTCGTCAGCGTATGTGGCCGAGAGACGTCGTCACGTTGACGGGGTGTGAGCGGCCGGGGGGGCGTGCCGGGGCGTGTTGCGGCCTGGCCGGTGTGCCGGGTCAGGCCGCCCCGGCCAGGCCGGTGCTGCCGGTGACCTGTTCCCAGATGGTGAAGCAGAGCCTGTCCGCCCGCACGGAAAACCGGGTACCTGGGTGGTGCGGATCTCCTCCTGCCCGCGCCCGCGGCGGGGCAGGAGGAGAGCGCGGCCCTGGGCACAGGCCGCCTGGGCGGGTGAAACGGGTGACCGCGGGGCCGCCCGGCGGCGCCCTGCATTCTCTGCCTCGGTACTCGGCCTTCCATGGTCGGGAACCCCTGGGTCCGCCCCTCGACCGATCACAGCAGGTAAGGAGCAGCAGCCATGCGCGGTGTCGTGATGCGCGCCCCCGGGGATGTCCGGGTGGAGCAGCGCGAGGACCCGGGGATCGTCTCACCGACGGACGCGGTGATCCGCCTGTCGGCGACCTGCGTGTGCGGGTCGGACCTGTGGCCCTACCGTGGGATCGAGCCCGTCCGGGGCCCGGCCCCGATGGGCCACGAGTACGTGGGCGTCGTGGAGGAGGTCGGCGGCGAGGTGACGAACATCAGGCCCGGCCAGTTCGTGGTCGGCTCGTTCTTCGCCTCCGACAACACCTGCGAGATCTGCCGGGCCGGCTACCAGTCCTCCTGCGTCCACCGCGAGCCCATGGGCGCGCTCGGCGCCCAGGCGGAGCGGCTGCGCGTCCCGCTCGCCGACGGCACCCTGGTCGCCACCCCCGGCATTCCCGACGACGACCTGGTCCCCAGCCTCCTGGCCGCCTCCGACGTGCTCGGCACCGGCTGGTTCGGCGCGGCGGCCGCCCAGGCCGGTCCCGGCAAGACGGTCGCGGTCGTCGGCGACGGCGCGGTCGGTCTGCTCGCGGTACTGGCCGCCCGGCGGCTCGGCGCGGAGCGGATCATCGCCATGAGCCGCCACGCGCCGCGCCAGGAGCTCGCCCTGGAGTACGGTGCCACCGACATCGTCACCGAACGCGGCGACGACGGCGTGGCGAGGATCAAGGAACTGACCGGCGGGCTGGGCGCGCACTCGGTCATCGAGGCGGTCGGCACCCAGCAGTCGATGTGGCAGGCCATCGGTTCCACCCGCCCCGGCGGGCACGTCGGCTACGTGGGCGTCTCCCACAACGTGGCACTGGACGGTCAGAAGTTGTTCTTCTCCCACGTGCACCTGCACGGCGGCCCGGCCCCGGTGCGGCAGTACCTGCCCGAGCTGATCGACCTGGTCTGGAACCACCGGATCGATCCCGGCAAGGTCTTCGACCTCGCCCTCCCCCTCGACCGGGCCGCCGAGGCCTACCGTGCCATGGACGAACGCCGCGCCATCAAGACCCTGCTGCAGGTGTGACCCCGCTGCCGAGCCGCTTGCCCGCACCCCTCCCCTCGGTGGAGCCGGGGCGAGCGGCTCATAGGGGCGCCGTCCTCGACCACGCGGCCGCGGGCATACGCATCGACGCCGTCTGCCCCGGCATCATCGGCACCGAGGTGATCCGCCGCTTCGGCGACAGCCGGCCCGGCGGCCGCGAGGGACTCATCGCCGACGAACCCGTCGGCCGCCTGGACAAGCCCGAGGAAATCGCCTCCCCATGCTGTGGCTCTCCTCCGAGGGGGCCGCCTTCAGCACCGAAACCGCCCTCGTCGTCGACGGCGGCCGAACCGTCTGAAACAGCCCGCCCTTGCTCCTCTCATATCAACTGCGGCCGGTCAGGAACCCGTCCGTATCACCGAGACCGGGCAGTCCATGAACAGCCGGCTGGGCAAGCGTCGCCGACAGGCCCCGCACCCCCGACCATCCGGGAGAGATCGTGGAACTCGTTACACAGCAGTCCGCCGTCAAGGCCCCAGCCAACCGGTTCACCGGCGACGTCCTGTTCGAGGACGTCCGGAATCGCACCGAGCCGACCGTCCATGCGACTCTCGGCGTGACCACGCCTCTGGCGACGATGCGAGCGGCACTCGCGCCCGAGGTCGCGGCACCCACCGGAACCTCGCGTGCCCGAGGGACGGTGCGATCGTGAGTCGGATCCTGGTGACCGGTTCGGCAGACGGTCTCGGACGTGCCGCGGCGGATTCCCTGTTGTCCGCGGGACATGACGTGGTGGTGCACGCCCGGAACCGGGAACGCGCGGCGGTCCTCGACGCGCTGGTCGACCGGGGGGCCCACCTCGTGGTCGGCGATCTCACCGAGCGTGACGCCGTACGGCGCATCGCCACAGAGCTGAACGACGCGGAGCCGCTCGACGCGGTCATCCACAACGCCGGCGTGTGGAGCGGACCGGCGGTCATGCCGGTCAACATCATCGCACCGTACCTGCTCACGACCCTGCTGCGCGGGCCGCGCCGACTGGTGTACCTGAGCAGTGGCTCGCATTTCGGTGGGCGCCCCTCGCTCACCGGGGTCGACTGGCGGGGCGAGAGCGCAGGCTCGTACTCCGACAGCAAGCTGTTCGTCACGACGCTCGCGGCCGCGGTGGCTCGCCTGCGCCCCGGAGTGCTGAGCAACGCCGTGGATCCGGGCTGGGTACCGACGAAGATGGGCGGACCGCACGCACCGGACGATCTCGAGCTCGGCCATCAGACGCAGGAGTGGCTCGCCTCCGGCGACGACCCCCAGGTCCTGACCACCGGCGGGTACTGGTACCACCGCCGGCGACTGCAGCCGCACCGCGCAGTCCACGACGAGGCGTTCCAGGACCACCTCCTGCAGGCGCTGGCCGAGGAGACGGACACCACCCTCTGAGCAATCAGGAGAGTGATCGACGATCTCAGGCTTGACGTCGGCCACCAGGCCCACCACAACGAGCACCGGCCCCACCAGGCCCGCGACCAGCTACCACCCAACGCTCAGGAGCACCCCGCCGCGGCCCACCACCTCAGCAGCCGCAGACTGCTGTGCACCCGGGTCCTCGGTGATCTCATCAACGAGTACAGAAACGCCGCCTGATCTGTGGCGATGACTTTTCGAGCGGCACACGGTGCCGCCCCGCCGCTGCACCGAGCCGGTCCACCGGCCGTCCCGGCAGGACGGGTGGGCCTGCGAGACGGCGGGCCGGGCGGTCAGAAGCGGGGGAACCGGGTGGTGGGCRCGCTCTTCGTCATCGGCGTCACCGGGGCCATCGGCTCTGCTGCCCCGGCGCGGTCCAGGTCGGACAGGAGCCGTTCCGCGTCGGTGACCAGCGATCCGTAGATGTGCCAGGCTCCGGGTTCGSTCAGGGCGCCGCGTGCCACGAGTCCGGTCATGCGGTCATGCCAGCCCTGGGCCTGGTCGAGCGCGGTGCGCAGCCGTCTGCCGGCGTCGGCGTGCTCCGGATCGGCCGCCCGGCTCCCTTCGGCGAAGTCCTGCACGGCCTGTCCGGCCAGCTCGAGCGTCCGGGCGTACTGGTCGGTGAACGACTGTCCCAGGCGGAAGTCGTCCCGGGGGGCGTCCACGGTGTCGACCAGGGTCCGGGCGATCCCKCGCACCTGCAGTGATATCCCGTGCAGGACGAGGAGCGCATGGCCGCCGGTTCCGGGCCGCCGGGGCCCGTGTACGGAGCAGCGGAGGTTCCAGCGCAGGCTGTCCTCGGCCAGCCGCACCTGGTCCTGCGCCTCGGCGATCTCCACCTCGAGCTGGCGCGCCCTCGACAGCCAGACCCGCGCGTGGCCGGCCCGCTGGTGCTCGCGCAGGCCGCGGCCCATGTCGCACAGCAGCAGGCTGGTGGCCCGGGCCAGCCGGCGCACCGCGGCACGGGAGTCGTCCACGTACACCGGAGGCAGGATCAGGGCATGGGCGGCCGTCCCTACGACTGCCCCGGCCGCGGTGGCCAGCGCCAGGAGGACGAGGTCACGCACCGGCATCGCCGCTACGACGGCCAAGGTGACCAGCGCGGTCGAGGCGACCTGAAGATGGTCGTCGAACATCCGGCGTCCGCGGGTGGCCAGGACGACGGCGAGGACCACCATGATGCTTCCGGCGGTGGGACCCAGCCACCAGGCGGTGGCGATGGCCAGGGCAGCCCCCGCCACCTGGACGGCGATCCGGCGCGCGGCCTCGGTCACCGAGTGGTGCACCGTCGAGGTGTTGACCACGAGCAGGGCGGTGGCGACGGCCAGGAACTGGGGCCGCCCCTGCCCCCACGGGGCGSTCGCCTGCCAGGCGAGCAGCGCGGCGRTCAGGTTCTTGCCGCCGTGGGACAGGAGGCGCCCGCCCTGGCGGGCGGCCACGGATCTGAYCAGGCGCGCCAGCGCCGGCCACCCGGGAGGCGGGGTCGGCGGCCTCCTCCCCGAATTGGTTGAATGTTGCACGAAATGCAGAATGCCATTTTCCGCCGGGTTTGACCAGTAGCACCCCCACAGCCCGACGGGGGCGGGCCATGCCGGTCGCGGCCGGCCGGGCGCAGTGCCGCGAGCGGCGTGTCGGCGGCCACAGGCCGTCGATGAGCCCAGGCGACGGCCACCCGCGCACCGGCGCCCTGTCAACAGGGCGGACCACCTCGCCCCTCCGGGAGCCGCCGCCGGCCGCCCCACTTCCCCGCCCGGACCGGCCCCCGCACGCGGAGGCGGTGGTCAGGCGGCGCGGATCGCGGAGACGTCGAACTCCAGCTTCACCTTCTCGCCGACCAGCACGCCGCCGGTCTCCAGCACGCTGTTCCAGGTCAGGCCCCAGTCGGTGCGGTCGACCGTGGTGGAGCCCTCGAAACCGGCGCGCTCGTTGCCGAAGGGATCGGTCGCCGTGCCGGTGTGGGTCAGGTCCCAGGACGACCGGGCGGGTGACGCCCTTGATGCTCAGGTCGCCGGTCAGGCGGTAGGTGTCCGCGGAGAGCTGCTGCACGGAGGTGCCGCGGAAGGACAGTTCGGGGTGGGCCTCGACGTGGAAGAAGTCGGCGCTGCGCAGGTGCTGGTCGCGCTGCTTCTGGCGGGTGTTGAGGCTGGCGGCCTTGAGGGTCACGTCGGCGGTGGAGCGGCCGGGGTGCTGGCCGTCCAGGTACAGGCGGCCGTCGAAGTCTTCGAAGGTGCCRCGGACCTTGGTGATCATGGCGTGCCGGGCGACGAAGGCGATGCTGCTGTGCGCGGGGTCGAGGGTCCAGACGCCGGTCAACCGGGCGATGGCCGGGGCGGAGGCCGAGTCGGAGGCCGGGGCGGGAGCGGTGGCGCGGCGGGTGAGCAGGCCCATGGGGGCGTCCTTCAGGTAGGGAGATGTTTTCCGCCCTCCAACATGTTGAGCTTTAAATTAATTCCGGGGGCCTGCATTCTCGACGCTCCGGCTCAGCGAGCTCGCGACCGTCGCGAACATGACGCTCTCCCACCTGTCGCGTGTCGTGTCACGCCTGGAGAAGGCCGGCTGGGTGCGGCGCGTCCCGGACCCCACCGACGGCCGGTACACCCTCGCCGGGCTGACCGACGAGGGGTGGTGCAAGGTCGCCGCCGCGGCGCCCGAGCATGTCGACGCCGTGCGTCGTTACGTGTTCGACAGCCTCACGCCCGAGCAGCGGCGAGCCCTCGGCGAGGCGGCGGCCCGCATCGTCGAGGCCCTCGACCCGCCGGGGTTCGCGCGGGCCTGAACCGCCGGCCCGAAGCAGGGCGATACCGGGATCCGATCCCGCCCTCGCCGAAATCCCCATCCGCCATGCTGGGAGCCGGTGCGCGGGGAGCACCCGAACGCGATGCAGCCGGCAAGGGGGCCTTCCCCCGTTCGGTTGTGTCGTTGCGCACCGGTGCGACGGTTGACACGACGGCGCACAGCGAAGGCACCTGACCGGCAACCATGCGAGGCAGGCACCTCGGACGCCGGCACCTCACGGCTGACGAGATGTCAGTAAAGTCGGCGAAGGGTCAGCATGTGCCCGGTCGAACGCGGTTGCAGATGCCTGCGGATGCGCGTGGGCCGACACCCTGGATCATAGACTTGACCTGCGAAAACCCCGAGCCGAAGCGGACCTGGTGAAGTGAGGAACGAGCCGTGTTCTACTACTTTCTCAAATACGTGCTGCTGGGCCCGCTGCTGCGACTGGTCTTCCGGCCTCGAATAGAGGG
The DNA here is from genome assembly GCF_003143855.1 of Streptomyces sp. NWU339. Classification (GTDB taxonomy): domain Bacteria; phylum Actinomycetota; class Actinomycetes; order Streptomycetales; family Streptomycetaceae; genus Streptomyces. The sequence goes on from NZ_QFRK01000023.1 coordinate 120,199, forward strand.
CCTGGAGCACGTGCCGTCGTCCGGTGCCGCCATCGTCGCCGGCAACCATCTGTCGTTCTCGGACCACTTCCTGATGCCCGCGATACTCAAACGGCGCATCACCTTCCTCGCCAAGGCCGAATACTTCACCGGCCCCGGCGTCAAGGGCCGGCTGACGGCGTTCTTCTTCCGCAGCGCGGGGCAGATCCCGGTCGACCGCTCCGGCAAGGACGCCGGGCAGGCCGCGATCCGGGAGGGCCTCGGAGTGCTGAGCAGGGGGGAACTGCTCGGTATCTACCCGGAGGGCACCCGGTCGCACGACGGGCGTCTCTACAAGGGCAAGGTCGGGGTCGCGGTGATGGCCCTCAAGGCCGGCATCCCGGTGATCCCCTGCGCGATGATCGGCACCTTCGAGGCGCAGCCGCCCGGGAAGGTCCTCCCCCGCATCCACCCGGTGGTGATCCGCTTCGGCAAGCCCCTCGACTTCTCGCGCTACGCCGGCATGGAGGACGAGAAGGCGATACTGCGCGCCGTCACCGACGAGATCATGTACACCATCCTGAGCCTGTCCGAGCAGGAGTACGTCGACCAGTACGCGGCCGTCGCCAAGGCGGAGGACGCCGAGCGCAAGGCGGCGGAGAAGCGCCGGCTGCCGCGGATGCCGCTGAGCTGACCGGCCCCGCCCGGAAACGGAACCGTGCACCCCCGCCGCTGCGGCGGGGGTGCACGGTTCCGTTTCCGGGGTCTTCTCGGCGACTTACGAAGTGGCCGTTCCGCGGTGCTCCGCGGCGATGCCGAAGCGCTGCTGTTCGCGTGAAGCGGACGCCGCCTCGTGGACGCCGGAAACCGTGCTGACCACCTGATCCCCGGTGGGCTCCCGTCGCGCGTCGAGCTCCTGGAGCTGCTCGAGTCGTCGCAGGTCATCGGCGGACACAAGGGCGACGAGGGGCTTTCCGTGCCGGGTCACGACGACGCGCTCACCGCCGTACACCACGCGGTTGATCAGGTCGGCGAGTTCAGCCCTGGCTTGCGTCACCGGAATCTCGTAGGCCATGCCCCCATCATAACGTGACGTACGTCCTGTACATTTTTTACAGACAGCTGTCATGAGGAGGGGCTCCCATGACCCGACCGTCCGCCCGCCACGTCCTGCCCGAGTTCACCGAACACACGGTGTCCGGGCGCCGGAGCACGGATCCGTACTCGAAGCTGATGGAGGAGCGGATCGTGCTCCTCGGGACACCGATCGACGAGACCTCCGCGAACGACGTGATCGCCCAGTTCATGTACCTGGAGCACCGGGACCCCGACCGGGACATCTCCCTCTACGTCAACTCGCCCGGCGGCTCCTTCCACGCCATGTCGGCGATCCACGACACCCTGCGCTACATCGCCTGCGAGGTGGAGACGGTCTGCCTGGGCCAGGCGGCCGGGACAGCCGCCCTGCTGCTGGCAGCCGGGACGCCGGGCAAGCGGTACGTACTGCCCGGGGCACGGCTGGTACTTCATCAGCCCGCGCTGACGGAGCCGGTGGAGGGCCGGGCCGGCGACCTGGCCGTCCAGGCCGAGGAGCTGACACGCGTTCGGGCCCGGATCGAGGAGATGCTGGTCCGGCACACCCACCGCACCCCGGAGCAGGCACGGTCGGACATCGAGCGGGACACGGTCCTCGACGCCCGGGCGGCGGTGGACTACGGCCTCGCGGACCGGATCGTGACCGCCCGCGAGGGCCGGCGGCCCGCCCCCGGCACGAGGTGAGCCGCCGATGCTGCCACCCGAGCTGCCACCGCTGCCCGCGCTGACCCGCGCCGAGGCCGAGCTGATCGACCGTTACCTCGAGGCCGTCGACCTGCTCGGCCGGATCAACCCGGCCCGCGGCGGCGACACCTACCGGGGACTGCGTGCCGCGCAGGCACTGGTCGGCAAGGCCGTCGCCCTGCGCGACGCGCTGGCCCTGATGCACAGGCGCGGCGAGACCGAGCTGCACACCGCCACCCTGGCCCGTGCGTTGCGGGTGCTGGACGGCGAGCGGCGCACGGCCCGTGTCATCCTGCCGCCGGGCTCCGGCAGTTGACACCCCTACCGGCCCGGGCGGGGCGTGCGCCGGTGGCATGTCCGCACCGGGGTTGAAACGGACCAAATGACTTACCCCCAAGCGGCGTAGATGCACGACTTCTTTTCGGGCCGCCAAGGTTGCGCACCGCGCGCGCCCCCTTTCGGAATCAAGTATTCCGATGCTGGTCCGGAGCTCCTCGGTGCTCTGGACGGCAGCCCGAACACAGCGCTGTCCACCCGAACGGATGAGTGGTGAGTAACAACACAAACCCCCGGCTCCGGTGGGATTTCGGGCCAACCGTTGCCAAGATCGCTCACTGACGACAAGCCCCCGCCGCCGCGGCGGGGCGATCCGGGCGGACGCCGAGTCCTGCCGCCGCCCGGATGACCGGTCGACAGGAGTGGATCGGCAGGAGTGGAGGACCCGAGCACGACGGGTCGCCGGAGCGGGAGTTCCCGTTCCGAGCAGCCCTTGGGGTGAAGCCGCACGTGTGCGGCCGGGCAACTTCGCCAGCCCGAATCCGACAGGTCATCCTTCACAGGCGGCTGACGAAGGGTTGCGCATGACCGCGCTCAATCGTGTCCCGTCTCTCATGGCCCGGGCCGGCACGGCCTCGGCCCTGACCCTCGCCGCCGTGGGCGGCTCACTCGTGGTTCCCGGTGCCGCCTCGGAGGCGGCGGCCGCGAGTACGGCCGCCAAGGCCCTCCAGGTCGCGGCCTCCAAGAAGGGTTCGCCCTACCGGTGGGGCGCCACCGGGCCGTCCCGCTTCGACTGCTCCGGCCTGACCCTCTACTCGTTCAAGAAGGCGGGCAAGCACCTGCCGCGCACCGCAGCCCAGCAGTACAACAAGACACGCCAGGTCTCGGCCTCCAACCGCAAGGCGGGCGACCTGGTGTTCTTCCATTCGGGCCAAAACATCTACCACGTCGGCATCTACGCGGGTCAGAACAAGATCTGGCACGCCCCGAAGACCGGGGACGTGGTACGCCTGCAGAAGATCTGGACCCGCAGCGTCTGGTACGGCCGGGTCAACTGACCCGCGGGGGGGGCGGCCGCATTCCCCCTGCCGCCGCCCCGTCACCCCCTCGGACGGTCACCGACGCGACGGGGGCTGCGCTGTTCCGTCGTGGCCCCTACGGCTCCTGCTGTCCCGCCGCCGTGACCGGCTCGGCCGGGACGGCCCACGGGAGCACGACGAAGATGGTCTTGCCGCCCTCCCTGGTGGGGCGGACCCTCATCCTGCCGCCGCGTTCCGCGGTCAGCCAGCGGATGATGACCAGCCCCCGGCCGTTGTCCTGCTGGACCGCGGCGGGGAGCCGCTTGGGATACCTCGGATGGCTGTCGGTGACTCCGATGCGCAACCGCTCGTCGTGGTCGAGGGCGATGTCCACCGTGAACGTGGGTGACTGCCCGAGGGTGTGCTGCACGGCGTTGGTGGCCAGTTCGGACACGATCAGCCGCACGGTGTCGGACACTTCCGTGTCCGCCGGCATGCCCCACTCCGCCAGCGTGTCCACCACATGGGCGCGCGCGGCGGATACCGAGGCTGGATCGCTCGGCAGAGTGATGGATGCTTCCAGATGGTCTGCCATGGCGACGTCGTCCCTTTCCCACGGGTCCACGGTCCGGCACGGAGCGGCTGATTCGAGTACGGTCCCGCACTGATGCTTCGTCGCCAGAGTGCCATCACCGCAGGGTGTGGGCGACGATACGGCCGAGATATGCATATATCTGTCGCTCAAATCGGTGAACTCTGCGACGAGAGACCGTATGTGGGCGGCTCATGGGGAGTAAGGGGAAACGATGCAGCACGGTCCCGCGGTACGCCGCCGGAAACTGGGTGCCGAACTGCGCTCGCTGCGCGCGTCGGCGGGGCTCACGAGTGGCGAGGCGGCCCGCCTGGTGGGCTGGCACCAGTCGAAGGTGAGCCGGATCGAGACGGGCACGAGCGGGGTGAAACCGGCCGACGTGCGGTTACTGCTCGACGCCTACGGCCTGGCGGACCGTCAGCTGCGGGAGCTTCTGCTGGTGCTGGCGGGATCCGACGACAGCGGTGGACGGCATCACTGGTGGCACGCGTACCGGGGGGTACTGCCGCCCACCTACCGGGACTTCATCAGCCTGGAGTCCCAGGCCAGTGCGATGCGCACCCTGGAGACCACGGTGGTTCCCGGGCTGCTGCAGACACCCGAGTACGCGCGGGCGGTGACCGAGGCCGCTCTGGAGGGCGCCTCGAAGGAGCGGCTGGACACGCTGGTGGAAGTGCGGCTGGCCCGGCAGGACGTGCTGCGGACGGAGCCGCCCCTGGAGCTGGCCGCCGTCCTGGACGAGGCGGTGCTGCGCCGGGAGGTCGGCGGTCCCGGCGTGATGACCCGGCAGCTGAACCGGCTGGTGGAGGCGGCACGCCTTCCCCAAGTGCGGCTCCAGATCCTGCCGTTCACGGCAGGGGCGCACATCGGCGTCACCGGCCCTTTCGTAATCTTCTCATTCTCGCGCACTTCCGATCTGGATGTTGTAGTTCTCGACCACTTGACGAGTAGCCTCTATCTCGAGCGGAAAGAAGACCTCCGGGTGTACTCGGAGGCTTTCAACGTCCTTTCGATCCACGCCCTTTCGCCCGAGGACTCGTTGGATTTCATCGCCGGGACAGCTGCCGGCGCGTAAGGAGGCACGATGCCCGCACCGCCTCGGACCCTTCCCTCCAGCACCGACCTGCACGGTGTGCGGTGGCTGCGCAGCAGCTACAGCACGGGCGCGAACAACTGCGTCGAGACGGCCCGGCCGGCCACCGGACCGGGTGCCGGGCTGCTCGCCGTACGCGATTCCAAGGACCCGGCCGGGCCCGCGCTGCTCATCTCCCCCGGGAGCTGGGCCAAGTTCGTGGCCGCGGTCCGCTGACCGGTAGCACCACCGCCCCGACCACCCGTCCGGCACCACCAGCCGAGCCGTCCGTCGTCGAGCGACCCACGGCCGTGCCCCGCCGACTCATGGCCGCGTCTCGCCGACCACCTGTACAGCGCGCTCGATCTCGGCCCCGGACAGGTCCGCGCGGGCGGTCAGTCTGAGCCGTGAGATGCCGTCGGGCACGGAAGGAGGACGGAAGCAGCCCACGGACAGGCCGGCCGCCCGGCAGTCGGCCGCCCATCGCACGGCCTGCTCCGGGGACGGGGCGCGCACGGAGACGACCGCGGCGTCGGGACGCACCGCTCGAAGACCCGCGGCCGTCAGCCGTCCGTGCAGTTCACGCGCCACCTCGCCCGCCCGGGCGGCACGCCCGGGCTCCCGGCGCAGCAGCCGGAGCGCCGACAGCGCGGCGCCGACGGCCGCGGGGGCGAGGCCCGTGTCGAAGATGAACGTCCGGGCCACGTTGACGAGGTGTTCGACGACCCGTGCCGGGCCGAGCACCGCCCCGCCCTGGCTGCCGAGCGACTTGGACAGCGTGACCGTCGCGACGACGTCGTCGGCGCCGGCGAGTCCGGCCGCGTGCGGGGCGCCGCGTCCGCCGTCGCCGAGCACCCCGAGGCCGTGGGCGTCGTCGAGCACCAGTCCCGCGCCGTGCTCCCGGCAGGACTCGGCCAGCGCGGTGAGCGGGGCGGCGTCCCCGTCGACCGAGAAGACCGTGTCGGACACCACGACGGCCGGTCCGTCGTGCCCGTCCAGCGCCTTGCGTACGGCGTCCGGGTCGGCGTGCGCCGCGACCCGCGTCCCGCCGCGGGCCAGCCTGCAGCCGTCGATCAGCGAGGCGTGGTTGCCCGCGTCGGACACGATCAGCGAGCCGTGCGGGGCCAGCGCGGTGACGGCGGCCAGGTTGGCCGCGTAGCCGGAGGAGAAGACGAGGGCCGCCTCGAAGCCGCAGAAGTCCGCCAGTTCGCGTTCCAGCGCGGTGTGCAGTTCGGTGGTGCCGGTGACGAGCCGGGACCCGGTCGCCCCGCCGCCCCAGGTCCGCGCGGCCCGTGCCGCGCCCTCGGTGACCTCCGGATGGCGGGCCAGACCCAGGTAGTCGTTGCTCGCCAGATCGAGGAGCGGCACGTCGGCGGCCCGCGGGCGCAGGGTCCGTACGAGTCCGGCCCGGCGCCGCAGCTCCGCCTGTTCGCCGATCCAGTCGAACGCCATGGGTCCTCCGGGGCTTTGTAGGCAATGCCCAGACCCTAGCCCCAGAGGCAACCGCCCATGGTGTGGCAATATCCACACGTCAGTGCGTGTGGATTTGTGGAGACTCTCCTTGGCCCGAGACACTCCGTGGGACAGGATCGGCTCTCGTGACTCCGCTCCCCACCTGAGGAGGGGGCTTCCAACCCGAGGGTTGCGGTCCAGCCCGAACCTATCCCTTGCGGGACAAACGGGATCTACCACCGACTCAGGAAGCAATTCTCCCACCGGCCGAAGCTGGTGGTTCCCTCATAGGAGACCGATGGACCTGCTGAACACGCTGGTGGACAAGGGGCTTCGGCGCGAGACGCCGACCCGCGAGGAAGCGCTGGCCGTCCTCGGGACGTCCGACGACGACCTGCTCGACGTGGTGACCGCGGCCGGGAAGGTGCGGCGGCACTGGTTCGGCCGACGGGTGAAACTCAATTACCTGGTCAACCTCAAGTCGGGCCTGTGCCCGGAGGACTGCTCCTACTGTTCCCAGCGGCTCGGTTCCAAGGCCGACATCCTCAAGTACACCTGGCTCAAGCCGGAGCAGGCGTCGGAGGCGGCCGCGGCCGGGCTGGCGGGCGGCGCCAAGCGGGTGTGCCTGGTGGCCAGCGGCCGGGGCCCGACCGACCGTGACGTGGACCGGGTCTCCGACACCATCAAGGCGATCAAGGAGGGCAACGAGGGCGTCGAGGTGTGCGCCTGTCTCGGTCTGCTCTCCGACGGCCAGGCGGAGCGGCTGCGCGAGGCGGGGGCGGACGCCTACAACCACAACCTGAACACCTCCGAGGCCACCTACGGGGACATCACCACGACGCACACGTACGCCGACCGGGTGGACACCGTGCACAAGGCGCACGCGGCCGGCCTGTCCGCCTGCTCCGGGCTGATCGCCGGCATGGGTGAGAGCGACACGGATCTGGTCGACGTGGTGTTCTCGCTGCGCGAGCTGGACCCCGACTCGGTGCCGGTGAACTTCCTGATCCCGTTCGAGGGCACGCCGCTCGCCGAGGAGTGGAACCTCACCCCGCAGCGGTGCCTCAGGATCCTGGCGATGGTGCGGTTCGTGTGCCCGGACGTCGAGGTGCGGATCGCGGGCGGCCGGGAGGTGCACCTGCGCACGATGCAGCCGCTCGCGCTGCACCTGGCCAACTCGATCTTCCTCGGCGACTACCTCACCAGCGAGGGCCAGGCGGGACGGGCCGACCTGGAGATGATCGCGGACGCCGGGTTCGAGGTGGAGGGCACCGACCAGGTGACCCTGCCCGAGCACCGGGCGGGCGGGTGCGGGTCGCACGACGGCGGCGGGATCTGCGGTACGGCACCCGCGGGTGCGGGAGCGTGCGCGGGGACGTCGTCCTCCGGTGGGTGCGCGGAGACGGAGGCGCCCGCGGGTGCCGAGACGGCCGCGGAGGGGGCCGGCCGGGCCGAGGGGCCGCGTACCGATCTCGTCGCGGTCCGCCGCCGGGGCGCCGGAACGGATCTCGCTCCCAATGCCTGAGCGGTCCGTGCCCGAGCTGCTCGAGCTGGACCGGCGGCACGTCTGGCATCCGTACGGGCCCATGCCGGGACGCGGGGAGCCACTGGTCGTGGAGTCGGCGACCGGGGTGCGGCTCAGGCTCGCCGACGGCTCGGGCGAGCTGGTCGACGGGATGGCGTCCTGGTGGTCGGCGATCCACGGCTACAACCACCCGGTGCTGAACGAGGCCGCGACCGACCAGCTCGGGCGGATGAGCCATGTGATGTTCGGCGGGCTCACGCACGAACCCGCCGTCCGGCTGGCGAAGCTCCTTGTCGACATGTCACCCGACGGGCTGGAGCATGTCTTCCTCGCCGACTCCGGCTCGGTGTCCGTCGAGGTCGCCGTCAAGATGTGCCTGCAGTACTGGCGTTCGCTCGGGCGGCCCGCGAAGCGGCGGCTGCTGACCTGGCGGGGCGGCTACCACGGCGACACCTGGCAGCCGATGTCGGTCTGCGATCCCGAGGGCGGGATGCACGAGCTGTGGACCGGGGCCCTGCCGGAGCAGGTGTTCGCCGAGGCCCCGCCCGCCGAGTACGAGGAGGCGTACGCCGACCGTCTGCGGGAGCTGATCGGGCGGCACGCCGGGGAACTGGCCGCGGTGATCGTGGAGCCGGTGGTGCAGGGCGCGGGCGGGATGCGCTTCCACTCCCCCGCGTATCTGCGGGTGCTGCGCGAGGCGTGCGACGCGCACGACGTGCTGCTGGTGTTCGACGAGATCGCGACCGGGTTCGGGCGCACCGGCGCGCTGTTCGCGGCGGAGCACGCGGCCGTGACCCCGGATGTGATGTGTGTCGGCAAGGCTCTGACCGGCGGCTACCTGACCATGGCGGCGACGCTGTGCACCGCGCGGGTGGCCAACGGCATCTCGCGCGGCGAGGTACCGGTGCTGGCGCACGGTCCGACCTTCATGGGCAATCCGCTGGCGGCGGCCGTGGCCTGCGCCTCGATCGAGCTGCTGCTCGGACAGGACTGGCTCGCGGAGGTCAAGCGCATCGAGTCGGGCCTGCGGGAGGGGCTGAGCCCGGCGGCGGACCTGCCGGGCGTCCGTGACGTGCGGGTCCTCGGCGCCATCGGCGTCGTCCAGCTCGATCACGCCGTGGACATGGAGGCGGCCACACGGGCCGCGGTGCGCGAGGGTGTGTGGTTGCGGCCGTTCCGCGATCTGATCTACACCATGCCGCCGTACGTCACCGGTGACACGGACGTGGCCCGGATCGCACGCGCGGTGTGCGCTGCGGCTGCGGCCACTCAGGAAGGATGACATGCCGGTACTGGTGATCACGGGCACGGGCACCGAGGTCGGCAAGACGGTGGTGACGGCGGCGGTCGCCGCGACGGCGCTGGCGGCGGGCCGGTCGGTGGCCGTGCTGAAGGCGGCGCAGACGGGTGTGGCGCCGGACGAACCCGGAGACGCCGAGGAGATCACCCGGCTCGCCGGTGCCGTCACGGCCACCGAGATCGCCCGGTACCCGGACCCGTTGGCGCCCGCCACCGCCGCCCGCCGGGCCGGCCGGGCGCCGGTGCATCCGCACGACGTGGCCGAGGCGGCCGCCAAGCTGGCCACCGAGCACGACCTGGTGCTGGTGGAGGGCGCCGGCGGACTGCTCGTACGGTTCGACGCGGCCGGCGGGACGCTCGCGGACGCGGCGGCACTGCTGGCGGCGCCGGTGCTGGTGGTGGTGTCGGCGGGCCTGGGCACCCTGAACGTCGCGGAGCTGACGGCCTGCCACCTGCGCTCGCGCGGGCTCACCCCGGCGGGTGTGGTGATCGGCAGCTGGCCCGCCGAGCCCGATCTGGCCTCGCGCTGCAACCTGCAGGACCTGCCGGACGTGACGGGGGTCCCGCTGCTGGGCGCGGTGCCGGCCGGGGCGGCCACCCTCGCCCCGGCCGGCTTCCGGGCCTCGGCACCGCACTGGCTGGCACCCCGGCTGGACGGCACCTGGGACGCGGAGGCGTTCCAGGTGCGGGAGGCACGCCGGGGGCGGGGGACGTGACGGGACCCGGGGCAAGGGATGCGAGGTGTCTTCACGGGGCACAATCGCGGTAAGGCCGGTCCCGGGGGCTCAGTCCTCGTCCCCCGGGCTTCTCGGCTTCCTCACTGCAGGAAGGCGCCCCATGTCCGCCGGCTCCGCCAAGGTGGCGCGGGATCCCGTGCACCATCCGTTGTTCGCCCGCTGCTACGCCCGACTCAGTGTCACCGCGGAGACCCGCGGGGGCATGGCCGCGGTGCGCCGGAGGCTGCTCGACGGGCTGTCGGGCCGGGTGATCGAGGTCGGCGCCGGCAACGGCCTCAACTTCGCTCACTATCCGGGCACCGTCTCGGAGGTCGTCGCCGTCGAGCCGGAACGGGTACTGCGCCGACTGGCCGTGGAGGCCGCCCTGCGCGCCCGCGTCCCGGTGGATGTCGCGCCGGGTACGGCGGAGGCGCTGCCGGTCGAGAGCGAGGCGTTCGACGCGGCGGTGGTCTCCCTGGTGCTGTGCAGCGTGCGGGACCTGCCGCGGGCGCTCGCGGAACTCCGGCGGGTGCTGCGGCCGGGCGGCGAGGTGCGGTTCTTCGAGCACGGCCGGGGCGGCGGCCGGGTCATGCGCCTCACCCAGCGTGCCCTGGACCGGACGGTGTGGCCGCCGCTCGCCGGTGGCTGCCACGTGGCGCGCGACCCGGTGGGCGCGTTGCGGGAGGCGGGGTTCGAGCTCGGCCCGTACCGGCGGACGCTGATGCCGGAGAGCGGCCCGAAACTGCCGACGTCGTACTGCGTCCTGGGCACCGCGTGGCGACCGGTGACCGAGGCGGTGGCCGGCGCGCCGAGCGGCCGGAACTGATCACTCGCTCCAGCGGCGCAGCTCGGCGGCGATGTCGTCCACGGACGCCTCACCGTTCTTGACCAGCCGGGCCAGATCGCGCACCTGCTCCGGCGAGGTCACGACCTTCAGGCCGCTGGCGACGAGGTAGGCGTACGCGACGGCGGAGGCGAACAGGGCGTTGGAGCGTTCCAGCGCGGGCACGTGGAGCAACAGCTGGAGCAGCGCGGCGGCACGGGCCTGCGGGCTGCCGTAGACGGGGACGTCGAATATCTCGGCCTCGTGACGGGCGACGGCGGCGACGAGGGCTCCCCAGTCGGTGACCTGAGGGTCCCCCGGAGTCTGCTGTTCGGCGAGCATCAGCAGCCAGGCGAGGTCGATGCGCAGACCGTCCAAGGGATCAGCGGCGACCTTCGCGCGGGCCCCCGGGGTTCTTCTCCCCCGCTCTCGGCGTCGCCCGGGCGGGCACCGCCCCGTCGAACTCCTCGGCGAAGACGCTCTCGTACTGCTTCATGAAGTCGGCGGCGGCCTCCACGAAGGTGTGGCCGACCTCACCGGCGTCCTGCCGGACCAGTTCCTCGATGTAGCGGTTGACGCTCATCCCGCGGGCCAGTGCGCGCTCCCGCGCCGCTCGGGCGGTGCCCTCGTCCACGCGTACGTTCAGCTGGGTCTTCGCCATGCCTCGAAGCTAGCGCCGAGGTGCTAGCACCGGCAAGGGCCGGCATGGAGCGTGCCCCTTACAGCGATATGGGGCGGTTTTGCACCTGTGGGGGATATTTGGCGTGGAGCGGGTCACACTAGCCTCGGGCGCGGCAGGCACCTCGGCACGGTTCCATGCCCGCACGTGCGGATCTCCGCCCGCCCACATGTCGGCATGTCCATATCTCTTGTATCTCCAGACGGAGGAGGCGGCCTTGTCCACACCTGCTGCGGAGCACTCCCCCGGCCTCGCGTCGGCGGACGGAATCGCGGCCCGCGCACGCGGCCTGACCAAGGCGTACGGATCCGGCGAGACGACCGTGCTCGCCCTGGACACGGTGGACGTGGCCATCGCGCGCGGCCGGTTCACCGCGGTGATGGGGCCCTCGGGGTCCGGGAAGTCGACACTGATGCACTGTCTGGCCGGACTCGACACCGTTTCGGCCGGACAGGTGTGGCTCGGCGACACCGAGATCACCGGGTTGAAGGACCGTGAGCTGACCCGCCTGCGCCGGGACCGGATCGGGTTCATGTTCCAGTCGTTCAATCTCATCCCGACCCTGAACGCGTTGGAGAACATCACCCTCCCGATGGACATCGCGGGCCAGAGGCCCGACGAGAAGTGGCTGGACCAGGTCATCGACACACTCGGCCTGCGGAACCGGCTGAAGCACCGGCCGGCCCAGCTGTCCGGCGGCCAGCAGCAGCGCGTGGCCTGTGCGCGGGCGCTGGCCTCCCGGCCCGAGCTGATCTTCGCGGACGAGCCGACCGGCAACCTCGACTCGCGCGCCGGTCTGGAGGTGCTCGGCTTCCTGCGCGAGGCCGTCGACCTGCTGAACCAGACCGTGGTGATGGTCACGCACGACCCGGGCGCCGCCTCCCACTCCGATCTGGTGCTGTTCCTGGCGGACGGCCGGATCGTCGACGAGATGCGGCGGCCCACGGCGGAGGCGGTGCTGGAGCGGATGAAGCGGTTCGACGTGCTCCGCGCCCAGAGCGACGACGGCGGCCTCGCTCCCGGCCTCACCTCCGGCCTCGCCGACGACGGGGCCGTGCGGCCCGACGAGTCGGTCCCCGGCAAGGGCTGAGACCGTGCTGAAGGCGACGCTCAGGAGTTTCCTCTCGCACAAGGGGCGACTGCTGCTGTCCGCGCTGGCCGTCGTCCTGTCCGTGGCGTTCGTCGCGGGCAGTCTGATCTTCTCCGACACCGTCGCCCACACCTTCGACCGGCTCTTCGCCTCCACCTCCGCCGACGTGACCGTGTCACCCCCGGACGACCTGGAAGCGGCTGTGCCCACCGGCCAGGTCCGGACCGTGCCGGCCTCGCTCGCCGAGCGGCTGGCCAGGATCGAGGGGGTCGAGTCCGCCCGCCCGGTCGTCAGGGTCGGGAACGTCACGGTCGTCGACAGCGACAACGAGCCGGTGGGACCGACGACCGGCGCACCGACGCGCGCGGTGGCCTGGTACGCCGACGAACACAGCGTCGCGGAGCTGGCCTCCGGCCGCGCCCCGCGCGGTGCCGGGGAGGCCGTGCTGGACGCGGACACCGCCGACGCCAAGGACGTGGCGATCGGCGACACCCTGTCGGTGCAGGCTCAGCCGGGCACCTTCCGCGTCAAGGTCGTGGGGATCGCCGCCTTCACCACCCCCAACCCGGGCGCAGCCCTCGTCTTCCTCGATCCCGAGGTCGCCGCCGTCGAGCTGCTGGGCTCGGCGGACCGGGCCACGAGCATCGCCGTCGAGGCGGCGCCGGGTGCGACCGCCGAGGAGGTCGACCACCGTGTCACCGAGGCGCTCGGCGCCGGCACCTACCGGGTGGAGACGGCCGACGAGCAGGCCGCGACGGCCACCGACGAACTGGGCGATTTCCTCGCCGTGATCAAGTACGTGATGCTCGGCTTCGCCGGGATCGCCGTGCTCGTCGGCGTCTTCCTGATCGTCAACACCTTCTCGATGCTGATCGCGCAGCGCACCCGCGAACTCGGGCTGCTGCGGGCGATCGGCGCCGACCGGCGGCAGGTGCGCCGGTCGGTGCTCACCGAGGCAGTGCTGCTCGGCCTGTTCGGCTCGACGCTGGGCATGGCGACCGGTATCGGGCTCGCCCACGGGCTGATCCGGCTGATGGGCGTCTTCGGCATGAACCTGAACGCCACGGAGATGGTCATCGGGTGGGGCACGCCCGTCACGGCGTACGTGGTCGGGGTCGGGGTCACCTTCGTGGCGGCGTACCTTCCGGCCCGCCGCGCGGCAGAGGTGTCCCCGATGGCCGCCCTCGCCGACGCCGAGGTCGCCGGGGTGGGCCGGCCGTTGCGTACCCGCGCGGTGGTGGGTTCCGTCGTCGGGGCGCTCGGCGCGGCCGCTCTGGTGGGCTGTGCCGTCTCCACCGAAACGGGGCCGGCGGCGTCCCTGTTGGGGCTGGGCGTCGTGCTGACCCTGATCGCGGCCGTCGTCGCCGGTCCGTTGCTGGTGCGGCCGGTGATCCGGGTGCTGGGCGGGGCCTTCCCCGCCCTGTTCGGACCGGTCGGGAGGATGAGCCAGCGCAACGCCCTGCGCAATCCCCGCCGTACGGGTGCCACCGCCGCCGCACTGATGGTGGGACTCGCCCTGGTCGGCGGCATGTCGGTGGCCGGCACCTCCATGTCCCGCTCCTTCGACGAGCAGATCGACAGGACGCTGGGCGCCGATTTCGTCATCCAGAACGCCAACTTCCTGCCGTTCTCCCAGGAGGTCACCGACAAGGTGCGGCACACGGAGGGCGTGGGCGTCGTCGTACGGCAGCGGTTCGCGCCGGTGGCGGTGCGGCTGCCGGACGGGAAGAGGATCGAGACGACCGCCGCCGGGTACGACCACCGGATCGACGACGTCGCCCGGCTCACCTACGCGAGCGGCGGCACGGCGGCGGCACTGGCCGACGGCCGTATCGCCATGGACGCCGGATTCGCCGCGGACCACGGCGTCCGGACGGGCAGCACGATCCCTGTCGAGTTCCCGGGCGGGCAGCGCACCGAGCTGACCGTGGGCGCCCTCACCGACATGGAGAGCGGCGAGGGCTTCGGTGTGCAGGGCGGACTGTTCCTCGGCATCGCGGCAGTCGAGAAGTACGTGCCCGGCGGGCAGGACTCCGCGCTGTACGTGAACGCCGCCGACGGCACGAGCGCGGATGAGCTCCGTGACCGGCTGGAGACCGCTCTCGACCCGTATCCACAGGTCCAGGTACGTGACCAGGCCGACTACAAGGACCTGGTGCACGACCAGATCGCGGTCCTGCTGTACCTCGTCTACGCCCTCCTGGGGCTGGCGATCATCATCGCGGTGCTCGGCGTGGTCAACACCCTGGCGCTGTCGGTGGTGGAGCGCACCCGGGAGATCGGGCTGCTGCGGGCCATCGGACTGTCCCGGCGGCAGCTGCGGCGCATGATCCGGCTGGAGTCGGTGGTGATCGCGGTGTTCGGCGCGGTGCTGGGTCTCGTGCTGGGGCTGGTGTGGGGCGTCTGCATGCACCGGGTGCTGGCACTGCGGGGCATGACCGCGCTCGCGATCCCCTGGGGCACGATCGTGGCGGTCGTCATCGGTGCGGCGGTGATCGGCGTCGCCGCGGCGCTGCTGCCCGCCCTCCGCGCGTCGCGGATGAACGTCCTGGAGGCGATCGCGCACGAGTGACACCCGCTTGGGGCCTTCGCGCCGGGCGTCCGGATCGTGGAATTCCGTGTCGCGCGCCCCCGAGGCGCTGCTCCCCCCCGAGAAGGGGGCAGAGCCCGTCGGCACCGTGATCGCGGGCTTCGACGGGTGAAGGCGGCACCTTCCAGCTGCTCTACGACGGGAGTTGAGCCGTCGGGGGTGTTGCGCTCGATGTCGGCTGCCCAACCGAGCGGGCTGGTGCCGCCAAGACGTGTCCCGAGCCACTGGCTGAAGTCCCTGACCACCCCGCCCGCCAGAGTCCGACCGGAACGCACCCCGTGGAAAAGCTGGGCAGACGACCAGCGGATACCCCCTGCTCGCACCCCGGCAGACAGCCCAGAACCCGCCTCGCAAACCCTCAGCGAGCACTTCGAAACCACGTCGGCGGATCGGAGGCTGAGGCGGCCCGCGCCGCCGCGCTGCCGCGTTGGCAGTGCTTCGGGGCTGTGAAACGCTGACTTCAGGGCGCATATGTCCGGTACCTCCATATCGATCTCGAACGAGTGGAGCCGGCTGCCTCCCGGGAGCCCCCCGGCTCCAGGCTCCCGTTCGGGAGTAAGGAGCAGCCATGACGACGACCGAGCACGCTCACGACCGCGGCGAGCACAGTGACCCCACCTTGTACCGCACTCCGGCGGACGCCGTCGCCGCGCCCCCGGAGAAGCTCGCCTATGTCGTCGGTTTCGACCCGGCCGCACAGCGCGCGGACGCGTTGTTCACCGTCGGCACCGACCCCGAATCCCCCGCATACGGCCGCGTGACCTCCCACGTCGAGCTGCCCGACCTGGGCAACGAGCTGCACCACTTCGGCTGGAACGCCTGCTCGAGCGCGCTGGCGCATGCCGGTCATCATCACGCTGCGCGGCGCTACCTCATCGTCCCCGGACTGCGCTCCTCCCGGCTGCACGTTTTCGACACCGGCCCCGATCCCGCCCGTCCGCGCCTGGTCAAGGTGGTCGAGCCCGAGGAGCTGGCCGCCAAGGCCGGATACTCACGCCCGCACACACTCCACTGCGGCCCCGACGGAATGTTCCTGTCCTGCCTGGGCGGCGCGGACGGGGCGGACGGGCCCGGCGGCGTCGCGCTGCTGGACCACGAAAGCTTCGAAGTGCTGCGCGCCTGGGAGAGCGACCGCGGACCGCAGCGGCTCGCCTACGACCTCTGGTGGCACCTGCGCCAGAACATCGCCGTGACCAGCGAGTGGGGGACCCCCTCGATGATCGAGGACGGCCTCGTCCCCGAACTGCTGCTGGATCGCCGCTACGGCCACTCACTGCACTTCTGGGAGCTGGACTCCGGCCGGCACCTGCAGCGCGTCGATCTGGGGGACGAGAACCAGATGGTGCTGGAACTGCGCCCCGCGCACGACCCCGAGGCCACGTGGGGGTTCACCAGCACCGTGGTCAACGTGGAGGACCTGTCGGCGTCGGTGTGGCTGTGGAACCGGGAGGGCGAGGACTTCGCCGTCCGCAAGGTGCTCACCGTCCCGGCCGAGCCCGCGCAGACGGAGGACCTGCCCCCGGCGCTGCAGCCGTTCGGCGCCGTGCCCCCATTCATCACCGACATCGACCTGTCGGTGGACGACCAGTGGCTGTACGTATCCGCCTGGGGAACCGGCGACCTGCTCCAGTACGACGTGAGCGACCCGTTCCATCCCAGGCAGACGGCGTCCGTGCGTCTTGGCGGGGTCGTCGGCCGACAGCCGCATCCCGCCGAGCCGGACACTCCGCTGACCGGCGGAGCGCAGATGGTCGAGCTCAGCCGCGACGGGCGGCGCGTGTACCTGACGAACTCCCTGTACGCCGCCTGGGACGCGCAGCTCTATCCCGCGGGCATCGACCCGTGGATGGTCAAACTCGACGCCGACACCGCGCACGGCGGGCTCTCCGTCGACAGCCGCTTCTTCCCGCACGGCCCGGACTTCCTCGGCCTGCGCGTGCACCAGATACGTCTGCAGGGCGGCGACGCCTCCTCGGATTCGTACTGCTACCGCCGCTGACGGAGCAGGTACGCCCGGGCGCTGCACACATAAGGGCTTGCAGATCATCAACCCGCAACTTCCGGCTTGGGCCTTGACCCAAGGCCGGGTAGTTAGCGATCTTCATGTCACTGCAAGGGAGTTGGTGACCAAGGTGTGGCGGTGTAGAGGCCGGGGCCGATCTTGTGGATGAGTCCGCTCTCGGCCCATCTGGAGAGTTGCCTGTACATGGTGTCCAGGGTGACGTCGCCGAAGTGAGCCGCGATGTCGCGGGGTCTCCACAGGCGGGTGGGGTCTTCTTCGAGCAGGGCCAGGATTCGGTGTCTGCGGCGCTCGGCGGGGGCGGCATGCCGGTCGTCCCGGGAGGCGGTGGGCAGCGCGGGCCGCGGTTCTGAAGGTTCGAGGACACTGACGTCGAGGCTGGTGACGGTGCGGCTGTGATCGGGTCTGCCGTCATTGTGTCGTTCGTTGTACCGGGAGATCGGTGATTTGACCTTGCGGGTGCTCACGCGGGGGCGACGGGACGGCAGGAGTGCGGCCAGGACGCGGCGTCCGATGGTGCCGACTGGGTCGGTGGCGTCCACGATGACGCCGGCGGCCTGGATTACCTGGTCACGGGCGGTCTGGAGGGCGATGGTGAAGCCGCAGCGGTCCGGGTCGGTCCCGGGG
>NZ_QFRK01000116.1 GCF_003143855.1 Streptomyces sp. NWU339
GTCCGGAGCGGGCTGCACAGCAATGCGCCCGCGGGCAAGGTGACCGCGGGCGAACGACTTCGGAACCACGACTGCTCTGGGGATCACGCTAGTTCCTTTGCGGGGGCACCGCAGGCCGAAACCCCGCCGGCCCCGTCGTGCGCCGGGGCGGGCGTACCGCGCCAGAAAGCGGACTCGGGCCGGCCGGCGACCGGCTCCAGGACCCCCACCGCGCAATTGTCTGATCAGCAGCGCCCCTGATCCCTTCGGGCGACTCCACTCCACAGCCTGCGTGCCTGCTCAGTGGGGTGCGCGTGGTGCACGCCAGGATGACCGGCATGGGCCACTGGGTGTACGAGTTCACGGGTTGTCCCGACTCGGGGGACTACCAGCAGATCGCGGATGCTGACGAGCCGGGCGAGGTGGTGCTGCGTGAACGCCCGCGCGGTCTGGGCATCGTGGACGGGTTCGTACGGGAGAGCGTCGACGACCTGCTGAGGGTGGCCCGCTTCCGGTGGGTGACCAGCGGAGACCCCTCCACGGTGGCGCCGGCGGTGCTGCAGGCGTCCGGGCCTGCGCCCCTCGCGCGGCGGGATGCGCGGCCGGTGCGTACGGGCAGCGAGCTGGATGTCGGCGAGTCCGCTTGAGGGGCGTCCCGAGACTGCCGTCGTGGCTGTGCGCGACGGTCATCGCGCACAGCCGTTCTCCTGCTCCTCCGTGGCGGGTTCTTCAGCCTCGGTCTCCTCGGCCGCGGTGGTCGCGGGCTCTTCGGTGCGATCTCTCGGTTTCGGGACTGTCAACGGACACGCTGAGAAGGGGCGGCACTTCGACAGCAGTGCGGGAGGCGGTTGAGCACTGCGGTGGGTTCGGATTCTTCACGAGTTGGGGTTCTGGCTCGCTTTCCGTGAACGGGACACGCCGAGAGGGAGCCGGCCGACGCCGCATCGCCGCCCCGCCTGCGGCGATGACTTTCCGAGCCTTACAGGGGCGAAAGGCTTGCGAAGGCCCCGGGCCGGGCACCCGGAGCCCCGAGGGTCCCCGGCGGGACGCGGACCCGACGGCCCAATGACCACCCGGGCAGGGGGAGAACGTGACGTTGCGCATCGGGGCGGAGGAAGAGTTCCACGTGCTGGACGCGGAGAGCGGCCGGCTGGTGCCGCGCGCCCGCGCCGTGCTGGACCGGCTGGACGGGCCCGGGTTCACCACCGAGCTGCAGCAGTCGGCGGTGGAGAGCAACAGCGGCGTCCACCACACCCTCGAGGCCCTCCACGCGGACCTGGCCGGCTCCCGGCGCCGGCTGGACGCGGCGGCCTSCTCGCTGGGCCTGGCGCCGGTGGCCGCCGGCACCGTGCCGCTGGCCCGGCCGAGCCCCCGCACGGTCACCGCCRRGCGCCGCTACCGGCGCATGGCCGACGAGTACCGCAGGGTCGCCGACGAGCAGCTCGTCTGCAGCGCGCAGGTGCACGTCGACGTGCCCGACCGGGACACCGCSGTGCGCGCCCTGTGCCTGGTCTCGCCCTGGCTGCCGCCGCTGCTGGCGCTGTCCGCCAGCTCACCGTTCTGGCTCGGCGCGGACACCGGCTACGCGAGCTGGCGCACGATGCTGTGGCAGCGCTGGCCCACCGCCGGGCCGGCCGGCCACTACCCGGACGCCGCCGGCTACGACGCGGCGCTSRGGGAGCTGATCGGCTCGGGYGTCATCAGCGACCCCGGCATGGACTACCACGACGTGCGGCCCTCCGCGCACCAGCGCACGCTGGAGCTGCGGATCTGCGACGCCTGTCCGCGGGTGGAGACGGTGGTGCTGGTCGCGGGGCTCTTCCGGGCGCTGGTCCACGACGCGTGCGACCGGCTGGCCCGCGGGGGCGGCCCYTGGTGCGACGGCCACCACGAGTGGCTGCGGGCCGCCACCTGGCGGGCCGCCCGCTCGGGCCTGGAGGGCGCGCTGGTCGATCCGGTCGCCCGGCGCGCCGCCCCCGCCCGCGGGGTGCTGCACGGCCTGGCGGTCCGGCTGCGCCCGGCGCTGGAGGCGTCCGGTGACTGGGAGCACGTGCACGACCTGCTCGCGCGGGCGCTGGCCGACGGCAGTGCCGCGCACCGGCTGCGGCGGGCGGCCCAGGACGAGGACCTGCGCGCCGGGGTTGCCCTGCTGGTCGCCGAGACCCGGGGCGCGCCCGTCGTGCGTGCCGCCGCGCCGACCGGCACCCCCCGCGTGGGCCGGGCCGGCCCGGTCACCGGCGGGGCCGGCACCTGACGGCGCCGGCCGTTGCGCCAGGTCCGCAGGTCCGGCCCGCCGGCCCGCCGGCCGCCCGCGAGGCCGTCCGAGGGCGTTGTCCCGTGGGCCGACCGGCCCGGGGTGATCTCGGAGTTACTCGTGTCGGACAGGGGGATCGCTCGGGTCGTCCGCGCCGTCGCCGCACCAGGGCCACCAGTACCCGGCGGAGATCATTGCCCATGGTGTGTGGCGGTACTTCCGCTTCCCCCTGTCCTTCCGCGAGGTCCAGGAGTTGATGCTCGCCCGCGGCGTGCTCGTCTCTCACGAGACGGTCCAGTGCTGGTGTGTGAAGTGCGGGCAGGGCTACACGTGTCATGCCATCGCCGGCTGCGCGGGCCCCCCGGGCTCTGTCCGCTCGGTGGCGACCTGCCGGCCCTGTTCGCCTGCGGCGCGGTCCCGCTCGATGCGCGCGTGTTCGGCGCGCTGGCGTGCGGCCTGCTCACGGGTGATCACTTCGGTGGCGGCGCCGACGGCGACCGCGATCGGCCACTCCACGGCCTCGACCACGGCCATGGCGCCGAGGAGGCCGTAGAAGGCCAGCTTGCGGGGCGAGGGAAGGATGGACGTGGCCGGGCGGGCGGTGGAGAACATGTCGCCCGGGGTCACGTAGGGAATCGGAACCCGGGCGTGCGCGGTGTGCAGGTGCAGCAGCTTGCCGCCCGTCCGCTTCTCCTCGGGGGGCTCCGTCGGGGGCTGCTGTGGTTCCGGGGGGCGGGTCTCCGCGGTCTGGGGCCCGGCCTGGGGCGGGGCCGGCTGCTGCGGTGGCTGGGTCTGTGGATCTGGGGAAGTCATCTCCGTCCTCTCCTGCCGTGCGGCGTGAGTGGCGAGGGCTCTTCCTGGCCGCCTTCCATCAATGCACGCGAATAAACCCGTCTGAACGGGCAATTCGGGCAGGCTGGTCCGGGGTCGCTCAGGCGGGTGCGGCCGCCGGGTGCCCGCTCGCGCCGAAGGCCCTCCAGAGCCGGACGGCCAGCCGGACCGCGGCGGCCTCGAGCAGGGCGACCGCCGCCTGGGTCAGGATCGTGGTGAGGATGTGCGGCATGGTCCGCCGCCTTTCGTGTGTGTCGTGCCGGGGACGACTCCTTTCTCGGCCCCGATGCCATCCAGCAGGCTGCACCCGGGTGTGCTGCGGGTGAACTTCCTCCAGCGTCCCGGCGGCGCCCCGCACCGCGAGGGGCACCAGCACCGAGCCCTGTGAGGTGCCAAAAGTCCCGCATGTGTGCTGACCTGGGCATTCGCCAGCCCTCGTGATCTTCGTCAGGCGGCGTTGCGGTACTCGTGGATGAGCCCTGCCGCTGGGCGAGACGGTGAATTTGGGGGTGACGGTGATCGGTGTGAAGGGGGAGGTCTTCCCTCCCACGATGAAGGTCAGGCTGGCGGTGCCGATAGAGGCGTCATGGTCGGCGCTGACGGCGGCTCCCATCACCGTTGTGCTGGGCAGCTACAGGGTCGAAGGGATCATCGGAAACACCCGGGCGGCTCAGGAGGCGAGACTGCTGCTGGGGTCAAAGCACGTGCTGCCAGTGGGTGGGGATGGGTTCGGGCTGGAAGGGCTTGCCGTTGACCTGGTCGTTGTAGAACCAGCGGTGGAACTGGTCGGGGCTGGTGATGCGGTTCTGGTAGCCGCGGCCCTGGTCCAGGTCGTCCTGGGCGCGCTGGTGACTTTTGCGTCGTCGGTGCCGCTTGAGGCAAATGTTGTAGTCCATGCGGTGCAGGTGGATGAGGTAGAGGTTCGGGTCGTGGTTGGTGCCGTAGTCGGCTCGTTCGTGGAAACCGCCGCGCCAGAGCATCGGCACGCGGGCGAGCAGTGGTTTGGAATACAGCGGGTTGGAGAACCAGGTCGACCGCTGCGTGAGGATCTTCTCGGCCGGGTCGAAGGCCGGTTCGGTGTCGTTGAGGTGGAGGACTTCGAAGCCGGTGCAGTTGACGTACTGTTCGTCGAACTGGTCGATGTATGCGCCGAGGTCGCAGAAGCGGGGGTCGGGGGCGACGATCTCATCGACGTCAGTGCACAGGACGACGTCGTAGCGGCCGATGAGGTCGTGCTGGTGCTGTTGGACGATGTCACGCTGCCACTGAGTACCAAACACGTCCTGGCGGACCGGAATACGCACAAAGCGGCCATCGGCGGGGAGATCGTGCGGGGGCTGGTGGTGGAGAACGTAGATGTCCTGCGGCTGGAAGAAGCGGGAGTAGTAGTCCAGCCAGATGGGGAAGAACTCCGGTTCGTCGCGGATGAGCGTGAGGACGGCGCGGGTGCTGTGGCGGCGTGCGACCGGCCGGAGCATCCACCGCTGCTGCGGCCCGTTCCAGAAGTCGTACTGGGATACGGCCGCTGCGTCGTCGCTCCGGGCGTCCCAGAGGTCCAGGTACTTGCCGCTGGCCAGGTTCTGCAGGGCGTACTGGCCCGCGTGAAGGGGAGCGAGCCGCCAGTGCTGAGAGTGGGTGGCGGGTCCCGGTTCGAGCACGGCCTGGGCTCCATCGCCTTCGCCGGAGGCTGTCAGGAGCAGGCCGCTTCCGGCGTTTTCAATGACGAAGACATGACGTGCCTGGGGTGTGGTGTGCAGCCGCCACAGCTGCTCGCGCTGGCGGTTCGCCGAGACCCATGACTGGCCGACGCGGCGGCCGACCGCGGTCAGTGCTCTGCCGCTGCTGCCGTTGACCAGTCTGAGGCGTGTGCCGTGCACGGCTGTCTCCTGCTGGGCCTGCGTTGCTTCAGACGCGCTGCACGTACCAGTGCTGGTGATGGTCCTGCTGGTACGACGTCCAGTCTCCCCAGTAGCCCTGCTGGGCGGCTCGCGCCCCGGGCGCTGTGCTCTGATGCCTGATCTCCATGGCCTTGCCGCTCTTCAGGTTCCTGATCTGGAACACCGTGCCGTTGCCGTTGTTGGAGGTGCCTGCCGGGACCAGCATCCATTCCTTGTGCTGGCCGGCCGGGCTGCTGCGTGTCAGGATCTCGGCGCCGTTATCGTTCGACGCGTTCGCTACCTCGAGGTAACGGACCCGGGCGCTGTCCGCGTTCTTGATCCGGTACCCGCCTCCCGGGACCGGGATGAGTTCCCAGTGACCGGCTGCAGCACCGGTGTAATGGTTTTGGGCGGTGTTGGCTCCATCGCCGGTCCAGGCGGGATTTTCGAGCTGCAGGTGGAGGCCGCTGCGCGCATTTTGGATCTTGTATGTGCCGGTCATGTCCGGCACGCTGATCTTTACCGCGATCTCCCCGGTGGTCGCTCCGTCGATCTTCACCAAGATCTTTCCATTGACGGTGATCGGCGCCGTTTGCGCTGCGGGCGCTGAGGTCGCTGAGTGCTTCGCGTGGGGGAACTCCAGCCCGAAGGTGAGGGTATGGGGATGGCCGCTGGTGAGCGGCCCCTGCCCTTCGGGCGGGGTCACTCGCACGAAGGGTGCGATCTTCTTGTCCGGTTCCAGTTTGACGTTGTCGATGGTGGTGATCTCGGCTGTGCCGAGTTCGATGATCTTCGCAACGATCTGGTCGGCATTGATATGGTCGGCGAACGTCCCTCCAGTGGCAGCCGCGATCCTCGTGGCCTGCCCGACATGGCCGCCGACGGTGCCGCATTTCGACGGATAGAAATCGCCGGAGGACGGCACCGGGTCGCCGTCCAACCCCGTCGGTCCGGTCGTGGTGCTGATGGCCAGAACGAAGATGCCGTATCCCTTCAGCTTCTGTGTGACCGAGTCTTCGGTCACGGCATAGGACAGGCCGGAAACTGCTGTGCAGATGGGATCGTGGCCCGGAGCATCCCCGAACCAGATGATGATGCGCTTGGCATCAGCGCGCCAGCCGACCGACTGGCCCGGGGCCTGGGCGATCTGGTCCAGGGCGTAGAACTGGCCCTCCGGGGTGTCACCGCCTCCACCGGTGCTCCAGCTGGTGATGGCCGTCTTGACCGCGTTGGTGTCGTTGGTCATCGACAGCTGGTGGGCGAAGCAGTAGCTCTCGTCCGGCACGAAGTCCCGGTAGTTCCCGACACCGTATTTGATGTCGGCGCCCACGGCGGCCGCTTCCTGTGCGAGCTTCCCCAGGATGTCGTCTGCCCCTGCTTTCACCGCGTTGATGACAGGTGTCATGCTGCCGGTGCTGTCGGCGAGGAAGTAGACGTCGATCTTCGGGATGGCCCCTGTGCTGGGGATCATCACCTGGATGTTCTGATGGTGAACGTCCGCTGGGTCGAGACTGGTGACGAGGTTGACGCTCGACGGGGACTGGGTGGAGGGCATGGCCGGCTTCCCCTCAACTTGCTTTTCATGGCGCTCTGACGCTAATCCCACCCGTCAGTCGCAGCGAGCGGAGAAGGAGCAGAAGGGTGACGCCCGCCCCGGTGCAGTTCACGGCCGTAGGCCATCAGGCGGAACCCGCTTCGGAACTGCTCCGGCTTGTGCTGCACCATGAGAATGGCCCTGTACGTTGGCCGGTATGATCTTCCCTCTCAGAGGGAGCCGTGCCCTGCACGGGACGTGAGGAGCATCGACGATGTCAATGCTGGCAACCTCCGGTATTGGTGCCGCCCTGCTGACTGTTTCCGCTCTCGCCCTGGCCAAACGCTCCAAGAAAAACCCGAGTACGGAGACCTGGGAAGCCCCGCAGAGTGTGTCGCTGGTGATTCCGGCACACAACGAAGAGGCGTCGCTGAGCCGTTTCCATCTTGATCAGCTGGTGAGTTCGAGAGCGACGATGGCGCGGACGACGGTGGTGATCCTCGTGGTGCTGCAGCGCAGTTTGCGGAGTACTCGCCAGCACTTGAGGGTGGCGATGGCGCGTTCGCCGAGGCTTCGGATCTTTGCGTGATCGCGGTTGTGGCGGCGGCGCCAGCCGCGCAGGTGCTTGCCCCGGATCGGGACGCGGACGGCGGGTCCGGCGCCCTGGTAGGCCTTGTCCGCCCAGCACTTGATGCCGTCGGCGGCGAGGGCGGCGGGGATGCCGTGGGTGCGGGCCGCGGTCAGATCGTGGACGGCGCCGGGCAGGGCGTCCGAGACCCAGAGCAGCCGTCCGGCCGGGTCGGCGAGGACCTGCACGTTCATCCCGTGGTGCTTCTTCTTTCCCGAGTAGTACGGGCGGTCGGCCGCAACACGGTCGATCGGCAGGAGTGTGCCGTCGAGGATCACGTACGCCTTCCCGCGGATGGTGTGCATGGCCTGCTCCAGCGTCGGGGCGAGGGTGGCCAGGAGGCCGACGGCCTCGCGTATGTAGCGGTAGACCGTCGCGATCCCAACCCGGAAGCCGGCGGCGAGGCGGCTGTAGGTGTCGCCRCAGCGGAGGTGGGCGAGTACGAGCAGAGCCTGCCGGCCGCAGCTCAGGCG
>NZ_QFRK01000155.1 GCF_003143855.1 Streptomyces sp. NWU339
GAAACGCACGAGCGGATCGACGTGCTGCCCGACCGTACCGCCGGCACGCTGGAAGCGTGGCTGCGCGAGCATCCGGGCATCGAGGTCGTGTGCCGTGACGGCTCGGCGACCTACGCCGAGGCCATCCGCCGTGCCCTGCCCCACGCGGTCCAGGTCGCTGACCGCTGGCATGTATGGCACAACCTGTGCGAAGCCGCCCTCAGCGAGGTGAAGGCACACAGCACCTGCTGGGCCGCCGTGCTGGACGCGCCCCTGTACGACGGGCCCCGCGCGCGAACCACCCTCGAGCGCTGGCACCAGGTCCACGACCTACTCGACCAGGGCGTGGGCCTGCTCGAGTGCGCCCGCCGGCTTCAACTGGCCCTGAACACCGTCAAACGCTACGCCCGAGCCGACCGGCCCGAACGGATGCTTCGCGTCCCCAAGTACCGCGCCAGCCTTGTCGACCCCTACCGTGAGCACCTGCGTAAACGACGGGCGGAGCACCCCGCCGTCCCCGTCCAGCACCTCTTCGAAGAGATCAAGGCCCTCGGCTTCACGGGCTGCTTGAACCTCCTGCACAAGTACATCAACCAAGGCCGCGCAGACGCCGACCGCAGCCACATCTCCCCACGTCGGCTCGCCCGGATGCTGCTCACCCGGCCCAGCAACCTCAAAAACGAACATCACGACCTCCTGGACCGGCTCACTGGCGCCTGCCCCGAGATGACCCAACTGACCACCAGCATCAGGGACTTCGCCGAACTCCTGACGCCCTGCCCAGAAAATGCCGACAGGCTCTCGGACTGGATCGCACAGGCCCGCGCAGTCGATCTGCCCCACCTGCACGCCTTCACCCGGGGCCTGGAACGGGACCGCGACGCCGTGATCGCCGCACTCACGCTTCCGTACAGCAACGGCCCCACCGAGGGCGTCAACACCAAGACCAAGCGGATCGCGCGCCAGATGCACGGACGAGCAGGCTTCACCCTTCTTCGCCACCGCATCCTCCTCGGATAAGGACACGCTCCGTCACCACCGAAAGTGAGACAGGGCCGTTAAGTTGACACACCCTGGCTACACCGACTACCCACATTTGGCGTAGGGTGCCGACCTCTGATCCGCCTGGGGCGTTGTCACGTTGTTGGGTGCGTGACTGTCTGATGGTGCGTCGGGGCGTGGTGGGCCCGCGGCCCGGGCCTGTGTTCAGGCCGTGGTGGGCAGGTTGGCAGCGCCGGTGATCTGGTCCCAGATCGCGAAGCGGACGGTCATCTCGGCGCGGTGGTCGGGGGCGGTCATCCGGTGGCGGCCTGCCCGGCCTGCTCCGGCGCTTGCTGTAGTCCCACTTGCGCACGATAAGTCTGCGGTGCCACGCCGGCACAGTTGCAGGCGTCACCGGGAAAACGCGCGCCCACCGACGCCGCGGGAGCAGCGCAGCCAACGCCGCGAACCACAGCCGGTCCGCCGGCGCATACCGCACCGGTCCCTTGAGCTGCCTGCGCAGCACCGCGTTCTCATGCCGCAGCACCAGCAACTCAGCATCCTTTGCCGCGCGTCGGCGTAGCAGCACCGCCGGGACCGACAGCAGCTTCCGCGCCACGTGATACACCAGTGAGACGAGCATCCGGACAGGGTTCCAGGAGCTCACAGTGGCGCGCCAGACCCACTCCGAGCAGCAGCGATGAGTTTCCGAACGGCACAACATCGTGCGCAGGAAGGGCCAGGTCAGGCGAGGCACCCGACGGGTTCCGGAGAAGGCCATCACCCTTGCGCCCGCGATACTTCAGTAACTCAAGCAACGGCATTGGCCGTTGGGCACCAGATGGGAGAGCCCATCGACGGGGACCGGCACGAGGGCCGGCGCGGTGACCTTCCACCGGGCGCGGCGGTGACGGGTGTTGCTGCGGGACAACTTCCGCTTGGGGACAACCACGGAAACATCCGGGTCGACGAACCCCAGAAGCTGCATGAAAACGACCCTCATTGGCAAATGTTGCCCTGCCGTTCCCGCCCTGCTCAGCACCCCGAAGAACCGGAACTGTTCCTCGGAAACCTGCCTGTCGGGGAGAGCGGCTGCGCTCCGGGATCTCGCCACCACCCGGCAACGCGGAACCTGGCGTCGGTGACGCTCCCCGACCAGCATGAGGAGAGGAACTCACCGCACACGTCAGTCGCGAGCGCCTCGACGCAACGCCAGGACACACCGCAGGGTCACCATCATCAGAGCGGCTGCGACCATCACGCCCGACACCAGTGGCCCCGGCCGATAGCCGAGCGAGAGTCGGGTGCCCATGAAGGTGAGAAGGAGAACGGTAACTTCCAGGGCGTGGAGCGGGACCCTGGCGGCGACGGCCCGCAGCGCGGCTGCCGATACCAGGCCGGTCACGGTCCAGACGATCAGGTGCGACCACACCTGGCCCGGCACGGCGAGAGGCATGCCGTACTCATCGGGACCGAGGCGAAACGACGCACTCGCCCAGCCGAATCCCACCCCGAAGAGGGGAAACCCGACCGCCCACAGAACGTGTCTCCACAGCGGGCCGGGACGTGACGAGTTCTCGCTCTCGGGGTCCACGTCGGTGTCGGGGGTGCAGGGGCCGTATGGGGCAGGAGAATCAGTCACACCCGCGAAGACGCGTCCGATGAACCATAGGTTCCTCTCCAGCCCGGACCGATCCGTCGATGATTCCTCGCACGGGCGTTGTCACGTTGGCTGACAGTGATGATGTTCGTGGTGACGCCGATGGTGGGCCTGACCCCTTGGCTGACTGACGTTTCGACTGTCCTGTTTCGGATTTGTCGGCCCGCCGGGCGTCACCCCGCACGCGGCCGGACGGGCGTTTGTGACTTCATAGGAGTCAGCCGTTCACCTGCGAATGACGCCTCGCGGATCCTGCTGGTTAATTCCATGCTGGCTGCGTAGGCACCCGGACCGGGCACCTCGCCCGCCTCGACCTCTCCCTCGCCGCATGACCCGGAATTGGCCAGCAGGATCGGTGACACGATTCTTACTGGCACCCCAAGATCATCCCGTGGCGGGTTTCTGGCGTATCTGGGCCATGCCCGTCGAAGGGATGGTCGTGGTTAACGTGGGAGTGTGAAGATCTCTGAGCTGGACCGAGCCAGGCTGAAGAAGTGGGCTGAGCAGCGCATTCCTGCGCATGCGAAGGCGGAAATCACGGTGGGGTGTGCGGTGCGGGGCAGCGCCGCTGTGATCACCGAGGAGCGACCGCCGTGGGACGGAGTCGGAGAGTGGACCTCGCGTCGGGTCGCTCGGCTGCGACGTACTGATGAGGGGTGGCAGGTGGACGGCGCGGATCGCAACGGGCGCTGGTATCCGTGCGATCGCCTGCCGACGGTCTCGTCACTGGACGAGGCCCTGACCGTTCTGGACGATCCGCGTCACGCCTTCTGGGGCTGACCGCRCCCCTGGTCAGAACGGGTGCGGCTCGRCAGGTGCCGCGCTCGGGGACGGCTGTGCGGAG
Source organism: Streptomyces sp. NWU339 (assembly GCF_003143855.1). Classification (GTDB taxonomy): domain Bacteria; phylum Actinomycetota; class Actinomycetes; order Streptomycetales; family Streptomycetaceae; genus Streptomyces. Next base: position 3,465 of record NZ_QFRK01000155.1, read on the forward strand.
TCGGATACCGGTCCGGCCGCCGGGGCGGGGCCGCGTTGGGGCGGCATGCCTTGGCGGTAGGTCTTGGTGACCTTGGCGGTCGCGTAGGTCAGGGAGGCCGCGACGTCCTCGGCGTCGATCTCCACGGTGGTGCGACGGATGCCCTCTTTGTCATCGAAGGTGCGTTGCCGCAGGCGTCCGGTGACGATGACCCGCATGCCGCGGGTGAGGGACTGCGCGGCGTTCTCGCCGGCCTGTCGCCAGAGCGAGCAACGCAGGAACAGTGGCTCTCCGTCGACGAATTCGCTGCGCTCGCGGTCGAACACGCGGGGCGTGGACGCGATGGTGAAACCCGCCACCGGGATGCCGGAGGCGGTGTGCCGCAGTTCCGGATCGGCGGTCAGGTTGCCCACCACCGTCACCAGCGTCTCGCCCGCCATGCCGCCACCCCTTGCCTCGTGCTGGAACACGCCCACCGTACCGGCCCTGCGCGCCCGCTGGCACGATGACTGCTATGACGAGCGAGGACAACGACCTGGAGGCGGCAGCTGCGGCCCTGCGCGAGGCGCAGGCGGCAGTCCACGCGGCCCGCCGACAGCTGACCGCGGCGGTTGTCGCCGCGTACCAAGCCGGACAGTCGGCGGCCCGCATCGCCGAACGCACGGGCACGAGCATCATCGAGATACGCAATCTCCTGGCTGCGATGTCGACCCAGACCTCACGTCGGACGTCTCGCTGACCTCGCCGCGGAGCATGCCGGTCAGCATGCCGAGGTTGTCCGACGTTGGGAAAACCAACGGGACAGCAGATGGCGGTAGCACCGCTTCCGCTTCTGTCCTCTCGCAAACGACCATCTGTGAGAGTTCTGTGAGAGCACCCGAAGCGGTCGCGTTTCCGCAGGTCGCCACTCGCAAAAGTCCTCTCGAAACCGGCGCGTTGTGCGAGGCACTTCTGAGCCTGGATCCACCGCGCGATAGTCGGTCTGCGGGCGACGAAATGAGAAGAGGTGCCCGCTGACCTGGGATGATGAAAGTTCCTACGCCCTCATCAGTCCCACGAAGCAAGGCACCTCGTAAGTGAGAGTCTCCCATAGCCCGGCGACGCTGTTCGCCGCGTTCGACGCCCCGGACCTGATCGCGCATGCCGGGCTGGTTCCGACGATCCGGCTGGCCGAGCGGTGCGGGCTGCCCGCCCTGGTGGCCGAGAAGGTGAAGCTCACCGGCGCGGCCAACGGTGCCGGTACGGCAGCCGACGCGAAGGCCTTGTCGATCGTGGGCGGCATGATCGCCGGGGCGGACAGCATCGAGGATTTGGACGTGCTCCGGCACGGTGGCCTGTCCCGCCTGTTCGGCGGCGTGCGCGCCCCGTCCACACTGGGCACCTTCCTGCGTGCCTTCACCTGGGGACATGTGCGTCAACTCGAGTCCGTCATGCGGGCGTTCACCTGCACTCTGGCCGCGCACACCGGTCTGGTCCCGAAGCGGGACGAGGTGGTGTTCGTGGACATCGACTCCAAGGTCAAGCAGGTCTACGGGCCTGCCAAGCAGGGCGCCTCGTTCGGCTACACC
>NZ_QFRK01000027.1 GCF_003143855.1 Streptomyces sp. NWU339
GCAGGGTGTCTCGGMGTCGGCGACCACCGCGTTCGCGCTGTCCCGGCTCGCCGATCCGGACACCCTGCACCAGACCCCGATCGGCGTCTTCCGCTCCGTGGACCGCCCGGTGTACGACACGCTGATGGCCGAGCAGTTGGACGACGCCGTCGAGCGGCACGGCAAGGGCGAGCTCGGCGCGCTGTTCGCGGGCAACGACACCTGGACCGTCGTCGGATGAGCACCGCCGGCTGACCGTCTTCGACCACCCGCCCCTCAGGGGCCCGAGGCCCGGACGCCTCAGAGCGTCCGGGCCTCGTCGTATGCCTTACGGGCGGTCAGCACGTCGTCCATGCGCCGTTCGGTCCACAGCGCCAGCGCGCGCACCTGCTCGGCCGCCTCCCGCCCCAGGTCGGTGAGGGAGTAGTCGACCCGCGGCGGGATCACCGGCTTGGCGTCACGGTGGACGAGCCCGTCCCGCTCCAGCGTCTGCAGGGTCTGGGTGAGCATCTTCTCGCTGACCCTGCCGATCGCGCGGCGCAGCTCACTGAAGCGGTGGGGCCGCTCCTGGAGCCGGATCAGCACGAGCACTCCCCAGCGGCTGGTCACATGCTCCAGGACCAGGCGGTGCGGGCACAGCGCCTCACGCTCGCTCCGCCGGCCCTCGCCGCCCCGTACGGGCACATCGCTTACCGTCATGCCGGTACCTTACTTCAAAGTGGGTACTTTCCATTAGTTAGCGCAACTCCTAGGGTTAGTGCCATACGTACCCCCCACAAGGAGTTCTGATCATGAGCATCGTCGTCACCGGAGCCACCGGAAACCTGGGCCGCCACGTCGTGGGGCAGCTCCTGGAGAAGGTTCCGGCCGAGCAGGTCACCGCCGTCGTACGCAGTGCGGAGAAGGCCGTGGACCTGGCGGAGCGGGGGGTGCGGATCGCGGTCGCCGACTACAGCGCCCCCGAAACCCTCGACGGCGTGTTCACGGCCGGCGACAAGGTGCTGCTGATCTCCAGCAGCGAGGTCGGCGCGGACCGGGTGGGACAGCACACGGCCGTCATCGACGCCGCCAAGGCCGCCGGTGTCTCCCTGCTCGCCTACACCAGCGCCCCCGGAACGCTGACCGCCGCACTCGCCGACGACCACCGCGGCACCGAGAAGGCCCTGCTGGCCTCCGGTCTCCCGTACGTCCTGCTGCGCAACGGCTGGTACCACGAGGTCTACACCGAGAACCTCGCCCCCGTGCTGGAGCACGACGCGGTCGTCTCCGCCGCCGGCGAGGGCCGCCTCTCCTCCGCCGCCCGCGCCGACTACGCGGCGGCCGCCGTCGCCGTACTGACCGGTGAGGGCCACGAGAACAAGACGTACGAGCTGGGCGGCGACGAGTCGTGGGACCTCGCCGAGTACGCGGCTGAGCTGAGCCGCCGGACCGGCAAGGAGATCGCCTACAAGCCGGTCACGGTCGAGGAGCTCACCGGCATCCTGACCGGCGCCGGGCTCCCCGAGCCGGTGGCCGCCGTTTTCGCGGGCACGGACGCCTCCATCGAGAAGGGCGAGCTGGTCGTCACCAGCGGCGACCTGGCCCGCCTGATCGGCCGCCCGGCCACCCCGATCGCGGACGCCATCGCCGCCGCGCTGAAGGCCCGACCCGGGGCCTGAAGGTCTCGCCCATTCCCTGAAGGCCCGGCCCGGGCCAGGACGCCCCCGCTCGTCACGACCGTCTTCCCAGTATGGGAATGACGAGCGGGGCGTCCGGCGTTACGGTCGTCCGGGCGAGCGTCGCTCGCCCGGACACGCGTCAGGTGAGAAGGAGGGCGGCCCGTGACCGAGAAGTCGGACGGCGAGCGGCGTACAGGACTGCTGAACGGCTTCGCGGCTTACGGCATGTGGGGGCTCGTCCCCCTCTTCTGGCCACTGCTGCAGCCCGCCGGAGCCGTGGAGATCCTGGCCCACCGGATGATCTGGTCGCTGCTCTTCGTGGCCGCCGCCCTGCTCGTCATACGTCGCTGGGCCTGGCTCGGCGAACTGCTGCGGCAGCCGCGCAGGCTGGCCCTGGTCACCGTCGCCGCGGCGGTCATCACCGTGAACTGGGGCGTCTACATCTGGGCGGTGAACTCCGGGCACGTCGTCGAGGCCTCCCTCGGCTACTTCATCAACCCGCTGGTCACCATCGCCTTGGGTGTCCTGCTGCTGAAGGAACGGCTGCGGCCCGCACAGTGGGCGGCGGTCGGGGTCGGCTTCGCGGCGGTGCTCGTCCTCACCATCGGCTACGGCCGCCCGCCGTGGATCTCGCTCTGCCTCGCCTTCTCCTTCGCCGCGTACGGACTGGTGAAGAAGAAGGTCAACCTCGGTGGCGTCGAATCGCTGGCCGCCGAGACGGCCGTCCAGTTCCTCCCCGCGCTCGGCTATCTGCTCTGGCTGGGCAGCCGGGGCGAGTCCACCTTCGGTGCCGAGGGAGCGGGACACGCGGTGCTGCTGGCCGCCACCGGCCTCGTCACCGCGCTCCCCATGGTCTGCTTCGGCGCCGCCGCGATCCGCGTACCGCTGTCCACGATGGGGCTGCTCCAGTACCTGGCCCCGGTCTTCCAGTTCCTGCTCGGCATCCTCTACTTCAAGGAGGCCATGCCGCCCGAGCGCTGGGCCGGATTCGCGCTGGTGTGGCTGGCGCTCATGCTGCTGACCTGGGACGCGCTGCGCACCGCCCGCCGGTCCGCCCGCGTACTCACCACCGAGCGCGCGAGGGCGGCGGCCGTGGCCGGCGCGGCGATGAGCCCGGTGGACACGGTGGCCCCGGTGGTCGTAGCGAACCCGGCGGAAGCGGTGAACACCGTGAATACGGCGAACACAGTGGACACGGTGGACACGGTGGATGCGCCGAAGGCCGGGCCGGAGCACTCCTCAGCGCGTTGAACGGCTCCGTCCACGCCCACTCACCCGTGCCGGGCGCGGGCGGTCAGCCGGCCCATGCGGGTGCGGGCGGACTCCAGTTCCTCGATCTCGTCGGCCGCCGGGCCGTCCTCGGCGGCGAGTTCGGTCCACAGCTCGATCAGCCCGCGTCCCAGCTCCAGCCCGCGCAGCGGATCGCGCACCGCGCGCCAGGCGGTGGCCGCGCTGCGGACGTTGCCGTAGGCGGCCTCCGCGTCGCCCGCTCTGCGGTGGATCCCGGCGAGGTCGAGGGAGAGCCGGAAGGCGTGCAGCGGCTCGTCACCCAGGTAGGCGATGTACGCGGACAGCTCGCACAGCTTGAGCACCTCCGGGTGCTCGGGCCCCAGCGTCCGCGACGCCTCGGTCACCGTCTCCCCGGCCAGTCGCGCCGCCGTGTCGATCCGGCCCGCCCGAACGGCCTCGTTGATCCGTCCCATGGGCTCGGCCAGGTGGGTCTCGCCCGGGGCGGCGGGCGGCTCGTCCCCGAGCACCGCCTCCGCCACGGCGTCGAAACCTCGGGGCGGGGCCGGCTTGAGGTCGGGGGCGAGAGCGGGTTCGGGCTGGGCCTCCGCAACCGGTTCGGGGGTGCGGGAAGGGGCGGCTCCCGGCGCCGGGGGTGGTGTCCGGTCGGCCGGGGGCAGCGGGTCCGGCGTCCGGTCGGCCGGGGGTATGGGAGGCGCTGAGGGCGCCGGAGGTATCAGGGGTGCCTGAGGCGTCCGCGGTGTGCGAGCGGGTGCCGGGTGCCTGCCGTGGTCGGCTTCGGGGGCGGAGTGCGGCCTCGTGTCCATGAGTGGAGGCGGGCCGAACTCGCCCATCGGCGGCACGACCGTGCCGGGAGGTACGGCTTCCACCGACTCGGGCACCGGCCGCAGCCGGAAGGTGGGTGCGCTGTCGCGCACGGGAATCGGCGCCGGCCCCGGAGCCGGGGTCGGCACCGGAGCCGGGGTCGGCGCTGCCGGCTCCATGGGAACCGGTTCTCCGGCGAAGTGGCTGGCACCGTCCGGGTCGACCCGGAGCGGGACGACGTACCCGGTGCGCTCGTCGTGGATGGTGGCGAGGACGGTGTGTCCCGAGTCGACGGCGATGCGGTGGAGGCGGTTCAGCACCGCCTGCTGCACCTCCTCGTCGGGTCCGGCGACCACCAGTACCCCGCCGACCGACGCCTTCCGTGAGCCGGCACCCGCCGCAGGGGCGGGGACATGGACGTCGATCGGCACTGCCGCACGGTTCGCCGCGCGTGCGGCCTGCTGCTGTTCCCGCTTCTGCTCGCGGCTGAGTCGCGCCATCGTCCCCTCATTCGGGTCGTGAACCTACCGACGAGTCTGTCCGCATATCCCCGTTTCTCACGTCACCGCGTTGTCACAGGCTCGTCCCAACGGCCGTCCGCCCGGTTCCGTGCCTGTCGGCCGGCATGAGGACCCGGGGGGACCGCGGTCGGTCCGCCCTGACCGGCGCCTGAGCCGTCACGCACACCCCGGTATTTATTTCTCTCGCGAGAGAGATACCTTGGTAATGGCCGGGTCCCGGTGCCCCGCGGGTACCGCACCCCCCGGAGGTCTCGCACGCATGGAGGATTGCCGTGGCTCTGCCCGCTCTGTCGCCGTCCGCCTCGCCGCCCCAGGCGGCCCCTCCTGCACGACGCCGACCGGGCGGAGCCGTCATCGCCTGGCTGACCACCACCGACCACAAGCGGATCGGCAGCCTCTACCTGGTGACGTCGTTCGTGTTCTTCTGCATCGGTGGCGCGATGGCGCTGCTCATGCGCGCCGAGCTGGCCCGGCCGGGTCTGCAGATCGTGTCGAACGAGCAGTTCAACCAGGCGTTCACGATGCACGGCACGATCATGCTGTTCATGTTCGCGACGCCGATCTTCTCCGGGTTCGCGAACTGGATCATGCCGCTGCAGATCGGCGCGCCCGACGTCGCCTTCCCGCGGCTGAACATGCTCGCCTACTGGCTCTACCTGTTCGGCTCGCTGATCGCGATCGGCGGTTTCCTCACCCCGGACGGGGCCGCCAGCTTCGGCTGGACCGCCTACAGCCCGCTGTCCGACACGGTCCGCTCACCGGGCCTCGGCAACGACCTGTGGATCATGGGCCTGGCCCTGCAGGGCTTCGGCACCATCGCGGGCGCAGTCAACTTCATCACCACGATCATCTGCATGCGCGCTCCCGGCATGACCATGTTCCGCATGCCGATCTTCACCTGGAACGTGCTGCTCACCAGCGTGCTGGTCCTGCTCGCCTTCCCGGTGCTGGCCGCCGCGCTCCTGGCGCTGGAGTACGACCGCAAGTTCGGCGGGCACATCTTCGACGCCGCCAACGGCGGGGCGCTGCTGTGGCAGCACCTGTTCTGGTTCTTCGGCCACCCCGAGGTGTACATCCTGGCGCTGCCGTTCTTCGGCATCGTCTCCGAGATCGTGCCGGTCTTCAGCCGCAAGCCGATCTTCGGCTATCTGGGCCTGGTCGGCGCGACGATCGCCATCGCGGGTCTGTCGGTGACCGTGTGGGCGCACCACATGTTCGCCACCGGCGCGGTGCTGCTGCCGTTCTTCTCCTTCATGACCTTCCTGATCGCCATTCCCACCGGTGTGAAGTTCTTCAACTGGATCGGCACCATGTGGAAGGGCAGTCTCTCGTTCGAGACGCCGATGCTCTGGTCCATCGGTTTCCTGGTGACCTTCCTGTTCGGCGGTCTGACCGGCGTCATCCTGGCCTCGCCGCCGCTGGACTTCCACGTCACCGACTCGTACTTCGTCGTGGCGCACTTCCACTACGTGGTGTTCGGCACCGTCGTCTTCGCGATGTTCGCCGGCTTCCACTTCTGGTGGCCGAAGTTCACCGGCAAGATGCTCGACGAGCGGCTCGGCAAGGTCACCTTCTGGACGCTGTTCATCGGCTTCCACGGCACCTTCCTGATCCAGCACTGGCTGGGCGCCGAGGGCATGCCCCGCCGCTACGTGGACTACCTGGCGGCCGACGGCTTCACCGGGCTGAACACATTCTCCTCGATCTCCTCGTTCCTGCTCGGCCTGTCGCTGCTGCCGTTCTTCTACAACGTCTGGAAGACGGCCAAGTACGGCGAGAAGATCGAGGTCGACGACCCGTGGGGCTACGGCCGTTCCCTGGAGTGGGCCACCTCGTGCCCGCCGCCGCGGCACAACTTCCTCACCCTGCCCCGCGTCCGCAGCGAATCCCCGGCCTTCGACCTGCACCACCCGGCGGTCGCCGCGTACGACCGGGAGGTCAACCGCCCGGAGACCGCGGCCATCCAGGCCCCCGGGGACAAACAGGAGTGATCTCACAGCCCAGCGTGTGGAGGAGCATGTGAACCCCATCCAGGACAGCGCCCGAGGCCTCAACCAACTCGAGGGGTACCTGCTGTGGGCGGCCGAGGTCGAGGACGCCCGGCGGCAGGCCGGCCGATTCACCGAGCAGCTGCCGTGGCTGACGACCGCACAGCGCGAGGACGTGGAGCACGTCTACACCGCCGAGCGGATCGCGGCCTCCCGCGCCTCACTCGTCCGGATCTGCGACCGTGCGGCCGAGCTCCGGGGCGAGTACGAAGACCGCTACCGGCAGCTGCGGGTGCGCTGCGTGGCCGCGGCGGTGGTGGGCGCGGCCAGTGGCGTGGGCGCGGCGATCGTCGCGATCCTCACCGGGTCATGACCGACCGCAGCGACGCAGATGGGGGACGTTGCCCGGACTCGCGCGGGGTGCGAGGCGTTTTGACGAAGTTGAAGTCAGGCTGAGCCCCATGGCTTCATCGATCGAAGGCCCGCACCACGGACGTCCCCGAGTTCCGTCCCGGGGCGGCCGACGGTCCGCCGTTCCCGTCCGGGTGCGCGGACGGCTGCCGACGTCGGCTGTCGCGCTCCTGGTGACGGCGGTCCTCACCGGCTGCGGAGCGATCAGCGGTAGCACGGTGCGGGAGTCCCCGACGGCCGCCGCACCCACGGCCGCCGCCTCCCCGGCCACCACGCCCGAGGCCGCGCCCCCGGTGGCCGGGCCGCCCGTGGTCGGACCGCCGGAGACCGGACCGTCGGAGCACGGAGCCCCCGGCGCCGACAGCACCACACAGGGCAGGTCCGACGCCGGAGCGGAAACGGAGCCCCCCGCCCCGCTCGGCGGTCTCGGCCCGCGGACGCTGGCGCTGATCCCCGAGAACACCCGCCAGGCCGTCGTCGTCACCGGCACGGGCAGGGACGCGAACCGCTCCGAGGCCGTGCTGTACCGGCGTACCGCCTCGGGGTGGAAGGCGGGCACCCCGTGGCCCGCCCGCAACGCCCTCAACGGCTGGACCGACGACCACCGGGTGGGCGACCTCCGCTCGCCGATCGGCGTGTTCACCCTCAGTGACGCGGGAGGACTGCTGCCCGACCCGGGCACCCTGCTGCCGTACGACGAGTCATCGGGATTCGCCATCGGCGGCACGGGCTTCATGGGGGAACCGCTCGCGGGCTCCTTCGACTACGTCATCGCGATCGACTACAACCGCGTCCCGGGCACCTCACCGCTCGACCGGACACGGCCGCTCGGCGTCGACCGGGGCGGCGGCATCTGGCTGCACGTGGACCACCAAGGGCCCACCCAGGGCTGTGTGAGCCTGGAGGAACCGCACATGAGACAACTCCTGCGGGCGCTCGATCCCGCGCAACACCCGGTGATCGTCATAGGGGACGCCGGGGCACTGCGCAGGTGAACGCGATCCCGGTGAGCCGGTGCCGCGCTCTCCCGCGCCGCGTCGCGTGGTCCACTCGCCCGTACTGCGTTCGTCCCCTTCCGGGTCGACCTCGGCCCGCTGTGTTCCGCCCCTGTCCAGGAGCGGCCGGCCAGGGGTGCTCTCGCCCGCGGTGAGGTGCTCCAGCACCTGGACCAGCTCCTGGCACGCGAGTTCCACGGAACGCCCGGTGTTGCGCTGCCGGTGATCATCGCGGGCAGGAGGAGGGAGACAGCGCACGCCGGGAGCGACGGGCAGATTCCGGGGGAGCATGCCGCGTTGCAGTGCGGGGGCCGGTTCGACCCGGGAGCGCTGCACCTCGGCCTGCGCATGTGCCTGACCCGTCAACGTCCCGAGCCTGGCCGGCTGCTCGTCGCCGTCGTCCGTGGAGGCGGTACGGGACATGGATCACTCACTGGGGCCAGGGCGGTGACGCTCGGCGTCTCCCTTGGGATTCAATGCTCGTATTCAGCTGTAAAAGATGATAAGCGGAACTCAAATGCATGGGCCAGTTCCGCAGAGCCGGGCACGGACGGGTGGAACGCGAGCACCGGAGTGCGCCGGGGAAGACTTTAGGCTGTGTCCATGGAGCAGCGCGAAATCATGCAGCGGGGCGTCGGCATCCTCACCGAGGCCCTCGAGATGCGGCGGCAACTCCGGGAGAACCCGGATGCCGAGGTGATGAGGAGCGGGGCCGTCTCCAAGCTTCTCGAAGAGATGCTGCCGCACATCCAGTTGCCGGCCGACGCGAACGCCCGCGAGGTGGCGGAGATCGTCACCGAGAAGCTGGGGCCCGCCATCGTGCACATCACCTCCGCACTCACCTTCGCCTTCGTGCAACTCGCCGAAGTGCACGACGCGGGTCGCACGGACGTGTCCTCCGCGGACGTCCTGCGCTCCATCTCGCTGCGCTACGAATCCGGGACCGAGCGGTAGCCGGCGGGGGCGTTCGCCGTACCGGGCACGGGCGACGGTCGGCCATGGCGCAACGGCGCCCGGGAAAACGGGATCCCGGGTCCGCTCCACCGCCGTTCGTCCCGGACCCTTGACTCCCTACGCGCCAGTAGCCATGCTCGGGCATATCTTGTACCGGTCATGACAATCGGATGAGTCCGGGTCACCGGCCCGGGCCGCCCGGTGGGCCGGCCGTGCCGCTGACGGAGGGACGTGGGCCGTGATCGTCGCTCGACGCCGGTACGGCGGTGGACGCCGCCAAGTCGCCCTCGTGGCGCTGCTTCTGCTCGTGCTCACCGTGATGTCCCTCGGCCCCACACCCAGTTCCGCGGCGGCCGGCGACTGGTGGGAGCCGACCGCGCGGCCGGCGCCGGACTCCGGGATCGGCGTCACCGGTGAGCCGTTCACCGGTACCGACGCGCGCGACGAGGTCCGCGGGTTCGTCGACGCGCACAACCACATCATGTCCAACGAGGCCTTCGGCGGTCGGCTCATCTGCGGCAAGCCCTTCTCCGGGAAGGGGATCGCCGACGCCCTCAAGGACTGTCCCGAGCACTACCCCGACGGCTCGCTCGCGATCTTCGACTTCATCACCAACGGCGGTGACGGCAGGCACGATCCCGTCGGCTGGCCCACGTTCGAGGACTGGCCGGCCCACGACTCGATGACCCACCAGCAGAACTACTACGCCTGGATCGAGCGGGCCTGGCGCGGCGGGCAGCGGGTCCTGGTGAACGACCTCGTCACCAACGGCGTGATCTGCTCCGTGTACTTCTTCAAGGACCGCGGCTGCGACGAGATGACGTCGATCCGGCTGCAGGCGAAGCTGACCTACGACATGCAGGCCTACGTCGACAGGATGTACGGCGGCACGGGCAAGGGCTGGTTCCGGATCGTCACCGACAGCACCCAGGCCCGTCAGGTCGTCGAGCAGGGCAAGCTCGCGGTCGTCCTGGGTGTGGAGACCTCCGAGCCGTTCGGCTGCAAGCAGATCCTGGACATCGCCCAGTGCGACAAGGCCGACATCGACGCCGGGCTGGACGAGTTGTACGACCTCGGCGTGCGCAGCATGTTCCTGTGCCACAAGTTCGACAACGCGCTGTGCGGGGTGCGCTTCGACGAGGGCGCGCTCGGCACCGCGATCAACGTCGGGCAGTTCCTGTCGACGGGCACCTTCTGGCGGACCGAGAAGTGCAGGGGCCCCCAGCACGACAACCCCATCGGCCTGGCCGCCGCGCCCGGAGCCGAGGAGGAACTGCCGGCGGGCGTCGAGGTCCCCGCCTACGACGAGGAGGCCCGGTGCAATGTACGGGGCCTCACGGACCTCGGCGAGTACGCGGTGCGCGGCATGATGAAACGCAACATGATGCTCGAGATCGACCACATGAGCGTCAAGGCCGCCGGCAGGGTGCTCGACCTCTTCGAGGCCGAGTCGTACCCCGGCGTGCTCTCCTCGCACAGCTGGATGGACCTGAACTGGACCGAGCGCGTCTACGGCCTCGGCGGCTTCGTCGCCCAGTACATGCACGGCTCCGAAGGCTTCGTCGAGGAGGCGCGGCGCACCGAGGCGGTGCGCGACAAGCACGGCGCGGGCTACGGCTACGGCACCGACATGAACGGCGTCGGCGGCTGGCCCGCCCCGCGCGGGGCCGACGCGCCCCACCCCGTCACGTACCCCTTCCGCAGCGTGGACGGCGGGTCCGTCATCGGCCGGCAGACCACCGGCGAACGCACCTGGGACCTGAACACCGACGGAGCCGCGCACTACGGACTCGTCCCCGACTGGATCGAGGACATCCGGCGCGTCGGCGGCCAGGACGTGGTGGACGACCTCTTCCGGGGCGCCGAGTCCTACCTCGGCACCTGGGGCGCCTCCGAGCGGCACCGGGCGGGCGTCAATCTCGCCAAGGACGCCCCGGCGACCGCCAGTTCGACCGAGTGGAACCCGTTCACCAGCTACGCTCCCGGCCGGGCGGTGGACGGCGACCGGGGCACCCGCTGGGCCAGCGACTGGAGTGACGACCAGTGGCTCCGGATCGACCTCGGTACCACCCGGGAGGTCGGGCGCGTCACGCTCGACTGGGAGCGCGCGTACGGGACTTCGTACCGCGTCGAGCTCTCCGCCGACGGCTCGCACTGGCGGACCGTCTGGTCCACGGTCTCGGGGGACGGCGGCCTCGACACGGCCCGCTTCGCCCCGGAACCGGCCCGCCACGTCCGTCTCCGGTTCCTGGACCGGGGGACCGACTGGGGCTACTCCCTGCGTGAGGTCGGCGTCCACCGGAGTTGACGGCGGTCCCCGCCCGGGGTGGGGCGCTCCTCAACTCCATTGCGGCAGGGCGCCGTCCAGGAGTTCGCGTACGGCGGGGAGCGCCGCCGCGCGGTCGGCGGGGACGAGGCCGACGCGGGTGCGGCGGTCGAGCAGGTCGCTCTCGTCGAGCGCTCCCTCGTGGCGCAGGGCCCACAGCAGTTCGGCCCCGGTGACCGGGTGTCCGGGCAGCACGGGCTCGCCCAGCCGGGTGTCCCGCGCGCCGAGGGCGTGGACGGCCGGTGCCTCCGTCCCGTAGCGCCGCACCAGGCGGCGGGGTGCGGGCAGGGCGGTGAGGACGTGCGGCGGTGCGGCGCCCACGAGCGGGAGGGACGCGGTGCGGGACGGGCCGGCCGGCAGCCGGCGGACGCGGACGGCGGTGTCGACGGCGTCCTCGGCCATGCGCCGGTACGTGGTGAGCTTGCCGCCGACGACGGTGACGACACCTTCGGACGAGGTCAGGACCGCGTGCCGTCGTGAGACGTCGGCGGTCCTCGTCGTCGTGCCGGCGCCGGCCGCCGTGGTGTCCAGCAGGGGGCGCAGTCCGGCGAAGGCCCCGACGACGTCGTCCCGGTGCAGCGGGACGTCCAGGACGGAGCACAGGACGTCGAGGAGGAAGCCGATGTCCGTCTCGGGTGCCTCGGGGACCTCGGGGATGCCGCCGTCCACGGGTTCGTCGGTGAGCCCGACGTAGACCCGGCCGTCATCCTGGGGCAGCACGAGGACGAAGCGGTTGTTCTCCCCGGGGATCGGGATGTGCAGGCCGGCCGGGAGCGGGCCGAGGCTGTCCGGGCGCAGCACGAGGTGGGTTCCGCGTGAGGGGCGGATCCGGATGCCGTCCACGAGACCGCCGGCCCAGACACCGGACGCGTTGATCACCGCGCGGGCGCGGATCTCGCCCTCCTCGCCGGTGAGTTCGTCGCGGACCCGGGCGCCGGACGCGGTCAGCTCCAAGGCCCGGAGCCGGGTGAGGACGCGAGTCCCGTGTGCGGCGGCGGTGCGGGCGAGGGCGGTCACCAGACGGGCGTCGTCGGTGAGTCGGCCGTCCCACGACAGCAGGCCGCCCCGCAGTCCGTGGCCCCGTACGGCGGGGGCCAGGTGACGGGTCTCGGTCACCGAGATCCGGCGCGGCGCGGGCAGGGTCGCCCGCGTGGTACGGGCGGCCAGCCGCAGGGCGTCCCCGGCCCGGAAACCGGCGCGGGCCAGGGCGGCCTGACCGCGGGAGACCAGGGGGGTGAGGGGCAGGACGAACGGCTGGGCGTGCACCAGATGGGGGGCGGTGCGCTGCATCAGCGCCCCGCGTTCGACCGCGCTCTCGTGGGCGACGTCCAGCTGGGCGGAGGCGAGGTAGCGCAGCCCGCCGTGGATGAGTTTGCTGCTGAAGCGGGAGGTGCCGAACGCCAGGTCGTGGGCGTCGACGGCCACCACGCTCAGACCGCGGGCCGCGGCGTCCAGAGCGGTCCCGGCGCCGGTGGCACCGAGACCGACGACCAGGACATCGACGGCCGGGCCGCCCACGGTCTCGGTCAGTTCGCGGGTGCGGCGCCCGGCGGACAGGGACGAGGCGGAGGCCGGCCCGGTGAGGGGGTTCATGGTGTGAGGGTCCTCTCCAGGATGTCGCGCAGTTCTGCGAGGAGCGCCTCGGAGGTGAGGTCGGGGTCGTCCTCGTCGGTCATGGTGCGCAGGGACAGGGTGAAGGACTGGACGATCAGGAGTACCGACCGCGCCTGCCGTTCGGGATGACCGGTGCGCACCGATCCGTCGGCGTGCCCCTCGCGCACGTTGTCGGCCAGCAGTTCCAGCAGCGCCACCTGGCTCGCTCCGCGGCGGTCCAGCACATAGGGCAGGAGCAGTTCGGGGTCCACGTCGACGATCTTGCGGAAGAGTGGGTGTCCGCCGAAGGCGCGCACCCCCGCCACCAGTCCGTCGACCATGCGGTCCCGGCTGGTGACGTCCGGACGGCGCTCGGGGACCGCGCCGGTGGCCACGTCGATCCATTCCCGGGTCATGAGGTCCCCGACCAGAGAGCGCACGTCGGGCCATCGTCGGTACAGCGTCATCCGGGAGACCCCGGCGCGGCGGGCCACGTCGGTCAGCGTGGTGCGGCGGACCCCGACGGCCAGAACGCAGTCGCGCACCGCGTCGAGCACGGCGTCGTTGTCCGAACGGTTGTGACGAATAGGCGTCATGTGTAACAGTGTAACGACTGGAGGGGCCGTCGGCGACGGCATCGCTCATATCGACGCTCGAACCGACCGGTGAGGACGACAGGCATGGACATGCTGTGGAGCGGCTGGGGCGACCCGGCCAGGGCGACGCCGCTGCCCGACACGGTGATCGGGCTGTTGCGCGATCTGCTCGGCGTCGAGCCGTGCGCGGCCGGACCGGTGGCCCTCGAGGAAGTGGCCGTGCCCGAGATCCGCTTGGCGTCCGCCGCGCACCGCGCGCTGGCCGAGGCGCTGGGCGGTGAGGACCATGTGCGTACCGACCCGGAGACGCGGATCCGGCACACGCGCGGCAAGTCCACCCCCGACCTGCTGCGGATCCGGCACGGTGACGTCACCGACATCCCGGCGGCCGTCCTGTTCCCCGCCGGCCACGACGAGGTGCTCGCCGTCCTGCGTGTCTGTGCCGAACAGCGCCTGCCCGTGGTGCCGTTCGGCGGCGGCACCTCCGTGGTCGGCGGTCTCGCCCCCGGCCAGCGGGGCACCTTCGTCGCCCTGGACCTGCGGCGTATGGACGCACTGCTCGCCCTCGACCCGGTCTCCCGCACCGCCACCCTGCAACCCGGCCTGCGTGCCCCGCAGGCCGAGGCGCTGCTCGCCGAACACGGCTTCACCCTCGGCCACTTCCCCCAGTCCTACGAGTGGGCGACCATCGGCGGCTTCGCCGCGACACGCTCCAGCGGCCAGGCGTCCGCCGGGTACGGCCGCTTCGACGAGATGGTGCTCTCCCTCACCCTCGCCACCCCCGAAGGCACCCTCGACACCGGCCGGGCCCCGCGCTCGGCGGCCGGGCCCGACCTGCGCCAGCTCGTCCTGGGGTCCGAGGGGGCCTTCGGCGTCATCACGTCGGTGACCGTCCGGATCCGCCCTCTCCCACAGGCCCGCGTCCACGAGGGCTGGCGGTTCGACTCCTTCGAGGAGGGCACCGCCGCGCTGCGCCGCCTCGCCCAGGACGGGCCGCGCCCCACCGTGCTGCGGCTGTCCGACGAGACCGAGACACTGATCGGCCTCGCCCAGCCGGACGCGATCGGCTCCGGCACCCCGCAGCCCGCCGGATGCACGGCCGTCGCCGGCTACGAGGGCACGGAGGAGGACACCGCGTACCGCAGGGAAAAAGCCGCAGCCGTCCTGCGCGCGTGCGGTGGAACACCGCTGGGGGAGGAACCCGGCCGCCGCTGGGCCCACAGCCGCTACTCGGCCCCTTACCTGCGCGACTCCCTGCTCGACGCCGGGGCCCTGGCCGAGACGCTGGAGACCGCGACGTTCTGGTCCCGGATCCCCGGGCTGTACACCGCGGTCCGCGACGCGCTCACCGCCACGCTCACCGAGGCCGGCACCCCGCCCCTGGTGATGTGCCACATCTCCCACGTCTACGAGAACGGCGCCTCCCTGTACTTCACCGTGGTGGCGGCACAGGGCGACGGCGACCCCGTGGCGCACTGGACGCGCGCCAAGCACGCCGCGAACGAGGCGATCCTCGCCGCAGGCGGCACGATCAGCCACCACCACGGTGTCGGCACCGACCACCGGGACTGGTACGTCCGCGAGGCCGGCCCGCTGGGCGCCGACGCCCTGCGCGCGGTGAAGCGGCGCCTGGACCCGGCCGGAGTGCTCAACCCCGGCGTCCTCCTGCCCGCCGACTGAGCCGAAGCGCCGTCATCCGTCAGAGGACCATCCCGCTCCATCCCGTCGGCCCGCCCGGAGGCAACCCGATGCGACAGTTCACCGCCGTCGTCAACCCCACCGCGGGCGGATCCACCGGAGCGGCCGCGCTGCTCGCCCTCGCGCGACAGCTCCGGGAGGCCGGGGCCGAACTGCACACGGAGTACAGCCGCAGTCTGGCCCACGCGCAGGAGCTGGCCCGGGACGCCGGGCAGCGGGGGCGGGTGGTGCTGGCCGTCGGCGGGGACGGCATCGCCGGAGGCATCGGCGGCGCCCTCAGCGGGACCGGTGCCACGCTCGGCCTGGTGCCGGCAGGCCGGGGCAACGACTTCGCACGGGCCCTGGAACTGCCCACCGAACCGGCAGCCCTGGCCCGGATACTGCTGGAGGGCGAACCGCGGCACGTCGACACCATCGAGGTCGAATCGGCCGTCCACGACCGTACCGTCGTCCTCGGCAGCGTGTACGCCGGAGTGGACGCGCTCGCCAACCGCCACGCCAACCACAGCAGGCTGCTGCGGGGCGCCGCCTCCTACTACGCCGGCGGACTGCGGGCGGCCACCACCTGGCGGCCGGTCCGCTACCGGGTCACGATCGACGGCGAGGAGCACGCACACACCGGCTACACCGTGGTGGCCGCCAACTCCGGCTACTACGGCTCCGGCCGTGTCATCGCGCCCGACGCCCGGGTGGACGACGGGCTGCTGGACGTCGTGATGATCGAGGACGCGCCGCGGCGCCTGTTCTTCGCCCTGATGAACGACCTGAGGACGGGCGCCCACGTCCACCGGCCCCAGGTGCGGGTGGAGCGGGGCCGGGAGATCCGTGTCGCCGCCGACCGCGCAGTCCCCTACGGTGCGGACGGTGAGGTCGACGCCCTTCTCCCCGTGACGCTCAGAGTCCTGCCCGGAGCGCTGCGCGTGCTGTGCTGACCTCAGACCCGGGAGCCGTGGCAGCGCCGGGCGAGCCGGGCGAGCGCGGCCCGCCGAGGTGCGGCCGGGGCGCTCCGCCGGAGGCTCTACGACTACGTGGTGCGCGAGCCGGAACCGGTGGGCCGGGACGATGCCGCCGCGGCCCCGGGCCTGGTCCGGCGGACCGCCGCCTTCCACCTGGACCGGCCGGCCGACGAGTACCTGCTCGACGTGGTCCGTGCGCGGCGCGGCGGACGCACCGGCCCGGGCGCGGGCAGACCGGCCAAGCTCTACCACCGCTCGACGAAGCAGATCGCCGTCGGCCTCCCGGACCGGCGCCACGAACTCGCCGGGCAGCTCCTCGCCCACGCCGTGGAGGAGTCCGGCGCCACCGGGGAGCCGGTGCGTGACGTCCTGCACCGCACGGCACGGGGATGCGGCGCGCAGGTGGGCGCCGACGGCCACGGAGAGGTCTTCCCCCTGCTGGAGCGGTACGGTTTCGAACCGCGGCACGAGGGTGACGCCGTCGTCCTGGGAAACTGCCCCTTCCACACGCCGGCCCGCGCGCACACCCGGACGGTCCGCGGGATGAACCTCCACCTGCTGCGCGGTGTCCTCGACGGCCTCGGCGACACCGGCTTCGAAGCACGCCTGGCGCCAAAACCCGGCCGCTGCCGCGTCCGCCTGGATCCGACCGGCCTGAAGACCGGTCACCTCACTTGGCGAGGAAGGACAGAAGTGCCCGGTTGACGTCCTCGGCGTGCGTCCACAGCAGACCGTGCGGAGCGCCCTCGACCTCCACGTACTCCGCGCTCGGCAGCGCCCGGTGGAACGGGCGCCCCGCCGAGTCGATGGGCAGGATGTTGTCCGCCGTTCCGTGCAGGATCAGGGCGGGCACGTCGACGGCGGGGATGTCCCCCCGGAAGTCGGTGAACCACGTCATCGGCGCGGCCGCCGCGGCGAAGGATCCACCCGACGCCGCCGTGTGCCAGCTGTTGCGGACGGATTCCGGGCTGATCCGGCTGCCGAGGTTCTCGTCGAGGTTGTAGAAGTCCTTGAAGAACGACGTGTAGTACGCGTACCGGTCGGCCTTCACCGCCGCGGAGATGCCCTCGAAGAACTCGCGGGGCGCCGCACCGTCCGGGTTGTCGTCGGTCTTCAGCAGGCAGGGCTCCAGCGAGGCGAGGAAGGCCACCTTCGCGACGCGCTCCGTGCCGAACCTGCTGACATAGCGGGCCACTTCACCGGTGCCCATGGAGAACCCGACGAGCACGGTGTCCGAGACGTCGAGGGTCTCCAGGACCGTGTTCAGGTCGGAGGCGAAGGTGTCGTAGTCGTATCCCGTCGTGGGCTGGCTCGACTGTCCGAATCCGCGCCGGTCGTAGGTGATCACGCGGTACCCCGCGTCGAGCAGCGCGGCGGACTGCTTCTCCCAGGAGCGGCCGTCGAGTGGGTACCCATGGATGAGGATCACGGCCTGTCCGGCCCCGTGGTCCTCGTAGTAGAGCTCGATGTCGGTGGAGTTCTCGCGTCCCACAGTGATGTAAGGCATTGCGGTTCTGTCTCTCCTCGGCTCGATGGCGGGCAACCCGGGTCGCACGACCGCGCCGGGGCGGAACCGGGCGATGTCTCCAGGTTCCCGCGACATGCGCGAACCCGCATCCGGTCGACGGTACGTGCGAGATCGACGAAGAGGACCTGCCGCAGCATCCTTCTCCGTGATCTTGGGCATGCATGGGGCGTTCGACGGCCCCCCCACAAGGAGTGATCCGCTCGATGAGCGCCACGACGAGACCGTCCGCCCCGACTCCGACCGCTCCCGGCAGCCTGCCGCTGATCGGTCACGCCCACCGGCTGGCCCGGGACCCCCTTCCGTTCATCACCTCACTGCGTCGGTACGGCAGCGTCGTCCGGATACGCATAGGTCCGAGCCCTGCCTACGTCGTCACCGATCCCGCGCTGACCCGCCGAGTCCTGGTGACCGACGCCGCCCACTTCCCGAAGGGCGGCAGGATCATCGATGCTCTCCGCCTCTTCTTCGGCGACGGTCTCGCCACCATCGCCGACGGCGAGGCACACCTGCGCAACCGCCGTCTGATGCAGCCCATGTTCAACAAGTCGCACATCGCCGACCGCGGCGACGCCATGATCCGCCAGGTACGCGCCATGGTCGAGGCGTGGCCGCAGGGCGCGCCGCGGGATGTGTACGCCGACATGAACGCGACCACCCTCGCCGCGTTCCTTGTCGCCCTCTTCGGCACGGACCTGCCCGACCGGCTGGAGAGCGAGTTCACCTCGCTGATGCCCGAGATCATGAAGGGAACGATCCGGCAGACGGTCCTTCCCTCCTGGATCACCGGACTGCCGCTGCCCGCGAACCGCGCCCACGCCGCCCGCGTCGCCCGCCTGCGGTCCCTGATCGACCAGGCCATCGACCACCACTCCCACCGCGCCGCGCACCCGGGGGCGGACGAGACCGGTGCGGTACCGGCGCAGTGCCCGCACGCGTCGGCACCGCCGACGCGGCAGGCGGGTCTGTTCGCCGCCCTGCTCACGGCCGAGACCCCGCTCAGCCGCGAGCAGTTGCAGGACGAGGCCATCACCCTGCTGACCGGAGCGATCGAAACCACCGGTACCACCCTTGCCTGGGCCCTGTACGAGATCTCGAGGGACCCCGGGACCGAGCGGCTCCTCCGTGAAGAACTCGCCCTCGTGTGTGCCGACCGCCCTCTGCGGCACGAGGATCTGGACCGGCTCGTCCACGCCCGGCGGGTCCTCCGGGAAGCGATCCGGAAGTACGGACCGGCCTGGATGGTGACGCGCACCGCGAGCCGCGACATCGAACTCGGAGGCCACCGCATCCCCGAGGGTGCCGACGTCGTCTGGAGCCCTTATCTGCACCAGCACGACCCGGAGGTGTTCCCCGCCCCGGACGTCTTCGACCCGGACCGCTGGACCCCTGACCGCGCGCAGGCCACACGCGGCTCCTTCCTGGCGTTCGGCGACGGCCGCCGGAAGTGCATCGGTGAGAACTTCGCCTGGACGGAACTCCAGATCATCCTGGCCACCATCCTCCAGACCTGGCCCCGGATCGGCGTCACCTCCGCCGCACCGAGCGCCCAGGCGGTGGTCACCGTCAAGCCGGACAAGCTGATGATGACGTTCTCGTCCGAGGCTTCCGGCTGAAGCCGGACCGGTCGGGCCGGTCGCAGTGGGCGTACCGGCTCGACCGATCCGGCCATGAACGGCGAAGAACGGCCAAGTGCGGCTAGAAAACAGCACCCTCAGTCACCGGTGACGGGTTAATGTCGGTGTCAGGGAGCAGAATGATCAATGAAAGAGATCAACACCGGCGCCGTGCTGGGTAGACGGTCTCGAGTCCCGGCTCCGGAAAGGCCCCAGCGATGCTCTTCACCATCAACCAGATGCAGGACCGTCCGCGCGCCGGACGGGTGACCACCGGGCTCCGGGCGGCCCCCGCGAGTTCGTTCGTCCCGGACGGTACCGGCGGCGCCGACGTACTGCGCATCATCGCCGATCCGCGTACCCCCACCTTCGTCACGGTGTACGCGAACGGCCGCCGCAGATACAGCTACTGGCGTCCGCTCGACTCCACCACGGGCCAGGGCGGTTGCTACGCGGCCCTGCCCACCTCGGACTGCGACGAGCTGCACGCGGCAGGGAAGATCGAACTCGGGGACCCCGTCGAGGACCCGAACCGGACGACATACCGGGTCAGTGCGTCCCCCCGAATCGCGCCTTCGCCGATACGCTCGGCGCGGGAGCGCCCCCGCGTGGTGCGAACCGCCCGCGTGGCCTGAACCGGCCGCCGAGGTGCGCTCCCGTGCCGTGCGAGGTGTGCGAGACGCGGCACGGGAAGGCCGAACGGCACCGTCGAAAGCCGGGCAGAGTTCCGGGGATGCGCGGGAACATCATGAACACGGAGGCGACGGCACACCGGGCGGGAACGACGCGGATGCGAGGGGCGGTCGCGCTCCGGGTGCTCGCCGTGCTGACGGTCGGCGCGCTGGTCGGCTGCGGAGGTCCGGGTGGCGTGGGCGCACAGTCCCCGGACGGCGACCGGGCGTCGGAGTCCCGCTCCGCCTCGGCACAGCTGTCGGTGTCGGCCGCGGATGGGCACGACACGGCCGCCTGCTCGGACGGAAACTGCGAGATCGCGGTCTTTGAACCGGTGACCATCCGCTTCGACGGGCCGGCCGGCACAACGACCCTGTCCGTGACCGAGGTCGGCCCGGACAGGATCGAGTACGCGCTGAAGTCCGGCAACAGCCAGTCCAAGGGCGGGATCGAAGGCCCCGGGCAGGGCTGCCTCGTCGTGCTGCGTTCCGACGGTTCCAGCACCTCGTGCGGCGGCATGGGCGACGGACGGCCGCCCAGTGCCCGGTCCGACGCCGTCGTCGTCCAGGCGGCGACGGGGGAGGACGGCACAGCTCTGCTCCGCGTCGTGTCGGGCTGACGCCCCGTCAGGCGATGGAGGCCGAAACGACGGCGGACACCGCGAGGTTGCAGGACGCCGTCACCCAGACCGCGGGGTGCGGCTCCGGCTCGACCAGCGTGGCGCCCAGACGCCCCGGCGTGATGAGGTCCACCACCAGGAACGCCACGGCCATCATCACCAGCCCCAGCAGACCGAACGCCGCGGTCGACACCAGCCCCTTGCCGAAGTCCTCGTACGTCGTCCAGATGGACGTGAACACGATGCCGCCGATGCCGAGCAGCGCGGAGCTGAGCACCAGGGCGGCGTTGCGGTTGCGCTCCTGCCATATCTGCCGGCCGAGCTTTCCCGGCGTCAGCAGGTCGACCAGGACGATCCCGAGGACCAGCAGGACGAGACCGAGCGCGCCGTAGGCGGTGGCCCGGCCGAGTCCGTTGACGATGTCGCTCATGGGGTTGCCGGCTCCGTAGCGTGAGGGATCGTGAGTGATCGCGGTCGGGGGCGAGCAAAATGTAGCGCACCCCTCCGCCGCTCCGGTGCGTGCGGTGGGAAAGGTGTGCGCGACAGCGGCGGGACACCGCCGGGCCTCCTCACCGCTGTCGTCCGCGTGGAAGACGAATCGGGCGGCTCCGTCGGTGATTCGGTGGCGGAAGGCCCGAGTGAGGCCGGCCAGTACACCCTCCGGCAGCGGCTCATGACGTCAGACGCTGTCCTCGCCCGGTACGGCCCACCGGGCCGGACCGCTCTCGTACGGGAGACGATCGCGGAATCTCGTGCCGAAGCGGTCGGACGGCGACTCGACCCGAAGCTGCGGCCACTTGATGTTCGACGGCAGTGTGCTGTCGTTCTCTCGCGCAGGCGGTGCGCGGTTCCCGCCCGCGTCACACCGAGGCATGTCGGTGAATCACTGGTCCGTACCAAAGTATTGACGCCCTCTTGGCTCACTCCTTAAATCAAGGAGCGACGCACTTACCCCCCCACAACCTCGGTCGGCGCACCCGTGTGTACGGGCCGCCGCACGGAAGGGAGAGCCATGTCCTCTCCGCGCATGCTCCGCAGATGGCTGACCGCCGCCCTGTCCGCGGCCCTGGTCGCCTCCGCCGCCGTCGGGACCGCCCGGGCGGAACCGGTGGACAGCACCGCCGTCGCAGCGGCGGACGGCGCCGCGGCTCCCGCGGCCGTGACGTTCTCGGACAACTTCGACGGGCCCGCCGGCGCGGCGGTCGACTCCTCGAAGTGGCACATCGAGACCGGCGACAACGTCAACAACCACGAGCGGCAGTACTACACGTCCGGCAACAAGAACGCCGCCCTGGACGGCCGGGGCCACCTGGTGATCACCGCCCGCAAGGAGAACCCGGCCAACTACCAGTGCTGGTACGGCACGTGCCAGTACACCTCGGCCCGGCTGAACACCTCCGGAAAGTTCACCGCGCAGTACGGGCACGTCGAGGCGCGGATGAAGGTTCCACGCGGTCAGGGCATGTGGCCCGCCTTCTGGATGCTGGGCACGCCGGTCAACTGGCCGGACTCGGGCGAGATCGACATCATGGAGAACGTCGGCTTCGAGCCCTCCACCGTCCACGGCACCCTCCACGGTCCCGGTTACTCCGGCTCGGGCGGCATCGGCGCCGGCTACACGCTGCCCGGCGGCCAGGCCTTCGCGGACGGCTTCCACACCTTCGCCGTCGACTGGGCGCCGAACTCGATCACCTGGTCCGTGGACGGAAACGTCTACCAGCGGCGCACCCCCGCCGACCTGGGCGGGCGGGCCTGGGTGTTCAACAAGCCGTACTTCCTCATCCTCAACCTGGCGGTGGGCGGCTACTGGCCCGGCGACCCCGACGGCTCCACCGTCTTCCCGCAGCAACTCGTCGTGGACCACGTCTCGGTGACCACCGGTGACTCGGCCCCGGGCGCCCCCATCAGGGGACTGGCCGGAAAGTGCGTCGACGTCGCCGGGGCGAACCCCGCCAACGGCACCCCCGTACAGCTCTACGACTGCAACGGCACCACGGCCCAGAGCTGGACCGTGGGCTCCGACGGCACGCTCCGCGCGCTCGGCAAGTGCCTGGACGCCACCGGCAACGGCACCGCGGACGGCACACCCGTCCAGCTGTGGGACTGCACCGGCGGACCCAACCAGAAGTGGACGGTCACCGGGGCGCGCGACATCGTCAACCCCCAGGCCGACAAGTGCCTGGACGTGACAGGCAACAACGCGGCCAACGCCACCCGGCTGCAGATCTGGACCTGCACGGGTGGCGCGAACCAGAAGTGGACGGTGGGCTGAGACAGGCGGTCTCCGGCGGGACACCCGCGCCGGTCCCGCCGGCCGTTACGATCGCCGCGTGCGCTCTCCCCGCTCAGCCTCGGGCTGGACCATGGCCGTCTTCGGAGCAATCGCCGCCGCTCTGGGGGCGGTCGGCCTGATCGCGCCGGCCGCGCAGTTGTCGCTGCTGGGCCTCGCGGCTCCGGGCGGGCGGGGCAGTGGCGACCTCACGCCGGCCTTCGTGACGGCGTCCTCGATGGCGGCGCTCAACATGGGCGTGTACTACATACTGGCGGCGCTCGCCGACTGGCGGGCCTTCTTCCGGTGGACGGTGCCGTTCCGGCTGCTGACGTGCACGGTGTTCACGGTCGCCGTCTTCACCGGGCGGGCGCCCGAGGCGTTCATCGGCGTCGGTGTGTGGGAGGGCCTCGGCGCGGTCGCGACCGGTGCGGCGCTGCGGTACGAACGGCGCACCGCCGCAGCGGGCAACCCCGGCGAGGGTGCGGTGACCCCCGAGTCCGCGGACCGTGCCGAAGCCTGACCCCGACGCGTTGGGTCACTGTAAGTATTTTTACCTTTCTTTTGTTGTGGGGGAACACGGTCGCCGCCGCGTCCGTTGACCGCTCGGACCGTGAGATCCGGGACCGACGACCGGTACCGGAGAGACAGCAACAGAAGCCGAGGTGGAACCAGTGGCGATGTGGGACCGTGTCAAGGACCAGGCCAGGGCGCTGCAACAGTCCCAGGGCACGCGGGCGGGAGGCGGGCAGTACGGGAACCCCGGACCGGCACCGGCCGGCGGCCCTGCGCGCGGTTCGTCCTCCGGCGGCTCCAAGGCCCAGCTGATGGGCTTGCTGAAGTCCCAGCTCGCCTCGGCGAAGGCGGAGCTCAAGAGCGGCGCCTACCGGGACGCCAGCATGGCGATGTGCGCGCTGGTCGCGGCCGCCGACGGGCGGGTGGATCCGGCGGAGCGGCAGCGCGTGGAGGAGCTGATCGTCTCCAACGACGTCCTGCAGAACTTCCCGCCGGACCAGCTCCGCAAGCGGTTCAACGACCACGTGGACCAGCTCGTGGCCGACTTCGAGGCGGGCAGGGTGCGGGCGTTGCAGGACATCGCCAAGGCGGCGAAGAAGCCCGTCGAGGCACGCGCGGTCGTCCAGACCGGCATGGTCATCGCCGGTGCCGACGGCACCTTCGAGGCGTCCGAGCAGTACGCCATCCGTGAGGCCTGCGCGGCCCTGAACCTCTCACCGACGGAATTCGGAGTCTGAGGGCCGCCCAGGTCCCTTCGGTCACACCGCCGGAGCGCCTCCGACGGTGTGACCGAGCAGGTGCAGGGGGGCGGCCGACACCCCGGCCCGTTCCACGGCGTCCCAGTAGGCCAGGGCCACCCCGGCGTCCACCAGGCCGTGCACCAGCGGCAGTCCGTGGCCGGCCGCGTGCAGCAGGGACTCGGCGCGGCAGGACGCCAGGGTGCCCTCGATCCAGGGCTGGGCGAGGTAGCCGGCCGCCGCCACGGCCGGCAGATCCTCGGCGACCTCCCGGTCGGTGCGGCCGACATGCAGCAGCCCGCCGCCCAGCACCAGCACGTCGTCGTGTTCCCGCATGCGTGCGAGGGCCCGCTCGGTGTCGAAGCAGTGCGGGAAGGAGTCGTCGACCACGATGGCCCCCGGTCGCAGCCGGTCGACGTCGAGCACCGCGGTGGCGCCGCTCACCGCCGTCACCAGCAGGTCCGCACCGTGGACCGCGTCCGGCAGCACCCGATCCGACTCCGCCACCTCGACGCCGCCCGCACCGACCAGTCCACGTTCCCGCAACCGCCGTCCCAGCGCGGCCAGTCGTGGCCCGCTGCCCCGCACGTCGCACAGCAGCAGACGCCGGGGAGGCCGGGCGGCCAGGGACAGCAGCAACTCCAGGGAGGAGGCGCCGATCGAACCCATTCCGGCGAACGCCACGTCGAGATCCGAGAGATCCCGGCCCGTGGCGCCGAGCGCCGCGTGCACCGTCCTGACCACCGCCACCACCGTCGCCGCGTGCCCCGTCGTCACGGCCGCCGGACGACTTCCGGACCGCAGCACGTCGAAGCCGTAGCCGGTCAGCGACGGAATCATCCCCGCCAGGGACACACAGCGCGCTCCCTGTGCGGCGGCGAGCGACACGGCACGGACCGTGTGCCCCACCAGCCCGCCGCCCGCCGTGAGTTCGTCGGCGAAGAGCGGAACGCAGACGAAACCGGACCGGCCCAGTGGCGTACTGATCGTCTCCAGCAGACGCGGGACGCCGTCGGGGAACAGCAGGTCGCGCAGCTCGGCCCGAGGCAGTGCCGACCCGGGCAGACCCGCCAGGCGCGCCAGATGGCCGGGTGCGGGCAGGTAGCCGACCAAGGCCGCGTCCATCGTGTCCCGCGTCCCGGGCCCGTGGTGGCCACCCGAACCGGAGGGACGCGGCGCGGGCCGGCGTGTTCCGGGCTGATCCGGCACGCCACCGCCACCTGAGGCGGCCCGGGTGAGACGCCGGCGCACCGATTCGGCGAAACGGTCGAGCGTGCCCGGTGCGAACGCCGCCGCCGAGCCCCGGACCGTGACCCGCACCCCGTCCGTGTCGGGCCGTACCGCCATGAACACGTCCGTCGTGGCCGCAGGCGGCAGGAACGTACTGTCGCCCGACTCCCACGACAACCGCAGCGTCCCGCCGTCCGCGGGAGCCAGCGCGGAGAAGTCGAGGAAGGTGAAGAAGAACTGCGAGGTCAGGGGAAGCCCGTCGGTACTCCGGGGGATCACGTCCTCATGGGCGCGTGCCTCCTCCGCCTCCGCTGCGACGCGGCGGAGCGCGTCGTCGAAGTCCCCGTCGGAGAGGGGCCCGTCGGAGGAGGAGGCGGAGGTGCGGGCGGAGGCCGGCCGTACGGGTACGGCCGTGGCGAACGGGCCGAAGACCCGGTGCGCGTCGGGCAGTGTTCCGTCCCGGCCGCTCACCGCCAGCCCCACGATCAGGTCAGGTCGGCCGGTCAGCGCCGTGAGCTCCTGGTAGTAGGCGGTCAGCAGCGGCGCGTAGAGGGTGGTCCGCGCGCGGGCGGCGAGCGCGCGCAGTGCCGCCGTCGGGGAGGCTCCGAGGGTGAACTCCGCGGAGCGGAACATGACGTCGCTGCAGGCCCCGGTTCGCTCCTCCTCGCCGTTGCCGCTGACGGTGGTCCGCAGTACCGGCGGTCGGTACGGGGCGCACACCCGGGCCCGGCGCCGCGCCCGGGCCCGCCCGGCGACACCTGCCTGGTGCCCGGCCTGCGTCGAGGACCGGACGTGGTCACGGAAGTCGCCGCGCGGCGGCGGGAGCGGGGGTGCGTCGCTGCCGCCGGTCAGCCGGTCGTACACCTCGGTCAGTTCCTGCATCAGCAGCGCCGCACTGTATCCGTCGCCGATGACATGGTGCGCGTGCACCAGCAGGACGTGCTCCTCCGGGGCCAGGCTCAGCACCTGGAGCCGCATCAGCGGCCAGGCCCAGGGCTCGAGGCGCCGTGCCGCCTCGGCCGCGGCCCGTTCGTCCACTTCGGCAGGGGTCGCGACCGTCGTGAAGGCGACCGGCAGACGCAGCGACGGCGGCAGTTCCTGCTGGACGGGCGGACGGGCACCGGCCGGGAAGACGGTGCGCAGCATGCCGTGACGTTCCACCAGCAGGTCGACCGCGGCCTGGAAGACATCGGGGTCCAGCGGTCCGGACAGCCGAAGCCGCGCCAGCCAGGTACCACCGCCCGGCGAGAGAGCCTCCGCGAGGAGGAAACCGCGCTGACCGGGCGTGACGGGGAACGGGGCCGTGCGGTCGTCCGCGGCCGGGGAAGGAGAGGGGGTAGGGGTAGGGGAAGCGGAACGCGGCTCCACCGCGACGGCGTCGACGGCCGCGGAGAGCGCCGCGAGGGTGCGATGACGGTAGATCACGGTCGGCCGGGGCAGCGGCGCTTCGAGTTCCGAGAGCCGGGAGAACACCCTCAGGACGAGCAGCGAGTCACCGCCCAGGTCGAAGAAGTCGTCCTCCCGGCGTACCGAGGCCACCTGGAGCACGTCGGACCAGATCTCCGCCATGCGTCGTTCGGTCGCTGTGGCCGGGGGAGTCCCGGCACCGTCCGGCAACGCCGAATCGGCGGGAACACTGTCCCGGACCGCCGTCGCGCCGGAGCCGGGGGACGGGCCGGCCAGTGCGAGGCGGTCCACCTTGCCGGTGCCCGTGAGGGGCAGCGCGTCGAGGCAGGTGATCCGGGCCGGGAGCATGTACGACGGCAGGAGACCGGCCAGGTACCGGCGCACCTTCCGGGTGTCCGGCCGGTCCGCCGCGGACCGGGGGGTGACGAAGGCGAGCAATCGCCCCTCATGCGCGATCACCACCGCCCGCGCGACGCCGGGACATCCCTGGAGTGCCGCCTCGACCTCTCCCGGCTCCACCCGGTTCCCACGGATCTTCACCTGGTCGTCGATCCGTCCCAGGAACTCCACGGTGCCGTCGGCCGACCGGCGGACCCGGTCTCCGCTGCGGTACCAGCGCCGCCCCGCCCGCAGGGTGAACGCCCGCCCGGTCAGCTCCGGTTCATCCAGGTAACCGGGGGTCAAGCCGACTCCCGCGATGAGTAGTTCACCCGGTTCGTCCGGCTCGCAGGAGGTGCCGTCGGCGCGGACCACCTCCAGGTCGGTTCCGGCCACGGGGCGTCCGATCGGCAGCTGCCGCACCTCGTCGCCGGGGCGGGAGTCGATGACGTGGCAGGTGGCGTTGACGGTCGACTCGGTGGGCCCGTACAGATTGGCGATGCGCGCGCCGTTCCCGAACAGGTCGAACCAGCGGCGCACGTGGTCCACGGGCAGTGCCTCCCCGCCGACATGGACCCAGCGCAGCGCGGTCAGGTCCGGCAGGCCCGTCCCGCTCCGCGCCCTCGCCTCGGCGGCGGACAGCAACTGCTCCCACAGCGTCGGCACGGAACTCCACACGGTCACCCGCGCCCGCTCCACGTGGGTGAGCAGCAGTTCGGGATCCCGCAGCAGGGCCCGCGGCACCGTCACCACGGTGCCGCCGACCAGGAGAGGGGCGAGCAACTGGCGCACCGAGGCGTCGAAGCAGGGCGAGGCGGTCTGCGCGAGGCGGTCGCCGGCGCCGTAGCCGAAGGCGGCGACGGCCCAGTCGAGGTAGTTCTCCATCGCCCGGTGGGTGATCGGTACCGCCTTGGGCCGTCCCGTGGAACCGGAGGTGAAGATGACATAGGCGATCGCCTCGGCACCGGGCGGCGCGGCAGGCGCGGCAGGCGGCTCCGGTACGGTCACGGGAACGCCACCGTCCACCGGTGCGTCCCCGAGGACGGGAACCGCCCGTACGGCCGTGAGCGCGTCGGCGGTCTGCCGGGTGGGGGCGTGGCACACCACGGTGGTGGTGCCCGTGCGGACCAGTTGGCCGGTCAGGCGCGCGACGGGATGCTCCGGGTCGAGCGGGACCCAGCCGGCTCCGGCGCGCAGGATGCCCACCACACCGACGACGGTGTCGGCGCCTGGCTCGGTGAGCAGGCCCACCAGATCACCCGACCGTACGCCGAGGGCGCGCAGGCGCGCGGCGAGCAGAGCGGAAGCGCGGTCGAGCGCCCCGTAGCTGAGCGACGCACCCGCGGCGTCCGAGGCGTCCACGGTGGCAGTGGCGTCCACCGCGACCGCGTCGGGCCGGTCCCGGAACCGGTCGAGCAGCCGCGCGACCAGCGGGGACGGCACTGGTGACGGCACCGGGTGAACGGTGCCGGCATCCGGCGACGGTGCTGCCGAGCCGGGCGACGGCGGTGTGCCCGGCACCGCGGCCAGTTCGGCGCGGAACTCCCGGTCCAGTCGTGCCACGGTGGCCCGCCGGAACAGCGGCTCCGGGAAGTTCCACGACCAGCGCAGGAGCGGGCCGTCCGCCCAGCACAGCAGACTCAGCCGGGTCGCGGCCGACCCGGTGCCGGCCGCCGTCGCCCGTACCTCCACCGGGCAGTCCGCGGCCGAGCTCACCGGGAAACGGGCGAAGCTGAAGCCCGCCGGGCTCACCGTCCGGGGGCCTGATCCGGCACCGGGCGCGGCACCGGGAAGCAGCGCGGCCAGGTCCAGACTGCTCAGCCCCGCGTGCCGTTCGCTCTGCAACCAGGTCCGGCGCAACCGCTCCGCCAGGGACAGGATTCCCTCATCGTCAGCCGTCCGGCACAGCAGGGGAAGAGTGTCGGCGAGTGGGCCGACCAACCGCTCCACACCCTCGAAGCGGTCCTCGCGACGGGCCCTGGCCACGTTCACGGCGACGTCCCGGCCCTTCGACCACCGGGCCAGGCAGCGCACATACGCGGCGAGCAGCAGGTGGAACAGGGAGATGTCGTGCGCGGCGGCCAACTGTTCCAGGCCGGCGGTGAGTTCCGCGTCGAGCTCGCCGTAGTGCTGCACGATCGGGCCGGACGGGCCGGACGCGGGCGCGTCGGGATCACTGTCGTACGGCAACCGCAGTGGTTCGCCACGTGCGGCGAGGCGCTCGGACCAGTAGCGCCGGTCGGCACGCCGCTCAGCGGAGTCGGACGGCGGCAGACTCGACGCGTACTGCGCGAAGTCCGGGGCTGCGAGCGCCTGTTGCGGACGCTCGCCGTGGCACAGAGCGGTGTACGTGTTCCACAGTTCCTCGGCGAGGAGGTTCAGGC
Organism: Streptomyces sp. NWU339; assembly: GCF_003143855.1. GTDB lineage: Bacteria > Actinomycetota > Actinomycetes > Streptomycetales > Streptomycetaceae > Streptomyces. The sequence continues at coordinate 29,081 of NZ_QFRK01000027.1, forward strand.
TGTAGCCGTCCACCGCCACGTGGTGCACCACCAGCAGCAGATGGGCGAGCGCCGGCTCCCGGCGGAGCAGTACGGCCCGGATCGGCGGCAGCGCCGCCAGGTCGAACGGCTGGTTGCACACGGCCGTTTCGGCAACGTCCACCTCGTCGGCGGCGCAGTCGCGCACCTCGTACCAGTCCGACAGCGGCACCGGCGGCGTCGTGCGCTGTGTCGGCAGCCCGCCCGGTTCACGTACGTCGGCCACCCGCAGCCGCAGCATGCCGTGCCGTTCGGCCAGCGCCGCCAGCGCCCGGCCGAGCAGACCGGTGTCGAGCGGGCCGCGGACCGTCAGTCGCAGATGCCCCCGTGCCGGGACGTCCGGGTGCAGCCTGCTGCTGGTGTACAGCGCGAGTTGCACGGGCGTCAGGGCGAAGGGCGGCTTGTTCCCGGCACCGGACCCGTCACCCGGCCCGGGCCCGTTCGTGGCCGGTGCGGAGGGCTCGCCGGTGTGATCCTCCAGGTGGGCAGTGAGTTCACGCACCGTCCGGTGCTCGAAGAAGAGCGTGGTGGGCAGCTGCCGTTCCAGCCTCCGCTCCAGCCGCTTGACCAGGTCGACGGCGCCCAGCGAGTCCAGGCCGAGCCGCAGGAACGGAGTGTCGTCGTCGACGGCGGACGCCGGGACACCGAGCGACTGCGCCAGCAGTTCCCGCAGCACGACAGCGGTGTCCGAGGGCGTCGCGGGCCGGCGTCGACCGGCGTCGTCCGTGTCGCCGGTCCTCTCGACGGCCGTAGGCCGCGCGGGATGCCGCGGCACGGCGGCAGGCCGTGTCGCCGACGCCAGGTCGGCGAGTACCAGCTGAGCGGCGTCGGTGCCGCACGCCGTGCGCAACGCGGCCAGCGCGGGCGCGGTGGCCAGGGGCCGGCCTCCGCCGCCCGCGACGGCCGTGCGGCTTCCGGCGCCGTCGAGTGCTCCGAGGCCCGCGGCGACCGCGAGGCCCGTCTCGGCGAACGGGCCCAGGTTCACCGACAGCCAGGGCCGGCCCGCCAGGCGCTCTGCTCCGGCGAAGGAGTCGAGGAAGGCGTTGGCCGCCGCGTAACCGCCCAGCGCACCGGCCAGGCCGGGCAGCACCGACGAGACCGACGAGAACGCGACACACACCCCCGGACGCTGCCCGTGCCGCTGCAACGCACCGGCCAGCAGGACCGTGCCCAGGGTCTTCGCCCCCAGCGCGTCCACCGTCTCCCGCACGCCCGTCCCGCGCAGGCTGCCGGGCCGTGCCACGCCCGCCGCGTGGAACACGGCATCCAGCGGCGGCAGCACGCGGACGAGCCGCTCCACGTCGCCGGGCGCCGTGAGGTCGGCCATGACGTAGCGTGCGTCGGCACCGAGGTCGGTGAGCTCTTCCAGCAGACCCGAGGGCGGGTTCGGGGACCGTCCCGCCAGCACCAGGACCGGCCGGCCCCGGCCCGCCAGGTCCCGGGCCAGTGCGGACCCGATGCCTCCGGCACCGCCCGTGACGAGATACGCACCGTCGACCGGCAGCCGGTCCTCGCAGACCGGCTTGCCCGCCGCTCCCGCCGCTCCCGCCGCTCCCGCCGCTCCGGCCACTTCCGGCGCGACGGACCGTACGAGGCGCTGCCCTCCCCTCCAGGCCACGGCTCCCGCCGCCTGCGGCGCCGTCGACTCGGCGGCCAGGGCACGGAGCAGCCGCTCGCCGTCGGGGGAGTCGGGAGAGCCGGGTGCGTCGCGGGACGAGAGGTCGATCCAGTTCGCGACCACCCCGGCCGACTCCTCCGGCACGGCGAGGGCCAGACCGCCCAGGACCGCCTGCCCGGGCACCGCGTGCTCCACACCGTGCCCGGTGACGTGCGCGTCCTCGGTCACGACCAGCAGGCGGCGGGCTCCGGACCGGTCGAGCAGAGCGAGGGCGTCCTGGAACGCCGCGACGGCCTGCCGCAGGTCCCCTTCGAGGCCCTCCGCCGGGTCCGGCCGGGCCGGCCCGCCGAGGAGGACCACCGTCTGCGGACGGATCTCACCATCGTCGGCCGTGACGGCCCGCACGCCGACGGCGGCGAACCCGTCCGCCAGGCGGCGCACCGCCACCGGGTCCGCGCCGGTCACCAGCACGGGGCCGGGAAGACCGGCGCCCGGCAGGGGCGCGGGCCGCCAGCCGACGCGGTGCAGCAGTCCGGGCGCATCGGGCTCGGGCCAGTGCCTGCGCCGCTGGTACGGGTACGGTGGCAACTGCACCCTGCGGTGGCCCGCGTCGAGCGCCGTACGGTCCAGCGGCACCCCGCGCACCCACAGCCGCGCCACCGTCTCCATCAACTCCCGTGCCCCGCCCGGCGCGGCCCCGGTGCCGGACCGCTGCACGGGGGCGGACACCACAAGGGCGCCGTCATGAGTGCCGTCATGGGCGCCGCCGAGGTGCCCCCGGCGGCGGGCGGCCACCGCACGGACGGGACCCGCGAGGTTCTCACCCGGGCCGAGTTCCACGAACGTGTCGTAGCCCTCGTCCAGCAGACGGTCCACGGCCCGGCCGAACAGGACCGGCCGCAGCGCGTGTTCGCGCAGGTGGTCCGGGTCCAGGCGCGGCTGCCACTCGGCGGTGAGCGTGCTCATCACCGCGAGCGCGGGCACCGAGGGGCTCAGCAGCCTGCGTGCCGCATCGCTCACCCCGGGTGCGACCGGTGCCATCAGCGGCGAGTGGAAGGCGCGCGGCACCCGCAGCGCACGGACCGTCGCGCCCTGCGCGGTGAGCAGTTCCGACGCCTGCCGCACCGCGTCGGGGGTGCCGGAGATCACCAGCCGGCCGGGACCGTTGTACGCCGCCACCGCGAGGTCACCGGGGGAGGCCGCCACCAGGTCCTCCACCGCCCGTTCGTCGGCGCCCCGCACCGCCGCCATGGCACCCGGCGCGGTCGAACCGCCCATCAGCCGTCCTCGTTCCGCGGCGAACAGCACCGCCTCGGACAACGACAGCATGCCGCCGACGCAGGCGGCCGCCAGTTCACCGACGCTGTGCCCGACCACCGCGTCGGGCCGCACCCCCCAGGCCGTCAACTGCCGGGCGAGCGCGACGCCGTGCGTCACCAGAAGCGGCTGTGCCACCTCGGTCGCGGCCAGCGAGGAGGCGTCGACTCCGCCGTCGACGCACCAGGCCGTCAGCTCCCGCCCGTGTACGGCTCCCACCAGCGCCGAGGCCTCGTCGAGCGTCGTGCGGTACACGGGTGCCGTGTCGTACAACTCCCGCCCCTGCCCCGGCCGCAGGCCGCCCTGACCGGGCAGGACGAAGACGGTCCGGGGCCGGTGCGTCACCGTCCCGGCGACCGCGCCCGGCACGGGTGCCCCGTCGGCGGCGCGCACCGAGGCGAGCCGCTCACGCAGGTCGCCGGCGGCCACGACGGCGAGCCGGTGCGGCCGTTCGTCGCGTGCGGCGCCCACCGTCAGACAGACATCACCCTCCGTGAACTCCGGGTGGTCGCGCAGCTGCTCCGAGACCCGTGCCGCCCACGCGTCGAGCCCGGCGGCGCTGCCCGCCGACAGGGTGAGCAGGTTCGGGCCGCGGGCATCCCCGCCCGGCGGCAGAGCACGGGAAGGCGGCGCCTGCTCCAGTACGGCGTGCGCGTTGGTGCCGCCGAAGCCGAAGGCATTGATCCCCGCCCTGCGCGGCCCGGACGACTCCCAGGCCGTCACCTCGGTGACCAGGGCGAACCCGGACCGCTCGACTGCGGGGGAGACCGGTGCGTGATGCAGGGAGGCCGGCAGCCGCCCGTGCCCGAGGGCCAGGACCACCTTCACCAGGGAGGGCAGCGCCGCCGCGTTCAGCAGGTGCCCGACGTTGGTCTTCACCGAGCCGAGCAGCCGGGGCCGGCCGTCCGGGCGGGCCGGGAAGGCATGGGCGAGGGAGCGCAGTTCGATCGGATCCCCCACGGCGGTACCCGTCCCGTGGGCCTCGACGTACGAGACCGACGCCGGGTCGACACCGCAGTACGCGTAGGCCCGGTCGATCACCTCGCGTTGCCGCAGCGGGTTGGGCGCCATCAGACTCAGCGACGTACCGTCGTTGTTCACCGCGGTACCACGTACGAGGGCCAGGACCACGTCGTCGTCCCGCTGGGCCTCCTCGAGGCGCCGCAGGACGAGGACCGCGCCGCCCTCACCCGGTACGAACCCGTCGGCCGCGGTGCTGAAGGCACGGCTGCGCCCGGTCGGTGACAGGGCCTTGGCCGCCTCCAGGGCCTGGTGTGCGGAGGGGGTGAGGTGCAGGTTGACCCCGCCGACGACCGCCACGTCGCACTCGCCGTCCGCGAGACTGCGCCGGGCCAGATGCAGCGCCACCAGGCCCGAGGAGCACGCGGTGTCCACGGCCAGTGCCGGGCCGTCCAGGTCGAGGCAGTGTGCCACGCGCGCGGCGACCAGGTTGGGGAGATTGCCGGTCAGGGCCGTCGCGTCCGCGGAAGCGCCCGCGGGGTCCGCCTCGGCGAGGAGTTGCCGGTAGCCGCTGTCGCCGACGGCGGCGAAGACCCCGGTCCGCAGGCCCCGCCGCCGGGGCCCCGCGTACCCGGCGCGTTCCAGTGCCTCGTGGGCGAGTTCGAGGAAGACACGCGCCTGCGGATCCAGCGTGCGCGCCTCCTCGTCGCCGATGCCGAAGTGGCCGGCGTCGAAGGCGGCGGGGTCGTCGAGGAAGGCTCCCCAACGCGCCGGCTGCTCCGGTTCCGTACGGCCGTGAGCGCTCCAGCGGCCCGGAGGCACCGCGGAGACGGCGTCTCGCCCGCCGGTGAGCAGGTCCCAGAACTCCTCCGGCGTGTCGGCCCCGGGAAACCGGCAGGCCAGCCCCACCACGGCGGTCGCGGACACACCGTCCGCACGGCCCGCGGCGGACGCTCCCTCCTGCCCGTACGCCGCCGCCTCCCTCTCGGCGGACGTGCCCTCCGCGGCATCCGTCCCGACGACGTCCATGAGGTGGTCGGTGAGCGTGGCGACCGTGTCGTTGCGCATCACCGCCGGTCCCAGAGCGACACCGAGGGACCGTTCCAGCCCGGCGAGCGCCTCCATGGCCCTGATCGAGGTACCGCCCAGCTCGGCGAACCGCTCCCGGTCCCCGAACGACGCCTGCGGCAGCCCCAGAACCCCGGCCCACGCCTCACGCACCGCACGCCGGACCTCCCCGCGGGAACGGGGCGCCGACCCCGGCCCCGCGGACGACGGCCGCGGCCGTTCCACCGGGTCGCCGGGCACCGCACCGGAACGCGCCGACGGCCGGTACGCCCCCGCCTCGAACCGGGAACGCATGCGCTGCCGCCGCACCTTTCCGCTCGTCGTGCGGGGGAAGGCGGACGGCGGCAGCGCGAGCACCCGTACGTCGTCGTGGCCCAGTGCCGCGCGGACCCGACGCGCGACCCGGTCCAGCACCTCGGACGCGGTACGCGGCGGTCGCGCCCAGGCGACGAACACCACCACCCGCTCCCCGCCGCCCACCGGGTCGGTCGACCCGACCACCACCGTCGTACCGGCCGGTACCCCCGCCGTGCCGGCCGCCACCTCCTCCAGGTCCGGGGCGTGGAACGTACGGCCGTTGACGAACAGGACGTCCTTGTGCCGGCCGCTGACGCACAGCCTGCCGTCCCGGAGGAAACCCAGGTCGCCGGTGCGCAGCCAGCCGTCCGCGAAGGACCGCGCCGTCGCGTCCGGCAGACCGTGGTAGCCGCGTGCGATCTGCGGACCGCTCACCTCGATGTGCCCCACCCGCCGGTCGCCCAGCACCCGGCCCCCGTCGTCGGTGATACGCACCGAGCAACCCGGCACCGGTACGCCGACATCCATCAACTCCACGGCATCACCGCCGGGTTCCCGTTCCACCACACGGCCCCGGCTGAGCGCGGCGCGCTCCACGGCCACCGGCACGGCCACCTCGCCCAGCGGCGGGAACGCGACGGCCAACGTCGCCTCGGCCAGCCCGTACACCGGCGTCGCCGCCCGCGGATCCAGCCCCGCCGCCCGGGTCCTGGCGGTGAAGTCCCGCCACACCGTCGCCGATATCGGCTCGGCCCCCACCAGGATCAACCGCACCGCGCTCAGGTCCAGCCCGGCGAACACCTCGGCGGGAACCCGGCGGAGGGTCAGGGCCAGGGCGAAGTTGGCCGCCGACAGGATCGTGGCGCGATGCGCGGCGGCCACGTCGAACCACAGCCGGGGATTCTTCGCGAACGACAGGGGGCCGATCTTCACCTGCTTGGCCCGCGCGGCCAGCGGTGCCAGATGAGTGCCGATCAGGCCCATGTCGTGGAAGTACGGCATCCAGCTGACCACCACGTCGTGTTCCGTGAGGGCGGAGGCCTCGGTCAGCTGCCGCAGGTTCGCCAGGACGACCGCGTGGGTCAGCTCCACGCCCTTGGGCGCACCTGTGCTGCCCGACGAGAACTGCAGGAAGGCCAGTCCGTCCGGGGCCACTTCGGCGGGAGCGGCCACGGGCGGGCACGCCCGCAGTGCGTCCAGCCGCAGGACCTCGGCGCCGCCGGGGAGTTCGGCGGCCACCGGAGCGCAGGCCGCGTCCACGACGACCGGGGGACGGCCGAGGTGCTCCCACACCGGCCGGACCCGCCGCGCGTCCGGCGCCAGCGGCACCGGTACCGAACCGGCCGCGAGCACGCCCCAGAACAGGGGCTGGAAGTCCGCGCTGTCCTCCGCGAGCACCGGAACGCAGGTGCCCGGCGCGACATGTGCCGCACGCAGACCGCCCGCGACGCGCAGCGCCCGGTCCACCAGTTCCCGGAAGGTGACGGCCACCTCGCCGCCGTCCCCCCGGACATGGACGATCACCTGGTCGGGGGAGCGGTGGGCGGCATCGAGCAGGACGTCCAGCAGCGTCGCGGCGTTCATCTGTCCGTTCGTTCGTCGGTGAGGCAAGCGGTGTGGTGAGGCATGCGTTGTGTGGGACGGTCCGGAGCCGGGACAGGTTGCTTTGCCGTGCTGCCTCTCGCGGGGCGTACCTCCAGCGCACACGGTGCATGCGTGAGCCCTGTACGCGCCCCCGTGGCCGTACGGACAATGCAGTGTCCGTGATCATGCGCGGAGTACCCGGTTCCTTCCGCCGAAGCAGAGGAAAGCAGGTCGACCGCCGTGCTGTTGCGTCTGCCCACGTCCCTGTCCGAAGCACAGAACTGCATGGCCGAGGGAGCGGTGCCCATCGGCGGAGCCACCCTCGTGTGGGCACTCTGGCAGCGGGACGGCTTCCCCGAGCAGGCGATGTCCCTGCGCAGCCTCCCGGAGGCCAATGTGCTCGAGCGCGAGGCCCTGGGCGCGGCCGTTCTGCTGCACCGGATCGACGACCGGGTGCCGGAGGTCCTGCGCGGCGCGGCCGCCACCGTGGGCACCGGCGCCGTGCGCCGGACGGCCACGGTCGGCGGCAACATCGTGGGAAGCACCCTGCGCTGCCTGCTGCCGGCAGCGCTCGTCCTGGACGCGCGCGCCACCGTGCTGGACCGGGACGGGACCTACGAGACCGATCTGGGCGAGGTGGTGGCCAAGCGTCACCTCCTGCTCAGCCTGCGCTGGCGCGACCCCGTGACGAGCGGGTACCACAAGGCGCCCGGCGAGGTGGGCGGACCGCCGCCGCTCGTCGTCGCCACCGCCGTGCACGCCGAGGAGGACGGACAGCGCCGTGTCCGCGTCGCCGTCCGTGACGGCTACGAGGTGAACGGCGGGAGCACGCGGTGCGCGGCCGACACGGACGAGGTGCTGGACGCCCTGGACCGCACGGATCTGGGTTCGCTCCCCCCGGCAGCCCGGGACGTGATGCGCCGGGAGGTGTCCGGGGTCCTCGGCCGGGCCACCGACGGCTGACGGCACCGACGGCTCACCGCTCCAGCCGGCCGTGGGGGTGCGCCGGGCCCACGTCAGTCGACGGGCCAGGTGTGCACCGGGGCGTTGAGGTGCATGTAGTCGATGTACACCTGCGTCATTCGCCGCAGGGCCTCATGGCGGCCGCAGTGGGCCGAGGCGTCGATGTGGTGGAACATCTCCTTCTGCCACACCGCCCCGTTGCGCCCGGTGACGCACCGCTGCTCGATGATGCCGAGCAGCGGCTCCCGCCAGACCTCGTCCATGCCGGAGAGCTCCAGCCCGCGGTGTGCCAGCGGCAACAGCCGCCGCAGCACGAGCTCGGGCACCGGCACCTCGCCCATCCCGGGCCAGTACAGCCGTGCCTCGATGCCGTGCCGTGCCGCCGTGTGCAGGTTCTCCTCGGCGGCCGAGAACGACATCCGCGACCACACGGGCCGCTCCTCCTCCACCAGGGCACGGGTGAGCCCGTAGTAGAAGGCGCCGTTGGCCAGCGTGTCGGCCACGGTGGGGCCGGCCGGCAGCACCCGGTTCTCCACCCGGACATGCGGCTTGTCGTGCGCGATGGCGTAGACCGGACGGTTCCAGCGGTAGATGGTGCCGTTGTGCAGGGTCAGCTCGCCCAGTTCGGGAATGTCGCCGCGGTCCAGCGTCTCGGCGGGATCCTGCTCGTCACACAGGGGGAGCAGCGCCGGGAAGTACCGCAGGTTCTCCTCGAAGAGGTCGAAGACACTGTTGATCCACCGCTCCCCGAACCAGACCCGGGGACGCACTCCCTGCACCTTGATCTCCTGCGGGCGGGTGTCGGTGGCCTGCTCGAACAGCGGGATCCGGGTCTCGTGCCACAGTTCCTTGCCGAACAGGAACGGTGAGTTGGCCGCCAGCGCGATCTGCACCCCCGCGATCGCCTGCGCCGCGTTCCAGTAGTCGGCGAACTGCTCCGGGTACACCTGGAGATGGAACTGGGTGCTGGTGCACGCGGCCTCGGGGGTGATCGTGTCCGCGTAGGTCCGCAGCCGGTCGATGCCGTCCACCTCGATGTGCAGGTCCTCGCCCCGGGCCGCGAAGATCTGGTCGTTGAGCAGCCGGTAGCGCGGGTTCTCCGACAGCGCCGACTCACCCACGTCCTCCTGCCGCAGCGTCGGCAGAATACCGGTCATGATCAGATGGGTGCCGACCGACTTCGCGCGTCGCTCCGCGTGGTTCAGCGCGGCGCGGATCTCGGACTCCCAGGAGTCCGGGCCGCCCGCCGTCAGCTGTCGGGGCGGCACGTTGATCTCCAGATTGAACCGGCCCAGCTCCGTGGACCAGGCGGGGTCCGCGATCACTTCGAGCGCGTCGAGGTTGCGCATCACCGGCTCCGCCCGGTCGTCGACCAGGTTCAGCTCGATCTCCAACCCCACCTGGGGCCGCTCGGATTCGAACCGTGCCTCGCGCAGCATCTGTGCGAACGTGTCGAGGCACTCCTGCATCTTGATCCGGTACCGGCGGCGGTCCTCACGGGTGAACACCAACGCCGGGACGTCGCGTCCCATCGCTTTGCCTCCCGGCCCCCCGTCCTCGGACACCTCTCCACCCCAGCCTCGCACCACCGGGCGACTCCGACCAGACGGGACCCACCAGGACACCCGGGCCACCAGGTACCCGGGTGGGGTACCTGGCGGGCAGGGAAACGCTCCTTGGGCGACGGACTCCTGAAGCCCCGGCGCCCTCGCCCCTCCACCACCCGTCGGCGGCCCCCGGAACCGCCGCGGCACCCCATCGGCGTACCTCGGTTGCGAACCGCCGCGCGGACCGGGCTAGCGTGCATCGTGAAGACGCCGTGGCAGCGCGTCCGGCGATTCTCACGCGTTGGTGGTCCAAGGCAAGACGCCCTGCTCCCCGTGGGGAGATGCAGGTGCAAGGCCTGCCCAACGCTCCCCCCGAGTGCCGCTCAGCGGCGTTTCCTCTCCGGAGAACGAACCGGGGAACGCGGCTTCTCAGGCTGCGGTTCCCCGGTGCCGTGCCCACCCGCACGGTCCATCTGACGCCATTCCGGCCTCAGACCGGCCAGATTCGTGGTGAGGAAGGGCACGGCCCCTCCACCGAGCAGCACCGGCACGAGCCCGGCCGGAGCCACCGCCGCCCCGGCGATCAGCCCGCCCAGTGGCATGCCGGCCCAGGCCAGTGACGTGGTGAGCGCTTTGACCCTGCCCGGCATCCGGCGGGGGATCCGTTCGAAGAGCACGGCTCCCAGCACCGGGTCGACGAAGCCGACGCCGAAACCGCTGAGAGCGAACACGGCCAGTACCGCCCCCATCGGCGCGTCGTGGGCGAGGACCAGGAATCTCGGTGCCCCGGCGAGCGGGAACCCGGTGAAGAACACCAGCCGACGCCGCAGCCGGTGCGCGTACGCCGCGGCGATTCCCCGGACGCTCCCCAACAGGCCGATCGCGCCGGGCCCGTTCCCGGACTCGTCGGTCCGGACCGGCACGAGCACCGAGTTGAACGCGGTGTCCAGCAGGTTGGTGACGGCGGCCGTGAAAGCGATCGTCAGCAGCAACAGGTCACCGCGGAAGAACGTGAGGCCCGCCGCGAACCGTCGCCAGTAGCCTGCTTCCGGCGAACCCGGCCGGCGAGGGCGGTGCGGTGGCGGCGCGCCCCGCGCCGCGAGGCAGCGACAGCGCGATGATCACCGATCCGAGGGCGAAGCAGCCAACGTTGGCGGTCAGCGCTGTCAGGGGACCGAGCAGCGCCACCAGGGCGCCGCCGGATGCCAGGCCGATCGTGGAGGTAAGCCGTTCGGCCACCCCGGACAGACCGGTGGCCCGTTCCATCGGTACCCGGCCGCGCTCGGCCGCCTCCGGTACCACGACCCCCTTGGCCAGGTCGCCGGGGCCCCGGGCCGCGCCGCTCAGTGCGACCAGGGCCAGCAGGAGGGGAAGGAGAGCAGGTCCAGGGCGTGGAGGAGGGGAACCGCGGCGGCCGCGCTCGCCGGATCGACGGTCCAGGAAACGGCCCGCGGGCCGATCCGGTCCACCAAGGAGCCGGTGAGCGTCTTGACCGCCACGTAGGGGGCCATCTCGAAGAAGACGACCAGCCCGGTCCGGGGGGCGCTGCCCGCCGTCGCCGCGCACGGTGCCCTCTGTTCCGGAGATGCCGGTGAGTGGCCCGGCTCACATGGCGTAGCGGGCGTGGCACCGACACCATGGTCTTCGTCACCCGGCAGGCTGAAGGGATCAAGAATGTTCCGCAAGGTGCTGGTAGCCAACCGTGGTGAGATCGCGATTCGGGCGTTTCGCGCGGGCTACGAACTGGGCGCCCGAACCGTCGCGGTCTTTCCGCACGAGGACCGCAACTCGCTGCACCGGCTCAAGGCGGACGAGGCGTACGAGATCGGGCAGCCGGGGCATCCGGTGCGCGCCTACCTCTCCGTCGAGGAGATCATCGGCGCGGCGCGCCGGGCGGGAGCCGATGCCGTCTACCCGGGGTACGGATTCCTGTCCGAGAATCCCGAGCTGGCCCTCGCCTGCGAGGACGCGGGCATCACGTTCGTCGGACCGGACGCCCGGATCCTGGAACTCACCGGGAACAAGGCCCGCGCGGTGGCCGCGGCCCGTGAGGCGGACGTGCCGGTGCTCGGGTCCTCGGCGCCCTCCACCGACGTGGAGGAACTCGTCCGTGCCGCCGACGACATCGGCTTCCCCGTGTTCGTCAAGGCGGTCGCCGGTGGCGGCGGGCGCGGAATGCGCCGCGTGGAGGGTCCCACCCAGCTGCGGGAGGCCGTCGAGGCCGCCTCGCGGGAGGCCGAGTCCGCGTTCGGCGACCCCACGGTCTTCCTGGAGAAGGCCGTCGTGGAGCCCCGCCACATCGAGGTGCAGATCCTCGCCGACGGCGAGGGCAACGTCATTCACCTGTTCGAGCGCGACTGCTCGCTGCAGCGCCGCCACCAGAAGGTGATCGAACTCGCGCCCGCGCCGAACCTCGACCCGGAGCTGCGGGACCGGATCTGTGCCGACGCCGTGCGCTTCGCCCGCCGGATCGGCTACCGCAACGCCGGGACCGTGGAATTCCTCGTCGACCGCGACGGGAACCACGTCTTCATCGAGATGAACCCGCGCATCCAGGTCGAACACACCGTGACCGAAGAGGTCACCGACGTCGACCTCGTGCAGGCGCAACTGCGCATCGCCGCCGGTGAGACGCTGGCCGACCTCGGTCTCGCCCAGGAGAACATCACCCTGCGGGGCGCCGCGCTGCAGTGCCGCATCACCACCGAGGACCCGGCCAACGGCTTCCGCCCCGACACCGGACGGATCAGCGCCTACCGCTCACCCGGCGGCTCCGGCATCCGCCTGGACGGCGGCACCACCCACGCCGGTACGGAGATCAGCGCCCACTTCGACTCGATGCTGGTGAAACTGACCTGCCGGGGCCGGGACTTCACCACCGCGGCCAACCGGGCCCGGCGCGCCGTGGCCGAGTTCCGCATCCGCGGCGTCGCCACGAACATCCCCTTCCTGCAGGCCGTGCTGGACGATCCGGAGTTCCAAGCTGGACAGGTCACCACGTCGTTCATCGAGCAGCGTCCGCACCTGCTCACCTCACGCCACTCCGCCGACCGCGGCACGAAGCTGCTGACCTACCTCGCCGACGTCACGGTGAACAAGCCGCACGGCGAACGGCCCGAACTGATCGACCCGATGACCAAGCTGCCCCGGCTGTCCGCCGGAGAGCCGCCGGCCGGGTCCCGGCAGCGGCTCACCGAACTCGGCCCCGAGGGCTTCGCCCGCTGGCTGCGCGCGTCACCGACCGTCGGCGTCACCGACACCACCTTCCGCGACGCCCACCAGTCGCTGCTCGCCACCCGGGTCCGCACCAAGGACCTGCTCGCCGTCGCCCCGGTGGTGGCGCGCACCCTGCCCGAACTGCTCTCCCTGGAGTGCTGGGGCGGTGCCACCTATGACGTCGCCCTGCGCTTCCTCGCCGAGGACCCGTGGGAGCGCCTGGCCGCCCTGCGGGAAGCCGTACCGAACATCTGCCTGCAGATGCTGCTGCGCGGCCGCAACACCGTGGGCTACACGCCGTACCCGACCGAGGTGACCGACGCCTTCGTCCAGGAGGCGGCGGCCACCGGCATCGACGTCTTCCGCATCTTCGACGCGCTGAACGACGTCGCCCAGATGCGGCCCGCCATCGACGCGGTACGCGAGACCGGGACGGCCGTCGCGGAGGTCGCCCTGTGCTACACCGCCGACCTGTCCGACCCGTCCGAGCGGCTCTACACCCTGGACTACTACCTGCGCCTGGCCGAGCAGATCGTCGACGCGGGCGCGCACGTCCTGGCCGTCAAGGACATGGCCGGCCTGCTCCGGGCACCTGCCGCGGCGACCCTGGTGTCGGCCCTGCGCCGGGAGTTCGACCTGCCGGTCCACCTGCACACCCACGACACCTCCGGCGGTCAGCTCGCCACCTACCTCGCCGCGATCCAGGCCGGAGCGGACGCGGTCGACGGGGCGGTGGCGTCCATGGCCGGCACCACCTCGCAGCCGTCCCTGTCGGCGATCGTCGCGGCGACCGACCACTCGGAGCGGCCCACCGGCCTCGACCTCCAGGCCGTCGGCGACCTGGAGCCGTACTGGGAGAGCGTCCGCAAGGTCTACGCCCCCTTCGAGGCGGGCCTGGCCTCACCCACCGGCCGGGTCTACCACCACGAGATCCCCGGCGGGCAGCTCTCCAACCTGCGCACCCAGGCCATCGCCCTGGGGCTGGGCGACCGCTTCGAGGACATCGAGGCGATGTACGCCGCCGCCGACCGGATACTCGGCCGCCTGGTGAAGGTCACCCCCTCGTCGAAGGTGGTCGGTGACCTGGCACTGCACCTGGTGGGCGCCGGGGTCTCCCCGCGGGACTTCGAACAGGATCCGGACCGGTTCGACATCCCCGACTCCGTCATCGGCTTCCTGCGCGGCGAACTGGGCACCCCGCCCGGCGGCTGGCCGGAGCCCTTCCGTACCAAGGCACTGCGGGGCCGCGCCGACGCCAAGCCCGTGCGGGAACTGACCGCCGACGACCGTGCCGGACTGGCGAAGGACCGTCGGGCCACGCTCAACCGGCTGCTGTTCTCCGGTCCGGCCCGCGAGTTCGAGACCCACCGCCAGACCTTCGGCGACACCAGCGTCCTGGACAGCAAGGACTTCTTCTACGGGCTGCGCCCCGGCAAGGAGTACACCGTCGACCTCGACCCCGGGGTGCGGCTGCTCATCGAGCTCCAGGCCGTGGGCGCCGCCGACGAGCGTGGCATGCGCACGGTGATGTCCACCCTGAACGGTCAACTGCGGCCGATCCAGGTTCGCGACCGGGCGGCGGCCTCCGACGTCCCGGTCACCGAGAAGGCCGACCGGACCGATCCCGGCCATGTCGCGGCGCCGTTCGCCGGAGTGGTGACCCTCGCGGTCGCCGAGGGCGACGAGGTGGACGCGGGGGCCACGGTGGCCACCATCGAGGCGATGAAGATGGAAGCCGCGATCACCGCCCCGAAGTCCGGCACGGTGAGCCGGCTGGCCATCAACCGCATCCAACAGGTGGAAGGCGGCGACCTCCTCGTGGAACTCGCCTGACCCGACCGCAGACAGTGGAGGCCCTCCTGCGTGTACTGGGCCGCGGCGAGCACGAGCCGCCCCCGCGCTGGACGCCGACCTGGTCCAGCCGCACACCAGGAGGGCCGGTCGGGCACCCGGAACTCACCCAAGGCCCGGAGGCTCGCTCAGGTCGACGGCGCGCAGGGCCGCCGCCAGAGCCGGTTCGTCGCCGACGTCGAGGGCGGTGTCGGCCAGTTTGATGACGTGTTCGTCGCCGTGCGCCAGCGCCCGTTCGAAGACCTCGTCGGGGGTGAGAGGCCCCGGCGGGGCGTACGCGACGGGGGAGCGCGGCGCGTACATCGCGGTCACCGCCGCGGACACCGTCCAGGCGGCCCGCAGACTCGGTACCCACAGGGCACGCGGCAGGGCGGGCATGCTGCGCAGTACGGCGTTGGGGGCCGTGGCCGCGTGGACCAGCATGGTCTCCTCGCCGTGGCCGTGGGTGGCGTAGCGGTGGGTGGCGGCCCGCACCAGTTCGCCGAGTCGGCGGCGGGCTTCGTCCGGGTCCGTGACCGTGGCCGCCCACACCGGCAGGCCCGTGACCCGGGGGAGCCGGTCGGCGAAGCCGCCGTCCTGTGCGGCGAGCGGCCTCACCGCGTCCAGGGCGGCGGCCGCGCTGCCGGAGCCGGGCAGCGGTGCCGGGGCCGCGATGGGGCGGTGGCGGGCGGCCCAGTAGCCGAGGCCGTGCCCGAGTTCGGCCAGACGCGGCTCGGTGGCCTCGCCGGCCAGGAGCGTCCGCACGGCGTGTCCCACCCGGATGACCGGATGGGTGGAACCGCCGTACAGGCCGGGCAGGAGCCGGGGCCACCACTCGGTGAGCACCTCACGCCAGGGGCGTTCGGCCAGCTCACGGCCGAAGCAGTCGATCCAGTCGGCGGTGCGGCGGGGGTCGCCGAGCGCCGAGGGCCAGTTGACGGCCGTGACCGGCTCGCTCCCGGCCGGGAAGTCCTCGAGCTTGCGCGCGTACAGGTCGAGCCACCGGTGGACCGCACCGGCCCGCCCGTGCGTGGTCAGGGCTTCCACGGCCATCGGCGCGTGATTGGTGAGCCGGCCGAGCCGCTCCGGTCCGAAGGTGTGCAGCCGCTGGAGAGCTTCGTCGAGTGTGCCTGTCGTGTCCATGGACGGGACGTTAGGCGCGGCGCCGCGGCGGGGTAACGGGCCGCAGACCTAGGACCGATGAGACCGGCCCCGACCGGCCCCGACTGACTACGTTTCCGGTGTCGCGGTGCGGCTGCGCACCGGGTGCTTGCTCAGGACGGAGACCCGGTTGAAGGCGTTCATGGTGATCGCCACCCAGATCACGGCGGAGATCTCGTCTTCCGACAGCACGGAGCGCGCGAGCGCGTACGCGGTGCTCTGCGCGTCGGCGTCCGTGGGCAGGGTGGTGACCTCGGCGAGTGCCAGCGCGGCGCGCTCGCGCGGATGGAACAGTTCGGTGTCGCGCCAGGCGGCCAGCACGCCCAGGCGCTGCGCGGTCTCGCCGGCGCGCAGCGCCCGCGTGGTGTGCAGACTGAGGCAGAACGCGCAGGCGTTGAGCTGGGAGACCCGGATGTTGATCAGCTCGACGAGGACGCGGTCCAGACCGGCGTCGGCCGCGACCCCGCGCACCGCCTCGGCCGTGGCCGCCAGCGCGCGATAGGCGGCCGGGCTCTGCTTGTCGACGAACACCCGCTGGTCCGTGCTCTCCGCTGCCGTCTGGGTCACGTGAACTCCTTCATCGCGCGGTGTCTGAACCTCTGCTCCCATCATCCATGATTGTTGAAAAATGTAGTTTCATCGGCCGGCCGGACGCGGTCCCTCGCCCATCGCCGTGAGCTGCAGCCGCAGTGCCAGCCGCACCCGGGGCGAGGACAGGTCCACCGGGGCCACCTCGTCGAGCTTGCGCAGCCGGTAGCGCAGCGTGTTGGGATGGATCCGCAACAGCCGCGCGGCGCTCTGCGGGTCACCGAAGTGGTCCAGCCAGGCCGCGAGCGTCGTGCGATACGGCGTGCCGTGCTCCTCGTCGTGCGCGCGCAGCGCGGCGAGCGGTCCGCCGAGCAGGCCCGTGTCGATCCCGACGGCCGCCGTGGCACGCTCCACGACGACGGCGTCCCAGGCGTCCTCCATCAGGACGATTCCCGTCCGGTCGGGGAGCGGGAGCCGGCCGGTGCCGATCAGCCGGTGGAGTTCGCCGGCCTCCGCGGTGGCACGGGGCAACTGGTCGGGGGAGTCGGCGGGGCAGCCCGCCGCGGCGTACAGACCCGGGTCATGGGCGTGGACCTCACGCAGCACATGCCGAAGCCAGTCCAGGGTGCCCGCACCGGCATCGGCCATACCCCCGGCGGTGACGGGGCGTCTGCCCCGCGGCCGTTCGGCGACCAGGCCGAACAGCAACCCGTCGAGGTCGGTCAGCAAGGGCTGGTGCCAGCCGAAGCGGAGGGCGACCGATTCCCACAGATCCAGTTGCCTGCGTATGTCGGTCCCGTCGGGGGATCCGAAGGCCACCACCCGCCAGGGACCCGCCGGCAGCGCGGGCGCGGCGCCCGGTCCGGGAACGACCGGTCCGGGTGCGGCGCCCGGACCGCTGCCGGAGGCGGCACCCTCGCGCAGGGCCACCCGCAGCTGACCCGTCGAGACCCGCCGTGCGATACCGGCCTCGGCACGCAGCCGCAGCAGATGCAGGGCGAGGACTGAGGCCACGTCGCTGAGCTCCCGGATGCGTTCCGGGGGGACCTGGGAGCGGACCACCGCCCAGATCGAACCGAGCCACTCACCGCCGGCCCGTACCGGGATGATCAGCCGGGGCAGGGTGCCGTCGGGGCCGGCCGGGGTCCAGATGGGGTCACTGGAGCGGGCGAGCCTGCGGAAGACACCGCCGGCCCGGAAATGGGTGAGGGTTTCCGGGGGCACACGCCGACCCACGATGGTGGAGACGCGTGCCGGATCGGTCGTGTCCTGCCGCGCGGAGTAGGCGAGAACCCGGGACTGCGCGTCCTCCACCGTCACCGGCGCGTCGATGATCTCGGCTGCCGCGTCGGCCAGCGCGAACAGGTCGGCGTGCGGTCCAGGGCTGCCGAGGCGACTGGTGTCGGGCGCGGAGGCCCGGTCGATGACGCCGCGCAGCAGCCAGACGACATGCGCCCACGACGTGTGCGGCTGCAGCTCGACCAGCGCGGGGCCCGCCAGCTCGCGGGCGGCACGGGCCACCTGCGGATCACCGGCGAAGGGGCCCTTGAGTACGACGCCCCCGGCCGCCGCCCGGGCGGCCCGTTCCAGCAGGGCGACGGCCCCGTCCCGGTCGGCCACACCCACCCCCAGGACGAGCTCTCCCGGCTGCCCCACGGCATCCCCGGGCTCGGCCAGGGCGACGTCGTGCACTTCGGCGTCCCGGGCCGCCACAACGGTACGGAGGAATCCGGCGCCCAGGGAATCCACCAGATCGGTGACCGTGATCGTCATCGGTCCCCCGCGGTGCGACGGCAGCAGCTCATGAGCAGGGTCATGCCCCCATTGTGACCTGGAGGCATGGTTCCCGGGGCACCACATGTACGGCTCCGATTGGCCGTACAGCACAAAGACAACGGCACGGCCCGGGCTCACCATCGAAGACACCACCGCCTTGGAGAAGAGGTTTCGCATGACCCGCCCCGCCTCGCCCGCGCACTCCGGCCCCCGCTCCGTCGCCGTCGTCGGTGCCGGCATGGTCGGACTGTCCACCGCCTGGTTCCTTCAGGAGCGAGGCGTCGACGTCACCGTGTACGACCGCGACGGAGTGGCCGCCGGCTCCTCCTGGGGCAACGCCGGATGGCTGACCCCCGGCCTGGCGACGCCGCTGCCCGAGCCCGCGGTCCTCAGCTACGGCGTACGCGCGGTCCTCAGCCCGTCCTCCCCGGTCTACGTCCCGCCCAGCGCCAACCCCGGCCTGCTCAGGTTCCTCGCGGGATTCGCCCGGAACAGCACCGCGACACGGTGGCTGCGGGCCATGCGCGCGCTCGTCCCCATCAACAGCCTGTCGCTGTCCAGCTTCGACGCGCTGGCCGAAGGCGGCGTCGAGGCGCGGACCCTCGACGCCAAGTCCTTCCTCGCGGCCTACCGCACGGCAGGGGAACGCCGGGTCCTGCTGGAGGAACTCGAACAGATCCACGCCGCCGGACAGCGCATGGAGTTCGACGTCCTCGACGGCGACGAGGCCCGGGGGATCGAGCCGTCCCTCTCGAACGAGATCGGCGCGGCGATCCGTCTGCACGGCCAGCGCTACATCGACCCCGGACACTTCGTGCACGCCCTGGGCGACGCGGTCCGCGCCCGGGGCGGCGAGATCCTGGAGAGGACGGAGGTCACCGATGTGCGGGACGCGGCCACCGGCGTCATCGTCCGGACCGGTGACGACCGGGACCGGCGCTTCGACGCGGTGGTCCTGGCCACCGGAGCCTGGCTCGGCCGCCATGCCAGGAAGTTCGGGGTCCGCTCCCTCGTACAGGCCGGGCGGGGGTACAGCTTCAGCGTCCCGATCGAGCACGTGCCGTCCGGCCCCGTCTACTTCCCCGGCCAGCGCGTCGCCTGCACACCGCTCGGCGACCGGCTGCGCGTCGCCGGAATGATGGAGTTCCGCAAGCCGGAAGCGCCCCTGGACGCGCGCCGGATCAACGCCATCGCCGAGGCGGCCCGCCCGCTGCTGCGCGGCGCCGACCTGGAAGCCCGCAAGGACGAGTGGGTCGGCTCGCGCCCCTGCACGACCGACGGACTGCCCCTGATCGGGGCCACCCGCTCGCCCCGGGTCTTCGCCGCCGGCGGACACGGCATGTGGGGCATCACCCTCGGCCCGGCCACCGGACAGCTGCTCGCCGAGACGATGGTCACCGGCGCACGCCCCGCGCAGCTCGCGCCGTTCGACCCGCTGCGCTGACCGGCTACCGGCGGCGGGGCGGGAATGCCCGCCCCGCCGCCGGCCCGTCCGCTACTTGGGCGGGGTCGGTGTGTCGTGGGTCCGGTACATGGCCTGTACGTCGAGCGCCAGCTGGACCGTCGGCCCGACGACGGCGATGCCGCGGGCGAGCATGGAACGCCAGTTGAGGGTGAAGTCCTCGCGATGCAGTTCGGCCTTCGCGAGAGCGGCGCAGCGCAGTTCCTGCTCGTAGCCGCCGTTCACGGCGCCGAGATACTCGGTGTCGAGGCCTATCGAGCGACTGGTGCCGTGCATCGTGAGGGTGCCGTGCACGGTCCACTTGGAGCCGCCGTGGTAGGCGAACCGAGTGCTGGTGAAGTCGATGTACGGGTAGTTCTCGACGTCGAGGAAGTCGGCCGACCGCAGGTGGTTGTCGCGGGTCTGGTTGCCCGTGGTGATGCTGGAGGCGTCGATGCGCACCGAGACCTGGGAGTCGCCCATGTTCTCCGCGACCCGGATGCCGCCCTCGAACCGGGTGAAGCGGCCGTGGACATGAGCCATGCCCACGTGCTTGGCGATGAACCGGATCGCGGTGTGCGGAGGGTCGAACAACCAGGTGCCGGCGGGCGGCAGCTCCAGCTGGCGCCCGGGCTCCAGCACGACGCGTGCGGGGGCGAGAGCCACCCCGGCGACTATGTCGACGGTCTGGCGGGCGGGTGACAGGCCCTGCGCTGTCAGCATCACGCTGTACCTGCCGGGGGGCAGGACCGCCATGTAGTAGCCGTACGGGTCGGTGGTGCCGCGGGCCGCGACGCGGTGGCTGTCCAGCGCGGTCACCGTGACCTCGGCCGCGCCCAGCGGCTGCCCCAGGGCATCGACGGCCTCGCAGCCGAACGCCCCCGCGCCGGTCGGCAGGGGGACCGAGAGGCCCGACGAGGCGCCGGAGGCGCCCTGCGGGCGCAGGCGCCGCAGCAGTCCGAGGACCATGGTGTTCACCTTTCTTCACGCATGTTTCCGCCTGGCCCGTACGGCACACCGCGTTCGCGGCTGCCAAGAGCCAGAGGATCAGGACACCGGTACGAGGGGGGCGGCCTGTCATCGATCCTAAAGCCGTCGGAAGAGGAGAGTGACTGCTCCCGACATCGGCGCGGGCGCCGGGCGGTGCCGGATGGGCCATCGGGGGTGCGGTGTCATGAAGGGCAATGTGCCGATTTGCAGGGGTGTTTCTTTGCAGCGCCGCTCCGGCAAATGGCGGGAACGTGTCGGGGTGTTCATGCATCACTCGCGATTTCCGTGCACATTGCACACGATCCACGCGTGCCGTCGCCCGGGCCGATGAGTTCTCGCGCGTTCCGTGGTCCAAGGAGGAGGCGAGGGGAAAGGCGTTTTCCCCGCCCGGGAGAGGAGCGCGGACGATGAAGCTCACGCTGACGCAGTTTCTGACACTGGACGGCGTCTACCAGGGCCCGGGGGCCCCGGACGAGGACACCAGTGACGGATTCACCCGGGGCGGCTGGTTCGTGCCGTATCTGGACGAGGCGTTCGAACGGATGGCCGCCACCTGGCTCGGCCGGGCGGACGCGTTGCTGCTGGGCCGCCGCACCTATGTGGGTTTCGCGCGGGACTGGCCGAAGATGACCGAGCCCCCCTTCGGCCCGCTCATGAACGGCCTGCCGAAGTACGTGGCGTCCCACAGCCTGACCGAGGCCGGGTGGAACCCGACCACGATCCTCTCCGGTGACGTCCCCGCCCAGGTCGCCGACCTGAAACGACAGCCCGGCCGAGAGCTGCAACTCCACGGCAGCGCCCGGCTGGCCCGGTCCCTGCTGGCCGCCGGCCTGATCGACGAACTGCGCCTGGTCGTCGCCCCCGTGGTGCTGGGTGCCGGCCGCCGTCTCTTCCCGGACGGCGGCGCCCCGGCCGGCCTGAGCCTCGTCCACCACGAGGCGACACCGCGCGGACTGGCGGTCCACGTCTACGAATTGACCGGACGACCCGAGTACGGAACCTACGGAGCCGGCACACAGGGATCGACGGACGCACGGCACGGCGAAGGTCCTCGCCCCGGGCCCGGCCTGTGAGGGGGGTGTGCCCGGGCGGGGCGAGGACGGCTGCGTGCTGCGGGGCTCACCGGGCAGGTCGGGGGACGCCGTCAGTCCTGCAGGCGGTACTCGATGATCGCGCCCGGGTTCTCCAGGGGGTCGGACACCGGACTGCCCTGCGCGTCACGGACGGGGCCCGCGGAGTCGGTCGCGGCAAAGAGGGACCTGCCGTCGGCGCTGAACTCCGTGTCACGGAAGCGGTTGTGCTCCATGAAGAGCTCGGTGACCTTGCTGACGCCCTGGCCTCCCGGTGTGAGGTCGACGCGGTAGACGGTGCCGTCCTTGAGGGTGGTCATCACCAGGGAGTTGTTCCAGCCGGGGATGCCCTTACCGGTGGCTTCGGCGGACTTCCTGGACATCCCGTAGTGCTCGAAGCTGGAGGGCGCGATGGTGGGCCAGCACAGGGACCACTCCTCGCCCTGCGCGCACCTGGGGTTCTGGAAGTTGAAGTCCGAGCCCACGGTGCCGAAGGTGTGGATCGGCTGGACGAAGGGCTGTTTGAAGTCGGTCTCCTGCTGGACGGGGACCGTCTTGGGGATCTCGAAGTTGCTGAAGGTCAGCTCGTCGCACGGCGTCGGCCACGAGGCGGACCAGTTGGCGTAGACGTAGGCCTTGTCGTCGCGGTAGCCCGAGACGTTCGGCCAGCCGTAGTTGCCGCCCTTCTTCAGGATGTTGATCTCGTCGTCGGTCTTCGGGCCCTGCTCGTTCGAGTAGAGCGTGCCGTCGGGGCCGAAGGCCAGGCCCTGCGCGTTGCGGTGCCCGTAGGTGTAGACGTGGCTGCGCACGCCGCCCAGGACCGGGTTGTCCGAGGGGACCGAGCCGTCGGTGTTCAGCCGCAGGGTCTTCCCCTGGTAGGCGATCCAGTCCCTGCCCTCGACTTCGTGGGCGGTGGGCAGCCGCATGGCGTAGCTGGGCTTGCAGGTGTTCCCGAACTGGTTCACACCCTGGTCACCGATGGTGTAGTACAGCTTGCCGTCCGGGCCCAGGCGCAGCCGCGCCGACTGGTGGTCGTTGCTGGCCGGCATGCCGGCGATGACGGCCTTCGGGCTGTGCAGCCGCTTTTGGACGGGGTCGTAGGTGTAGCGCTCGATCTTGGTGCGGGCCTGCACGGCCGGGGTGGGGTCGATGTCGTTGGTGTAGGAGATGTACGCGTACACCTCGCCGGTCCCGCGCCGTTGCTCGATGGCGAGGCCGAGCACACCGTCCTGCCCGCCCTCGCTGTGGACGGCCTGCGGCAGGCTGAGCAGGGTGGTCTTGGCGCCGGTCTTCGGGTCGACCCGGGTGACCTTCTTGCCGGTCTTCTCGGTGACCCACAGGGATCCGTCGGGAGCCCGGACGACCTCGTAGGGGTCTTGCAGGCCGGTGGCCACGACACGCTTGGCGAACATGCCCGAGGCGGGCGGTGTGCCGGTGCGGGCGGGAGGGGAGACGGCGTCGGGGTCCGAGGTGCCGGAGGGGTCTCCGCCGGTGACGGCGGCGCCGGTGAGGGAGGCGCCGAGGGCCAGGGCGAGTACGGTCGCCACCGGCCCGCGCAGTATGTGGTGCATGCGGTTCCTTCCAGTGAGGTTGCCCCTGCCCGAGCATCGCCTGGAGTAATCGATTCAGCACTCCGGGTGTCGCGGCATTCCGCCGTTCGGGTGACGGGGCGCCGTGGCCGGAAGGCGGGACATGCGCGAGAACCCGCCCGGTCGCCGTCCGGGCAGGTCTGAAGGACCGCCCCACCCCGACGAGTTGAGGGCCGGAGTGCCGGGCTGCCGCTGTGCGCGGTGGCCGGCCCGGCGGTAAACCCAGGTTTCGAGGGCGCTCAAGGGGCGCGCCACCGGTGTTCACCCGATCGGAGTGCGAGGAGCACCCCGCATCGTGGTTCGCCCGGATGGCTAGACTGCACCGGCAGTGCCGTACCGCCGCGCCGACCGCCCAGGAGTGTCCCGTGACCCACCGCTTCTCCTCGTGAGTCAGGGGCTCCGCATGGCAACGAACCGTACGGCCAAGAGCATCGCCACCCGTCAGCGATTCGTCGACGAGGCCCTGCGCCTCTTCAAGGAACAGGGCTACGAGCGCACGTCCATGGCCCAGATCGCGGCCGCGGCCGGCAGCAGCCGGGCCAATCTGTACCTGTACTTCAACAGCAAGTCCCAGATCATCAGGGCCCGCATGACCGAGATCGAGGCCGAGGTGGCCGAGCTCTACGCCGTACTGGACGGGATGCCGAGGCACACACCCGGGGCCATGCGGGAGTGGATGGGCACCGCCCGTGAGATGTGGCTGCGCTACGCCACCGAGTTCGAGGCCGTCAACCAGGCCATGGCCATCGACCCGGACGTACTCGAGGAATGGCTGGGCCTGATCAGGCGCGTCTCGTCGGCCCACGCGTCGCTCCACCTGGACGGTGCGACGGAGGACGAACGGGCGGAACGCGAAGTGCACATGGCCACGCTGATGATGAGCCTGGAACGCAACTTCTACTTCCTGTACATCCGCGGCCACAAGGAGCGGGAGGAGCTGATCCTCACCTCACTGGCCCGGCAGTGGGCCCGGTTGTTCGACGACTGACCGGACACAGGACTCCGTCGGGAAACCCGGCGAACGGATTTCCCGACGGAGTGGGGGAGCGGGTGAACGGCCCGGGGTCAGCCGCCCAGCACCAGTCGTGGGCAGTCGGCCGCGGCCCGGGACACGCAGATCAGCATGGTCCTGTCGGCCTCCTGCTCCGACGGGGTGAGGATCGAGTCCCGGTGGTCGGCCCGGCCGGAGACGATGGGTGTCTCGCAGGTGCCGCACGTACCGGTCTTGCACGAGGAGACCACCGGGAGCCCGGCGTTCTGGGCGGCCTCCAGGATCGTCTCGTCCGCGCCGACCTCGACGACCGTCCCGGACTCGGCGAACTCCACCTGGAACGGTGTGTCGGGAACGGTCCGCACCACGGGCTTCGGGGCGAAACGCTCCATGCGCAGCGAGTTCTTCGGCCAGTGGGCGGTGTTCTCCTCCACGGCCCGCAGCAGCGGCTCGGGACCGCACGCGTAGACGAGCGTCCCCTCGCGTACCTCACCGAGCAGACCGGACAGGTCGATCAGCCCGAGCTCGTCCTGGGGGACCACCGTGACGCGGTCGCCGTGGACGGCCAGCTCGTCGCGGAAGGCCATCGACGCGTGCGTGCGTCCACCGTAGACGAGGTCCCACTCGGCGCCGGCCCGCTCGGCCTCCCGGACCATGGGCAGGATCGGGGTGACACCGATGCCGCCCGCGATGAACAGGTAGCGGGGCGAGGGCAGGAGCCGGAAGTTGTTGCGCGGCCAGGACACGGTGACCCGGGACCCGACCGTCAGCGTGTCGTGCACCGCCGCCGACCCGCCCCGGCCGGCCTGCTCCCGCAGCACGCCGATGCGGTAGGAGGTACGGTCCTGCGGGTCGGAGGACAGCGAGTACTGACGTACCCACGGCTCACCGTCCCCGCCCGGCACATGGACGTCGACATGGGCCCCGGCCTTCCACGGCGGCAGTTCCCCGCCGTCAGGATGGCTCAGGGTCAGGGCGACGACACCCTCCGACGCCTCGGTGCGCTCCGTCACCTCCAGGTTGAGCGTGCGCACGGTCCGCGTCCGGGACCGCTCGACGTCCGCGACGTCCCAGCGCACCTGCAGCGAACGGCGCACCGGGAGCAGGGCCATGCGCAGGAAGTCGAGCTCGTCCGTGTCGTCCGGGCGCAGCGACGGCAGCCGCTCGAAGAGCACCCGCAGTCCCGTGGCGCCCTGGACACGGGCCAGGGGGTTGCCCAGGCAGGTGTGCCGTCCGGCCGTGAAGGCCAGGTGATCGGCGGGGTCGGGGCGGTGGATGTCGAACTCGAAGGGCCGCTCGACGTGCTCGGGATCGGTGTTGGCCGAAGCCAGCGCGACCCACACCATGTCACCGGCGGAGATGTGCACACCGGACAGTTCCACGTCCCGCGTCACCCGGCGCGAGGTGAAGGTCGAGGACGGGCGCCGCCGCAACGTCTCCTCGAAGACCCGGGGCCAGAGCTCCGGTTCGGCGAGCGCGTCCTCGAGCGCCTGCGGGTTCTGGGACAGGAAGAGCACCGCGTTGGTCATGGCCTGGGCCGTGGTGTCCGTGCCGGCCGCGGCGAACTCGGAGACGTGCAGGGCGATCTGGGGCGTGGGCAGCGCGTACGAGCCGTCCTTCGCCCGGGCCGACGCCATCACGGAGATGATGTCGTCGGCATCGGAGTCGCGCCGCGCGTCGACGATGGCACGCAGCTTCAGGTTGGCCTCGACGAAGCGGTCCCACACCTGAGACCGCTTCGGCTCGGGCAGCGGCTCGTGCGCGGACGACAGCACGGCGAACAGGTCGTCGCGCAACTGCCGCAGCATCGCCTCGTGTTCGTAGCCGAGACCCAGCAGCGCCATGATGGTCTGGGTGGTCAGCTCCAGCGAGTACTCCTCGAGCAGGTTCGCGCAGCCGTTGTTCTCGAACCGGTCGATGATGCGGTGCGCCCTGGCCTCGATCTCGGGCTGCAGCCGGTCCATGCGCTCCTTGACGAAGCCCCGCTGCGCCACGGACCGCGTCTCGGTGTGCCCGGGCGGATCCTGCCCCACGATCATCTTCGACACGAGATCCGGCGGGTAGACCTCCCGGTGCTTCGCCGGCACGTCCGCGGCCGAGTTGGCGGCCGAGGAGTAGGTCTGCCAGTCCGACAGAACGGTGAGGCAGTCCTCCCGCCGCGTGACGATCCACGCGTTCAGGTGCGGGTACCAGAACACCGGCGAGGTGTCCCGGACCGCGGCCAGATGAGCGGCCGGGTCCCGGTAGTAGTCGTCACCCATCGCGTCGAAACCGTGGGCGACGGGGCAGCGGCCCACGGGACGGGCCTCTTCCTGCAGTGACGTCATGGCCTGGTCCTTTCGCGGGTCAGACGCTGGTCGCCGCGGAGGCGGCGATCGAGGAGAGCTTCTGGAAGCGGGCGACGTTGTCGCCCTCGTCCATCACCCCGGAGGAGAGGAAACAGAAGGACATGCCCGAGACCGGGTCCACCCACAGCAGGGACGAACCGGCGCCGTAGGAGCCGAAGGTGCGCGGCGAGACGAACGGGCCGAAGAAACGGGCGTGCGTCCCCGTGCCGGCGAGGGCCATGCCCAGGCCCATGTTGCCCGGCGGAAGGTCCCACTTGCGGGCGGCGGCGACCATGCCGTAGAGGTCGTTGATCTGGTCGCCGGTCTGGTTGGTCGTGGCGAAGTCCAGCACCGACTCACCGATGAGCTGCTCCCCGGAGCCGGTGCGTCCCTTGTTCCGCAGCATCTCGGTGAACGCGAAGACGTCGTCGATGGTGGACACCGCGCCGACCCAGGGCATCTCGGCGTCCTCGCGGTCGATGACCTCGTTGAGGCACTCGATGTCCTCGGGCTTGAGCCAGGAGTCATTGGCGACGATGACCTTCAGCGGAACGCCCAGGTCACGCCATTCGGCGGGCATCCCGAACCTGGTGTGCGTCATGCCGACGGGGCCGAAGACCTTCTCCTGCATGAGCTCCCGGAACGAACCGGCACCGTAGGCGCGGCGGGCCATCTCGCCCATCAGCGCGTGGTTGATGGCCGCCGAGTAGTTCAGGTTCGTGCCCGGTTCGTGCACGACGTCGACTCCGGCCAGCGCCTCGATGACGTCGGCGAGTACGGCGAAACCCTCCGGACCCAGCCCCGGGTTGGGCGTCGCGGGCATGCCGGCGCGATGGGTGAGCAGGTGGGCGAGGTTGATCCGGTCCTTGCGCGCCGCGCGGAACGGCTCGGTGCCGAAGAACTCGGGAATGAGGTCGACGACGCGGGTCGACAGCATCAGCCTGCCCTCGCTGAGGGCCCGGAAGACCAGGGCGTTGGTGAAGCCCTTGGACATGGACAGGATGCGGTAGACGTCCTCGCGTCGGGTCGGGCGGCCGGTCAGGGCGTCGGCCAGTCCGTAGCTGCCGCGCAGGGCGATCTCGCCGTGGCGGGCCACGATGACGTTCGCCCCGTGGTACGCGCCGCTCTCGATGTCCGCGCGGATGGTGTCGTCCAGGACCTCGAGGAAGCGGCGCTCGACGCCGGGTGTCCCGGTGAGGGCGACCGTGGGCTCCGGGGCCTCGGTGTGCTGCACTGGATCTTCTCCGTCCGGTTGTCGATGGGAGGTCAGAGCATGAGGGCGCCGCCGGAGGGCGCCAGCGTCTGACCGGTGTAGTGGCCCGCCGCGTCGGAGGCGAGGAAGAGGACCGTCCGGCCGATCTCGTCGGGCTCGGCCAGACGCTTCAGCGGCTGGAGGGAGAGCAGTGCCTGGACGTGGTCGTCGCCGGACGCCGTGAGCATGGCCGTCCTGATGCCGGCCGGGGCCAGCGCGTTGACCCGGATGTCGAAGGGGGCGAGCTCCGCCGCCACCGCCTTGGTGAGGCCCACGACCGCGGCCTTGGACGCCGGGTAGTAGGCGGGCATCGGCAGGCCGATGAGCCCCGCGACGGAGGCGAAGTTGATGATCGAGCCGCTGCCGCTCTCCTTCATCAGCGGTACGGCGGCACGGATCGTGTAGAAGGTGCCGTTGAGGTTGATCGCGACGACGCGGTCGAAGTCCTCGTCGGAGATGCCGTCCAGGAACTCGGGGTGGTAGGGCTCGCCGCTCTTGAAGGACTCGGTCATCTTCTGGTTGATGCCGTCCACCCACGCCTGCTTGGCCTTGTCCGGCGTGGCGACACCGGCGGCGTTCACGAGGATGTGCAGGCGGCCGTGGTCCTCCCGGACCCGGTCGAACACGCGGTTCACGGCAGCGGAGTCGGAGACGTCCGCGGCATGGCCCAGGACCCGCTCCAGACCGGCGAACTCGCGGTCGAGGTCCTCCTGCCGCAGATCCATGCCGTAGACCGTGGCACCGGCTCCCGCCAGGGCCTTCACGGCGGCCAGGCCCATGCCCGAAGCCGCACCGGTGACGACCGCGATCCTGCCGTCGAGTTCCATAGTCGATCCCCTCGTCGTTGAGGTGTGACCTGCCGCTTCAGGGCAAGTCCTGCCTGCCGGCGGTGAAGTCCGGTCAACCTAACCAAGAATTTGACACCTGTCTAGGTTTAGTTCCCGGGGATGTCCGGGCGCCGGAATCCGGCAGTTCGCACCGGGGAGGTGTCCTGGTCCGGTTCCACTGGACGGAAGAAGGCCCTGGCCGGGCGGCTCGGACGGACGCAGAATGTCGCCCATGTCCTCCTCGCGCATTCACAGCCGTACGCAGATCGGCATCGTCGGGGCCGGCCCCGCCGGCCTGATGCTCTCCCACCTGCTCGCCCGGGCCGGGATCGATTCCGTCGCGATCGACCTGCGCGGTCGCCGGGAGATCGAGGAGACCCATCGCGCCGGGATCCTCGAACAGGACTCGGTCGACCTGCTGGTCGACACCGGCGTCTCCGACCGGGTGCACCGCGACGGTTACCGCCACGACGGCATCGAGCTGGCGTTCGGCGGGGGCGGCCACCGCATCGACTTCCAGGGGCTGGTCGGCGCCTCGACCCAGCTCTACCCCCAGACCGACGTCTTCATCGATCTCGCCGACGCCCGCGAGCGCGACGGCGGCGACGTCCGGTTCGGCGTCACCGACGTCACGGTCGACGGCCTCACCTCCGACTCCCCGGTCATGCGGTTCACCGACGCCGACGGCACCCTTCACGAGGTGCGCGCCGACTTCCTCGTGGGCGCCGACGGATCACGCAGCCTGTGCCGCCGCGAGGTGCCGGAGGCACGGCGCACGCAGTACTTCCGCGAGTATCCCTTCGCCTGGTTCGGCATCCTGACCGAGGCGGCGCCCAGCGCGCCGGAGCTGATCTACAACCACTCGCCGCGGGGTTTCGCGCTGATCAGCCAGCGCACCGAGACCCTCCAGCGGATGTACTTCCAGTGCGACCCCGCGGAGGACGCCGCCACCTGGTCCGACGACCGGATCTGGGAGGAACTCCAGTCACGCGTCGGGGCCAACGGCCACACGCTCAAGGAGGGGCCGATCACCTCCAGGACCGTGCTGCCGTTCCGCAGCTTCGTCCAGGAGCCGATGCACCACGGTCGGCTGGTGCTCGCCGGCGACGCCGCGCACACGGTGCCGCCGACCGGCGCCAAGGGCCTCAACCTGGCCCTGGCCGACGTACGGGTACTGGCCGAGGAGCTCGAGCGGGCGGTCGCGAGCGGTGACACCGCCCCGCTGGCGACCTACAGCGAGCGGGCCCTCGGCCGGGTCTGGAAGGCCCAGCACTTCTCCTACTGGATGACCACGATGCTGCACACGCTGCCGGGGGCCAGCCCGTTCGACGTCCGGCGCCAGGAGGGCGAACTGTCCGCGGTGACCGGCTCGACCGCGGGCTCGACCTACCTCGCCGAGGCCTACACCGGCTGGCCGGAAGGACGATGAACATGGCACTGCCCCGTCAGAGCCCGACCGCCAACCAGCTCGGCACGGACGTCACCGGCCACCTGCCCGACCGCGTCGGCGTGCCCGGCACCGCGGGCTTCCGGCCCGAGGACGACGCCGTATGGCGCCTGGCCGTCGAACACCTCCACGTGCGGAGCAACGACGGCCACACCGCCTACTCCTACGGCCTCGCCGCAGCCCTGTGCGACCTGCATCCCGAGGCCGACCGAGATGTGGTGCTGCCCGCGATCATCCTCCACGACACCGGTTGGTCGAGGGTGCCCGAGGACGAGGTGCTCGAGGCCATCCGCCCCGGCGGGGGCCGCCACGACCTCGTCCTGCGCCACGAGAAGGAGGGCGCCGCGATCGCCGCGGACATCCTCGCCCGGCTCGGCCACGATCCCGCGCGGGCGGCCGAGATCGTCGGGATCATCGACGGTCACGACACCCGGCTCACCGCGCTCTCCCTCAACGACTCGCTGGTCAAGGACGCCGACAAGCTCTGGCGGCTCACCCCGCACGGCGTGGACACCGTCATGGACTGGTTCGGGCTGACCCGCGAGCAGGCGCACACACTGATCGGCAGCCGGGTCCACGACCACCTGTTCACCGACGCCGCCCGCACCATGGCCCGCGCCCTCGCCGCGGTCGCGGCGATCGACAGCACGCCCCAGCGGATCGCGCTCGGCTGAGACGGGCAGGCGCCTTCGGCCGGGCCGGGACACATTCCTCCGGCCGACGGGCCGCGCCCCGTACGAGGCGTCGCCCGCACGAGCCGCGCCCCGCACGAGCCGCGCCCCGCGCGGGCGGCACGCCCCACGCGCTCGACGGGCCGCCCACCGTGCGCGACGATGGCACCCCGACGATCTCTGGAGGCCCCATGCGCGGTGACGGCCGCACGGTGACCTCGAAGGCGTTCGCGCTGCTCAGCGCCTTCGAGAGCGGTCCCAACGCGCAGTCCCTGAGCGGCCTCGCCGAGCACGCCGGCCTGCCCCTGCCCACCGCGCACCGTCTCGCGAAGGAACTCGTCGAGTGGGGCGCGCTGGAGCGTGACGAACAGGGCCGCTACACCGTGGGCCTGCGGCTGTGGGAGGTCGCCCAGAACGCGGGCCGCCATCTGCGCGACACCGCGAGGCCCTATCTCCAGGACCTGTTCTCCCTCACCCACGAGACCGCGCACATCGCGATCAGGGACGGCGACGAGGCCCTCTACATCGACCGGATCTACGGCTCCACCCGGGTCCCTCGCGCCTCCCGCGTCGGCGGGCGTCTGCCGCTGCACGCCACCGCGGTCGGCAAGGTGCTGCTGGCCTACGAGGAGGAGTGGGTGCGCGACGCGTACCTCGCCCACCGGCTCGAGGCGGCCACCCGGCACACCCATGTGAACCCCGGACGGCTGGCCGCGGAGCTGCGCAGGGTCCGCGACGAGGGTTACGCGACCACCCAGGAGGAGGTGCGCGCCGGGTCGTGCTCGATCGCCGTCCCGGTCCGTCTCGAACCCCACCCGGCCGCCATCGGCCTGGTCATGCTGTCGAGCGACGGGACCACGATGACCCGCCACCTGCCGGCCCTGCGAGGCATCGCGCGCCGCATCGAGGCGGCCGCCGCCCGCCCCCAGCCCAGCCTCGCCCGCATCCCGCGGCGGTCGGGCCGCGGACGCTCCTGACCTCGCGCGAGCCGCTTCCCGAGGCGGGAACCACTTCCGTCCAACGGAAGTCGCGCGTGGACCTCCCGAGGTGCCCGGGCCACGATGAGGTGGTCGTCACACGGCGACGTGATGAACAGGAGGCGGGATGACGTCGACCCAGACCCCGGCCGGCACGGCTCCGGGCTGTCCGATCCATCACGGCTACGAGCCGTTCGCCCAGGACGACCCGTTCCCGTCGTACGCAGCCCTCCGCGCGGAGGAGCCGGTGATGTACGACGAGCGGATCGGCTGCTGGGTGGTGAGCCGGTACGACGACATCAAGGCCGTTTTCGAGGACTGGGAGACCTTCTCCTCCGAGAACGCCCAGGCGCCGGTGCGCGAGCGCGGTCCGCAGGCGAAGCAGATCATGGAGGAGGGCGGTTTCACCGCCTACTCCGGCCTCTCCGCCCGGGTCCCCCCGGAGCACACCCGGATCCGCAAGGTCGCCGCCAAGGCGTTCACCCCGCGCCGGTTCAAGGTGCTCGAACCCGACATCCGCGCCAACGTCGTACGGCTGCTCGAAACGATGCTGGCCCGCCCCGAGCGCCACGGCGACCTGGTCCGGGACCTGGCCTACGACGTACCGACGGTCACGATCCTCACCCTGATCGGCGCCGACGTCTCGCAGATCGACACCTTCAAGCGCTGGTCGGACTCCCGCTCGGCCATGACGTGGGGAGACCTCTCCGACGAGGAGCAGGTGCCGCACGCCCGCAACCTCGTCGAGTACTGGGCGGAATGCCGCCGGTTGGTCGCCGAGGCCCACGAGACCGAGCGGGACAGCCTGGTCGGCGACATGGTCCGGATGCAGGCCGAGGGCGACCCGATCAGCGACCACGAGATCGCCTCGGTCTGCTACTCACTGCTCTTCGCCGGACACGAGACCACCACCACACTGATCTCCAACGCCCTGCGGGTGCTGCTCTCCCACCCCGACCAGTGGCGTCAGGTCGTCGAGGACCCCCGTCGCATCCCCGGCGCGGTCGACGAGGTGCTGCGCTACAGCCCCTCCATCGTCGGCTGGCGCCGAAAGGCCCTGCGCGACGCCGAGATCGGCGGTGTGGCGGTCCCGAAGGGCGCCGACATCCTGCTGCTGATGGGTTCGGCCAACCGCGACGCGTCCCGCTTCGAGGACGGCGAGTCCTTCGACATCGGCCGGGCCAACGCCCGGGAGCACCTGTCCTTCGGATTCGGCATCCACTACTGCCTCGGCAACATGCTGGCCAAGCTCCAGGCGAAGATCACGCTCGAGGAGACCGCCCGCCTCGCGCCCGGCCTCCGCCTCGCCGACGACTCCGACATCCACTTCGGTGACAACCTCTCCTTCCGCGCGCCCGCCGCGGTCAGGGTGACTTGGGAGGACTGACCCGTGAACGACTCCATCGTCTTCTTCGACAGCGGCCACGCGCCGGCACTCGAACTGCTCGGCGGCAAGTGCGCCTCGCTGGTCTCCATGACCGCCGCCGGCATGCCCGTACCGCCCGGATTCGCCGTGACCACGGCCGCCTTCGACCGTTTCGTCGACGGCAGCGGCCTGCGCGAGGAGATCCGGGCCGCCCTCGCCGAGATCGACCCCGACGACGTCGCGTGCGTCGACCGGGTGTCGGCGAGGATCCGGGCCGCGATCGAGTCCCGGGACGTCCCCGAGGAGATGCACGGCATGCTGCGGGACGCCTACGGCGCCCTGATGTCGCGGTTCCCCGACGAGGTGCCGGTCGCGGTCCGCTCGTCCGCGACCGCCGAGGACCTCCCCGACGCCAGCTTCGCCGGCCAGCAGGACACCTACCTCTGGCTCACCGGCTACCCCGCCGTGCGGGAACACGTACGACGGTGCTGGGCCTCGCTCTACACCAGCAGGGCGATCACCTACCGGCTGCGCAACAACATCCCCGAGCAGGACCTGTCGATGGCCGTCGCGGTGCAGAAGATGGTCAACGCCCGCGCCTCGGGCGTCGCGATGACCCTCGACCCCGCCAACGGCGACCGCTCCAAGATCGTGATCGACGCCTCGTGGGGGGTCGGCGAGATGGTGGTCTCCGGACAGGTCACCCCCGACAACATCCTGCTCGACAAGGTCATGCTCACCGTGGTCGGCGAGCACCTCGGCGACAAGCACGCCGAACTCGTCCCCGACCCGCGGACCGGCTCGCTCGTCGAACGCGAGGTCGAGCCGGCCCGCCGCGCGGTGCGCTGCCTGACCGACGACGAACTGCTCGCCGTCGCGACCCTGGCCAAGCGGGCCGAGAAGCACTACGGCTGCCCGCAGGACGTCGAGTGGGCACTCGACGCCGACCTGCCCGGCGGCGAGAACCTCCTGCTCCTGCAGTCCCGCCCGGAGACGGTGCACTCCGCAGCTCCGGCCGCCCCGGCCGCCCCCAGGGCCTCGGGCCCGGCCGGCTTCTCCATGGCTGGTCTCACCTCCTCCCTCATTGGCCGCTGAGCCCGAACCGCAGAGGAACCCGCATGACCATCGAACAGACCATGAAGTCCTTCCCGAAGCCCTCGGAGATCGAGGTGCCCGCCGGTGCCGAGGGGTGGGAGGAGCTCTACCCCTACCACCTCGTCTTCGACAACGCCCCCGGTGGCAACGAGAAGTTCTGGTTCTGCGACAGCCAGCACTGGCCCACGGTGTTCAAGCCGTTCGAGACCATCGGCGGCGAGTTCGCGGTCAAGTGCCTCGGCCAGTACAACACCCGCCACCTGCTGATCCCGCCGGCGAACGGCATCGAGTTCAAGATCCATCTCGGCTATCTGTACATGAGCCCGGTGCCGGTGCCGGAAGGCGAGATCGCCGCCCGAGTACCGGAGTTCGAACGCCGTGCCGGCCACTACTTTCAGAACTGGGACAGCCTGCTGGAGGCCTGGCACTCCAAGGTCCGCGCCACGATCGACGAGATGGAGGAACTCGAGTTCACCGCGCTGCCCGACGCCGTGCCGTTCGACGACATCGTCTCCGGCAAGGCCATGGACGGCTCCCAGGTGCTGATGGAGAACTACGACCGCCTGATCGCCCTGCTCTACCGCAACTGGCAGTACCACTTCGAGTTCCTCAACCTCGGATACCTCGCCTACCTCGACTTCTTCGGCTACTGCAAGGAGGTGTTCCCGGGCATCCCCGACCAGGCCATCGCGAAGATGGTGCAGGGCGTCGACATGGAACTGTTCCGGCCCGACGACGAGTTGAAGAAGCTCGCCGTCAAGGCCGTGGAGATGAAGCTCCAGGCGGCGTTCGCCGACCCCGACGACGTCGAGGGCACCCTGCGGGCGGTC
Organism: Streptomyces sp. NWU339; assembly: GCF_003143855.1. GTDB lineage: Bacteria > Actinomycetota > Actinomycetes > Streptomycetales > Streptomycetaceae > Streptomyces. The sequence goes on from NZ_QFRK01000027.1 coordinate 63,837, forward strand.
CGCGACGCGGGTGGCGAGGAGTGGCTCGCGGCGTACGAGGCCGCGCAGGACCCGTGGTTCAACTTCACCGTCGGCAACGGCTTCTACGGCCACGACAAGTACTGGATGGAGCACCAGGAGATCCCGCTCGGCTACATCAAGGACTACATCCGGCGCGTCGCCGAGGGGCAGGACATCATGCGGCCCGTCGACGCGCTGATCGCCGAGAAGGAGCGGATCGTCGGGGAGTACCGCGACCTGCTCCAGGGCGACGCGCAGGAGCAGTTCGACGCCAAGCGCGGCCTCGCCGCCACCGCCTACCCCTACGTCGAGAACCACAACTTCTACATCGAGCACTGGACCATGGGCGTCTTCTGGCGCAAGGTCCGCGAGCTCGCCCGCGTGTTCACCGACGCCGGCTTCTGGGCCGAGCCCGCCGACATGCTCTACCTCAACCGCAACGAGGTGCGCGACGCGCTCTTCGACCTCGTCACCGGCTGGGCGGTCGGCGCCGAGCCGGCCGGACCGCACTACTGGCCGGCCGAGATCGAGCGGCGCCGCGGCATCATCGACGCGCTCTCGACCCGCCGTCCGCAGCCGGCGCTCAACACCCCGCCCGCCCAGATCACCGAGCCCTTCACGATGATGCTCTACGGCATCACCACCGACCAGGTCCAGCAGTGGCTGGCCGGGGACGAGGGCGGTGACGACGGTGCCATCACCGGCATGGCCGCCTCACCGGGCGTGGTCGAGGGCACAGCCCGCCTGATCACCTCCGCCGACCAGCTCGGCGAGGTCCAGGACGGCGAGATCCTCGTGGCCACGATCACCGCGCCGTCCTGGGGCCCGATCTTCGGCAAGATCAAGGCGACCGTCACCGACATCGGCGGCATGATGAGCCACGCCGCCATCGTCTGCCGCGAGTACGGCCTGCCCGCCGTGACCGGCACCGGCTCGGCCTCGACCACCATCCGCACCGGCCAGCGCATCCGCGTCGACGGCACCGCCGGCCGTGTCGAGATCCTGGAGAGCTGAGCCACCATGTCGCTCCCCAACCCCCCGGCGCCCGCCCGCACCGTCCTCGTGACCGGTGCCGCGGGCGGCCTGGGCCGGGCCTTCGCCCTCGGCTTCGCCGGCCGTGGCTACCGCGTCGCCGTCGCCGACCTCGACATCGACGGCGTCAAGGAGACGGCCCGCCAGGTCCAGAACACCGGGGCCGACGCCTGGCACGGGCGCGTCGACGTCACGGACACCGACTCCACCGAGGAACTCGCCGCGCGGGTCGCGGACTTCGGTGGCGGCCGGATCGACGTCCTCGTCAACAACGCGGCCGTGTACGGCACCGTCACCCGCTCGCCGCTCGAGGACATCGACCCCGCGGAATGGGACCTCGTGATGGCGGTCAACCTCAAGGGGCCGTGGCTGATGACCCGCGCCGTCAGCCCGCACCTGCCCGAAGGCGGCCGGGTCGTCAACCTCTCCTCGGCCACCGTCTACAGCGGCTCGGAGAACTGGGCGCACTACGTCGCCTCCAAGGGCGGTGTCATCGCGCTCACCCGGGTGATGGCCAAGGAACTCGGCCGCCGCTCGATCACGGTCAACGCGATCGCGCCGGGTTTCACACTCACCGAGGCGAGCCGCGGCCTGCTCGAGGACGCCGAGTCCTACGGCGTCGACCGCGGCTCCCTGCGGCGGGCCAGCCGGCCCGAGGACATCGTCGGCGCCGCGCTCTACCTCGCCGGCCCCGACAGCGACTTCGTCACCGGCCAGACCCTGGTCGTCGACGGCGGCCGTCAGTTCATCTGACCTCGATCCAGGAGGAAAGTCATGCCCCAGGTCACCTATACCGACCACACCGGTGCGTCCCGCACGGTGGCGGCCAACGTCGGCGACTCGGTCATGGAGACCGCGGTCCGCAACGGCGTACCCGGCATCGTCGCCGAGTGCGGCGGCTCCCTGTCCTGCGCCACCTGCCACGTGTACGTCGACCAGGACGGCCTCGCCTCGCTCCCGCCGATGGAGGAGATGGAGGACGAGATGCTCTGGGGCGCCGCCGAGGACCGGCAGGACAACTCCCGCCTCTCCTGCCAGCTCAAGGTCACCGACGGCTGCGACCTGCACGTGACCACCCCGACCACCCAGGTGTGAACGACCATGGCTGACGGACTGCTGATCATCGGCTCCTCGCAGGCCGGTGTATCGCTCGCCACCTCCCTGCGCGCGCTCGGGTACGACGAGCCGATCACCCTGCTCGGGGACGAGAACCACCGCCCCTACCAGCGGCCCGCCCTGTCGAAGGAATGGCTGCAGGGCGAGATCACCAACGAGTCGCTGATGTTCCGCACCCAGGAGTACTGGGCCGAACACCGCATCGACGTGGTGAAGAACGAGCGCATCATCCGCATCGACAAGAACGACGACGGCTCGGGCGTCGCCCACTCCATGTCGGGTGCCGGCTTCCCCTTCGACCGGCTGGCGCTGGCCGTCGGCGCGCGGGCCCGGCGGCTGCTGCTCGACGGCGTCGACCTGCCCGGCGTCCTCTACCTCCGCAACGCCGACGACGCCCTCGAACTCAAGGCCCGGGTACCCGGAGTGCGCGACGTGGTCGTGATCGGCGGCGGCTTCATCGGCATCGAGGCGGCCGCGTCCCTGACCAGGATGGGCCGCTCGGTCACCCTGATCGAGGCGGCGCCCCGGCTGGTCCCGCGGGCCGTCGGCGAGGAGACCTCGGCGCACCTCCTCGACCACCACCGGGCCGCCGGCATGGACATCGTGCTCGGCGCCTCGGTCCGCCGCATCGTGCCCCGCGGCGACCGGGTCGGCGGCGTCGAGCTCGCCGACGGCCGGACGGTCCCCGCCGACCTGGTGCTGGTCGGCGTCGGCGTCATCCCCAACACCGAACTGGCCGAATCGATCGGCCTGGTGTGCGACAACGGTGTTCGGGTCGACGAGTCCGCCCTCGCCTCCGACGGGGTCACCGTCGCCGTCGGCGACTGCGCGAACCTGCCCAACCCCGTCCCCGGCGCCCCCGCCGGGGACCGGGTCCGCTTCGAGAGCGTCAACAACGCCATCGAACAGGCCAAGGTGGCGGCCTACGCCATCACCGGCCGCCGCGAGGAGTACGCGGGCATCCCGTGGTTCTGGTCCAACCAGGGCGACATCAAGCTCCAGATCGCGGGACTGTCCACCGGGCACGACCGCACGCTGGTCCGCGCCGACCCGGAGCGGGGAAAGCACTCGGTCCTCTACTACCGCGGTGATCGCATCCTGGCCGCCGACTGCGTCAACCACCCGCTGGACTTCATGGCGGTCCGCAACGCGCTGGCCAAGGGCCTGTCCATCCCCCACGACGCCGCCGCAGACCCGTCCGTCCAGCTCAAGTCCGTGACCGTCGACCCGGCCGCCCTGGTCGCGGCCGACTGAGAAGGGGAACCCCATGCCCACCGCGCTGCCCACCGAGCGCCCCATACCGGCGCCCGGACCGGTCGACACCTCACCCATCTCGTTGACCCCGGCCCCCGGCGACGATCTCAACCCCATATGGAAGGCGGTCGTCCCCGAGACCCGCACGCGCGGCAACGACATCCACCTGCCGATCTCGCTGGCCTACGCCGAGCGGCTGTGCGACTCCTTCCCCCACGCCGACCGGCTGCTGGTGCGCGTGGCGATCCAGCTGCACGACACCGGGTGGGGGAGGGTCGACGAGGAGCGCATCCTTTCCGAGGGATTCTCCGGTGACTGGCGCAGGGCCGAGATCCGGTTCGAACACGAGAGGCAGGGCTGTGCGATCGCCCGCGAGGTGCTGCCTCCTCTCGGCTACGACGACGCGTTCGTCCAGCAGGTCTGCGACATCATCGACGGGCACGACACCCGGAAGGAGGCGTACTCGCTGGAGGACGCGCTGGTCCGCGACGCCGACCGGCTGTGGCGCTTCGACCACGCCGGGATCGCGCTGGCGTCCGGCTGGTTCCGCATGGACCCCGCGGTCTACAGCGACCGGCTCGAGACGGAGATCGTTCCCGAACTGCTCACCGCCCCGGCCGTCGCCATGGCCACCGCCACCCTCAACCGCTCGCGTGCCCTGCTCAAGACGGCCGTGATCCGATGAGCGCCACCGATGCCCGGCCGGCGACCGGACGGACGGCGTCCACCCGGCCGGAGCCCCGCTGGACCCATGTGGACGATCTCTACGCCGACGGCGCCTGGACCCGCTCGACCGCTGCCGCCCGGCTGCCGCTGGTCGATCCGGCCACCGGCCAGGAGTGGGGATCGGTCCCGGACTGCTCGGCCGACGACGTCGACGCCGCGCTGTCCGCCGCCGACCGGGCCTTTCGCACCGGACCGTGGCCGCGGACCACGCCGTCGCAGCGGGCCGCACTGCTGCTGCGGATCGCCGACGAGGTCGAGGCCCGCGCCGCCGACACGGCGCTGACCAACACCCTCGAGAACGGCTCACCGATCAGTGAGACCCGCGGCGCCGCCGCGAACGCGGCGGGCATCCTGCGGCACGTCGCCGGGCTGGCGTCCTGGCTCGAGGACGAGGACGTACGGCCGTTCCCGGCGGGGGGCGCCGAGACCGTCGTGCGCAGGGACCCGGTGGGCCCGTGCGTGCTGATCGCCCCCTGGAACTTCCCGATCAACCTCATGGTGGTCAAACTGGCACCGGCCCTGCTCGCCGGCTGCACGGTCGTCATGAAACCCGCGCCCGGCACATCGCTGTCGATCCGGTTCGTGGTCGAGGCGTGCGAGGCCGCCGGCGTCCCGCCCGGGGTGGTCAACCTGGTCACCGGCGGCGGTGAGGTCGGCGACCGGCTGGTGCGCCACCCGCTCACGGCCAAGGTCGCCTTCACCGGGTCGACCCCGGTCGGCCGCCGGATCGCGGCCGCGTGCGGCGAACTGCTGCGACCGGTCACCCTCGAGCTCGGCGGGAAGTCCTCGGCGATCGTGCTCCCCGACGCGGACCTCGAGCAGATGTCCGCGGCGCTGATCCGCACCTGTCTGCGCAACACCGGGCAGACCTGCTACATCTCCACCCGCATCCTGGCCCCCTCGGAGCGCTACGAGGAGGTGGTCGACATGGTCACCCGCACGGTCGAGGCCGCCCCGCAGGGCGACCCCTTCGACGAGCGCACCGTGTTCGGGCCCATGGCCTCGCGGGCGCAGTACGAGGTGGTGCGCGACCACCTCGACTCGGCCCACGCGGAGGGGGCGCGAGCGACCGTCGGCGGACGCCCCGCCGACACGGAGCGTGGCTGGTTCATCGAGCCGACGGTTTTCGCCGACGTCACCCCCGGCATGCGGATCGCGCGTGAGGAGGTCTTCGGGCCGGTGGTGAGCGTCCTGCGCTACGACGACATCGACGAGGCCGTCGCCCTCGCCAACGACACGTCGTTCGGGCTCGGCGGCGTGGTGTTCTCCGCCGACCGCGAGGCCGCGCAGGCGGTCGCCGAACGCATGGACACCGGATCCGTCGGCGTGAACTTCTTCGGCTCCAACCACAACGCCCCCTTCGGCGGGCGGCACGACTCGGGGCTGGGCGTCGAGTACGGAATCGAGGGCCTGTCCCAGTACGTCACCTTCAAGTCGATCCACCGCCGTACCGGCTGACCCACCCGCCGACACGGCCCGCGACGATCGGCAGCCGCGAGGGCCTTTTGCCGGAGAGGAGACGGTAAAGCAGGTGATCGAAGCAACTGGCTTTTCTGAAAGGCTAGTTGATGACTGTTCAGCCGAAGTCCGACATCCGCGACGCGTTCTCCTCCGTCCTCGGACGGTGACCCCCGGGCGCCCTTGACGCCGGCCGCCGTGCGGCGCCCGGCTGTCAGTGCCGAGTGGGAGACTGCGGGACATGACGAAACCGGATCCGAAAGCGGACCTGACCCGATACCTGCAGGACGCCAGGGAAGCCCTGGTGTGGAAGCTCGAAGGGCTCTCGGAGTACGACGTCCGCCGCCCGCTGACACCCACCGGCACCAATCTGCTGGGTCTGCTCAAGCACGCCGCCGGAGTGGAACTGGGATACTTCGGCGACGTGTTCGGCCGGCCCTTCTTCCGGCAGGATCCGCCGTCCTGGTGGTACACGCAGGACGCCGAACCCAACGCGGACATGTGGGCCACCGCGGAGGAGTCGCGCGAGGAGATCGTCGGGCTCTACCACCGGGCCTGGGAGCACGCGGACCGTACGTTCACCGCGCTCCCGCTCGACACCGTCGGTCATGTGCCGTGGTGGCGGGAGGGGCGGAGGGAGACCACGCTGCACCACATCCTGGTGCGGGTGATCGCCGACACCCACCGGCACGCCGGCCATGCGGACATCGTGCGGGAGCTCATCGACGGGGCCGTCGGCTGGGGGAAGGGGGCGAGCGATCTGCCCTCCGGTGACGCGGCCTGGTGGGAGGCCCACCGAGGTCGGCTGGAGCACGCGGCGAGGGAGGCAGGCAGCCGTCGGCCGGCCGGGGCGTAGGGAGCTCCCCCTCGCGTCGGTTCCCTCCACCACCTCGATCCGCCGGACAGACCCCTGGTCGAAGTCACGGGCGGCGAAGGCGAGGCACCCCACGGTCCCGTCCGGGACGCTCCCGCACAGCACGCCGGAGGACCGCACGGCTTGCCTCCAGGCCGACGCGAGGAAGCCGGGAAGATCCTCGCGGTGACACGGTTCCTGACGGACAGCCAGCTGTGCGTGAGGTCTGGACAGCCGTCGGCCGACGTGTTGTTATTCCGCTGCACAGTGAATTTCCAACGTTGAAATAGGCCCTGGCCATCGCGGCGCCGGTACCGCGCCGTACCGGCGGGTCCGCGTGGGCCGCCGGTGAACACCCCTCGTCGGCCCGGCCGTTCACCTGACGCGGTCCCGTTTCGTCCTGTCCCCATGCCCCCTGCGCGAGGAAAGGTTCGATGACAAGACAACACACCCGCCCGAGAGCCCGGTGGTGGGCTCTGCTGACCGTCGCGGCCCTGCTCCTGCCCACGAGCGCGGCAGTTCCCGCCGCGGCGGCCGCGGAGCCCGTGAGCGGCGGCACGTCCGTGCGTACCGCCGGCGCGGCAGCCGATGCCGCCATCGAGCGGCACGGCCTGAAGGGCGAGTACTTCAGCATGTCGGCGCCGGGAGCCCGGGACTTCGCCGTGCTCGGCGGCACCCTCCTGGAACCACAGATCAACTTCTCCGGCCTGACGAGCACGTTCGAGGAACTGACCGGGAAGACGGAGCACACGACCGCCCGCTGGACGGGACAGATCGAGGCGCCGAGGACCGACGACTACACGTTCCACGCCATCGGTGACAACGGATTCCGCCTCTTCGTCGACGACAAGCCGGTCATCGACCACTGGGAGCCGGACTGGGACAGGGAACAGAGCAGCGAGCCGATCAGGCTCACCGCCGGTGAACGGCTCACCTTCCGGCTGGAGATGTTCCAGGACTTCGGCGGGTCGAACATGTTCCTGCGCTGGTCGAGCCCGACGACACCCAAGCAGCTCGTCCCCGAGTCAGCGTTCACACCGCCCGCCGGTTTCGAGGTCTTCCCGGTGGACCTGTCGGTCGCCGAGGACGGGAAGCGGCTGCGCGCCCGGTTCGAGGACCGGGTCGGCGACCTCGAGGGGGTCACGAAGCACCTGAAGATCGAGGCCGACACCACCGCCATGCCGGTCACGTCGGTGAAGGCCGTACCCGGCGACCGCAGCTCCCTCCTCGTCACGCTCGCGAAGCCGATCCAGAAGAACCAGCAGGTCCGGTTCACCTACGACGGCGAGGGCGGCCTGACGGCCGGCGGCAAGACCGTGCCCCGGATCGTCCGCTACGCGACGAACACCTCCGACCACCGTCTCACCACGGAGTGGGGCGACAAACTGGACAGGAAGAACCCGCTGCCGGAGTACCCCCGTCCGCAGCAGGTGCGGTCCCAGTGGAAGAACCTCAACGGAACCTGGCAGTTCAGCGGTGCCGAGGCGGGCGAGCAGCCGGTCTTCGGCAAGAACCTGGACGAGAGGATCACCGTGCCGTTCCCCGTCGAGTCCCAGCTGTCCGGGCTCGAACGGCACGAGGACCACATGTTCTACCGCAAGCTCGTCGAGGTGCCGAAGAACTGGAAGATCGGTGAGGGAAAGCGGCTGAAGCTCCACTTCGGCGCCGTGGACTACCGGGCCCGAGTCTGGGTCAACGGCCGGAAGGTCGCCGAACACACCGGCGGCTACACCGCGTTCAGCGCCGACATCACCGACGCGCTCAAGGGCAGGGGAGCGCAGGAGGTCGTGGTCGCGGTCACCGACACCGGCGGCGCCGACCAGCCGACGGGCAAGCAGCACACCCGTCCCAGCGGCATCTTCTACACCCAGTCGTCCGGCATCTGGCAGACGGTCTGGATGGAGCCCGTCGCCGAGGCGGCCATTGACAACGTCGTCACCACACCGGACATCGACACCAGCAGCCTGGCGGTGACCGTCGAGTCCCAGAGCGCTTCCTCGAAGGCGCGCGTGGAGGCCGTCGCCCGCGACGCCCGCGGCAAGGTCGTCGGCAGGGCCAGCGGTCCGGCCAACCGTGAGCTCCGGCTCCCCGTGGCGAAGCAGCACCTGTGGAGCCCCGACGACCCCTACCTCTACGACCTCGACGTCAGGCTGACCGACGGCCGGTCGGCGGACAAGGTCGGCAGTTACTTCGGCATGCGCGAGATCGGGATCGAGGAGGTCGGCGGCTACCGGAAGCTGGTGCTCAACGGAGAGCCCGTCTTCTCCCTCGCCACCCTCGACCAGGGTTTCTGGCCCGACGGCCTCTACACCGCCCCCAGCGACAAGGCGCTGGCCTTCGACCTCGAAGCGCACAAGAAGCTCGGCTTCAACGCCGTCCGCAAGCACATCAAGGTGGAGCCGGCGCGTTGGTTCCACCACGCGGACCGGCTCGGCCTGCTGGTCTGGCAGGACTTCGTCTCCGGGAACATCACCGATGGGACCGGGCAGAAGGCCTTCGTCGACCAGGGCCGCGAGATGATGCGCCAGCACCACAACTCGCCCTCGGTCATCGGCTGGATCGTCTTCAACGAGGGCTGGGGCGAGTGGGACCGCGAGGAGAGCGGTCGCATCGCCGAGTCGGTCAAGGCCGCCGACCCCTCCCGCGTCGTCAATGCCCACAGCGGCGTCAACTGCTGCAACTCCAAGGGCGACTCGGGCAAGGGCGACATCATCGACCACCACGACTACAACAACGAGGACCCGCCCTTCCCCGACCACCGGGCGGCCATGGACGGGGAGCACGGCGGCTTCACCCTGCGCACCCCGGGCCACATGTGGCCGGGCACGCCGACGGTGATCTACAGCGGCGTCGCCGACAAGGAGGCACTGACCCGCAAGTACGTGGAGAACACCGAGCGGTTCTACCTCGACCAGGCCGCCGCCGAACTCTCCGGCTCGGTGTACACGCAGATCACCGACCTGGAGAACGAACTGAACGGCCTCTACACCTACGACCGCCGGGAGATCAAGGTCGACCCGGTCAGGGTGCGCGAGGTCAACCGCAAGGTCATCGCGGCCGGCGCCGCCGCGGGTGAGCGGGAGCAGCTGAAGGGCGGCGGCCACTGGAACCTCGACGAGGGCACCGGCACGACCGCGAAGGACGACGGCCCGAACGGCAAGCCCCTGACACTCACCGACGGCACCACCTGGACCCCCGGCGTCAGCGGCAGCGCGCTGGAGTTCGACGGACAGGGGCAGCACGCGCGAACCGACGGCCCCGTGCTCGACACGACCGGCAGCTACTCGGTCTCCGCCTGGGTCAGGCTCGACTCGCTGCCCGGCAACTACGCCACCGCGGTGAGCCAGGACGGGCGGCGCCAGGCGAGTCCCTTCTACCTGCAGTACGGGCAGGGCGCCTTCGCCTTCAGCACACCCGGCGGAAAGCGCGCACGGCTGGAGACGAAGCCGGACACGGGCCGCTGGTACCACCTCGTCGGTGTGCGTGACGACGCGCGGGGCGAGATCGACCTCTACGTCGACGGCGTTCTGGCGGCGACCGCCACCGCCGGCCCCGCCTACGTCGGCTCGGGACCGCTCGCCGTGGGCCGTGCCCAGTGGAACGGCACCGACACGGACTTCTGGGACGGCGCGGTGGACGAGGTCCGCGCGTTCGACAGGGCGCTCACCACCGAGGAGGTGAGCGCCCTGCACGACCGGGAGAAGCCGTGACCGGGCGGCCGGTGGGCACGATCCGTGCCCACCGGCCGTCGGCTTCACAGCAGTTGGCGTCTGCGGCCCAGCCAGGTCTGGGCGACGACCACGACGGCCAGGAAGGCACCGCTGACGACCTGCTGGTAGGAGGAGTCCAGGGAGCCGATCTGGTTGATGACGTTCTGGATCACCTTGAGCAGAAGGACACCGACCAGCGAGCCGCTGACATGGCCGAGGCCGCCGGTGAGCAGCGTGCCGCCGATCACGACGGCGGAAATGGCCTCCAGCTCCATGCCGTTGCCGAGGATGGTCACACCGGACGCGAGCCAGGCCGCGTTGAGCGCGCCGGCCAGCCCGGCCAGCACCCCGGACAACGTGTAGACGAGGATCTTGGTCCGGGCCACCGGAGCCCCCATCAGGGCCGCAGCGTCCTCGTTGCCGCCGACCGCGTACACATGCTGTCCGAAGCGGGTGCGGCGCAGGACGACCGCTCCGGCGGCGAACAGCGCCAGGGTGACCCACACGGGGTTGCCGATGCCGAGAGTGGTGCCCTGGCCGAGTTCGGAGAGGAAGGAGCCCTTGCCGATCAGGTAGGTCTCGGCGCCCTCGTCGGTGAGGGCCAGCATCAGACCGCGGGCCCCCAGCATGGCCGCCAGGGTGACGATGAACGGCGCCAGCCGGGAACGCGCCACCAGCAGGCCGTTGACGACACCGATCACGCCGCACACCACGAGGGGCAACAGCAGCGCCACCAGGGTCCCGTGCCGGGACCCCCAGGCCGCCAGGATACCGCCCAGGGCGAACAGGGAACCGACCGACAGATCGATGCCCCCGGTGATGATGACGAAGGTCATCCCGAGGGCGACGATCGCCAGGAACGCCGAACTCGTCGCCATGTTGCCGACGTTGTCCCCGGTGGCGAAGGAGTCGAAGCTGAACGACGCCACCAGCGAGACGATCACCAGCACGGCCAGTGCTCCGTGCTGCTGGACCAGGGCACTGAGACGCTCCGAGCGCACGGCGCCCTCGAAGCCCGTGGCCTTCGGCGGTCGCCCGTCCGCGGTGGTCACGGCCACGTCCGTCCTCGTGGCGGTCATCGCTTCCCCCGTCCCCGTGCCGCGTAGACCGCGCACACGATCACTATGGCCTGCGCGATCTGGGTCCACGACGGCGGCAGATCGTGCTTGATGAGGGTGGCGGTGAGCAACTGGATGAGGACCGCTCCCGCCACGGTGCCGGCGATGTTGACGCGGCCGCCGGTCAGCGGAGTCCCGCCGACCACGACGGCGGTGATGGCGGACAGCTCCATCAGATTGCCCAGCGAGGTCGGGTCGCTGGCCTGGAGCCGGGCGGTGGCCAGCACGCCCGCCACGGCCGCCAGCAGCGCGCACAGCACGTACACGACGACCAGCACGCGCCGCACCGGCAGGCCCGCCAGCTGCGCCGCGGGACGGCTGTCACCGATCGCCAGCAGCTGGCGCCCGAACGTGGTGCGGCGGACCACGAACGCGGCCAGCAGCGCCAGGACGGCGGCGATGAGGATCAGATACGGGACGCCCAGGACGTCGCCGGATCCCAGGGAGGCGAGCGCGGGGTTGCGCAGATCCTCCAGCTGCGGCAGCAGGACCAGGGCGAGGCCCCGGCCGCCGACCATGAGCGCCAGGGTGGCCACGATCGGCTGCACTCCGACGAAGGCGACCAGCGCGCCGCCCGCCAGCCCGACCGCGGCGGCGAACACCGCCACCACCAGCAGCGCCGGCAGCAGACCGTAGCCGAGGTACAGGGCCATCACGGAGGCTGCCAGGGCCATCACGGCGCCGACCGACAGATCGATGCCCTCGGTGCCGATGACCAGGGCCATGCCGAGCGCGACGACGATGACGGGGGCGACCTGCACGGCCTGGGTGCGGAAGTTCTCCGCGGACAGGAAGTGCGGGGTGATGACGATGTTGACGACCAGCAGCAGTGCCACGCCGGCGTAGACGCCGTACGTCTGCAGCCACTGCAGGACGCGGGCCCGGTCCAGCGGCGCGGTGCGCAGAGCGGCTTCAGCCATCGCCGGCCCCCTCCGCGGCCGTGACGCCGGCCGTGTTCCCGGCCGGGGCGTGCCCGGCGATGGTCCGCATCAGTGTGTCCTCGGTGACCTCCTCGCCGGCCAGTTCGCCGACGACCGCACCGTCCTTCAGCACGACCACGCGGTCGGACCCTTCGATGAGTTCCTCCAGATCGGAGGAGATGAGCAGGACGGCCAGGCCGTCCGCGGCCAGTTCGTCCACGAGTCTTTGCACCTCGGCCTTGGCCCCGACATCGATGCCCCGGGTGGGCTCGTCCAGCAGCAGCACCTTGGGGTTCATCGCCAGCCAGCGGGCGAGCAGCACCTTCTGCTGGTTGCCGCCGGACAGTTCACCGACCTTCTGGTGCGGCGAGGACGCCTTGATGCGCAGCCGTTCGACGAAGGTGTCCACGACGCTGTCGACGCGTGCCTCGGAGACCAGACCGAAACGGGAGAGCCGGGGCAGCACGGCCAGTGAGATGTTCTCGCGGACCGAGAGTCCGGGCACGATGCCCTCGCTCTTGCGGTCCTCGGGCAGCAGACTGACGCCCGCCCGGATGGCGGCGGGGGTGGAGCCGCCGCGCAACGGGACACCGGCCACCAGGACCTGCCCGGAACTCGTCGCCAGCGCACCGGAGATGGCTTTGGCCGTCTCGGTCCGCCCGGACCCGAGCAGTCCGCCGAGTCCCACGACCTCGCCGGGCCGGATCGCCACGGACACATCGTGCAGCTTGTGCGGGACCGTCAGTTCCCGTGCCTCCAGCACGGGTCGGGTGCCGACGGCATGGTGGTCGCCGGTGAACTTGGTCAGGCCCTCCGTACGGACCTCGCCCAGCTCCCGGCCCAGCATGGTCGACACCAGGGACAGACGGTCGAGGTCGGCGAGGCGGCCGTGATGGACGCGCCGTCCGTCGCGCAGCACGGTGACCGTGTCGCACACGGCGTACAGCTCGTCCAGTCGGTGACTGACGTAGACGACCGCGATGCCCTCGTCACGCAGCCGCCGGATCACCGAGAACAGTGTCTCGACCTCCCGCGGCTCGAGCGAGGAGGTCGGTTCGTCCATGATGACGACGCGCGCCTCGGTCGCCACCGCGCGGGCCAGGGCGACCATCTGCTGAGCGCCGACACCGAGGGCGCGCAGCGGCAGACGGACGTCCACCCGGACGCCGTAGGCGCGCAGGGTCTCCTCGGCCTCCTTGTGCATACGGGCGAAGTCCAGCAGACCGAAACGGGTGCGCGGCTCGCGACCCAGGAAGAGATTGCGGGCCACGCTCAGCAGCGGAATGAGGTTGACCTCTTGGTAGATGGTCGAGATCCCGGCCTTCTGCGCCTCCAGCGGTGTGGCGAAGGAGACCTCACGGCCCTGGAAAACGATGTCACCCGCGTCGGGCCGGTGGACACCGGTGAGGAGCTTGATGAAGGTCGACTTGCCGGCGCCGTTCTCGCCGATCAGGGCGTGGACCTCGCCCGGATGCAGGGTCAGGTCCACGTCGTCCAGAGCCCGGACGCCCGGGAAGGTCTTGCTCAGTCCGCGGACGGCGAGGACTGCGGTGGGGGGAGCCACCTGTGCCTCCAGGAAGTGAGTGGTGACAAGACGGCGGGGCCCGGAGGGAACGGGCCCCGCGGGGATCAGTAGGCCTTGCCGAGGTCCTGCTCGGCGTTGTCGGTGTCGTAGGCGCTGTCCTGGATGACGATGTCCTGGGGTACTTCCTTGCCCTGGGTGAAGGCGTCCAGCGTCTCGAACGCCAGCGGACCGAACCGCGGGTTGGACTCGATGACGCCGGTGATCCAGCCGTCGACGATGCCCTGTACGGCGTTGCGCGTGCCGTCGACCGTGACGATCTCGACGTCGCCGGCCTTCTTGCCCGCGCCCTTGAGCGCGGCCACCGCGCCCAGGCCCATCTCGTCGTTCTCCGCGTAGATGCCCTTGATGCCCGGCTTGGACTGGATGAGCTGCTCGGTGACCTGCTGCCCCTTCTCCCGGGTGAAGTCACCGGTCTGCTCGAAGACGACCTTCAGCTCTGGGGCCTTCTCAGCGACCCTCTCCTTGAATCCCTTGGTGCGTTCGGTGGTGACGTTGTTTCCGGCCGCGCCCAGCAGGATCGCGACCTCGCCCTTGCCGCCCGTGGCCTCGATCATCTGGTCGGCGGCCCGCCGGCCCTGCTCGACGAAGTCCGAGGCGATGAAGGAGACGTAGTCCTTGCAGGCGGTGGCGTTGATCTTGCGGTCGATCGTGACGATCGGGACCTCCTTGGCGGCGGCGGCCTGCAGCACCGGGTCCCAGCCGTCGGAGTTGAGCGGCGCGATGACCAGCAGGTCGACTCCCTTGGCGAGCAGGTCCTGGACGTCGCTGATCTGCTTGGAGAACTGCGACTGGGCGTTGGCCGTCAGCAGTTTGACGCCCCGCTTCGCCGCCTCGTCCTTGATGGACTGCGTTTCGGCGATGCGGAACGGGTTGGCCTCCTTCTCCGACTGCGAGAAACCGACGGTGGCGCCCTTCAGGTCGAGCTCCTTGCCGCCGTACGCGTCGATGGTGCAGGTCTTGCTGCCCAGCTTCGGCGTGACGACCTTCTGGCCGGCGTCGGCCGCGGCGGTCGGGGACTTCTTGCCGTCCGACGCGTCGTCCTCCGACTTCGCGCAGGAGGTGGCGGTCAGGGCCACCGCGGCGGCCAGCGCCACGAGCACGGGACGGGCGAGGAGGTGAGGGCGATGAGTGGTGCGCTGCATGGTGACCCCGATCCGGGTGACGCTGAAAGGGAACTGGGGAGCTGGAGAGCGCGGAACAGGTGCTGCTCCCGGTGTGCGATACGGCGTCCGGTTCGCCGCCAACAGGTTTTTACATCGTTGGAAGAACGCTGTAAACCCCCTGTGCGCAAGGCGCGAGCGGAGCGCGGCGGGGGAGGGGGCGAGCGGGGCGAGCGATCTCTGCCCTCGGCGCTGACGGCGCGCGGACGCGGGGCGGGTCCGGCAAGCGCTTGCTGGACGGGGCCGGTTCAGGGCCGGGGAGATGTCCGCGCGTCCGATGAGCCGGGAGTCGAAACCCTTGGTCAGGCGTCCGAGGCGCCGGCACCGGCGGACCGGCCCAGGGTGCTCTCCCGTTCGACCAGGCGGTAGTCGGCCCGGATGCGACGCGGCTCGGGATCCGCGTCGTGCAGCCGGGCCAGCACCGACTCCACCGCGAGTCTGCCGATGGCGGCCTTGTCCGGTGAAACGGAGGTGAGGGTCACCGCGCCGAACCGCCCTTCGAGCACGTCGTCGAATCCGACGACGGCGATGTCGTCGGGGATCCGCAGGCCGCGCTCGTGCAGAACCCGCATCGCCCCGATGGCCATCGGGTCGTTGTAGGCGAACACCGCGTCGGGCCGCTGCCCGCTGTCCAGGATGTGGGCCATCGCCGCCGCACCGTCCGCGTGGCCCCAGCCGTCGGTGGCGGCGACGAGGCCCTCGTCGGTGGGGAGCCCGACGGCGGTGAGCTCCTCGCGCCAGCCCCGTACGCGTAGTTGGGCGGGTTCGCTGCGGGCGCGCCGGGCCCCGATGAACGCCACCTTGCGGCGTCCCAGTGAGACCAGGTGCCGGACGGCGGCGCGGGCCGCGGCGACGTTGTCGATGGCGATGTGGTCGTACGGCAGGTCGTATTCCCGCTCACCGAGCAGCACCAGCGGCACCTGCTCCGTGCGCTCGAGGAAGTCCTTGGCCTCCAGCTCGATGGGGCTGAGGATGAGCCCGTCGATGACCCTGGCCCGGAAGCCCTGGCTGACCAGGATCTCCTGCTCGCGACGGCCCCCGGTGTGGTCCAGCAGCACGATGTAGTCGTGCTCGGCCGCGGTGTCGATGACGGCGGCGGCGAGTTCGGCGAAGTAGGGGTTGCCGAGTTCGGGCAGGGCGAGCGCGATGATCCCGGTGCGTCCTTTGCGCAGGTGCCGGGCGGCCAGGTTGGGGCGGTAGCCGAGAGCGTCGATGGACCTCTGGACGCGCTCGCGCATGGCAGGGGTGACGTGCTGGTAGTTGTTCACCACGTTGGAGACGGTCTTGATGGAGACCCCCGCGTGCGCGGCGACGTCTTTGAGGCTGACCCGCACGGCAATCCCTTCGTGGACGGCCCGACCAGGGACCGGGGACCGGTGCCGAGACGGGTGCCGTCACCGTGAGCCGGGCGCCGAGCCGCCGGATGAGAGTTTTACAACGTTATACATGCACTTCCGCGACACTGACAAGGCCAGGAGCAGGACGAGGAGGGCGGACCGGACCGGACGCGCCGGTCGCTCCTGCCGCCCCGCCCGGACCGGGCCGTCGCCCCGGGATCAGGCACCTGCCGTGGAGGTGGCGATGTGCAGGGGGCAGATCACCGGGGTGCCGTGGACCGGGTCGGTGAGGATGGCGCTCTCGACGCCGTAGAGCTCGCGGACGAGGTCGGGGGAGACGATGGCGGACGGGGCGCCCTGGGCGACGACCGCTCCGTCCTTGAGGGCGATCATGTGGTCGGCGTAGCGGCACGCGGTGGTCAGGTCGTGGAGGACCAGGACCGGGGTGCGGCCCTGTGCGGCCAGTGAGCGGACCAGTTCGAGCACTTCGAGGGCGTGGCCCATGTCGAGGGCCGAGGTGGGTTCGTCGAGGAGGAGGATCTCGGTCTCCTGGGCGACGGCCATGGCGATCCAGGCACGCTGGCGCTGACCGCCGGAGAGCGTCTCGAGCGGACGGTCGGCGAGGCTGTGCAGGTCGGCGGCGGTGAGTGCCTCCTCGACCGCGTGGGCGTCGGCGGCGGACCACTGACGCAGCAGGCCCTGGTGGGGCTGGCGGCCGTAGCGGACGAGGTCGCGGACGGTGAGGCCGTCGGGGGCGATCGCGGACTGGGGGAGCATGCCGATGGTGCGGGCGATCTCCCGGGTGGGGATCCTGGTGAGCTCCCGGCCGTCGAGGAGGACGGCGCCGCCCCGCGCGCGCAGGGTGCGGGCCAGCCCGCCGAGGAGGGTGGACTTGCCGCACCCGTTGGGGCCGACGATGACAGTGACCCGGCGTTCCGGCAGAGCGAGGTCCAGACCGTCGATGACGAGGTCGGAGCCGTGCCCCAGAGACAGGGCCCGGGTGCGCAGGCGGCTGTCAGTGTCGACCGGGTTCACAGGGACCTCCTGGTACGGGTGGTGAGCAGCAGCCAGATCAGGTACGGACCGCCGACGACGGCGGTGACGAGGCCGACAGGGACCTCCAGCGGAGCGAGCACGGTGCGGCCCACCAGGTCGGCGAGGAGGGTGAAGAGCGCGCCGGCGAGGGCGGAGAGCAGGACGGGGACGGCGCGGGGCCCGGCGATGCGGCGGGCGGCCTCGGGGGCGGCGAGCGCGATCATGCCCAGCGGTCCGGCGACGGCGACGGCGAGGCCGCCGAGGACGACCGCGACGGCGATGACGGCCAGGCGCAGGGCCTTGACACGGACGCCGAGACCGAAGGCGACGGAGTCGGACAGGCGCAGCAGGAGCAACCGGCGGCCGAGGACCATGGCCAGCGGCAGGGTGAGGAGCAGGGCGACGGCGAGCAGGGACACGGCTTCCTGGTCGCGGCCGTTGAGGGTGCCGACGGTCCAGCCGTAGGCGGCGTTGGCCGAGTCGGCGGCCGAGCGGGCCAGGACGAGACTGGTGACCGCGCCGAAGACCGCGCCGACGCCGAGGCCCACGACGAGGAACCGGTAGCCCCCGCGTCCGGCGCCGCCGCTGAGGGCGAGGGTGAGGGCGGCGGCGGTGGCGGCACCGGTGAGGGCGGCGGCGCTGGGCAGCAGGCTGGTGCTGATTCCGGTGACCGAGGCGACGGCGAAGGCCGCGGCGCCGTCGTTGAGGCCGACGGTGTCGGGGGTGGCCAGCCGGTTCTGGGCGAGGGTCTGCATCAGGCAGCCGGCCGCGCCGAGGGCGGCGCCGACGGCCAGACCGGCCTGCAGGCGCGGCAGCCGCAGGCGTTCGACGACCAGGAGGTCGCGGGGGGTGCCCTCACCCGCCAGAGCGCGCAGCGCGTCCAGCGGGTGGACGAAGATCTCGCCGACGGCGAGGTGCACCCCGCTCGCGGCGATCAGCACGACCAGGACGGCGACGGTACCCAGCAGCGGCTTGCGCGGGATCAGGACGGCGTAGGGGCCGGCGGCCAGGCGCCAGGTGCCGGGGACGCCGCGCGGTGCGCGGCGGGCCTGCGCCGTGGTCCCGGTCGCCGGTCCGGACGGGGCGGGGAGAGTTTTCACAGCGAGGGCAACCTGTGGGATCGGACGACGGCGACCAGGACGGGCGCGCCGAGGAGCGCGGTCATGACGCCGAGGGGCATCTCGTAGGGGCGGGCGACGATCCGGGAGACGACGTCGGCGGTGAGCACGGTGGCCGGGCCGATGAGGATGGAGACGGCCAACAGCCGGCGCAGGTCCGGACCGACCAGGGCGCGGGCGGCGAACGGCACGACGAGTCCGACGAAGGCCACGGGGCCCGCCAGGGCGGTGGCCCCGCCGACCAGCAGGGCCACCGCCGTCACCGCCAGGGCCCGGACCCGGCCGGGCTTGTGGCCGAGGCCGGTGGCCACGTCGTCGCCGAGACTCAGCGCGGTCAGGGAGGGAGCCACGAGGACGGCGAGGAGAAGCCCGAGACCGACGACGGGGACGATGGCCCACAGGTCCGCCAGTTCCCGTCCGGCGACCGACCCGATGGTCCAGAAGCGGATCTCGTCGGCGGCGCGGGCGTCGACGAGCAGCAGCACCGAGGAGCCCGCGGCCATCAGCCCGCTGAAGGCCGCGCCGGCGAGCACGAGGCGCACGGGATCGTCCCCGGCCCCGCGCAGCCGGGCCGCGGCCAGCGCCAGCAGACACCCCGCGCCCGCCCCCAGGACTGCCACATACGGGCCGAGGGTGGCCGCCGAAGCACCGAGGACCAGGGCGACGACCACGGCGAAGGAGGCCCCCGCGCTCACACCCAGCAGGCCCGGCTCGGCCAGGGGGTTGCGGGCGGCCGCCTGGAGCAGGGCTCCCGCGACGCCCAGGGCCAAGCCGACGGCGACCGCGACCAGGGTGCGCGGCAGCCGCAGTTCCAGCACGGTGAAACGGGCATCGCCGTCCGCCCCGCCGAGCAGGGCGGACAGGGCACGCACCGGTCCGACGTCCCCCGCCCCCAGGAGCAGGCTCGCGATCACGGCCGCCAGCAGCAGCCCGGCGCCGGGCAGCAAGCCGCGCAGGACGAGTGAACGCAGCGTCACAACCGTCCCTCCTTCCACATTCAACAAAGGTGAGGTTAACCTAATTTTGCTTGTGCCATACATCCGCCTTTCCTGGAGACACCCATGCCCAGAAGCCGCTCCCCGCTGCGCTCCGCCGCTCTCACTTTGGTGGCCACCCCGCTGGTCATGGCGCTCGCCGCCTGCTCGGGCTCCGACTCCGGCACCCCGGGCGACAGCACGGAGAAGGCGGCGGCCGGGACCGGGCGGACCGTGCAGACGGCCTTCGGCGAAGTGAAGATCGACGGCACGCCGAAGAAGGTCGTCACCCTCAATGACGCCTCTCTGGACACCGCCCTCTCCCTCGGCATCACCCCGGTGGGCACCAGCGCCGCCAGGGGCGCCGAAGGCGCTCCCGCCTATCTGGGCGAACGGGCCGAGGGCATCCCGCTGGTCGCCACGGTCAGGGAGCCCAACACCGAGGCGATCCTCAAGGCCGAGCCGGACATCATCCTCACCGGCGCCGATCTGGAGAAGTCGCAGTACGAGACGCTCTCCGCCATCGCGCCGACCATCGTCCCGGCCGCCGGTGACTGGCGCTCCGGCCTCGACACCTACGGCGAGGCGCTCGGCAAGGCCGACGAACTCGACAAGAAGATCGACGCCCTGCTCGACCGCGCTCGGAAGGCGGGCGACGGCGCCAAGGGCACGGGCGTCGTGATGCGGTGGATGCCGGGCGGCCCGATCGTGATGAACGCCGCCAACATGCCCACCGCGATGCTGCGGGAGGCCGGTCTGGCGCCGATGCCCATCGCCGAGGACCTCGGCGCGCAGCCGCACTCGGACCCGCTGTCCCTGGAGAACCTCACCAAGGCCGACGCCGACCACGTCTTCATCGCCACGCTCAACGCCGAAGGCGACAAGGCGCTGGAGGCCGCACGCTCGGAGAAGGCCTTCACCCGGATGAACGCCGTCCGGGCAGGACAGGACCACGGGGTCGACGGTCAGGTGTGGAGCAGCAGCAACGGCCCGAACGCCATGGAACAGGTCATCACCGACATCGAAAAGGCACTCACCAAGTGACCTGAGCCGCCTCCGCCCCCGCCCGGCCCTGGGCCCGGGGTCATTGCTTGCGTGCCACCCCGCCGTACATGGCGACCTCCTCGCCGAGGGCCACGTCGCCGGGGGCGGGGTGCCAGTGGTTGCAGGACACCACACCGGGTCCGAGGAGCTGGAGCCCGTCGAAGAACCCGGCGACCGCTTCGGGGGACCGCTGGGTCAGCTTCGGAGTGCCGTGTTCGTTCCAGAAGGCGACGGCCGCGTCGACGTCGGGCATGTCCGGCCGCGTGACGGTGTGCGACAGAAGCAGATGACTGCCCGCCGACAGAGCGTCCATGAGACGCCGCACGATTCCGTGGGCCTCCGTGTCGTCCTCGATGAAGATGACGACACCCAGCAGGATCAGAGCCACGGGCTGGTCGAAGTCCAGCAGTTGCCCGGCTCGCGCCAGGATGGTGTCGGTGTCGCGCAGGTCCTCGTCGAGGTAGGACGTGCGGCCCTCGGGTGTACTGGTCAGCAGGGCCGCGGCATGGGCCAGAACGATCGGGTCGTTGTCGACGTAGACGACGCGGGACTCGGGAGCGATCCGCTGGGCGACCTCGTGGGTGTTGTCGGCGGTGGGCAGTCCGGTGCCGATGTCGAGGAACTGCCGTATGCCGCACTCGGCCACCAGGTACCGCACCGCTCGCCGGAGGAACTGCCGGTCCGCGCGGGCGTACTCGCCGATGCCGGGGTGGAGTTCGCGGATCCGCTCTCCCACCTCCTGATCGACCGCGTAGTTGTCCTTGCCGCCCAGCCAGTAGTTCCAGATCCGTGCCGTGTGCGGTTGATCGGTCCTGATCCTGTTGCCCGGCGTACCAACGGCGGGGGTCTCGGACATGTGTACGCTCCAGTTCCAACGGCCGGTCAGGAAGCAGCAACCTACCCACAGAAGTCGGGCCGAGCGAGAGAGAATGGCGCGGTTGTGACACGGGTCCTGACGTCTACTCAGTTCGGAGAAGGCATGCAGCACAGCTCCCGACGCCCCGTCCGCGGTGCCCGTACGGCCGCCCTGCTGACCACCCTCGTAGCCGTCGTACTCGCCACGGCGACACCGGCCACAGCCGCGGAGGCCGGGCCCTCCGGGTCACCGGCCCCGGCCGTACCGCTGCGGGTGGCGACCTACAACATCCACGCCGGAGCCGGTCAGGACGGGGCCTTCGACCTCGAGCGCACCGCGGAGGCCATACGTGATCTGGACGCCGACGTGATCGGTCTCCAGGAGGTCGACGTGCACTGGGGCGCCCGGAGCGACTTCGTCGACGAGGCCCGCGCGCTCGCCGACATGCTGGACATGCGGGTGTTCTTCGCACCGATCTACGATCTGGACCCGGTCACCGCGGACGGGGAGCGCCGGCAGTACGGTGTCGCCGTGCTGAGCCGCTACCCGGTGCTCGAGGCCGAGAACCACGAGATCACCCGGCTCTCCACCCAGACGCCCGATCCGGTGCCCGCCCCGGCGCCCGGCTTCGCCGAGGTGACGGTCAACGTCAAGGGCGCGTTCGTACACGTCTACAGCACGCACCTGGACTACCGGGCCGACCCGTCGATCCGTGCGGCCCAGGTGGCGGACATGCTCGAGGTGCTGGCCGCCGACCGCGGACCGAAGATCCTGGTCGGCGACTTCAACGCCGAGGCGACGGCTCCGGAGTTGGCACCGCTGTGGCAGCGGTTGCGGGACGCCGCCCCGGACGGCGGCGGGACGTACCCGGCGGTCGACCCCGCCAAGCGCATCGACCTGGTGACGGTCTCCCCCGACATCACCGTGTCCGGTGCCCGCGAGGTCGCGACGGACGCGTCGGACCACCGCCCCGTGGTCACGGACCTGAAGCTGCACCGGCGCGGCCGCTGAGCAAGCCAGGACCGGGGACGACACCTCACGGGAGTCGTCCCCGGACACCCGCCTCGAAGCAGCGAGGTGACGGTGTGTCAGTCCTGCTCGGGGACGCTCATCTCGCCCAGCAGCGACCAGTCGTCCTGCGGCACCGTCGCGTTCACGATCCGCGGGGTCTCGGCGAGGTGCGGCGGCAGGGTCCGCTGCGCGGCCCTGAAGTGCTCGGACTGCACGTGGGCCGCCCCCGCTTCGTCGTCGCGGAAGGCCTCGACCAGGACGTACTCTGTCGGGTCGTCGATGCTGCGGGACCAGTCGAACCACAGGCAGCCCGGCTCACCGCGGGTCGCCGCGGTGAAGTCGGCGGCGATGTCAGGCCACTGGTCCGCGTACTCGGGACGGATACGGAATTTGGCGGTGATGAAGATCATCGGTCGGTCTCCCTCATCGGTTCTCTGCGTGCCGTCGCACCGCCCGGAACGTCGTCCGGCGGGCGAACACCGGTCCGGGGAGTGCCCGCTCCGTCGGCCGGGACGGTCACCGGCCCGATGGATCCGGCAGCGCACGGTCGTGGCCGTGACACAGGTCGAACACGGCCGACTGCGAAGATCGTAGCCGACACGGGGCGGGCCGGCCTCGGCGGTGACCTTCCCGCACAGGGACGTCAGGCCGGTACCGTGCGCAGACGCAGGGGGGTGGCCGCGGCGGGTTCCGGCAGGCGCAGCCCCCGGCTGCCGGGCGTGATCGAGCCCAGGACGCTGGGACGGCGGGCGCCGGTGCAGGCCGGGACCGTGCCGGCCAGTCCGTGCGCGGTCAGGTATCCGAGGACGGCGAAGGCGTAGGCCTCCTTGGCCGCCGACGGCAGCCCGAGGTCGTCGGAGGTCCGCAGCGGGATGCCGTGCAGCGCGGTGCGCAGCATGGACATCAGGGTGGGATTGAGGGTTCCGCCACCCGAGGCGATGACCTCGCTCGCCCCGGCCGCGCGGACCGCGTCGGCGACCGTGCGGGCGGTGAGGTGGGTGACGGTGGCGACCACGTCCTCGGCCTGGATCCGGTCGCGGCCGGTCAGGGCGGCTTGCAGGTAGGGCCAGTGGAACAGCTCCTTGCCGGTCGTCTTGGGCGGCGGTTTCGCGTAGTAGGGCTCGTCGAGGAGACGCTGCAGCAGAGCGGGGTCGACCCTGCCCCGGGCGGCCAGCGTTCCGTCCCGGTCGTATCCCAGCCGACCGTCGGTGAGGGCGTGCACCGCCGCGTCGACGAGGGCGTTGGCGGGGCCGGAGTCGAAGGCGACCGGGTCACCGGCCGAGCCGGCCACCGTGAGGTTGGCGATTCCCCCGAGGTTCAGGGCGGCGGGCACACCGGGCCGCCCGCGCAGCCACATCACGTCGACGATGCTCACCAGGGGCGCGCCCTGGCCGCCGGCGGCGACGTCGCGCGTGCGCAGGTCGGAGACCACCGGGCGGCCGGTGGCCTCGGCGATCCAGGAGGGTGAGCCGATCTGCAGTGTGCCGTGCACCCGGCCCCGCTCGACCCAGTGGTAGACGGTCTGACCGTGGGAGACGACGAGGTCGGCGCGTCCGTCGCACAGTTCCCGGTCGGCACGAGTGGCCACGGCGGCGAACGCCTGGCCGATTCGGGTGTCGAGCCGGCACACGTCCTTCATCGTGGTCGACGCCGGCGGCAGCGCGGCCGCCAGGGCGGCCCGCAACTCTTGTGGGTAGGGGTCGCTCACCAAGCCCAGGGGTGTCAGCAGCAGACTGTCCCCTTCAAGGGTCAGGTCGGCCGCGGCGGCGTCGACCGCGTCGTGGGACGTCCCCGACATCAGCCCGATGACCCGCATCCTCATCCTCACACCTCTTCCCCGGTCCGTACGGCGGTCAGTCGCGCAACGCGCGCCGGTGGTCGTCGCCGCGCAGGGTGAGCAGGGCGAGCGTGCTGACGGCACAGGTCACGACCACGTAGTGGGCGGGGATGTCGATGTTGCCGGTCCGTTTGATCGCTTCGGTGATGATCAGGCCGGCGCATCCGGAGAAGACGGCGTTGGACAGCGAGTACGCCAGACCGAGGCCGGTGTAGCGGACGCTGGTGGGGAACATCTCCGAGAGCATGGCGGGCCCGGGGCCCGCCATCAACCCGACGGCGGCACCGGCGGCGAACACCGCGAGGCTCTTGGCGGCCGTCGAGGTGCCGGAATCCTGCAACAGGTGCATCAGAGGGAACGCGAGGACGGCCACGAGCACCGCTCCGGCCACCATCACCGCGCGGCGGCCGATCCGGTCGCTCAGCGCGCCCGCCGGGATGATGGAGGCCGCGAAGCCCAGGTTGGCGAGGACCGTGGCGATCAGGGCCTGTTGGAACGAGGTGTTGAGCGTGCTCTGGAGGTAGGACGGCATGACGACGAGGAAGGTGTAGCCGGCCGCCGACCATCCCATGAGCCGCCCGGCACCGAGTGCGATGGCCTTGGCCACCTCACGTGCGGGGGCAGGTGCCGGCGTCACCGCCTGCGGGCGGCCCCCCGCGCCCGGGGACTGTGTCTGAGTCTGAATTTGCGTCTGCGTTCGCGTTCGCTGGAAGGACGGGGTCTCCTCCAGCTTCAGCCGCAGCCACAGGGCGGCGAGCCCCAGGGGCAGTGTCAGCAGGAACGGCAGCCGCCAGCCCCACTCGTTGAGTTCCGGCTCGGTCAGCACGGTGGCCAGCAGCGCGGCCATGCCCGCTCCGGCAAGCAGGCCGAGGGCCACCGTGAAGGACTGCCAGGACCCGTACAGCCCGCGCCGCCCCGGCGGGGCGAACTCCGTCATGATCGAGACGGCACCGCCGAACTCCCCTCCCGCGGACAGACCCTGGACGATGCGCAGCAGCGTGAGCAGCCAGGGGGCCGCGGCACCCAGCGTGGCGTACGTCGGAAGCAGACCGATCAAGGTGGTGGCACCGGTCATCAGCAGGATGACGAGGATCAGCGTGGGGCGGCGCCCCATCCGGTCGCCCAAGCGGCCGAAGACGGCCGCGCCGACCGGGCGGAAGAAGAAGGCGAGCGCGAAGGACGCATAGGTTTTGACCAACGCCTCGACGTCGCTTCCGCCCTCGGGTGTGAAGAAGTTGGCGGCGATGATGGTGGCGAAATATCCGTAGACGCCGAACTCGTACCATTCGATGAAGTTGCCCACCGACCCCGCCACCAGAGCCCTGCGCGATCGCGGCGGTTTGGCGGTTCCCTCGACCGGGCCGTGCACGGGAATGGTCATACGGCGCCCTCTCGACGTCATGGATGCCAAGCGGACGGAAGCTTTCCTTGATTGGAAGTTAGTTTCAATGGCCCATCCATCACCTGCCGATAACTTTCACCAACAGCGCCGGCCGCGTCGACCGGGCCGGGACGAAGCCTCCGCCGCTGCGGACCGGCGCACGGCGGAGGCTGAGGCCCCGTCAGTCCTTGATCTCGCAGATCACCGCGCCGGAGGTGACCGACGCGCCCACCTCGGCGCTCAGCCCCTTGACGGTGCCCGAGCGGTGCGCGTTCAGCGGCTGCTCCATCTTCATCGCCTCCAGCACCACCACCAGGTCGCCCTCGGCGACCTGCTGCCCCTCCTCCACCGCGACCTTGACGATGGTGCCCTGCATCGGCGAGGCCAGGGCGTCGCCGGAGGCGGCCGGCCCGGACCGCTTCGCCGCCCGGCGCTTGGGCTTGGCGCCGGCCGCCAGCCCGGTGCGGGCCAGCGACATGCCCAGCGAGGCGGGCAGCGAGACCTCCAGCCGCTTGCCGCCCACCTCCACCACCACCGTCTCCCGGTCCGCCTCCGCCTCCGCCTCGCCGTCCGGGCCGGCCGTGAACGGCTTGATCTCGTTGACGAACTCGGTCTCGATCCACCGGGTGTGCACGGTGAACGGGCCGTCCTGGCCGTGCACCTCGGGGGCGAAGGCCGGATCGGCGACCACGGCGCGGTGGAACGGCAGGGCGGTGGCCATGCCCTCCACGGTGAACTCGTCCAGGGCGCGGGCGGCGCGCTGCAGCGCCTCGGCGCGGGTGCGGCCGGTGACGATCAGCTTGGCCAGCAGCGAGTCCCAGGCCGGGCCGATCACGCTGCCGGCCTCCACCCCGGCGTCCAGCCGCACCCCCGGCCCCGACGGCGCGGCGAAGGCGGTGACCGTGCCSGGGGCGGGCAGGAAGCCGCGGCCGGGGTCCTCGCCGTTGATCCGGAACTCCAGCGAGTGGCCGCGCAGCGGCGGGTCGTCGTAGCCCAGCGGTTCGCCGGCGGCGATGCGGAACATCTCGCGCACCAGGTCCAGGCCGGCCACCTCCTCGGTGACCGGGTGCTCGACCTGGAGGCGGGTGTTGACCTCCAGGAAGGAGACGGTGCCGTCGGCGGCGACCAGGAACTCCACGGTGCCGGCGCCGACGTAGCCGGCCTCCCTCAGGATGGCCTTGGAGGCGGCGTACAGCTCGGCGGTCTGCGCCTCGGTCAGGAAGGGGGCGGGGGCCTCCTCGACCAGTTTCTGGTGGCGGCGCTGCAGCGAGCAGTCCCGGGTGGAGACGACCACCACGGTGCCGTGGGTGTCGGCCAGGCACTGGGTCTCCACGTGCCGCGGCCTATCCAGGTAGCGCTCGACGAAGCACTCGCCGCGGCCGAAGGCGGCGGTGGCCTCGCGCACCGCGGACTCGTACAGCTCGGGCACCTCGTCCAGGGTGCGGGCGACCTTCAGGCCGCGGCCGCCGCCGCCGAAGGCGGCCTTGATGGCGATCGGCAGGCCGTGCTGCTTGCGCGAAGGCGAGGACCTCGTCGGCGCCGGTGACCGGGTCGGGGGTGCCGGCCACCAGGGGGGCGCCGGCGCGCTGGGCGATGTGCCGGGCGGCGACCTTGTCGCCCAGGGCGCGGATCGCGGCCGGGGGCGGGCCGATCCAGGTCAGGCCGGCGTCCAGGACCGCCTGGGCGAAGTCGGCGTTCTCCGAGAGGAAGCCGTAGCCGGGGTGGATGGCGTCCGCGCCGGATTCGCGGGCGGCGTTCAGCACCTTGTCCATGTCGAGGTAGCTGGTGGCGGGGGTGTCACCGCCCAGGGCGAAGGCCTCGTCCGCGGCGCGGACGTGCAGGGCGTCCCGGTCCGGGTCGGCGTAGACGGCGACGCTGGTGATGCCGGCATCCCGGCAGGCCCGGGCCACGCGGACAGCGATTTCGCCACGGTTGGCGATGAGCACCTTGCGCACGATTGAGGCTCCCTCCTTGAAACAAGCCGAGTTTAGGGACTGCCGACACGGCACTACGACCCGTCCCCATTGGTGAGCTTGCCCACACGGAGCGTGATCCGAGGCTCGCTCGACCCGCGAAATCCCATGTCGCACCTTGGTACGCAAGACTCCTTCGGGAAACCCTAGCCTTCTCATGTGGTCAAGGTCTCTGTGAGAGCGTGCTGCGGCCCACTACGTTTTTTTGTCGAGTCCCTACGAATGGCCCAATGGTTCTCTGCCCTTCGCGGGACCCTTGTCCCCGACTTTACTTGTCAGTAACGTTCGCGCTGTCTTGAACATACTCGGGGTAACCACAGTCGTGCTCGAAAGTGGGTGGGGGCCGGTGGTCCGCAGACCGGTGGCGTGGATCGTGGCACTCGTGCTCTTCGTCGAGGCGCTCGGCATCGGGGCGGTGAACTGGTTCCTCGGGGTCGTCGTCGACCGGCAGCACATGTCGCTGGCCGGCCTCGACCCGCACGTGATGTCGGTGTCCTCGAAGGCCGGCGGCATCGTCTTCGGGCTCTACTTCGCGCTGTGCGGCCTCGTCGCGCTGCTGGCCGCCCTGCGTGACCGCGCACCCGCCGGACCGGGCAGGGTGCTGCTGATCAGCGCCGCCGTGGTGCACGCGATGCTCGGCGCGTTCGGGTGGGGCCTGGTCGGCCCGCACGCCTTCCTGTACATGGCGGTGGTGCTGGGCCTCATCGTCCTGCTGCTGATGACGCACGACCGCCCGGACGAGCCCGTCGCTCCCGAGTCCGCCGACCCCGCGCCCAGCGGGGCCCCGCTCACGCCTCCGGCGGCGCCCACAGCTCCGTGATGCCGACGCCCAGCTCGGCCAGCAGGCGCCGCACCAGCGGCAGGCTGATGCCGATGACGTTCCCGTGGTCGCCGTCGATGCCGTCGATGAACGGGGCCGAGCGGCCGTCCAGGGTGAACGCCCCCGCGACCCGGAGCGGTTCGCCGGACGCGACGTAGGCGGCGATCTCCTCGTCCGTGGGCTCGCCGAAACGGACCACGGTGGACGCGGTTGCGGAGGCGTACCGCCTGCCCTCGGCGAGGGTGTCGTAGACGCAGTGGCCGGTCTGGAGGACGCCCGCACGGCCCCGCATCGCCTTCCAGCGAGCGGTGGCCTCCTCGGCGTCCCTGGGCTTGCCGAGGGCCCGGCCGTCCAGTTCGAGCACCGAGTCGCAGCCGATCACCAGTGCGCCCTTGATCTCGGGCTTCGCGGCGACGACGGAGGCCTTCGCCTCGGCGAGGGCGAGTGCCAGTTCGGCCGGGGTGGGTGCGGTGACGGCGTCCTCGTCGACACCGCTGACGACCACCTCGGGGTCGAGTCCGGCCTGGCGGAGCAGCCCGAGCCGGGCGGGGGACTGGGAGGCGAGCACGAGCCGGCGGCGGGGCTGATCTGTCATACGGTCAGCGTATCGGCGTGGACCGGATGCCTCACCTCACCCCGATCACGAGCATCGCGAGCACCATGGCCAGCGCCACGAGAACACTCAGCCGCCGCAACATGTCCTGCGTGTCCCGCAGTTCCTTGGGCGGCTCGTTCTCGGGGTCGGACCACAGCATGCCTTCCATGCTCCGGCGACGACCCCCGGGGCGCCTGAGTACGCGTACTCAACTTCCCCGGGCGTCACCGCCGGCCGGCGCGTCGGACAGCCCTACCCGCCCGGCCAGTACGTCCGTGACCAGGCCGTCGGCCCCGGCTGGGGCAGGTGGTGGGCGGCGATGCGGGACGGGTCGGACCAGGAGTCGCGGGGGGCGTCCGCGCCGGACGGCGTGGCGGACGCCGCCGCGGCGCGGACGCGGACCACCGCCAGTGCGGCGGCGAGCTCCTCCGGGGTGGGGTTGCCCCGTACGACCTTGATCACAGCGGCTCCTGGGCTAGAGGGGGATGTTGCCGTGCTTCTTGGGCGGCAGCGCCGCGCGCTTGGTGCGCAGCTGACGCAGCCCGCGCACGATGTGCCGGCGGGTCTCGGACGGCATGATCACCGCGTCCACGTAGCCGCGCTCGGCCGCGGTGTAGGGGTTGAGCAGGGCGTCCTCGTACTCCCGCATCAGCCGCGCGCGGGTCTCCTCGGCATCCTCCGCCTCGGCCAGGGCGCGCCGGTGCACGATGTTGACCGCGCCCTGCGCGCCCATCACCGCGATCTGCGCGGTCGGCCAGGCCAGGTTCACATCGGCGCCCAGGTGCTTGGAGCCCATCACGTCGTAGGCGCCGCCGAACGCCTTGCGGGTGATCACCGTGATCAGCGGCACCGTGGCCTCCGCATAGGCGAAGATCAGCTTGGCGCCGCGGCGGATGATGCCCTCGTGCTCCTGGCCCACCCCGGGCAGGAAGCCGGGCACGTCCACGAAGGTGAGCACCGGCACGTTGAAGGCGTCGCAGGTGCGCACGAACCGGGCCGCCTTCTCGGAGGCGGCGATGTCCAGGCAGCCGGCCAGCTGCAGCGGCTGGTTGGCCACCACGCCCACCGGCCGGCCCTCCACGCGGCCGTAGCCGGTGAGGATGTTCGGCGCGAACAGCGGCTGCGTCTCCAAGAACTCGCCGTCGTCCAGCACGTGCTCGAGC
>NZ_QFRK01000067.1 GCF_003143855.1 Streptomyces sp. NWU339
CACCGGCGATACAGCGTTGGCTCGCGGAGCACCCGCGCTTCCACATGCACTTCACCCCCACCTACTCCTCCTGGCTCAACCAGGTCGAGCGGTGGTTCGGACTGCTGACCGAGCGGCAGATACGCCGCGGCGTCCACAAGAACGTCCAGGCCCTGGAACGCGACATCCGCGCCTGGATCAAACTGTGGAACGAAGATCCGCGGCCGTTCGCCTGGGTGAAGACCGCGGACGAGATCCTCGAACGCCTCGCCGGATATCTTCAGCGAATCAAAGACTCAAGACACTAGGCGGCATGACAGCGGTCATCGGCGCGTAATTAGATGCAAAATTGCGCAGAATCATAGCATATTCGACTTGCCAGCGAACCACCGCCCCCACGATGCCCGCCAATGCGCATCCAGTTCGATATTCCCTCTATCAGGAACACTGCACATCGCGGCCGGAGCGCCACATAACACAGGCGGAGTCCATGGCGAGAGCGAAGCAAGAGGAGAGAGGCCTCAAGACGAGCTAAAGTGCCCAACGGGCGCTCAGTGCACGGTTCCCGATGGATGGGGTAATCGGTGACCGATGGATTGAAAGAGCACCGCGAACGCATTGAAGAGATCGACGTGACGGAATTTCGGTGCCGCAGCCTGAGCCGGCCCCCACCTTCCGCGCCTACGCGCGAGGTATGAGAATTCGCTCCCTGACGAAGGAGGTTGATCGTGCCCTACGGCGCCGACCACGCCGAACTCTACGACGTCACGTTTCGCAGCCGTGGCAAGGACTTCGTGGCCGAGGCGGACGCTATCGCCGGCTTGGTGCTCTCTCGCCGCCCAGGGGCAACCTCCCTGCTCGACGTCGCTTGCGGGACCGGTGCGCACCTCGAGGCGTTCAGAGCTCACTTTCGCGACACCGTCGGCGTCGAACTGGCCGACGGCATGCGCGCGGTCGCGGCCGGTCGCGGTCTGGTGGTCTGGCCCGGCGACATGCGCACGTTCGACCTTGGCCGCACGTTCGACGCGCTGACCTGCCTCGGCAACTCCCTTCCCTGCGTGCCCACGGCCGACGACGTCCGCGATGCCGTGGCGACCATGGTGCGGCACGTGGAACCCGGAGGGGTCCTCGTCGTCGAACCATGGTGGTTCCCGCCTGACTTCATCGACGGATACGTCGGTGGGCACGTGGTCACCGAGGAGCGCCGAGTGATCAGTCGAGTCACCCGCTCCATCCGGGTGGGGCAGCGGACCCGGATGAGCGTCCATTTCACCGTGGCCGAGCCGCAAGGGGTCCGCACGTTCGTCGACGAGCTCGACGTCGGGCTGTTCGAGCGCCGCATCTACGAGTCGGCCTTCAAGGACGCAGGCTGTTCCGTCGAGCTCGTGTCCGGCGCCGCCCTGTCGGACGGCCGCCCCAACGGACCCGGCCTGTTCGTCGCCGTTCGAAATGACCTCGGCCCCGTGGGGCGGCCGGAGACCGACCAAAAGGGGCTGGCATGAGGGGCGACAGCGCGACGTGCCGAATCTGCGCCGGCCGAGTCGATCCGTGGTGTGACTTCGGTCGCCAGCCGGTCTCGCAGGCGTTCCGCAGCCCCGGCGAGACAGCCGACGAGTACTTCTACCGCCTGACCATCGGGGTCTGCGCGGTCTGCACGATGGTGCAGCACGTCGAGCGGGTCCCGCCGGCGATGATGTTCCACGCGGACTATCCCTTCCGGTCTGGTTCGTCCGCGGCGATGGCGCGGCACTTCGAACAGACGGCGGAGCAGCTCGTCGCCGATGAACGACTCACCCGCCGAGACGCGCTGGCCGTCGAGATCGGCTGCAACGACGGCACGATGCTCGCCGCGTTCCGCCGCGCCGGCGTCCGTCACCTCGGGATCGACCCTTCGCGCGCCGCGGCCGACATCGCCCGTGACGCCGGCTCACCCGTGCGGGTCGAATTCTTCTCCGAGGCCACCGCCTCGGCCGTCCGCACGACGGAGGGACCCGCCGACGTTGTCTTCTCCGCCAACACCATCAGCCACATCGCCGACGTCTGCGACGTGTTCCGCGGCGTCGCGACCCTTCTCGCGCCCAATGGTGTCTTCGTGTTCGAGGACCGCTACATCGGCGACATCGTGCGGCAGACCTCCTTCGATCAGATCTACGACGAGCACTGCTTCCTCTTCGGCGTCCGGTCGGTCGCCGAGCTCGCTGCTCGCTGCGGTCTCGAGCTGGTCGACGCAGTGCCCATCCCCGTTCACGGAGGTTCGATCCGGTACACCGTTGCCCGGCCGGGCACACGCACGGCCTCACCGCAGGTCGCACGTCTCGCGGAGGACGAACGGGAACAGGGACTTCATGACCCCGAGCGGCTCCGCGCGTTCGAGCAGCGCGTGACGGCGACGCGCGACGAACTGGTCGGCCTGTTGACCAAGCTCCGCGCCCAGGGCGCACGGGTCGTCGGGTACGGGGCCACAGCGAAGAGCGCAACCGTGACGAACTTCTGCGGGATCGGCACCGACCTCGTCGAGTTCGTCTCCGACTCGACGCCGGAGAAGCAAGGGCTGCTGACCCCAGGGATGCATCTGCCAGTACGGCCCCCCTCGGCGTTCTGCGACCCCTATCCGGACTACGCGCTGCTGTTCGCGTGGAACCACGCCGAGGAGATCCTCGCCAAGGAACGCGCTTTCAGCGAGCAGGGCGGCCGCTGGATTCTCTACGTGCCCAAGGTCCACATCGTGTGATGGCCGTCGATCACCTTCGAGGACGACCAATGATGCCAAACCGGTGCTGGCTGGGCCGCGCAGCCGCATCGCGGCGCCGATGTCGTGAGAAGCGTTGGCATCAGGCAGGAAGCACAGGCGCCGCTGTGCCCGGGAGGACGTAGTGGCCCGTAAAGTCGCGGTGCTCTCCACTGCCCTGCCCTCCGGCAAGAGATGAGCTGCCCACCGTTAACGCCTTCCACGAAAGCGAACTGATCCGCAGTTCGTCGGTGATCATGGCGACAACGGCGGCCGCGTCGTCGTAGACGAAACAATGGCTTCCCGGAAACAACCGTTCCTGGAACGGACCAGTCGTGTGCTCACCCCAATCGGCGGCGTCGGGTGGCGTCGCATTCCGGGTGTCCGCGCCACGCAGCATGGTCACGGGACAGGTCAGCGGCGGCACCGTCAGGTCTAGAACCTCGGGCTGGGCGAGCAGCTCGTCGGAGATCCTGTCGAGATCGTGCAGCACGCCACCAACTCGTCGCGCGAGACGTCGTGAACGGGTCTCGCACTGCCAGACGCGGTGGTCGCGCACCGGACACGGCCAGCAGCAGCGGTTCCAGCTCGTCCGCCACGACCAGCGCCCGACCAGCTCGAACGCCACGATCGCCCCCATCCCGTGCCCCACCCCTGGAACCACACCGCACTCCCGCCGACGTGTGAGAGGCACGGCAGCACGAGACCGCCGCGGGCCGGCGTGCCGAACGGCACGAGCCAGCGCGACTGTGCGGCGTGGTTTCCGAAGGTCGGCACGACAAGCTTCTCGCGCACTCGAAAGAAGTCGACTTCGGGTCGATGGTTGATTGCTGGCAAGCGACATCCACGCTCGGCCAATCCGAAATCGAAATCAGCACAAGAGATACCTGGCGAGGAGAACGCCGATAGGAAGCCGAGAGGAACCCGATAGGTAATTTCCAGAAGAATGGACCGAGATCGGACCGAATACGCGGAGGCATCATGACGAACGGCGACCACGTCGCGACGGCAATGCGGATGCGGGCTCTACTGCACGGGCACCTGGTCTCACGGGCGCTGACCGTCGTCGCCAGGCTGGGCATCGTCGAACTGCTGACAGACGGCCCGCTCACCGCCGCCGAGCTGGCGAGCCGCACCGGCGTCGACCCGGCGTCACTGCGTCGGCTGCTCGGTGCACTGGCGGTGTTCGAGGTCTTCGACGACCTGGGTGACGACAAGTTCGGGGTGACGCCGCTGGGCGCGACCCTGCACCCGGAGTGCCCCGGCAGCACGTTGCCGACCGCACTGCTGCTCGCTCAAGACTTCGGCGAGATCTGGCACGACCTCGCCGTGACCGTCCGTGACGGAGGAGACGCGATCCAGCGACGGTTCGGCGTCGGCCTTTTCGAGCACCTGCAGCAGAACCTCGAACTGCACGACGCCTTCGACAGGTCGCAGGCTCGCGGAATGGAACTGGAGGCCGCGGAGATCTTCGAGTACGTTCGGTTCGACGCCGGCGGCACGGTGGTGGACATCGGCGGCGGCGACGGCTCGCTCCTGGCGGAGTTCCTCACCCGTCAACCTGGGCGGCGCGGCGTGCTGCTCGACGTGCCCGCCACTGCGGATCGGGCACTGGCCAACCTGGAGAAGGCGGGCGTCGCCGACCAGGCGGAGGTCGTCGCGGGCGACTTCTTCGCGGAGTGGCCTGTCGGCGGAACGTTGTACGTGTTGTGCCATGTGCTGCACGACTGGAGTGACGACCAGGCGGTGGCGATCCTGCGGGCGGGCCGGCGTGCACTGGCGGGCGGGGCCGAACTGGCAGTGATCGACCTCGCCGCACCTGCACCCGGTGAGACCGGACCCGCGGCGCGGGCTGCGGCTTCGATGGATCTCTACATGATGTCGCTGTTCGGTGGGTCCGGCGGAAGGGAGCGGACTGTCGAGCACGTGGAGCGGCTGTTGGTGACGGCTGGTCTGCGCGTCACGTCCACGGCTCGATTGCCCAGCGGGATGGCTGTGGTGCGGGCGATTGCGAGCGAGGCTGGCGGAGATGTCGTGACCAGTTCCGGGGCCCCGAGTTGATAAGTAAATGCACGTTCATTTACTCTCAGTGGGGACTGCGACACACACCATGGAGGTAGACCGAACGTGACCGAACTGAACCAGAAGTCAGAGGCGACAAGCCAGCCACCTTTAGCTGCCATCGCAACGTTGTGCCTG
Organism: Streptomyces sp. NWU339; assembly: GCF_003143855.1. Lineage (GTDB taxonomy): Bacteria > Actinomycetota > Actinomycetes > Streptomycetales > Streptomycetaceae > Streptomyces. Next base: position 4,907 of record NZ_QFRK01000067.1, read on the forward strand.
GTCCAGATGCTGCTGATCCTCGATATGACGGTGCTCGGCGTCGCAGTGCCCGTCATCCAGGTGGACCTGAAGATGGACGCTGCGGACACGCAGTGGGTGGCCAGCGCCTACATGCTGACATTCGGCAGTCTGCTCGCCCTGTCCGGGCGACTCGGCGACCTGTTCGGACCGCGGCGGTTGCTGCTGGTCGGCCTCGGGGTGTTCGTGGCCGCGTCGGTGTGGTGCGGCTTTGCGACGAGCGGTCCCGAGTTGTTCGCGGCCAGGGCTGTTCAGGGCGTGGGCGCGGCGATGGTCTCCCCCACCGCCCTGGCCCTGCTCAACCTCGTCAGCACCACCGGCTCCGGGCGCAACCGGGCTGTCGCGTGGTGGAGCTTCACCGGTCTCGCGGGGGCGGCGCTCGGCCAGGTCGTGGGCGGACTCGTGACCGATGCATTCGGATGGCGCTGGATCTTCTTGCTCAACCTGCCGATCGGGCTCGTGGCCGGACTCGCCGTGGCATCGCTTTTGCCGCGCACCCGGCCGGAGCAGCGGGTGTCGCCGGACGTGCTCGGTGCGCTCACGCTCACCGGCTGGCTCGGGATGCTCGTGTTCACGCTGACGAGGGTCGAGCACGGGTCAAGCGCCCTGGTGATGACGATGAGCGCGGCCGCGACGGTGGTGTTGCTGGCAGCCTTCGTGGCCGTGGAGCGCAGGCACAGCGACCCGCTCGTGCCGTTGGCGGTGTTCGCCGAACCTGGGGTTCGGGCGGGCAACGTGATCAACCTGCTGTCCACCGCCGCCAACCTCGGCGTCATGTTCTACGTGACCTTCTACATGATGCGTGTGCTCGGCTACTCAGCCACGGACGCCGGCCTGGCCTACCTGCCGATCACGCTGGTGATGGCGGTGATCGCGACCAGGGTGGCGTGGTTGATGGAGAAGGTGGGTGCGCGAGCACTGCTTCTGATGGGCACGGCAGGTGGCGCGGCCGGTTCGCTGTGGTTCGTGTTCGCGCCCGGCGACGGCTCCTACCTGGCGTGGATCTTCCCACCCCTGCTGCTGATCGGCGTCGGCGCGGCGTTCATCGAGGCTCCCGCGATCATCGTGGCGACGCGCGGGCTGCCGGAACGAAAGCAGGGGCTCGCGGCCGGCCTGATCAACACCTCCGAACAGGTGGGCCCGGTGCTGGGTCTCACGGTGGCGGTCACCGTGGCAGCGGCGATCGTTCCGGTGACCGCCGACGACACACCCGCGCGGCTGCTCGACCACTACCACGTCGCCTTCGTCGCCGCGGTGGTCATGTACGTGCTGGCAGGCCTTGCCACGTTCCTCGTACCGCGGCGCAGCTACACCGGATCGGCTCCGGCACCCCTTGCGGAGAGTGCCGAAAACTGAACACAGCCTTGTAACGCCAAACGATCACTGCTCCTGTGCGTATCGAACGAACCGGAGAGAGATACAAGACGAACATCCAGCCTGGGAGGCTTCTGAACATGGATGCCAACGAGGTCAAAGTGATCCGCTGGCCGAAAGAGAAGGAAAAGCGGGCGCTGTACCGCGATCTGAGGGTGTTTCGACTACTTGTGGTCGACCCTGCTTCACCAGCGCCGATCTGCACCGATTCGCGCGAGGACTGGATTCGCGCGCCGATCGTCAGAGACGACTTCAATGCCCGGCTGACCAGCCTGCGAGTGAAGGCCAATAATTTCCGCCCGCACATCGACGAGAACCAGGTTCTCCATTTCGAGAACCGCGCCGTACCACTCAGTCCCGCTGAGGCGGAACTGCTGAACCTGCTGATTCGCGACTTCGGCTCACTGGTCCACCGCGGCGCTCTCTTCGAGAGCGCCGCGGTGGACGGCACCCGCAGCCGAAACACTCTCGATCTGCGCATCATGCGCATCCGCCGGCGCATCGCACCATTGGGCCTCGTCCTGCGCACTGATCGAGTACGGGGCTACGCGCTCAAACAGGCGGAGATCGCAGCGGGTGCGTGAACCACCTGCAGGCTGCGCCGTGACCTCGCGGCCGCCGGTGCTCCCGCGGACCTGATCACCACCGGCCACGCCGACTACTCGATCAAGGTGGAACGCGGGCGGCTCGACACGTGGGCCTTCGAGGAACTGCTGCGGGGGGCGCTGGAGCTCTTCCGCGGACCGGTGCTGGACAACATCGGCAGCCCGGTGCTGCAGGTTGCGGCGCTCGAATGGGAGCACTCACCGCCAGCCGCACCCTCCCCCACGCCACCAAAGCCGGACACCGCATTGAACCCGGCGAAGTCCGCACCATGCCGCTCAGCCACGACGAGGTGGCCGAAGCGGCGGTGACGTTGTGCGGCAAGGACCTCGGGGCCCACGTGAGCCCGGTGCTCGCCGAGGAGGAGATCCGGGCCCATCTGTCGGCATCGTTGCCCAGGCAGCTCGTGCCGTGGTTTCTCGTGTTCCTCGACCACTTGCCACACGCAGTCAACGGCAAGATCGATCGCAACGCGCTGCCCGCCCGCGTCACCGCGGCGAGCCGGAGCAGCACTCCGCCGCGCACCGAGGTGGAACGCACCCTCGCCGACATCTGGCGCGAGGCGCTCGCGATGCCGGAGGTCGTCGCGCACGACAACTTCTTCACACGATGGTACTCGCTCCTGGCGTCCGCGCGATGAACCGCATCCGGGCGACTACCGGCATGCAACTGCCGTTGCGTCAGCTCCTCGAACGGCCGACTGCCGTCAAGCCGGCTCTGGCAGCGGAGAGGCGCGGCCATGAGGAGGCTTCTGTCATCTCAGTGCTGCGGCGGGAGGTCAGATGAACACGCGACGCGGCGTTAGTAAACGCCAATTCACTTATCGGGTACTATCCGTGCCATGAGCCCGCGACCGATGTCCGTCACCAACGAGCAGATCTTCGTCAGCGCGTCCCGCACGCTGGCCCGCATCGGCCCGCTCCGCATCACGCTCAACGACGTGGCATCCGACCTCGGCATCTCGGCTGCCACGCTGGTCAAGCGGTTCGGGTCCAAGCATGACCTGCTGGTCGCGATCAACGAGCACGAGGCGTCCAAGGTCGACGAGTTCTTCACCGAGATCGTCGCCAAGCACGAGTCGCCGCTCGAAGCCCTCTACGCATTCATCGCGGCGCTCAGCAGCGACGTGGACAGCCCCGTGGAGATGGCCAACCACGTGGCGTTCCTGCATCTCGACCTCAGCGACGACGCACTGCACTACCACGCCGTGAGGTTCGCCCAGTCGATGCGCACGGGCATCGCGTCGCTGCTGGAGCGGGCCGTTGAGCAGGGTGAGCTCGTCGAGTGCGATGTGGACGGTCTTGCCAGGGCGGTGCAGACGACGTACAACGGCGCGCTGATCATGTGGGCGATCCTCGGTGACGGCGAGCTCTCGGAGTGGGTGCGGCGTGATGTCGCGTTCCTGCTCAACCCTTTCCTGGTAGCGAAGTGAGCGGGGCGAACGACGTGCGGCGTCACGACGACCACGGGTGGATCGAAGTCACCGGTGCCCGGACCCACAACCTGCGCGACATCAGCGTGCGAATCCCGCGCGGAAAGCTGGTGGCGTTCACCGGCGTCAGCGGCAGCGGGAAGACCTCGCTGGCGGTCGACACAGTGCACGCCGAGGCACAACTGCGCTACCTCGAGGGCATCTCGCCGTTCGTGCGGCGCTACCTCGGCCAGCGCGACCGGCCCGAGGTCGACCGCATCACCGGCCTCGGCGCGACGCTCGCGGTGGACCAGCGCCGGCTCAACAACAATCCTCGTTCCACCATGGCCACCGTTACCGGCATGGACGCGTACCTGGGCCTGGTCTACTCACGCCTGCCCGCGCTCCGCACCGGCGCCGAGCTCGCGACGACCAGCTTCGACAGGTTCAGCCCCGAGGGAGCCTGCCCGGTGTGCCACGGAGCGGGCGGTACCGTGCGCGCCGACGCGGAGCTGATCATCGACAAGCCTGAACTTCCCCTGTTCTCAGGGGGTTCGCATTGGTTCGCGAAGTGGCGCTCCGGCGAGCACTCGTTCATTCCCGCCCTCGCCGAGCTGCACCGCGTCGATCTGTCCGTGCCTTGGCGCGACCTGCCGGCGACCTTCCAGCACGCGGTCCTGCACGGCACCGGTGAGCAGGTCATCGACGCCAGCGTCACCATTCCGAGCCGGGCCACCGGAACCGAGTGGACCTACAGCAGCAGCCAGCCGATGCGCGGCGCCCTCGCCGAGGTGGAGCGCGTGTTCGCCAACGCGGGCAGCGAAACGAGCAAGCAGCGCTACCAGCGGTACATGCGCATGACGCCCTGCCAGGAATGCGCTGGCAGTGGGTTCGGCGAGGCGGCCCGCACCGTCACCGTCGGCGGTCGCACCTATCCGGAACTGATCACACTCACCGGCACAGACCTCATCGACTGGGTGCACCAGGCCGAAGCCGAACTCGGCGACCAGGATCGCGCGGTCGGCCTCCCGCTGCTGCGCGAACTGGGCGCCCGCCTGACCGTCCTGCACCGCACCGGCCTGTCCCACCTGCAACTGAGCCGCGAGGCCTCGACCCTCTCCGGCGGCGAGCTGCAACGCGCACGCCTCGCAGCCCAGCTCAGCACTCCGCTTGAAGGCATCACGTTCGTCCTGGACGAACCCACCTCCGGCCTGCACCCCGCAGACAAGGCAGATGTCCTCGACATGCTGAAGGCGCTGCGGGACAACGGCAACAGCGTGCTGCTCGTCGAACACGACCCGGAGATCGTCAAGGCCTGCGACTGGGTCGTCGACATCGGACCGGGAGCCGGCCGCGACGGTGGCCACCTCCTCATCTCCGCACCACCGGCCGAAGCGGCCCACCACGAGACCTCACCGACCGCGGCCTACCTCTCCGGCCGCAAACAACGCGTCGAACGCAAGACCCGAAACGCCGATCCAGCCCGTTGGCTCACCGTCCGCGACATCAGCAACCACAACGTCGACGTCGCGGATGTACGGGTGCCCCAGGGCAGACTCACCTGCCTGACAGGCCCGAGCGGCAGCGGCAAGAGCAGCCTGCTGCACGCGTTCGCCTCCGCCGTCGAAGCCGACGACACAGCACCCGTCGCCTGGGTGGCCGTCGTCGACCAGGACCCCATCGGCCGCACCCCAAGGTCGAACCCCGCCACCTACAGCAAGGCCTTCGACGCGATCCGCACCCTGTTCGCCTCCACAGACCACGCCCGCAAAGCCGAGCTGAATGCTTCCACGTTCTCCTTCAACACCGCCGGAGGCCGCTGCGAGGACTGCTCCGGCCACGGCCGCAAACTCGTCGACATGCACTTCTTGCCAGACGTCTGGGTCACCTGCACCACCTGCGCGGGCCGCCGCTTCACCCAGCAGGTCCTGGACGTCGAGTACCAAGGCCTCTCCATCGACGCGGTGCTCGACCTGACCGTCGACGAAGCCGCGGAGTTCTTCACCGACCCCGACTCCCTGGTCGCCACACTCCACGCCCTGCGCCAGGTGGGCCTCGGCTACGTCACCCTCGGCCAGAGCGCGACCGACCTCTCCGGCGGCGAAGCACAGCGCCTCAAACTCGCTACCACGATCCAACGAGGCAACCGGGGCCGCAAACGCGGCCTGGTCGTCCTGGACGAGCCGGTGACGGGCCTGCACCCCGCCGACGTCCAGCGCCTCGTCGAAGCCCTCGACGTCCTCATCGACGCCGGCAACACCGTGGTTGTGGCGGAGCACGACCTCCACCTCGCCGCACGCGCCGATTGGATCATCGACCTGGGCCCGGGAGCCGGCCCTGCCGGTGGCCGAGTGGTCGCCACCGGCACACCAGCAGATCTGGTCACTGCCGACACCAAGACAGCGCGCTACCTCCAGCACGTCCTGAGCTGAGCAGCGTTGTGTGTACCGGAAACCGCATCCGTGCAGGCCAAGCGGTATGGCGATACATGTATGACTCCGCCGAGACGATCCTGTCTGGTCATGGTGCTGCGTTTCGCAAGTACTAGCGGTGGTTTGTTAAATCAGGGAGTAGAGGTTGAGGGCCTGTCCGGTGGTGGCCGCGTCGATCAGGGCCTGGAGCCCGGACGGCGGGGGCGCGTTGGACCAGGCCCGCCACCAGCGTTGCAGCGCGACCGCGGGGGTCAGCCAGCTGCGGACGGCGCGAATCGCCTTGGGCCAGCACGGTGGTGGGGGTAGAGCTGCCCGTGCGGGCCCCCCTCTCTCCGGCAGTGGTGCCCTCCGCCGACGTGTTCTCAGGTTCCCGGTCGGGGGACCACGCCTCCCAGCAGAAGGTGAACGCGCAGGTGACCAGGGTCTGGTGACGGCGGATCGCGACATCGGAGCGGACCTGGAAGTCGGCCCACCCCAGTTCGTCCTTGACCTGCTTGTAGCCCTGCTCGATCCAGTTCCGGATGCCGTAGATCCGCACGACCTCGGCCAGGCCGGCGGGCGGATAGGGGGACTCGACGGCGCGCGGGCCGCCGGGCCGGGGCAGGTCGGTGGCCAGATACCAGGTGGCCTTCTCCGGCAGAGTGGCCGGATCGGTGGTGGCCACCACCAGCCGGGTGGTCCCGTCCGGCCCCCAAAACCCCAGCGTGGCGTCGGTGGCCCACCAGGTGGCGCTGTGCCCGTCGCGGAAGGTCCGCACGACCGGCGTCCACGCGCCGGGCTCCCCGGGGCCGCCCCAGGCCGGCTCGCGGGCGGCATCCACCGGGGTGCGGGCCTGGTCGCCGTAAGCCCACACGCCGCGGCGGCGTTTGACGGCCATCACGAACGGCACGCCTACGGCGTGCCGTTCGCACCGGAAGTCGTCCAGATCTCCGTAGGCGCCGTCGGCCACCGCCGCCCGGAAGGGGAATCCGGCGGCCCGGGCCCGGCCGGCCAGCTGGGCGGCGATCCGCCACTTGGTACGGAAGGCCGGGTCGCTTCGGCCACCGGCGAAGTGGTGGGCCGGGGTGTAGGGCACCGCGTGCAGCGGGTAGTAGAGGCGCTCGTCGGCCCACAGCGTGGTCACGGTGACCACGGCGTTGTCGGTCTTGCCGTACCGGCCCAGCCACTGCCGCCCGACGTGCGCGGTCGCGGTGCCGTCCTTGCGGTCCCCGGAGTCGTCGATCACCAACACCCCGCCCGCGTGCGGGGCGGTCGCCGCATCGGCCCACAGCAGCTCCAGGCGCCGGGCGTCGACCCGCTCGGATCGTGCCCCTTCTCGTGGTGTAGCCGATCATCCGGCGGTCGTGTTGGTGGTGTTGGGTAGCGCGGGGGCGCTTTCGGGGCGCTCGGCGGGGTAGAGCTGGTCCATGCTTCCCTCGGGCAGGTAGCGGCGGGGGAAGGCGATCCATTCGTCGTGCAGTTCGAAGAGCACGGCGGTGACCAGCCGCAGGAGCGCGGCGTCGTTGGGGAAGACCTGGACGACGTCGGTGCGGCGCTTGACCTCGCGGTTGATCCGCTCCAGCGGGTTGGTGGACTGGATCTTCTTCCAATGTCGCTCGGGGAACGCCGCGAAGGCGGTCAGGTCGTCCTTCGCTTCCAGCAGCATTGCCTTGACCTTGGGGAACTGCTTGCCGAGCATGTCGGCGACGGTGTCGAGCTGGGTGCGGACCGCGTCGGCGGTGGGCTGGGCGAAGATGGTGCGGATCGTCGCGGCGACCATTTCCGCGGCGTCCTTGGGGATCACGCCGAAGACATTGCGCAGGAAATGAACTCGGCAGCGCTGGTAGGCAGCCCCGATCATGACCTTGCGGATCGCCTTGACCAGCCCCGAGTGGTGGTCGCCGATGACAAGCCGGACCCCGTTCAGGCCGCGTTCGCGCAGGTGACGGAGGAACTGGGTCCAGAACACTTCGGTCTCGCTGTCGCCGACCATCACTCCCAGCACCTCCCGACCGCCGTCCTCGGTGATGCCGGTGGCGATCACCACGGCCCGCGAGACGATCTGATGCGCGACCCGCGCCTTGCAGTAGGTCGCATCGAGATAGACGTAGGGGAAGCGGATGTGGTCCAGGGGCCGGGTACGGAACGCGGTCAGCTGCGTGTCCAGGCCCGCGCAGATCCGCGAGACCTCGCTCTTGGAGATCCCGTTGTCCGCGCCCAGTGCCTTGACCAGGTCGTCGACCGAGCGGGTGGACACGCCGTGGACGTAGGCCTCCATGATGACGGCGAACAGGGCCTGGTCGATGCGGCGGCGCCGCTCCAGCAGGCTCGGGAAGAAGCTGCCCGAGCGCAGCTTGGGGATCGCAAGGTCCAGGTCGCCGGCCTGCGTGGTCAGCGTCTTGTCGCGGTGCCCGTTGCGCAACGCGGTACGTGTCTCGGTGTGTTCGTTCCACTCCGCGCCGATCCTCGCCGTCGCTTCGGCCTCGATCAGCTCCTGCAGCATCCGCTCGGCCACGGAACGGACGAGTTCGAGCCCGTCTGCCGAACGCAGTGACTCCAGCAGCCGGAGTAAGTCATGCTGGGACAGGGCCACCCTGCACCTCCTGGTTGAACTGGCCGTTTACCAGGGAGAGTTGCATGGTGGCCCACCTGTCGGGCAGGGAGCGAAATCCAGGTGACCGCACGCCCCGGCGTACGCCCCAACGTTGATCGCCTACACCACGTCGCGGGACGCCATCACCCACGAGGTGGTGTTCCGGCGGTGCCCTGACTGCCAGGAGCACAACATCGTGCGCGAGGACGACTTCGTCTGCGTCTTGTGCGGCAGCGATCTGCCGGAGACCTGGAACGTGGATCCCACCGCGTAACGGCCGAGGGTCACAGCCACTCGTTGATGGCAGCGACGAGGACGGTCGCCTCGTAGCGGACCGCGAGCTTGTCGTATCGCGTGGCGACACCGCGGTCGAACGGCTGGCCACCGACGCGACCCGACACGGCTGGCATCTGATGTTCCCCGACCAGCATCCGCACGCAGGCGGCGCGCAGCACTATGCCGCCTACCTGGAGAACGACGACGGCTTCGAGATCGAACTCGTCGCGATCAACCCAACACAACGAAACTGAGATCAACCGATCCACAGGTCTTGACGATTACTCGAGCACAGCGGGCCCGGCCACCAACGCAGTAGTTACAACGAGAAGGCGACGCCGTTGTCACAGCTGGATGGCACGATCCCAGTCATGAGTCCGACATCAGAACTGACCCAGAAGACGCTGACAGAGCGCGGCTTCCGTGGATTCGTATCGTTCCGCGAGTTGGGTGACAGCGGAGTTCCCGCAGAGCCCGGCATCTACGTGGTACTTCGCACGAGTGCGGAGACCGCGTCGTTCCTCTCTCGTAACCCTGCCGGCCATCTCAAAGGCCGTGACCCGTCGGTGACGGCTGACGAGCTTGGTAGCGCCTGGGTGGATGGTGCCACGATCATCTACATCGGTAAGGCGTCGGCAGGCAAGGACGGCCGGAGGGGTCTGCGGACGCGGCTTGACGAGTATCGCCGCCACGGTGCTGGCGGGATGGCCGGCCACTGGGGCGGCCGCTACATCTGGCAGTTGGCGGACTCGGACGCGCTTCTCGTTGCGTGGTTGCCGATATCCGACCGGGATCCGGGTGAGGCTGAGGCGGAGCTGATCGCGGAGTTCATGGAGCTCCACGGAGCCCGGCCATTCGCCAACCGCAACAAGGGCGCCGCCTCCTCTTGAGAGGGGCCGGGCTGCGGACTGGACCAGGATGAACAGCTCGGTATCGACGCGCTGCGCTCTTGAAGGATGAACGCTGCGAGCCTCCCCTCGTCACGTGGAGACACCGTGACGGAAGGGGACACTCCCACGTGTAAAAGGTATCGCTCGGTAAGATCTTGACGGTGCCTCAGGCCTTGAAAGTGGGGGTAGCGGGAACCGGGCAGAGGTGGCATCCGGCCGGTCGCTGGTGAGGGCTTGAACCCGGTCGGCGGGGCAGGCGGGGACACGGAAGACGAGGAGCAGCGGTGGAAGCCACATCGATGACGCTACGCGGGCTGTTCGGACCGGACCAGCGTCTTGTCGTCCCGGTCTTCCAGCGGCCGTACGTCTGGACCGAGGACAGGAATTGGCGTCCGCTGTGGGAGGACGTCACTGCTTTGGTCCGTCGGAGGCTGGCGGGTGAGGGGGTCCATCCGCACTTTCTCGGTGCCGTGGTGCTGGATCAGATGCCGACCCTCACGGGGTCGATGCCTGCCCGGCAGGTCATCGACGGCCAGCAGCGGCTGACGACGCTGCAGGTCCTCCTCGCGGCGGTTCGCGACGTGGCACGGGAGCTCGACGTCCAGGACAGGTATGTGCGCGCGCTTGCCAAGCTCACCGCCAACGACGATGACATGACGGACGATCCGCACGCGGTCTACAAGGTGTGGCCCACCAACCTCGACCGGGTGCCCTTCTGTGCAGTCGTGGACGGTGGGCTGCGGCGGGCCGTCGACGTTGCCGCCCCTGCTGCTCCGGGTGCCTCGGCGATCGTCCAGGCGTACTGGTTCTTCCGCGACCGCACCGTCGAGTGGGCACGGGAGCTGGTGTATGAGAGCACCGTGGACGAGGGTTTCGACGCCTTGGTACGTGTGCTGCGAGACAAGTTTGAGCTCGTCGTGATCGATCTCAAGCCCGAGGACAATGCCCAGGTCATCTTCGAAGCGCTCAACGACCGCGGCACCCCGCTGCAGGCCTCCGATCTCGTCAAGAACCTTGTTTTCCAGAAGGCGGAGGAACAGGGGCTTCCGGTGGAGGAGCTTTACCGGGACGTGTGGGCGCAGATGGAGACGCCCGACTGGCGCAAGGAGATACGGCAGGGAAGGCTGAAGCGCCCTCGGCTGGACGTCTTCCTCACGCAGTATTTGACCTGCGAACTCGCTGCTGAGGTACTGGCTCCCGAGCTTTTCTTGACCTTCCGCAGGTACCTCGCGGACTCCGAGATGCCCCTGGTCGACGTGATGCGGCGCATGGTGGACCGGGCAGGTGCCTACCGGCGGCTGACGGCCGAGGAACAGCCGGCCACCCCGGAGGGCCGATTCCTGCACACCGTCGGTGTCCTGGATGCCAACACCGTTGTGCCCGTGCTGCTGTGGCTGGTCACCCGCTTCGACGAGGACGACCGGGCCGGCGCGATGCTGGCCCTGGACTCCTACCTGATGCGCCGCACCATCTGCCGTCTGACGACGAAGAACTACAACCGGCTCTTCCTGGAACTGCTCAAGGAGCTGAAGGCCAAGGACGACCCGGCGGTGGTGACCGACTTCCTGCTCCGGCAGGACGCCGACTCCGGCTTCTGGCCCCGCGATCACGACATCCGCTACGTCTTCCGCGCGCATCCGTTGTACAAGCATCTCACCCGCACCCGGTTGCGGCTGCTGCTGGCCGAGCTGGAGACCACGCTGTACTCGGGCAAAACCGAGCGGATCGTCCACGACGGGGAACTGACGATCGAGCACCTGCTGCCCCAATCCTGGGAGGAACACTGGCCGCTTCCCGACAGCGCAGGCCTCAGCAGCGTCGAGGCTCATCAGCGCCGGCAGGTACTCGTCCACACCCTGGGGAACCTGACCCTGCTCACCCGCAAGCTCAACCCAGCAGTCTCCAACGGCCCCTGGGAGCGCAAGCGCTCCGACATCCTCTTGCACAGCGCGCTGTCGTTGAACCGTTCCCTGCCCGCGCAGTGGGACGAGGAGGCCATCCTGGCCCGGGCGGACCACCTGGCGGAGGCGTTCTGCCGACGCTGGCAGCGCCCGGAGGGAGGCGCACCGGCCCTCTCGGTCGCAGACCTCCCGGCCCCCGGGCTGGCGGCACAGAAGACCACGCCCGTCGGCAGGCCGGCCACGGTCACGGTGCCCAGAGCCCGCCGTGACGTCGCCCGCCACATACGCGAGGCCTTCGCGGGTCTCCCGGCCGGGAGCGTCCTGACGGTCGCGCAGATAGTGGCAGCCCGCACCAGCCAGTACGAGGCCGGTGAGATCAGCGCCGGCGCGGTGGCCGCCAGACTCCACACCGACAACGTTCCCGGCATCCGGGCCGTCCCCGGCTCCAGCCCGCTGTCCGCCCGCAAGATCACCTGACCCGTCCGTCGCTGCGGGGCCGCGGACCCGCTCGCCCCCGAGATCGCGGTGCCGCCGCCGGGCCGGACGTCGGGGCAGGGGAAACGATCCTTGCGGAGATTCTGCCGGGGACGGGCCCCGGTTCCCCAGGGAGAGCACCTGGCGCTGGGAGCGTTTGCCAGCTCCTGGTGGCCGGCGCTGCCCAGGGGGTCAGGGAGCGATGCCGCCGTGGTGGGAGCAGGTGCCCCGCCCGGTGGGGCCGGAGATCCAGCCGTCGGCGCACACCGTGCCGGGATGGACCGGGACCGGAACCGAGCAGCCACCGGACGGAGAAGGCGCTCGTCGACCGCTGCGTGCTGAGCGCCTACTTCCCGACCTGACCGAGGGCGTCCCCACCGGCGGTGTCCTGACCGGTGGTGTGCGGCTCGGCGAAGGGGGTGAAGCGGGCGGGCGGGTGGTCGATGGGCAGGTCGGGGCGCCAGGCGGTGAGGATCTGGGCGCTGCACTCGAACAGGCCCGAGGGCAGCGCGTCCAGCGGCCACCATCCCCAGTCGCCGACCTGCTCGCCCGGCTGGTCGGCGGGCTCGCCGCTCCACTGTGTGACGAGCGCGCCGAACGTGATGCGGACGACGCCGCCGACCTGGTCCAGGAGCATGCCCAGCAGGCGTACGTCGGCCGGGTCCGCGTGCAGGCCGGTCTCCTCGGCCAGTTCGCGCACGACCGTCTCTTTCAACGCCTCGCCCGGCTCCATTGTGCCGCCGGGCAGCTCGAGGGTCCCATGCCGGTGGCGGCCGAGCAGCAGACCGCGCGGTCCCACCAGCACTGCGCCGGCCCCGGCCGCCGCGTGTGCGGCGGGCGGCTGGGCTGTACGGGGACGAGAGGTGATCCGGGCCGGCCTGCGGACCTGGAAGAGCCGGTAGGAGGCCTGGTTGCCTTCCTCGGGCGCGTCCAGCACGGTGACCTCCTCGGCGCGCAGCCCGTGCTGTGCGAGCAGGTCCGTCCACAGTTTTGTGGTGAGCACCCACATGTGCCCGGTCAGTTCGCCGCCGCCGGCCAGGCGCAGGATCTCCGGGCGGGGCTTCACCTCTGAAGAAGGTCCACTGCCGGACGAGTTGGTGTGCAGCACGGTGAAGTACAGCCGTCCGCCGGGCCTGAGGGCCGCTGCCAGGGCGGGCAGCAGCCGGTGCGGGTCGATGAAGTGGACGGTGGACAGGGAGTAGATCACGTCGTACGGCGCCGAAGTGCGCAGATGCCCGACGGCGTCGGCCTGGATCAGCCGCAGGCCCGGCAGGTCGCCGTAGCGCGCCCGTGCGCGCTCGATCTGAGTCGGGGAGAGGTCGACGGCGTCCACGGCGGCGTGATGGGTACGGGCGAGGTGGGCGGCGTGTCGGCCCGGGCCGCAGCCCAGGTCGAGCACACGCAGGCCCGTCAGATCGCCGAGGACAGCGTTCCCCGGCCCCGTTCCCGCCGGGCCCCACGCGATCTCGTCCACCTCGGGCAGGGGCGTGGCCCGCTCGAGGTGGTGCGCCCCGTAGGTGTGCCACATCGCGGCGTTGACCTGCTCGGCATCGGCCGTACCGGGTGCGTCGGGTGCCGTCATCGCGTCCCCTCCTCAAGCTCGTTGCCGAGCCGCCTCGTTACGTCGTCCCGCTCGTCACCGGGCGCCGTCCCGTTCTCCCGCCTGCTGCCGAGCGCCGATCCAACCCTCCCGTTCTCCATCGTGCCCGAGGACCTGGCGGTCACCGACGAACCGGGCCAGCTCCCCGACGACCACGCACGCCTGGTCGCCGCGCTCTTCGACCGGGCCCTGCCCGCCATCGAACTGGGCAATTTCAGCCTCGCCGACCGACTCGCTGCCGCGACCGCCGCGCTCGTCGGCCTGCCGGGACCGGGGACCACAGCGGACGAGGCCGGGCAGACCCGCTGACGCCTTCAACGCTCCTGCAGGTACCGAGCCCATCTCGTGGCGTGGTCCCTTCACCCAGGGCCCGGTCGATGCTCTGCTCCATGTCAGGGAAACAGCTTGCCACTTGAGCACGTGAGTGTTGCGGCAGCCGGCTCACTCCCACGCGGCATGGAACAGCGCGCACTCGAGCAGGTCGCACGAGGCGTTGGACGGCCAGCCGTCCGTTGCCGCCACCTGCGCGGCGGCTGMGTGCAGGAAGGAGAGGTAGACCTCGTAGCGGTGGGGCGACCAGTCCCGGTCCCTCCATACCCAGGCAGCGACCGATCCGTCGGGGTCGTGACCCGTCTCCCGGCCRGCCACAGCGGCCAAGGACCGCAGACGCCGGGCCAGGAAGCGGTCAAGAATGAGCGGCTCGGGGCCGCTCGCAGGTGGCACCGTCTTGCCTGCGAAGTACAGGAACTTGGTGAAGAAGGACGGCCCGAACCCGGGAACCCGGCGGTTGAGCGCCGCGTAGGCCGCTTTCGCGCCGTGCTCACCCAGCGTGGCGACCGCGCAGGCCAGTGCCGCATCCAGGCCCTCAACGGCCAGAATCTTCTGCAAAGTGGCCGGTCCGCTGCCGCCGGGGGAGCCGCGCTTTCCCTTCCCCCACACATAGGTCGCGACCAGGGCCTCCCTGAAGGCCTCGCGTCGCAGCGCGTCCGTGACGATCGACGCCACCTGCGCCCGGCTGACCCCGGCATCACCACTGCGGGAGGCCGGAGCCAGCGCCGAGGGCCAGGGAGCAATCTGCACCCACCGGCTGGGGGTGTAGCGGATGGTGTGCGCGCCAGGCGTTCCGTCCGCATACCCAGTCGCGTTCTTGTTCCACCAGCGGCCCAGTGCCTGCAGGGCCGCCTCGGGTAACAGGCGCATGGCCATCTCCCGGTCCACCGCGTCCGCCCGGTCTTGTCTGTTCACTTCCGTCCCGAAGTCCTCTCGCCACACGCCCGGCTGGCCCGCTCCTGCTTGCAGGGCAAGGCCATAAAACAGGGTCCTGCCCTACTCGGGAAGCGCGATACCGGTCTCCTCCCCCAGGGCAGCGAAGAACTGCCGGGCCGTGGGGGACTGGTGAGTAGTCCGCCAGGCGTAGCCGAGGCCGTCGTCCAGGGTGCGGCGGATCATGGGCCGCCCGAGTCCCTGGCGGTGGTGGTTGGAGTCGATGGAGATCTTGTTGATGCTCTCGACGCTGCATGCGTCGCGCGCCAGCCCGGGCCGGATGCCGGTCACCGGGTCCTGCTGTGGCTGCTGGTGACTGCCGCGGCTGTGCTGGCCGCCCAGAACCAGCAGTGGACCAGCGCCGTCACCACGGCGACCGCCGTCTACGCCACCGCCAGCCCGGACTGCAGGAACCGACTGTGACCCGCCCCCCCGCCCACCGCCGCGGAACTCGCCCTGGCCGCCGAGGTCAGCCGCTGCGGACTGACCGCCACCTCCCATCAGCTCGAACGCTGGCGCGCCAAGCGCTGGCTGGCCCCGGCCGACCAGTGGACCGACCCCGCCACCAGCGTGCTGCGCCCCGACATCGTCCACCGAGCCGCATGGCTCGCCGCCCTCTCCAGGCCAGGCCGCGGTATCAGCTGGATCGGCTGGATGTTTTGGGCGATCGACGGCACCAGACAGACCGCCGCACTGCTGTGCCAGGCCTTGATCCGGACCATCCAACTGCCTCTGTGCCAGGCGGACATCACCCTAACCCAGATCCCACAGGGCGACAGCGACACCGCCTTCGAAGCCCGCCAGGACCTTGCCGAGCGACTGCTGCAGGGGCGGCGCGCCATCGGACGGGACCTGGACGGCATCCTGCGTGACCACGTCGGCACTGCAGGCATTGCCCTGCCCGGACCCCGCGCAGTGTCAAATCCCTTCGACACCGCGCTGATCCGCATCGGCGCCGACTGCTGACCGGCGGCATGGCTGACGTCAGCCCCGAAGAACTCACCGACGCCTGGCGCAGCGTGTGGACCGGCCCGCCCGAACAGATCGACCGGACCACCGCCGCCTATCTCGCCGCCGACGAAGCCGGAACCGACTTGCGCGCCATTTCTCTGCTGGCCCACGGCCTGCCCGGGCTGGTAAGCGCCCTCGAGGGGGCGGGCCGGCGCTTGCTGTGCGAGGCGGTCCGCGCATGCATCAAGGCCGCATCCACGCTGATGAAGCTCCTTCTGGAACGCGCCGACGCCGGAATGCTGGCAGCGCTGATGGACGACGTGATGTGGGACCAATGGGTCTGTGTCGGGGCATCGCCCCCGCCAACCGGCTGGGGGAAGCCCCGGTCACTCTGAGCACCGTGCAGTACCTCTTCGTCCCCGGCTGGGCCGAAGACCTGTACCGCTACCAGAACTGTATAGACCGCCTGCTGGCCGCACCCGCCGCACCGGCACCGGACGACGGCCGGGGTGACGCCTACCGCCTTGCCGGATCAGCTTGCGCCACCGATCCATGACAGGGCTCAGACCGGGCGTACGCCAGGATGGTTTTTCGCCCGCGTCGCTGTATGCCGACGCCGCGGCGTAGGTGCGCCGGGCTACTTGATCGGGTGGGCGTCGAGCCAGTCGACCAGGTCGTGCGCCGAGCCGAAGACGTCGTCCCGGTTCGTCGTGCTCAGGTCGGTTGCGGCGCCAGCGGGAGCGCCTTGGTCGTCGCCCACCGCCACGCCCTCTTCCATCGTGTCGATGAGCGTGTACGCCTCCGTCCAGAAGTCCGCGCCCACGCTTTTCTCGGCGTTCATCGCTTTGCGCAAGGTGCGGGCTGGCTCGATGAGCGCCTGCATCTGCTCCCAGCACGTCCCGGGTTCCTGCTCAAGGCAGCCGCCGTCCGTGTCGTGCTTCGTCACGGCGTCCTGGAACGTGGTCGCCGCGTCGTCCAGGGTTGCCGCCTGTGCCGTCGCTGAGGCGGCCGGCTTCTTGGCATCGGCCTCCGCGTCTCCCCCGCACCCTGACAACCCTGCTACGGCCGCGACGGCGAACGTGATGCTCGCGGCGGCCCCCCACCCCTTGATCATGCGCAGATCATGCCACGGCCCCGCCGGAGCGGGGCCGTGATGGATGAATCAGCCGCTGACCGTGGCTGATCCACTGTCCTCGTCACGTAGTCAGGATTCGGTAAACCTGCCCGCCGCCTCACTACAGCACCCGGGCCGGCCCTGGCGGTGCCCGGCCCCTGCCGCGTCCGCGTCCACGCACCGCCCAGGCGTGCTGACCGCGACGCTCGCCGACCGGCGCACGGCGTCCGCGCCGGGCGGGTCAGTCACGCAGGCGGTAGCCGGCCAGGCGGGAACGGGCGGCCTCGGCGCTGATGCCCAGGGCCCGCCCGATCGTCTCGGGCGCGAGCCCGTCGTCCTCGGCGGCGCAGGCGGCCCGGTGGCCCACGCTGCGGGTGAGGCGCTCCAGTTCGCCCACGGCGCGCAGCGCGGCCACGGGCGCCTGGTCGGCGAGCCGGCCGAGCTGTTCCTCGAGACGGCCAAGGGCGTCGGTGAGCTCGTCCGGGAGCGGGACGGCCTGCCGGTCGACGGTGCCGATGTGCCCGACCCAGTCATCGCGCGCGGCGGAGACGTCCACCTCGTCCAGGCGGCCGTCGTCGACCTGTTCCCAGTCGACGGGGTGGCTCTGGCCGCGCCAGCCGCACGCACACGCTGCCCGGTAGCCGGCCGCCTTCGGGCGGCCCCACTGCCCGGTGTAGGCCCACCACTCACGAGTCTGGTAGCCGTTGGTCCCGCTGCCGACGTCCAGGACGACCGGCTTCGGCTCGCTGCCGTCGGCCAGGACCGCACCCACGAAGCCCTCGTGGGACGTGCGGAACTCGTCCGTCTGCCATGTCACGATCGCACCCCTCCCTCGCGTTCTGCTGCACAGCGTGACCGTGTGTGCACGATCGAGCATGCCGCAGGCCGCCCCGTCCCCGCGGCGGAGTGGGAAACCCGGGCGGGTGAACTTCCGGCACGGTGGGCGCCGGCGAGCGCACCGGCGGGTCCCCGCCGCCCCAGGCGGCGGGGAGGGATGGATATCAGGCGGCGGGTTCGTACGTCACCGTCTGCTCGGGACAGTCAGTGGCTGCGTCGCGCAGAGCCGCGGCCTCGGTCTCATCGACCGTGAGGGCCCAGCGGAGTTTGGTGCCCACCCACTCGGCGACGTACCGGCAGTGGACCGCGGCGGCGGGCGGCAGCCACTCCGCCGGATCCTGGTCGGCCTTGCTCCGGTTCGAGCGGGCGGTGACGGCCACCAGGCTGGCCGGTGCGCCCTGGTCGTTGGCGTACGCCTCACGGCGTTCCGCCGTCCAGGCTGAGGCACCGCTGTCCCAGCTCTCCGCGAGCGGCACCATGTGGTCGATGTCCAGGCCGGACGCGGACGTGACCCAGGTCTGGTCGTAGTACGACCACCAGACCCCGCCGGTCAGGCGGCAGCGGGGACCGACCGTGGGCGGCTCGACGGCCTCGGAGAGCAGGACTTCGGACCTCGTGTTGCAGCCGTCGGTGGGATGGTCGCCGGCGTTCCAGTGGCGGAAGGCGTCGCGGGTGTAGCCGTCGCGGTTTTCGGCATTCACGGGGAGGCGGGTGACGGCTTCGGCCAGGGGGAGGGTTTCTGCGGCGTGTGCGGGCGGGGTGACGGCGAGGGGCAGGGCGGCGAGGGCGGCGGCGGCCAGGCCGCGCAGCACAGCGGTGGGAGGTCTATCGGCCAGGACCATGTCCGGTCTGGTGCGGGGCCGTCCACGGTGTCGGGAAATCTGCCCGGGCGCCGTGGCACGTACCATCGCAGCACGCTGACGCTGAACTGGTGAACCCCGGCAGGACTTCCGTCATGACCGAACGACGAGGACCGTGGATCCGCCACGGCCGGGTGCCGCTGTGCGCGACACCACGCCTCACCGCCTACCGGGACGAGGTCACGCTTCCGCACGGAGAGCGAGGCACCTACGACTGGGTGCAGGTGCCGGACCAGGTGCGGGTGGCCGCGTCGGTCGACGGGGCGCTCCTCGTCATCGAGCAGTACCACTACCTCGCCGGACCGATGTGGCAGCTGCCGGGCGGGTCCGTGGATCCGGCGGACCAAGACAGTCGCACAGCGGCCCGGCGGGAACTGGCCGAGGAGACCGGCTACCGCGATGGACGGTGGCGCGATAGGGGCTCGCTCCACGCCCTGCCCGGACTCACGCCCGCCCGCGTCCACCTGTGGAGCACGATCGACCCCACGCCGTTCTGTGCCGCACCGGAACCCGCAGAGGCGGACCTGGTGATCCGACACATTCCCCTGGAAGAGGCGGTGTTCGCGGTACGGGACGGGCGCCTGCGGTGTGCGGCCAGCGCGGTCCTGGTGATGATGCTGGCCCTGGAACGGAGTCTGTGAACCCGTCAGCCCAGGCCGCCCAGCGCGTCCAGGTCGAAGTCCTCCTCACGGCCGGCGAGCCGGTCCTCGCAGCGCTTCAGCTCCGCCTTGAGATCGGCACGCCGTTGCGGGGCGAGCGCGTTCCGGTCGAGAATTCCTCGCAGGGCGTCCCGTCGGATCAGGAGGTGGACGGGACGCTCGGGGCTGACGAACTGCTCCGTGTATGCGTACGCGGTCTGGTAGTCCTGCTCGGCAATGCTCAGCCGGGCCCTGAGGCCGGTCCGAATGTCACGGCGCTGCCTGCTGAACTTGCGGTCAAGTTGGTCCAAGGCCGTGCTTGCCTCATCGACGCGGGAGGTGCGCAGCGCACAGAGCACGTAGTTGGCCAGCACCTCAAAGCGTACGTTGTCGGACTTCTCCACTGCCTTCTGGGCGAATTCGTAGGCCGTCTCCATGTTACCGAAGAGGTACTCCACGCGTGACGTGCGGTGGCTGACCATCTCCGGGCGATCGATGGCCGCCAGACGCACGAGTAGCGAGAGTGCCGTGTCCCGGTCACCCAACTTGCAGGCGATCTGTATCTTCAGGTCCACGACATAACGGTTATCGGGCTGTTTCTCCTCCGCTCGGGAGATGTGCTCGTTGGCGCGGGGCAGATCACCCAGACGAAGACAGCAGTCGGCCATCTCGCGGTGGATCGCCATGCCACCGCGCCCGCTGTCGAGGGCCTTCTGGTAGTGGCGCAGAGCCTCTCGGTACTCGCCCCTGTGCCTCTCCAGAAAACCTGTGAGGAAGAACGCGTCGCGCACCTGACCACGTTTCTTGAGCTCTGCGATGTGGTCACCCGCCTCCGTGAACTCGCCGAGCTTCACATGGGCGCGAATGAGCGTCGTCCTAGCCTGGTGGATGCCGGGATCGGCGTCGAGCGCGTCGGTCGCCATGTCAACGGCGCGATGGTACTCCTGCTCGTGGTAGTACTGCTCGGCCAGCTTCACTCGGTCGGTGAGCAGGGCATACGCCCGGGGAGTGGACTGTTGCCCGGCCTTGTCCATGGCGCGGAACAGGGTGCGTTGCAGGGCCAAGTAGTCGGTTCCGTCCTCAGACCGGGCCAGGAACTCGTCGAGTCTGCTTGCGACCGCCCGGTACTCGGCCTTGGTGCAGGCGCCGAACTCACGGCGGATCGCGTCCACGGCGGGCCCGGACACCTCGTACCAGCCGCCGGTGGTCGGGACTATCAGAGAGACGTCGATGAGATGGATCAGGGCCTTCTCGATATCGTCGTCCGAGGTACTGGTCGCCTCCTGCAGGACAGACAGCGGCAGCGGGCTGTTCGCCGCCATGACACGGAGGATCTTCTGCTCCAGGTTGCTGAACTTGTTCTGTTTGAGATAGCTGGTGAGCGGCGACGCGCCGAAATCCGAGAGCATCCGGCCGCGGATCCCGAGGTCGGGACCGTAGGCCGTGATCAGTTCGAGCGCGAACGTGACCGAGGGCGGATAGCCGCGGACCGCTGCGGTGATCTCCCTGACGGTCGCGGGGGCCAAGGTGATCTGACGGGCCTTCGCCGTGAGGCCGACGAGACGGCTGATGTCCGCATCTTCCAGGGGCCGGAGATGGACCACGCCGAGCTGACGCATTCCTCGCGCGATGAAGTGATCCGGCGAGGGCCGCCTGTTCGTGAGCAACGCGGTGACGATGTCCGGGTACTGGCTCAGCGACTCGATCAGGTCGAGGATGTACGGCGCGATGTCGCCGTCGTTGTCCAGGAGCCCACCCGCGTCATGGAGCACGGGCATCTGGTGGTACTGGCAGATCTCCTGGAACTTGGCCAGCGCATGAGCAAGGGCCTGCGCGTCGTTGAGCGCGGTGATCTCTCTGGTCATCTGCAGGGACTCTTCGGGGGTCTCCGAAGGATCGACCAGCGCGGAGAGTTTCGCGGCGAGGGCCTGCACGGTGTCGCCGGGTTCCACGTCGATGACCAGGAGGGTCTCTAGGTCCAGCGACTCGCGGACCATCTTGGTCAACGTGGCGCGTCGGCCGATGCGGGGAAGCCCTGTCACGCAGGCGACCTGACTCTCCGCTCCCGGTTCCGGCGCGGAGTACACGTCCTGAAGTGCCGCGATCTCGGCGGCCCGGCCGACGAAGCGGGGGCTCTGGCCTTGACGCACCAGATCATCGATGAGGGTTCTGATCCTGCGTGCGGCAGGCTTCGCCGCGATCGTCGTGATGTGCTTGGTGCGGTTCAACCACTCCGGCAGACCCCCAGGCGCGATGTCCCGGTCCAGACGGACCACCAGGACGTTCTTGATCCGCCCCATCGCTGCCTGGAAGCGTGCCTCACGGATCTCGTGTCCCACCCAGGGGGAGGCCAGGGCAGCCTTGCTAAGTGCCTGTCCATGAACTGATCGTCGGGACGGCGGAGCGGAATCGGTGAAGTCGTCCGGACGAGCAGGACCTCTTGGTAGCAACAGCGGTGTTGAAGCCGGCCGCTGCACCAAGAGGTCCTGTCATGCCGTTGTACGCGTACGCGCCCGTCGCTGTCACCCCGGATGAGGAAACTCGCTGCTCATGCGTGGCCTGCCGGTTCGGCCACGGTGCCGACCGCCCTGCCCGTCCGCGCCGCTAC
>NZ_QFRK01000144.1 GCF_003143855.1 Streptomyces sp. NWU339
CCCGGGACCACGCCCGCGGACGGCCTCGCGGGCGGCCGGCGGGGGGGCGGGCCGGACCTGCGGACCGGGGGCAACGGCCGGCGCCGTCAGGTGCCGGCCCCGCCCGCGGTGGCCGGGCCGGCCCGGCCACCGCGGGCGGGGCCGGCCGGCGCGGCGGCCCGCACGACGGGCGCGCCCCGGGTCTCGGCGACCAGCAGGGCGACACCGGCGCGCAGGCCCTCGGCCTGGGCCGCCCGCCGCAGCCGGTGCGCGGCACTGCCGTCGGCCAGCGCCCGCGCGAGCAGTTCGTGCACGTGCTGCCAGTCGCCAAACGCCTCCAGCGCCGGGCGCAGCCGCACCGCCAGGCCGTGCAGCACCCCGCGGGCGGGGGCGGCGCGCCGGGCGACCGGATCGACCAGCGCGCCCTCCAGGCCCGAGCGGGCGGCCCGCCAGGTGGCGGCCCGCAGCCACTCGTGGTGGCCGTCGCACCAAGGGCCGCCCCCGCGGGCCAGCCGGTCGCACGCGTCGTGGACCAGCGCCCGGAAGAGCCCCGCGACCAGCACCACCGTCTCCACCCGCGGACAGGCGTCGCAGATCCGCAGCTCCAGCGTGCGCTGGTGCGCGGAGGGCCGCACGTCGTGGTAGTCCATGCCGGGGTCGCTGATGACGCCCGAGCCGATCAGCTCCCCCAGCGCCGCGTCGTAGCCGGCGGCGTCCGGGTAGTGGCCGGCCGGCCCGGCGGTGGGCCAGCGCTGGCACAGCATCGTGCGCCAGCTCGCGTAGCCGGTGTCCGCGCCGAGCCAGAACGGTGAGCTGGCGGACAGCGCCAGCAGCGGCGGCAGCCAGGGCGAGACCAGGCACATAGCTTGCACGGCGGTGTCCGGGTCGGGTACGTCGACGTGCAGCTGCGCGCTGCAGACGAGCTGCTCGTCGGCGACCCTGCGGTACTCGTCGGCCATGTGCCGGTAGCGGCGCTTGGCGGTGACCGTGCGGGGGCTCGGCCGGGCCAGCGGCACGGTGCCGGCGGCCACCGGCGCCAGGCCCAGCGAGGAGGCCGCCGCGTCCAGCCGGCGCCGGGAGCCGGCCAGGTCCGCGTGGAGGGCSTCGAGGGTGTGGTGGACGCCGCTGTTGCTCTCCACCGCCGACTGCTGCAGCTCGGTGGTGAACCCGGGCCCGTCCAGCCGGTCCAGCACGGCGCGGGCGCGCGGCACCAGCCGGCCGCTCTCCGCGTCCAGCACGTGGAACTCTTCCTCCGCCCCGATGCGCAACGTCACGTTCTCCCCCTGCCCGGGTGCTCGCTGGGCCGTCGCATCCGCGTCCCGCCGGGGACCCTCGCGGCTCCGGGGCTCCGGGTGCCCAGCCCGGGGCCGTCGCAAGCCTTTCGCCCCTGTGGGGGGCTCGGAAAGTCATTGCTGCAGGCGGGGGGCGGCGATGCGGCGTCGGCCGGCTCCCTCTCGGCGTGTCCCGTTCACGGAAAGTAAGAGCTCGCGCGGATAGGGGTGGGGTCATGGTCGGCGGTTCGGGCGTTCGCTCCAGCGGCGGGTTGTCCATGCCCGTCGGATCAGACTACGCACGGTGATGATCGTGTCGGCGAGGTCGAAGAACGCGTCGATGACGGTGGCGCGCCGCTCGTAGCAGCGGGCGAGTCGGTGGAAGGCGTTCTGCCAGGCGTGCGTGCGTTCGACGTGCCAACGCCGGCTGGCCTGGATCGGCGCTTTCTCACCTTTGTGCGCGATGCGGCCGCGGAGGCCGCGCTCGCTGAGCAGGGCGCGGGTCTTGTCCGAGTCGTAGCCGGCGTCCAGGTGCACCGCGATCTCGTCGGGCAACGTTGGATCAGGCAGATGCCCCCAGCCCGTTCGCTGTCGGCACCAAGGCGGTCACCAGGCGGCGGACGAGCCGGGCGTTTTCTCCTGGCTGGGGGCTGCCGTGCATCAGCAGGTGGTGGACGGTTCCCGCCAGGGCGAGCGCGAGCATCGCGCCGTCGGCGTCGGTGGGGATGCGTCCGAGGCGCTGCTCGCCCTCCACGTAGCGGGCCATGGCTTCCTCGACGGCTCCGGGGCCGGGGGCACCGGTGGCCCATGCCCGGCGTACCCGCTCAGCCACCGCCTGTCGGGAGACCGCCGCTGCCGCGATCGCCGGACCGCTCGTGCCCAGCAGCGTGAGGGCCGCGCTGATCAGGTTTTCCCGCACGTCGCCCTCCCCCGCACGCCCCGGCAAGGACCGAACCTCGGCGGCGATCCGCTCGAAGCGGTCCAGGACGAGCTGCGCCACGAAGTCGTCCAGGTTGGCGAAGTGGTTGTACAGCAGCCCCTTGGCGCAGCCCGCCTCCTCCGTGACGGCCCGGTTGGTCAACCCGGCCGCTCCCTCGCGGGCGAGCACCCGCTCGGCCGCGGTGAACAGCCGCTCACGGACGTCGGGGGTCGCTACACCACGCGGTGACATCGGGGCCTCCAGGTCGAGTTGCCAGTATGGGCGTCTGCCCATACCTTGGGTATGGGCAGACGCCCATACTATCTCTCCGACGGGAACGATCCGATGCACGAGCTCGTCAACACCGCACAGTTCGAGGCCTGGAACGGCGACGAAGGCTGGCACTGGAGCGATCACCACGACCGCTGGAACGCGATCAACCAGGGCTTCAATCAACCGCTGCTCGAAGCCGCCGGGATCGGCCCCGTGGACCGGGTGCTCGACATCGGCTGCGGCGCGGGCCAGACCACCCGGCTCGCCGCCAGGACTGCCTCCCGCGGCGCCGCTCTCGGCCTCGACCTCTCCGGGCCGATGCTCACCAAGGCACGCGCCCAGGCCGCCGAGGAGGGCCTGGACCGCATCACCTTCGAGCAGGGCGACGCCCAGGTCCATCCTCTGCCCCCATCCGCGTTCGACGTCGCCATCAGCCGGTTCGGGGTCATGTTCTTCGACGACCCGGTCGCCGCGTTCAGCAACATCGGCCAGGCCCTTCGCCTCGGCGGCCGACTCGTCTTCGTCTGCATGGCCGACCCGGCCCGCAGCGAGTGGGTGCCCGTGTTCGGCACGGCACGCGCCCATCTGCCCCTGCCCGCCGAGGAGCCGGCCACCCCCGACGGGCCAGGGATGTTCTCGCTCGCCGACCCCTCTGTCATCCACCGGATCCTGGAAACGGCCGGCTTCGACAACGTGCGCACCGAGCCCGTCGAGACCCTCAGTGACTTCGGACGCGACGCCCACGAAGCGGCCGATCACCTGCTCGGATCAGGCCCCGGCCGGCACCTGGTCCAGCTGCTCGACTCCGCGAGCAGCGTCGACAGCGCGGACCGAGCGAGCGGCGCCGACAGCGTGCGAGCCGCGTTCACCGTCGCTCTTGCCGCCCATGAGCAGCCCGCAGGTGTCCACCTCCGCACCTCCGCCTGGCTCGTCACGGCGACGCGACGCTGAGCCCCGCCGCCCGGCCCGCCACTGCTCCGCAGAGTCGCGCAATTGGATGCGGTGGAAGACCTTGGCGGCAGCACGGGCACAGGTCCTGGTGATCATGGAGTTGCGACGCTCTGTGATCACTGGAGAGACCTGTGCCCTTGCTGCCATCATGGCTCACCGAACCGCTCTGGGACCAATTCGCGGCCCTGCTGCCCGAGCGGCCGGAGTTCCACCCGGACCATCCGCTCGGCTGCCACCGCCGGCGCATCAGCGACCGGATCATCTTCGACAAGATGCTGCAGCTGCTGCGCTTCGGCTGTTCTTACGAGGCGCTCGCCGACACAGCCTGCTCGGCCACCACGATCCGCAGCCGCCGCGATGAGTGGATACGACTGGGCGTCTTCGCCCGGCTCAAGCAGATCGCGCTCGACTCCTACGACCGGATCGTCGGCCTTGTCCTCGACCAGATCGCCGTGGACGGCTCCATCACCAAGGCTCCCGGAGGCGGCGAGGTGGCCCGGCGTTCCCCGGTCGACCGCGGCAAACAGGGCCTGAAACGCTCGGGCATGACGGACGGGTACGGCATTCCCCTGGGTCGTGTCCTGGCCGGTGCCAACCGTCACGACTTCCCGCTGCTCGCCCCGACCCTGGACCGTCTGGAGGGCCTCGGCCCATTGCCCGACGAGATCACCGTGCACCTGGACGCCGGCTACGACTCGGACACCCCCCGCGCTCTGCTCAGCGAGCGCGGCCTCCGCGGCCGCATCGCGCACAAAGGTGAGAAAGCGCCGATCCAGGCCAGCCGGCGTTGGCACGTCGAACGCACGCACGCCTGGCAGAACGCCTTCCACCGACTCGCCCGCTGCTACGAGCGGCGCGCCATCGTCATCGACGCGTTCTTCGACCTCGCCGACACGATCATCACCGTGCGTAGTCTGATCCGACGGGCATGGACAACCCGCCGCTGGAGCGAATGCCCGAACCGCCGACCATGACCCCACCCCTATCCGCGCGAGCTCTTAATCGCGTGCTCTTCGTCTTCGGGTGGCAGGTCCCAGTACGTGTCCCAGCCGCCTGGGAGCGCGATGTGCAGGACTTGGCCCGGCCAGGCGTGGTTGCAGTCGCGGCTGCGGCGGGCAACGAGCCACTCCCGCCAGCCGGCGAGACCATGTCCGCCGTGCCGGATGGCGTTTTGGTCATAGCCGGTCAGGAACGCGGCGAGCATGTGGAAAGAGCTCTTGCCGACGAACATTCCGGGGCGTTGGCCAACGCAGGCGAAATACTCGCGTTCGCTCATCTCCGCGAGGGGCTTCATCTGCCTTCCCTTGCCCGCGCGAGTCATGAGTTGTCGCTGGTGGGGTGCAGGATGGCCTCGGCGATTTCGCGCACGCGATCCAGGGTGATGCCGGTCCGCTGCTCGACAGCGAGGGGGTGGTCGGTGGGTTCGAGCTCGATGAAGGGGCGGTCGCCGACCGGGCGGCTGTGAGCGTAAGTCTTCAGGTTGACCGTGCTCGGTGAGTAGAGAGGCAGATCGGTGGTCAGCCAGCCGAAGTACGGAGCCTCAGACTCACGTCCTGGGGTGTCCCAGAGGTCCGCCATGCGGGCGAAGCTCTCGCGACTGAGGGAAACCCAGACGCCCCAGGAGAACACTTCGTCGCTGCCGATCACTGGTATCTCGACCAGCCCCTTGACGAAGTAGTGCTGCCCCTTGATGACGCACTGATCCGACGACAGCAGGCAGTCGGGGGCATCGGCGAAGCTCGGGTCCCAGACGTAGGGAGCCGCGGCCGAGTAGTGCATCGCCAGGTCGGCGTGGCGCTCGCCGCAATACGAGCAAGTGAATCCCAGATCAGCGGTCATGAGGTGGAGCCTAGCGATCGGCTTCGCACGTTATTCACCGTGGCCTCGCGGGTTGGCCGACCTTCGGCATGCCCAGGTCCACCGGCCCCCGCTTGAGTGTCTGGTCGATCTGGGGGATCTCGTCGTTGGCGCCGGCGAGGCTGACCCGGAGCCCTTCAATCTCACCGAGCCAGCCTTGCCCTTGCCCTTGCCGAAATCCTCGTCCGGGCAGGTCAGGCGGCATGCCCGTACGCGTGGAGAAGGCCGCCGAGGCGATCGCATCGTCGTACCCCGAGGCAGGCGATCTGGTCCGGATCGACGATCGACGCGGACAACGGGTTCAACGGGCGGGCGTTCGCGATGCCCTGATGGGGCCGGTGCACATGGTGGAAACGCTCGAATTCCCGCAGGGCGTGGAGCAGATGCCGCTGATCCCAGATCAAGGTCCGGTCCAGCAGCTCGCGCCGGCAGGTCTGCACCCAGCGTTCCATGACCGCATTCATCCGCGGCATCCGGACACCGCCGGGCACGACCTCGAGCCCCGCATCGGCGAGGACCGCGCCGGACAGGGCGGGGAACTTCCCGTCCCGGTCCCGGATCAGGAACCGCGCCCGGCAGCCGGCATCCTCCAGTTCCATGACGAGATTCCTCGTGGCCGGCGCCACCCACGAGGCCGTCGGGTGCGCGGTCGCGCCCAGGATCCGGATCCGCCGGCCGGCSTGCTCGAGCACGGCGAACACGTACCGGCGCACCCCGGTCAGGGTGACCGTCTCGAAGAAGTCGCAGGCCGGCAGCGCGTCGGCCGGGGGGCGCAGGAAGCCGGCCCACGTGCCGGAGGTCCGCTCGGGCGCCGGGCCGCTCCCGGCCYCCCGCGGGATCTCCCAGACCGKGGAGGCGGCGACCKTCACGCCCGGCACCGGCAGCTCGCCGTGCAGGCGCCGGCAGCCCCACGYGGGATTCTCCCGTGCCGGGCGCAGTACCACGGCGCGGAGGGAGCGCACGGTGCGGGCCCGGGCGCTTCGGCCTGGACTGGGCGGCGTGGCGGCGGGCGACCGGGTCGCGGTGCCCACGGAGCACCGGGTCCGGCCGCACCGGCAGCCGCAGCCTGCGCGGCACGTCCCGCGGCAGCCGGTACGGCAGCGCCGCCGGCAAAGCCCGGTCACTCGGGCTGAAGCGCACCTTCTCCTTGCCGAGTGGGCGCTCCGGCACCGACAGTTGGTGGCGCAGGGCGAGGATCTSCAYGTCCTTGTCCCGATCGCTCATCGACAGCAGGCGCGGCAGGGCGAATGCGTTCGCCCTGCCCAGGTAGGCCGGTCGCAGCAGCACGGTTGGTCATCATGCCGCGTTGATCGACAGCCGCGCGACGGCACGGACTCGACCGGCCGCACTCGACCTCCCGTACACCCCGCACGCCGGCTCCGACCAGGGCGGATGAGGT
>NZ_QFRK01000066.1 GCF_003143855.1 Streptomyces sp. NWU339
AGCGGGGCGGGGGAAGAGTTCCACGTGCTGGACGCGGAGAGCGGGCGGCTGGTGCCGCGCGCCGGCGCCGTGCTGGACCGGCTGGACGGGCCCGGGTTCACCACCGAGCTGCAGCAGTCGGCGGTGGAGAGCAACAGCGGCGTCCACCACACCCTCGAGGCCCTCCACGCGGACCTGGCCGGCTCCCGGCGCCGGCTGGACGCGGCGGCCTCCTCGCTGGGCCTGGCGCCGGTGGCCGCCGGCACCGTGCCGCTGGCCCGGCCGAGCCCCCGCACGGTCACCGCCAAGCGCCGCTACCGGCGCATGGCCGACGAGTACCGCAGGGTCGCCGACGAGCAGCTCGTCTGCAGCGCGCAGGTGCACGTCGACGTGCCCGACCGGGACACCGCGGTGCGCGCCCTGTGCCTGGTCTCGCCCTGGCTGCCGCCGCTGCTGGCGCTGTCCGCCAGCTCACCGTTCTGGCTCGGCGCGGACACCGGCTACGCGAGCTGGCGCACGATGCTGTGGCAGCGCTGGCCCACCGCCGGGCCGGCCGGCCACTACCCGGACGCCGCCGGCTACGACGCGGCGCTSAGGGAGCTGATCGGCTCGGGYGTCATCAGCGACCCCGGCATGGACTACCACGACGTGCGGCCCTCCGCGCACCAGCGCACGCTGGAGCTGCGGATCTGCGACGCCTGTCCGCGGGTGGAGACGGTGGTGCTGGTCGCGGGGCTCTTCCGGGCGCTGGTCCACGACGCGTGCGACCGGCTGGCCCGCGGGGGCGGCCCTTGGTGCGACGGCCACCACGAGTGGCTGCGGGCCGCCACCTGGCGGGCCGCCCGCTCGGGCCTGGAGGGCGCGCTGGTCGATCCGGTCGCCCGGCGCGCCGCCCCCGCCCGCGGGGTGCTGCACGGCCTGGCGGTCCGGCTGCGCCCGGCGCTGGAGGCGTCCGGTGACTGGGAGCACGTGCACGACCTGCTCGCGCGGGCGCTGGCCGACGGCAGTGCCGCGCACCGGCTGCGGCGGGCGGCCCAGGACGAGGACCTGCGCGCCGGGGTTGCCCTGCTGGTCGCCGAGACCCGGGGCGCGCCCGTCGTGCGGGCCGCCGCGCCGGCCGACACCCCCCGCGGTGGCCGGGCCGGCCCGGTCGGCGGGGCCGGAATCTGACGGCGCCGGCCGTTGCCCCGGGCCCGCAGGTCCGGCCCGCTTCCCCGCCTGCCGCCCGCGAGGCCGTCCGAGGGCGTGGTCCCGTGGGCCGACCGGCCCGGGAGATCTCGTGGTTGGTCGTGCCGGGGAGGGGATCGCTCGGGTCGTCCGCGCCGCCGCCGTACCAGGGGCACCGGTACCCGGCCGAGGTGATCTCCCGCTGCGTGGGGCGGTACGTCCGCTTCCCCCTGTCCTTCCGCGAGGCCGGGGAGTTGATGCCCGGGCGCGGCGTGCTCGTCTCCCACGAGACCGTCCGGCGCTGGGGTGCGACGTGCGGGCAGGGCTACGCCCACGGCCTGCGCCGCCGGCGGCCGAGGCCCGGGGGACACGTGGCACCTGGACGAGGTCTTCAGCAAGCTCAACGGTGAGCGGACGTACCGGTGGCGGGCGGTCGACGCCGACGGCACCGTGCTCGACATCCTTCTCCAGGGCCGCCGGGACAAGGCCGCGGCCCGGCGCTTCTTCCGCCACCTGCTGAAGAAGACCCGCACGGTGCCCCGGGTGGTCACCGACAGGCTCCGCTCCTACCGGGCGGCCCACCGCGAGATCATGCCCTCGGCCGGGCACCGTTCCCCCAAGGGCCTGAACCACCGCGCCGAAAACTCCCACCAGCCCACCCGCCGGCGCGAACGCGCCAGGAAGGGCTTCCGCAGCGCCGGCGGAGCCCAGCGGTTCCTGGCCGCGGTCGGCGGCATCCCACCCCACTTTCGGCCCCGTCGGCACCGGATGACCGCCACCGAATACCGCACCGGGATGATCACCCGCTTCGCTGTCCGGGGCCAGGTCACCGGCACCGCCGCACAGCCCGCCGATGTCTGACCCAGACCCGGCACCCCGCACCCGGACACAACCTCGGACGATCATCCCTCAGCCAACGTGACAAGGCCCGCCGGGCCGCCCCGGGGCGCCTGAGTCAGCCGCCGAGCCGGGTGCGCAGAAGCTGCTTGCCCAGTTCTGCTCCCTTGCGGCTGTCGGCCTGGGCCTTGCGGAACAGTTCCAGGACCTCTGTGTCGTTCTCCCGTTCCGCGTCCTGGATGTAGGTCTCCATCCGCAGGGCGTTGCTCAGACAGGCCTCGACGAACCAGATGAGGTTGTAGTCCTTGTCCCTGGTGCCGGTGACGTCACCGGTTTCCGCACTGCTGGCCATGACAGTCCTTCCTTTTCCTGCATCAGCGAAGACAATCTCCACAACAGAATGCGGGACGGCGCTGAAGATTGCCCGGCGGCCGGGTGTCGGGCGGTACGCCCAGTGACCCCATCGCCATGATCCGCTGGCGCGCTGCGCAGGCCGGTCGGCCTGTKGTMGCCGCTCCATGACGCAGTGGCGGACGGCGAGAAGCTCGCCCAGGAGCGCCGTCTGCTGAAAGCAGCGCACCGAACTCACCGATCAACCGCGCCGGCTCCCGGCCCCGGGAGCCGGGCGAGCCCGGTGTACGGCTGCACTCCCGGCTCAGGGTTCACTGCGAGGTACTTGCTCGATGGCGTCCAGGTCTCCGGCCCGGTGGGTGGCCTCGGATGCCGCCYGCAGCGCGCTCTCGGCAGCGTYGATCACCGTGTCGCGCTGGCGGTGGCGGCGCTCGTACTCGACTACCTGCCGGACCACACCGTCCGAGACGTTCGGCAGGTGCATCTTGATGCGTTCCGGGTCCATCGCGTCGTAGCCCGCGTGCACGACCCCTCGGCGGGGGCCGGGAGGCCGCCCCGGTGAGCATCCCGCTGCGGTACCGGGCCCCCCGGGCGGTGTGTCCGTGCCCGCGGTCCCGCCGTGCCGGGACACGGCCAGGGACGCCGAACCGCTGGCGCCGCGGCACGAGAACGCGGTGCCGCGCCGGCCAGCTCGCCGGACCGGTCCGCYCCGAGCCCGCGGACCGGTTCCGGCCGGCCGCGCCAGCGCGGTGTCTTCCCGGTCGCGCCGGGGACGCTGCCGGCCCGGCACCGCAGGCCGAGCGCCAGGCAGTGGGACCACGCCGACCGACGCCGCACCGGCCGCCCTCCCCCGGCCGCCGCGCTCCAGGAGCTGGTTCGGCCTCCGGCACAGCAGAACCCGCGGTGGGGCCGCCGGCGGATCCAGGGGGAGCCGGCCCGGCCGGGGCAGCCGAGCGCACCGTCCACAGGCTGGGAAATCCTGCACGCGGCCGGCACCGGCCCGGCCCCGCACCGGCCCGAGCCGGCGCGCATTCCTCACCACTCGGGCCGAGGGGATCCTCGCGGTGGACTTCTTCCCCGTCGACACGATCACCAGCATCACCGCCCGCCCCACCGCGCGGTGGGCGACCCGGCAGGCCCGCCATCCGACCGCCGGCCCCGGCGTGCGCGTCGGGTCGCTCCGCCTGGTTCYCCGCGACCGMGACCACCAGGACGCCGACTCCTGCGACGCCGTCTTCGCGGCCGAGGCCAGGGACCTGCTGCYCAGCGCGCCACCGGCGCCGCGCAGGAACGCCCACGGCGAGCGGATGAGTGGCACGATCCGGCGCGAGGTCCTCGACCACCTCCCGATCGTGAACCAAGCCCACGCCCACCAGGTCCTCACCAAGTACCAGGAGCACTACCACACGCATCGGCCACACCGCTCACGAGACCGCCGACCACCCGAAGCCCAAGAACAGCCGGCGGTATGGCACGATCGCGTGCCCCGYGGGCTGCTGCGCACCCGCGTCSTCGGCGGGGCCATCAACGAGTACCGATACACGGCTTGAGCCGCAGCGATGACTTTACGAGCCCCATAGGAGCACCCGCCCGGGTCAGCAGTGATGGCGGCGAGAACAGGGCCCGGTGAGGGTGGAGGAGTACTCGATGTCCCCRTCGGCTCACCCCCCTTTCGAAGGAGCACACTCGTGTCCGRACACCACACCTGGATCCGCAGCCTGCACGATCTGGGCCTGGCMGCCTGGTTCGGCGGCTCACTCATGGGCGCGGTCGGYCTSAACGGCGCGGCCAAGGACRTAGGCGRAACCGAYGAGACCRGTGCACGCATCGCCTCGTCGGGCTGGGCGAAGTGGACGCCGGTCAACGCCGCCGCCCTCGGCGCGCACCTGTTCGGCGGCGGCGGGCTGCTCGCCGCAAACGCCCACCGGGTCGCCACGCAGCAGGGYGTGGCCGCCTCCACCRCRGCCAAGACCGTCGTCACCGCCGCGGCCCTGGCCGCCACCGCCTACGCCCGCACYCTGGGCAAGAAGATCGAGCTGGCCTCCTCCCCCGACCCGCAGGACGCCGAGAAGGCAGAGCGGCATCCCATCGACACCATCAAGGCCCGGCGGCAACTGGCCTACGCACAGTGGGCGGTGCCGGTCCTGACCGGATGCCTGGTGATCCTCAATGCCCTGCACGGTGAGCAGCAGCGTCCCAAGGAACAGCTGCACGGCATGTGGGGGCGGGCCCGCTCCGCCGCCTCTTTCCTCCCGTGAAGATTGTGAAACGCCGGCAGGCCGCCTCCMTCGGGTGAGGCGGCCGCACACGCGGAGTGGGTGAAGGGCGCCCGCCCTGTCGGCGATGGTGGTGAGCTCCGCGCCGCCGGGCCCGTCCGGCAGCACGTCTGCAGCGGCCTGTTCACCGCCGAGGTGCGCCGGAACCCGCTCCGAGAAGGGGCGCTTGGGGCCTGCCGCACCATGCGGACCTTCCCGTCGCGCACGGCGACGGCGAACGCGGCAAGGCTGCCCCACACAGCGTGGGGCTCGCCACTGAGCAGGGCCGCAACGTGGGGAGTCCTGCCCGTTCAGGGTGAAGTGGGCCTGGGGCAGGAACGGTCCCCGGCCCTGCTGTTCAGGGCCCGGGGTCTTCTCACCTCCAGTCGGCGGCAGCGGCGCGGGCACGCACCGGCTGTTCCGGTCGGGGGCGTCCATCCGCAGTCGCTGCGGTTGATCTTCAGGGAGCGGGCCTGGTCGTTGAGGTGGTAGCCGCGCAGGTCGTGGGAGGAGCATCGGTGGCATCCGGCTGAGGTCCTCATGGGCGAGGCTCACGCCCGACAGGTCCGGGTCACCTACACGAAGCACCACACCGCGCACCGGCCCCCTCAGGCCCGCCGTCGGCTGCCACCCGACTCGGTCCACCAGCCCGCCACCGTGCATGACCTCGATACGCGCAGACTCCTGCGCACCCGCGTCCTCGGCGGCGTCATCAACGAGTACCACTACGCGGCCTGACCTGCAGCGACGACTTTCCGAGCCCCACACCGGGTATCGGGCTCCCTTGCGACATCGTCTTGCCTCATGGGGACACGCGGACTGGACTGCGTCGACGGCCCCAGCCGTGTCCGCCCGTAGCCTGGGCGCTGTGATGCTGACCGACGGAACGTACCGGCTCGGGCCGTCGACCGGCCGCCTCTTGATCAAGACCGGCCGCGCCGGGCTGGGCCGCAGGGCGGGACACGACCTCACCATCGAGGCCGCCCGATGGTCGGGGAGGCCGTGGTGGCCGTCGGCGCCCCGGACAGGTCGTCGGTGAGTGTGACGGTCGAGACGGGCTCGCTGGAGGTCCGGGAGGGAACGGGCGGGCTGAGGGCGCTCACCGATGCCGACCGGGTCGAGATCAAACGGACGCTGGTGGACAAGGCCCTACTGAACATCGCGGAGCACCCCACGATCACCTTTCGTTCCACCCGCATCACGGGAACCCCGCAGTCCTTCGAGATCACTGGGGAGCTCACCATCAAAGGCCGGACCCACCCGGCGACCGTGCACGGGAGGGGGGAATGACGGCGGGCCGTTGCGTGGCTGGGCGACCGTCATGCAGTCCGCCTGGGCAATCAAGCCCTACACCGCGTTCTTGGGCGCGTTGCGGCTGGCCGACGAGGTCCGGGTGGAGTTCGAGGTGGCCAGGCTTGGCCCGGTGGACAGGCCCGGGTAGCCGCCGTTCGCGGTCCAGGCGCGCCAGCCGATCACGGCCCCCCGGATCGAGGCTGCGGGCGGATCGACCCATCGGCCTACGGTAGGGGCATGAGCGACATCGTCGTTGTGTACGAGCTCGACAAGCCGGTGGCCACAGAGTCCTCCGGTTCACCAGGTGATGGAGAACGGCCTGTCCGCCGGGTGCACGCGGCGCCCACCGCGCCGGGAACGCTCACCAGGACCGGACCACGAACCCTCTGCGGCAAGGACACGTTCGTTATGGCGACCGCCCGCCGCAGGCCCTCCGAGCGCCGTGGGGCGCCGTGGTACCCCGATGAGTACGCCTCCTTGGTCTGCCCCGACTGCGATGCCGTGATGGAGATCTGACCGGCACACGCGCCAACCTGCCCAGCCGCCTCCTCCCAAGACTTCTCCCTGGAACGCTCCAGGGCTTCCCTGGCGACTTCGCGCCCGTGCACGCTGTGCACGGGCTGCGGGCGGGGCCCCACCCCCTCGTCCGCAGCCGTAAAGAGACGTGACCAGTGTGCCTTGGCCGTGCGACCCAGCGCCCCGGAGGCACCGTGACAGACAGTCCCTCTTCACCGGCCAGACCAGGCGTCTGGACACGACAGCGGCACCACCGCGACACAGGCCCCACGTGCCACCGACGTCACCGAGCGCATCCGACGTCCAGCACTTCGATCACGTCACCACGGACGGTGTACACAAGCCAGCACCATTCACCAAACGCTGCGGCCGGCTCCGGGACCTGCACCTCCGGATTCTTGGCCACAGCGGTGATGAGCGTGATGATCTCCTCATGCGTGTCGTCCGGTACGTCGAACAGCACGCTGGCAGCCGGTTGGATCAGTTCGACTTTCATTTCGCCCACCGTCAGCGTCAGGAGCAGCACGGTACGGCGGAGCCGTGCACTCCGCCCGGCCTGTAAACGACTACGACCAGAGTCCCCCGAACACAAGAAATCCACCACCCGTCCCGTGTGGGACTCACGTCGGCGGGACCACGTGCGTCATCCTGCGGCCCGCTCGCCGTCGACCCGCCCAGCGGCGCGGGGCACGCCCGCGCCGCTCCGCCAGGTCGCTGCCGCAGCCCAACGCCTCAATGCTCTTCGACCCGCGCCGTCGAGCACGTCAACCGGAACCACGGTGACTTTGCGCCGGGCTCTCCTCACCACGTCTTCGTTCCGCACCTGGGGCCTCGGAACGAAGTCGCTCTGGGGTGAGCCGCCCGGTGTGTGGTTGTGGGCATACGGAACGGGCACGGTACCGGTGATCATGTGAGTGTCTGCGTCCCGTGATCACGCTGGAAGACCGTGCCCGCCACTGCGTCTTCTCCCACCCCCGTTGTACTCGACGAACTTGCTCCCGCCCTGGCTCGGGTCTTGGTCACCGGTGTGCTGTCCGGCCCGCAAGGTGTCCTCGAGCCGGGTACCGAGCCCGGCTCACCGGTCGGAGCCACCAGGGTGAGTCACGTACGTGCGAGGGCGCTCGCGGCGGCGATGAACCGCCGTGCTCGCCACCGCGCTCAGGCCCACGCAGAAGATGAGCGCGAGGGCCAAGCCGGAGCAGAAGATGGCCAGCGCGTTCATGGTGGTGATGTCCTGGCCGAGTACGGACACGGTGTACTCGGGGCCGCCGGAGAGGTTGTCGGCGATCACCAGGCCGGTGAAGGCTCCTGCGGCCGTGCGGAGGAGCAGTCCGAGGATGAGCATCCAGGTCATCTCCTCGAATGAGGTGTTCCACTGGTACGGGATGCAAGCGACCGGGTACCCGTTGGTGCTGCGGGGCACACACGGCAGTCGTGTGGGCGGGCACGGGGTGTCGTGCTTTTCCGGCCGCCTCCGAGCCTGCGGGCCTACCGAGGTATGTGTGTGCTGCTCGGTGTTCGGGCGGTCGGCTGTTCGGCGGTACGGGAGACGGCGACAGCTTCAGGACGGGCGCGGCACCACGCGTGTCGGCGTCCTCCCCGCCGGACACGTCCACCGGCATGCGACCACGGCGACTTCCTCCGCCCGCGACGTGCCCCTGGTGTCACCTGCCCCACCCGGTGGCACTCCCCGGTGCACCCGTGACCGCCTCGCCAGCGCCCAGCCGTACGCCCTCGGCCTCTTCCGCATCGCCGTCGGCCTGCTCTTCGCCTGCCACGGCGCCGCCGCACTGTTCGGTGTGCTCGGCGGCGCGGGCGGCAGCGGCGGCACCGCCGAGCCCGGGKCCTGGCCCCACTGGTACGCGGCCGTGATCGAGTTCGTCGGCGGCGGCCTGGTCCTGCTCGGCCTGGGCACCCGGGCCGCCGCGTTCATATCGTCGGGCGCCATGGCCTACGCCTACTTCAGCGTGCACCAGCCCGAAGCCCTGTGGCCGCTCCAGAACAGCGGCGAGGGCGCGGCCATGTACTGCTGGGCCATGTTCCTGCTGGTGTTCACCGGCTCCGGTGCCTTCGGCCTGGACCGGCTGTTCACCCGCCGCCACGGCCCGCGGACCGCGGACCAGCGCACGGCCGAACAGACCCCGGTCGCCGCCTGACGTTCCCCAGGMCCACCCCGCGGTGCCCTCTCCCGGTCCTCACCCCCCGGGGGAGGGCACCGTCGCGTCCGAGCGGGTGCAACGCGCGAGAGGGAGTGCGACTCTCCTGCTGCCGGGCTGGAGACAGCACCGAGAACCGGGGCGCGGGCACAGAGCTGAACCCCCTCTTCCAGGGGGGCAGCTGCCCGGGGCGAGCAGCCCCGCAAGCCTCGGGAAGCCACTACCGGGCCGAGTGCAGCGGGCAACCTCGCCGCGTCGGCCTTCGCACCAGCCACCCCGCCCTCGCGGCCTCCCCGGCGCAGGTGCTGCTGCCGCACCCTCGAGCAACTCGGCACGTCTCCGGATCTGTGCGCGCACTCATTCGGCATCGCCTCACTGACCAGCTCCAGCACCTTCCTCGCCCGGCACCTCGATGCCTACATCGGCCAGGAGCGGCACTCCTTCCCCGAGCACTGCCTGAGTCGTCTGCTGCCCGGGCCCCCGCACCCGGCAGCAGAGACGATCTGCCCGAGATCCTGTGGGGCTCGTAAAGTCGTCGCCGTAGCTTGGGACGGTGGAGCGTTCTCGGCGGGGACCATGTCCACCGTGATCCTCTCCATGCGATACACGGTGGCCCGCAAGCCGCTGTCCGTGAACACCGTCCCCACCAGACCCCCGACCAACTCCCGCCCGGCGCCGACCAGCAGTCCATCGCCGTGCACGAGTCCGAAGACCGCCGACTCCTGCGGACCCGCGTCCTTGGCGGCGTCATCAACGAGTACCGCTACGCGGCCTGACCTGCAGCGACGACTTTCCGAGTCCCACAAAGCACTGTGAGCAGTCCGCCCCGCCGCCTGGCACGTCTCAGGAGGTTCCACGGCGGTCTCCGCCGCGGTTCAGGCACGCCCTGATCAGTGCGGCGTCGTGGTCGAGGGCGGCACGGGACCGCTCCTGCCACCTGACCTCCAAACGGAACCGGTCGTCCGCGGTGCGGGGGAAGACGTGCACGTGGAGGTGGAAGACCGTCTGATCGGCGGCCTCACCGTCGGCGAGGAATACGTTCACTCCCTCGCACGGCAGCCCCGAGCGCCGCAGGGCCCGCGCCAGCAGGTGGACGACGCGGAACAGGTGGGCCATCAGGGACTCATCGATGTCCTGCAGACCTGCCGCGTGCATCTTGGGGATGACGAGGAGGTCTCCGGGCGCAGCCGGGTGGATGTCCATGAAGGACAGGACCAGCTCGTCCTCGTACACGCGGCTGGCCGGCACCCGGCCGGAGACGATGCCGCAGAAGGCACAGGCCGGATCCCCGGCGCACAATCCCATGGACACAGCATGCGACAGCGGCTCTCGGAGCCGCTCCTGAGCTACTGCCCGCAGCTCCCGGATCTTGAAGTCCATCGCATCCCCTGAACTGGGGTGTTGCGACGACCACTAGAACGGAAGCCCCCCGGGGGGCGGGCCTCTGATGTGTGCGACAGACCGCGAGCCCGCCCGCGGCAATGCACGTGAGCGGGCGTCAGCCTGCAGCCGATGCTGGTGCGGAGCCTGCCGGGGACGGTGTGATCAGAAGATGCCCCAGCGCTGGGAAGAGGGGACGGGGTTGCTGCCGCAGGTCCACAGTGTGAGGTACACGCCGTTGCCCAGGTTGTCGCCCTTGTTGGTGATGCACTTGCCGCCGTACTGCGTCCAGATCTGGTCCCAGCCGTCGACGAACCGCTGGGACGAGTCGTTGGTGCAGGTCCACAGTGTCAGCACGGCTCCGTTGGTGCCGCTGGCGTTACCGGAGGGGGTGAGGCACTTGCCGCTTTTCTTGTGCCTGATGTAGCCGCTGTTGTCGATCGACCACTGCTGCAGCGGGTCGCCCGTGCAGTCCCAGGTGGTGATGATGGTGCCGTTGGCCGTGCTGTTGCCCTTGGGCGTAGCACAGTTGCCGGCGCCCGGAACAGTTTGGGCCAAAATGCCCGACGCGGCCGCGTTCGCGGTCCCGCTGGACACGAGAGTGAAGCTGATGGCAGCCAGCAGGCTCATCAGCAGGGTGGATATCTTTCGCATGTGAGCCCTTCGGCAGATCATTGTTGATTGAGGCATGACATCATGCGTCACGGTGTGGGTTTTGGATCACTGTGTTTTCAGCCATCTCCAATCGGTCATGTGAGAAGGCGTCGGTGCAGGCTGCTCCGTAACTGCTGATCTTGAATTCGTGATGTCGGTCAGTCGTTGATGGCCAGGCGGGTGCCGGCGAGGCAGCCGTCGACGACGTCGGGCCGGTACTGGACCTGCTTGAGCTTGCGCCTGACGGCTCGAGTGACCTGGCCGAGATCAGCGGCCGCGAGGTTACCGAAAGGACCTGAAGAAGGCCGGCCTAGGTTCACCGATACCGACCGCGCCGTCCTCCGACCTCGAGCGCATCATCCGCTCCGCGGAGGAGATGCGGCGGCCGATCCGGCTGTAGGACGCCCGCTTGGAAGATTACGACGCCGTCTACTTCCCCGGCGGCCACGGTCTGATGGAGGACCTGTGCGTCAACGCCGACGCGGGCCGACTGCTGACCGCAGCGCTCGCCTCCGGCAAACCACTCGCCGTCGTCTGCCACGCCCCGGCCGTGATGCTGGCCACCAGGGTGCACGGTGTCTCGCCCTTCAAGGGCTACCGGGTCACGGCCTTCACCAACGACGAGGAAGAGGCCGTCGGACTGGCCTCCAGGCTCGGTGGCTGCTGGAGGACGAACTGAAGGGCCTGGGCGTCGACTTCACCCGCGGCGAGATCTGGAAACCGTACACGGTGGTGGACCGCAACCTGTACACGGGACAAAACCCTGCTTCGGCCGGGGTCCTTGCGGAGCGCCTGCTGAAGGAGGCATTGACGTAGACAGCAGACGCCCGGAGAGGGCCCCGAGGTGTTCGTGTGCCCGCGGAACTGGCGCGGGGCCAAGGTACCCCGTGCAGAGGATCGAAAGTCTGGTCGTTCTCGGTGTCGCCGGGAACGACCGCTCGCAGGGGTCACACCTCGACGAGGCCGAGTTGACGCAGCATGCCGAGTTCGTCGCTGCTTCCCCAGCGTTCGACGAGCTTGCCGTCGCTGTCGAAGCGGCTGATCTGCATGCCTCGGTAGCTCACCTTCCTGCCGGTCGCCGGTTGCCCCGTCAGCGGTCCCAGATGCGTCCCGCTGATGGTGTAGGCGAAGGCCAACTCGTCGTCGGTAGCGACCAGATGCTCCACCTCGACGTGCAAGTCGGGAAAGGCTGCTCGCAACTCGCCGAACATGGCCTTGTACCCTTCGGGTCCCGGCACCTGTCCTGGGGCGGGATCATGGTCGATCGAGTCGGGCGCGACGATCTCGTCGAGGGCGTCGAGGTTGCCGGTGACGACGGCCTCTCCGAAAGCGGTCTGTGCGGCGATGTTTGTCTGCTGAGACATAGGCACTCCTCGGGCGTGGGCCCGCCACCGGCCTGTCCGTCGGCTGCGAAGTCCACGCATCTACGCCGTATTCGGACCGTACCCCAGCCATACGCCTCCAGCATGTCTACGCGACAGGCCTCCAAAGCAGCTGCTCTCCTTCAGAGGCCATGGTCCGCATACGTGGGAAAGAGGCGCAGGATCCAAGAAGCGCCAGCTCCGGCTGTCCGAGGGCCCTCGCCGGCTGCCGGCCCGCTCTCCTAAGCCGTTCCGGGATCCGTTCCGAGGGCGTCGCGCAGGAATGTGACGGCTTGGTCGATGGCCGCTCGGGTGGCCTTGGACTGGCTGAGCGAGTTGATCATCATGAAGTCGTGCACCGTGCCGTCGTAGCGCACCGTGGTGACCGGGACGCCGGCGGCGCGCAGCTTGGCGGCGTACGCCTCGCCCTCGTCGCGCAGCACGTCGGCCTCGTCGACGAGCAGCAGGGCGGGCGGCAGACCGGCGAGCTGTTCGGGAGCGGCCCGGTTGGGGGATGCGGTGATTTCCGCCCGCTGTTCGGGGTCGGTGGTGTAGGCGTCCCAGAACCACTCCATGGCCTTGCGGCTGAGGTAGTAGCCGGTGGCGAACTGCTCGTAGGATCCGGTGTCCATCGCCGCGTCCGTGACCGGGTAGTACATCGACTGGTGGACGAAGCTGACGTCACCGCGCTCCTTGGCCATCAGGGCGAGCGCCGCGGTCATGTTCCCGCCGACCGACTCGCCGGCCACCGCCATGCGCTGGGCGTCCAGCCCCTTGGACGCTCCCTCACGCGTGATCCACTGCGCGGTGGCGTAGCCCTGTTCGATGGCCACGGGGTAGTGTGCCTCGGGCGAGGGCGTGTACTCGACGAAGGCCACGGCGGTGCGGGCGCCGACCGCCAGCTCCCGCACCAGCCGGTCGTGGGTGCCGGCGTTGCCCAGTACCCAGCCGCCGCCGTGCATGTACAGCACGACGGGCAGCGTTCCGGTGACGCCCTGCGGCTTGACGATGCGCACCTGCACGTCGCCCACCACGGCCGGTACGGTGATCCACTCCTCGTCGACCGGCAGCTTGTCGACCGGCGCGGCCTGCAGGTCGTCGAGGACCTTGCGCGCTTCGGCAGGCTCCATCTCGTACAGGAAGGGATGCTTCGAGGTCGCGTCGGCGAGCTCCTGCGCCGGGCGCTCCAGGACGATCGAGGCGGACTGAGCAGCCATGACAATGCTCCTTGGCGATGCTGAGACGCGTAGGGCGTCCGGCCGGCAAGCGCCGACGCCACTGGACGCCCGGGCCCTGGGCGTGAGTCCTTGTGCAAGGTCCAAGGCCCTCATTCAAGCC
Source organism: Streptomyces sp. NWU339 (assembly GCF_003143855.1). Classification (GTDB taxonomy): domain Bacteria; phylum Actinomycetota; class Actinomycetes; order Streptomycetales; family Streptomycetaceae; genus Streptomyces. The sequence continues at coordinate 13,288 of NZ_QFRK01000066.1, forward strand.
CCATGGGCCGATACGCCCATCGTAATCGCGCATTGCGCGCCCATCGACTTTGCAGCGCCCGGCCGGCGCCAGGACCTCGGCCTTCGGCCTCGCACCCGACCGCGCGGCGTCAGCGCTGGTGCGCGAACCACCGGCCACCCGCTGAGGCGGGAGCAGGCCGGGCCGGCGCAACTGATCGTGGCGATCAAGCCCAGCAGACCGATTGCTCGTAACGGCCAGGGCCCCGGACCGAGGGCTGCCCTGGAGACGCGCGGTATCGGCTACGTCCTCGCCGGTGCCTGCCCCATACGGGCACGAATCAATGGTCGCCGCGCTCCGATCCGCGCAGACAACCTCGCAGACCGCCTGCCCGACGCGGCCCGGCACCGGCAAAACGCCGGCCCGGGCGTGAAGGGCCCGCGCTACTACGACTGAACCTGGGTCCAGACCGGCTCGGCGGTCACCACCACCTGCTCATCCACCGCAACCGGGCCATCGGCGAACTCGCCTTCCACCTGTGCTGGTCACCCGCCGCGGTGTCCTTCGGCGGCTGGACCAGGAATCCGATCCGGAGCCAGCGCCCGGGTGACTCCCAAACGGTTGTCGAGGTGCTGCTGCCTGATCAGGGTCGCCCGAGACCTGTCCACCACTCGGGGACAGGTCCCGGCGATCGAGGAATGCTTCCAGGCCGCAAAGAATGAATGCGGCCTGGATCAGTATGAGGTCCGCCGCTACGTCGGCTGGATGCGGCACGTCACCCTGGCCATGCTCGCGCACGCCTTTCTCGCGGCCACGGCGGCCCAGGAAGCCGCAAAGGGGGATGCAGAAACGGTTCCACCCTGGTTCCGCTCCCCGTGGCGGAAGTCCGCCGGCTCCTGGCAACTCGCCCCGTACGCCGGTCCTGCCCGTCACTTCGTATCCACGCGGTGAGCTGGTCGCAGTGGCGGCGCAGGCGCCAGGCCGTCGCCCGGCACTGCCACTACAGACGACGGACCCACTCGTTGGAGGGGCGGTCCGGCAAGACCGCTCCTGACACGCCATCAGCTAGCTGCACTCCGGACGACACCCCTGACCAGGCCAGATAGCGAACCGCTGCTGGAGTACTAACCACCAGCCGACCGGCCAGCGACTTCAGCCAAAGCGGAACCCATGGCTGCGAGCGGGCAGGAAGTGAGGGGATTCGCCCGGAAGCGGCTCGGGAGTGGCCGCAGCGAGAAGACACCAGCGTGATCGTCTGGCTGCGCCGGAGAGGCGGGCATGGAACGGAACCATCAAGTCGACTTCGGACGAGGCGAGTTGACGTCGGTCGCAACCCGAGGATCGCAGGTTCGGTGACGCGATCAGAATCCATCGACTTCGACGACGGCCTCTGCGAAGGCCTGTGGAGCCTCCTGCGGAACGTTGTGTCCTACCTTGAGGGTCTGGTGCGCGTATTTACCCGCGAACTTCTTGCGATAGGCCGATCCATTTCCGGGGGGTGTGAACGGATCGCGTTCTCCGTCAATGGTGATCGTCGGCACCTTGATGACCGGGGCCGCAGCGAGACGTTTCTCGATGGCCTCGTACCGGGGCTCGCCCTTGGCCAAGCCAAGCCGCCAGCGATAATTGTCGATCACGATGCTGACGTAATCGGGGTTGTTGAAAGCTGCTGCCGTGCGGTCGAAGGTCGCCTCATCGAAGTTCCATGTCGGAGAGTTGAACTTCCACACCAGCTTGGCCAAATCGTGTCGGTACTCTTTGAGACCCAGTACACCTCTCTCCGTGGCAAAGTAATACTGGTACCACCATGCCCATTCACTCTTCGGTGGCGTCGGCAGCTTGTTGGCTTCGACATTGACGATCAGATAGCCGGTGACAGAGATCAGTGCCTTGCAGCGCTCCGGCCAAAGAGCCGCGATGATGTCGGCCGTTCGTGCCCCCCAGTCGTAGCCGGCGAGGATGGCCCTATCAATCTTGAGAGCGTCCATCAGGGCGATGACGTCGAGAGCGAACGCCGATTGTTGGGCGTTCCTGGGTGTTTTGCTTGAAAGGAATCGCGTTGTGCCATGGCCGCGCAGATAAGGGACGACCACCCTGTACCCCTTCGCTGCGAGCAAGGGCGTGACCGCAACATAGCTGTGAATGTCGTAGGGCCAACCGTGTAGCAGTATGACCGGCCGTCCGTTCGCAGGTCCGGCTTCGACGTACCCCACGTCCAGGTCCCCGGCATTGATCTGCTTCACTGGGCCAAAGGATGCGCCAGCCCCAGGATTGGCTCCGGGAGGCACCACGGGTTTTCCCATGCCGGACTGCGCTTGCGCTTCACCAGGCATGCCGAGCTGGGCCGCCACAGCAGCCGCGGCAGTGGTGCCAAGGAAGTGGCGACGGGTGTGTGCGATTCCCGCGGGTATTTCCATCGGTGAATCTCCTCGTTTGAGGCGGCACTGGCAGGTCGGTGAATGGCGTGACGCAGCGAAAGCGTCGGGAACCGCATTCGCTCGACGTCCGAGTTCGGGGGCGAGGTGTCCCCGCGGACCTTTACTCCGGCGCCTCCTCGTTGTCACCCAACACCTGTCAGAGTGACGGCGCAACAGTGGCGAGCCATACGCTGCTCCGCCAGAGTGATTCAGCGCTCCGATACGTTTTCCGCGGGGTGGTCACGCTGATCGGCATGACTTGATTGCATTCGGTCGATGCCAGTACTGACCAGCCGTCTCGGCCTGTTGGATGACCTCATCGAACACAGCAGCCGCCCCGCTCGGCTCCCTCCAAGCGAATTCCATCACCACCGGCCTCGGTCTGCTCGTACTGGACGTGCTCGCCGACCAGTGGCCCGCTCCGCACATCCACTTCGGCGACGTCCTCCTCGCCAGCAGCATGCTCTGAGCCTCGACGCCGCGATGGCATCGCGCGCTGCACGCCGAACCGGGCACGCGCCGCAGCGACTACCCGCCGCCCTCTTCCCAGCGCGTTCCTCGCCCTCGACTTTGCGGCAAATCGTGATCATGCAGGTCAACGCCTTGCGTGATCCGACACGGCGAGTCGGCTCCGAGGTAGGATTCATACCTTAATGCTGCGACTTGCGCCCTATGTGATGAGTCGACAACGGTTCATGATCGCGATTCGCCGCAAAGTCGAGATCACCGACCGCCGGACACACCAGCCGTGGTGCACGACCAAGACGACCCCGGCGTTCAGCGACATGATCGTCAAACTCCACCGGACGATCATCACCGACCGCCACATTCGCAACCCCGCAGGTCAACCCAGCCGCGAGGAAATCGCGGCGGTCATCCGCGCATGGGAAGCCGCAGCGGCACAGAGCACCCCGCACCAAGATCACGACCCGCTACAAGGTCGAGCAGATGACCGACAACGGCACCCGTCTCCTGTACGACTCTGCCGCCGGCGCCCTGTCCGTCCATCAAGACGGACACTCCGTGGCCACTGCCCGTGGCGTCGCCCCGAGGTCCTCGCCCTACTGCGGCACACCGCGGCTCAGGATGGGTGGAAGCCACTGCTTGGTCGCCGTGCCACCACCTCACCGAGGCGGATTGCGATGATTCAGATGCGTCAGTTCACCGCGTGGTTGCGCCGCCGGGATCCGGGCCTCGCCGCCATGCGGCGGGCGGCCAGGACCGCGGTGGTGATGCCGTCCCTCTTCGCGCTGTGCACCCAGGTCTTCCACGCGCCGGTCATGGGCACCTTCGCCGCGTTCGGCGCGTTCGCAATGCTCTTGCTGGTCGAATACACCGGCCCCGTGGTGCAGCGGCTGCGCGCGCATGCGGCGCTCGGCGCGGCCTGGCTGGTGCTGGTCTCACTGGGCACCCTCGCGTCGCGGTCGGTCTGGATCGCGACTGCTGCGACGCTGGTGGTGGGCTTCGTCGTGCTCTTCTCGGGCGTGGTCAGCTCGGTCCTGGCCGGCGCCACGACGTCGCTGCTGTTGGCGTTCATCCTGCCGGTGTCTTCGCCCGCTCCCCTGGCCCAGCTGCCCGACCGGCTGRTCGGCGTGGTGCTGGCGGCCGGGACGTCCCTGATCGCGGTCTGGCTGTTGTGGGCGAGGACGCAGGCCGATCCGCTCAGCGCGCCGGCGGCCCGGGTCTGCCGAGCCGCGGCGGTGCAGTTGCGCACCGATGCGGACTACTTCACGGGCCGTGCCGCCGGCCCCGCCCTCGGGGAGTGCCGTGCCTGCGCCCAGGAGACCAGGTCGAGCACCCAGAAGCTGCGGCAGGCGTTCACCGCCACCCCCTACCGGCCCACCAGCCTGTCCACCGGRTCCCGGGCACTGGCCCGCCTGATCGACGAGCTGACCTGGCTGAGCGCGATCCTCGTGGAGGCCGCCCCCGCCGTCGAGGACGGTTCGACGGGTGCCCGGCAGTCCTCAGTGGTGCGCAGGGCCGCTGCCGCCGTACTGGAACCGGCGGCGGAGATGCTCGATGATCCGCGCCTCACGCCGGACCGCCTGCGCGCCGGGACGGAGGAGCTCCGTCAGGCAATGACCGGGCTGGAGGACGGGGCGGTCGACCGGCTGCCGATGCCGGACGGCGGCTCCGGCGACGGGCGTGGCCTGGACACCTTGGTCGACAGCCTCGACGTCACCTTCCGGGCTCAGGAGGTGGCCTTCGTCGTCCTGCAGATCGCCCGGAACGTCGACATCGCCCGGACCGCCGATCACCGCGGCTGGCCGGACCGCCTGCTCGGCCGCGAGCCCGGATCCCCGACCGGTCGCCTGACCAGCGCCACGGAACGCGCCGCCGCACATGTCGAGCCGCACTCCGTATGGCTGCACAACAGCATCCGCGGCGCCATCGGCCTGGGCATCGGCATCGCGCTGGCCGACGTGACCGGCGTCCAGCACGGCTTCTGGATCACGCTGGGCATCCTGTCGGTGCTGCGTTCCAACGCTCTCAGCACCGGGCAGAACGTCTTCCGCGCCCTCGGCGGCACCCTGGTCGGCTCGGTCCTGGGCGCCGGTCTGCTCCAGCTCGTCGGAGACCACACGACCGTGCTGTGGATCCTGCTGCCCGTCGCGGTGATGGCCGCGGGCGTCGTCCCGGCCGCGATCTCGTTCGCCGCCGGGCAGGCGGCCTTCACGCTTGCCCTGGTGATCCTGTTCGACACCGCCCAGCCGGCGGGCCTGTCGGTCGTCCTGTTCCGTGTCGAGGACATCGCGCTCGGCTGTGCGGTGAGCCTGGTCGTCGGCCTGCTCTTCTGGCCGCGCGGCGCGTCCGCCGCCCTCGCCAGGACGTTGGCGGAGGCGTATGTCGACAGCGCGCGCTATGTGCTCGGGGCGGTGGGCTATGCGGTGTCCTGCTGTACTTTCAGGCCCGAAACCATCGAGCGCCCGCAGGAGGGCCGCCGGGCGGCGGCCGCGGCGCGCCGACTGGACGACGCCTTCAGGACCTACCTGGCCGAGCGCGGAGCAAAGAACGTCTCGTTGTGCGAGACGACGACTCTGATCACCGGTGTCGTAGGGCTCCGGCTGGCCGCCGACGCGGTCCTGGAGCTGTGGCGGCGGGCCCCGGGCGGCCGACCGCTCGAGGACCGTGCCGCCGCGCAGAGGGAGCTGCTGGTCATGGCGGAACGGGTCTTCCGGTGGTACGAGAGTCTGGCCGAGGGGCTGGAGGGCSAAGGGCCGGTGCCGGAGCCGCTGGAGTCCGACCGGGAGCGCAACGCCCGGCTGGTCGAGGCGGTCCGCCGGGACCTGCGTGATGCGGACGGGCGGGCGGCGGGGACCGGCATCCGCATCATCTGGACCGGCGACCATCTGGAGGCAGTGCGGCGGCTCCAGTCGCCCATCGCGGCGGCAGCCGGTCACGCCGACGCGCGCGTTGCCGTGATGGGATCAGTTTGACTCCGCAGGTGCCGGCAACCCACTCAGTCGCGCTTGGCCAGGGCCTGACGGGCGGAGTGGGGGCCTTGACCCAAGGCCGGGTAGTTAGCGATCTTCATGTCACTGCAAGGGAGTTGGTGACCAAGGTGTGGCGGTGTAGAGGCCGGGGCCGATCTTGTGGATGAGTCCGCTCTCGGCCCATCTGGAGAGTTGCCTGTACATGGTGTCCAGGGTGACGTCGCCGAAGTGAGCCGCGATGTCGCGGGGTCTCCACAGGCGGGTGGGGTCTTCTTCGAGCAGGGCCAGGATTCGGTGTCTGCGGCGCTCGGCGGGGGCGGCATGCCGGTCGTCCCGGGAGGCGGTGGGCAGCGCGGGCCGCGGTTCTGAAGGTTCGAGGACACTGACGTCGAGGCTGGTGACGGTGCGGCTGTGATCGGGTCTGCCGTCATTGTGTCGTTCGTTGTACCGGGAGATCGGTGATTTGACCTTGCGGGTGCTCACGCGGGGGCGACGGGACGGCAGGAGTGCGGCCAGGACGCGGCGTCCGATGGTGCCGACTGGGTCGGTGGCGTCCACGATGACGCCGGCGGCCTGGATTACCTGGTCACGGGCGGTCTGGAGGGCGATGGTGAAGCCGCAGCGGTCCGGGTCGGTGCCGGGGCGGGACTCGGCGGCATCGACCATCGCCGTGCGCAGGAGTTGGTAGAGCGCCAGCAGCGACCACATCTCCTGCTCGACGCCGACCGGGTCGCCCGAGCGCAGCACCCGCCCGTCCATGATCGTGTGGCGGAGCGCGTAGTACGTCGATTCGTGCTCCCACCGCTGGTGATACAGGCTGACCAGGGCGGCAGCCGGATAGCGGCGAGCGTCACTCAACGTAGTGGCCAGCCGGTAGGCGCCGGTGAATACCGTGCCGTCGGCGCAGGTCACGGTGATCTGCGCGTCGATGATCCGCACCGGGCTGGTGCCGATCATCGACAGGTAGGAGCCATCGGTCAGGCGGACGAGAACGGGGGTGCGCCGATTGCTGCGCAGCCGGCCCAGGGCCTGCGCGCCGGTGGCGGTCACCTGGGCGAGGAAGTCGTTGCCGTCGAAGCCCTTGTCCCACAAAACCAGCATGTCTGACGTCAGCAGGTGCAGCAGGCGCCGGGCATAGCCTGTCTCGCCCTCGCTGGTGGGGCCGAAGACCGCGCCGATCAGAGCCCTGGTTCCGGTCTCGACCAGCGTCATCAGCTCCACGAGGGGGTATCCGCCATGGCCCGGAGAGCCGAGCCAGGCTCGGTTGCGGTCGGTGTCCGGGACCCTGATCGAACTGCAGCCGTCGAAGGAGACCGTGCGATACCCACCGAACCGCACCCCGGGCGTCCCCGGCTGAGCCAACGGCCCCAACAACACCTCACACAGCCCGCGCATGGGCGCGCTGCCGACCCTGCGCCGCAGGTCACGCAGGGCCTTCGCGGTCGGCTCGGCGACCGGCACGCCGACCAGCCCCGCCGTCAGCTTCTGCCACACCAGCCGATAGCCGATCTCCGGGAACAGGCACATCGCCAACAGGAAGTACACACCGACCCGTGAAGGCAGGTCTCGCAACCGACGCTGCACTGTGCGGGTTTCTTCGAGAATCGCATCGACGAGTTCGAACGGCACGACCCGGGTCAGCTCACCGAGATGACCCGGGGCAAATTGCCCCGCGGCCACCGTGAACACGCGGGAGACGGTCATCAGACCAGGCGGCAGGGCACAATGGCGTACAGGCAACGGAGCTCCACAGGCAGCAGACAGTCTTGGCGGACTACCTGCTTCAACGGGGCTCCGTTGCTCACGTTCCCCTCTGGTACCCGAGTCACGTCAAGCGGCTTGCCACCAGCGCAAATCCGTTAACTACCCGGCCTTGGAGCAATGGCCCGACTGGATCGGGCGGCAGTTGCACGCTGCTCCGGTCGGTCAGGCTGCGTCGGGAGTTCGTGTGCACAGTTTCTTCGTGAGGAGCCATCAGAGCGTCCACCGTGGCCACGGCGATGACGGGCGGTGAACGGCAGGGCAGTGGAGGAGGCACGGACCGGTCGGAGGGGTTCGGTGAGGAGCTTCTGGGGGCTCTGCTGGACCGGGGGCACGAATTGCCGCCGCATCTGCTCGGTCCGCTCGTCGCGCAGCAAGTGTGCAGGCTCGGCGGCCGCGAGACCTCGGTCCTCTTGCAGGACTACGGTCAGGTGTGGCTTGTGCCCCTGCCGGGCGACGGGCTGGCAGCGGGGGACCCGCAGCCGATCGACGGCTCCGATGCCGGTCGCGCCTTTCAGGAGGCGCACCCTGTCGAAGTGCCTCAGGCCGATGGTGTACGGGTCTACCTGCCTCTGCTGGACGGCGGCGACCAGATGGGCATCCTGGCCGTCACTCTGAACGGGATCGACGACGCCGACCGACGGCTGCTGCGCAGGATCGCCGCTCTCGTGGCCGACATGCTGGTGACCAAGCACGGGTACACCGATCTGTTCTTCCGGGTCCGGTGCAGAGAACCGATGAGTGTGGCGGCGGAGATCCAGTGGTCGCTGCTGCCGCCGCTGGCGATGTCCACGCCTCGGGTCATGCTGGCCGGGATGCTGGAGCCCGCCTACGACGTAGCCGGCGACAGCTTCGACTACGCCCTCAACGGCGACGTGCTGCATGTGGCCATGATCGACGCGATGGGCCACGGCCTGGACGCCGCCACGATGGCCACGGTGGCCATCGGTGCCTACCGGCATGCCCGGCGGATCAGCGTCGGCCTGGCGGAGATCTACGCGTTCATGGACCGGGCCGTCGCCGAGCAGTTCGGCCCCGACCACTTCGTGACCGCTCAGATGATGTGGCTCGACACGGCTACGGGGCGTCTTCAGTGGGTCAACGCGGGACATCCGGCCCCCCCTGCTGATCCGCGGACACCGTGTTGTCCGGCGGCTCCATGGCCCGACGACGCTCCCTGTCGGCTTCGGAGGTCACGAGCCCCGGATCAGTGAACTGGCCCTCGCCCCCGGAGACCGGATCATGTGCTTCACCGACGGGTTGATCGAGGAACACGATGTCGGTGGTGAGGAATTCGGTGAGGAACAGTTCATAGGCTGGGTGGACCGCATCGAACGTACGACGTACGAGATCCGAGCCGTGGCCCGTTCCCTCTCCCACACGCTCAAACGGGCGCGGGGCGGGATCACGACGGACGACGCGACGCTTCTACTGATCGAGTGGCGCGGCGCCGGCTGATCGGACTCGCGGTTGGCGCCTGTCTCGCGCATCCTTTCGTGCATCGGCTGATGATGGAAGTACGGCCGAACACGCGGAGCTGATGATGACGGGGTGGCATGTCAGGGACTACTCCCAGGACGATCTCGAAACGGTGATCCGCGTCGATGCGGAGAGCAGCACGGCCGAAGAGCCCCCTCCCTTCCCGCTCTCGGACGCCGTGGCGGCCCTTCAAGCCCTCCACCCGGCGGTGGTGGCCACGGCGGACGAGGTGGTGATCGGCGCCGCGGTGAGCAGAGTGGACGGCGACCGGGCATGGATCCTGCGCATCTGCATGGCACCTGCCTGGCGGCAACAAGGGCTGGGCAGTGCCCTCATCACAGCCCTGGAGCACCGGCTGTTCGCCGGTGGCGTCCGCGCGGTGCACGCGGTCCTGCCCGAGGGCGAGACCGGTGCCGCCGCTCTGCACAACTGCGGCTTCGGCGCCCGCTCGGGCCTGGTCGTCTTCGAGAAGCGCGGGCCGGTGACTCCGCAGGCGGTCAGCATGCTCTCCTCGCTCGGGGCGGAGCTGCCGCCCGGGGGACTGTGGCAGAAGGTCGCGGGCATGCACAGGGAGAAGCAACTCATCGAGCGCCGCCTGGTCCTGCCACTGGCCCACCCCGAACTGGCCGCCCAGCACGGTGTGGAACTGCCGCGAGCGGTGATGCTGTTCGGTCCGCCCGGGACCGGCAAGAGCACGTTCGCGCACGCGATCGCCGGCCGCCTGGGCTGGCCCTTCCTCGAACTGTTCCCCGCACGTCTGGCCGCCGAGTACGGGCTGGCGAGCGGGCTGAGCCGGCGCTTCGACGAGATCGCCCAGCTCGACCACGTCCTGGTCTTCATCGACGAGGTCGAGGAGGTCGCCGGGACACGCAGCGGTGCGGACGCGACCGCGGTCGGCGTCGTCAACGAGCTGCTCAAGGCGATCGTCCGGTTCCGGAACCAGGACGGGCGGCTGCTCGTCTGCGCCACGAACAACGTGACCACCCTCGACCCGGCCTTCCTGCGGCACGGTCGCTTCGACTACGTGCTGCCCCTCGGCCCTCCCGACCACAGCGCCAGGACCGCACTGTGGGAGAGCTACCTGGCCCGAGCGGGCGCCCAGGCCGACAGCGCGGCGCTCGCGTCCGCCAGCGAGGGGTTCACCCCCGCCGACATCGCCCACGTGGCGGTACTGTCTCCCAGGCCCAGTTCGAGCGCACCTTCGACACCGGAACCCGGACCCTGCCCACCACGGACGACTACCTGGCCACGATCCGCGACACCCAGCCCACGGTCAGCAGCGTCATGGCCCAGGAGTTCGCCGAGCAGACCGAGGAGTTCGCCCGTATCTAGCGTCCTGGCCTCCGGAGATCCGGTCTGCGACGGAGGCGTCAGTTCGGCGGAGACGGCGTGTCGCTGCCGGCGTCGATGTCGATGAGGATCTGTTCGGCCCCGGTGACGTTGTCGGCCCGGACGGCCCTGGCCATCGCGGCGCGTGCCGCGTCAGGCATCGTGTCCGGCGGAACCACCAGCAGAGAGAAATAGTCCCGGTCGCCTCGGGTGATGAGGACGGTGTCGTCACCGACCGGGAAGGAGTCGATGTGCACGACTCGGCCGTCGATCACCAGCCGTGTCGGCAGTTCGTCCCAGGCACTGGCGTCCAGACCGACGCGGGTGACAGGTCCGAGATGCCCGGTCAACGCGGTGATCAGCGAGGGCAGCTCGGCACCGATGTCCCGGGACCGCGGCCACCAGGCACCGTCCAGGATTCCCTCACGCGCGTGTGTCGTCTCCAGCCTCAGCAGGGCCGTCCCGGGTCTTACCGACTGGTGGACGGCGTCCGGCAGCAACCTGGGAGTGTCGGGGGTGTCGGAGTCGGTCATGGTGTCCGCCCGCCCTTCATATGCCGTATGCCGGTCGCACGCGCTGCGGCCGCACGGTCTCTGTGGACGCGGCTCAGCCACGTTCTTCCTCTTCTGTCTCCATCTGCCGGATCCCCTGGTGCGTCGGCGTGATCCTCGCGGGCGTGTCACCCCTCCCCCAGTCGACGACGACCCGGCCCTCGCTCGCCAGATACGTACAGGCAGCGGCCAGATCCCGCTCAGAGATGCCGAGGTCGGTGCGGAGCTTCGCCCCGTCGACGCCCAGGAGGCGATTGCCCTCGGCGGCTTGGTACAGAGCCCGCATGATCTTCTCGCGGCGCATCTTCCGCTCGCGCAGTATCGCCATGACGCGCCGTCCTCTACCGCCATCGGTCGGGCCGAAGTCGATGTCATCCGCGGTCGCTGTCGCGGTGGGGCGTGTCGGGGCGGTCGCGTTCACCGTCGGCCGGCGGTGCCTCCGGGTCCGGCGGCCGATCCCCGGCAGAGCATCGCTGTAGCGGAAGGCAGCGATCCGTTCGTCGTGCTGAGCGTTGAGCCGGTGGATCAGGGCGGCTCCGATGGCGATCAGGACGAGCAGCGCGGCCACGGCGGTGACCGTCATGGTCCGCTCACCTGCGTTGGCCGGCGGGCGAACGCCCTGTCGAGCCGATGGGCCGGGGCGGGGAGGACGGCGGGCCTGCCCCGCCGTCGGTCTCCCACGCTTCTTCCCTGCTTCGGGCATCGATCCTGTCTGCTGCTTCCTCCCGGTCCGGGGCATCGATGCCGTCACCCGCCATCAGCCGTGCGGCGGCATCCACACCGGTTTCCGGCGGAATCACCAGCACGTCCCGGCGGCCCCTGGTGGAGAAGAGGGTCAGCCGGTGCGGATCCTGCTCCTCGGTGGACCAGCCCACCTGCACGGTGCGCCCGGCGACGGACACCCACCTCGGGATGACGGGCCAGTGGTCCGGGTTCACCGTGACCCCTGTGATGCGGCCCCAGAGGTCGCCCAGGGCGGCTGTCAAGGCCGGCAGCTCACGGGTGAGGGCACGGGAGCGAGGCCACCACATGCCGTCCAGCCCGCCCGGCGCGGGCGTCAGGCACAGGCGAGCCGGCAGCGACGGTGCGCGCCTGCTCGATGCCGTACGGTCGATGATCACGGTCATGGCGCGGACCTGCCCCCGGGCTCGTGGGGCGGCCCGGCGTTGTCGATCGCCGGAAACGGCACCCACAGCGGAGCCGGTGCGCGAAGAACTCCCGGTGTTTTCACACTACTCCGCTCGCCGGCCCGAAAGGCTGCGGATGACCAGGTACTTTCCTGCCTCGGGACCTGGCCCCCGGCGCCCAGTGGCGAGTCGGGACAAAGTCAGTCCTTGCGCTCAGCATGCCCTTGAGAGCGGTTGACCAGGGGTAACGGAGGTGCGCTCCGGCCCCCAGCGGTCCGGCATCAGCCACGTCTGCCCCCGGACGGGACAGCAGTCCGCACACAGTCCGCAGGACACCGATCCGGCCCGTTACCAGGAGACCACGAAGGCTGCCGCGCACAGGGCCTGGACGAGCCAGCGAGGGCCGCTTCCCCGGACCATGGGGTAGCGGCCCTCGCAGCGTTTCTGACACGAAGTCAGAGAAGTGGCCGGGCGGTGCACACCCGGTGCACAAGGGGCCGGAAAGCAGACGGCAACAGCGAGAACTGCTGAGAAGAGTTTCCGCAGGTCACAGCATGTTTACAGGACTTCCGCCCAGGTCGCCCAACCCCGCTTCTCAGACGTCACTCAATGATCACGAACTTGTGCACCCTAGTACTCCAGTACGAGCGTGTGATCAGTTCCGCAGGTTCGTTAGCGGCCCGCCGTCTGTAAATGGCTGCGCCGGGCTGGTTCCCGGTGGCGTCCGCGCCGGTCGGGCCAGGGCGGCAGTGATGATCTGTGGGTTTTTGTCGTTGGTGGTTCGGCGTTGTGACGTCAGTGGGTAAATAGCGGGTTTCCTGCTGTTCAGGGGTGTCGTGGGTGGCCGCGCCCTGCACCACCGACGACGCCCGGATCCGCCACCTCACCCTCGCCCTGCCCCCGCAGCACGCGGCCCGCCTCTTCGCCGCCCAGGATCGCGGTGCCGTCGAACGGCAGCTACGTGACCTGGCGGCCGAAGCGCTCGGCGAGGTCTACTTCCGCGACGGGGGCCGCCGCGCGACCGGCCTGGAGGTGCAGTTCACGGACGTCGAGCACGTGGAGTTCGACCTGTAGCGGGGACGAGCAGGACGTCCGGGCCCGTCAGCGAAGTGGCCGGCCCCCTCAGTCCGCCTACAGGCGGGTGGCACGGGTGCCGGCCGACCCAAGACACCGCCCAAGGGGCGCGTGCTCGGAGGGCAGCTTATCCCGACACCCCCGGACGGTAGTAAAATCCATACTGTTTTCTTGATGAGCTTCCGGTGGTTCGCCGGATTGTGGGAGGACCAAATGATCCGTGCCGGACGCCGGCACCTGGTGCGCACCCTCGCCGACATCGCCGCGCAGCAGGGCATCGCCGTGCAGACCCTGCTGAATTCCGGGCGGCACCTGGCGGAGGGGTTCCCCGCCCCGCTGAACGCGGGCCGGACCCGGCTCTACGACGGCGAGCAGGTCGACGCGCATCTCGCCGGCCGCCCTGTCCCTGCGCTGCCGACCACGGACGACGACGAAGACCTCCTGGACCGTCAGGAAGCCGCTGCGCTGCGCGGGATGCCCCCGCAAGCGTGGGACCGCCGCAAGAAGGACCCGGCCGTGAGTAAGCATTTGGTGCTCGCGGGCGGAGTCGAGCACTGGCCTCGCCGCGTCGTACGGGACCACACCCCCACGCCCCGCCGCCCCACCGGCAGCAGCGGCGGGGGCCGGCCCACCGGCGCCGGGGACCAGGTCCCCCGCGACCAGCTTCCCGCGCGCGTCGCGCAGCTCCTGGACCAGGACCCCGCCCTCACCGCGGCCGGCGTCACCGACAGCCTGGGCGTGCACCGCAACACGGCGCAGGCCGCGCTGACCCAGTGCCGCGCGGACCGGATGGCCGACGTCATAGAGCAGCACGGGGTGACGGCCGCACAGGCCGCCGCCGCACTCGGCTACCCGGCCGGCCAGACCCGCCGCGCAGGCGTACGCGCCGCGGCCATCCTGCGCGGCCGCCAGGCACGCCCGTACCTCGCCGCCGTCGCCCACGCCCTGCACGCACGCGGCTGGATGGCCACCGCCACCCCGCCGACCGTCCAGCACCCCGAGGACGACGTCTGCGTCGCCGCGCTCACCCTGGACGCCCCCGCGGCGCCGGCCCCCGCCCTGGTGTGGTCCGAGCGGCACGGCTGGCGCACCGCGACCTCCCGCCGCCACCCGCTCGGCCGAGGCGCAGCCTGGCCCCCGCCCGGCCCCGGTGTACGCCACCTCGCCACCGGCGCGATGCCCGCCCCCGCCGACCTCGTGAACGCCCTCGACAGCACCGGCTGACCCTTACCTCCACGCGCCGTTCCCGGGCCCCAGGAGCGTCCTGGGGCCCAGGGCGTGTCTGCTGGCGAGCACCGGCCAGCCCGAAGGGCGTCAGAGCACGGCGTAGCAGCGCAGCGGGGCGCAGCACGGGACACCCAGGAAGGACCTTCCCAGTTAGGGGCGGCGGCCGGGGCCCGGCCGCCGCCCCGCCGGGGGCGTGTCCGGGGCGCTGCGCACCCCGGACCGCGCGCTGCGCGCGCTCACGCCCGGGTGGGGCCAGGACGCCGGGCCGCTGCGCGCCCGGACGCGTGCTGCGCACGCTCGCCCTGCCCCCTACCCCCGCCGGGCCCGCTGCGCGGTCCTACGGCGGGCCCGCCCGGTCCCGGGGCAGCCGCTTCGCGCTGTCCCGCCGCCTGCGGCGGCCGGACAGGCAGGATCCGCACCGCTGCGCGGTGCGGATCGGCGGCACGGAGGCCGGGCCCCGGCCGCCGCTCCACATGGGTTGACCTGCGAAAACGCGGCGAAAACCATCGCGACGGTAGCTAAATTGCGATACACTTTTCTTGTTGGTCGGTAGTGGCAGTCGACCAACACCCAAGATCACCACGCCCTGAAAGGGGACACCCATGTCCGCAGCATGCTTCGCGCTCGTCCTCCGCCCTGACGCCTCGTTCCAGGCCATCGAATGGCCCGCCGACTCCGCCGCCGGCCTCCGCAGCCTTTACACCGAAGTCGACTGCACCAACATCGCCGTGGTCGACCTCTCGCCCAAGGTCTCGATGTGGCTGGACGACGAGGGAATCCTCAACGGATCCCCCGTCAACAAGTGGGCCACGACGCTCTACGCCGCAACCGCGCCCGTCCACCAGAACTACTGGCTCTGTACGTGTCGAAAAGCAGCGTTTCTACAGCAGTTCGGGAGGCACTGTGGCGGCCGGCGCCGCGCCGTTGTTCACGACGATGGACAGCACCACCCATCGCAGGTAAGGCGCTCCGCCGTCTGTGTGGCCATCGGCGCCCACGTGGCCAGGGACAAAAGCGCTGGCTACGGGGTCAGGTGATCGATGGGACAGCGTCGACGCCGTCACGCGGGCCACGGCGGCGTACTGCCTCCCGTTCTCGTCGACATCGACATCCCAGCGCGGCGGGTGCCTCCCGCGGTCGTGAACAACTGCTGTCGTGAGCCGTCGATAAAGCCACGGGGAGCGGACACGAGCGGTTCCCACGTTCACTGCTGTTCGGTTGACGGGTTAGGCACCCGGCTCTGCCCCTGCGGCCTCGCCACGACTACGCCGTAGACCTTCGTCGTGGCCTCCCGGCCCAAGCTGCCAATACCGGACCGGGAGTTCACCGCCCTTCCAGGCGGTTGCGCACCGCTGACCAGCCCATATCCACCGGATTGGAGCTGGCAAGAACTCAAGAGGCGTAACAACACCGGTTCCTCGCGTGTACCTTCCCGTCTCGCTCACCGGGCCCGACCCATCCGGCAGTGCTGGGCCGACCCGACTTCGTCGAGGCTGCTCTCGCCCTTCCCGGCGATCCCCGGTTCAGGCTGCCTCCAGCTTCACCCCACCGCTACGACGGCGAGACGACGGCGGTCTTCCACCTCCGTCCGAAACAACAGCGCCTCGTGGCGCACTGACAGCCTTCTTACCGGCACCCCACGTCGTCCGGGGCCCTCGGGCTGTCCGGACAACGGTGTCCTTCGCGCCGTCCCCGCCGGAGTGGATCAAGGCCAGGACCTGGAACTTCTTGATGCCCGCGTGGCGGGCGTCCTTGACCAGCTGCTGGATGGCGGAGTCGACGGGGCCGTGGTGGCGTCCGGAGTGTTCGGGGGTGGTCATTTCGGTACCGGGAAGAGGGATTCCCGGGGACCGCCCGGGCCGGCCAGAGCGTCGCCCCGGTGGTGGGCGGCCGATGTGGGACGGATTTCGTTCACCGGTCCACGCCTCCCATCACCGGGTCGATGCTCGCCACGGCGACGATGACGTCCGCGACCTGCCCGCCCTCGCACATCGCGGCCATCGTCTGCAGGTTGGTGAAGCTCGGGTCGCGGAAGTGCACCCGGTACGGCCGGGTACCGCCGTCGGAGACGACGTGCACACCCAGCTCGCCCCTGGGGGACTCGACCGCCACGTACGCCTGCCCGGGCGGCACCCGGAACCCCTCCGTCACCAGCTTGAAGTGGTAGATCAGCGCCTCCATCGACTCGCCCATGATCTTGCGGATGTGGTCGAGCGAGTTGCCCAGCCCGTCCGCGCCGAGCGACAGCTGCGCCGGCCACGCGATCTTCTTGTCCGCGACCATCACCGCACCGCCGCCGCCCGCCAGCTGCTCCAGGCACTGCTCGACGATCCGCAGCGACTGCTCCATCTCGCGCAGACGGATCAGGAAGCGCCCGTAGGAGTCGCAGCTGTCGGCGGTCTCGATCTCGAAGTCGTACTGCTCGTAACCGCAGTAGGGCTGCGACTTGCGCAGGTCGTGCGGCAGGCCGGTGGCGCACAGGATCGGCC
>NZ_QFRK01000076.1 GCF_003143855.1 Streptomyces sp. NWU339
CCGCTCGGCCACGGAACGGACGAGTTCGAGCCCGTCTGCCGAACGCAGTGACTCCAGCAGCCGGAGTAAGTCATGCTGGGACAGGGCCACCCTGCACCTCCTGGTTGAACTGGCCGTTTACCAGGGAGAGTTGCATGGTGGCCCACCTGTCGGGCAGGGAGCGAAATCCAGGTGACCGCACGCCCCGGCGTACGCCCCAACGTTGATCGCCTACACCACGTCGCGGGACGCCATCACGAACGATCCCGCGGGAACCCATCCGGTGGATCCGGGCCGAGCAAAAACACGACACCACGAGCTCCGTCTCAGCAGCACGAACCCGCTCTGCATACCGGACGCCGAAGCCGTGGCAACCGAATCCCCGGCATCGACGCCTCCCCGTGTCGCGCCACCGTGATCGAGTCGAGTGGCACCCCGCCGGTGGACGACCCAGACTAGAAGTGATGGTTCCGTGGGTACTCAAGGAGCTTGCATGCCGGAGAGGTCTGCCGAGTCCCTGACGACCGTGCCGGATGAATCTGGAGCCGCCGAGCACAGGACGCACGCCCCGTCGAAAGACAAAAGCCCGTCGCCCGACACGGAAAGGAACCTCGCCGAGGTACTCGCCGGCGTCGTGGGCGTCGACCAGGTTTCGGTCGACGCCAACTTCTTCGACGACCTCGGCGCCAATTCATTGGTGATGGCACAATTCTGCGCACGCGTCAGGAAACGAGCGGATCTGCCGTCAGTGTCGATAAAAGACGTCTACCATCACCGGACGATCCGCAGCCTGGCGACGGCAGTCACCGACGCCGGAACCGGCATCACTGCCACACCCTCCCCCGCCGGCTCGCCGGACCGAGCACCCTCGGAGTCCGTGACTCCGGGCAGCACGCTGCAGTACACCCTCTGCGGAGTGCTGCAGTTCCTGCTTTTCCTGGGRTACTCYTTCCTCRTCGCAATCCTCACCGAACGCGGCTATCTATGGATATCCGCCGGCTCGAAYGTGACGGACATTTACCTACRATCGGTCGTCTTCGGCGGCGYCGGCTTCRTCGGCATGTGCACCTTCCCGGTCGCRGCCAAATGGATCCTCATCGGCCGGTGGAAAGAASGCGATTTCCCGGTCTGGGGTCTGACCTATCTCCGCTTCTGGACCGTCAAGGTACTGCTCCACGCCAACCCGATGGTCTTCTTCGTCGGAAACCCCCTGTATGTGCTCTACCTMCGGGCACTCGGCGCACRCATCGGCCCGGGTGTCACGATCCTCTCGCGCACCGTTCCGGTCTGCACCGACCTGCTCACGATCGGCGCCGGCACGGTGATCCGCAAGGAGTCGTACTTCCTGTGCTACCGGGCGCACGCCGGCCGCATTCAGACGGGTCCGGTCACCCTGGGCCGAAATGTGTTCATCGGCGAGAAGACCGTGCTCGACATYGCCACGTCGATGGGTGACGGGGCGCAGCTCGGTCATRCGTCATCACTGCACAGCGGCCAAGCGGTCCCCGGCGACCAGCGGTGGCACGGATCTCCGGCGCAGCGCACAGAGCTCGACTACGTGCGGATCCCGCCCGCCAAGTGCGGCACTTTGCGCCGGGTCGGCTTCGGCCTCGCCACAGTGGGTCAGCTGTTCTTCCTCACCGTGCCGTTGGCCGTCGGGGGCCTGTACATGCTGCTGGCGGAAGTACCGGCACTGAACGACCGGCTGGCCCCGGGTGTGACAGGGCTCGTGTCGGCGGAGCTCTATGTCGATGCRCTGMTCGTGTCCTGCGTTCTGTTCTTCAGCTTCGTCGTCGTGGGCATCGTCGCTCTGTTCACCGTGCCGCGCCTGCTGAATCTGCTCGTCGAGCCGGACAAGGTGTATCCGCTGTACGGCTTTCACTACTCAATGCACCGGACGATCGCGCGCATCACCAACGTCAAGTTCTTCACATGGCTCTTCGGCGACAGCTCCTACATCGTCCACTACCTGCGCGGCCTTGGATACGACCTGTCACAGGTGGAGCAGACCGGGTCCAACTTCGGCACGGAAGTACAGCACGAGACCCCGTATCTGTGCTCTGTCGGCAGCGGTACGATGATCGCTGACGGCCTGTCGATCGTCAATGCCGACTTTTCGAGTACGTCTTTCCGGGTGTCCCGTGCGTCGATCGGACGGCACAACTTCCTCGGGAACAACATCGCGTATCCGTCCGGGGCGAAGACGGGCGACAACTGTCTCCTCGCGACGAAGGTGATGGTTCCACTCGATGGCGAGGTACGTGAGGGGGTGGGTCTGCTCGGCTCGCCGTGCTTCGAGATTCCCCGTTCGGTGGAGCGCGACTTGCGGTTCGATCACATGCGGACCGGGGCCGAGCTGCACCGCAACCTTGCTGCCAAGAACCGCTTCAACATCCGGTCGATGGTCCTCTTCCTGCTCGTACGGTGGCTTTTCTTCTTCGCCGTCACTGTGCTTGCCCTCATGAATGCCGAACTGTATGACTCCCTCGGTCACGGAGCAATCGCGGCGTTCCTGGTGCTCAGCCTGGCATTCACCCCCCTCTATTTCGTACTGGTGGAGCGTGCCATCGTGGCTTTCCGCGGGCTGCAACCGCAGTTGTGCTCCATCTATGACCCGTATTTCTGGTGGCACGAGCGTCTGTGGAAGGTTCCTGACGAGTACCTCGACATCTTCAACGGCACCCCCTTCAAGAACGTGATCTGGCGGCTCCTGGGTGTCCGGATCGGCAGCAGGGTCTTCGATGACGGCTGCTATCTGACGGAGCGGATGCTCACCACCATCGGGAACGACTGCACCCTCAACGCGGGGAGCAAGATCCAATGTCACTCGCAGGAGGACGGCACCTTCAAGTCCGACCGCAGCACGCTAGGGGACGGATGCACCCTCGGTGTCGGCTCCCACGTCCACTACGGAGTGACGATGGGTGACGGCTCAGTACTCGTACCCGACTCCTTCCTCATGAAGGGCGAGGAAGTCCCGCGGCACGCGCGGTGGGGTGGGAACCCGGCCACGGAGCTGAGCGGCGCCCCCGGTCAGCCCCCGGYACCGGCGCGGCAGGGATAGCACAGGACCGTCTTGATCAAGTCGGCTCGACCGGCCGGGCGGTCCGGCCCGGCGGTCCGCCGACAGCGACGAAGACAGAGGAGCCGGCCTGGTCGGCGGCGACAGACATGGTGGCCACGGCAAGTGGAGAGGGACTGATCGATGGCAACGCGAGTGGCGGACCGGGAGTTCTGGCGCGGTGTGCTCGTCACCGGCGGATCCACCACGATCCCTCGGTGGACGCTCCGGCCGGTGACGGGTGTCGACGAGCACGAGGCCACGATTTCGGACGACGTCATGAACGCCTTGCGCCGGCTGGCGGAGGATCTCACGATGCCTCTCGGCTCCGTGATGCTGGCCGCGCACGCCAAGGTACTCGCCGCGCTGTCAGGCGAGCACGAGGTCACAACCGGCTACGTGGTGGAGGAGGGCGGCCGACCGTTGCCCTGCCGGCTGACGACCGCGCCGACATCATGGCGGGCGCTGCTGGTCGACACCCATCGCGTCGCGTCGGAACTGCTGGCGCACAAGGACTTTCCGGTCGACGAACTCAGACGCGAGCTGAACCTCGCCGGACCGTCGATCGAGACCGTCCTCGATCCGAATCCGGCGCTCGGTCCCTGTCCGACGGAGGTTGTCGGCGATCTCCCCAAAGACACCGTGCTGTGGATGGCGTTCTCGGAGCGCAGGGGCCGGCCCACACTGCGACTGCGGTACCGGACCGACGTACTCGACGCGGACCACACCGCCAGGATCGCCGGTTACCACCTCACCACGCTCGCGCTCATCGCAGCGGATCCGGATGCCGAGCACGCGCGGCAGAGCCTGCTCTCCGACGAGGAGCTCCGGTTCCAGCTCGAAGGGCTGTCCGGACCGCGCCGTACCCTGCCGGACGCCCGGATGCACGAGCTGTTCGAACAGCGGGTGAGGCTGCACCCGAAGGCCGTCGCCGCCGTGCACGGCGACCGGGAGTGGACCTACCAGGAGCTCAACGCACGTGCCAACCAGCTGGGACGAGCCCTGTTGGCGCGGGGGCTGAGACGCGAAGGTGTCGTCGCGGTGGTGACCGAGAGGAACCTGGACTGGATGGCCTCCGTCCTCGCGGTCTTCAAGGCCGGAGGCGTGTACCTGCCCGTCGATCCACGCTTCCCGGCCGATCGCATCGCGGCCATGCTCTCCCGCGCCGAATGCGGGCTCGTGCTCACCGAACCCACGAGCACCGACTCGCTCGACCAGGCCCTGGACTCGCTGCCAGGAGTCCAGAAGCTCTTCACCGGCACGGCGTACGACGAGGGCGGTCGTGACGACGACCTGGGCATCGCCGTCGCGCCGGACCAGCTCGCCTACATCTACTTCACCTCCGGCTCCACCGGAGAGCCCAAGGGCGCGATGTGCGAGCACGCGGGCATGCTCAACCACCTCTACGCCAAGATCGAGGACCTGGAGCTCGAGGTCGACGAGGGACAGGTGGTCGCCCAGACCGCCCCGCAGTGCTTCGACATCTCGCTGTGGCAACTGTTGTCCGCCCTCCTGGTGGGTGGGCGGACCCTGCTGGTCGAGCAGGAGGTGATCCTGGACGTCCAGCGGTTCGTCGACAGGATCGCCCGCGGCCGGGTCGCCGTGCTCCAGGTCGTGCCGTCGTACCTCGAAGTCGTCCTGACGTATCTGGAGCAGCACCCGCGCGAGCTGCCCGACCTGCGGTACGTGTCCGTCACCGGTGAGGCGTTGAAGAAGGAGCTCACGCAGCGCTGGTTCGCGGCCAAGCCCGGCATCAAGCTGGTCAACGCCTACGGCTTGACCGAGACCTGCGACGACACCAACCACGAGGTCCTGGACCGGGTGCCGGACCGCGAACGGGTCCCGCTCGGTCCCCCCGTCAGCAATGTGCACGTCTACGTCGTCGACGAACAGCTGTCACCGGTACCGCTCGGCGCTCCCGGCGAGATCGTCTTCTCCGGCGTCTGTGTCGGCCGTGGATACGTCAACGACCCCGACCGCACCAAGCAGGCTTTCATGCCCGATCCGCACCGCGAGGGAGCCCGGCTCTATCGCAGTGGCGACCACGGCCGCTGGCTGCCCGAGGGCAAGCTGGAGTTCCTCGGACGTCGTGACACCCAGGTCAAGATCCGCGGCTTCAGGATCGAGATCGGCGAGATCGAGAACACCCTGCTGCAGGTACCCGGCGTCCGCGACGGTGCGGTGGTGGTCGCCGAGCCACCCGACCGGGGCAAGCACCTGGTGGCCTTCTACTCCGGCCCGACGTCGCTCCCCGTCGAGGACCTGCGGGGCCGGCTGGGTGAGTCGCTGCCGGAGTACATGGTGCCGTCGGCCTTCCACTGGCGGGAAAGACTGCCGCTGACCGCCAACGGCAAGACCGACAAGAGGGCACTGGCAGCACTCGTGGAAGAACCGGACGTCGTCGAGGACGGCGAAGGAGGCTCCCACCTGCCGGGGACGCCGACCGAGCAGCGGTTGGCGGCCGCTTGGGCGAAGGTGCTCGGCATCCCGCAGGCTCAGATCGATCGACGGACCCATTTCTTCGACCGAGGCGGCACATCGCTGTCAGCCGTACAGCTGGTGATCACTCTGGACCGTACGGTGTCACTCAAGGACGTGACCCGGCATCCGGTCCTCGCCGATCTGGCCGCGCTGGTCGACGGCAGGTCCGATCGGCGTTCCGGGCTGCTTCAGTCGCTGTGCGAACCGGACGGTGCGCCGACTGGTGCCCTGGTGTGCTTCCCCTACGCCGGCGGCAACGCGGTGAACTTCCAGCCGATGGCCAAGGCCCTGCTGGGCAGTGGGATCGCGGTCTACGCCGTTGAGCTGCCCGGTCACGACGTGGCCGCCGAGAGCGAGCCTTTCGCGTCGATGGCAGACGTGGTTGCTCAGGTCGTCGCCGAGATCACCGAATGCGGCCCGCGCGAAGTCCTGTTGTGGGGGCACTCGTCTGGCGCGGCTTTCGCCGTGGAGACGGCCAGACAGCTGGACGAGCACGGGGTGGATGTCCAACGGGTCTTCATCGGCGCGCAGTTGCTCGGCAATGCCGCTGACCGGCGCGACGCAGTCACCGAGCTGACCGGGCTGAGCGACGCCGAGATCGCCGCGAAGCTGAGTGCGGACAGCGGCTACGCCGAGCTCCATGAGCTGGACGCGCAGCGCGCCGAGCACATCGGTGCGGCCTACCGGCACGACTGCGTGTCCGCACACCGCTACTTCGCAGATCTCCTCGACACTCCCCCAGCGGTGAAGCTGTCCGTGCCGGTCACCGTGGTCGTCGCCGCCGACGACCCGATCACGGCTGATCATCCGCGACGCCACCGCGACTGGGAGCTCCTCGCGGTCCACATCGACCTGCAGGAACTCGCCGAGGGCGGCCACTACTTCCTGCGCAGCCGTCCGTCCGAGGCAGCGCAGGCCGTGCTGCGCACCGTCGAACTACTGCCTGCTTCCTGAGCGGCACACACAGCTGCACACTGAAAGGAAATCAGGATGTCCTCCATATCCCCGGCGTCGCTGCTCGACGAGGTCGAACTCCAACCCGGCCGGCCTCCGATACTGCGGGCCGAGATCACCAGCGACGCGACGCGCTGGGCAGCCGAGCACCGAGAGGCGCTACGCGCCGTCGTCGCCGAGCACGGCTGCGTCCTGGTCCGCGGCCTCGGGCTGCGTGATGTGGCCGGGGCCAGTGCCGTCTTCCAGCGGCTGAGCACCAGACTGATGGCCGAGAGAGAGGCATTCGCACCCCGGCGGACCTATGTCGACGGCGTGTACTCCTCGGCGCAGTGGCCGCCGAACCAGCCGATGTGCATGCACCATGAACAGAGTTACACGCTCGAGTTCCCCGGCCTGATGCTGTTCGCCTGCCTCACCGCGCCCCAGCAGGGCGGGGCGACCGGAGTGGCCGACGCGGCGACCGTGCTCGAGGAACTGCCCACCGCGTTGACCGAGCGGTTCGAGCGGGAGGGCTGGCTGCTCACCCGCAGCTACAACGACGAGATCGGGTCCTCCCTCATCGAGGCGTTCGGCACCGACGAGCGGAGTGCTGTCGAGAGTTACTGCCGCGACAACGCCATCGAGTTCGAATGGCAGCCCGACGGGACCCTGCGCACCAGACAGCGCCGCAGCGCCGTGATGCGCCATCCGGTCACCGGGCGGCGCTGCTGGTTCAACCAGGTCGCGTTCCTCAACGAGTGGACGTTGGCCCCCGAGGTCCGCGAGTACCTCGTGGAGGTCTACGGCGCCGACGGGCTGCCGTTCAACACCCGTTTCGGAAGCGGCGACCCGATCGGCGAGGACGTGGTGCAACTGCTCAACAAGGTCTACGAGACCCACACCGCACGCGAGCCGTGGCAGGCCGGCGACCTGATGATCGTCGACAACCTGCGCACCGCGCACAGCCGGGAGCCCTTCGAGGGACCGCGCGACGTGCTCGTCGCGATGGCCGACCCGGTGCGAATGTCCGACTGCTCGCCGACCTTCGAGGTGACCGCCCGATGACCAGCGTCCCCACCGCCGTGACGGCGTCCGCACCAGGCGAACCGCACACCGTGCGGCCCTTCGCGGTGATCTCCGGTGCCCAGGTCCAGCAGGTGCTGGAGGGGCGCGAGAAGCAGATCGTCGAGTTGGCCGAGGTCACCTACCGGCTGCACGGTGCCGGTGACTCGGTGAACCCGCCGTCGTACTTCCTGCGGTTCCCCGACCGTCCGACCTCCCGGATCATCGCGCTGCCGGCCTCGATCGGCGGACACGTACGGGTGGACGGCGTGAAGTGGATCTCCAGTTTCCCGGAGAACGTACAGGCCGGCATCCCGAGGGCGTCCGCCGTGCTGATCCTCAACGACCAGGACACCGGCTACCCGTTCGCCTGCCTGGAGAGTTCCATCATCAGCGCCACCAGGACGGCCGCGTCCGCGGTGCTGGCCGCGGATCGGCTCAGCCGGGACCGGCCACGGCCCACGCGCGTCGGGTTCTTCGGGACGGGCCTGATCGCCCGCTACATCCACACGTTCCTGGTCGGCAACGGCTGGTCGTTCGACGAGACAGGCATACACGACCTGTCCGCCGACAGCGCGGCAGGGTTCCGCCGCTACCTCGAGCAGYCGGACACCACAGGCCGGATCACGGTGCACCACAGCGCCGAGGAGCTGATCCGTGGCAGCGACCTGGTGGTCTTCGCCACCGTCGCCAGTGAGCCGCACGTCAGCGACCCCTCGTGGTTCTCGCACAATCCTGTGGTCCTGCATGTGTCGCTGCGCGACCTGGCGCCGGAGATCGTTCTCGCCTCGACCAACATCGTGGATGACGTCGAGCACTGCTTGAAGGCCGGCACCTCGCCGCATCTGGCCGAGCAGCTCACGGGCAACCGGGACTTCCTGCAGGGCACGTTGGACGACGTGATGGCCGGGCGGGTGACAGTGCCGACGGGCCGGCCGGTGGTGTTCTCACCCTTCGGCCTCGGGGTGCTCGACCTCGCGGTCGGCAAGTACGTCTACGACGAACTGGTCCGCTCCGGAGAGCTGCACGTCATCGACGACTTCTTCCACGAACTGCGCCGTTACGGATAGCCGTCCGGGAGCGCCCTGCCGCAGATGAGGAGGAGGCCGTCGTGCCCGTCATATCCGCTCCCCATGCCTTCAACGAGTCCCAGCTCTATGTCGACCTTGAGCCCCTCTTCGGGCGCCCCCTGCTCCTGAAGTGCGAGGGCTTCAACTTCGCCGGCTCGATCAAGCTGAAGGCCGCGACCGAGATGGTGGAGACCGCCGAACGAGACGGGGACCTCACACCGGAGTCGATCCTGGTCGAGTCCTCGTCCGGCAACCTCGGCGTAGCGCTGAGCATGATCGCGGCGAGCAAGGGCTACCGGTTCCTGTGCGTGACGGACTCCCGCTGCAACCTGTCGACCAGACTTCTGATGGAGGCATTGGGCAGCCGGGTGCACACCATCGCCAGCTTGGACGCCAAAAGCAGTTTTCTGAGCGCGCGGCTCGACTACGTCCGTGCGCTGTGCGATTCCGATGACCGGTATGTGTGGCTCAGTCAGTACACCAATCCGGGCAACTGGAAGGCGCACTACCGCAAGACGGCGCCGGAGATCGCCCAGCGCTTCCCGCACCTGGACGTACTGTTCGTCGGCGCCGGCACCACCGGAACTCTGATGGGCTGCGCACGCTATTTCCGCCAGTGGCACCGGCCGGTACGGATCGTCGCGGTGGACAGCGTCGGTTCGGTGACCTTCGGTGGTGCGCCGGGCCGCCGCATGATTCCCGGGCTCGGCATGAGCGTGCCTCCGCCACTGCTCGACGAGTCCTACGTGGACGAGGTGATACGCGTCGAGGAGACGGACACCATCCGTGCGTGCCATCGCCTGGCCAAACGCGGGTTCCTCTTCGGCGGCTCCACCGGCACGGTCGTCAGCGGCGCGATGCGTTGGCTGGACGACCATGACACGCGTGACCTCACCGCGGTGGCCATCGCCCCGGATCTCGGCGAGCGCTATCTCGACACCATTTACCAGTCCAACTGGCTGCACGATCTTTACGGCGAGGACATGCTCGACGCCGAGGAAACGGCAGCCGGTCCCTGGGCGGCCGACCCCGTGCCCACACTCCAGGGGAGCCGCCCACCACATCCGCCCGCAAAGCGGCGCCGGCGGCGGTGACGAACACCGTCAGCACCAGGACCGGGAAGCGTGCGTTCTGCCCATCCGGGAGACACGGCAGCCGCACGGCTCCATGTCACCTGGGCCGAGCGGCGCCGCCGGCGGCGGGCTCGGATCCTCCGGCAGGCACGGGGTACTCCAGTGCGGTGTTTTGTGAGGTGCCGGTGGGTTTGTCGGTGGTCGCCTTCGCAAGCAACACCGCCCGGCGTCGGCTCCCGCTGCATCCCGAAGCGATCGTGGGGGACTTGAACTTGTTCCTCCGCGGGTGGATGGCGTACTTCCGTTACGGTCACTCCTGCGCCGCTCGCCGATCCGGCCTCAGATCCTCCAGGAACGCAGCGCCTCGGCCACCGCATAGACGCTCAGACGGGTGTCCCGCACTTTCCGGACGAGATCGGACAGGGCGCCATAAGGCGGATCAATCCCCTCACTGCACTGATCCATGTACTGGGCGGCGACAAAAGCCGCAAAGAGGCTGTTGCGGTGCGGCAGTGGCTCGAGGCGCACAATCGTGTGCAGGAGCGCGGCCGCACGCCACGCCGCATCCGGATCCGACGCCTCAAGCGTCGGCATCCGGGTCTTGTGCCGCGCGACGGCCGCCACCAGCCCGGAGTAGTCGGCCACCGTCACGTCTTCGTGCCCGAGGGCGGCCTCCTGGACGTCGAGGAGCCAGGAGACATCAACGTGCAGATCCATCAGGCGGCCGCGGCCCCACCAGCACGCCGGGACGGCGGGATCTCCTCGGGGAACGCCTCGTCGAACTCGTCTCGCAGCTTGTCGGCCCAGCCGGCGGCGCCGGCGACGAACCGCTTGCGGTGCATCTCGCGCACGCCGAGATCGTGGAGGTACGCCTTCAGGCTCTTGCCCTCTGCGGCGGCGGCCGCGCGGACGCCCTCCATCTCCTCGTCTGAGAAGGACACATTCAGTGATGGCATAACGCCGATGGTACCTAGTTGGTGCCACGCCGGCCAGACCTCATATGGATCACCTCAAGGGCCCCCGGGAACTCAGGAATCACGGGAGCGGCGCCGTCGCCGTTCCGGAACAGTCCGGGCAGTCGTGCCCGGAGGGCATCCGGACGCGGGTCCGGCCGTCACCGGCGGCGGGCGTCGTCCAGGGCGTCGGGCGGAACATGGTGCCGGTCTGTGCGCCGTGCCGGGCCCGGGTGAGGCCTCGTCGGCGGCCGGCGGCCGGTGCCATCCCCCACGGCTACGGTCCGGGCCATGACCGATGACCAGGTGCGGGCTGCACAGACTCTCGCCGCCTGGGCGCGGATCGAGACGTGGTTGACGGAGCATGCGCCCGCACCTTCCGACGGGTGCCCGCGACGGAGGGCGGGCTCCGCTCGCTGGAGCAGGATCCCGGCGTGACGGTCCCGGCCGATGTGCGCGCCTTCTACCTGGTGCGCAATGGCACCGGACCGGCCTCGGATGTCGACTGGCCCACATCCCGCGACGCCCCCGAGCCGACCGGGTACTTCCTGCCCGAGGGTGAAAGGGATCGGCCCCCTGGAGAACCTGGGAGCGTGGTGCGAGGGCCCGGTCGCGGCCGCGCGCCTGGACGGCGAGCCCGGGCAGCGGTACTTGCCGATCACCACCATCGACCCGGACGGCTTCTGCGGCAGCTTTGTCGACTGCACCCCGGCCAGGGGTACGGGCTGCTCGGCGACTACGCCGAGGCCGAACTTTTGACCCCGGGGCAGGCGGCGTTCGCCGCCTGCCTGACCGCGGTCGCCGACGCGCTGTGCCAGGGGCGGGGCTTCGGGGACGACAACGCGCCGCGCGTGATCGACGGGCGCCTCGACTGGCGGTAGGCGGGTTATTGGCCCGTGCGATGTCTCACTTCGCTGCCCAGTTCGACTCTTACTGCATGTCAGACGTCCTTGCTGGTCACAACCTTGATTCGTTGGCATCACGCGGGAATCGAGGGTGGCACCTGCTGAGAACGTGCAGCGCATCGACGTGAGACGCCGCACAGGTGGAGGAACTGGTTGATGAGCAGAGACAGCTCGTCATTACCGGCACCGGCCGCGACACTCGCACCGACCTCTACCAGGGCCGCCGCCACTACGTGTGGGACAACCGCGCCGACACGGCCACCCTGCGCGATGACCGCGGCCGCACGGTGGACACCGAGTCCTGGGGCCGCCACCGCGGCGGCCGCCGCTGACACCCACGGGCCGTGCCGGCGGCCAGGGCCCGGCCGCGGGCACACCCCGGCCCCACCACCACGGCACGCCGGGGATGGGCAGGTGAAAGGCCCGCTGCGACGGGGGAGGCGCAGCGGGCCCGTGCCAGTGTGGCACAAGGCGGGAGGGGACAGCTCGACGACCGCGTCACCGCCAAGGACGCCACCCCATAGACGCTCCCGTGCTCTGCCCGGGGCACCCAGGCCCCGGGCAGCACGGTCAGGCGCCGGCCCGCGGGCCGGCGAGCCGTTCTCGGCCCGCGCAGTGCGCGCGGACCGGGTTCAAAAACCGCCTGCGTGGCTGAGATGGTGGAGGCCTTCAACAGAACGCAGACGGGCCTGCAGCGTGGAGTCAGGCGCCAAGGTGGTGGTCGGCAGGAGCACCTGGGCCGCGGGACGCTCAGGGGCATAGAGGTCGTCATCGCCGTCATCGCCGGGGATCGGGTCGGGCTGGAGCTCGATCCGCTTCTCGGGGCTGTCGGCGAGGTGGTAGATGCCCCGGCAGGCGCTCTCACGCTCGGTGAAGACCAGGCCCAGGCGGTCACCGACGAGCCGGGCCAGCGCGCCGGCGGTGTGGATGCTGGTGCCGTACAGGTGGTGATCGGTCACGGGGAACAGACCCTGGCCCGGCGAACGACTGCGATTGCGGCTGAGGGTGGGGTCAGGCCGGGCGCATGGCGGGGCGGGGCAGGCGGGGCCGGTGTCGGCGGCCCGGTGCGAGCCACGGTTGTGGCTCTCTGGTGAGGGTCGGTTTCACCGTGTAGCGTCGCTGCCGATGTCGTGGTTCGCCGTCCCTGCCCGCGCTTTCGCGCGGGCGCTTTGCCGTGCAGTGCCGGACCAGGGCGATCACCTCCAGGACCGCGCGGTGCGGTTCCTGACAGCGACCGAGAGGCACCAGCATGGCCAGCGGAACCGTCAAGTGGTTCAACGCCGAAAAGGGCTTCGGCTTCATCGCCCAGGGCGGCGGCGGACCGGACGTCTTCGCGCACTACTCCAACATCAACGCCTCCGGCTTCCGCGAGCTGCGGGAAGGCCAGGCGGTCACCTTCGACATCACCCAGGGCCAGAAGGGCCCGCAGGCGGAGAACATCACCCCCGCCTGAGCCCGAACGTCACCAGGGCCCGGAGCACCTGCTCCGGGCCCCGGCCCGGGCTCGTCGAAGCGGCGCCGCCGCACGAGCGACCCGGCACGGACGGCGGCGAACCGTTTTCTGGCCTCCGCCGGAAGTCCCGGGGAGTTCACCCGCCGGTCCGGTCGGGTGCCAGCCGCTGCCGTGGACCGTATCCGGCCGCACTCGCCGACCGGGACGAGCAGAAAAAGACCCGCGCTCCTGACGGCTCGGAGCGAGCCGGCCGTACGCCCGCCCGGAGACGCGCGCCGCGGCGCCGTACCGCGCGGCACACCAGCCAGTGGCGCGGCTCGCATCGTTGGCCGGGTAATTCGCCGTGCTGTCCGGGCGAAGTTTCCAGCACCTGAGCTCGCCGACCCCCTGCGGGGGACCTGCGTCACCCCCCGCCTTTCTCCGCTTTGTGCAGTTCGAGATTTCTGTTCACGAACAGCTGCACATAGCCGCAGTTCCAGCAGATCAGCCCGGTCGCTGACTCGTTCGCCCAGCCGAAGTTCAGGAACTCCATGCCGGTGCTGTTGAGTTTCACCTCCCGGTCCCGAAACAGATCGCCTTGGCAGAAGCTGCACTTGATCCACACGCCCCCGACAGCCGCGTGTACAGGCTTGGCCACGCCCCCACCCCTTCCCAGAGCAACCGGAGTGGCGCAACCGTCTCGCACCCACCGCGCGATGATCAGCATAGTCAGGGCCCTCGAACCGGGCCGTGAGCGGGAGGGGCCGCGGACCGCTCCTGCTGCCGTGTCATCCCGGTGACCGCCGGGCGGTCGGCTTCGTCGAGGCCACCCGTCCGGCATGCAGCACGTCGATTCGCGGGCCAGTCCAGTTCGAAGGCTCCGCCGCCGGCGGCGCGCTACCCGGCGAAACGCTCGAAAGCAGCGCCTACCTCGCCCGGCTGCCGATGCGGCTGGATACCCACGCGCAACAGCGCCCGGCCGAGCACGTCGACGTCACCCGCTTCGTCGAGGAGCTCCAGCTGGAAGACGAGGACCCCACCGTCCTCGCCCTCCACCTGGAACAGCGCGGCCTGGTGCACATCGCCCGCGGCCTCGCCGGCACCCCGGACGTCCACCTCACCGACGAAGGAGTCGTCGCCGTACGGCAGCTCAAGGACAAGCAGAGGGACCGCGCCGCCCGGCCGCGCCACACGATGGACGCCTTCCTGCGATGGCTGTACGACACCTTCTCTGTCAAGTGCAGCGTGTTGAAGTGAAGGAGCCCGCCAGCTCAGTCGATGACTGGGCTTTGGCGTCTTATGGGGGCCTCAGGAACGGCGGCGTTGATGGCCGGGCACACAAGCCTATTACCGGGTGGTGATGTCGAGCCTATTACCGGGTGGTGGTGTCGAGTTCGGTGTACATCCCGGCGAGGTAGTGGCCGGGGAGGTTGCACACCAGCTCGTAGCGCCCGGGACGCAGCGTCAGCGTGGTTCATGCCATCGCGCCAGGGGCGATGCCGTCCCCCTCGCCCGCTCCGCAGCTGCGGGACGCTTCGCCCAGGCTGCCCGCCTCGTTGACCTTCCCGTCAGGGCCAGTGGGGCGCTCCCCGATGCCCTGACCCGACGGCAGCGGGAGCACCACTGCCTCGTGCGCCATGGCACCGGTGTTCAACACCCGCAGCGACACCACACCGGCGGAGACCGTGGCAGGACGGGCGACAAGACGCATCATGCGCAGGGCGTACCCGCCGGGAGTACCGCCCATCATGCCCCGCCCCATGTCACTCGCGGTCATGTCCACCACCTGGCCCGGCAGCGCCGGCGCGCTGCAGCGCGCTCCCTGGGCCCGCCATGCCGCAGGAGCGGCATGGCGGAAGGCGCCGGTGCCAGCCAGCACCATGGTGGTCGCGATGCCCAGCACCAGCGCGGCGACCGCCCCGGCGATGATCAACCTTGTGCCGCGCCGGCGGTCCGGGTTCACCGGTGCTCCCGCAGCAGCGCGAGCCGTCGTTTGTACTCGTCTTCGTCGATTTCCCCGCGGGCGAACCGCTCGGCAAGCAGGTCCTCGGCCCCCCTGCTTCCCCGTCCCGGCTCACCGGAAGAGGGAGGCCGTCCGGCCTGGCGGTCGTGATGGGCACCGCTGAAGTAGCGGACGAGCGCGACGATGCCGAAGATCACCAGCGCCCAGAACAGCACCATGAACGCGACCAAGAAGAACCAGCCTCCCCAGCCCCAGCCGCCGTCGTACCACATCATGACGATCACCTTCCGGGCGTTGCCGCTCCCGGTTTCCAGCGTGCGTCACCGGTGGCCTCGGTGCGTAGGGGCAATCTGGTGCCCCTCCAAGGGCCGAACGGCCCCGTCGCACCGTCGCGGCAACTTAGGGGTCCGGGTGCAGGTCGGGGCGGCGCTTACGACGTGGCCTCGATGCCGAGCTCGGCGAGCAGGCCGCGGATGCGCCGCTCGATCTCGTCCCGGGTCGGCCGGACGGCCTCGACGCCCTGGTCGGCGGGGTCGTCCAGCTTCCACTCCAGGTACCGCTTGCCGGGGAAGTACGGGTAGGCATCTCCGCAGCCCATGGTGATCACCACGTCCGAGGACCGCACCGCCTCGGTGGTGAGGACCTTCGGGATCTCCGCGGAGATGTCGATGCCGGCCTCGCTCATGGCCTCCACCACGGCCGGGTTCACGGCGTCGGCGGGAGCGGAGCCGGCCGAGCGGACCTGGACCTTGTCCCCGGCGAGGTGGGTGAGGAAGGCGGCGGCCATCTGGGACCGGCCGGCGTTGTGCACGCAGACGAACAGCACGGATGGGGTAGCGGGAGTACTCATCAGGACAGGGCGCTTTCTTCAGCGGGTCGGGCGGGGGTGGCGAGTTGCTGCTCGTTGTGCGGGACGACAACCTCGTCCCCGGTTATGGGCGTCGGGCGCCCGAAGGTGACGGAGACCAGGACCAGGACGACGCCGGCGCCGGCGAGTTGGGCAGCGAGGAACGGTGCCACGGACGCGGGGGCGATGCCGGCGAAGGTGTCGGTGAACGCCCGGCCGATGGTCACCGTCGGGTTGGCGAAGCTGGTGGAGGAGGTGAACCAGTAGGCGGCGCCGATGTAGGCAGCGACCGCAAGCGGCGCCAGGTGCGCCCGGCCCGCCCGGGCCAGCCCGAAGATCAGCCAGACCAGTCCCGCGGTGGCGACCAGTTCGCCCAGCCACAGGTGGCCGGCGGACCGGTCGTGCGTCGACCACTGCACCAGCGGCCGGGCGAACAGGGCGTCCGCGAGGACCGCGCCGCCGACGGCCCCGGCGATCTGGGCGGGCACGAAGGCGGCCACCTCCCGCAGGCTCGGGCCGTCGGCCGTGCGGCGGCCGGTGAACCAGGCGGCGAGCGTGACGACGGGATTGAAGTGTGCCCCGGAGACCGGCCCGAGCAGGGCGATGAGCACGCCCAGGCCGAAGACGGTGGCGAGGGAGTTGGCGAGCAGTTGCACGCCGACGTCGCGGGTCAGCTCGGTCGCCTGGATCCCGGAGCCGACCACCACGGCCACCAGTGCCGCGGTGCCGGCCGCTTCGGCCGTCGCGCGCCGCGCCAGCGGCACGGGGGCGCTCACGCGGAAGCCTTCGCGGGCACGGCAGGGGTCTGCAGCAGGGCGGACAGCTTCGCCAGGGCCTCGGGGAGCACCCAGTAGTACACCCAGGTGCCGCGCCGCTCGGAGCCGACCAGCCCGGCCTTGCGGAGCACCTTCAGGTGGTGGGAGATGGTCGGCTGGGAGACGTCGAACGGGCCGATCAGGTCGCACACGCACGCTTCCCCGCCCTCGTGGGAGGCGATCAGGGAGAGCAGCCGCAGCCGGACGGGGTCCGACAGCGCCTTGAACATCCGCGACAGCTCGACCGCGTCCACTTCACCCAGCGGCTCGCGAACCATCGGGGCGCAGCACACTCCCTCCTGGCCGACCAGCGGTAGATCAGCTTGTTTCGACATACCTCTATGTTGACAGTCATCTATTCAAAGTGGCAACCTCCGCTGTATCGACGGCCGTCGATGCAGGGTTTTGTCCCGGATGGGAGACCGCCATGTCCCGAGTCCAGCTCGCCCTGCGCGTCGCCGACCTGGAAAGCTCGATCGCCTTCTACTCCAAGCTGTTCGGCACCGAGCCCGCCAAGCGGCGCGAGGGCTACGCCAACTTCGCGATCACCTCGCCCTCGCTGAAGCTCGTCCTCATCGAGGGCGAGGAAGGAGAGGAGACCCGTCTGGACCACCTCGGTGTGGAGGTCGCCAGCACCGAGGAGGTCACCGCCGCCACGACCCGGCTGAAGGAAGCGGGCCTGGCCACGTTCGAGGAGAACGACACCTCCTGCTGCTACGCCCTGCAGGACAAGGTGTGGGTGACCGGCCCGGGCAAGGAGCCGTGGGAGGTGTACGTGGTCAAGGCCGACGCCGGCACCCTGGACAAGGCCGGCACCGCCCCGGACGCCTGCTGCGGGACCACCGCCTGCTGCACCCCCGAGGAGCAGGCCGTCGACCCGTCCCAGACCTCGGCCGAGGCGAAGGCCGCCGCCGGGTGCGCCTGCGCCAGCTGACCCGCTACCTGCCGGGCGGCGCCTGCGCCGACAGCACGCGCACGACGCATGGCGGTCGGCGAGTTGCTGGCGCAGATGGCTGTTCTCTGTCGTGGCCTGGTGCAGGGCCCCACCAGAGCCTCGATGTCCGCCTTGAGCTGGGCGATCTCCTCCGGGTCGGCAGCCCGGAGCTCCTTGAGCCGCCGAACGTGCTGGAGCAGACGCCGCTCGCTGTCCGGCGTCCCGCCCCGGGCACGGGCCTTGTCGTAGAACTCCGCCTTCAGGTCGGTGTGCCGCTGGGTGAGAGCGTTCCGCAAGATGCCGGCCTCGAGCACGAGGGCGACGATCGTCAGCGCTCCGTTCGACTGCTGCGGTGTGCCGCCCAGGATGCGGTCCATTGCGACACGGATCCGCTCGCGTTCATCCGGGGCTGGGCTCATGACGTCGGCTCCTGTAAGTGGATGCGGTCGTGTTCGTGCCGGTCCGCCAGCTGACGCAGGTGTCCGGCGCGTCGGGCGAGCGGGTCGGGCACCGCCTCGGAGGCGGCCTGCTTCTCCAGCGCCTGTGCGTATTGGCGGAGTTGGTCGGCGTGCTGGTCGGTGCGTGCGTTGTTCGCGCAGGACGGCTGGCAGCGGTCCAGCCGCGGGGCGTCGGCGACGTCCAGCCGGTGGCACAGCGCCCGATCCCGGTTGTAGACGCACATCAGGAAAGCGTGCGGGTTGTCGTAGACGGTCAGGGCGGGGTTGCCCAGGATGTTGCGGGCCTGGCGGTGGGTGGGATGGACCCGGAGAAGGTCGGGGTCTGCGCCGCGGCGTGGATCGCGCGCCGTGCGGCGGGGCCGGAGATTCCGACACCGTGGGTGAGGTCGTCGTGGAGGGTGGTGAGGGTGTCGGCGGTGGCTCGGGCGGTCTCGATGTCGAGCAGTTCGTGGATGCCGTCGCGGCCGCGGGGGTCTAAGAAGCGATTCCCAATCCGGGTGGCACGGCTGCGGCTCGAACCTGCGTCCGCGCGGTGCTCGTTCAGATGAACACGTGGTCGTCGGCGCATAGGAGAAGGGCCTCCTGAACATCTCGGTGATGTCGAGTCAACCGAGCACCAGGAGGCCCTCGTGTCCCACTCTGTCCTGCCCGTGTCCGCCCCGTCCAGCTCCGGCACCTCACCGTGTGACTGCCTCGCCCATCTGTACGGCAACGCCGCGGACAACCCGGATCGCGAACCGGGCTACGMCTCCGATCTGACGGACGCGGAGTGGGCCGTGCTCCGGCCCCTGCTCCCCGTCCCGGCCTGGCTCAACGGACGGGGCGGACGCCCGGAAAGCTACTGCCACCGTCAGGTGATCGATGCCGTGCGCTACCTGGTCGCCGAGGGGGTGCGCTGGGCAAGCCTGCCGCGCGACTTCCCGAAGTGGCGGGCCGTCTACCGCTTCTTCCGCCGCTGGCGCGACAACGACCTGATCAAGGAACTCTACGGACGGCTCCGTGCCCGCCTGCGCGAACTGGCCGGCAAGGACACCGAGCCGACGGCCGCGATCATCGACTCGCAGTCCGTGAAAGGCGACGCCACGGTGCCGGCCCGCTCACGCGGCTACGACGCCGGAAAGAAGACATCCGATGCGAAGAACATGTCAAGCAGCGAGGGCCAGGTGGGGTTCTCGCCTGCTCGGGAAGGCCACGGCCTCGTCGAACGTGACGCGGTGTGTCAGGCAGTGGTGAAGGCAGCCGATCATTCGGTTGAAGAGGTTTCTCTGGGCGGCTGTGTGGCGATCTCCGGCTTCACGTCGGCGGTCGTAGTGGGCTCGTGCTCCGTCCGAGTGAGCCATCGCGGAGAAGGCCCACATATAGCCGACGCTGGCCAACCGCTGGTTTTTGACCCTGCGAGCCACCACGGACACGCTCTTGCCGGACGCCCTGGTGACGGGAGCGGCGCCCGCGTATGCCTTCAGACCTCTGGCGTCGGCGAACCGGCTCCGGTCGTCCCCGATCTCGGCCAGGACGCGGGCTCCGCTGAGCGGCCCCAGTCCCGGAAAGCTAGTGATGATCTCCGCATCGGCATGCATCTCGAACGCCTGCACCGATGCTTCGGCGAGATCGTCGGCACTCACACACGCGGCCTCCAACTGCCGCAATAGCGCGAGCGTTTGCCGTCCCATCGCCTCCTCGACGAGGGGCAGATGCCGCATCTGCGGTATGCGGAGGGCAGCGTGGAGGCGCTCGACCTCCTTGTCGATGGTGTTCTTCCGCCCGGCCTTCTTCAACAAGGCCCGAAGCTGTGCCCGGGTGAGCTTCGCCGCCCGCTGAGGGGTGGGGGCCGCGGCCAGGAGCGTTCGGGCTATGGAGTGGTAGATCCCCTCGCGCCGGTGGCCGACAGCGGCCAGGAAGCCGGGGAAGTACTCGCGCAGGTGGGAGGTCAGCTTGTTGCCGGCCTGGGTGCGGTCCCAGACCGCGTCCTGCTGAGCACGGGCGAGCACGGCGACGGCCTGGGCCAGCTCGGAGTCGGCGGGCAGCTGACGGTGAGCTGCGGCATCGGTGCGGAGAATGTTCGCCAGCACCATGGCGTCCAGGTGGTCGGACTTCTTGCGGGAGACCGTGTGTCGATCTCGGTACCGGGCTCCGGCCATCGGGTTGATGGCGTATACGGGGCGGCCCGTCGTGCGCAAGCAGGCGACCAGAAGACCACGTGAGGTCTCGATGGCCACGGGAATGGGTTCCTGCGGGGTGTCGCCCTGTTCGGCGAGGATCCGCAGCAACTGGTCAAGACCCTCCGCGGTGTCATCAATGCGAGCGCGGGCCAGCAGCGAGCCCGTTTCGTCAACGACGGCTATGTCGTGATGGTCGCTGGCCCAGTCGATTCCGCAGAACGCCTTCACTCGCCTCACGCTTTCCTATCGGACCTGTGTTCTGGCTGGTCACAGCCGTGCAGGGCATGCGTCTCCCTAATGGAAGGGCTCGGTGGCCCGACATCCGATTAGTCGTTCATGACCCCAGCGACCTGCGGGGCCCTCGGTCTGGACAGGAGCTCGGTGGCTCCCGTGAACGTGGGAGGTGGTCCCCGCAGGGGGCTTGGACCACGATCATCATCGGGTCGATTGCTTGATCGCCCTCGCCGCCGATGGCGAGCGTCACCACGCGCCCGTCTTCTTTGAGAGCTCGTAGCCCGGATCAACGGAGGGCATCATGCTGACGCCGGCGATCGGCGGCGAGGGCGATGAGTCCACTGAGCCGGTCTGTACCTAGGGCTCGGATGGCCCTGGTCGCCAGTGGGCTTCAGCGGCCTCATCTGTCGCCCATTAGATCAACGGGCGCAAGCGGCACATCGCCACCGATACCCTCGGCCTGCTCCTGACCGTGATCGTGACCGCCGCCTCGGTCAGCGACCGCGACGCCGGCGCCGACCTGCTGCGGGCCCTGCGCGAGCGGCACCACGCACTCCGCCTGGTCTGGGCCGACGGCGGCTACACCGGCTGGCTCGTCACCTTCGCCGCCGGCGTCCTCGCCCTCGCGCTGACCATCGTCAAACGCCCCGACGACATCACCGGCTTCACCGTCCTGCCCCGCCGCTGGGTCGTGGAGCGGACGTTCGCCTGGCTGATCCGGGCCCGCCGCCTCGCCCGCGACTACGAAACGCGCACCGACAGTGCCGAGGCCATGACCTGGTGGGCGGCCACCATCCCCGCCACCCGCCGCCTCGCCCGCGGCGGTGCCCCCGCACCCCGCCGCCTCAAGCAGACCAACCCGGCCCCGGCCTGAACAACCCCGGCCCCGCCTCGACGAGCCACCCCCCCTCCACCAGCCCCTTCGCCCTAAACCCGGCCGCCCGCTCCCGCGCCTCCGCGGCCTGCCCGCCCCGCCCGTCCCGCCACCCCCCCGCCCGCCC
>NZ_QFRK01000115.1 GCF_003143855.1 Streptomyces sp. NWU339
CGGCATCAAGGYCCACCACCCCGTTCTTGACGCGGACCCCCTCGGTGTGGTGCACCTTGATGCCGTTCGCTTCGCTGTGGGGGCCGACCGTCGCGACGGGGGCGCCGTTGTCGCAGGTCGCCCCGCGGAAGAACTCGACGGTCCTCTTGCTGTCGTTGCGGATGTTGAAGCTATTGGCGCCCAGGCCGCTCACGACGGTGATGCAGCCGTCCGGGCGGGCGG
This sequence comes from Streptomyces sp. NWU339, assembly GCF_003143855.1. Taxonomy (GTDB): domain Bacteria; phylum Actinomycetota; class Actinomycetes; order Streptomycetales; family Streptomycetaceae; genus Streptomyces. The sequence goes on from NZ_QFRK01000115.1 coordinate 223, forward strand.
AGAACGAACGCTCGTTGATGTGGATCCGGCCTTCGAATTCCTTCTCTTCGAAGCCCCGGTTCTCGAAGCCCCGGCCCTCGTGGTCCTTGCCCTCGAAGCCCCGGCCTTCGTTGCCCTTGCCCTCGAARCCCCGGCCTTCGTTGCCCTTGTCTTCGAAGCCCCGGCCTTCGTYGCCCTGGCCGGATTCGCCGCCCAGGGGGGCCGCGGCGGGGGCGGCCGCCTGCTGGACCGCGGGGGCGGCCTGGGCCGGCTCGTAGGCGGACGCCGAGGCGTAGGTGATACCGGTGACGGCCAGGGCCGCGGCGGCCGCGACGGCCGCGGTAACGACATTGGGACGAGTCTTCATCACGTGCTTCTCCTGTCTCGTGGGATCGGCCGGCAGCCGACTCGTGATGAACGTACTGACCGATTCCCATATCTGTCATATCGAGAGATAAGGGAAAGTCAGCGGATTGACTCCAATCGGGTTATAGGAGGATGCTTGTATGCCGTGCCATGGCGTGCTGACAGGTAATCAGATGATTTTTCCTGTAGTGGACTTGATGCCCCGATAGACTGTCCGGGGGACTTTTCCGGCGCCTGCTCACCCGCAGCCACGGCGTGTCGCTCGTTGACACATCAGGGGAAACCGGTATTCCCGTGGTGCCGCCGGGCGGGGGGCCCGAGCCCGCGGGCGGGCCCCTGACGCGGTGCCGTCCGCAGGATGAGGTTCCCGCGGAACGTCCCGGTGAAGGCGAAGACCTGACGTTGGCTCGAAGACCTGACGCCGGCTCCAGGTCCTCGTCACCGGGCACCCACGGCCGGCCGGCGGGCCCGCCTCCCGAGCGCTCGGGCGGGCCCGCCACCCGGGGCGGACTGTGTCCACGGTGGCAGGGGCGGCTCGCCCGGCGAACCGGAACCCGGCTCGCCGGGTCCCCGCGCGCCACCGCGCGAACAGGCCAGGGACATGATGCCCCCGCCGCCGGCCGATCGCGGACACCCGGGCCGGCGTGTCCGGTACCCGGCCCCTTCGCGCTTTTCCGCTCACCCGCACCGCCCCCCTCGCCGGCCGGCGCGGAGGCCGGCGAAGAGGGCGGTGCGGGCAGGCCGCCCCCGTCGCCGACGGCGGGCGGCCTGCTGTCGCAGACCTGGGTGGGCGACTACAGAAGCCGCCCGCCGACCTCCTCACCCGGGCCCGGAGCCCCGGACACGCCGCACCCACGCCCGAGCCGGCCCCGAACCCGAACGCCGACGCGTCAGAGGTCGCGCAGACAGGCGGCCGGCAGGGACCAGCGGGCAGACAGGACAGGCACAGGTTCCGTGATCGTGRAGTTGCGACGCTCTGTAAGCACAGGGAAGRCCTGCGCCTGCGCACCATCACGGCCGGAATGCCGTCGCCGACACCGCACCCTCACCRACAACCCAGCTGTCTCCCCGGCTCTGCCGCCTTACCACCTACCGCGATCGCAGCAGCGCAGGGYGCTGTGGAGGGGGCGYACMCGACACGCGCGCCCTGGAACCCGCCGCCGCCCACGGCGATCCCGGTGAGGAAGAACAACGCACGCCGGGCGAGAATCCGGCATGACCGACCGCCGCCCGCTGGGCACCGGACCCACCCACACTGACGAGTCCCGCATGCGAGACACCGGCCCGCCCGCGCCACGCGCCCAGCTCGCCGCCGAACGCCTGCCCGCCGCCCCGGCCGCCGACCACCCGATGCCCACGCGCCCGGTCACCGGTCGCCACCCTGGGCGCCGGCCCCGGCGGTAATCCGCAGCCACCCACAGCCGAAGGCACAACTGCGCAGCCTCCCCCGGTCTGATGGCCCAGCCCGGCCCTACAGGTCGAACTCCAGGTGTTCGACGTCGGTGAACTCCACCGCCAGGCCGTGGGCGCGGCGGCCGCCGTCGCGGAAGTACACCTCGCCGACGCCTTCGGCCGCCAGGGCGCGCAGCTGCCGCTCGCCGGCGCCGGTCTCCTGGGCGGCGAAGAGGCGGGCCGCGTGCTGCGGGGGCGGGGCGAGGGTGCGGTGCCGGATCCGGGCGTCGTCGGTGGTGCCGGGCGCGGCGGTGAAGCCGAACCGGGCCCGGGTGTCGATGACCAGGCCGGTGCTGGTGGCGGCCTGGCGGCGGGCGCGTTCGCGAACGCGGGGCTGCCGGCGGGCGCGGGCCCCGGGTCACTCGCGCAGCGCGGCGAGGACGTCGTCCTCTCGCACCTGTCCGGACAGGGCGGGGCCGCCGGGGAAGAGGAACACCGGCGGGGTGGGCAGGTCGAGTTCGCGGATGCGGTCGAGTTCGGCGTGCATCGCATCCGCACCGCCGCCGTTGGTCATGACGCCCGTCTCGGCGGCGAGCCGGGCGAGCACGGTGGGATCGGCGATGTTCAAGCCGTCGGTGAAGTAGCCGCGAAACAGGCGCTCGGCCATCTGCTCGGCCTTTCCTTGCGCCGATGCCTGGGCGGCGAGACGGTGCGCATCGAAGGTACTGGTGAACACCGCGCGGTGGAAGTTGAGGTCGAGGCCGTCGTCGGCGCCGAGCGAGGTGTCGGCGGCGAGCTGGGCCGTTACGGCCGCGCCGTGCTCACGCGACCAGACGGCGATCAGCGGCTCACCGGCCGGCGACGCGTCGGGCCGGAGCTGGACGGGGCGCAGCACCGTTTCGGCTGTGCCGCCGTCCGCGCGGTAGCGGCAAACGGCCCGGGCGTAGCGGGTGAAGCCGATGTAGCAGTGGACGCAGACGAAGTCGAGTACGGCCTCGACGCGGCGCAAAGGGGTCATGAACGGGCTCCTGAGGGTGCGGGAGAGGGGGTGGTGCTCGGCCTGGGTGTTCACCAGGGCATCGGGCCGGCGGGCGTGAAGTAGCCGCCGGTCGGCCCGTCGGGGCCGGTCAGGGCCATGCGGACGATGATGTCGGCGCCCTCCTCGACGCTCTGGGCGCCGGTGTGGCCGTTGAGGTCGGTGGCGGTGTGGCCGGGGTCGACGGCGTTGATCCGCATCGTCGGCAGGGCGCGCGCATACAGCATTGTGATCATGTTCAGGGCGGCCTTGGAGGAGTTGTACGGCAGCGAGGAGACCCAGAAGGGGACGAGCGAGGCGTGGGCGGCCGGGTCGGCCGCGACGGCCAGCGAGCCCAGGCCGCTGCTGACGTTGACCACGACCGGTGACGTGCTTTGGTGCAGCAGGGGCAGGAAGGCGTGCGTCACGCGCACGGCGCCGAAGACGTTGGTGTCGTAGACCGCCAGCATGTCCGCGGCGGTGGTCTCGTCGGCCGGCCGCGCGGGGCCGGCCACGCCGGCATTGTTGACCAGGACGTCGAGGTGTCCGGCCCGCTCGCGGACCAGCAGGGCGGCCGCCGCGACGGAGTCGGTGTCGGTGACATCGATGAGCAGGGGCCGGGCGCCGACCGCCCGGGCGGCCTGGGTGCCGCGGCGGGCGTCGCGGGCACCCAGAAAGACGGTGTGCCCCGCCCGGGCCAGGCGGCGGGCGGTCTCCAGTCCCAGCCCCTTGTTGGCCCCGGTGATGAGAGTCGTCGTCATGCCCGGCAGCCTCGCCGCTCGGCGACCGGCCTGGCAGGCCACTGTTCTTCCTGGTAACGCCAGTACCAGGCCGGCATGGTCCGGGGCGCCGATACTGGGGCCATGAGCACACAGGGCGCCGGCGGGCATCCCCGGCGGCGGGGCAGCGAACTGGGCGACGCGCTGCGCCGCTGGCGCGCCCGTGTGCCTCCCTCCGCGGTCGGGCTGCCCGCCGGGCGGACCCGCCGGACACCCGGGCTGCGCCGCGAGGAACTGGCCCTGCTGGCCGGGATATCCGCCGAGTACGTGGTCCGCCTGGAGCAGGGCCGGGCGACGTCCCCGTCCGCCCAGGTGCTCGGTGCCCTGGCCCGGGCACTGCGCCTGTCAAAGGCCGAGCGTTCCCACCTGTTCGCGCTGGCCGGGCAGCCCGAGCCCGCGGACGGCCGGCTGCGGGGCCGGCTGACGCCGGGGGTGCAGCGGCTGCTCGACCAGATGCCGGGCACACCCGTCGGCGTGTACGACGCGGCCTGGACACTCCTCGCCTGGAACCGGCTCCACGCCGCCCTGATGGGCGATCCGTCCGCACTCGCGAGCCGGGAACGCAACCTGCTCTGGCAGCACTTCACCGGCCCGCCCGGCCGGGTGCGCCACACCCCCGAGCAACAGGCCCGCTTCGAGACCGCGGTGGTCTCCGACCTGCGCGCCGTCCGCACCCGCCACCCGGCGGACACGGCCCTGCACCGCCTCATCACGGATCTGCGCGGCACGAGCCCGCGCTTCGCCGCTCTGTGGGACAGCCACGAGGTGAGCCGTCACACCCTGCACACCAAGACCGTCCACCATCCCGAGGTCGGGCCGCTCGACCTCGACTGCGACATCCTCACCGACCCCGGGGGCGACCTGCACATCGTGATCCTCACCGCCGCACCGGGCAGCGACACCGCCAGCCGACTCGACCTGCTCGACGTCATCGGCACCCAGCAGATGACCGAAACGCGCAACGGCACGAGCCGGGTGATCGGCAACGGACCGACATCCCACCCATGACACCTCCGCACGACCCAAAACGGCACCCGACTCGCCACCTGCCCCGAAGCCATCCGCCACCGCTTGGCCCGCAGGTCGGCACACATACCGAGCCGTAATACCGATCACTCGGGGAAGGCGTGGACATTCCCGGCGAGCGGGGCGTGGAAGCCATGTGCTTCGCCGACACCCGCGGCTCCCAGGTGGAGATCGTGCAGAACATCGGCCGGGCGCTGCGACTCAACCGGGACGGCACCACGAAGGTCGCCCGGATCATCGTGCCCGTCTTCCTGGAGCCGGGCGAGGACCCGACCGACATGATCGCCTCCGCCTCGTTCCGCCCCCTTGTAGCCGTGCTCCAAGGCCTGCGCTCCCACGATGAACGACTCGTCGAGCAGCTCGCCTCCCGTGCTCTCACCAGCGGACAGCGCACCGTGCACGTCCGACGCGATGAGGACGGGCGGATCGTCGGCGCCGGCGGCGAGGGTGACGGCGAGGACCAGGAGCAGGACGACACCCAAGCCGCCGCCGAGTCCGCACTGCTCCACTTCTCCAGCCCGCGCGACGCGGCCACCATCGCCGCGTTCCTGCGCACCCGGGTCTACCGGCCGGAATCCCTGGTATGGCTCGAGGGCTACCAAGCCCTCATCCGCTGGCGAAAGGAGAACCAGATCACCGGCCTCTACGCCGTTCCCTATGACGTCGAGACCGAGGTCGGGGCGACCAAGGCGTTTCCACTGGGGAGGTGGGTGCACCAGCAGAGGAAAGCCCTGCGGGCCGGGGAACTGGAGGAGCGGCGCAAGACCCTGCTGGACGCGCCGGAGGCCGGCATGGTCTGGGAGCCGGGCGAGGAGGCGTGGGAGACCAAGCTCGCCGTACTCCGCTCCTACCAGCGCGCCACGGGGCATCTCGCACCCCGGCAGGACGCCGTCTGGGACCGACCCCGTCGGCGATGCGGCTGCCGAGGGCCTGGTGCCCATCGGGCAGCACATGGCCAACCTCCGCCGAAAGGGCGGCCTCGGCAAGAACCCGGAACGGGCCGCGGCGCGCGCGCAGCAACTGACCGCGATCGACGAGGACTGGAACTGCCCCTGGCCACTGGACTGGCAGCGCCACTACCGCGTCCTCGCCGACCTGGTCGACACCGAAACCGGCGGCGTCCTGCCCGACATCGCACCCGGCGTGCTCTTCGACGGCGACGACCTGGGTAAATGGCTCCAGCGCCAGAAACAGCCGGCCACCTGGAAACTACTGCAGCAAGAGCGGCTGACCGCGCTGGGCGTGCAGCCGCTTGAGGCGCCGTCTCCCGCCCCGGCAGCCGGGCGTGCGGCGAAGGGGCCGGGCAAGGCGCAGCAGGCGTTCCAGCGCGGCCTGGCAGCCCTCGCACAGTGGGTGGAACGGGAAGGCTCCCACCGGCCGGTACCCCGCGGGCATGCTGAGGAGATCACCGTCGACGGCGAGACCGAGCCGGTCACGGTCCGGCTCGGCGTATGGGTCTCCAACACCAAGACCCGCCGCGACAAACTCACCCCCGAACAACGCAACGCCCTCGCCGAACTCGGCATCGACTGGGCCTGATGGCGCCAGAGGCACCGACGGCCTCTCCCAGGCCCCCGCCGGCCGGCTGGTCCGGAGCGCAGGCGCAGAACTGGCCGGAGGCGGCGGGCATGGGCCAGGTGAGCTGAGCGGGCCCGCCGGTCAGGCCGGGTTCAACTGAAAGGGCTCGATGTGCGGCCCGGTTCGGGGGCCGCACATCGAGCCGTTGCTGGTGTCGTATCAGTCTTTGTCTCCCTAGCGGTAGTCGCCGCCACGACCGTAGTCATGGTCGTAGTCACCGCGGTGATCGCGGTGATCGCGGTGATCGCGGTGATCGCGGTGATCGCGGTGATCGCGGTGATCGCGGTGATCGCGGTGATCGCGGTGATCGCGGTGATCGCGGTGATCGCGGTGATCGCGGTGATCGCCGCCACGACCGTAGTCATGGTCGTAGCCGCCACGGTCGTAGTCACCGCGGTGATCGCCGCCACGACCGTAGTCATGGTCGTAGCCGCCACGGTCGTAGTCGCCACGGTGATCGCCGCCACGACCGTAGTCGTCACGGTGATCGCCCTGGCTCTGGCTATGGCTATAGGACGCGACGGACGCCGAAGCAGTACTTGCTGTGCCCACCGCGACGCCACCGGCCATCACCAGCCCGGCAGCGGACACCGCAGCCAGACGCTTCGCGCGTTGTGCTCGCATGGGAATACCTCTCGCTCCATCGTCTCCCGCGTCTCTGGAAGGAAGCGCGGGAACGGACGGCCGCAGCCGCAAGCCGAAATTGCGGCAGAGCCTTCTGATGTCACCGCATCTCGTCTCAAGCACGGACTCGACCGCCGACGCCTCCAGGTCGCCCGTCGCGGGCGGTCACTGTGGCCTTGGTCCGCTTTACCGGAAACCGGTCGGCCGGGCGTGCCGTGCGTGCGGCATTCAGTCATCGAGCCTAGTGCCGCAACAGCGGCCTGGCATCTCGGGCGACCCGCTGCGCACGCCCGTTACCGGAGGAGCCGAATCACACCCTCCTGGATGTCGACGACGGCGATATTCCCGGGGCGGGTCTGTCAAATGAACGGCCCTGTCTCACATGCGGTGGTGACGGTAAGTAGTTTTCGTGGCTGGTAGTGACACTCCCAGGCCAGCACGGGTGACGCGATCGTCAGCACCGTGCTTGTCCTGCTCGATGGCGCGTCTGCGACTGCTCTCCTTGAAGCTCGGACCAGGCACATCAATGATGACGCTCTGTCACCACCGCATGTGGGACAGAGCCGGCTGCGGACCTGGCCAAGCTGGCGGGTACGCGTCCGCGGTTGGTGGAACGGGAGTTGAGCACGGTCACCGGGCGTGCCTTCCGGGTCCGCTCACCCCATTGGTCTTCCTGGGGGGATGGCCGCCGGGCTGCGGGTGTCTACGTGCTGGCCCACGAGGAGATCCAGCGCAGCGCCCTCGACCTGCTGACTGACGAGGAGGTGGCGGCGTACCGGGAGCGGCTGCACGAGTGGGCGGACTCCTTCCACGAGCGGCACTGGCCGCCCCACACACCGGAGTACCTGCTGCGTGGATACAGCCAGTTGCTGCGCACGCAGGCAGACACGGCGCGGCTCGTTCAGCTGGCCGGCGATACTCACCGCCACAGCCGCTTGTGGCAGCGCTCCGGCTCCGACCTGGACGCGCTGGCAGAGCTCTCTGCCGCATTCGACAGCCTGGTGGCCTGTGGCAGCTCCGATCCGGCGGACGTCGGTGACGCCTTCCTGCTCGGGGGGCGTATCCCTTGTCGCCGGCCTGTGCTGCCCGGGCGAGTGCTGCGGCGGCTTGCGCCACTTCCCGGTAGGGCCCCACGGCGATCTCCGGGTCGGCGCGACGGTYGGGTGGCAGGGCGCGGTGCGTTCCCGGCGCCCTCGCGACCARCCATCGGCCGTCTCCTCGGGGCTGTCGACCGTCATCGGATGCACCTCTGTCAGGACTCACCGCGGATGGTCATCCCGGCGTCCCGGAATCAACCGTGATGACGAGCTTTCCGGGCGCGTTGCCCGCCGCCAGGTCACCCACCGCGGTCGAGGCCTCCGCMAGGGGGTACGTGCGCCCGACGGCCGGTCGCACGGCCCCGGCCTCGATGAGGTCGCGCAGCGCGTCCAGGTCGGCGGTGCGGGTCAGCGCGAGCAGCGCCTCCAGACGTTGGCGCGTGAACGGGTTGATCAGCCGGGCGGCCAGCGGCCGGCCGAGCCCGCCGAACCACCGACCGCCGCCCTCGCCGCCGACGAGGACGAGCCGGCCGCGCTCGGTGAGCAGCCCGCGCAGCAGGGCCAGCGGCCGGAGGCCCGCGATGTCGATGATCAGATCGTACGTCCCGGTGAGCGGCTCGCGCGTGTAGTCGATGACGGCCCGGGCGCCCAGCGACCGGACGAGGTCGGCCTTGGCCGTGCTGCACACGGCGGTGACGTGGGCGCCGCCGGCGACCGCGAGCTGCGTCGCGAAGCTGCCCACTCCGCCGCCGGCGCCGAKGACCAGCACCTTCTCGCCGGCGGTGACCCGGCCGACGGCCCGCAACGCGGTCACCCCGGACACGGGTGTGGCCGCCGCTTCGGTGAAGCTCAGGTTGGCGGGTTTGCGGGCGAGCTTGCCCGGGCGGGCGAGCGCGAACTGCGCGTACGCGCCGGTCGCCKCGCCGTACACCTCGTCGCCGGGGCGGAACGCGGTCACGTCGGCGCCGACGGACTCCACGACGCCGGCCACGTCCATGCCCGGCACGCGGTTGCGGGGTCGGCGCAGGCCGAAGCCGAGGCGGCCGATGAGCGGCAGCCCGGTCATGAGGTGCCACACGCCGTAGTCGACGCCGGCCGCGTGCACCCGGATCAGCACCTGGCCGGCGCCGGGCGTCGGGATCGGGACCTCGCCGAGGCTCAGCACGTGCGGCGGGCCGTACTCGTCCTGGACGATCGCCCTCATGAGGGGTCTCCTTCGGTGTCGGGGTACTGGAAGACCTCGTCGAGTCCGACCCGGAACACCCGGGCGATGCGGAACGCCATYTCMARCGAGGGGGAGTAGCGACCCTGTTCGATCGCGATGATGGTCTGGCGGGTGACGCCGACCCGGTCGGCC
>NZ_QFRK01000031.1 GCF_003143855.1 Streptomyces sp. NWU339
TGCCCGGACCCCCCGCCCCCGCCCCCGACCGGGCCACCGGTCCCGTGACCCGCTGGCACCGGCGGAGCGGTACCGCCGTCCTGCTCGACGGCTTCCACGCCCTCAAGCACGCCGTGCGCTTCGGGGCGGAGGTCGAGGTGGCGGTCACCGCGGACCGGGCCGCCGCGCTCGCCCTCGCGGACGAGCTGGCCCCGGACGTCCGGGACGCGCTGGCGGCGCTGCTGGCCGAGGTGCCGTACGAGACGTACGCCTCGCTGGTCCCGCGCCCGCATCCCACCGCCGTCGCCGCCCTTGCCGTACGGCCCTCCCGCGCGGGCAACCTCGAGAGGCTGGCGCACACCCCGCGCACCGCCCCCGTGGTGGTCCTGGACCTCCCGCGCAACCTGGGCAACGCGGGGGCCGTGATCCGGCTGGCCGCCGGTTTCGGGGCGACCGGCGTCGTCACCACCGGCACCCTCGACCCCTGGCACCCCACGGTCGTGCGTGGCGGGGCCGGGCTGCACTTCGCGACCGCCGTGGAGCGGCTGTCCGTCGACGAACTGCCCACCGGCCCGGTGTTCGCGCTCGACCCGGAGGGGGACGACATCCGGTCGCTGAAGCTGCCGGACGACGCGCTGCTCGCCTTCGGCTCGGAGCGTAGCGGGCTCTCGGCGGAACTGCGCGCGCGTGCCGACCACCTGGTGGCGCTGCCGATGCGCCCCCAGGTCTCCAGCTACAACCTCGCGACCAGTGTGGCCATGACGCTGTACCACTGGAGCGCCACCGGGGGCGCACCCGCTTAGGGCCTGTCCGGGCGGGGGCCGCGCGACCGCGGTCGCCGCACCGGTCCGTCACGCCTCCCGGCGTACCTCGACCACCCGGAAGCGGTTGGCCACGAACGCCGCGTCGGTGAGGGCCGCGTTGGCCGCCGGGTTGCCGCCGGAGCCGTGGAAGTCGGAGAACGCGGCCGTCTGGTTGACGTACACCCCGCCGGTGAGGTTGAGGGAGAGCTGGGCCGCCTCCTCCAGGCACACCTCCCGCACGGTCTCCTCGACCTCGGGGGAGGTCGTGTACGCGCCGACGGTCATCGCGCCCTTCTCGCGGACGGTGCGCCGCAGGAGCTCCGCCGCGTCCGAGGCGGAGTCGACCGCGACGGCGAAGGAGACCGGTCCGAAGCACTCGCTCATGTAGGCGGCCTCGGCGTCCGGCTTCGAGCCGTCCAGCTTCACGATCACAGGGGTGCGGACCACCGCGTCCGGGAACTCCGGATGGGCGATCTCCCGGGAGGCGAGGGCGACCTCGCCGAGACCGGCGGCGGCCTCCAGGCGGGCCTTGACGCCGGGGTTGACGATCGCGCCGAGCAGCGCGTTCGCGCGCGCGTCGTCGCCGAGCAGGCCGTCGACCGCCTTCGCGAGGTCGGCGGCGACCTCGTCGAAGGACTTGGGGCCCTGGTCGGTGGTGATGCCGTCGCGCGGGATCAGCAGGTTCTGCGGTGTGGTGCACATCTGGCCGCTGTAGAGCGAGAGGGAGAACGCCAGGTTGGCGAGCATGCCCTTGTAGTCGCCGGTCGACTCCACGATCACCGTGTTGACGCCGGCCTTCTCGGTGTAGACCTGCGCCTGGCGGGCGTTGGCCTCCAGCCAGTCGCCGAACTTCGTGGAGCCGGTGTAGTCGATGATCCGGATCTCCGGGCGCGTGGCGAGCGTCTTGGCGATGCCTTCGCCGGGCCGTTCCGCGGCCAGGGCCACCAGGTTCGCGTCGAAACCGGCCTCGGCCAGCACCTGGCGCGCGATCCGCACCGTGAGCGCGAGCGGCAACACCGCGCGCGGGTGCGGCTTGACCAGGACCGCGTTGCCGGTGGCGAGGGAGGCGAACAGGCCGGGGTAGCCGTTCCACGTCGGGAAGGTGTTGCAGCCGACGACCAGGCCGATGCCGCGCGGGACCGGGGTGAACCGCTTGGTCAGCGTCAGCGGGTCGCGCTTGCCCTGCGGTTTGGTCCACTCCGCGGTGTCAGGGGTGCGCACCTGCTCGGCGTACGCGTACGCCACCGCCTCCATGCCGCGGTCCTGCGCGTGCGGGCCACCGGCCTGGAACGCCATCATGAACGCCTGGCCGGAGGTGTGCATGACCGCGTGGGCGAACTCCATCGTCCGGTCGCTGATCCGCTTGAGGATCTCGAGGCAGACCACCGCACGGGTCTCGGCGCCCGCGTCCCGCCAGGCCCGCATCCCGGTCCGCATGGCGGGCAGCAGCACGTCGAGGTCCGCGTGCGGGTAGCTCACGCCCAGCTCGACGCCGTACGGGGAGGTCTCGCCGCCCACCCAGTCGTCCGTGCCGGGCTGGCCGAGGTCGAGGCGGGTGCCGAGCAGGGCGTCGAAGGCGGCCTTGCCCGCCGTCAGGTCCAGGCTGCCGTGCTCCCCGTAGGCCTTGGGGTGCTCGGGGTGCGGGGACCAGTACGCGCGGGTGCGGATCGCCTCCAGTGCCCGGTCCAGGGTGGGCCGGTGTCGGGTGATCAGCTGCTGCGAGGTGAGTTCGGCGGCCATCGGGGACCAACTCCTCGTCGAGTTCGTGGGCCGGGCCCAAGCGTGGGCGGGGGATGTCGGAACACGGGCGGTCAGGGTTAGAGTAACCGAACGATCGGTCGGGACAAGGGGTCCGCCGCATCTGTGGACCGGCTCGTGCGGGAGGATCGCGCACATGACAGCACTCGACCTCAGCAGCCCCGTGGCCGTCGTCGGCACCGGCACCATGGGCCAGGGCATCGCCCAGGTCGCACTGGTCGCGGGTCATCCCGTGCTGCTGTACGACGCCGTTCCCGGCCGGGCCCGGGAAGCGGCCGACGGGATAGCGGACCGGCTCGACCGGCTGGTGGCCAAGGAGCGGCTCACCGCCGCCGACCGGGACGCGGCCCGCGCCCGCCTGCGGCCCGTCGACGACCTCGCGGGACTCGCGGACTGCGCCCTGGTGGTCGAGGCCGTCCTGGAGCGCCTGGACGTCAAGCAGGAGCTGTTCCGCGCGCTGGAGGACGTCGTCGGCGACGACTGCCTGCTCGCCACCAACACCTCGTCCCTCTCGGTCACCGCCATCGGCGGCGCACTGAGAGTCCCCGGGCGCTTCGTGGGCCTGCACTTCTTCAACCCTGCCCCGCTGCTGCCGCTCGTCGAGGTCGTCTCCGGCTTCGCCACCGAGGTCGCGCACGCCACGCGCGCGTACGAGACGGCCCGGGCCTGGGGCAAGACGCCGGTCGCCTGCGCCGACACCCCCGGCTTCATCGTCAACCGGGTCGCCCGGCCCTTCTACGCCGAGGCCTTCGCGGTGTACGAGTCCCAGGGGGCCGACCCGGCCACGATCGACGCGGTGCTGCGCGAGTCCGGAGGCTTCCGCATGGGCGCCTTCGAGTTGACCGACCTCATCGGGCAGGACGTCAACGAGTCCGTCACCCACTCGGTGTGGCAGGCCTTCTTCCAGGACGTGCGCTTCACGCCCTCCCTGGCCCAGCGCCGGCTGGTCGAGTCCGGCCGTCTCGGCCGCAAGAGCGGCCGGGGGTGGTACGAATACTCCGACTGCTCTGCCCGCACGGACGGCGCCGAGCGTCCCGAGCCGCACACCGCGGAGCAGGCGGCGCCGCCCGCGTACGTGGTCGCCGAGGGAGATCTGGGCCCCGCCTCGGACCTGCTCGCACTGATCCGGGAGGCGGGCATCCAGGTCCGCACGGAGGACGAGGACAACGGCACCCGCCTGGTGCTGCCCGGCGGTGGTCAGCTGGTGCTCGCGGACGGTCAGACGTCGGTGGAGTTCCGCGACGTCGTCTACTTCGACCTCGCCCTCGACTACCGCGAGGCCGGCCGGATCGCCCTGTCCCACTCCCAGGACACCTCCCCGCGGACCGTCGCCGAGGCCACCGGCCTGTTCCAGGCGCTCGGCAAGAAGGTCAGCGTCATCGGCGACGTCCCCGGCATGATCGTCGCGCGCACGGTGGCGCGGATCATCGATCTGGCGGTCGAGGCCGTGGCCAAGGGGGTGGCCACCGAGGAGGACGTCGACACCGCGATGCGGTTGGGTGTGAACTACCCCCTCGGGCCCTTCGAGTGGAGCCGCCGCCTCGGCCGCGGCTGGGCCGGCTCCCTTCTGGACGAACTGCACGAGATCGACCCGTCCGGCCGCTACGCGCCGTCCCTCGCGCTCTACCGGTACGCGTGCGCCACCGACAAGCGGGAGGGCACCCCATGACCACCGCCAGGCGCGACACGTACACCCCGGAGACCCTGCTGTCCGTCGCCGTGCGGGTGTTCAACGAGCGGGGCTACGACGGCACCTCGATGGAGCACCTCTCCAAGGCGGCGGGCATCTCCAAGTCGTCGATCTACCACCACGTGGCGGGCAAGGAGGAACTGCTGCGGCGTGCGGTGAGCCGGGCGCTGGACGGTCTCTTCGGCATCCTCGACGAGGAGCACGCGCGCGTGGGACGTGCCGCCGAGCGGCTGGAGTACGTCGTACGGCGCATGGTCGAGGTCCTGATCGCGGAGCTGCCGTACGTGACGCTGCTGCTGCGGGTGCGCGGCAACACGGACACCGAGCGGTGGGCCCTGGAGCGGCGGCGCGAGTTCGACCACCGGGTGGCGGCCTTGCTGAAGGCCGCGGCGGCGGAAGGGGACGTGCGCGGCGACATAGAGGTGCGCCTGGCGACCCGGCTGGTCTTCGGGATGATCAACTCGCTCGTCGAGTGGTACCGGCCCGACGGACGCGGCACCAGCGAGCGCGAAGTGGCCGACGCGGTGGTCCAGCTGGTCTTCTCAGGACTGCGCGGGGCGGCCTGACCGGACCGGCGCCCTGCGGCCGCCCCCGCTTCAGCCCTGCGGTTCCAGGTCCTCCTCCTCGAACACCAGCAGTGTGCGTGTGCTGAGCACCTCGGGGATCGCCTGGAGCCGGGTCAGCACCAGCTCGCGCAACGTCCGGTTGTCCGGCATGTGCACCAGGAGCAGCACGTCGAAGTCGCCGCCCACCAGGGCGATGTGAGAGGCGCCGGGGAGCTGTCTGAGCTGCTCGCGGACCGTGCGCCAGGTGTTCTGGACTATTTTCAGGGTGATGTACGCGGACGTGCCGTGGCCGGCGCGTTCGTGGTCGACGCGGGCCCCGAAACCGCGGATGACGCCGTCCTCCACGAGCCGGTTGATCCGGGCGTAGGCGTTGGCGCGCGAGACGTGCACCCGTTCGGCGACCGACCGGACCGAGGCGCGGCCGTCCGCCTGGAGCATGCGCAGGATGTCCTGGTCTATGGCGTCCAGTGGGCGTGCGGGCGGCAGCGGTCCGGTGCCCCCCGGTCCTTCGGCCATTTGTTCAGACGACACGGGCCCCCGCCTCTCCGCCATGGACGTACTGCGTCCATCTCAGGCTGTGGAGAACCGTTTGTCCACAGCCTGGTACCACCCGTAGCCAAAATGTGCCGTCGACCGAACAATCGGTTGGTGAGGCGCGTCACAGACGCCGCGCCTCCACAGCCGCTCCCACGAGGAGGTGCCGTCATGACGGTCATGGAGCAGCGAGGCGCGTCTCGGCCGACCCCGCCGCCCGCCTGGCAGCCCCGTACCGACCCCGCGCCGCTGCTGCCCGACGCGGAGCCGTACCGGGTGCTCGGCACCGAGGAGGCCGACCGGGCCGACCCGGAGCTGCTGCGCCGGTTGTACGCGGAACTGGTGAGGGGCCGTCGCTACAACGCGCAGGCCACCGCCCTCACCAAGCAGGGCCGTCTAGCGGTCTACCCCTCCAGCACCGGCCAGGAGGCCTGCGAGGTCGCCGCCGCGCTGGTCCTGAAGGAGCAGGACTGGCTCTTCCCGAGCTACCGCGACACGCTCGCCGTCGTCGCACGCGGAGTGGACCCCGTGCAGGCGCTCACCCTGCTGCGCGGCGACTGGCACACCGGTTACGACCCCTACGAGCACCGGGTCGCGCCGCTGAGCACCCCGCTCGCCACCCAGCTGCCGCACGCCGTCGGACTCGCGCACGCCGCCCGCCTCAGGGGCGACGACGTGGTCGCGCTGGCCATGGTCGGGGACGGCGGCACCAGCGAGGGCGACTTCCACGAGGCGCTGAACTTCGCCGCCGTGTGGCGGGCCCCGGTCGTCTTCCTCGTCCAGAACAACGGCTTCGCGATCTCCGTTCCGCTCGCCAAGCAGACCGCGGCCCCGTCGCTGGCCCACAAGGCCGTCGGCTACGGCATGCCCGGCCGACTGGTCGACGGCAACGACGCCGCCGCCGTACACGAGGTCCTGGCCGACGCCGTGAGCCACGCGCGTGCGGGCGGCGGTCCGACCCTGGTCGAGGCGATCACCTACCGCGTGGAGGCCCACACCAACGCCGACGACGCGACCCGCTACCGCGACGACGCCGAGGTGGAGGCCTGGAAGGAGCACGACCCCGTCGTGCTCCTGGAGCAGGAGCTGACCCGGCGCGGCCTCCTCGACGACGACCGCGTCGCCGCCGCCCGCCAGGACGCCGAAACCATGGCCGCCGACCTGCGGGAACGCATGAACCAGGACCCCGCGCTCGACCCCATGGACCTGTTCGCCCATGTTTACGCCGAGCCCACCCCTCAGCTGCTGGAGCAGCGGGAGCAACTGCGGGCCGAGCTGGCGGCCGTGGCCGGGGCCGAGCCGGAAGGGACGCAGTGATGACCACCGTCGCCGCCAAGCCGGCCACCATGGCGCAGGCACTCACCCGCGCGCTGCGCGACGCCATGGCCGCGGACCCGTCCGTGCACGTCCTGGGCGAGGACGTCGGCACCCTCGGCGGTGTCTTCCGTATCACCGACGGACTCGCCGAGGAGTTCGGCGAGGACCGCTGCACGGACACCCCGCTGGCCGAGGCGGGCATCCTCGGCACGGCCGTCGGCATGGCGATGTACGGCCTGCGACCGGTCGTGGAGATGCAGTTCGACGCGTTCGCCTACCCGGCGTTCGAGCAGCTGGTGTCACACGTCGCCAGAATGCGCAACCGCACGCACGGCAGGATGCCCCTGCCGCTCACCATCCGTATCCCCTACGGCGGTGGCATCGGCGGCGTCGAGCACCACAGCGACTCCTCCGAGGCGTACTACATGGCGACTCCGGGGCTCCATGTCGTCACGCCCGCGACCGTCCCGGACGCCTACGGACTGCTGCGCGCCGCCATCGCCTCCGACGACCCGGTCGTCCTGCTCGAGCCCAAGCGGCTGTACTGGTCGAAGGACTCCTGGGACCCGGAGCGGCCGGCATCCGTCGAACCGATAGGCCGTGCGGTGGTGCGGCGCTCCGGCCGGAGCGCCACGCTCATCACGTACGGGCCGTCCGTTCCCGTCTGCCTGGAGGCGGCCGAGGCGGCCCGGGCCGAGGGCTGGGACCTCGAGGTCGTCGATCTGCGCTCCCTGGTGCCGTTCGACGACGAGACGGTGTGCGCCTCGGTGCGGCGGACGGGACGCGCGGTCGTCGTCCATGAGTCGGGCGGCTTCGGCGGCCCCGGCGGGGAGATCGCGGCCCGGGTCACGGAGCGCTGCTTCCACCATCTGGAGGCACCGGTGCTGCGGGTGGCCGGTTTCGACCTCCCGTATCCGCCGCCGATGCTGGAGCGCCACCACCTGCCCGGCGTGGACCGGATCCTGGACGCCGTGGGGCGTCTGCAGTGGGAGGCCGAAAGCTGATGGCACAGGTGCTGGAGTTCAAGCTCCCCGACCTCGGTGAGGGGCTCACCGGGGCGGAGATCGTGCGCTGGCTGGTCGAGGTGGGCGATGTCGTCACCGTCGACCAGCCGGTCGTCGAGGTCGAGACGGCCAAGGCGATGGTGGATGTGCCCTGTCCGTACGGGGGTGTGGTCACCGCCCGCTTCGGCGAGGAGGGCACCGAACTGCCGGTGGGCGCCCCGTTGCTCACGGTGGCCGTGGGCGGACCGGACGCCGACCGGCCGCCGGGTGAGGACCGCCCGTCCGCCGCCCCGAGCGAGGGATCCGGCAACGTCCTGGTGGGTTACGGCACCTCGGAGGCTCCGGCCCGGCGCCGCAGGGTGCGGCCGGGACAGCGGGTGTCCGCCACGCCCGCCACGCGCACCGCGTCCGCGGCCGGGGCGATGGACGGTCCGGTCCCCGTGATCTCACCCCTGGTGCGCAGGCTGGCCCGGCAGAACGGCCTGGACCTGCGGGAGATGACGGGTTCCGGGCCCGAGGGGCTGATCCTGCGGGCGGACGTGGAGCACGCGCTCCGGGCCGCCGGCGCGCAGCAGGTCCGCAAGGACCGGACGGCCGTCACCGAGCCGCACGTGCGTGCGGCGCAGGCCCACACGCCGACCGCCGGCACCGCGGTCCCGGATGTCGTCCGCGTCCCCCTCAAGGGCATCCGCGGTGCCGTGGCCGACAAGCTCTCCCGCAGCCGCACCGAGATACCGGACGCGACCTGCTGGGTGGACGCCGACGCGACCGAGCTGATGCGGGCGCGGGCCGCGATGAACGCCTCGGGCGGTCCGAAGATCTCCGTGCTCGCCCTGCTGGCCCGGATCTGCACCGCCGCGCTGGCCCGCTTCCCCGAGCTCAACTCCTCCGTGGACAGGGAGGCCAGGGAGATCGTCCGGTACGCGGCCGTGCATCTGGGCTTCGCCGCGCAGACCGAGCGGGGGCTGGTCGTCCCCGTCGTCCGGGACGCGCACACGCGGGACGCGGAGTCGCTCACGGCGGAGTTCGCTCGGCTGACCGAGGCGGCCCGGTCCGGGGCGCTGACGCCCGCGGAACTCACGGGCGGCACCTTCACGTTGAACAATTACGGCGTCTTCGGTGTCGACGGCTCCACCCCGATCATCAACCACCCCGAGGCCGCCATGCTCGGCGTCGGCCGCATCGTCCCCAAGCCCTGGGTCCATGAGGGCGAGTTGGCGGTGCGACAGGTCGTGCAGCTCTCGCTCACCTTCGACCACCGGGTCTGCGACGGCGGCACGGCGGGTGGTTTCCTGCGCCATGTGGCGGACTGCGTGGAGCAACCGGCGGTGCTGCTGCGGACGCTGTGAGGTCCGGCTCTCCCTGCCGTGCCCGTTCCCGGACACCGTGCCCCCGCGTTCCCCGCGATCGCGGGGGCACGCATACTCGAGGGGTGACCGAGTACGAGCTCCCGGGGGCTCCCAGTGCCGGACCCGATGCCGTTGGTGACCGAGACCGCGACCGGGACCCCGCGCCGGGCGCGGCGGTGTCGCTCGAGCCCGCCGCGTACGACGCCCTCGTGCTCGCCGGTGGCGGTGCCCGACGGCTCGGAGGCGCGGACAAGCCCGGCGTGCGGGTGGGCGGCCGGGCGTTGCTCGACCGGGTGCTCGCGGCCTGCGCCGACGCCCGCACCACCGTGGTCGTGGCCGAACCCCGTCCCACCCCACGGGCCGTGCTCTGGGCGCGCGAGGAGCCGCCGGGCGGCGGACCGCTCGCCGCGCTCGACGCCGGGATCCGGCTCAGCACCGCGGAGTACGTCGTGCTGCTCTCCGCCGACCTGCCGTTCCTCGACGGACGCACGGTCGGTGAACTGCTGACCACCCTCCGTACGAGCCCGGCCGACGGGGTCGTACTGACCGATGCCGACGGCCGGGACCAGCCGCTCGTGGCCGCGTACCGCACGGCGGCCCTGCGCCGCGAACTCGCCGCGCTCAGCGAACGGCACGGCCGACTGGCCGGACTGCCGCTGCGCCGACTGACCGGCTCGCTCGACCTCACCCGGATCTTCGGCCCGGTGGCGTCCTTCGACTGCGACACCTGGGACGACATCGCCGCCGCCAGAGCACGCATCAGGGAGCATGGACACGTGTTGGATGAATGGATTACCGCAGTCAAGGACGAACTGGGCATCGAGCTGGACGTCGACACCGGTGCACTCCTCGACCTCGCCCGTGACGCCGCCCACGGCGTGGCCAGGCCGGCGGCGCCGCTGACCACCTTCCTCGTCGGTTACGCGGCGGCCCGCGCGGGCGGTGACCGGGAAGCCGTGGCCGAGGCCGTCCGCAAGGCCGCGACCCTCGCCACCCGCTGGGCCGATGAGGACGCCCCCGATGCTCCCGACGCCGCCCCCGGCACGAGCCCTGACGACCGATGACCGCGCCCGACGCCCGAGCCGACGAGGGCGCCGAGGACGCCGATGATCTCGATGTCGAGGAGGCTCTCGCCCTCGTGAACGAAGCTTCCGGCCGCACGCCTGGTGCCCCCGGGCACGCCCCCTCCACGCACCGCCCGCGCCGCCACGGCGTCCCCTGGACCGACGCCCGCGCCATCGCCGAGCGCGCAGGCCGCAACGGCACCGCCCGCCCCGTCACCGGAGGCCGTGCCACCCACCGTGCCCCGGTCTCCGTGCCGCTCGACGCCGCCCTCGGCCTCACCCTGGCCGCCCCCCTCACGGCCCTCACCGACCTGCCCTCCTTCGACACCTCGGCCATGGACGGCTGGGCGGTCTCCGGCCCGGGGCCCTGGACCGTGCGGGAGGAAGGCGTCCTCGCCGGGCACGCCGCGCACGCGCCGCTCACCGACGGCGAAGCCGTCCGTATCGCCACCGGCGCCCGGGTCCCCCCGGAGACCACCGCCGTCCTCCGCAGCGAACACGGCCGCACCGACGCCAAGGGCCGCCTGCACGCCACCGCGCCCCGGGGCGGCAGCACGGCCCGGACCGGGCCCGCCGCCACGGTGGCGCACGGTCAGGACATCCGTCCCCGCGGCCAGGAATGCCGCAGCGGCGACCAGCTGCTGTCCGTCGGCACCCTGGTGACGCCCGCCGTGCTGGGCCTCGCCGCGGCCGCCGGATACGACACGCTCAGCGCGTTCCCCCGGCCCCGCGTCGAGGTCCTCGTCCTCGGCGACGAGCTGCTCACGGGGGGCCTTCCGCACGACGGGCTGATCCGGGACGCACTCGGTCCGATGCTGCCGCCCTGGCTGCGCGCACTCGGCGCCGAGGTCATCGCGGTCCGCCGGGTCCGCGACGACGCGCACACGCTGCACAAGGCGATCACAAGGTCCGGCGCCGATGTCGTCGTCACCACCGGCGGCACCGCCGCGGGCCCGGTCGACCACGTCCACCCGACGCTGAGCCGCATCGGGGCCGAGCTCCTCGTGGACGGGGTCGAGGTGCGCCCCGGCCACCCCATGCTCCTGGCCCGTACCAAGGAGAACCAGCACCTCGTCGGCCTGCCCGGCAACCCCCTCGCCGCCGTCTCCGGACTGCTCACGCTTGCCGAACCCCTGCTGCGTACCCTCGCTGCCCGCCCGGCTCCCGAGCCGTACACGATGCCGCTGCGGGACGCGGTCCACGGGCATCCGCACGACACCCGGCTCATCCCCGTCGTGCTGCGCGAGGACGTCGCCCTGCCGCTGCATTACAACGGTCCCGCCATGCTGCGCGGCATCGCGGCGGCCGACGCCCTCGCCGTCGTACCGCCGGGCGGCACGCGGCCCGGCCAGGAGACAGAACTGCTCGACCTCCCCTGGGCGTCCGGGGGAATCGGGGTGTGTTTCACGTGAAACTTCCGGGTCAGGACGCCATTGCTCGCCAGGCGGACGAGCACTTGGTGACGCATCGGGTGAAACTGCCGAGGAAGGTGGTCGAGCATCCGATCCGCCAGGTCACCAAAAGGCTGTCCATCGCCTTGCTCCTCCTCGTGCTGACGGCGCTGATCGTGTATCTCGACCGCGACGGCTACAACGACAACGCCGACGGCACCCTCGACTTCCTCGATGCCTTCTACTACGCGACCGTCACCCTCTCCACCACGGGATACGGCGACATCACGCCGGTCAGCGACAGCGCCCGGCTGACCAATATCTTCGTCATCACGCCGTTGCGCGTGATGTTCCTGATCATCCTGGTCGGCACCACCCTCGAAGCCCTCGCCGAACGCACCCGGGAGGAGTTGCGACTGAACCGCTGGAGGTCCACGTTGCGTGATCACACCGTTGTCGTCGGATTCGGCACGAAGGGCAGGTCCGCGATCCGGACCATCTGCGCGACGGGGCTCCGCAAGGAGCAGGTCGTGGTGGTCGACCCCAGCAGCAAGGCGATCGAAGCCGCCGCAGCCGACGGCTACGCGGGCGTCATAGGTGACGCGACGCGCAGCGAGGTGCTGAAGCGGGCCGAGGTGTACCGGGCGAAGCAGATCATCATCGCCACGCAGCGCGACGACACAGCCGTACTGGTGACGCTGACGGCCCGACAGCTCAACCGCGGCGCGAAGATCGTGGTCGCGGTGCGCGAGGAGGAGAACGCTCCGCTGCTGAAGCAGTCCGGCGCCGACGCGGTCATCACCAGCGCCAGCGCGGCAGGCCGGCTGCTCGGGCTGTCGCTGCTCAGCCCTGCGGCCGGCGTGGTGATGGAGGACCTCATCCAGCAGGGCACGGGACTCGACATGGTCGAACGGCCGGTCATAAAGGCCGAGGTGGGCAAGACGCCGCGAGAGGTCGACGATCTGGTGGTGAGCGTCCTGCGCGGGCACCGGTTGCTCGGCTACGACGACGCGAACGTCGGGACGCTCGAGCTGACCGACCGGCTGATCACGATCGTGCGGAGGACGTCGGCCAGGCAGGTGGCGCCCGACATGCGCCCGCTCCCCCGGGACTGACCGAGGGCTCCGCGGACGGTGCGGGCCCCGGGCCCGCACCGTCCGCGGGACCTGCGTCACTTGCGGTTGTAGAGCCGCATCGTGATCGGTCCGAAGACCAGGACGAACAGGGCGGACCAGCCCAGTGACCAGGCGATCTCGTCGGCCGGCCAGTCACCCGCCATCAGCCCGCGCACCGCGGACGCCAGGTGCGTGACGGGACTGTTGTTGACGAACGCCTGGAGCCAGCCCGGCATGGTGCGCGGGTCGACGAAGACGTTGGAGAGGAAGGTGAGCGGGAAGATCACCATCATGCTGACGCCCATGACCGACTTCTCGGTACGCAGCATCAGCCCGAACATCGTCCAGATCCACGAGAACGCGAACGCGAAGGCCACCAGCAGTACGATCCCCGCGAGCACGCCGGCCACCCCGCCGCCCGGGCGGTAGCCGAGGATCACGCCCACGGTGAGCATCACGACCGACGCGATGGTGTAGCGCAGGGCGTCGCCGAGCAGATAGCCGACCATCGTCGACGGACGCCAGATCGGCAGGGTGCGGAACCGGTCGAACACGCCCTTCTCGATGTCCGTGTTGACCGAGACACCGGTGTACATCGTGATCATCACGACCGACATCACCAGGATGCCGGGCAGCAGGAACTGGATGTACTCCTTCGGCGAGCCGGCCAGCGCCCCGCCGAAGAGGTACGTGTACATCAGCACCATCATGATCGGGAACGCGGTGACGTCGAACAGCTGCTCCGGCACATGCTTGATCTTGAGGATCGCGCGCCAGCCGAAGGTCAGGGAGGCCGACCACGCGCTGGGCCGCGGCGGGCGCTCCTCGGCGACCAGCAGCTCGGCCAGGGAGTCGGTGCGGACCGGGGCGAGTTCCGCGCTCTCGGTGGTCGTCGTCGCGGTACTCATGCCGCCACCTCGTCCTTCGGGTTGTGGGAGTGGTCGCCACCGGAGCCGGAGCCGGAGCCGGAGCCCGGCCCCTGTCCCGAGCCCGGTCCGGATGCGTGTGTGTCATGGCCGGTGAGGGCGAGGAACACCTCGTCCAGGCTGGGCTGGCCGAGCGAGAAGTTGTCGACGGTGATGCCGGCCGCGGCCAGTTCGCTCAGCGCGCGGGCGGCCTGTTCGGCGGCGGTGTCGTGGTGCGCGGCCGCACCCAGGCGGGCGGTGAGCGTCACCGGGTCGGGTTCGAGCTGCACCTGTGCGTCGAGTGCCCGGCGCAGCAGGTCCGCCGCGCGGGGCCGGTGGTCCGGATCGCGCAGCCGCAGATGTACGGAACCGGCCCCGACGGACGCCTTCAGCTCGCCCTTGGTGCCCTCGGCGATCACCTTCCCGCGGTCGATGACGGCGATCCGGGACGCCAGCTGGTCGGCTTCGTCCAGGTACTGCGTGGTCAGCAGCACGGTGGTGCCCTGGGCGACCACCGCGCGCACGATGTCCCACACCTGGTTGCGGCTGCGCGGGTCCAGACCGGTCGTCGGTTCGTCGAGGAACAGCAGGTCGGGGGTGTTGAGGATGGACGCGGCGATGTCGATACGCCGCCGCATGCCCCCCGAGTAGTGCTTGACCTGCTTGGCCGCCGCCTCCGTCAGGCCGAAGGCCTCCAGGAGCTGGGCGGCACGGGTGCGGGCGGCCGGTTTGCGGTGGCCGAGGAGCCGGGCCAGCAGGATCAGGTTCTCCGCGCCGGTGAGGTCCTCGTCCACGGACGCGTACTGCCCGGTGAGGCTCACCAGGCCGCGCACCGTGTCGGCCTCGCGCACGACGTCGTGACCGAAGACACGCGCCTCCCCGCCGTCCGGTCGTAGGAGGGTGGCGAGCATTTTCACGGTGGTGGTCTTGCCGGCGCCGTTCGGTCCGAGGACGCCGTACACCGTGCCGGCCGGAACGGCGAGGTCGACCCCGTCCACTGCCCGTGTCTCACCGAAGGTCTTGACCAGGCCGGCGGTCTCGATCGCCAGGCCGGACGTCTGCGTGCTCATGCTGGGGGTCCTTCCGCATGCTTGGGCTACGCATGGAGAGACCATCACCGTCGCGCGAATTCATCGCTCTCACACATGGTTTTCCCCGAGAACCGGTCCAACGGCGGACCCGTCTCCACCTATTGACCCAAGCCGACCGGCGGATGGTGCGCGGGCGGCGCGGGTGAAGTGGGTCAGGGAGTAGCGTCGCCCTCATGTATGCGATCACGATTCCCGAACCCGGTGGGCCCGAGGCGCTGGTGTGGGAGCAGGTCCCCGATCCCGTCCCCGGACCGGGCGAGGTGCTTGTCGAGGTGGTGGCCGGTGCCGTCAACCGCGCCGACATCATGCAGCGGCAGGGCTTCTACGACCCCCCGCCCGGCGCCTCCCCCTACCCCGGCCTGGAGTGCTCCGGACGGATCACCGCACTCGGACCCGGTGTGACCGGGTGGGCGGTCGGTGACGAGGTCTGCGCGCTGCTCGCCGGCGGCGGCTATGCCCAGCAGGTCGCCGTCCCGGTCGGACAGCTGCTCCCCGTCCCCAAGGGGCTCGACGTCAAGCAGGCGGCGGCGCTCCCGGAGGTCGTCTGCACGGTCTGGTCGAACGTCTTCATGGTGGCCCACCTCCGCCCCGGCGAGACGCTGCTCGTGCACGGTGGGTCCAGCGGCATCGGCACCATGGCCATCCAGCTCGCCAAGGCCGTCGGTGCCAAGGTCGCCGTCACCGCCGGAACCAAGGAGAAGCTGGACCACTGCGCCGAACTGGGTGCCGACATCCTGATCAACTACCGCGAACAGGACTTCGTCACCGAGCTGAAGGAGGCGACCGACGGCGCGGGCGCGGACGTCATCCTCGACATCATGGGCGCCAAGTACCTGGACCGTAACGTCCAGGCCCTCGCGGTCAACGGCCGGCTCGCGATCATCGGCCTCCAGGGCGGGGCCAAGGGGGAGCTGAACATGCGCACCCTCCTCGGTAAGCGCGCCGCGATCAGCGCGACGTCACTGCGTGCCCGGCCACTGGAGGAGAAGGCGGCGATCGTCGCGGCCGTCCGGGAACACGTGTGGCCCCTGATCGCCGACGGCCATGTCCGTCCCGTGGTCGACCGCGAGCTCCCGATGTCGGAGGCGGCCGACGCCCACCGTGTCGTGGAGGAGAGCGGCCACGTCGGCAAGGTGCTGCTGGTCGCGCCTTAGGGCCGCCGGGTTCGTGGGTCCGGGGTTCAGCTCCGTCGGAGCCTCAGGCCCACGAACGCCAGCCCCAGCCCGAGCCCCATGAGGACCAGCCCG
The DNA here is from genome assembly GCF_003143855.1 of Streptomyces sp. NWU339. Lineage (GTDB taxonomy): Bacteria > Actinomycetota > Actinomycetes > Streptomycetales > Streptomycetaceae > Streptomyces. Next base: position 15,814 of record NZ_QFRK01000031.1, read on the forward strand.
CTCCCCAGCGGCAGGATGCGCACCACGGGCTCGGCGCCGGTGGCGGTGTTCGACGCGGGACTCCGCGACGCCCCGGAGGGCACCGGAACGGCCTCCCCCGACTCCGGCGCCCGACGGGTGCCGTCGGCGCGGCCTTCCTCGGGCACGCGCGTACCGGCTGCGGTGTCCGCGGCGCCCGACGCTTCGGGCAGAACACTGACGCCTGCCTCCTTCGGCCGTCCGGCGTGCGCGCCGTCCCCGAGGCCGGAGGAGTCCGGCACCGCGTTCACACCGCCGCGCTCGGCCTCGCTTCCGCTGTCACGTGGTTCGCCGTCGCGTCCGCCACGCGGATCCGCCTCCCTGGATTTCCCGGATTCTTCAGGCGTCCCGGGCTCCCCGGGTTTCCTGTGATCGCCGGTCTTCTCCGTCTCCTCGCTCCGCTCCGTCACCTCGGGCACCTCCCGCCCCGGCCGCTTCCGCCCTTCCCCCGGCCGGCTTCCGGCCCTGGAGGGCTCGGCGGAGGGCGCCAGCGAGGGCGCACCCGCAGACGAGAAGGGCGAGAGGGGTGAGAGTGGCAAGAGCGGCGAGGGGGGCAAGAGGGGAGAGAAGGACGAGAGAGACGAGAGGGATGAGAGCGGTGAGAGGGGTGCGTGGAAAGGAGAGGGCAAGGGCTCGCGGGACGGCACGTTCGTGTGCTCGTCCGGCGCCTCCTGGCGTCCGGTGCCCGCCCTCTCGGCCCCGAAGGCCGCAGTCGTACCGAAAGACGCCAGGACAGGGTCGTACGGCATCACCACCCCCGCCCCCACCGCCACCCCGAGCACGACGCCCGCTCGCAGGGCGATTCCCGCCCCCACTACACGCAGCCATGGAGTCACGACCGTGACCTCCCGCGCCGGGCCGGTGCTCGTTCACACCGTCGGCTAGATGGGCCGGATGGACTCCCACAGGTTCCCATTCCTCCGCGCACCCGGCATTACGGATACCTCCGTCAGGGGGGCCCGGAAGAGTGCGGCGGGCGTGCGAGAGAATGGCCGTATGGAGATGCCGAGGAACGAACGGTTGCCGGACAATCCGCAGGTACTGGTCGTCGGCCAGGACGGCATGGCGCTCGGTGGCGGCACCGGGGACGAGGACTCCCGCGAGGTTCCGGTGACGGAGCAGGTGGAGCAGCCCGCGAAGGTCATGCGGATCGGCAGCATGATCAAGCAGCTGCTGGAGGAGGTGCGCGCGGCTCCTCTGGACGAGGCCAGCCGGGCGCGGCTCAAGGAGATCCACGCCAGCTCGGTGAAGGAGCTGGAGGACGGGCTCGCGCCGCAGCTGGTCGAGGAGCTGGAGCGGCTCTCCCTGCCCTTCACGGACGAGGCGACCCCGAGCGACGCCGAACTGCGGATCGCGCAGGCCCAGCTGGTGGGCTGGCTGGAGGGCCTCTTCCACGGCATTCAGACCACGCTCTTCGCCCAGCAGATGGCCGCGCGTGCCCAGCTGGAGCAGATGCGCCGCGCCCTCCCGCCGGGCATGGGGGACGGCGGCCAGGAGGAACCCCCGATGGGCGGCCGCGCGGGCGGCCCGTACCTGTAGTCGCCCCGGCGCGGTACATGAACCCCGCGATACATGAACACAGCCCATGAACACAAAGGGGTCCGGCCCGGAAGCCGGGCCCCTTTCACCTGAGCCGCACCCGGGAGTACCCGGTCAGGCGGACGGCGGGTTGCCCGTGGAGACGTAGAGCTGGATCTTGGGCATGTCCTCGGGGTCGACGGCCGTGCCGGCGGCGGGGAACTGGTTCATGACCGCTCCTTCGCCGTAGGTGTTCTCGTCGACGTTGCGCACGTCCAGGTCCCAGCCGGCTTCCTGGAAGCACTGCTTGACCGACCTGATGTACTTGAACTTCAGGTTCGGGATCTCGATCTTGTCGGGGTCGTTGTACGACTCCTTCGGCTCCGTGCACTCGTCAGGGTCGATCGTCCTGGACGGATCGGGCCCCCGGTAGTCGGCCGCCTTGCCGGCGGACGCGGACGCCGACGCGGCGCTGACCCCGCCACCCTGGTCGTCGCCGTTCCCCCCGCCGTTGGACAGCAGGGCCGCGACCAGGCCGCCGACGGCGAGCACGGACACGACGATCGAGCCGATGATCACCGGCTTGTTGTTCCTGCCGCTGCCCGAACCGCCCGGAGCCGGGTTCTGCGGCGACAGGTTGTACGGCGGCGGGGTCGACGGGCCGCCCTGCTGCGGGACGTACGGCGACGGGTGGGGCGTCTGGTAGCCGCCCTGCTGCGGATAGCCGTAACCCACAGACGGCGCGGGGGCCGGAGTGCCGTACGGGTTCGGGTGCGGGGCCGGCTGGTACGGCGTCTGGACGCTGCCCCGGGCCCCCGGCGCCGACGACTGGCCGACCGGCGGGAACACCGCGGAGCCGACGCCCGAGCCGCTCTGCCCGTGGGTACCGGGGACGATGCTCGGCGGGGCCGCCTGGAAGGACTGGCCCACCCGCAGGCACTCGCCGCGCATGGCCTCGGCGCTGGGGAAACGCTCGTTCGGATTCTTCTTCAGCGCGCGGGTGATCAGCGCGTCGACGGCCGGGGGCAGCGAGCGGTTGACCGAGGAGGCGAGCGGCGGCTCCTCCTGCACGTGCGCGTACGCGATGGCCAGCGGCGAGTCCGCGTCGAACGGGAGCCGCCCGGTGACCAGTTGGAAGAGCATGATGCCGACCGAGTACAGGTCGGAGCGCGCGTCGACGCCCCGGCCGAGCGCCTGCTCGGGCGAGAGGTACTGCGGGGTGCCGACGACCATGCCGGTCTGCGTCATCGACGTCACGCCGGACTGCATGGCGCGGGCGATGCCGAAGTCCATCACCTTGACCACGCCGCGCTTGGTCATCATCACGTTGCCCGGCTTGATGTCCCGGTGGACCAGGCCCTTCTCGTGGCTGATCTCCAGGGCGGCCAGCACGTCGGCGGTGATCTTCAACGCCTTGTCGGCGGGCATCGCGCCCTGCTGCCGCACGTCCTCGTCGAGCACGGAGCCGAGCGGGCGGCCCTCGACGTACTCCATGACGATGTACGGCGTCGTCATGCCGTCCACATCGTCCTCGCCGGTGTCGAAGACCGAGACGATGTTGGTGTGCGTGAGCTTCGCCACGGCCTGGGCCTCGCGGCGGAAGCGCTCGCGGAAGGCCTGCTCCCGGCCGAGTTCCGTGTGCAAGGTCTTGATGGCGACCTGACGGTCGAGCACGCTGTCGTACGCGAGGTGGACCGAGGCCATGCCGCCCTGGCCGAGCAGGTCCCGCAACTGGTAGCGGCCACCGGCGAGCGCCCGCCCCGCGTTCCGGCCCTGTGCGCCGTCCTGGCTCATGTTCCGCGTCCCCCGTAGCCTCTCCGGCGCTGCCGTCGGCGACCGATGCCTTGTAGATCTGAGTAGATCGAATGCGCTATTCCCGGCCAAGTCTGCCGCAGGCCACCGGCACGTCAAGCACGGGGCCCGTTCCGTGACGGTACGGAAAAGAAGCGTCGCGGAAGCGTTACCGAGGACGTGCGGCCGAAGCACTCCCTGGTACACAGAGGCACACAGAATTTGCATGACGATACGGAGAACGGGTTTCATGGCCGGTCCGTCTCGTGCTGGTCCTGGCAACCCGTCTCGGACCGGAGGCCCCCGTAGAGGCTGTAGCGTGGCCGACGGAGACCGTGACAACACCGCGCGCACCGCGGGCAGAAACGACGGCGAGGACCGATGGCACAGCAGCAGCGCGCTCAGGGCCCGTCCGACCCCGAGGCGACTGGCGGCGGAATGTCGGACGCGCCGGACAACTGGGGTAACGGCGGGCTCATCGGCGACGGCCGTTACCGGCTGACGCACCGACTCGGCCGGGGCGGCATGGCCGAGGTGTTCGCCGCCGAGGACGTGCGTCTCGGGCGTACGGTCGCGGTCAAACTGATGCGTGCCGATCTCGCCGAGGACCCGATCGCCAAAGCGCGTTTCACGCGCGAGGCGCAGTCGGTGGCGGGTCTCAACCACCATGCGATCGTCGCCGTGTACGACTCCGGTGAGGACACGGTGGGCGGCCAGGCCGTGCCGTACATCGTCATGGAGATCGTCGAGGGCCGCACGATCCGCGATCTCCTGCTCAACGCCGAGGCGCCCGGCCCCGAACAGGCGCTGATCATCGTCTCCGGTGTGCTGGAGGCTCTGGCCTACTCGCACCAGCACGGCATCGTGCACCGCGACATCAAGCCCGCCAACGTCATCATCACCAACAACGGCGCCGTGAAGGTGATGGACTTCGGCATCGCCCGCGCGATGCACGGCGCGTCCACGACGATGACGCAGACCGGCATGGTCATGGGCACCCCGCAGTACCTCTCGCCCGAGCAGGCGCTCGGCAAGGCCGTCGACCACCGGTCCGACCTGTACGCGACCGGCTGCATGCTGTACGAACTCCTGGCGCTGCGGCCCCCGTTCACCGGTGAGACGCCGCTGTCCGTGGTCTACCAGCACGTTCAGGACATCCCCACGCCCCCGTCGGAGGTCTCGGACGCCAGCCCGCCGGAGCTGGACGGGCTCGTCATGCGCTCACTCGCCAAGGAGCCGGACGACCGTTTCCAGACGGCCGAGGAGATGCGCGGACTGGTCCAGTACGGGCTGCAGATGCTCTACGACCAGGGCGGCCACACCGGCACCTGGAACACCGGCGTGGTGGACATGCACGACGGCCGGCACACCCCGTCGGCCGGTTTCGCCGGTACGACGGCGATGCCGCACCCGGACGCCACCGGCACCGCGGCCATTCCGCAGCCGATCCTGCCCAACCGGTACGGCGGTGGGGACGACGGCGGCTTCGAGGGCGGCGGCAACCGGGGCAGCGGCCGCGGCAAGCTGTGGATCCTCGCGGTGCTCGCGGTGATCGCCATCACGGCGGGTGTCGCGCTGGCGTTGAACAGCAGCGGGGCGGACAAGGACACCGACCGGCCGGTCGAGTCCCCGAGCTCCTCGCAGTCCAGCGAGGAGAAGGAGAAGAAGCCCAGCGAGTCGCCGAGCGACGACGCCACCGAGGAGCCGCCGGCGCCGGGCAACACGGACACCGGCACCGGCAACGGCTACGGCAACGGGTCCGGGGGCAACAACAACTGGCCCCCGTCGTACCCCCAGTCCCCGACGCCGTCGGACGACCAGTCGCAGCCCGAGGACCCGACGGACGACCCGACGGACGTCCCGACCACGCCGACGGACAACCCGACGGACGAGCAGCCGCCGCCACCGACGAACCCGGACCCGGAGACGGGCGGCGCGGACGGCGGCCCGGTCAACGGCGGCACGGAGGGCGGCGGAGACATCGGCGCCGTGACCGGCGGCTGACCGAGGGCGGGCCCTGCGCCCGCCCCGTGAGCGCCTCCGGTAGCCGTTGAGGCGCATCCACCACACGCGGCGCACCGCCGCGGCCGCGACCCCGCCCCGGCCGAGCAGGCTGAACGGGTGGATGTCGCCGCACACACCCCGCGTGCCCCGCGCGGCGGACGCCGGTCGGCGTGCCGCCGCGCCCAATGGGGGCGCGTGAGGCACGGGGGCGGTCCACATGAGCGCGACGCCCCGCCGGATGGCCGATCCTCGCGCACCCCTGTGAGCTGCGAATTGTCTCACTCAGTAGTTATTAGTCGCATCATGTGCTCATTCTGGCGCGGGGTGCGACACTCAACCCTTCCCGAGCCCGGGGTCCCCGGGATAACGTGCCGTTGCCCCGGCCTCCTGCAAGGCTGTGACCAGCGCGCCTTCCCGGCCTTTCCGATTTACTTGGAAATCCAAGCAAAATCCCAGGTCAGGGAGGGTTTCACAGAAATGTGGCGCACTGGGTAACGTGCTTGTTGCAGGTCGCTCGCCGGGGCACCTGTCACGCCTGTTCCCGGCCGAGCGGCACCCACCCCGTGCCCGTGGTCGAGAAGAGGTGAGCCTCCCCCAGGCCTTGACGAGCTGGAGGAGGACCCCAGACCTACCGGCAACCCCGGGGGTCGGACCGACGGAGGAGCACACGTGACCGTGGAGAGCACTGCCGCGCACGCACCGCGACGCAGCGCCGGAAGCAACGCCGGCGCCACCGGCACCAAACGCACCACCAGCACCACTGCCAAGAAGACCACCGCGGCCAAGAAGGCCACCGCGGCCAAGAAGGCCACCACGGCCAAGAAGGCCGCCACGGCCAAGAAGGCCGGCGGCACGGTGAAGAGTGCCGAGCCCCACCTCGTGCAACTGCTGACGCCCGAGGGCGAGCGCGTCGAGAACGCCGAGTTCGACCAGTACGTCGAGGGCATCACCGCCGAGGACCTCCGCGGCCTGTACCGCGACATGGTGCTCACCCGCCGCTTCGACGCCGAGGCGACCTCGCTGCAGCGCCAGGGCGAGCTGGGCCTGTGGGCCTCGCTGCTGGGTCAGGAGGCGGCGCAGATCGGCTCCGGCCGGGCGCTGCGCGACGACGACTACGTCTTCCCCACCTACCGCGAACACGGCGTCGCCTGGTGCCGCGGGGTGGACCCGACCAACCTGCTCGGCATGTTCCGCGGCGTCAACAACGGTGGCTGGGACCCGAACGGCAACAACTTCCACCTGTACACGATCGTCATCGGCTCCCAGGCGCTGCACGCCACGGGCTACGCGATGGGCGTCGCCAAGGACGGCGCGGACAGCGCGGTGATCGCCTACTTCGGCGACGGCGCCTCCAGCCAGGGCGACGTGGCCGAGGCGTTCACCTTCTCCGCGGTCTACAACGCCCCGGTGGTGTTCTTCTGCCAGAACAACCAGTGGGCGATCTCCGAGCCGACCGAGAGGCAGTCCCGCGTCCCGCTGTACCAGCGCGCGCAGGGCTTCGGCTTCCCGGGCGTGCGGGTGGACGGCAACGACGTGCTGGCGAGCCTCGCCGTCACCCGGTGGGCCCTGGAGCGGGCCCGCGGCGGTGAGGGGCCGACGCTGATCGAGGCGTTCACCTACCGCATGGGTGCCCACACCACCTCCGACGACCCCACCCGCTACCGTCACGACGACGAGCGGGCCGCCTGGGAGGCCAAGGACCCGATCCTGCGCCTTCGCCGCCACCTGGAGTCCGCACACCACGCGGACGAGGGATTCTTCGCGGAACTGGAGAGCGAGAGCGAGACGTTGGGCAAACGAGTGCGCGAAGTGGTCCGCGCCATGCCGGACCCGGACCACTTCGCCATCTTCGAGAACGCGTATGCGGACGGACACGCCCTCGTCGACGAGGAGCGGGCGCAGTTCGCCGCCTACCAGGCGTCGTTCGACGACGTGGACGGGGGCAAGTGACATGGCGGAGACCGTGACATCCAAGAACATGGCCCTGGCCAAGGCGATCAACGAGTCGCTGCGCCGTGCCCTGGACACCGACCCCAAGGTCCTCGTCATGGGCGAGGACGTCGGCAAGCTCGGCGGCGTGTTCCGGGTGACGGACGGGCTGCAGAAGGACTTCGGCGAGAGCCGCGTCATCGACACCCCGCTCGCCGAGTCGGGCATCGTCGGCACGGCGATCGGCCTCGCCCTGCGCGGCTACCGCCCGGTGGTCGAGATCCAGTTCGACGGTTTCGTCTTCCCGGCGTACGACCAGATCGTCACACAGTTGGCGAAGATGCACGCCCGTTCGCTGGGCAAGGTGAAGCTCCCGGTCGTCGTGCGCATCCCCTACGGCGGCGGCATCGGCGCGGTCGAGCACCACTCCGAGTCCCCTGAGTCGCTGTTCGCCCATGTGGCGGGCCTGAAGGTGGTCTCCCCGTCCGACGCGTCGGACGCGTACTGGATGATGCAGCAGGCCATCCAGAGCGACGACCCGGTGATCTTCTTCGAGCCCAAGCGGCGCTACTGGGACAAGGCCGAGGTCAACACCGAGGCGATCCCCGGACCGCTGCACACCGCGCGCGTGGTCCGTGAGGGCACCGACCTGACGCTGGCGGCCTACGGGCCGATGGTGAAGCTCTGCCGGGAGGTCGCGGACGCCGCCGCCGAGGAGGGCCGCTCCCTGGAGGTGCTGGACCTGCGCTCGGTCTCCCCGCTCGACTTCGACTCGATCCAGGCGTCGGTGGAGAAGACCCGCCGCCTGGTCGTCGTCCACGAGGCACCGGTGTTCTTCGGTTCGGGCGCGGAGATCGCCGCGCGGATCACGGAGCGCTGCTTCTACCATTTGGAGGCCCCGGTCCTGCGGGTGGGCGGCTACCACGCCCCGTACCCGCCGGCCCGCCTGGAGGAGTCCTACCTCCCGGACCTGGACCGGGTGCTGGACGCCGTCGACCGCTCGCTGGCGTACTGAGGGAGAGGGTCGTGACGACGATGACGAACGCGTCCGTACGCGAGTTCAAGATGCCGGACGTGGGCGAGGGCCTCACCGAGGCCGAGATCCTCAAGTGGTACGTCCAGCCCGGTGACACGGTCACCGACGGCCAGGTGGTGTGCGAGGTCGAGACGGCGAAGGCGGCCGTCGAACTCCCCATCCCCTACAACGGCGTGGTCCGCGAGCTGCACTTCCCCGAGGGCACCACGGTGGACGTGGGCACGTCCATCATCGCGGTGGACGTCTCGGGCGGTGCGGCACCGGCGGCGGAGGAGGCACCCGCCCCGGTCGCCGAGCCCGCTGCCGCACCGGCCGAGCAGTCGGCGAAACCGGAAGCGGAGCCGGCGACGGGCTCGGGCCGCCAGCCCGTGCTGGTCGGCTACGGCGTGGCGACGTCCGCCACGCGCCGCCGCCCCCGCAAGGCAGCGCCCGAGGTCTTCGCCCAGCAGGCGGCGGCCACGGCGGTCCAGGCGGAGCTGAACGGCCACACCCCGGCCCCGGCAACCGCCCCGGCGTCCCCCGTCGGGCAACCGGTCGCCGACGGACGACTGCGCCCGCTGGCCAAGCCGCCGGTGCGCAAGCTGGCGAAGGACCTCGGCGTCGACCTGGCGACGGTCACCCCGACCGGCCCGGACGGCATCATCACCCGCGAGGACGTCCACGCGGCGGTGGCCGCGACCCCGGCATCCGCGGTCCCGGCACCCGCGGCCCCGGCTGCCACCCCGGCCGTCCCGGCCCCGACTCCGGCCCCGGTGTCGTACGACACGGCGCGCGAGACCCGCATCCCGGTCAAGGGCGTCCGCAAGGCGACGGCGGCGGCGATGGTCGGCTCGGCGTTCACGGCGCCGCATGTCACCGAGTTCGTCACGGTCGACGTGACGCGCACGATGAAGCTGGTCGAGGAGCTCAAGCAGGACAAGGAGTTCACCGGCCTGCGGGTGAGCCCCCTGCTGCTGATCGCCAAGGCCCTGCTGGTCGCGATCAGACGCAACCCCGAGGTCAACGCCTCGTGGGACGAGGCGGCCCAGGAGATCGTGGTCAAGCACTACGTCAACCTGGGCATCGCGGCGGCCACTCCGCGCGGCCTGATCGTCCCGAACATCAAGGACGCCCACGCCAAGACGCTGCCCCAGCTCGCCGAGTCCCTCGGTGAACTGGTGTCCACGGCCAGGGAGGGCAGGACCTCCCCGTCCGCGATGCAGAACGGCACGGTGACGATCACCAACGTCGGCGTCTTCGGCGTCGACACGGGCACGCCGATCCTCAACCCCGGCGAGTCGGCGATCCTCGCCGTCGGGGCGATCAAGCTCCAGCCGTGGGTCCACAAGGGCAAGGTGAAGCCCCGTCAGGTCACCACCCTGGCCCTGAGCTTCGACCACCGCCTGGTCGACGGCGAACTCGGCTCCAAGGTCCTGGCCGACGTGGCCGCGATCCTGGAACAGCCGAAACGGTTGATCAGCTGGGCGTGACGGGTACCGATCGGGTAGCGTCAGGGACCTGAAGGGGGCGGTCGCAACTATGTTTTGCGACCGCCCCCTTCGTCTTGCCCCAGGGCGTCTGATGCCCGATCAGGGCTCAGACCTGGTGGAGCACATACACGGGTGTCCCGTCCTCCGCGCCACCCTGTGACCGGATGCAGGCGTGCTTGCGCAGCATGCGCAGGCACTCGTTCACACGGCGCACCGGCAGACCCGTACGGGCCGCGATCGATTCGAGCGGCTCACGGAGCTCGCCCCTCTCGACGAGAACGGGGGCGATGACCACGGCCACCGCCCACACGTCCTCCGTCACGGACAGCCGCTGCCGCCAGTCGGCCAGGACCGTTTCGGTGGTGGGCGGCGCAGTGAGGTGGACCTTGGGCGGCCGACGTTCGAGGACGAGGGTGTCGAACCGGTCCGCGATGCGTTCCATCGCCCGGACCATGGCCTGCTGCACGGCGAGGGTCGACTGCTGCACGGCGAGGGTCGCCTGTTGTACGGCGAGCGTGCCCTGCTGTGCGGCCAGCATCTCCCTCTGCGTGGCCAGCGTCTCCTTTTGCAAAGCGATCGATTCACGCTGCCCGTCGGCCAGCTCCTCGTCCAGCTGAAGGTTGTGCGCCTCCAGCCGGACGATGGCCTCGGCAACCTGTTCCGGCATGGCGTAGGCGATGGGAGCACCTGGCTCGGGTGACTGCACCTCGGCCTTGTCGAGAGAGTAGGAGCCCTCGCGCTGAACGGTCTCGATGACTTCGGCGACCCACTGCTTGAAGGGCGCGCAGGCCGGTTTGGTGCAGGCGTTGACGAGAAGGATGAGACCTTGCAGAGAGATGACTTGCAAGTCTCGACGCCACTCTCTACCTGCGGGAACGCTGAGACCGTAACCTCCAGTTACGGTCTCGAGAATCTCTCGGTGCTCTTCGGGAACATGGTCTGCGAGAGCCTTCCGAGAGTTGGTGTGTCCGAGTTCCTTGCACACGTCCACCGCCGGGAACCAGTGGCTTCCGTCCGGCATGGTCAGCCTCCGCACCCGGGCGCCGGTCGCCGCGTACACGAAGTCGCTGACGTCGATCGCCTCGTGCCGCTCGGCATGCTTCGGGCGTTTGCTCGGTTCGTTCATGCGAACCACCTCCGCTGCGGAACGTAGAGCGGGGCGGAGTGAATATGCCAGCTGGTTCGAGGATGTTCACGACTGTGAGCGAAGATGCTCGAAACCGCTGTCCCGGCCGAGGGGAGTGTGTATGGCGGGCGGCAGCGTGAGGTGGGGGAAAGGGGCCCACCGGAAGGGGTGGGCCCCGTGTGCGTGGGCCGCTTACCCGGAGACGCCCCTGTCGGCCGCCTGGGTGGACAACAGGTGTCCGAACAGTCCGCCGGCGCGGAGCCAGTCCAGTTCCAACGGGGTGTCGATGCGACACGTGGCGGCGCCGTCCCACAGCACGTGGTCGCCGCGACGGACCCGGACGGTGGCGTTCGTCGATGACGCGAGGTCGTCGATGCCGAGGAGGTCGATCTCCTCGGTGCCGTCGAACAGGTCGGGGGACGGGCCGTCCCATTGGATCGGCAGGACGCCGAGGGCGACCAGGTTGGTGCGGTGGATGCGTTCGAAGCTCCGTGCCAGCACCGCGCGCACACCGAGGAGCCGAGTGACCTTGGCCGCCCAGTCGCGTGCGGAGCCCGCTCCGTACAGGTCGCCCGCCACGAGGACGAGCGGGGTGTCCCGCGAGCGGTGGTACTCGGCCGCGATGTGGACGGGCACCGGGGGCTCGTCGGGCGCGGTGCGGGTCCAGCCGCCTTCCCTGTCGGGGGCCAGGTGGTTGGACAGGCGCGGGTTCGCGAAGCCGCCCCTGATCATGACGTCGTGGTTGAGGCGGCGGGAGCTGAAGGTGCCCAGAGCCCGCTCGTCGACTCCTCGCTCGATCAGCCATCGGCCCGCGGCGGATTCGGACAGGATCCGTGCGACCGGCGAGATGTGATCGGTGGTCACCGCGTCACCGAGCACCAGCAATGGACGGGCGCCCAGCAACTCTCCGCCGACCGCCGGTCTGGTCAGGTCCGCGTCGGTGAACGGGGGCCGTCGGATGCTGCCGGCTTCGCCGTCCCACGGGTAGGTGTCGTCCCGTGGATGGTCGAGCGCCAGCCATCGCTCGGTGGTCAGGGGCCGGCGGGCTCCGCGGCCCAGCGAAGCGGCCTCATGGGCGGACAGCAGCTCGTCGATCTCACTCTCGTCCGGCCAGAGGTCGGCGAGGACGACAGGTGAGCCGTCGGCGGCATGACCGAGGGGGTCGACCTCCAGGTTCGTCCGGACGTTGCCCGCCAACGCGTAGGCCACGACCATGGCCGGCGAGGCGAGGTAGGCGTGCGCGACCTCGGGGTGGATGCGGCCGGTGAAGTTGCGGTTCCCGGAGAGGACCGCGGCCAGGGCGGTGTCCTCGGCCCGCGCCGTCGCGTCGAGTACCGGGCTCAGGGGGCCGGAGTTGCCCATGCAGGTGCCGCACCCGAATCCCGCGACGTGGAAGCCGAGTTCGTCGAGGTGCTTCTGCAGACCGGCCGAGGCCAGGAGGTCCGCCGCCGACCTGGAGCCCGGTGTCAGTGAGGTCTTCGTCCAGGCCGCCGACCGGAGACCCGCTTCGACCGCGTTGCGCGCCAGGAGGCCTGCGGCGAGCAGGGAGCGCGGGTTCGAGGTGTTGGTGCAGCTCGTGATCGCCGCGATGGCCACGTCGCCGTCCTGAGGCCCGGCGGCGCCACGGGATGCGGGGACCTCGGCCGGGCTGAGCGCTTCGTGTGGCCGCGTGGGTCCTGCGAGGGTGGTCGAGATCGAGTCCAGTGCGACGGTCAGCTCGGTGTCGTAGCGCGGGACCGGGACTGCCGGATTGTGCAGCAGGCCCTGTGCCTTCAAGTACTGCTCGGTCAGGTGGACCTGTTCGGGCGAACGACCGGTGGTCGCCAGGTACGCGATGGTGCGGCGGTCGGCCGGGAACCACGCCATGGTCGCGCCGTACTCCGGAGCCATGTTGGCGACCGTCGCGCGATCGGGCACCGACAAGGAGGACAGACCCGGGCCGTGGAATTCCACGATGGACCCCACGACATTCAGCTCACGCAGTCGTTCGGCCAAGGTCAGGGCCAGGTCGGAGGCGAAGACGCCCGGGGCGAGCCGTCCGGTGAGCTCCACACCGACGACGTGCGGCACACGGATCATGATGGCCTGACCGAGCGCGGCGGCGGTGGCCTCGATCCCTCCCACGCCCCAGCCGGTGACGCCCAGGGCGTTGATCATCGTGGTGTGCGAGTCGGTTCCGACCAGTGCGTCGAGCGCGGCGATCCGCGTGCCGTCGGACTCCTCGGTGGTCACCACCGGGGCGAGGACCTCGAGGTTCAGCTGATGGCAGATGCCCACGCCGGGAGGTACGACCCGGAGTCCGGGAAGCCGTTCCTGGGCCCACCGCAGGAACCGGTAGCGATCGTGGTGCCGCGCGTACTCCAGGTCGATGTTCCGTGGCGCCGCGGCTCCGCTCGCGTACTCGTCCACCTCCAGGGCGTGGTCGACGACCAGGTCGAGCGGCAGCACCGGCTCGAGCGCCGAGCCGTCCAGGCCGTCGGCGGCGGCCCGCTCGAGCAGGGTGATCAGGTCGGCCAGGACCGGAATGCCGGACGCGTCCTGCAGGAGGACCCGGCCGGGGAAGAACGGGACCGCCGCGGTTTCGTCCCGTCGAGTGATCGCATGGACATGCTCGGGGAGTACCTGCGGATGTCCCTGGTGGCGCAGGATGCCCTCCACCAGCGTCCTCAGCGACCAGGGCAGGTCACTGAGGGGCCCGGCGCCGTTGGCCTCGGCGTCGGCCAGACTGTAGTACTGCAGAGGAACCCCGGGTGCGCCCTCGACCGGCAGCTCCCTGAGGCACCCGAACGCGTCCGACGCGGTGAACTGCGTGCTCATGGCGTGTCCGTGGTCTCGGCGGTCTCGGTGGCCCATGTTCGTTCCGCGTGGCCGGCATAGGTCGGGAGGAGCGGCGGAGGCATCGGACCCTTGATACGGCGGCCGCTCTGGGACTCCTCCCAGCTGTGGGCCAGCACACCGACGGACCTCGACAGGATGAAGAGTCCACGGGCGAGTTCGGCGGTGAAGCCGAGCTCGGCGTAGATCACGGCGGTGGCGCCGTCGATGTTCATCGGGATGGGGCGCTCCCGCCCGACCGACAGGTGGGCCTCCAACTCCAGGGCTGCGGCGAGGTGACGACCGGAGACGACCCCGGCGTCGACGGCTTCCTGGACGAACTCCAGGAGCGGGTCCCGGCGCGGGTCGCGGGGGTGGAACCGGTGACCGAAACCGGGGATGTAGGCCCGGCGTTCGCGGTGGGCGGCGACCTCGGCGGCAACGGCCTCCTCGAGGGAGACCGGGACGGGGGAGGAGACGCCGTCAGCGCCCTCGCCGCCTCCGCTCGCGGTGACCAGTCGCTGCAGGAGCTCGACGCACTGCTGCCCGGCACCGCCGTGGACGTCCCCGAGCAGTCCGACACCGGTGGACATCGCGCCGTGCAGTCCCACACCGCACGTGGCGGCCATGCGGGCCGCCGCGATGGAGGGCGCCTGTGGTCCGTGGTCCACCGCGGCCACGAGTGCCTTCTCCAGAAGCGCCGCCTGGGCGGGGGACGGCATCGAGCCGCGGACCATGGTCCAGACGGTCTCCACGAAGCTTGCCCGGCGGATGAGGTCCTGGACCGGGTATCCGCGGAACCGGATGACGCCGGGCTCGATGTCCGACACCTCGGTGGTCCACCAGTCGGCCACCTTGCGGGTGGTCACGGCGTCGAGTGCCGCGGCGCGTGCCGGCGTGGTCCGGTCCACGGGCTCGTTCCGGCCCGCGCCCGCGCTGTCGGTGGTGTCCGGTCGGGTTCTCATATGGCTCCCTCCTCGCGGAAGTCCTCGATCTGGTCGGCGGTGAACCCGATCTCGCGCAAGATCTCCTCGGTGTGCTCGCCGAGTGCGGGGGGCGGCGAGGAGGGTTTCACCGCCTGCCCGTCGACATGGGTCGGCAGTCCCAGGACCTGGACGGTTCCGGCCGGCGCGACGGGCATCCGCACCTCGGAGACCAGTTCCCGGTGCTCGACCTGTGCCGAGGTGAGCGTTTCGGGGACCGACATCACCGGAGCGGCCGGGACCCCCGTGTCCAGCAGGACCTCGTCCCATTCGGCGGCGGTCTTCTCCTTGAGCGAGATCTCGAGCTCGTCGCGCAGGAGTTCACGGTTGCGCTTGCGGTCCTCGCGGGTGACGAAGCGGGGATCGGTGACGAGTTCCTCGCGATCGAGGACCGCGCACAGCGTCTCGAACTGTTCCTGCTTGTTGGCCGCGATGTTGAGCATGCCGTCAGCGGTGGCGAAACTGCCCGACGGCGCCGAGGTCATGTTCTCGTTGCCCATGGGTACGGGCTCCTGGCCGGTCACCAGGTGGTTGGAGACCACCCAGCCCATGGAGGTGATGGCCGCGTCCAGCATGGAGGTGTCGAGACAGGCGCCCTGTCCCGTCTGCCGCTGTCTGACGACGGCGGCGCACACGGCCATGGCGGCGGCGAGGCCGCCGAAGCTGTCGCAGACCGGGTAGCCGACGCGCAAAGGCGCGGACCGGGTGTCACCGGTCACGCTCATGATGCCGGAGAGGCCCTGGATCACCTGGTCGTACGCCGGGCGGCCGCGCATCGGCCCGGTGGCGCCGAAGCCGGAGACGGCACAGTAGATCAGACGGGGGTTCAGTTCCCGCAGTCGCTCCCAGCCGAAGCCGAGGCGCTCGAGGACCCCTGGGCGGAAGTTCTCCAGGAGCACGTCGGCATCGGCCAGCAGTTGTTCGAACACCTTCTTGCCGCCGTCGGTCTTGAGGTTGACCGTCACGGACCGTTTCCCGGAGTTCTGGGCGAGGAAGGAGACGCCCATCCGGGCAGCGCTCAGTTCGGGATCGGCGCCGAGCTGGCGTGCCAGGTCACCGCTCCCGGGTGTCTCCACCTTGATCACATCGGCGCCGAGCAGGGCGAGTTGATAACCGGCGAACGGTCCGGCGAGCACATTGGTCATGTCCAGGACTCGAACGCCCTCGAGCAGGTCTGCGGTCACAGGAAGGCCTCCACGGTGCCGAGCCCGACAGCGCTGATCTGCCGGGCTGCTTTGGTTACGGCGTCGACGTACTGGGTGACTCGGTCGGCGGTGAACCGAGAGGTGGGGCCGCTCATGGAGAGCGCGGCGAGGAGACGACCGTCGGCGGCCGTGATCGGAGCCGCCACCGCGGAGGCACCCAGTTCGCGATCGCCGTGCGTGATGGCGAAGCCGGCCTCGCGGGTGCTCGCGGCCCCGGTGCGCAGGTCCTTCGCGTCGACGCGTGCGTCCTGTTCGGACAGGGCGTCCAGCACGGTGTCCGGGCAGCCACCGAGGAGCACTCTGGCCGCGGCGCCCCCGGTCATGGGGTACGGCTCACCGACTCGCACCACGCTCCGTACGGTCGTGGTGCCCTCGACCTGGGCCACGCAGATGCGGTGCAGATCCTGGCGGATGTAGATGTTCACCGTCTCTCCGCACTCGTCGCGCAGGGCCGTCATCACCTGCCGGGCCTCGGCGCCCACCTCCCACATCGCCTCGGCCAGCTTGACCCACCGCAGGAACGCGGGACCGACGCTGTAGGTCGATTCGCCGGGGCTGGTGATGATCCCCGGGTTGCTGAGCGTGCTGAGCAGACGGACGACCGTCGACTTGGGCAGACCGGTGAACTCGACGAGTTCACGCAGTGAGCGGACCCTGTGCTCGCCGTCGAAAGCTCTCAGAAGGTCGAAGGCACGAGTCACGCTGCGCACGCCGCCGTCGGCTGCGGCCGCTGAAGGCAATGTCATGCCACCAGCATAGGTCCATCAGGTGGTTCAGGTAAACCGTCTACTGGATTGAACATGCATTGACGTGGCGAGTTCCGCGTGATTCCATCCGTGACACGCGCCACAGAACCGTCAGGTGGGTGAAGCGAACCATCCAGTGGTCAGCGCAGACTGGCGAGGAGAATCCATGACCATCACCTCGAACCTCGAGGAACAGCGCAGAACCGAAGCCGGCGATCCGAGCATGGCGCGGCGAGCCGCCGTCGCCGGCGGTGTCGGTACCGTCATCGAGTACTACGACTTCAGCGTGTACGGCTTCCTCGCGCTGACCCTGGCACCGCTGTTCTTCCCCCAGCAGGACCCGGCCACGGCGACGTTGGCGGCGCTGGCCCTGTTCGCCTCGTCCTACGTGGTGCGGCCGGTCGGCGGATGGTTCTTCGGCATCCTCGGCGACAAGCGGGGCCGGCGCTTCTCGCTCGTGGCGACCGTCCTGCTCATGTCCGTTGCCTGCGTCGCGATGGGCCTGCTGCCCACGCACGCCGACATCGGTATCGCGGCGACGGTGGCGATCGTCCTGGTGCGCCTGGTGCAGGGATTCGCGGCCGGCGGCGAGATCGGCGGCGCGGCCACGTATGTCGCCGAACTCGCGCCTCCCGGACGCCGTGGCCTGTACGGCAGCTCGACCGCGATCGGGGCGACGCTCGGCTTCGCCGTGGCCGCGGCCGTGGTGGGAGCGGTCCGCCTCGGTTTCAGCCCGGAGCAGATGGCGTCCTGGGGGTGGCGGGTTCCGTTCCTGCTGTCGGCCGTCTTCGCCGTCCTGGCCATGTGGGCGCGGCTGCGCATCGAGGACAGCCCGAAGTTCAAGGAACTCGAGGAGCGTCGCGACGGAGCGGCCGTGGAGAAGCGCCCGCTCATGTCGGTGATCCGGGACCACCCGGTCTCGGTGCTGCGCGTGCTCGGCCTCTCGATCGCCCTGAACGGAACCGTCTACATCGGGCTCACCTACTTCGGGATCTTCCTGGAGCTGAAGGGCAACGTCTCGCCCGTCGCGGTTTCCTGGACCGCTGCCGTGGGCATCGCGCTCGCGGCCATGACCTATCCGTTGCCCGGCCTGCTCTCGGACAGATTCGACCGGAAGCCCATCCTGGTCACCGCCTACCTCGCGTTCATGGTGATCGCCTGGCCCGCTTTCCTCGTCCTGTCCCACACGAGCAGCCTGCTGGCGGTCGGCCTCGTCTACTTCGTCTTCATGTTCTTCAGCGGGTGGGTGCAGGTGCCCACCTGGGCGCTGGTCGCCGAACTCTTCCCGACGAAGGTCCGCTTCACCGGCATCGCGCTGGGATACAACCTGGGGGCGATCGTCGCCGGCGGAACCGCGCCGTTCATCGCCGAGAGCCTCGTGCAGAGCACCGGGTACGACACCAGCCCGGCGGGCTGGATCATCCTGGTCGCACTGATCGGTCTGCTCAGCGTCGCCTCGGTGGGACGGACCGCCTCCAAGTCGCTTCCGCACCTCTGAGGGAGAGGGGAACCCATGGGCAACACCACGGCGGACAGCCACATCGCACCGCCTGACTCCACCCTCGATCCCGAGGAGCGGATCGCCCGCTTCGTGGCTCACACGCAAGCCGCCGACATTCCCGCGGAGGTGCTCGACGTCGCCCACCAGGTCCTGAGGACCGTGTGCGGCACCGCGGTCGCGGGAGCCGCGCAGGACGGGATCGCCGAACTCCGGCAGTTGGTCGTCACCCAAGGGGGGCGGGCGGAGGCCAGGTCCTTCGTCCACGGAGACCACCTGACGGCCCAGAGCGCCGCGCTGCTCAACGGCTCCATGGCGCGTGCGCTGGACTACTGCGACACCATGGTGCCCGGACTTCATCTCGGGTCCTCGGTCGTGCCCGCGGCATTCGCCGCCGCGGAGCTGCGCGGAGGCTGCACCGGGGCCGAACTCCTGGCCGCGCTGGCCGTGGGTCTCGAGGCAGGTGTGCGGTTCAACCTCACCGAGGAGCAGTACGGCGGGCTGGATCCGACGGGCGTCGCCGGCCTGATGGGAGCCACCGCTGCCGCGGCGCGGGCCGCCGGTCTCGACGCGGAGCACACGCTGCACGCGCTGGCACTCTCCTTCAACCGTTGTTCGGCGAGTTTCCAGAGCAATGTCGACGCGTCCCTGGCGGTGCGGCTCATCCAGGGATGGACCGCGGCCTCGGCTGTGCAGAGCGTGCAGTTCGCCCAGGCCGGACTGACCGGGCCCCGTCACTTCATCTCCGGCCCGTTCGGATACGCGCGACTGTACGCACGAGGCGAGCGCTCCCCGGAGTCGTTCGCCGACCGGATCGGCCGTCATTACGACCTGGGGGGGATCTTCTTCAAGAAGTACCCGAGTTGCGGGCTCACCCAGGGAGTCACCGAGTCGGCCCTCCTGGCGCTGGGGGACGACTCGGTGAACACGCGGGAGGTCGAGCGGGTGGACGTCTTCCTGCCCGACTTCGCCTTCAAGCTCATCGGCAAACCCTTCGAGGCCGGTACCAACCCGCGGGTCAACGCCCAGTTCAGTGCGCAGTACTGCGCTGCGAACGCTCTGGAGCGGGGATCGTCGTCGCTCAGACACTTCGAACCCGAACAGGTCGCCGAACTGGGCGCATCCGCGATGATCTCGCGGATCCACGTGCACTTCGACCCGGCACTCACCGGCCATTCGGCGTCGCGGTTCGAGCTGCGCACCGCTGACGGAGGCCGGTGGGTCAGAACCCTCGAGATCGGTCCGGGATATCCGGGCAACCCGCTCACTCCTGAGGACCACGCGCAGGGGTTCGACGACTGCGTGGGCTACGCGCCCTGGGGCCTGCGGCCCGAACAGGTGCGGGACCTGAAGAGAATGACCTCGGACCTTGCCGCGGTCCAGGACATCCGTGATGTCGTGTCCGCGTTGATCAGTCCGAGCGCGGTGCCACTGGCGACTCGTGGGAGTCGTGCGGCGTGATCGAGGGAGGAGTCCGTGCGGATCGATTCCGCACGGACTCCTTGTCGTTGTGCCGGGCTCGTCGTGTCAGGCCGTGTCAGGCCGTGACGGGGCGGATCGGAGCCGGCGAGGTCCGGCGCCGTCCTCTCCGCCGGCCCACCGCCCCGGGCGTGCTCGACGCCGTCGACCGGGAGACCCGGCGGGCCGGCCACGACCGGGACCTTCACAAGGCCGCCTCAGGAGCGGCATGATCATCACAACGGGGAAGCGGGGCAGGCCGCATGGCCTGCCTAGACTGTTTCCCGAGCAGAAGAGACCGCGCAGCCACGGATGTGAGACAGCCGTCTCGCATCGACAAGACTCCGGGAGGCCACCCCATGAGCGACGAGCTCGATGAGTTCTTTGTCGAGGAGGTCGAGGGGGGCGACGGGGAGAAGTCCAAGACGCTGAACCTGGCCGACAACCCGACAGTCCTCCTGGTGTGGGCCGCCAACCGTTTCAACCGGAGCTTCTCCCGGCACTACCAGAACGAGTTCGGCATCAGCGCGATGGAGTGGCGGATGCTGGTGATGCTCTGCAAGGAACCGGATGTCCCGGTGACCGCCGCCAGCCCTGCCGTGGGCTACGACAAGGGCGCGGTCAGCCGGTCGCTGAGCAAGCTGGCCAAGCTCGGCCTGGCGGAAGCCAAGGTCCTCGGCAACAACCCGCGCAACCGGCTGTGGCATCTCACGCCCGCAGGGTACGAACTCCACGACCGGATCCTCAGGTCGGCTCTGGAACGCCACAAGCAGGTGCTCGCCGGATTCACTCCCCAGGACGTGGAGAAGTTCAACGAGATGCTCAGGCTCTTCGGCGAGAACGCCGAGAACCTGCCGGAGTGACGGCAAGCCGGGGCCGGCGCCATGGGAATGGCGCCGGCCCCGGCCGGAACACCGCCTCAGGCGGGACGTCGCTGATCCTCGACCACTCCGAGCGGTGTCGGCACGACGGTCCCCGTGGTGTCGAGGAGCGGGCCGATCCAGTCCGTCGCCCGGGCCTGGTAGTTGTTGATCGCGTGGGTCTGCGTCGCCATGAGGTCCGTCAGATAACGCCCGAACGGCTGTGCGTTGTAGATGCCGGTGCCGCCCGCGACGCGGTACAACTCGGTGCCGTACCGGGCCGCGCGTGCGGGGATGTGCGCGGACTGGAAGCGGAACTCCTCCAGTCGCTCGTCGCTGACCTCGGGACCTCCGCCGGCCTCGGAGATCATCGCGGCGTAGTTGGCGTACAGTCGCCCCTTCGCCTCCGAGACGAAGGAGTAGGCCTCGGCCAGCGCGAGGGCGGTGGCCGGGTCGACCCTGGGCCGGCGTTTGCCCCTGTTGAACTCCACCAGGGCGTCCGCCATGCCCTTCAGGGCGCCGAGCGCCGTCGGTGCCTGGGTGGCCCGTGAGAAGACCTGGAAGAACGGGAGCCTGAACAGCAGACCCGTGTTGAGCGCCAGGCCCGGTGCGGTTCTCCGGTGCACCTCGGTCCAGGTCAGGCTCCGGTGGTCGGGAACGAACGCGTCCTCGACCACGATGTCGTTGCTGCCGGTGGCCCGCAGACCGGACACGTCCCAGTTGTGGACGATCTCGTAGTCCTCGCGCGGGAGCAGCAGCACGTGGCTGCCGACCGGCCCTGGTCCGGGGGTCGGTTCGCCCTCGATGTTGGCCCCGAGCAGCGCCCAGTCGCAGTAGTCGCTGCCGGAGGAGAAGGACCACCGTCCGGACAGGCGGTACCCGCCGTCCACCCGCCTGGCCGTCTGGGGTGCGTACGGCGAGCTGATCAGGGTGGTCGTGTCCGAGGACCAGACGTCGGACTGTGCGCGGGGGTCGAAGAAACCCAGGTGGAAGTGGTGGATGCCGACCACGCCCAGGACCCACCCCACCGAGGGGTCGCCCTCGGCGAGGATGGAGGTCACCTCGAAGGACTCGATGGGAGTGAGCTCGTACCCGCCGTGGGCACGGGGCTGCAGCATCTGGAAGAAGCCGGCCCGCTGCATGTCCGCGATCGTCTCGGGCAGCAGCCGGTCCTGCCGGGCCTGCCGCGCCGCTCGCTCCTTGAGGACCGGGACCAGGTCCCGGGCCCGCCGCACCAGCGGCGAGGTGCTGAAGTCGCCCAGGAGGAATGCGTGGACGTCTCCGGTCGGTTCGACGTCACCGGTCAACCGGTCGGGGTGCAGCGCGAGGAGCTCGGTCATGGGGCGTTCCTTTCCGCGGTCGTGCAAGGCTGCTGTGGCAGGTCCACTGGCGGGACGTGTGAGGGGTTCACCTGGGCCCGGGCCGGGCCGGCTGCTGGTCGGCGGAGACGTCGACCTCACGGGCCCGGTCGCGCAGAGTGGCGTCTGCCCTCAGGAGGTGTTTGGCGACCTTCCCGGTCGGTGTGAGCGGCATGTCCTGGGTGAGGAGGACGTAGCGGGGCCGCTTGATGCGGGCCAGCCGGGCGCCGCAGAAGTCGGCGACCTCCTGCTCGGTCAGGAGGGAGTCCGCACGGGGCGTGGCGACCAGCAGGATGTCCTCGTCGCCCATCTCGGACGGCACTCCGACCGCGGCCGCCAGCACCACCTCCGGGTGTTCGGCGACCACCCTGTCGAGCTCGGCTCCGGAGACGTTCTCGCCCCGCCGGCGGATGATGTCCTTCTTCCGCGCGACGAAGTAGTACCAGCCGTCCTCGTCCCGTCGCACCAGATCGCCGGTCCTGAACCAGTCGCCCTCGAAGGCGTCGGCCGTCTGTTCGGGTTCGCGGAAGTACTCCAGCATCACGATGGGCGTCCGTACCCAGAGCTCCCCGACCTCGCCGTCGGGAACGTCCGCACCGGCTTCGTCCACGATGCGGCACTGCGCCCACGGCCGTGCGGGATCAGGATGCCGGCAGAGCCTGCCCATGCTGCCCGGCCTGGCCTCCGCGTCGTACGGGGTGCTCAGGATGCCCGGGATCTCGGTCATGCCGTACCCGCCCACCAGGTGGGGCACCTCGAACCGCTCCCGGAACGCTCGTGTGCTCGCCTGCCGGATCCCGTAGACCTTGCGCAGACCGTGGCCGGGCACGTACTCGTCGCCGGGCCGGTTGAGCAGGATCGCGCTGATCGCCTCGATCATGTTGACCTGCGTCGCGCCGAGCCGCTTGACCGTGGGCCAGAAGCGCGAGGCGGAGAAACGCGGTTCCAGCAGGAGGGTGGCACCGGCGGCGAGCGCTCCGGCCACGGAATAGAGCAGGCCGTTGACGTGGAACAGTGGAAGGATGGTGAGCACCCGGTCGTGCGGCTGCAGCCGCACCCGCTCCACGAAGCTCTCTCCGGCGGCGATCACGCTCTGCTGGCTGTGCAGGACGCCCTTCGGGAAACCGGTGGTCCCCGAGGTGTAGATCATGACGCACGGAGCCTGCCGGTCACCGCCGCCCAGCTCGATCGGCTCGGCGTCGAGGAGCCCGCCGTCGAGCCGCTGGATCCAGGCGGAGCTGTCGACGTCGTCGCGTGCGGCCTCGGCGACCGGTTCGGCGGCCTCGTCGCAGAGGATCGCCCGGGCACCCGACTGACGGAGCACGTAGGCCGCTTCCTCCGCCTTGAAGTCGGGGTTGACGGGCACGAACACCGCACCCAGCCCGGCGGCGGCCAGCAGGGCGAGTACATGCCAGTCGCTGTTGCGGCCCATGACGAGCACCCGGTCCCCGGCCTCCACCCCCCTGTTCCGGAGGTGGCCGGCCAGCCGTCCCGTCGCGTCGGCGGCCTGGGCCCAGGTCCATGAACGCTCACCGCACACCAGCATCGGACGGTCCGGATCCGCCGCGGCCCGGCCGGCCACCAGGTCGATCAGGGTGTCATCGTGCTCCCGGTAGAGAGCGAGCACCTCGGCCGAGGTGTACCGATCGCCCCACTCATCAGTCATGCGTGGTCTCCTCGGGATCCGAGTACGGGATGCCCTCCCTGGTGAGCTGCCAGATGGTGCGGGCGGAGGGCTGGGCGAACTCCTCCACCACATGGCCGAGCAGACCGCCGGCCCGGGACACCACGGCAAGTCCGCGACCGGCCTTCAGCGGGATCCCGATCTCCAGGAACAGCGCGGCGATGGCACCCGTGGCGTTGATGGTGAGGTGACGGCCGCCCCGGGCCGCGTCCACCTCGCGGCTCAGCCGCCGCAGCAGGTCGACGTAGCGGCCGGTGATTCCGTTCTCCTCGGCCACTTCGAGGAGGGTGACCGCGCGCGGGTCGTCCGGCTTGTGCAGGCGGTGGCCGAATCCCGGTACCGGCCGCTTGGCGCTCACGTACTCCTCTGCCACGCGCTTGCAGTAGGCGTCCGGGTCCTCGCCGCTCTCGACACCCTCCACCAGCAGTTCGGCGCAGCCCTCCATGGTCCCGGCGAACACCGGCCCGACCGACAGCAGTCCGGCGGCGATCGCCACCTGCACGTCGTCCGGCACGCTGTCGGCTGCCAGCCTGGTGATGATCGACGTGGGGGTCCACCCGTGCTCCATGAGCGTGACCAGGCAGGCGTCGAGAACCCGTGCTTCGGGCGGCGTGGGCATCCGGCCGACGGACAGGAAGTAGATCATGTCCGTGAAGCTGTGCCGGCCGATGAGGTCCTCGCACAGGTCCTTCCCGCGGACGGTGATCGAGGTCGCGTCGGAGGTCGCGATGTGGGTGCGGCTGCTGGTCACTGTGCGGTTCCTGACTCCGGTGCCGGCGCGGAGCCGACCAGTTCGTCGTGGTATTCGTCGAGCGCGGGCGCCGTGGTGCCGAAGCCCGCTCGCACGCCGTTGATGCTCAGCGGCAGCCCGGTGAGCTTGAGCCGGTCGTCGGCGTTGTCCAGGACGATGTCCATGGCGTGGGTCTGGGGGTGCTCCAGCACCTGCGGGATCGAATGGATGGGTGCGCACGGCACGCCGGCGCGCTCCAGACACGCGATCCAGTCGGCGACGGTGCTGCGGCCGACGAGTTCGGAGATGAGCGGAAGCAGCGTGGCCCGGTTCTCGTTGCGCGCGGCGTTCGTGGCGAAGCGGGGGTCGCTCGCCCACTCGGGCTTCTCCAGGGCCGCGGCCAGCTTGGCGAACAGGCGGTCGTTGCCCGCGGCGATGATGAACGGGCCGTCCGACGCCTCGAACGCGCCGTAGGGAGTCAACGAGTTGTGGCCGGTACCGACCCGGGGCGGGATGGTGCCGGTCGCCCCGTAGTCCGCGATGTGCCGTCCCGCCCAGCTGACGGCCGTCTCCAGCAAGGAGGTCCTCACCTCACCGCCGACCCCCGTCGACTGGCGTTCCAGGACCGCGGCGAGCACGCCGATCACGGTCCACATGCCCGTTCCGAGGTCGACGACCGACGGACCCACCCGGGAGGGCGGACCGCTCGGGTCACCGTTGATGGCGATGAGACCGGAGAAGGCCTGCAGCAGCGGCTCGTAGCCGGGGCGGTTCGCCATCGGACCGGTGTGACCGAACGCCGACATCGAGCAGTAGATCAGCCGGGGGTTCACGGCCCTGAGCGTCTCGGCGTCGGCCCCGAGCTTGTTCTCGACGCCCGGGCGCAGGTTGTGGATGAAGACGTCGGCGTCGCGGATGAGGTCGAGGAAGACCTTGTAGTCGGCCTCGTCGTCCAGCGACAGCACGACGGACCGCTTGTTCCGGTTCATCATGTGGAAACTGACCGAACTGTCGCCCACGAACGGCGGGCCCCAGCCGCGCGCGTCGTCCCCGCCGGGCTTCTCGACCTTGATGACCTCGGCGCCGAGGTCACCGAGAATCAACGAGGCGTACGGGGCGGCCAGGTTCTGGCCCATCTCGACGACCTTCAGGCCCGGAAGCATTCCGAGCGGCTTACCCGCTCCCTCGTTTCCCCGAACTCCCACAGCTTTCTCCTAGCGGCTTGGGCCCGGGCACTGGAGAACCCGGCGCGGACCAATCAAGTTGTTGTGGTGTCAACAGCATCCTCAGGTCAACTTGTTGTGTTGTCAACAGCAATCCGGGGCGCTCCCCCCGACCGCTCGGATTCCGGTACGGAATTCCGACGCGGGGAAGCGCCCCGGATGCTCGCGGCAGCGGATGCGGCTCAGCGGTCGGCCAGCGACTCCTGCGGCTCCGCGGAGCGGTCGGTGAGGAAGAAGGCCGTCACCAGGCTGATCAACGCCATTCCCATCAAGTACGGCGCGACCGCGATGACCGTG
This sequence comes from Streptomyces sp. NWU339, assembly GCF_003143855.1. Taxonomy (GTDB): domain Bacteria; phylum Actinomycetota; class Actinomycetes; order Streptomycetales; family Streptomycetaceae; genus Streptomyces. Next base: position 41,561 of record NZ_QFRK01000031.1, read on the forward strand.
CCGAATCCCTGCGTCAGCGCCTCGGCGATCATCGGCGCGAACGCGCCACCTAGGACGGCTCCGACGGCGTAGGCGAGCGACACCCCGGAGAGCCTGATCCTGGCCGGGAACATCTCCGCGAAGAGCGCCGACTGGGGGCCGTAGGTCAGGCCCAGCGGCACCGCCAGGGTCAGCAGGGCCACGCCGACGCCCGGTCCGGTGCCCTGACTGAGCAGCCAGAACTGCGGGAGGAGCAGCACGAACAGCAGCGAGTAGCCGAACTTGTAGACGACCGGACGGCCGGAGAGATCGCTCCACCGCGCGCCGACGTAGGTGAACGCGATCCACACGGCGCTGGCCGCGAAGAGCCACATCAGCACCTGAGGGCGAGGAAGGTCATGGGCGCTGGTCACGTAGGCCAGCGCGAAGCCGCCGACGATCATGTAGCCGGCGGCGATGTTGCCCACCATCGTGGCGGCGGCCTTCAGGACCTTGGTGCCGTGAGTGCTGAACAGCTCACGCAGGGGCGTCTTCGCCTTGGCCTTCGACTCCTCGAGCTCGGTGAAGACCGGCGACTCGGCGACCTGGGACCGCACGTACTGCCCCACCACGACCAGCACGACGGAGAAGAGGAAGGGCAGTCGCCAGCCCCACGCGTCGAAGGCCTCCTTGCCGAGCAGGGCGTTGAAGGCGCCCATCACGGTGATGGCGAGCATCATCCCGAGCGGCACGCCCATCTGCGGGAAGGACCCCATCCGCCCTCGGTGACCGGTCCTGGCGTGTTCCACGGCGAGCATGGCCGCGCCGCCCCACTCGCCACCGGCGGAGAGCCCCTGGAGGCAGCGCAGGAGGATGAGCAGGATCGGGGCCGCGATTCCGATGGCCGCGGTCGTCGGCAGCAGGCCGACCAGCGTGGTCGACACGCCCATCAGCCCGAGCGTCAGCACCAGGACGATGCGACGGCCGAACCGGTCGCCCAGATAACCCGAGACGACGGCGCCGAGCGGACGGAAGAAGAAGCTCACCCCGGCGGTCGCCAGGGCGGTGAGCTGGCTCCACTGGCCGAGCCCGCTGAAGAAGAGGTCACCGAAGAGCAGGGCCGCGACCTGCGCGTAGACCAGGAAGTCGTACCACTCGATGGTGGTGCCCACCAGCGTGGCGTAGACGACCCGGCGGCGTTGCTTCTCCTCGCCCCCTGGAGCGGGGCCGGTCGCCAGGGCGACCGACGCTTTGGGCTCAGCAGTCTGATTCGCTTCCATGACGTCCTCTCTCGACTGGATACCGCTACGGAAGTGCCGCCCCCGAACCGACGATGAGCCGCGACACGAGAAGGCTCGTTCCGGACACGGGACAACGCGGCTCAGCAAGATGTTGAGTGATCAAGGGCACACGTTCTCCCTCCGTTCTTGACTTGTCAAGGGTCAATTTGACAACTGTGGAAAAAGTGCACCTGTCCACAGTCGGGGGACTCCAGGGTCTCCGTGAGCCTCGCCCGCGGCCGGTCGGCGGGCTTCGGTGCCTCCCCGGTCGGCGCGATCGTGTGCCGGTCGGGCCTTGCGGCCGCCTCGGTCACCGAGGTTCGTTGACAAATCATCAACCGCCGGGACAGACTCGGCCACCTGTTGACGAAACAACATGCGGCCGCTGCGGCCGCTGAGGGAGGGTGGAGACGGATGGCGGTGGTGGATCAGCGACCGACGGCCGCACGATGCCCCGTGACCAGCGGTTTCAGGCCGTTCGACCACGACGGCACCTACGAGTTCTTCTCGACGGCCCGTCGCGAGGCGCCGGTGTTCTACAACGAGGAGACCGACTACTGGGTCGTCACGAAGCGGGAGGACGTCCTCTCGGTGTTCAAGGACCCCGAGCGGTTCTCCGCCTCGAACGTCCTGGACTCGCTGGAGAGCTACCCCGAGGAACTGACCCGGTTCCTCACCGACAGCGGATTTACCGTCGAACCGGTGCAGTCCAACACGGACCGGCCCCGGCACACCCGGATCCGGCAGAGCGCCGGCCAGTTCCTCAACCCCAAGCGCTATCGCGAGTACGAGCCGCGGATCCGCGAGCTGGTGCAGGAGTACGTGGCCGGCCTGCGCGGCAAGGACGAGGTCGACATCGTCGCCGAGCTGACGCACGAGATGCCCGCGCGCGTGGTGTTCATGCTCCTCGGGGTCGACGACGTGGACCCCCTGATGATCAAGCGGTGGGCGCTCAACCGCGCCACGATGATCTGGGGCAAGCTGACCCGGCAGGAAATGATCGATGCCGGCCATGAGCTGAACGACTTCTTCCACTTCTGCAAGGAGATCGTCGAGGACCGCAAGCGGGCACCGCGCGACGACTACCCCAGCAAACTGCTGGAACTGCGCGGGGGCGACGACTCGGTACTGACCGAGAACGAGATCGTCTGTCTGGTGTTCGCGCTGCTGCTGGCCGGTCACGAGGCCGTGACCAACGGTCTGACCATCAGCATCCTCACGCTGCTGGAGAACCGCGGGACCTGGGAGGAACTGGTCGCGGATCCGGCACTGATCCCGCGTGCGATCGAGGAGGTCCTCCGGCACAGCACCCCGGTCATGACCTGGCGGCGCAGGGCCCTCGAGGACGTCGAACTCAGCGGCGTGACCATCCCCGCGGGAGGCAAGGTCCTGCTGAGCCTGGCATCGGCGAACCACGACGAGGACCGGTACGAACGGCCGTCGGACTTCGACATCCACCGCCCCGACGCACGAGGTCACCTGTCCTTCGGATACGGCGTCCACGTGTGCATGGGCGCCCCTCTGGCACGCATCGAAATGAAGATCGTGCTGGAAGAACTCATCAACGCCTTCCCCGGCATGGAGCTGGTGAAGGGACAACGACCCGCATGGACGAAGACGATGGCCCACCGCGGTCCGCAGAGTCTGCTGGTCCGGCTTGGAGGTTCTGACCATGGCTGAGGTGACCTGGATCACCGCCGACGGCGAGCGCATCACCGCCGAGGTCGGCGACGGCGTCAACCTGATGGAGGCGGCCGTGGCCAACGGCGTGCCCGGCATCGTCGGTGAATGCGGTGGCGGGATGATGTGCGCCACCTGCCACGTCTACGTCGAGTCCGACCACCGGACCGGCGAGCCCGGCCCGATCGAGGCCGACCTGCTGGACTTCGCCGACGCTCCTCGACGCGACGGCAGCCGTCTGAGCTGTCAGATCTCCGCCCGGCCCGAGCTGGACGGAATCACCGTCGAAGTACCGCCGGCCTGGTGACACCGCGCCATGACACACGGAACCGTGATCGTCGGCGCCGGACAGGCCGGGCACACCACGGCCATGCACCTGCGCGCCGCGGGCTATGACGCGCCGATCACCCTGATCGGCGCCGAAGCCGCCGTCCCCTACCAGCGCCCACCCCTGTCCAAGCGCTACCTGCTGCGAGAGATCGGGCAGGAGCACCTCACGCTGGGCACACCCGCCGGCCGCGCGAAGCCCGAGGTCGACCTGCGCACCGGCGAACGGGTGGCCCGGATCGACGTCGCCCAGCAGGTCGTGGTCCGGGCGGACGGCAGCACTCTTCGCTACGACAACCTGGTCCTGGCGACCGGCGCGCGGGCCCGACGACTGCCCGACTCGCTGGTCGACGGAGCTCAGGGCGTGCACGTGCTGCGCACACTCGCCGACGCCGACGCCCTGTCCGGGGCACTCGACGAGGCGAAGTCGGTCCTCGTCCTCGGTGGCGGTTTCATCGGTCTCGAGTTCGCCTCGGTGGCGGCCCGCCTCGGGCGTCGCGTCACCGTGGTCGAGCGTGACCGGCTGCTCCAGCGGGTCGTCAGCGAGCAGGCCGCCGACCATCTCCACTCGGAGCACCTGCGCAACGGGGTCGAGATCCTGGAAGGCCGCGAACTGCGGTCACTGGAAGGCGAGAACGGCCGCGTGGTCGCCGGCGTGCTCACCGACGGGACGCGGATCGACGCCGATCTCGTCCTGGCGGGGATCGGCGCCGAGCCGGAGGCCGAACTCGCCGCTCAGGCCGGCATCGCGGTCGACAACGGCATCACCGTCGACGAACTCGGCCGGACCAGCGCCCCGTCGGTCTACGCGGTGGGCGACTGCGCCAACTTCGCCTGGCAGGGCGGCAGGCTCCGCCTGGAGTCGGTCCAGAACGCGGAGTACATGGCAAAGGCGGCAGCGGCGCACATCGCGGGTCGCACGGCGCCCCCGCGGCCGGCGCCCTGGTTCTGGTCGGACCAGTACGACGTCCGACTGCAGATCGTCGGCCTGACCGGCGACGGCGACCACGTCGTCAGGAGAACCGCGGAGGACGGTGCGGGCTTCTCGCTGTGGCACTACCGCGGGGACGACCTGAGGGCCGTCGAGGCACTGAACGACCCCGGCGCCTTCCTGACGGCCAGGAGGCTGCTGGACCGCGGCATCAGTCCCGCGCGTCACCACCTGGCGGACGAGAGCGTCGGCATCCGGGCCATCGCCGCACAAGCACTGGGGAGGGCAACCTCATGATCGAATCGTTCGATCCGCCGTTGGCGGACTCCAACTCCAGCGTCAGTACGCTGCGCGTGCCGTTGGCGGCACCGGTCCATCTGGACAAGGAGTGGTTCCACCACCTGCCGGGCCCCGCCTTCGGGCAGTTGAAGCTCGGAGCGTTCGACCACGACCTCACGGTGCAGGGCGTCTCGGAGCCCATCGGCACCCGGGTCATCGTGCACGGAACGGTCACCGACAGCGGCGGCGTCCCGGTCAAGAACGCCCTGGTCGAGATCTGGCAGGCCAACGCCGCCGGTGGCTATCGCGACTCCATGGACGTGTCGGGCTTCCCGCTCGACGCCAACTTCTACGGAGCGGGCCGCTGCCTGACCGACAGCCGGGGCGCCTACCGCTTCGTGACGATCCGTCCGGGTCCGTACCCGGCGATGTTCAAGGACGGCGCGCGTGCTTGGCGGGCGTCCCACATCCACTTCTCCGTCCTGGGCGCCGGGGCCGCCGGCCGGCTCGTCACCCAGATGTACTTCGAGGGCGACCCGCTGATCCGCATGGACCGCATGATCAACGCCGTCCCGGACCGGCGAGGCCAGGAGCGCCTGATCGCCAGGCTCGACGAGGAGAACTCCATCGCTCAGTCGTTCGGTCCCCAGCGCACGCTGGCCACCGTCGACGGCAGCGGCGCGGTCGTCCCCCCACCGGAGCGGACCGACCCCGACGCCCTGCTGACCAGGAACCCCTCGGCGCTGGCGTACCGGTTCGACATCGTGCTCCGCGGCTCGGCCGCGACCCCGTTCGAGTGAGGGATGGTCATGATTCTCACCCCCGCGCAGACCTGCGGCCCCCTGTTCGGCTTCGCCATGACCCCGCCCGGCATCACCCAGACCGTCGCCGAGGACGATCCGAGTGCCGTCGTGATCGAGGGCACGGTCCTGGACGGTCAAGGGGATCATGTCGGCTACGGCGCGTTCCTCGAGTTCTGGAGCCGGGAACAGGCGTGCCGGGTCCGCACCCTCGAGGGCCGCTTCCGGGCCGTCGTGCGGAAACCGGAACCGGTGACGCTGCCCGACGGCAACCGGTTGGCGCCGCACCTGAGCATCTTCCTCTTCACGCGCGGCCTGGCCGGGCCGCTGGCGACGAAGGTGTACTTCCCCGACGAGGAGCAGGCCAACGGGTCCGACGCGATCCTGCGGCAGGTCCCCGAGGCCAGGCGGTCCCTCCTGATCGCACAACTCACCGACGTCGAGCGGCACCTGCGGTACGACATCAGGCTGCAGGGCGAGCGCGAGTCCGTCTTCTTCTCCATCGACTAGAGCACGAACGAGGCTGAACCATGGAAGCGAACCTCATTGTCGAGCGCCAGGGCCATGTGCTGGTGCTCACCCTCAACCGTCCCCGCAAGCTCAACGCCATGGACAGCGCGCTCTACGAGCGACTGATCGAAGAACTCCGGGGAGCCGACCAGGACGACGAGATCCGTGCGGTGGTCGTGCGCGGGGCGGGGACGTCCTTCTGCACGGGCGCCGACACCGGTGAGTTCGCCGAGCTCACGCCCGACAACACCGAACGCGTCGAGTACCGCGCCGGACTCACCTACGGTCTGCACAAGACCATTCCCGAGATCTCCAAGCCGGTGATCGCCGCCATCCACGGTTACGCCGTCGGCGGTGGTTGCGGGTTGGCCCTGGCCTGCGACATCACCATCGCGTCGGCCGACGTGCGCATGGGCTACCCCGAGATCAAGCACGGTCTCGTCGCAGCCGTGGTGATGGCCAACCTGACCAAGCAGCTCGGCCGCAAGGCGGGGTTCGAGCTGGTGGCCAGTGGGCGCCTGGTCGACGCCGAGGAAGCCGAGCGGATGGGCATGGTCACGCGGGTCGTCCCGGCGGGCGAGGAGTTCGCCGAGGCGATGAGGACCGCCGAGGCCCTGGCGGGACAGGTGCCCATGTCGCTCCAGGCCACCAAGCGCCTGTTCCACGCGGTCGCGGATCTCCCGCTGGCCGAGGGACTCGTGCGGGGCCGTGAGGCGAACGAGGAGATGCGTGAGTACCGTGCCGAGGCGCTGAAGGAGTTCGGCGCCTCCGTCAAGGCCGCGAAGGCCGGCTGAGGATGCCGATGACCGATCAGTCGAGCGCCGGGCCCTCGGAGCCCCGCGCACACGTCGTCGAGGACACGCTCCGGGTGAGCGACCTCGACTTCCAACGCCACATGGGCAACACCGCGTTCACCGAGATCCTCGCCAATGCGCGCTACGCGTTCATGAACGAGCAGGTGAGGCCGACGGTGGGGTTCGAACCGATCATCGCGCTGGTCCGGCTGGAGGTGGATTTCAAGGGTCAGGTCCACCACCCCGCGACGATCACCACCGAGACCCGCCTCGACCGCGTCGGCCGCAGTTCGCTGGCACTGGCGCAGCGCATGCTGGTGGGTACGCGGCTGGTCGCGACGTCTCGGTCCGTCTTCGTGCTGACCGACCGTTCCAGCGGTGAGGCCACGCCCTGGCCCCAGGAGATCCGCGTGTTGGCCACAACCCCCGAACTCGAAGCGAGCCACCCGTGAGCGGCGGCGCGGTGGACTCCGCCGCTTTCCGGCAGGCCCTCGGGCATCACCCCACGGGGGTGGCCCTGATATCCAGTACCGACGCGGACGGGGAACCCGTCGGGATGATCGTGGGCACGTTCACCTCGGTTTCCCTCGATCCGCCCCTCGTCGGCTTCCTGCCCACGCGGGACTCCGCGAGCTTCGCCGCGATCAGGAAGTCGGGGCGCTTCACCGTCAACATCCTCGCCCACGACCAGGAAGACACCTGCAGGGCGTTGTCCCGACCCGCGGACAAGAGGTTCGAGGGACTGGCGTGGTCGCCTTCCGGCAACGGGTCGCCGGTTCTCCCGGACGTGGTGTGCAGCATCGACTGCAGCCTCGAGGCCTGCACCCCGGCAGGAGACCACTACTTCGTGACCGGCTCGGTCGAGAGCCTGGAGATCCATCGTCCGGTCGCCCCGCTGTTGTTCTTCCAGGGGGGTTTCGGAGGCTTCGTCCCGGGGTCCTTCGTCGCGCCGAGCGATGCGATCGTGGCCGAGAGCGTGCAGACCGTGCAGCACATCCGCGACGGCATGCGACGCCTCGCGCATGCGGCCGACGGGGAGGTGACCGTTTACGCCAAGGTCGCCGACCACGCGGTGGCCGTGGCGACGGTCGCCGGCCCGGACGTGCCGACGTCCACGGTCCTCGGTTCGAAGTGGCCGCTCACGCCTCCTTTCGGCGAGGTGTTCCTGATCGGCGCTCCCGAAGCCGAGGTCGAGCAGTGGATGAACAGGGCGAGGTCCGCGGGCGAGGAGCTGCTGCGCACATCCCGGGAACGTCTGGACCATGCGCGCCAGCACGGCTGGGCAGGTTCCTACGCCGGGGACACACGGGACACGCTGCTCTTTCCCGCGTTGACCGAGTACGGCGTGGAGGGGGTCACGCCGGCGAGGCAGCGTGAGATCCAGTCGATGTTCCGGGCCGCGGGGGAGGACCTCCGGCCGGTGGACCTCGAACCGGAGGGGCGGTACCGGGGCGCGAGTCTGGTGGCCCCCGTCCGCGACAGGCACGGACGGTGCGAACTCATGATCCGGCTGTGTCGGATCCCTTCGGTCTCCGGATCCCGGATCGAGGTCCTGGCCGACGAACTGTGCCGCCTCGCCCAGGAAGCCGAGAAGTCCGTCGGCGGTTCACCCGACCCGCGGAGCCTGGTTCCCTCCCCGTGATCCCGCACGTGACGGGGGCTCACCCGGTGCGGGTGAGCCCCCGTGTGCGTCCGGTTCGGGTCAGGCCTAGGCCTTGCTGAAGCCGTAGCCCAGGAGCTTCTTGGCGTCCGTCTCGCGCTGGGTGGACGAGGTGGAGGCGAGGACCGTGCCGATGACGGTCTTGCCGTTCCGCGTCGCGGCGAAGACCAGGCAGTACTTGGCCACCGCGCCCGAGCCGGTCTTCACGCCGATGGTGCCGCTGTAGCTGCTGAGCAGACCGTTGGTGTTGGTCCACGGCGCCATCGTGCGGGTGCTGCCCGTCTTCGTGGTGGTCTTCGCCGTGTACTTCTTCGTCTTGACGATCGCACGGAAGTTGGCGTTCTTCATCGCACTGCTCGCGATCTTCGTCAGATCGCGCGGCGTGGAGTAGTTGTTGCCCTTGCCGATGCCGTCGAACGAGTCGAAGTGGGTGTTCTTCAGGCCCAGGTTCTTCGCGTCGGCGTTCATCTTGCCGATGAAGGACTTCACGCGTGCGGCCCGCGTCGAGCCGGTACCGAACTTGTCCGCCAGGGCGTACGCGGCGTCGCAGCCGGATGGCAGCATCAGCCCGTACAGCAGCTGGCGCACGGTGACCTTGTCGCCGACGATCAGCCGCGCGGACGACGCGTTGTTCGCCACGATGTAGTCGCTGTACGCCATCTGGATCGTGACCTTGGCGTCGAGGTTCAGGTTCTTCTGCGCGAGCACGACCTTCGCGGTCATGATCTTCGTCGTGGAACCGGTCGAGAGGCGGGTGTCGGCGGCCTTGGTGTAGAGGGACTTGCCGGTCCCGTTGTTCATCACGTAGCCGCCCTTGGCGGCGATCGTGGGCGCGGCGGCGGCCTGCGCGGGCGCCGCGTGGAGGGCTCCGGAAGCCAGCACGGCGCCCGTGGCCACGAGGACGCCGACGGCTCTGCGAAGACGGATGCCCTGAATGACGGTATTCAAGTGAGGTACCCCGATTGCGTTGAATGCCCTAGTGGTGCGGCCGAGTTGAGGCGCGGCCGACAGGGGCCGCACGTTTCTGACGCATACCTGGCGCGGATGGTTGTGCGCGAGGGCCTGTCCGGCGCGATCCGCCGGAGAGGCCCTGGGGGCGGGTGACTTCGGGGTCCGCATCGTGGACGGATGCCTCCATGGGTACGTGTTGTATCTATCCTGTCGTCATGAGTCTGGCCCCCGTGAAGCAACCCCCTGCCGCCGACCGCGTCTACACCCATGTCAAACAGGGCGTCCTCGACCGCCGTTACGAGGGCGGCACGCTCCTGACCGAGGGTGAGCTGGCCGAGGCCGTCGGGGTCTCGCGCACACCGGTGCGTGAGGCGCTGCTGCGGCTGGAGGCCGAAGGGCTGATCCGGCTCTACCCGAAGAAGGGCGCCCTCGTCCTGCCCGTCTCCGCGCAGGAGATCGCCGACGTCGTCGAGACCCGGCTGCTCGTCGAGGAACACGCGGTGCGCAAGGCCGTGCCCGCGCCCCCCGGGCTCATCGAGCGCCTGGAGGGACTGCTCGCCCGGCAGCGGGAACAGGCCGCCGCCGGTGACTTCGCCGCCGCGTCCGTCACCGACCGCTGCTTCCACGCGGAGATCGTCCGCAGCGGCGGCAACGAGATCCTCTCCCGCCTCTACGACCAGCTCCGCGACCGCCAACTGCGCATGGGCGTCGCCGTCATGCAGTCGCACCCCGACCGCGTCGCCAAGACCCTCGCCGAACACCAGGAGATCCTCGACGCGCTGCGCTCGGGGGACCCGGAGGCGGCCGCCGGCGTGGTCAACCGGCATGTCGGCTGGGTCTCCCACCTGGCCCGGGGAGAAGTGCGATGACCCGCGCGAACGGAGGTGTCCCGAGTGCCCGTCCGCCCGGGGACCCCCTGGGCGGACGACGCGCCCTCGCGGTGTGGGGGGTGGGTGTGGCGGTCTACTTCGTCGCGGTCATCTTCCGTACGTCCCTGGGCGTGGCCGGTCTCGACGCGGCCGACCGCTTCGACGTCAACGCCTCCGCCCTGTCCACCTTCTCCATCCTCCAGCTGCTGGTCTACGCGGGCATGCAGATACCCGTCGGCCTGCTGGTCGACCGGCTCGGCACCAAGAAGGTGCTGGGCATCGGTGCCGTGCTGTTCACGGTCGGGCAACTCGGGTTCGCGCTCTCCCCGACGTACGGCATGGCGCTCGCCTCCCGCGCCCTGCTCGGCTGCGGGGACGCCATGACGTTCATCAGCGTGCTGCGGCTGGGCAGCCGGTGGTTCCCGGCCCGGCGCGGTCCGCTGGTCGCGCAGTTCGCCGCGCTGGCCGGGATGGCGGGCAATCTCGTCTCCACGCTGGTCCTGGCCCGGCTGCTGCACGGCATCGGCTGGACGGCCGCCTTCGCGGGCAGTGCGCTCGCCGGGGTCGTGGTGCTCGTCCTGCTCGTGCTGTTCCTCAAGGACCACCCCGAGGGCCACGAACCGGAGCCCGCCCCGCACCAGGGCGCCGCCTATGTGCGCCGTCAGATCGCGGCCTCCTGGCGGGAACCGGGGACCCGGCTCGGGATGTGGGTGCACTTCTCCACCCAGTTCCCGGGGATGGTGTTCCTGCTGCTGTGGGGCATGCCGTTCCTCGTCGAGGCACAGGGGCTGTCCCGGGCCACGGCCGGTGAACTCCTCACCCTCGTGGTGCTGTCCAACATGGTCCTCGGGGTCGTCTACGGCCAGGTCATCGCCCGGAACCACGGTGCGCGGCTGCCGCTGGCGCTCATCACCGTGGGCGCGACGGCGCTGCTGTGGGCGGCCGTGCTGTTCCACCCCGCCGAGACGGCGCCGATGTGGCTGCTGGTGGTGCTGTGCACGGGGCTGGGTGCCTGCGGTCCGGCCTCGATGATCGGCTTCGACTTCTCCCGCCCGGTGAATCCGCCGGAGCGGCAGGGAACCGCGGCAGGCATCACCAACATGGGCGGTTTCACCGCCTCGATCACGACCCTGCTGGCCGTCGGCGTCCTGCTGGACGCCACCGGCGACGACTACGCCGTCGCCTTCTCCGCCGTCTTCGTCCTCCAGGCCCTCGGGGTCACCCAGATCCTGCGGCTGCGTGGGCAGGCGGCGCGCAGGGAACGGGAGCGGCTCGTCGCCGCCCGGGTGGAGAACGTGCACGTGCCGGCGTGAGGCCGCGTGCGGCGGCGGACACGGCGCGCCGGGCCCGGGGAACGGCTCCCGGGCCCGGCGCGCCGTGTCCGCGCGGACCTTACGGCGTCACCGCGAAGTGCCGCAGGATCGCCGCCGCCAGGTCCGGGTCGCCCTCCGTCTTCACCCGGTCCGACACCGCGTCCGGCGTCACCCGGCCGCAGGCCATGCGGACGTACGTCTCCCAGTCGAGGGCGAGGGTGACGGCGGGGCCGAGCGCCGGGGCGGTCTCCAGCGTGCCGCGGCCCTGGAAGTCGACGCGGATGGTGCGCAGGAACTCCACGGGCCCGTGGACGTCGATGACCACGGCCGAGCTGCGCGGTGCCTGCGCCAGCTCGGCCACCACCCGGGGCAGCTCGGCGAGCAGCACGTCGCGGGCGACGTGCGCGCCGGGGGAGTCGAGGTTGCCGGGGCGGCCGAGGGCCGCGCGCAGGTCCTGCTCGTGCGCCCACACGTCGAACGCGTGCCGGCGCATGGACTCCTCCAGCGTGAGTTCCGTGCCGAACGGGCCGCGCACCTTCGCGGCCGGGTCCCGCGCCTCGTTCCGCAGCTGGCGGTTGCGGCGGATGATCATGTACTCCAGCTCGGAGGTCATCTCCGGCGCCGTGTGGTGGCGGCGCACGTCGACCTGCATCTCCGTGTAGCGCTGCTGCTCGTTGGTGACGTGGAACAGGTCGCGCGGCAGCGCGTGGATCGGGCGGGGGTCGCCCAGCATCTCCGAGTCCAGCCCGATGACGTGGGAGACCACGTCACGGACCGACCACCCCGGGCACGGCGTCCGCCGGTTCCAGTCGGCCTCCACGAGCGGCTGCACCAGCTCGGATATCGCCTCGACGGAGTGGTTCCAGGCGTCGGCGTAGGGCTGGAGGGTGGGATGCAGGCTCACGGAACGGGACCCCTCGGCGGTCGGTACACGGGCAGGTGGTGGCGGCGGTGCCAGTGGGCGGTGGCTGCACTCGGCGGGCGTCTCGGGACTCCCCAGGTTCTCGGCTTCGCTCGAACCGGGAGGGCCCCAAGTTACGCTGTCGTGAGGCACCCCGGCAGTGCTTTCGTGTGACGATCGTAGGCCGTGCCGACAAGTCGAATGCCAGGACGGTGGTATCGTGCGCGCTTCTTTGCTCCAAGTCGCCGTGAACGGGGATGAATCGGTCGAATCGCGTCGGCGTCGGGTCGCCGCCCTGGTACGGGAACAGGCCGGAGCCGATCTCGTCGTCCTGCCGGAGTTGTGGACGACGGGCGCGTTCGCCTACGAGGACTTCGGGCGCGCGGCGGAACCCCTCGACGGGCCGACCCACCAGGCGATGGCCGAGGCCGCGCGGGACGCCGGCGTGTGGCTGCACGCGGGCTCCGTCCCGGAGCGCGGCGCCCCGGACAGCGGCTCCGACGCGGACGACGGGCCGCTCTACAACACCTCGCTCGTCTTCTCCCCCTCCGGTGAGCTGGCCGCCGTCTACCGCAAGATCCACCGCTTCGGCTTCGACAAGGGCGAGGCCGTGCTGATGAGCGCGGGCGACGCACTGGTGACGGTGCCGCTGCCGCACACCACGCTCGGCGTGGCGACCTGCTACGACCTCCGTTTCCCCGAACTCTTCCGCTCTCTCGTCGACGCCGGTGCCGAGACGCTCGTCGTCCCGGCGGGCTGGCCGGACCGCCGCCGGTCCCACTGGACGCTGCTGGCCCGGGCGCGGGCCGTGGAGAACCAGGCGTTCGTCCTCGCCTGCGGAACGGCCGGGACGCACGCCGGGGTCCCGCAGGCGGGTCACTCCATCGTGGTCGACCCGTGGGGCGAGGTCCTCGCGGAGGCCGGTCCCGACGAGCAGGTCCTCACGGTCGACTTCGACCCGGCGAAGGTCGCGAAGACCCGCGAGCAGTTCCCGGCCCTGAAGGACCGGGTGCTCGGCCTGGCCCGCCCGCGCGCCTGACCGGCCGCAGCCGGTGCGGCCCGCCTCGACTGCCGCTACCCGTGCCGGACCAGGCAGAAGGGGTGCCCGGCGGGGTCGGCGTACACCCGCCGGCCGCGACCGTCGGACCCCGCGTCCAGGACGGTCGCGCCGAGCGCCGTCACCCGTTCCTCCGCGCGGTCCAGGTCCGGCACCCCGAGGTCCAGGTGGGACTGCTGCGGCACCGAGGGATCCGGCCAGGTCGGCGGCCGGTGGTCCGGGACCCGTTGGAAGGCGAGGACCGACCCGGTGGGAGTGTGCAGGGTCGCCCAGTCGTCCCCGGGCGCCCACCGCCGGTCGGGCCGGTCCACCTCGCCCCCGAGCAGCTCCCGGTGGAAGGCGGCGAGAGCCGCCGGGCGGGGGCAGTCCAGCACCACGCACTGCAGTTCGGCGATCACACCGCCCGTCCTACGGGCGCGAAGTACTACTCCCCCCGCTCCTTCTCCGCCAGGTGGATCACGCACACCGCCACCGCGATCAGCAGGGCCGGGTCCGCGTCCTCGCGTACGACGTCGACGCCGTAGGTGTCCCGGATGTGCAGCCAACGCCGCGAGACCACGGCGAGCAGTTCGCCGTCGTACTCGACGGCGAACTCACGGTCGAGGATCCTGCCGCTGACGTCCAGCTCGGAACCGTCGGCCAGGGCGACCCGGTAGTGGTTGCGCAGCAGGGACAGCCGCTTGCGCCGGATCGTCGCCAGCGCCTCACCGTCCCGCTCGATCACCATCGTGTCCCGCAGGGCGAACATCTTCTTGCGGATGTCGATGAGGACGCGGCCCTGGAGGTCCTTCAGCTCGAAGGTGTCCCGCAGCCGCATGGCCTTGCCGTCGACGAGGAAGACCCTGTTGCCCCGGTCGTCCTCGATCCAGTAGTCGTCACCGATCCCGAGGATCCGGTCGCGTACGAGGAATCTCATGACACCAGGGGTGCCCTCTCTCCCGTTCCCCGACGCCGCCGCTGGGCCGATTGCCGGAGCCGGCCGTCGACGTCCCGTCAGGCTCCGTACCCGTCAGACTCCGTACCCGTCGCTGTAGCCGTCGCGGCCGTGTGGCCGGGTGTCGTCGACGACCGGCGTGGCGGGCGGTACGACGACCCGCCGACGCCGGGCGATGCTGCTGAAGACCGCCACACCGATCAGTCCGACGACCATGAAGATGACGCCGACCAGGTTCACGTTGACGCCCTGCATGTCCCAGTCGGTCGCGAACGTGAGAATCGCTCCCACGGCGATGAGGATGATGCATCCGCCGAGGCCCATGAGTGCCGCCTTCCTGCCCGGTCCTTCCGGTTGCATCCGGGTACCCGGTCGGCCATCACTCATGCAGCACCGGCGGGTTGACCGGCCGTCGGCAGCCCGCGACTACGACTCCAGGAACGCCACCAGCGCGTTCGCCAGCAGGAACGGGTCCCGGACGCCGCACAGTTCGCGCGCGCTGTGCATCGACAGGATGGCCACGCCGATGTCGACCGTCCGGATGCCGTGCCGGGCCGCGGTGATCGGGCCGATGGTGGTGCCGCACGGCATGGCGTTGTTGGAGACGAACGACTGGAAGGGCACGCCCGCCTTCTCGCAGGCGGCGGCGAACACCGCCCGGCCCGAACCGTCCGTGGCGTAACGGTTGTTGACGTTGACCTTGAGGATGGGGCCGCCGTCGATGCGCGGGTGGTGCGTCGGGTCGTGCCGCTCCGCGTAGTTGGGGTGGACGGCGTGACCGGTGTCCGAGGAGAGGCAGACGGTGCCGGCGAAGGCGCGCGCCCGGTCCTCGTACGAGCCGCCGCGGGCGAACACCGAGCGCTCCAGCACGCTGCCGAGCAGCGGCCCGTCCGCGCCGGTGTCGGACTGGGAGCCGTTCTCCTCGTGGTCGAAGGCTGCGAGGACGGGGATGTGGGACAGCCCGGCCGGTCCGGCCCCGGCCGCCGCGACCGCCGCCAGTGCGGCCGTACCGGCGTGCACGGACAGCAGGTTGTCCATGCGGGGGCCGGCCAGCAGCTCCTCGTCGCGGCCCAGGTACGCCGGCGGCTCCACCGAGTGCACCATCAGGTCCCAGCCGGTGACCTCGCCGGACGGGATGCCCGCGGCCTCCTCGAGGAAGGCGATGAGGTCGCCGTCGCGCACGTCGTCGCCCAGGCCCCAGACGGGCTGCATGTGGCGCTGCTTGTCGAGCTTGAGGCCGTCGGCGTTGACCGAGCGGTCCAGGTGGATGGCGAGCTGCGGGACGCGCAGCAGCGGCCGGTCGACGTTCACCAGCCGGGTGGAGCCGTCCCGCAGGGACAGCCGGCCGGCCAGGCCCAGGTCGCGGTCGAGCCAGGAGTTGAGCAGCGGACCGCCGTAGATCTCCACGGCCACCTGGCGCCAGCCCTGCGCCCCGCTGTCGGGCCGCGGCTTCACCCGCAGGTTGGGGGAGTCGGTGTGGGCGCCGACGATCCGGAACGGGGTGTGCGGGTCCGCGCCCTCGGGGACGTACCAGGCGACGATGGCGCCGCCGCGCAGCACGTACTTGCCGCCCGACGTCCCGTCCCAGGCGTCCGTCTCCACGACCTGCCGGAAGCCTGCCTTCTCCAGCCGCTCGGCGGCGTTCGCCACCGCGTGGTACGGCGTGGGGGAGGCGGCGAGGAAGGACATGAGGTCGTCGGTGTGTCCGCGGCCGAAGGGGGAGGGTTCGCTCATGGGTTCACCTTAACGAGGGCGAGGGCCCGCTTCCCCGGTGTGGAAGCGGGCCCTCGTACGGGCTCCGACGGTCGCGTGCGGACGCGCGCGATCCCGTTCGGGCTCGTTCGATCCCGTTCGGGCTCGCGCGGTCTGCCGCAGGATCTCTCGCAGGAGGTCCTAGAAGGCGGCCTCGTCCAGCTCCATCAGGTCCAGGTCCACGCCCTCGGCGACCTTGCGGGCCAGCGTGACACCGGGCAGGACCTCGGCCGCGAAGAACCTCGCCGCGGCGATCTTGCCGGTGTAGAAGGCGACGTCCTTGGCGGAGGCCGTCTGGAGCTTGTCGGCGGCGACCGCGGCCCCCTTGAGCAGCAGGTAGCCGACGATCACGTCACCGGAGGCCATCAGCAGACGGGTGGTGTTCAGGCCCACCTTGTAGATGTTCTTGACGTCCTGCTCGGTGGCCGCGAGGTCCGTGAGCATCAGGCCGACGATGG
The DNA here is from genome assembly GCF_003143855.1 of Streptomyces sp. NWU339. GTDB lineage: Bacteria > Actinomycetota > Actinomycetes > Streptomycetales > Streptomycetaceae > Streptomyces. The sequence continues at coordinate 58,015 of NZ_QFRK01000031.1, forward strand.
CCTCCAGCTCGACGGCGGCCTTGGCCAGGTGCTCGCGGGCGCCCGCCAGCTGCTCGCCGCCGGTGCCGAGGGCGAGGAACTGCTTGATGTCCTCGGCGAGCGAGTTCAGGGCCGCGCCCTGGTTGCGGACGATCTTCCGGAAGAAGAAGTCCTGGCCCTGGATCGCCGTGGTGCCCTCGTACAGGGTGTCGATCTTGGCGTCGCGGATGTACTGCTCGATCGGGTACTCCTGCAGGAAGCCGGAGCCGCCGAAGGTCTGCAGCGACTGGGCGAGCTGCTCGTAGCCCTTCTCGGAGCCGTAGCCCTTGACGATGGGCAGGAGGAGGTCGTTGAGCGCGTGTTCCGCCGACACGTCCTCGCCCGCGGCCTCCTTGATCGCGATGGTGTCCTGCACCGAGGCGGTGTAGAGGACGAGCGCGCGCATGCCCTCCGCGTACGCCTTCTGCGTCATCAGCGAGCGGCGCACGTCGGGGTGGTGGGTGATGGTGACCTTGGGCGCGGCCTTGTCCAGGAAGTTGGCGAGGTCCGGGCCCTGGACGCGCTCCTTGGCGTACTCCAGCGCGTTGAGGTAGCCGGTGGAGAGGGTGGAGATCGCCTTCGTGCCGACCATCATGCGGGCGAACTCGATGATGCGGAACATCTGGCGGATGCCGTCGTGCTTGTCGCCGATCAGCCAGCCCTTGGCGGGGTGCCGGTCGCCGAACGTCATCTCGCAGGTGTTGGACGCCTTCAGGCCCATCTTGTGCTCGACGTTCGTGGCGTAGACGCCGTTGCGCTCGCCCAGCTCGCCGGTCTCGGCGTCGAAGAGGTACTTCGGGACGAGGAAGAGCGACAGGCCCTTGGTGCCGGGTCCGGCGCCCTCGGGACGCGCGAGCACGTAGTGGAGGATGTTCTCCGACATGTCGTGCTCACCGGAGGTGATGAAGCGCTTCACGCCCTCGATGTGCCAGGAGCCGTCCTCCTGCTGCACGGCCTTGGTGCGGCCGGCGCCCACGTCCGAGCCGGCGTCCGGCTCGGTGAGGACCATGGTGGAGCCCCACTGCTTCTCGACGGCGATCTGGGCGATCTTCTTCTGGGCGTCGTTGCCCTCGTCGTACAGGATCCCGGCGAAGGCGGGACCGGACGAGTACATCCACACGGCCGGGTTGGCGCCGAGGATCAGCTCGGCGTACGACCAGATCAGCGAGGGGGGAGCCGTCGTGCCGCCGATGGCCTCGGAGACACCCAGACGCCAGTACTCGGAGTCCATGAAGGCCTGGTAGCTCTTCTTGAAGGACGCGGGGACCGGCGCGGTGTTGGTCTCCGGGTCGAAGACCGGCGGGTTGCGGTCGGCGTCGGTGAAGGACTCGGCCAGCTCGTTCTCCGAGAGACGGGTCAGCTCCTCGAGGACGCTCCTGGCGGTCTCGACGTCCATCTCCTCGAACGGCCCGGTGCCGTACAGCTTGTCGCGTCCGAGTACTTCGAAGAGGTTGAACTCGATGTCGCGGAGATTGGACTTGTAGTGCCCCATGGTGACGGCTCCCGGCTCCGTAGAGAGATCGGCGAGGCACTTCGTTCCTCGCACGGGTTTGCATACCAGCAAGTAGCTACGACTATGCTACCCGCCGGTAATAAGAAGCAAGCCCGATCCGGCCATCTGTGACGCGTTACGCGCTCCGGCGGCGGCCGGCGGGCGGCCCGCACCGTGCCGCGAGACGCCGAAGTGCGCTCGAAGTGCACTTGAAGTGCCCTCGGGACGGCCCGTACCCGCCCGTACCGGCCCAGGGCTCCGGCGCTCTCGGTACGCTTGCGCGCATGTACGGCTACGACCAGAACGTAGGGGCACAGCAGGGGTATGTCCCGCCGCAGCAGCAGATGCCGGGCGGCTACGGGCAGCAGCAGCCGCCGCTATACCCGGAGCCGTCCCCGCCCTCGCTCGCGGACGCGGTGCGCGCGTTCACCACGGGCCAGGTGACCGCCGAGGACTTCCAGCAGGTCTTCGCGACGTCCAAGGTGTACTGCCCGCGCGGCGACAACCCCGGGTTCCTCGCCCTGCACAACACCCAGCAGCCGGTGATCCCGATGTTCACCTCGCTGAAGGAGCTGCGGCGGTACGCGGGCAAGGAGTCCAAGTACTTCGTGATCACCGGCGCCGAGGTGATCGACCTGCTGCCCACCGGCTACGGCTTCGTGCTCGACATGGAGGGTGAGCACCGGATGGTGTTCGACGCGAAGGCCGTCGAGCAGATGGTCGAGTTCGCGATGCGACGCATGTATGGCTGAACGCCGCGGTCGTAGCCGTCAGTGCCGTGATCGCTGTGATCGCCGCCGCGACCGCCACCGTCACGCGCCGGGCGGGTGACCCCCGCCCGCCCCGGAATCTCTGCAGCCCGGAGGGAATGCCCTCCGGGCTTTCGTCGTTGGGGGTGGCAGGAAGTTCAACGTTCAACTAAGATGGCCGTACAAGAGGAGGTACCGACATGCCTGCAGTGACCGTCGAGAACCCGCTGACGCTGCCCCGTGTGGCCGCGCCCGCCGACGCCGTGGCCCGACCCGTGCTCACCGTCACGACCGCGCCGAGCGGTTTCGAGGGTGAGGGCTTCCCGGTGCGCCGGGCGTTCGCCGGGATCAACTACCGCCATCTCGACCCGTTCATCATGATGGATCAGATGGGTGAGGTGGACTACGCGCCGGGTGAGCCCAAGGGCACCCCCTGGCACCCCCACCGCGGCTTCGAGACCGTCACCTACATCATCGACGGCGCCTTCGACCACCAGGACTCCAACGGCGGCGGCGGCTCCATCACCAACGGTGACACCCAGTGGATGACGGCCGGTGCGGGTCTGCTGCACATCGAGGCGCCGCCGGAGCAGCTGGTCATGTCGGGCGGTCTCTTCCACGGCCTGCAGCTGTGGGTGAACCTGCCGGCCAAGGACAAGATGATGGCGCCGCGCTACCAGGACATCCGCGGCGGCAGCGTCCAGCTGCTCACCTCCCCCGACGGCGGCGCGCTGCTGCGCGTCATCGCCGGTGAGCTGGACGGTCACGAGGGTCCCGGCATCACGCACACGCCGATCACGATGATCCACGCGACGCTCGCGCCGGGTGCGGAGCTGACCCTGCCGTGGCGCGAGGACTTCAACGGGCTGGCGTACGTGATGGCCGGGCGCGGCGCGGTCGGCACCGAGCGCCGTCCGATCCACCTGGGCCAGACGGCCGTCTTCGGCGCCGGTGGCACGCTGACCGTCCGCGCGGACGAGAAGCAGGACTCGAACACGCCGGACCTGGAGGTCGTCCTCCTCGGCGGCCGGCCGATCCGTGAGCCGATGGCCCACTACGGCCCGTTCGTGATGAACACCCGCGAGGAGCTCCAGCAGGCGTTCGAGGACTTCCAGAAGGGCCGTCTGGGCACGATCCCGGCGGTGCACGGGATGGCGGGCTCGGGACCGCGGGAGTCCTGACCGGCCGAGTGTGTGGGGTGGCCCCGTCCGTTTCCGGGCGGGGCCACTCGCCGTTCCGGGACGGGGTCCGGGCGGGGCGGCGGAGTTGGACAGGGTGTGCCGGGCGTGATCGTGTGGGGGTGTGCAGGACTCCTCTCCGTCTCCGTTGCTGCCCGAATCCGTCCGGCGTCTCGCCGCCTGGTGTGCCGTCGCCCTGCTCGTCTCCGGGGTCGGCTACGTCGGGATCCTGCTGTGCGTGCAATTCCGGGCGGCCGTGATCCCCGTACTGCTGGCCCTCCTCGGTACGGCGCTGTTGCTGCCCCTGCACCGGCGGCTGGTGCGGGCCGGGGTGCAGCGGTCCCTGTCGGCGGGGCTCACCTGTGTCGCGGTCGTCGCCGTGGTCGGCGGCGCGGTGTACATCGTCGTGTCCGCGCTGATCGACTCCGGGGACCAGATCATCGCCTCGCTCAGGATCGCGGCGCGGGATCTCACCCGGCACTTCGGGGCGGCCGGCACCTCGCTGGACGACATCGCGTCGAACGCGCGCGAACTGCTGTCCAGGTTCGGCGGTACGGCCGCGTCGGGCGTCATCAGCGGGGTCAGCGTGGTGGGCCAGGCGTTCGCCATGGCGGTGCTCGCGCTGCTGCTGGTGTTCTTCTTCCTGCGTGATTCCGACCGCGCCGCCGACACACTGCGCGCGCTGGTGCCGCGTGGCTCCGGGGACACGGTGACGGCCGTGGCCCGCCGGGCCTTCCAGGCGGTCGAGGGGTTCATGCGCGGGACCACCTTCATCGCGCTCATCGACGCGCTCTGCATCACCGTCGGGCTGCTCGTCCTCAAGGTGCCGGGCGCCGTCGGACTGGGCGCGCTGGTCTTCGTCGGGGCGTACATCCCCTACCTGGGGGCGTTCATCTCCGGGGCGGTGGCCGTGCTGGTGGCGCTGGCCGACCGGGGGTTCGTCATCGCGCTGTGGGTGCTCGGCGTGGTGCTCGCGGTGCAGTTGCTGGAGGGGCATGTGCTCCAGCCGATGATCCAGAGCCGCACCGTGCAGATGCATCCGGCGGTCGTGCTGCTCGCCATCACCGCGGGCGCCTCGGTCGCCGGGATCGTCGGCATGCTGATGGCGGTGCCGCTGACGGCGGCGGCCGTCGGCGTCCTGAGCGAACTGCGCCGACGCCACACCGCACCGGGGGAACAGGCTCCGCCGCCGGCATCACCGTGAGGGGCCGGTCCCCGTCCGAGCGGCGGCGCCCGGCTCGTCCGGTTCGTGCAGCTCCTGCAGCTCGAACCAGATGCTCTTCCCCTTGCCCCGGGGGTCGACGCCCCAGGTGTGGGCCAGGAGTTCGATCAGGAGGAGGCCGCGGCCGGACGACGCCAGCTCGCCTGGTGTGCGCCGGTGCGGGAGGTCGTCGCCCGCGTCGGTGACCTCGATCCGCATCCGGCGTCCCTCCCGCCCGCCGATGACCTCGGCGACGAGCAGTGCGTCGGTGTCGGTGTGCACGAGGACGTTGGTGAGCATCTCCGACAGCAGCAATACCGCCGAGTCGACCTGGTCCGGTGAGCACCAGTCGTGCAGCAGTTCGCGCAGGTGCTGCCGGGCCTCCGAGACCCGTTCCGGCTCGGTCTGCTCCACCGTCAGCATGGTGCGGCGCACCGACGGCCCCGTCAGGCCCTGTCCGGTGCCGTGGCCGCGGTCGTGGCCCTGTCGGGAGAGCAGCAGCAGGGCGATGTCGTCCTCGCGGCGGTCGATCAGGGGTCCGGGGGTGTGGTGCGAGCAGGGGCCGTGGACGGCCTGCACCAGGGCGTCGGCCAGCTCCTCCAGTCCGCCCCGGTGGTGTTCGAGGATGCCGCGCAGCCGCTGCCAGCCGGTGTCCAGGTCGTGGCCGCCGGTCTCGATCAGACCGTCCGTGCAGACCAGCATGGTCTCGCCGGGTTCCAGGACTATGCGGGTGGTGGGGTAGTCGGCGTCCGGGTCGATGCCCAGCGGGAGCCCGCCGGCCGTCGGCCGGGTCAGCACGGTCGCGTCGGGCATGCGGACCGCCGGGTCGGGGTGTCCCGCGCGGGCGACCTCCAGTACCCCGTTGACGGGGTCGACCTCGACGTACAGGCAGGTCGCGAAGCGCAGCTCGTAGGGGTCGGCCTCGCCGATCCCGTACAGGAAGCGGGAGGCGCGGGAGAGCACGGCGTCGGGCCGGTGCCCCTCGGAGGCGTACGCCCGCAGGGCTATGCGCAGCTGGCCCATGATCCCGGCCGCCTGGACGTCATGGCCCTGCACATCCCCGATGACCAGGGCGAACCGTCCGCTCGGCAGCGGGATGACGTCGTACCAGTCGCCGCCGACCTGGAGGCCGCCGCCGGTGGGGACGTACCGGGCGGCGACGCTCATTCCCGGGATGCGCTGCGGGCCGAGCTTCGGCAGCATCGAGCGCTGCAGACCCTCGGTGAGGGCCCGCTCGCTCTCGGCGGTCCCCGCGCGGGACAGCGCCTGGGCCAGCATCCGCGCCACGGTGGTCAGCACCGACCGCTCGTCGGGGGTGAAGGCGACCGGGTGGGCGAAGGCCGCCAGCCAGGCGCCCGTCGTGCGGCCGGACACGACCAGCGGCAGGTACGCCCAGGACTGACGGCCGAAGCGCTCGGCGAGCGGCCAGGTGAGGGGGTAGCGGGCTTTGTACTGCTCCGGGCTGGAGAGATAGACGGCGCGGCCCGTCCGTATCACCTCGGCTGCCGGGTAGGCGGTGTCCAGCGGCATGTGGAACGAGCCCTCGGCGCCGGGTTCGTGCCCGTGGTGGCCGATGACGGTGAGCTGATCGCCCGCGACGCCGAACAACGCGAGCCCGTCCGGCGAGAAGCCCGGCATCGACAGGTTGGCCGCGACCCGCAGTACCTCCTGCGTCGAGTGCGCCTCGGCCAGCGCCCGGCCGGCGTCCAGCAGGAACGCCTCCCGTGACCGGCGCCAGTCGCCGATGACCGCCCTGCGCCCCGCGGGGGTGCCCGGCGTCGGCTCGGTGACCTCCTGAAGGGTGCCGGTCAGTACGTACGCCTTGCGCAGGGGGTCGAAGGCCGGCCTGGAGCGGCTGCGCACCACCCGCACGACCTGCCCCTGGTCGTCCATGACCCGAATGCGGACCTCGGCGAGCGTGCCCTCGGCGACGGCGAGCCGGACCACCCCGGTGATCTCGTTCCAGTCGACCGGGTGCAGCCGGGACCGGACCTGGGGCTCCGTGAGGGTGGTCTCCTCGGCGGGCAGCCCCAGCAGCCGTGCCGCCACCTCGTCGACCACGACCAGCCCGGTTGCCGTGTCCCAGTGCCACCTGCCGGTGTCGAGAAGGGCGAGGACATCCGCCATGGGCGGCAAGGGCTCGCCAGTTCGCATTGCCCCACTTTATGAAGATTCGATGGGAAAACGCCACCGGCGCTGTCCTCATGGCCGGCGGATCGTCCGGGGCAAGTGATCTTGGGGTGGCCGGTAGGCTTGGGGGAGTTTCACGTGAAACAAAGACCCCGACACCAAGACCCCGATCCGCGAAGGCTGGATGAACGACGATGCATCGGTACAGGTCCCACACCTGCGGCGAGCTCCGCGCCACTGACGTCGGTACCGACGTCCGGTTGAGCGGCTGGCTGCACAATCGGCGCGACCTGGGCGGCATCCTGTTCATCGATCTGCGCGATCACTACGGCATCACGCAGCTCGTGGCCCGCCCGGGCACGCCCTCCTACGAGACCCTCGACCGGCTCTCCAAGGAAACCGTCGTCCGGATCGACGGCAAGGTCGTCTCCCGTGGTACGGAGAACGTCAACGCCGAGCTGCCGACCGGTGAGATCGAGGTCGAGGTCGGCGAGGTCGAGGTGCTGGGCGCGGCGGCCCCCCTCCCCTTCACGATCAACACCGAGGACGGGGTCAACGAGGAGCGGCGCCTGGAGTACCGCTTCCTGGACCTGCGCCGCGAGCGCATGCACCGCAACATCCTGCTGCGCACGTCGGTGATCTCGGCCATCCGCCACAAGATGACGGCACTGGGCTTCAACGAGATGGCGACGCCGATCCTCAGCGCCACCTCCCCCGAGGGCGCCCGTGACTTCGTCGTCCCGTCGCGTCTCAACCCGGGCAAGTTCTACGCGCTGCCGCAGGCCCCGCAGCAGTTCAAGCAGCTGCTGATGATCTCCGGCTTCGACCGCTACTTCCAGATCGCGCCCTGCTTCCGCGACGAGGACGCCCGCGCGGACCGCTCGCCGGGCGAGTTCTACCAGCTCGACGTGGAGATGTCGTTCGTCGAGCAGGAGGACGTCTTCCAGCCCATCGAGAAGCTCATGACCGAGCTCTTCGAGGAGTTCGGCAACGGACGGCACGTGACCTCGCCGTTCCCGCGGATCCCGTTCCGCGAGGCGATGCTGAAGTACGGCTCCGACAAGCCGGACCTGCGCGCCCAGCTGGAGCTCGTCGACATCACCGACGTCTTCGAGGGATCGGAGTTCAAGGCGTTCGCCGGCAAGCACGTCCGCGCGCTGCCGGTGCCGGACGTCTCCGCTCAGCCGCGCAAGTTCTTCGACCAGCTCGGCGACTACGCCGTCGCGCAGGGCGCGAAGGGCCTGGCATGGGTGCGGGTGACCGAGGACGGTTCGCTGACCGGCCCGATCGCGAAGTTCCTGACCGAGGCGAACGTCGCGGAGCTGACCAAGCGGCTGGCTCTGGCCCCCGGCCACGCGGTGTTCTTCGGCGCGGGTGAGTTCGACGAGGTCTCCAAGATCATGGGAGCGGTCCGGGTGGAGGCCGCGAAGCGGGCCGGCCACTTCGAGGAGGGCGTCTTCCGCTTCTGCTGGATCGTCGACTTCCCGATGTACGAGAAGGACGAGGAGACAGGGAAGATCGACTTCTCCCACAACCCCTTCTCCATGCCGCAGGGCGGTCTGGAGGCCCTGGAGACCCAGGACCCGCTGGACATCCTGGGCTGGCAGTACGACATCGTCTGCAACGGCGTCGAACTGTCCTCCGGCGCGATCCGGAACCACGAGCCGGAGATCATGCTCAAGGCCTTCGAGATCGCGGGCTACGACCGCGACACCGTCGAGGAGCAGTTCGCCGGCATGCTGCGTGCGTTCCGCTTCGGCGCCCCGCCGCACGGCGGCATCGCGCCCGGCGTCGACCGCATCGTGATGCTCCTCGCCGACGAGCCCAACATCCGCGAGACCATCGCCTTCCCGCTCAACGGCAACGCCCAGGACCTGATGATGGGCGCGCCGACCGAGCTGGACGAGGCCCGCCTGAAGGAACTCCACCTGACGGTCCGCAAGCCGCAGCCGAAGTAGGCCGCAGGCACAGCATGAAAGCGGCTCGGAACCGGTGTCCGGTTCCGAGCCGCTTTCCGTTCGGACCCGGTCAGTACAGGGCCTTGTACCCGCTCCAGCCGGTGCCGATCTGGATCCGTGCGCCGATGCCGCCCTTTCCGTTGCCGTAGTTGCGGAACAGCTTGCCGGAGGTGTCCCGGGAGATCAGGTCGCCGATGCCGTCGCGGTTGAGGTCGCCCACGCCGACGACGGCGTTGTAGGAGCCGCCCCACTTGGTGGCGATCCTGACGCGGGCCTTGAACGTGCCGGTACGTGTGCCGTTGTAGCGGTAGAGGTTGTTGGACTTGTCCTGGGCGAGCAGGTCGCCGATGCCGTCACCGGTGATGTCGCCGACGGCGACGATCTTCCTGTACGTCTTCCAGTTGCTCATGATCTTGACACGGGCGGAGAGCTTGCCCGCGCTGGTGCCCTTGTAGAGGTACATGTCCCCGGTGGACGCCTTGCGGACGATCAGGTCCGGGCGTCCGTCCCCGGTGATGTCACCGGTCGAGACCATGATGTCGTACTGGTTCCAGCCGCTCTTGCCGAGCGTGGTGTACGGCGTCGACGCCTTCAGCGCGGCCCCGCACTTCGGTTTGTACAGCCGCAGCGAGCCGTTGCTCGGCCGCACGACGAGATCGTTGCAGCGGTCGCCGCTCAGGTCACCGAAGGGCACGACCGTGGTCCCCTTCGGCCAGCCGGTACCGCCCACCTTGGACGAGAGGGTGCCCTTGCCCGTGCCCCGGTGGACGGTCAGGGAGCCCGTGGAGTTCATGGTGAGCAGGTCGCCGACGCCGTCCGAACCGCTGTAGTCGTGGCGTACGGGCGAGCCTCCGGTCAGCGTGCCGCTGCCGCTGCCGATGGTCACGGCCGTGGAGGTGCCGAGGCCGGTCGCCTTCAGGCTCCACTTGAACGGGCCGTTGGGGAAGCGGACACCGCCCGCTGTCCTGCCGTCCCAGTTCGCCGTCACCCGCGCGGCGGCCGCGCCGCCGGTGAGGGTGCGGGTGGCCTTGCCGGTCTCGCCGCTCTCCACGGACGTGAACGTCAGCGACCAGGAGGTGACGGGGCGGGACAGCAGCCAGGTGCCGGTCCAGGGCTTCGAGGCGGTCAGGTTCGCCTGGGTGGCGGCGTCCGTCGTGAACGCGGTCGGGGCCGACGGGGAGAAGCCGGTCGTGGCGACATGGGTGCGCTCGTGGACGTCGAACCAGGCCACCAGGCCCGTGTACTCGTCCACGGTCCAGCGGTGGCGGCGGTCGGCGGCCAGGCCGGTGTCCGGCACCTCGGAGACCAGTACGCGGGTGGCGCCGGTGGCCGCGTCGGTCAGGACAAGGGTGCCGGCCGCGTGGTCGTGGCGGACCGTGAAGCCGTCGCCGAGCAGTACGTCACCCGGGGTGACGGCGCGGGAGGTGCCGGCCTTGGTGTCGTACACGCCCGCCGAGGAAGTGCCGCAGGACCAGTACAGCCAGCGGCCCGCCGCCTGCAGCTCGCTCGGGACGCAGCGCGCGCCCGGGACGGTGATCGTGGTGAGGGTCTTCTTCTCCGTCAGGCTGTAGGAGGTGACCCGGCCGGCGGTGGTGGCGCTCCACAGCACAGGGCCGTTGAGGGCGGCGGCCTGGACCGGGCGCTTCAGCAGTTGGCCGTAGCCGAACCGGCCGACGTACTGGGCCGGGGCGGAACCGCCGGAGTCGTAGACCGCGTAGTCGTCGGAGACGTCGACGATGCGGCCGCCCGTGGTGTTGAACCCCAGGGCGTTGTAGCCGATCGGGACCAGCCGGTCCGAGCCCGGCACGGGGCCGTCCTCGTAGACGTCGGAGGCCCCTTCCAGGTAGACGTCCCGGGGCGAGGTGACCGTGTTGCCCCACAGGGCCGAGCACGTGGTGCCCGGGTGGGGGCACCTCGGGTTGATCTTGGTGCTCTCGGTGGCGGGGGACGCGGTGAGGACCGTACCGCCGTTGGTCGTCAGGGTCCGTACGGAGGTGGCGTGGAGACCGTTGGCGTTGCCGGGGTCGACCTGTGCGACCCGCAGGCTGCCGCGGCTGAGGGCGATGCCCGTCTTGGCGTGCTCGACCGCGGGCACCTGGTACAGCTTCGTCAGCTTCGGCGTGCCGTCCGCAGCCGTGCTCACGCGCTGCACCCACCAGTCGGTGGCGCCCGTGCCGCCGCTGACGAGAGCGGTGTCGCCGGGTCCGCGTACCGCGAACCTGCCGGCCTTCTCCAGCAGGGTGCGGGACGAGCCGTCGGTGAGGGAGAGGGCCGTCAGACTGCTGGTGCCCGTCTGCGGAGGCAGCAGCAGCCAGTCACCGGTCAGGACCGGCTTGGCACTCTGGTAGGGACCCGGCAGCTCGACGAACTCCTCCTCGCCGCCCGGCTCGGTGCGCGGCTTGAAGTGCAGACCGCCGTCGCCGTACCAGCCGATCCTGTCCTCGCTCAGGACGGCGGGGGCGGTGGCGGAGACGCCGCTGAACGCCTTGGTGACGGCGGCCGACTCGATGTCGATGTAGTACAGGCCGGTGCCCGACCTGACCAGCACCCCGGCCGCGTCGGCGGCCAGGACGTAACCGTCGTTGACCACCACGTCGGCCGGTGCGAAGGGGCGCTCGCGGCGCTCGCCGGCCACGGTGTCGACGAGGGTACGGCTGGTGACGACGGTGGTCCCGGCCAGCGCCCGGTAGGGGTACGCGGACGTCACGGTCGACGTCTTGCGGGTGGCCGGGTCCCACAGGGTGACGGTGGTGGCGGACGTGCTCGTCGGCAGGGCGACGAGGTCGCCGTCCGAGCCGTACCAGGCCTGTCGGCACGTCGAGCCGAGGTCCTCGCACGGCGCCGTCGGCGTGAAGACGCCGTCCGGGGTCCGCACGCCGACGGTGGTGCCGTCCGCGTAGCTCGTCCACAGCAGTCCGGGGACTCCCGACTGCCGGTGCAGGAAGCCGCTGGGACCGGCGGCGAACGGCCGTTCGCCGCGCGGCTGGGTCGAGGCCGGGCCGGTGAGCGTGATCCTGGTGGTGCCGGCCGCGCTCTGCGCGCCTGCGGCCCGAGCGGGGTCACTGCTTCCGGTGAGGACGGTGACGGATGCGGCCGCGACGGCGACCGCGAGCGTGGCGACGGTGGCGGCCAGACCGCCCCGTCCCAGGGCGTGTCTGCCCACGTGAGGTTCCCTCCCCGCGAGGGTCCCCTGCCCTCGCACAAGTGAGCGGACTCTACCAGGGGGTTTTCAGCTCTTTTCATGCTCCCGGATCTTGAACAAGCCACGGGGAGGGAGCGCGAAGTGAGGGCGAGGGCGTCGAAGACGGGTGTGTACTGCTCGGCGGAGGTCTTCACCAGTCCCCTGAGAGCGCTCCGCCTCGCCGCATGGCGACGGGGCGAGGCAATCGGGCCCGAATCAACCAACAGCATCCGACATCGGTCCCGGGCCCTCGTCGTCGTTCACGACGGATGTGAGCGGCCTGACGCCACGTCTTCAGGGCTGTTCGGAGACGTCCGCCGGCAGGGCCGGGCCCTCCTTGAGGACGTCCTCGGCCGTGGTGGCCGTCAAGGAGCGATCGAACCAGGCGGTGAGCGTGTCGAGGTCGGTGCAGGTGGTGATGCGCTCGTGGACGCTGTCGGAGACCGTGAGCCCGCGTACCTTCAGCACACGCAGGATGTCCTCGACTTTTCCTTCGGCCTTGCCCTCCAGGTACTTCTCCTCGACCAGGGTCCCGCTTCCCGGGAAGTGGGTGCCGATGCTCATCAGATCTCTCCATTTCTTGGAAGGAGTGTTCTCCAGGCCGATTGCCACCAGCTCGAAGCAGTACGACACGGTGTGCGGAGCGAGGGACGCGAATCCATGGGCCACCGTGTCCAGTGCGGGGGCATTCACCCTTTCGGGAGCTGGAGAAACGTTCCAGGGGAGCGGGGCGTCGCCCCGCTCTCCGGGGGCTCGGGTCAGCGGGCCACGAACTGGGTGAGGATGGCCTGGACCTCGTAGATGTCGACGCCCTTGGTGAAGGTCTTCTCCACCGGGGCCGGGGTGCCCGAGATCCAGATCTTCAGCTCGGCGTCGAGGTCGAAGTGGCCGGCGGTCTCGACGGCGAAGTGGGTGATGCTGCGGTACGGGATCGAGTGGTACTCGGTCTTCTTGCCGGTGATGCCCTGCTTGACGATCAGGATGAGGCGTCGGTCGGTGAAGAGGATGGTGTCGCGGATCAAGGGGAAGGCCACGTGACCTGTTCGCCGTGGCCCCGGCAGGCGGGCAGGTTCCGCTCGCCGGCCTGGCCGAGGGCGTCGGCCATGGAGCGGGGCGGCACCCCGCAGGTGCACCGCACGAAGACGTTGGCGGCTTCGCCCGTGGTGCCGGACTCGGTCGGGCTGAGGGTGTTCCCCTCGCAGTCGGACGCGCCGCGGTGGACGAAGTAGACCCAGGGGAAGTCGTCCATGTGCCCGGCCGGGCAAGCGACGAGGAAGCGGGCGGGCAGCGCGGTGGGCTGGCCCTTGCCGGCGCCGCCGCAGTTGACGTGGACGTATTTGGTCTTCTCGGGCCGGTAGGGGTTCGGCCGGAGCTGGAAGAGACCGCCCGACGCGGGGGCCGGCCGTCCGATGATGTAGTGGTCCAGCGGGTTCCCCGCCAGTTCCTCCGGCTCGTCCCCGGTGGGTCCCAGGAGGTCGCGCACGACCAGCTCGGCGAGCCGGTCGCGCAGTTGCTGCGGAGTGGGCGCGGACAGCACCGCCCCACCGGAGGAGGGGCCGGGCTCGGGGTCCGGGCCGGCGAGAGGTTGCTGGGTCACGGGCCAGATTAGGGGCGGTCACCGACAACGGGTACGCACTTCCGTGCGGAACCCGATCAGCCGCCTCGCCCGGCGGTGGTTCCACGCCGTCCGACGTATGGGGGCTGGACGCTCTTCCGATCTTCAGGCTCGGTCCGCCACAACGACCGAAAGGTGACTGTCTCCGCTTCGCAGCATGGTGAAGGATCTTCCCGACCCATCCAAAAGCGAACTCAGGTTCGATACTTGCATCAGGGGGAAGATCATGCCCAGGCCTCACAGATGGTTAGCGGCAGTCGGCATCATGGGTTTCGCCCTCATGCCGACGGCCGAGGCGCAGGCCGCCTCGGCGTCGGACACCCTCCAGCAGGAGATCAATCAGGTCCTCGACGCCACTGAAGGCGGCGTTCAGATCAGCCGGAACGAGATCGCCTGGAATGACGGTGACGTCATCATGGCCTTCCCGATGCCGGGCGAGGCCACGGCCCCGGCCAGCAGTCCTGCGGCGCAAAGGCTTCAGGCCGAGGTGGCGGGCCTGCCCGGCACTCCGGCCGAAGAACCAACAGTAGGCCTGGCAGCTTCGGACAACTGCCCGACTCAAGTCTTCGGTAATGACTGGTACTGCTTCTACCAGAATCGGGACTTCGGGGGTCGCAGGCTGCAGTGGAACGAGAAGCACGACCCGACTGCGGTGAGGTTTTCCGACTACGGCTTCGCCAATCAGACATCATCTTGGTCGAATAAGGGCGCAAAGACGATCACGGTGTTCGATGGGTGTAAGTCGGGTTTCAGTCCCACCCTCTGGACAGAGGCTGCGCACAGCCGGTCTTCCTACGTCGGAAACTCGAAGAACGACAAGGCGGATTGCTTCCGGGCCTCTTGACGTGCGGCGGTGGGGGGCGCAGCAGTGCGCCCCCACCGCATTGCTAACCTTTGAGGTAAGTGCAGTAAGAGATCACGGCGGGAGTTTCAACGTTCAGCTTCCCCGCAGAGCCCGTCAGCTCTTCTTCATAGGACAAGAGCTTTCCGGAGTTTTGGTCAAACACCATGCTGTACTGGGTCGCGAGACCACTGTAGGTGGAATTCACGGAGAACGCGGCACCGCTCCGGCCTGCACGGTCGATCACCGTTCCGCGGTACCTGATTCCGTTTGCGCTCTTGAGTTCACGAAGAATCGCAGCACGTTGTTCGGGAGAGAAGGTGTGGTCCAAGTAGGCGTCATGGATCCGACTGAACATTTCACCTGGACCGAAGCTGCCCGAAGCCGCGGCCAGCCACTTGCGCATACCTGCCGCGTCTTGCGGCGGAGGTTGTTCACCGGTAGCAGGGCCGGAGCTGCCTGAGTAGCGCTCTGGTTCACTTCCGACTGCGCCGGCGGCCTCCCAGGCTTGACGCTGATCTTCGGAAGAGAACTGCGGAGGGCGGGTCCGGACCTTCCACTTACGGGATCCGTCCGCTGCCACCCAGGTCTCGCGACGTTCGGGAATCACCGCTGAAGTGACCCGGGTGCCGTCGATGGTGGTCGCGAGAGACCAACTGTCCTGTACGAATCGGTTGGTTGTGTCAGCCCTGGAATCATCAGGGAGCTTCGCCGTATGTTTCGCGATTCTTTCCAGGACTTCAGCCGCTGTCACATCACTGTTCCGATACTCCAGTGGTGCGGGAGTGACGGCATAAGCAGGCTGGTCAGCCGTTCCGAGCATGTTGGTGGCAACCAGACCCAGCGCTCCGGCTGTCACGGCGGCGGCAGCGGCAAGCACCCACCTCCGCGCCGGTCGACGCGATCGATCACTTCCGGCGTCCTGGGCGCGTCCCGAGGAGAGGATGTGCTGGAGAGCGACTTCATCGGGCTCGTCGGTCGACCCCGCCGCGGGGTCCAGGGCCTGGAGGGCTCTGTCCATGTCACGCATCTCCTCTGCTCCCATTCCGTACGGCCGCATCGCGGTGCAGAACCGAGAAACGCGACGAGACATCTGCGGATGCGGCCTCCAGATTGAGTCTGAGGCGCTTCCGAGCGCGGTGCAGACGGACATGGAAGCTGGCAACAGTGCACTCCAGCGCCTTGGCGGCCTGAGTAGCGGAAAGTCCCTCCCAGGCAGTCAGACGCAACGCCTCCTGGTCCGTTTCGCTCAGGGAGTCGAACGCTGCTGCCAAGGCGGCACTCTCCACCACACTGTCGGCATGGTCACCAACCGTCTGACGCGGCTGGGCTGCTAAAGCTCGGACGAGACCGAGCCGACGCTCATCCGACCGGTAGGTGCTGGAGAGCGTATGCCGCGCCACCCCGTACAACCAGGGCAACTCGGCGTTCCCGGGCATCGTCTCGAACCGGCGCCATGCAACGAGGAAGACTTCGGACACCACGTCGACCACCTGGTCGGGCGAGATCCGGCGGCGTACGTAGGCAGCAACAGCTGCATAGTGCTGCCGGTACAGCCGGGTGAACCGCTGTTCGTCAGTCCCAGTATCCACATCGCCTCCACCCCTGCTTATGTCCGGCCCGAGCCCCTTCTTACAGTCCGAGGCGAATCCGTGGCCGGGCCCTGACGCCCTCGGCCGCGCAGAGAGCCCCTGCCGGGCCGTTGCGGGCGGCGGCACGGCAGGACGAGCGGGCCTGGAGTCCGAGCGGCAGCGATGTCTGTTCGGCGGCCGGTCCGAGGTACGTGCACTCCGTGGACCGTGCGATGCCCATGGAGTCCAGCTGCTGGCGGAAGCGGACCCGGAAATGGGCGTTGTCACCGAGACCGGGACGCATGCGCAGCAGTTCCTCGGGCTCGTCGAAACGGACGTTGTAGGCGGGTGCGTTCTCGGCCGTGCCCGTCTTCACCTTCACGAGGCCGCTCTCCCGCAGCTCCGTGATGCGACCGGAGAAGATGATCTCCTGATCGCGTTCCTTGGTCTCCCGGAGCTGCAGTTCTTCGTCGAGGCGGGCGCGCGGGGCGTACTCCTGTGCCGCTGCCAGCCGACTCGCGCGATGCTCTGCCTCGATCTCCTCGTCATCCCGGTTTTCGGTGTCCAGCCGGTCGAGGAGACGTGCGGCGCGCTCGGTCTCGCCGGGGTCGTCTCGAAGGAGTGCGCGCCTGCGCTCGCGCCAGCTGTCGCCGGTCACAGTCGTACCTCCAGGTATCCGCGTGCTGGGGACGCACTTTCTTCGGACGGTGGGCGGCCCTTCCCGTCGGGCTGTCCGATGACGCGCATCCCCGGCAGGCAACGCGGGGAGTTCCCTCCGGCAGCCGTGACTACTCGTCTTCGAAGACGTCTTCGGCCGTCGGGGCCGTGACGGCACGGCGGTGCCAGTGGCGCGGGATCTCGGAGTCGCCACAGCCGGTGATGCGCTCCCGGACCGCTTCGGAGACGTCGATGCCGCGCACTTCCAGGACGTCCTCGGCAGCGCGGCGCGCCTCGCCCTCGGCTCGGCCCTCCTCGCGGATTTCCTCGGAGAGGGGCGACTTGTAAAAGGAGAGGTCCACGGCCACCAGTTTCCTCCACAGGTGTGCGGCCGGGTGCTTGCCCAGGCCTTGTGCGACGAGTTCGATGATCGGGTCGGCGATGCTCTGCGGTGTGTCCCGCAGAGCGGTCGTCATTGATTTCAGTACCCCAGGTAGGTGATCTGGACGATGTAGACACGTTCGCTGCGTACGACGACCTGGTATCTGAACATGCCGCCGGGGACGATGACGTCGCCCCCCTTCGGGTCGATGCCCTCGTGGGCCCGGCCGTGAATGTGGACGGCTTCGGCGGCTCTGACCAGCTCGTCCGCCTTCCTCTTCACACCGGCGAGGAAGTCGGCGGGTGCGGTGCGGGCGGTTTCCTCCGCACCGAAGGCGTACTCCCACTTCCAGCTCAACCGCGCACTGCTTCCATGGCTTCGTCCAGGACGGCGCTCAGCTCCCGCAGAGCCTCCTCGGCGATGGCGGAATTCTCGTGCTCCAGCCTGCTCTGTGCCTGCGCGAAGCGGGAGGCCAGAGCAGGGCGTCGGGCGATCTCGATGTCTCGGGCCCAAGTGAGGACCCAGCTCCGCACGGGGCTCAGGGACTGCCACTCCACGGCTTTGGTGAAGGCGTCGTCCTTTGTGGCCTGCATCTCGTCCAGGCGCCCCGGATCGACCACGGCGAGAGCAGTGCGCAGGGCGTCAGGAGTCTGCTCGGGACGTGGGATCAGCTCGTGTCCGTGATCGGCCTGAGTACTCATGGTGTCCTCCACAGGGTGCCCTGGCCAGGGTATCCGGGCGGGGCCGCGGAGGAGCCGGACCGGGAACCGGGCAGGCCGCGAGCGGCCTGTCACGGTCGGCCCTGCTCAACGAGGGACGGCTCGTCGGTTCCGGTGTCGGGGACACCGGAACCGACACCCGCCGAGGCGCAGCCCTGGCAGTGGTGGGGGTCGGGGCCGCGGTAGGCGTGGTCGCACGTGTCGCAGTTGCGCAGGGGGTACCGGACGGGCGGGGGCGGTTCGGGGGCGCGGAACGGTGGGAGGGGCGGCAGTTTGACCGTCAGGCGGTGGGCCAGGAAGGCGGCGGGCCGGACCAGGGGCTCCAGGGGCAGGCCGTCGGCCAGGGCCTTGCGTACGGCGGTGGGGCTGAGGTCCCGTTCCAGCCGGGCGGCGACGCCGGGGGCGAGGTGCTCGGCGTCGGGGGCGGGCCGGCTGGGGCGCGGGAGATCGTCACCGCGGGTACCCGTGACCTCGATGCGGAGGGTCGCGCCGCGGTCCAGGAGCGCGAGGCGGAAGTCGCGCCCGGCGAGCCGGCCGTGGGTGGCCGCGTTCGCGGCGAGTTCGGCGACGAGGTGTTCGGCGGCCTCGCTGACGCGGTGGGGCAGGTCCCGGTCGCGCACCCGGTCGCGCATCCAGTCCGTGGCGAGCAGCCGGGCGAGGCGGGCACCGCGGGGCGTGGGTGACAGGAGCACGGGCTGCCGATCCGCCGTCGCCCCGCTCTCCGGGGGCTCGGGTCAGCGGGCCACGAACTGGGTGAGGATGGCCTGGACCTCGTAGATGTCGACGCCCTTGGTGAAGGTCTTCTCCACCGGGGCCGGGGTGCCCGAGATCCAGATCTTCAGCTCGGCGTCGAGGTCGAAGTGGCCGGCGGTCTCGACGGCGAAGTGGGTGATGCTGCGGTACGGGATCGAGTGGTACTCGGTCTTCTTGCCGGTGATGCCCTGCTTGTCGATCATGATCAGCCGGCGGTCGGTGAAGAGGATGGTGTCGCGGATCAGCAGGTAGGCGGCGTGCACCTGCTCGCCGTGGCCCAGGAGACGGGCGTAGTCCTGCTGTGCCGACGCCGGGTCGATGCTGTGTGCGTTGCCGAACAGTGCCATGAGTGCTCCCCCTGCGTGACGTGGTCGTACCGCGACGCTAACGGACGCGTCAGGGCCCGGGAACCTTTGTTCCCGGGCCCTGACGTCGGTGGTGCGCGGTCGTTACGCGGGCTCCGGCTCGCCGCCGAAGCGCTCCTTGTACGCCTCCAGGTCGTCGTCCGTCAGCTTGGCGAAGAGGACCGGCGGGACGGTGAAGGGGGTGCCGGCGGGGACCGACGTGAGAGCGCGGGCCTCCTCGGCGGTGACCCAGGACGCCGTGTCGTCGGCGAGGGAGAACGTCTGGCGCATCGCCGCCGCCGCCGTCGGGATGAGCGGCTCCGACACCACCGCGTACAGGCGGATCAGGTTCATCGCCGTGCGCAGGGTGAGGGCGGCGGCGTCCTTGTCGGTCTTGATCTCCAGCCAGGGGGCCTTCTCCTCCAGGTAGGAGTTGCCCGCGGACCACAGGGCGCGCAGCGCGGCCGCCGCCTTGCGGAACTGCTTCGCCTCCATCTGGGACTCGTACTCCGCGAGGAGCCCCGCGATCTCCTCACCGAGCCGGGTCTCCGCCTCGCCGGGCTCGCCGCCCGCCGGGACCTCCTCGCCGAAGCGCTTCTTCGAGAAGGACAGGACACGGTTGACGAAGTTGCCGAGGGTGTCGGCCAGGTCCTTGTTCACCGTGGCGGTGAAGTGCTCCCAGGTGAAGGACGAGTCGTCCGACTCGGGCGCGTTGGCGATGAGGAAGTACCGCCAGTAGTCGGCCGGGAGGACGTCCAGCGCCTGGTCGGTGAAGACGCCCCGCTTCTGGGAGGTGGAGAACTTGCCGCCGTAGTACGTCAGCCAGTTGAAGGCCTTGACGTAGTCGACCTTCTTCCACGGCTCGCGGACTCCCAGCTGGGTGGCCGGGAACATCACCGTGTGGAAGGGGACGTTGTCCTTCGCCATGAACTCCGTGTAACGGACGGTGTCGTCCGCCTCGTACCACCAGGACTTCCAGTCCCGCGTCTCGCCCTCGGGCGCGGAGTCCGCCCACTCCTTCGTCGCGGCGATGTACTCGATCGGGGCGTCGAACCAGACGTAGAAGACCTTGCCCTCGGCCGCCAGCTCCGGCCAGGTGTCGGCCGGCACCGGGACGCCCCAGTCCAGGTCGCGGGTGATCGAACGGTCGTGCAGGCCCTCGGTCAGCCACTTGCGGGCGATGGAGGCCGCCAGATGGGGCCACTCCTCCTCGTGCCGGGCGACCCACTCCTCGACCTCGTGCTGGAGCTTCGACTGGAGGAGGAAGAGGTGCTTGGTCTCGCGGACCTCCAGGTCCGTGGAGCCGGAGATCGCCGAACGCGGGTCGAGCAGGTCGGTCGGGTCCAGTACGCGCGTGCAGTTCTCGCACTGGTCGCCGCGGGCCTTGTCGTAGCCGCAGTGGGGGCAGGTGCCCTCCACGTAGCGGTCCGGGAGGAAGCGGCCGTCGGCCGGGCTGTAGACCTGCCGGATCGAGCGCTCCTCGATGAAACCGTTCTCGTTCAGACGGCGGGCGAAGTGCTGGGTGATCTCGACGTTCTGCGGCGACGAACTGCGGCCGAAGTGGTCGAAGGCGAGGTTGAAGCCGTCGTAGACCGCCTTCTGCGCGTCGTGTGCCTGTGCGCAGAACGTGTCGACCGGGAGGCCCTGCTCCTTCGCCGCCAGTTCGGCGGGGGTGCCGTGCTCGTCGGTCGCGCAGATGTACAGGACCTCGTGGCCGCGCTGGCGCATGTAACGGGAGTAGACGTCTGCCGGGAGCATGGACCCCACCATGTTGCCCAGGTGCTTGATCCCGTTGATGTACGGAAGGGCGCTGGTGATGAGGTGTCGAGCCATCGGTGGCTGCTCCCAGGTCGAAACGTACGGAACCTTCAAATCGTAGCCGACACGGGTGCGCCGCCCGCTTCTCGTTCTACGTGCTGAGAAGCGGGCGGCGCGGGACGTGCTGGGGGTGCTCCCCGTGGGACTACGGGCGCCAGGACTTCAGGACGGCCTCGTAGAGCTCCTTGTCGGTGAGTTCCAGGGGGGACGGGCCGGCGAGGAAGTGGGCCGTGTTCGGCGTCTTGAGCTTGCGGAGGTAGTCGAAGGCCTTGTTCTCCGGGTCGCCGAAGGCGACGAAGGAGAAGAAGACCGCGGGGTGGGTCTTCGCCGCCTCGGTGAGGGCCTGGGTGGCGGGGGTCTTCGCGTCGGGGGCGCCGTCCGTCTGGAAGACCACCAGGGCGGGGGTGCCCGCGGGGGCGGCCTTGTCGTGCAGGGCGAGGACCTCTGCCACGGCCGCGTGGTAGCTGGTCCGGCCCATGCGGCCGAGGGAGGCGTGCAGGGTGTCGATCTTGTTCTCGTGGTCGGTGAGGGTGAGCTCGCCGGTGCCGTCGACCTCGGTCGAGAAGAAGACGACCTTGACCGTGGTGGTCCCGGGGTCGCTGGTGAGGTGGGCGGCGAGGGCGAGGGTCTGCTCGGCGAGGGCCTGTGCGGAGCCGTCCTTGTAGTACGGGCGCATGGACGCGGAGCGGTCGAGCACGAGGTAGACGGCGGCGCGGGTGCCGGTGAGGCCGTGCTCCGCGAGGGTGGTGGCGGCGGCGGTGTGGGCGGTGGTGAGTGCCTGCGGCAGCGAGGGGGTGGTCGGCTCGGCCTCGGCTTCGCCTTCGGCCTCGGTGTGGTTCCCGCCCGCACCACCCGTGCGGCTCTCGTTGTCGGGTGCGGGTGGCCCCTGGGGGGTGTCCTCGCCGTCGGCGGGTGCGGGCTCCGGTTCCGGTTCCGGCTGTGCTTCCGGGGCGGCATCCGTCGCGGGCTCCGGCTCGGCTTCGGCCTCGGGCTCCGCCTCCGGCTCGGGTGTGGCCTCGGGCTGAGGCGCCGGCTCGGCTACGGGTGCCGCCGCGACCTCGGCCTCGGGGGCCTCGGGCGCGACCTCGGGCTTCGCCTCCGGCTCAGGTGTGGCCTCGGGCTCGGGTGCGACCTCGGCTTCGGGCTCGGGAGTCGGCTCCGGCTCGGGTGAGGTCTTGGTTTCGGCCTCCGCCTTGGGCTCGACCTCGGCCTCCGCTTCGACCTCGGTCTTCACCTCGGGCTTGGCCTCGGCCTCCGCCTCGGGGGCGACCTCGGGCTCGGGCTTGGCCTCGACCTTCGTCTCGGGCTCGACCTCCGCTTCGGGCTCGGGAGTCGGCTCCGGCTCGGTTGCGGCCTCGGGCTCGGTTGCGGCCTCGGGCTCGGGGGTCGGCTTCGGGGCAGGGGTTTCTGTCGGGGGAGTGGTCGAGGGGGGCGGGGTGGTGG
>NZ_QFRK01000100.1 GCF_003143855.1 Streptomyces sp. NWU339
AGAGCCTGCCGGCCGCAGCTCAGGCGGCGCCAGCGAGAACCGATCCGGCGTCGGTGACCTGCCAGCAGACCGGAGAGGCGACGCAGGGTACGGCTGGACAGATCGATGGCAGACGGGTAGACAAGCACACGAGCTCCTGGCGGATGCGGTGATCTTGGTCGTGAACCCGTCTACCAGGAGCTTTCTTCATGCCCGCCGCCGGGGCCCGCAGCCCAACCACCCGTCAGGTTGGAAGGGACTCGCTGTCACAGACCATCCGGTCCTGCAAGGAACAGACATATCCGATCGACCAGATCATTGTGGTTGCGGACAACTGCTCGGACCGCACTGCGGAGATCGCCCGCCGCATGGGCGTCGTCGTCATTGAGGGACGGGGCGGGTCAAAGGCGTCGGCTCAGAACCTCGCACTTCCCCGTATCACGAGCGACGCCGTCGTCGCCCTTGACGCAGACGCCGCCTTAAGCCCCGACGCGGTGGAGCTGATGATGGCCACCTTGCGCAAAGGCTCCGTCGGAACCTGTACAGCGGCACGCCCGAAGGACACCAGCACCATCTACAGCCAGTACCGCACGTTCTACCACGCGATCGCCAACGGCTGGGTCCGCCCCCTGCAGGACTCGCTCGGCCGGCAGATGGTCCTCAGCGGCATGGCCAACTGCCACCGCATGGACGTCCTGCGCGCAGTGGGCGGCTTCCCCAACGACAACATCACCGAAGACTTCAACCTCACCTGGACACTCCACCGACGTGCCCACCCCGTCGCCTTCACCGCGGGCGCCTTCGTCTACACCCAGGAACCGACCTCGCTTCCGGAGCTTCTGTCCCAGATGCACCGCTGGACCGCCGGGTTCGCCCAGACCATGGGCAGGCATCGCGCCCCGCTCATCGACGGACCGTCACTTATCGTCGTGGGTTCCCAGATCCTCGATGGTGTCATCGGCGGCATCGCTCTGCTCAGCCTGCCGCACTACCTCGTCCGCCACGGCGTGGCACGCGGACTGCGGACCTGGTGGAGCCCACTCTGGGCGGTGATCATGATGGCCTCGGTCGGTGTGGCCGTCCGGCAACTCGGATGGCGGACAACGGCCAAGTGCCTGCCCGGCTGGGTGGCCATGCAATCCCTCACCGGGCCGCTGATCGCATGGTGGCTGTTTCGCGAATGGGTGCTCGGCCGCCACCTGACCACCTGGACCGGCCGGCACGGCTGCCGCCCGGCCCTGACCCCCATGCCGCGCTCCCGCAAGACGGCACTCACCCTGGCAGGAGCCACCGCAGCCGCACTCGGAAGCCTTGCCGTGCTCCAGCGACGGACACGAACCGGCCATCCGTAGAACCGCCCGAGAACAACGACCCGACCTCGCCACACCCCACCACACCCGTCCATCAGGCATGCCCCGGCGACGCGACCACCAAAACGCGAGAAGCGGCCGACCCGCTCGGATTCCCGCCGCACCGACACCGCACCGGCGCTGGAGGGCTCGTCGAGGCGCTCATCGCACACAGCGCCCCTCCCGCAAGCCCGCGGGAAGGGCGCGTAAAGAAGCTGCCGACGCCACAGGTCCGGTGCGTGGGCTGCGTGCGCGCGCCCGTCTGCCGGAGTTCTTCGCAAGCCTGGTCGATGGTGCTGTGGCTGACGCCGGCGGCCAGGTCCAGCAACACCCGGGTGGCGGTCCCGCCCCCGCCGGCCACGGGGACACTGCCGTCCTCACAGAAATCGTTCTGCACGGCTACCGCGATCAGCGCGCGTCCCATGCCACTGCCCTCCATTCCGCCGCCAGCCTTTGAGTAACGGTGTCGTGCGCGACTGAGGTTGGGGCGTGTTGGCCTGGCGGGTTGGCTGATGGGTGATTACCGCTCTGCGGTGCGGTCGGAGACGAGGCCGGCGATGGCCAGATGGGTCTCGGTGTAGTACTCGCGGCGGCCGAGGTACCGCTGGAGGGGCCGCCACTGCTTGTGCTCGGCATTGGCGTGCTCGACGCATATCCGCTCCGAGGACTGCTTCTTGCGGGCCKCCTCCCAGGCGGTGACCTCCGCGGCTGACGCGTCCTTGGCGGGCTTCTTCGGCGGCGCCTGGACCTGGTCGGGAAACCGTTTGGCCAGGCCCCGGTATCCGGCATCCACCTTGGCCTTGACCTGCGGGTATTGCTCGAAGAGGGCCTCGATCCCCTCGGTCTTGACCGCCGTCTGATCATGCATACGGCCCGGCCGGACCGCGCCGGTCCACAGAGTGCGGCCCTGCCCGTCGGTGATGACGGTGGCCTTCTTGGTGTTCTGCCGCATCTTGCCGGACACGAACGCACGCCGGCCGGGGCGGCCCGCCTTCGGACGCCGGACCCGTACCTCGGTGCCGTCCAGGCGCAGCTCAACACCCTTCGCGGTGGCGTAGGCAAAGACATYGGCCAGCGTGTGCAGACGCAGTCCCGCCTCGCCGGGGACCGCGAAGCCCCGCGCCGCCAAGAGCGGACGAATCTCATGGACGGCCCGCGTGACGGTGGAGCGGTCCACGCCGTAGAAGACGGCGAGAGCGGCGTGCGGAAGCTGGAACCGCAGGATCACCAGGGTCRCGATCACCCGGTCGGTGAAGACCAGTTGATGGCTGGGCCCGCCGCCCTCGGCGCGCAGACGGTCATGGCCTCGGCGTTCGCCCAGCCGGGACTCTTCCCGCGCCATCCACGGGCTGGCCAACTCGGCGATRAGCGCCCCRAGTCGACGCCTCGAGATRCCCGTGCAGATACGATGCGAGAGAGCCGTACGGGCCAAGGATCGCTTCACAACCATCCCAACCCGTACGGCTCTCCTCACGTTCCCGACCAGCCGAAACCGCTGTCGTACACAACGCCGTAAGCGCTGCAGGCGATCGGGAGTCGAGTGGCCCACGTATTTGGCCAGCTGCCAGATGTTCTTGCGGCCCACCGGGCCGAGCAGGCCACGGATGTAGCCGCGCATCCGCCAACGCGGTTCGACGCGCCCGAAACGGTGGCCGGTGCGCAGGAAGAGTTCTTCGAGTTCACGGTCCCAGACCTCGGCCGCATGCTCATCGATCACCATCGGAGGCTGCCCAGGGCGGTGTCATTACCAGCGGCGGCTGCACACGATAGAGGGACGATCCGCGAAGACCACCCCCGACACCCCACCAGCCCTGCCCTCACCCCGACAGCGCCTGACCCCGGAGTATTAAATGGGCTCGAACCCGCCCGGGTATTGGCCTCCGGTGGGGAGCTGCGCCCCGGCACTGGCGTTGTTGGGGACGATGAAGAACTTCGTCTGCCCATCCATGTCGATCCTCAGGGTGGTGAAGCCGACAACGAATTCGTTGATGCCGAAGTCGTTCCCCTGGATCCGGAACTTCATGTCGTAGTTGAACGTCATCTGTTCAGACCGTTCGAACGTCTTGCGAAGCTCGTCAGTCCGGCTGTTGTTCTTCCATTGGAAGCACCAGATACCGGCGCTCTGGTTACGCTCTAGACCGTAAATCTGGTAAAGCGCCTGATAGTCGTACGTCGTGATCGAGCCCGTCATCCTCCCCTCGACCCACGTGCCGCTCCCCCGCACCGTGATGCTGAACCCCTTCTGCTGACTGAAGCCTCGATACGCCTCGACCTTGTTGGCGGAGAACCCCGACCGCGCGGTGATGCGAGGCTGCGCCTGAGGGTCGGGTGCGATGAGCTGGAACGTCTCCGTACGAGCAAGCGCCGAGTCGGCGATGGGGGTCAGCTTTCCCTCGGACACTGCGGTTTTACTCTGGGTCATCCTCTGTCACCTTTTCCTCTTTCCGAATGGCCAGGAGATAGTGCTTTCATTCTTTGCGATGAACTGCTCTCAACCGGCCAGGGATCCTCAGCCACACTTCGGTGAGGAGCGTCAAGTGCCTTCCCCAGACTGCAAGCCGAGCGGGTGCACTGCAACTCGGCCTCGGCTTACAGGGCCGGAACTCTTGCCACACCGTGTCGGGCAGGCGTGATGCGTGCTCGGGTCTTGGACAGGGGCCGGGTGAACGGCGAAGGGCGCGACCGTCCATGATCACGTTGATACCACTCAGCATGATCGTGAAGGCCGCGCCCGCATGCCATCCTGTCCGACCCTGCCCGCCTCCCGCCAACTCACCGAGCAACTCGACCTCATCGGTGGGGAGTTGTGCACGCCAGAACGACTCCCGTCGCTGCTGGAGGCGGTCCGGGCGGTACCCGACCCACGCACGCCGCACCTGGTCACGCACGCCTGGCCGATGCTGCTCGGCCTGCTCGCCTGCGCCACGCTGTGCGGGGTCCGCTCGGTGCGCGGGGTGATCCGCTGGGCGAACGGCCAAGGCGCCGGCATCCTGGCTTCCCTCGAGGTCCCCGACGGCGACCCCGGCCGACTGCCAGTGGCCACCACCCTCACCCGCACGCTCGCCCGGGTCGACGCCGACGCACTGGATGCGGCCGTCGGCGCCTTCGCGCAGGCCCACGCGGCCGACCCGCTCGCGAGCATCGCCGGCGAGCCGCCCGTGCTGCAGCTGGCCGCCGACGGCAAAACGGTCCGCAGCGCCCGTGACGAGGCGGGCCTGCAGCTGCACCTGCTCGGCGTCTACCAGGTCGATCCCGGCGTGATGCTCGCCCAGCGCGAAATGCGCCACAAGCCGCACGAGACCCTCCACTTCACCGCCGCCCTGGACCTGATCGCCGACATCACCGGCGCGATCGTCACCGCCGACGCCCTGCACACCGTCGCCGACCACGCCCACTACCTGCACTCCCGCGGCGCCTTCGGGCTCTTCCCGGTCAAGGAGAACCGCTCCACCCTGTTCGCCCGGCTCGACGCGCTCGACTGGGACGAGCGCACCAACCCGCACATCACCGTGGTCCGCACCGAGGAGACCAACAGCGGCCGTCACGAGATCCGCATCGTCCGCGTCCAGCCCCTGGCCCCAGGACAGGTGAACTTCCCCCACGCCACCCGAGCCCTGCTCGTGGAGCGGTACACCACAGGCCGCGGCGACGGGAAGATCCACGCGGACGCCGAACTCGGCATCACTACCGCCCCCACCCAGACCGCCGACGCGGCCACCCTCGCCCGCTGCGTACGCGACCAATGGGCCATCGAGGCCCAGCACTTCGTCCGGGACGTGACCTTCGGCGAGGACGCCTGCCGGGCCCGCACCGGCAGCCTGCCCCGCGCGCTGGCGACCTTTCGCAGCCTGGCGATCAGCCTCGCCCACCTCGCCGGATGGACCAACAACGCCGCCGCCCACGACTACTACCGCAACCACCCCGCCGACGCCCTATGCGAACTCGGTCTCACGGGATGAGCACGCATCACGCCTGGTGACCGAGCTGAGGAGAACAGACGTGTTGAGTAGCCGTATGCCGCGCCAACGGGCCACCGCCGCTGCCCTGATTCTGGCGGCGACCGCCGCAACGATGAGCGCCACCGCGACGGCCGCGCATGCGGATGGGCATGGCCACAAGCTGTACTGCGCGCTCGTGTTCGACACCTATCAGGTCAACGCGAAGGTGTCGCGTAAGAACTCGTGCCAGGTGGTCAAGAAACCCGAGATGTCCACAGGCCCCGTGTACTTCGATATCAACTCGGCCGCCCAGCACGGGCTGGTGAGCCGGGACTGACCCGCCCGACAACCGGGCCGCTGAGGTTAGCTACGAGCAGGAGCTCGAGGGGCGCGGGCTGATGACGTGTGCCTCGGATGGGCCTTTCACGAACAGAGTCACCATGCGTGACCACGATCGTTGAGCAGGACATCGGGCGGGATTCCGGCCTCGTCCGCTGGCTCTCTCAGAAAGGCATCACTGATGACTACCGTGACATCTCCGCTGGCAGGTCGTGCCGTCGGGCTCCGCGGCGTGCCTGATCCCACGTTCGCCAATGCGATGGTCGGTCCCGGTACCGCTATCGACCCGCTGCGTGAGCCGATCGAGGCCGTGGCCCCCGTCAACGGCCGGGTCGTCGCCATGCACCCCCACGCCTTCGTCGTGGTGGACGAGGAGGGGCACGCTGTCCTCACCCACCTCGGGATCGACACCGTCCAGCTGAACGGTGAGGGCTTCGAACTGCTGGTACACAAGGGCGACAGGGTCAGGCGCGGCCAGGGCCTCATTAAGTGGAACCCTGCTGCCGTCGAAGCCGCCGGCAAGTCGCCCATCTCCCCGGTCGTAGCCCTGGACGCGTCGGCGGAGCAGCTGAGCGCCGTGGCAGAGTCCGGCGGGGTCACCGCCGGCGGCGAACTCTTCATCTGGAACTGAGCCAAATACCTCGATCGGTTCGCACCGGGACAGCAGATGTCGTCGGCGGGACCGCTGAAGCCCGCCGACGGACAACGAGAACGATGAGGCGGTCGTCCTGCCTCAACCTCACCGGTCAGGCACCGCAAATCGAGCGGATGAGTGAGGACCGGTCTCGCATGCCAGTACCTCCACTCTGTCCCAACCGCTTTGATCCCACATCGATGGCAGGAACGCAGGAGCCGTTCAACTTCACCGGCAAACGGTCCAAATTCGATGTCACCGAACATCCCAGGCCGTGTCACGCTGACAGAGAGTGAGCGTGACAGGGGTGTCACGCTCTCCCGGAAAAGTGTCACGCCAGGTGTCACATCGCCGCGAATGCGTGCCCGTTTGTCCGTTTCTCGGTGCCCGTAGGGGCTTCCAGGCTGGATTTCGAGCGGGGGAGCGTGACAGCCGGGATCTGACCTCACGCACGCCCGGGAGCAGTACGGAGCGTGCTCGCGGGCCGGGTTCTTCCGGAGTGCTCCCCGGCCCGGTGGCCCGGCGATACCGTGGTGAGACCCGCCAGTTCTGCCCTCTGGAGCCCTCGATGAGCGAACAGCCGGCCCCCGCCGACACCGCCCGGCAGCAGCTGGAGCCCGCGGCCGCCGACGGGTTGCGCGCGTACGCGGCCAAGACCCGTGCCGACGCCGACCGGTTCGCCGCCGTGCTGGAGGACATCGCCACCAACGGCCTGCCCGACCCCGAGCAGTGCACTCCGTGGGAGGAGCTGCGCGAGGCCCACCTCGCTCGGCTCGCTCGCCAGCGCCCGGCCGTCGCCTGATGGCCCCGCAGCACGGCCCGCGCCGCGCAAGGATCGCGTTCTCCGACTCCGCCGCGAAGCAGCTGGAGAACCTGACCAGCGAGGCGGAGATCCACGCCCTGGACCGCGCCCTGGTCGTCGTCTCCGTCGACCCCGACGTCGGCGAGCCGATCCCCGGCGACACCGACGGCCCCCGGCTGCGCGAGTACGCCGACGAAGTCGAGCGCGTACGCCTGCTGTACTGGGTCACGGCGCTTCGCACCGTGGTCGTCGTCGCATACCTCGAGGTCTGACCCGCGAAGGAGCCACCCGTACCGTCGATCGTCCAGGAGCTCTCCGGCCGCCGCGAGCTCGGAGGGCTCCGCACGGTGGTGGAATGCCCGTTCAAGGCCACCGTGCTCCGCGAAGGCCCGGCGCAGGACTCCGGGACCGGCGCGGCCTGGCTCGCGTTCCTGTGCCCGGTGCACACCGTGGCCTGGACGGATGGCCCGGCACCGCGGACCACCCGGACACCGGCACGATGCCGTGCGGCACCGTGGTCGACTACCGCTCACCCGAAGGACGGCTCCAGTCGCACGCCGACCTGTGGCTGACACCGCTGACCGGCGTCGACCTGGCCGCGTACGGCGGCGCGTGGTCTGACGTCCTGGACCAGGCCGACCGCGTGCTGGAGTAATTGTCAAGACCTGTGGATCGGTGGCTATGTGCGGGGTCTGACTTTGGTGTCGTTGTGACCGCGCAGGAGTTTCAGGCGAGGCCCTCGAGGAAGTCCGCGAGCACGGTGTGCAGGATCTCGGGCTGCTCCAGGTGCAGGTCGTGGCCGGTGCCGGGGATGCTCATGGCCATGGTGGCGGGTCGCTGCCGGAGCATCTCGTCGGCTTCCTGCGCAGGGATGAAACTGGATTGGGCCAGGACGACCAGGGTGGGGCACGCGACCTGCCCCCACTCGTGCCGGAAGGAACGCTGGGCGTTCTCCGCCAGCGAGCGGACCATCATGTCCCGGTCGAAGCGAGGCCACCATCCGCCCTCGCGTTCCTCCAGCCCGGCCGCCCAGCCCGTGCCGACCGGTCCGCCGCCGAGGAACGCGGCTGCCGCTTCGCATGAGGGAAACGGTGTCGGCCACGAGTCGAGCCATCCGCCGATCTCCACGGGGCCGTTCGGGTTCGGGCCGCCGGGGCCGGCCTCGACGAGCACGAGCGCGCGGACGAGCCCGGGATGCGCGGCGGCGGTGAGCATGGCCGTGTGCCCGCCCAGCGACTGGCCGACCAGGGCGGGCCGCTGCAGCGCCAGCTGATCGACAACGGCGATGACGTCGGCGACGTAGGCGGCGCGGGAGACGTCCCGCGGGCGGCGCTCGCTGGCGCCGTGCCCGCGCTGGTCGACCGCGACGACCCGATACCGGGAGCTCAGGCGTTGTGCCAGCACGTCCCATTCACCCGCGTGACCGGCCAGGCCGTGCAGCAACACGAGGGGCTGTCCCGGCCCGCCCCAGTCCCGGCAGACAAGCCGGACGCCGTCTCGCACCACCACGTGTTCGGACCATGCCACGTCGGAGCCCCCAGGGAATCGGCCGGCCTCGATCACGCCGCAACCGCCTCGGGCCGCTCGACGAGCCGGCCGCGTTCGAAGCGGGCGCCGGCCCGGACGAGGGCGACCAGGTGGGGCGCGTTCACCGCCCGCCACCGCTGCTGGGCGGACTCGACCAGCTTGAAGACCATCGCCAGGGCGGCGGTGCGGGAGCCGGCGCCGCGGGTGACCTTGGTCCGCAGCCGGACCGTGGCGAACGTGGACTCGATCGGGTTGGTCGTCCGCAGATGGATCCAGTGTTCGGCGGGGAAGTCATAGAAGGCCAGTAGCTCGGCCTGGTCGTCGGTGATCTTCTTGACGGCCTTGGGGAACTTCGCCCCGTAGAGCTGCACGAACGTTTTGATCGCCGCCTCGGCGTGCTGCCTGTCCTCGGCGCTGTAGATGTCCTGGATGGCCTTCTTCGCCCCTGGCTGCGCGGACTTCGGCAGGGAGTCGAGCACGTTTGCGGTTTTGTGAACCCAGCACCTCTGCTCGCGGGTTTCGGGGAACACCTCGGCCAGCGCCTTCCAGAAGCCCAGGGCACCGTCCCCGACCGCGAGCACCGGGGCGCGCATGCCCCGGCGGGCGCAGTCCCGCATCAGGTCGGCCCACGACTCGCTCGACTCGCGGTAGCCGTCCTTGAGCGCGACCAGTTCCTTGGAGCCGTCGGCGCGGACCCCGATGAGCACCAGGACGCAGGCTTTGGCCTCCTCCAGGCGGACGTTGAGGTGGATGCCGTCGGCCCACACGTACACGTAGTCGACCTCCGCGAGGTCGCGGTCCATGAAGGCGGCGTGGTCGGCCTGCCACTGCTGGGTCAGCCGGGTGACCGTCGCCGGGGAGAGCCCGGCGGAGGAGCCGAGGAACTGCTCGAGTGCGGGCACGAAGTCGCCGGAGGACAGGCCGTGCAGGTAGAGCAGTGGCAGCACCTCGCTGATCTTCGGGGACTTGCGGCACCACGGCGGCAGGATCGCGGAGGAGAACCGCTTGCGCTCGCCCGTGGCCTCGTCGACGCGCTTGTCGTTCACCCGCGGCGCCTTCACCTCGACCGAGCCGGCCGCGGTGGTGACCCGGCGGGGCTGGTGATAGCCGTTGCGGACCACCAGGCGGCGCCCCTTGGCATCGCGCTCATCGGCCAACTCGGCTATATAGGCGTTGACTTCGGCCTCCAGCGCGGCGGCCAGCATCCGCCGTGCGCCTTCCCGGACGATCTCATCCAGCAGCGAACTGCCGCTTGGCGTGCTGCCGTCCTCGTTGACTACCGTAAGCACGGGCGTGCCTTCCCGGCCGGCGCGGCAACGTCGGCCTTGCTCGATGACCTATCGATCGATCCATCGGGAAGGTACGCCTCCTTCCGCCAGGAGTGATCCACAGACATCCGAGCATTGCTCGACCCGAGCTTGGCGGACAGGAAGCGCAGAGCAGAGCCGGACACGTCGACGCCGGAAGGGTCCATAAGCGCACGAAGCCTCTGGTGGAGATGGTTCTTCTCGGTCGAAAACCCATCTACCAGGGGCTTCACCCGTCTGTCAGCTCAACTGCCCAGCTTGCGCGACAGGCGGGAAAACGCTCACTGTGCCCCGCTGAGAGCGGGCGCTGGACACGCTCCCCGCGAAAGGGTGGCTGACCCACCGCCAAGGGTCGTAAGCGGCCTGGCAAGCCCCTGCACCGGCCGTCGTCAATGGGGGCGCCACGAGGCCCCCGCTACTCGCGAGGATCTGCGGGGCCGGGTCAGGCCGGTGTGGAGTCCTGCCCGCTGAGGATGTCGTCTGCGTTCTGGATGGCCCAGGTGGCGAGGGGAACGAGTAGCGCGCTCAGCTCGTGGCCGCGGTCGGTCAGGCTGTAGTCCACGCGCGCGGGGATGGTGGCTTGGGCGTGTCGGTGGACGAGACCGTCTCGTTCGAGGGTCTTCAGGGTCTGGGCCAGCAT
>NZ_QFRK01000098.1 GCF_003143855.1 Streptomyces sp. NWU339
GCTTCACCCAGCCCCGCAGGCCCTCGGCGCTGACCCCGAGCTCCCGGGCCACCTCCGTCACCGTCCGCCCGGAGGAACGGACCAACTCGACGGCATCCTTCTTGAACTCGGCCGTGTACCGCTTGCGCGTGTTGCTCTTCTTACTCACTACCTGGACTGCTTCCTCCGGGACCCATACGTCCCAGTATCAAGCTGTCCCGACCGCGGGGGGAACTTCAATGCGCATCTCGGTCCCGAGTCCCCGACCCTGGTGGCTCAGCCCGATCCACGAGCCCGAGACGATCTCGCGGCGGATGCCGAAGTCCACAGCTCGCATGTCCTGAATGCCCACGGGACGCCCCTCGAAGAACGCAACGAGTTCCAGCGCCCAGTTCTGCGGCGTCCACCGTCCCAACCGACTCCAGTGCAGATGCACGACATGCCGTGCGCGCTCGGCTGGCGGCAGATCGGTCCAGGGCGTCAGGAAGGGCCTGGCGGTCGGCTCGTGGACGCCCCGCGCGGCGACATCCGCGACCTCCGCCAGCTCGCCCTCGGAGGGAAGTCGCAACTCCAGACGCGGAGACCGTACGCGCAGGCCCTTGAGTGGCCAGTGATCGATCAGCACGCGCGCCAGTCTGCACAGACCGTGCCCGGACCGCACCACCTTTTCCCGCTCCCCGGCGACCGGTCCTCAGAAGCAAACCTTCCCCGCTGGCCTCTCCGGCGGCCCCGCTCCCTCCCCCGCCGAGGGTGCGGTGAACTGCCAGATCCCCGCCAGTCCATGGACTCCGGATAAGCCCCCCATATGCGGGACACAGATGCGGCAAACAGCGGCACGAACAAAAGGGCGTGACGTGACGTCACCGCTGGGGGCGCGGGTGTCGGAGCTGGACTCGACGCCGACCAGCTGTTCACCTTCGTCTAAACACCCACTCGGAAACCAAAACCGCAACCCATACGAGGAAGAGAACAATCTCAATGAAAGCCATTGTGGTAACCGACCAGGCCGCGGGAACGGCCGGGATGACGCTGACGGAGCGGCCTGAGCCGCCCACAGCGATCAACGACGTCATCGTTCAGATTCATGCATCGGGCTTCGTCCCGACAGAGACGGAGTGGCCATCGACCTGGACCGATCGCGCCGGCCATGACAAGACACCGTCGATCCCCGGCCACGAGCTGGCCGGAGTGGTCACCGCCCTCGGCTACGGCACGACGGGGCTGTCGGTCGGGCAGCGGGTGTTCGGCCTCGCCGACTGGCACCGCGACGGCACCCTCGCGGAGTACGTGGCGATCGAGGCACGCAACCTCGCACCGCTGCCCGGCGACGTCGACTTCACGGTAGGCGCGTCCCTACCCATCTCGGGTCTGACCGCGTGGCAGGGGCTGTTCCAGCACGGCCGCCTTCAGGCCGGCCAGACCGTCCTCGCCCACGGCGCGGCCGGGGCAGTCGGGACGATGGTGACCCAGCTCGCACGTGAGGCCGGCGCTTACGTCATCGGCACCGGACGCGCCGCCGACCGTGAGAAGGCGCTCGACTTCGGCGCGCAGGAGTTCGTCGACCTCGAGAACGACGCGCTGAAAGACGTCGGGGGCGTCGATCTGGTCTTCGATGTCATCGGTGGCGACGTCCAGAGGAGCTCTGCGGCTCTGACCAAGGCCGGCGGGACGCTGGTGTCGGTCGTGGGCCCGGTCGAGGCGCGACCCGCTGACGGTCTGGCGATCGATTTCGTTGTCGAGGCCGATCGTGCGGGACTGGGTGAGATTGTGCAGCGGGTGCGGGACGGACGGCTGCGGACAAACATCGGTGACGTCGCGAGCTTGGATGACGCCGTTGGTGCCCTTAACCCGACCACGCGACGAAACGGGAAGACAGTCATCCGCGTACGCCCGTAGGCAGTGATGGCCACAGTCCGACGGCGTGGTCGTCACCCTCGGCGCCACCGAGGCCGTACATGGAGCGGCCTCCAGCGAGTCAGCGTTTGACCCATTACTGTGACAGTGCAGGTCAGCGCGTTGGAGGCGATCAGATGCGGCTCGCGGGGTACATCCGGGTGTCGACCGGCGGACAGCTGGACGGGTTCGTGCTGGAGGACCTACCGTCCGCTACGTCCTGGACGAGAACCCCATGAGTTTCTGATCAATAGCATTAGGCCACATGAGCCTCAGCGAACGGCGACGTATCGAGTTGCTGGAGTGGGTGGAAGAGCAGCTTCGTGGCTCCGGCTCCGGAGCGGTCGACGCCAAGACATGGGCGATGCGCAACGGCGTCGCGGACCTGGAACTGCGAACTCTATTGGACAGCCTGAAGGCTGATGGGCTCCTGAAGGACGCCGGGGTTGAGCACGACTGGTGGGCCGCATGGGCTTCTATCGGTGGGTCGGTCGGTACGGGTGCTCGCGGCCGACGGGTCTCACTTGCCCCTGCTGGCGTAGCGGAGCTGCAGGGCATCCGGGCGAGACGTTCGAATCGCTTGAAACGCAACGTCCACGTAAGGAACGTGATCCTGCAGTGGCTCTACGAGCGTGCGGATGAGCCCGTTCGGTCCCTCACCGAGATGATCAATGACCCCGAGGTGCACTTCCACTGGGAGGGGTTGACAAGGGACGAGGTGCGCCCCCTCTCTGTCAGCCTTGGGTGAGACGTCCCGCTTCGGCGGGTTAGCCTGAGAGGGCACGACAGGAGAACCACCCCCTCATGACCAGCAGCAAGTCCGCCGGATCCGACCCGGCTCCCCGGCCGAAGCGCCGCACTTTCAGCCCCGAGTACAAGCTGCGGATCGTGGCCGAGTACGACGCCGCCCCGCAGAACGAGAAGGGCGCGGTCCTGCGGCGCGAGCGGCTGTACCACTCGCATGTGAAGGAGTGGCGGGCCGCGCGGGATGCCGGGGCCCTGGAGAAGCTGGTCGACCAGCGGACCGGCCCGGCGAGGCCGAAGAAGTCCGCTGCCGAGGCGGAGAACGAGAAACTGCGCCGCCAGGTGGAGCGTCTGGAGAAGGAACTGGCTCGGAACAAGGCCGCGTTGGAAGTTATGGGAAAAGCTTCCGCGCTCTTGGAAATGATCTCCGAGGGCGCGGACTGAACGCTGCCGTCGCCCCGGTGGTCGATGACGCGTTCACCGGCGTCGAGGGCGTGCTGGGTGTGACTGCGGCGTGCCGGCTGACCGGCCGCTCGCGGGCCACCCACTACCGCCGGCGGCGTCCGGCGCCACCACGCCGACCCCGCAAGCCGCAGTCCAGCCCTCGGCTCTGACAGCCGCAGAACGGGCTGCGGTATTGGAGTTGATGAACAGCGACGAGTACGCCGAACTGGCGCCCGCGCAGATCTGGGCCCGTGAGCTGGATGCCGGGCGCTACCACTGCTCCGTCTCCACGATGTACCGGATCCTGCGCGAGAAGGGCCAGTCCGGCGAGCGCCGAAGACGGGCCACCCACCCTGCCCAGGCGGTGCCCGAGCTGGTGGCCACCGCCCCGTCGCAGGTGTTCACCTGGGACATCACCAAGGCGGCCGGACCGGCCAAGGGCGTCTGGTATCACGCCTACGTCATCATCGACATCTTCAGCCGCTACATCGTCGGCCACACCGTCAAGGCCGCTGAATCGGCCGAACGAGCCGAGGAGTTGATCCGCGAGACCATCGTCCGCAACGGGATCGTGCCCGAGACCGTGCACGCGGACCGCGGCACCTCGATGACGAGCAAGAAGGTCTCCCAGCTGCTGCTCGATCTCGGGGTGACAAGGTCGCACTCGCGGCCGAAGGTCTCCAACGACAACCCCTACAGCGAGGCCCAGTTCAAGACCACGAAGTACATGTCGGACTATCCCGAACGGTTCAACTCGCTGGCCCACGCCCGCGAGTGGTTCGACGCGTTCATCGCGTACTACAACCACGAGCACCGGCACTCGGGCATCGGCTGGCACACATCCGCCTCCGTCCATTTCGGGACCGCCGAGGAGGTCCGCGACCAGCGGGCCGTCACCCTCGACGAGGCATACGCCCGCCACCCCGAACGCTTCGGCCGCCGCCCCCGACCACCCGAGATACCCCAGACCGCCTGGATCAACGCCCCGGCCAAGCGCCGCGAACCCGCACCACAAACCTCATAGCGCCACGACCGTCTCACTGGACTTGAAATCTTCCGGCGGGGTGTCAGGCAGATCCAGGACGAAGCCGTCGACGGCTATCACCCGCCACCGCCCCAGGAACGCGCCCAGCGTGTCCGCGCTCACCGCCGGTGCGGCGACCTGTGCGAACACCTTCTTCACCGGCTCCGGCCCGAGCCGCTGCCGCGCCTGGGTGATCGCTCCGCGGGTAGGGGCCTGCCAGCGCGAACCGGGTAGGTAGGACAGCATGCCGGTGAGCTTCTCGGCGACCTCCTCGTAGTCGTCGTCCGCGTACAGGCACAACGCCATTAGCAGGTAGACGACCACGTGCGCGGGCAGCTTGCGGACCCGCACCTCATGTGCCTCGGTCACCGCGATCGCCTCGTCCAGCACCGATCGCGACACCAACGTCGTCAACGCCCCCAGCGACACCAGATCCGTCGGACGTACGCCCCGGCGCTCCCCATCCCCCTGCGGCATGCCGGGACCCTAGCAACTACCGCCTATCTAAACGGCATTGGCTCGCCGAGATCGTCCGCGACTCGCGCAGTCAAGGTCAATAGCGGGGCGCGGCCCGGGATCTCGGAGTTCACTCGGAATCGCCGGTGCGGGAACTCGGGGGCCAGTGAGCCGGTGTCCAGTCTCCCTCCGGGTCGGTGGTCTGGCCGACTTCGATCAGATGGCCGTCAGGATCGCGGATGTAGCAGCGGATCTCGTACGCATGTTGTTTCGGCGGCGTCAGGAACTGGGCACCTCGGGCGCTCCACTCCTCGTACAAGGGGTAGATGTCCTTGACGCGGATATTGAGGAAACTGCTGACCCGGCTGGAATCGCGCGGCGCCTCCAGGGTGACCGAGGGCTTGTCGTCCGTCGGGCCTCCGCCGACGTTGATGATGATCCAGCTGTTGGCCAGTGCGACATAGGTCAGGCCTCCAGGGCCGGAGTAGGCCAGCCGGCCGCCGAGCACTTCGGTGTAGAAGCGTCGAGAGCGTTCGACATCGTCCGAGACGATGAAGTGGGCCAGCACAATTCCCTCTGGTGGTGGCGGGAGATCGGCCATCTGGTGCCTCCACTTGTCGGTCTCATGCTCCGTTGATGATGTGCATTGACGGTAGGTTCCCCCTTCGAAGTGGCCGGCAATTTCACCGGCTCGCCCTCCTGGAAGATTCGCGGGCAGCTGTACACGGATGGCTCGCCGCTTAAGGCCATTGGAGCAACGCAGAGGTGTGCGCAGAAGCGCCGACGGGCACACCTTAGCGGCAGCGGCAGTCACCGTGGAGGCAGGTGACGGTCCGCCCCTGGACACCGGGGTGGCACGGGCATCGGATTGCACTGTCATGAGGCGACACGATAGATCCCCAGGTGGTCTGCCGGCATGAAGCCGAGAGGTCGCAGCACACCGATGAGTTTCCGCGCCTGCGGGTGTCTACAGGTGTGACACCCCGGCCAAGGGCGAGACCATGGAGACGAGACATGAGCACTGAGCAGACCACCGCGGCCAACGGCTTCTCCTACACGTTGACCCGAACGCTGGACGCCCCCGTGGCGAAGGTGTGGCGCGCGTGGACCACCACCGAGCAGCACGCCCGATGGGCAGGCGCCGCTGCCGGCTCCGTCGAGATGGACGTACGGCCGGGCGGAGCGTGGAAGGCGACGATGCTCACCCCCGACGGCGGACAGTTCCCGCTGACCGGCTCCTATCTCGAGGTCGCCGAGAACCGCCGTCTGGTGGTCGGCATGGACGTACCCGGCAAGCCCGAGCCCGCAGCCAGGCGCTGTCACGTTGTTGAGTGTGTGAGTGCCTGACGGTGTGTCGGGTGTGGTGGGGCCGGGGTCCGGCTCCAGACTCAGGCCGCGGCTGGCCGGCCGGCGACGCCGGTGACCTGGTCCCAGACGGCGAAGCGGGCGGCCATCTCGGCTCGGTATTCGGAAGCGGTCATCAGGTGACGTCGGGGCCGGAAATGGGGTGAGATGCCGCTGAAGGCGGACAGGAACCGCTGGGCCCCGCCCACGCTGCGGAAGCCCTTCATGGCGCGTTCGCGCTG
The DNA here is from genome assembly GCF_003143855.1 of Streptomyces sp. NWU339. Classification (GTDB taxonomy): domain Bacteria; phylum Actinomycetota; class Actinomycetes; order Streptomycetales; family Streptomycetaceae; genus Streptomyces. Next base: position 6,127 of record NZ_QFRK01000098.1, read on the forward strand.
CCTCGTCGGCTGATGACTGTTCTCCGCCCGGTTGTTCAGGCCCTGGTGCGAGCGGTGCTCGACCGAAGGCATGACCTCGCGGTGGGCCGCTCCGTAGGAGCGGAGCCTGTCCGTGACGATCACCCGCGGCACCGTGCGGGCCCTCTGCAGCAGGCGGCGGAAGAAGCGCCGGGCTGCGGTCTGGTCCCGGCGGCTCTGCACGAGGATGTCCAGCACGTTCCCGTCCTGGTCGACGGCCCGCCACAGGTACTTCAATTCTCCGCTGACCTTGATGAAGACCTCGTCCAAATGCCATTTACCCCCGGGCCGAGGTCGGCGGCGACGCAGTCCGTTGGCGTAGCCCTGCCCGAACTTCGCGCACCAGCGGCGGACGGTCTCGTGGGAGACGACGACACCGCGCTCGAGCATCAGCTCCCCGGCCTCGCGGAAGCTGAGCGGGAAACGGAAGTACCGCCACACGCAGTGCGCGATGACCCTCACCGGGTACCGGTGCCCTTTGTACGACGGCGGCGCGGACGACACGAGCGAATCCTCCCCGGCACGATCAACTCCAAGATCATCTCAGGCCGGTCAGCTAACGTGACAACGCCCCAGTGACAGCAGCGGCTTGACTTCAGCATGTGGGAAGCTCAGCTTCGGAGCGGCCGATACAGCGTAGACCGGGCTGCTGCCTTCGCTGGGCTGCTTGCCCGTGCCTACCACCAGAGTGATCAATAACCTGGACTTCAGTCTCAGACGAAGGGGGATCAGATGCTGCCGGATGTCTGCTGTGCCGTTCCCACGCACAGGGCACTCCGCGGACTCTACGAAACTCGAAGCAGCTCACAGGGCCGACTGCTCGACTTCTGTCCGGAGCACGACATCAGCTCCGAGCTCGAGATCATCCCAGCAGGCAAGATCAAATGAGGGGCTATGAGCGCGCCCTGGCCTCCAACATGGTTTCCGCCCCTGCATTCACCACGATATGTCGCCGCCCCCGCCCGGCGGGCGGCCTGCCACCGGTGGCGGCGTATGGTCACCGCTCGGGCCGCTCCTCCAGAGCGTGCAGCACTTTGTCCAGCGTGATCGGCAGGTCCCGTACGCGCACACCGCAGGCGTGCCACACCGCGTTCGACACCGCGGCGGCCGTGCCGACGATGCCGATCTCCCCGATGCCCTTCGACCCCATGGCGTTGACGTGGGGGTCGTGCTCGGGGAGCCAGTGCGCCTCGATCTCGTCGACGTCCGCGTTGATCGTGATGTGGTATTCGGCGAAGTCGTGGTTCACGACATGGCCGGTGCGGGGGTCGAGCACACTGTTCTCGTGCAGCGCCATGGACAGCCCCATCGTCATCCCGCCGATAAACTGCGACCGCGCGGTGCGCGGGTTGATGATCCGGCCCGCGGCGAACACGCCGAGCAGGCGCGGCACCCGCACTTCGCCGGTGTCCGTGTGGACGTGTGTCTCGGCGAACTGGGCGCCGAAGGCGTGCATCGCGTAGCGGTCGTCGGGCAGCCCGACGGTACCGGTGGCTTCGGCCCCGTCGGGCGGCTCGGTCTCGTACTTGTCGCGGAAGGCGCGCGCGGCCTCGACCACGGCCGAGCCCCATGTCGTCATGCCCGAGGAACCGCCGGCCACCGACGCCATCGGGTAGTCGGTGTCGCCGATCCGCACGTCTACCCGAGAGACCGGTACGCCGAGCGCGTCCGCGGCGATCTGCGGCAGCGTGGTCCACGTACCGGTGCCGAGGTCAGCCGCGCCGATCTCGGCGACGTAGCGGCCCCCTTCCCACCGGATCGTCGCCGTCGACTTGGGCATCCGGTTCACCGGGTAGGTGGAGGCCGCGACGCCCGTGCCGACCAGCCAGTCGCCGCGGCGGCGCACGCCGGGCCGCGGGTCGCGCTCCGCCCAGCCGAACCGCGCCGCGCCCTCCCGCAGGCAGCCGACGAGATTGCGGCTGGAGAACGGCTTGTCCGAGCCGGGCTCGACGTCGGGCTCGTTGCGGATCCGCAGGTCGACCGGGTCCATGCCGAGGCGCTCGGCCAGCTCGTCCATCGCCACCTCGGGTCCGAACATGCCGGGACACTCGCCAGGGGCGCGCATCCAGGACGGCACCGGGACGTCGAGGGCGGCGAGCCGGTGTGTGGTCCGCCGGTTCGGCGAGGCGTACATCATCCGGGCAGGCACGCCCGTCTGCTCGGCGAACTCCTTTACCCGTGACGTCTGTTCGACGACGTCGATCGCGAGGGCGGTAAGCGTGCCGCCGCGGTCGGCGCCGAGCCTGCACCGCTGGATCGTCGGGGTGCGGTAGCCGGCGAGGGAGAACATCTGCTGACGGGTCAGGGCCAGCCGTACGGGCCGGCCGGGAACCGCGCGCGCGGCCAGCGCGGCGAGCACCACGTTGACGTGCGGCTCCCCCTTCGACCCGAACCCTCCCCCGACGTACGGGCAGACGACCCGGACCCGCGCCTCGTCGAGGCCGAACACCGAGGCCACGGTGGCACGCGTCGGATGGACGCCCTGTGTGGACTCCCACAGGGTGAGAAAGCCGTCGCCCGCCGGATCCCACAGGGCCGCCGTGGCGTGCGGCTCCATCGGGTTGTTGTGGTACATCGCGGTGGTGTACGTCTGCTCGACAGTCACCTCCGCGGCCGCCATGGCGGCTTCGACGTCGCCCTCGGCGGTGTCGGTGGGAAAGCCCCCGTTCACCGTCTCGGGCGCGTACAGGTCGTCGTGGTCGGCCCGCAGTTCGGCGTTGTGCGCCGCCTGCGCGTAGCCGACTTGGACGAGAGCGGCGGCGTGCCGTGCCACCTCGGAGCTGTCGGCGACGACCACGGCAATGACCTGGCCCCGGAAGGCGACCTCCTCGTCCTGCAGGGCCGCCAGTTCCCTGTCCTCGGTGGAGGCAAGGCGCTCCGCGGTGCCGGGGGTGAGCACCGCGACCACGCCGTCGAGCGCTTCGGCGGCGGTGGTGTCCAGTTCCGTGACGCGCCCCCGGGCGATCGTGGCCTGGACGGGATGCAGGTAGGCGGCGTTGTCCAGCGGGGTCTCGTAGGCGTAGGTGGCGGTGCCCAGGACCTTGGCGGACCCGTCCCGGCGGGGCAGGTCGCGGCCGATGGCGTCCGGCTCGCTCAGGAAAGTCATCAGGCGTCTTCTCGGGCCAGGTCGCGCAGGGTGGCGGTGAGCGTGCGGCGCAACAGGGGGATCTTGAACGCGTTGCCGCCGTCCAGCCCCTCGGCCGGCCGGGCATCGGCGAGTTCCGCGTCCGCAGCGGCGCGGTAGCTCCCCTCCGACGCCGCGGAACCCCGCAGCGCCTCCTCGGCCCGATACGCGCGCCACGGCGCGTGCGCCACACCGCCGAACGCGACGCGCGCGTCCACCACCACGTCGTCCTCGATATCGAGTGCCGCGGCCACACTGACCAGGGCGAACGCGTACGAGGCACGGTCTCGCACCTTGCGGTAGACCGACCGGCGGGCGATGGGCTGCGCTGGCAGGTCGATCGCGGTGATCAGCTCACCGTGCTCAAGCGCCGTGTCGCGCTCCGGGGTGTCGCCGGGCAGCCGGTGCAGGTCGACGAAGGGGATCGTGCGCTCGCCGTCCGGGCCGAGCACCCGTACCCGCGCGTCGAACGCGGCCATCGCCACGGCCATGTCGGACGGATGAACCGCGATGCAGTGCTCGGACGCGCCGAGGATCGCGTGGTTGCGCGTCCAGCCCCCGATCGCGGAGCAACCCGAGCCCGGCTTCCGCTTGTTGCACGGCGTCGTGACATCCTGGAAGTAGACGCAACGGGTCCGTTGCAGCGCGTTGCCGCCGGTGGTGGCCATGTTGCGCAGCTGCCCCGACGCGCCCGACAGCAGCGCCTGGGACAGCCCGGGGAACCACTCGCGCACCCGCGGGTGCGCGGCGAGTTCGCTGTTGCTGACGCCCGCGCCGATCCTGAGGGAGCCGCCGCCGAGCTCCTCGATCTCGGCCGGCAGCAGACCGGTGACCCCGACGACCAGGTCGGGCTCGGCCACGCCCAGCTTGAGGTGGTCCACCAGGTTCGTACCACCGCCGAGGAACACCGCGGTCGAGGCCCCGGCGACGCTGCGCACGGCGGCCGCCGCGTCGGCGGGGCTCCGGTAGTCGAACGGCTTCACCCGGCCACCTCCGTACCGGCCGTTCGCTGGGCGGTGGACGCCCCTGCGGCCTGCTGAACGGCGGACACGATGTTGACGTAGGCCGCGCAGCGGCACAGGTTGCCGCTCATTCGCTCGGCCACCTCAGCGCGGTCGAGTCGCGGCGCCTCCGTGCCGCCGGTGACGGCGCTCGGCCAGCCCCGCGCGAACTCGTCGAGCATCCCGACTGCGGAGACGACCTGCCCCGGGGTGCAGTAGCCGCACTGGAACGCATCGCAGTCGATGAAGGCCCGCTGCACCGGATGCAGGTCGCCGTCGGCGTGCTGTCCGTCGACGGTGGCCACCTCGGCGGCGAGCCCATCGGCGGTGACGACCTGGGTACCGTCCTGGGTGACCGCGAGGGTCAGACAGCTCAACACGCGCTGCCCGCCGGACAGCACCGTGCACGCGCCGCACTGTCCGTGATCGCAGCCCTTCTTGGGGCTCGTCACCCCCAGCCGTTCGCGCAGGGCGTCGAGCAGCGTCGTGCGCGTGTCGACGGCCAGCCGACGCGGAACCCCGTCGACCTGCACGGTGATCTCGGTATTCATTGCGCGAGGGTTCCCTGCGCCGGCTCCGCTCACACGGCACGTGGCGCCGACTCACACGGACGGCGGCAGGGCTGGCAGAGGCGTGAGCATGGGCACGGCGTGCGGGTGTGGCGGCACGAGGAAGTCGAGCGCGACCAGCAGACGAGACTCCTCGATCGACTTGAGCCCATGAGCCCGGCCGGTCGCGACCATGTACTGCAGTCCCGGGTGATGCCGCCGGGCGAAGCCGCGGGTCGGCTGCGTCGCAAGGACCGAAACGTGAGCCATGCCCCGGATAGGCCAGGTGACCTCGCCGCCGTCGACCTTCCACGTCGTTCTCCACCGACGCGGCCACTCAACCCCGAGCCGCAGCGGGCCACGAGTCTCCCCGTCCTCGTCGAACTGCGCGACCAGCTCCTCCAGCCCACACACGTCCGACGCGATCACCACCTCCACCATTTGCCTCACGTACCCACAGCAGCAGACCGGCTTCTCACAAGGGACGCGATCTCCGAACTTGATCGCAACTCAGCGTTACACGATCAAGATCCGCAAGGCAGAGACCCCATCCGCAAAGTAGAAATCCCGGTCACAGGCACTGAGGCCGTCGTGCTCCACTACAACGAGAAGCCGATGCACTGGTTCAAGTATGCGGTCGGCGGCGAGGTCATCGTCGACTTCCACACTCTCCAGGCGATCGAACCGACCGGGCAGGACCCGGCAAGACTTGACGACGCCATGAGGCCCCTTGGACTCATCCCTGGCCAGGTCGCGCCTCTGCACAGCGTCCTGGCACTGGCAGAGAACGCTTTTGACATCCGCCTACGGCAACCCGACGACTCTCGATCTAAAACTGACGATCATCGTTGACACCTGGGTCTCCGATCACTACGGAGATCCACATGCCGGAGTCCCCTCCCACCACCCCGCCACTTGACCGTGAGGCCAAGCGGCGCCTGGCGGTAATACGCCACGTCGAAGAGGTCAGCGGGAACGTCGCCATGTCCTGCCGGTACTTCGGGATCAGCCGGCAGGCGTATTACACGTGGTACCGCCGCTACCAGGCCGAGGGCGTCGAGGGCCTGCGGACCCGCTCCAAGGCGCCCAAGACCTCGCCGAACGCGACCCACACCGAGGTGGTCGGGAAGATCATCTACCTGCGGCAGCACTACCACTTCGGCCCGGAGAAGATCGCCATGTACCTCAAGCGGTACCACGACGTCACCCTCAGCAAGTCGGGCGTGGGGCGCATCCTCAACCGCCTGGACATGGGCCGCCTGCCGGCCTCCCAGCGCTACCAGCGCCACGACAGACGCTGGAAGCGGTACGAGAAGCAGCTGCCCGGCCACCGGGTGCAGATCGAGGTGAAGTTCATCGAGCCGCTCGCTTCCACACCCCAGGGCAGGCGCGGCGGGCGCATCAAGTACTACCAGTTCACCGCCATCAACGACGATGGTGTCCCGCCGAGTGGTGTAGCAGCGATCACCGCGAAAGTGCAGCGCGCGGGCTTGATTCGAGTGGCTGCCCGTCGGGCGAACCTGGCGAGGCATCAGTGCGTTACTGCCCAAGGCACTGCGATGCCAGCGTTGACGCGGCCTTCTTCGAGGCCAGGCCAACAGGCGCGGCGATGGTGGTCCCGACGACCGTCCCCATCTAACGGGCAGTCAGGCAATGGTGGCGTCGGGACGAGTCGGCTTGGGGCGCGACCTGCAGCTTCTCCTTGATCGCTGCTACACCACATGGCGGGACATGGCCTCGACGACTGCACCCGCCTGCGCGTCCTGCGGATCTACCCGCAGCTGAACCAGAAGACCGCCGTCCAGTTCCTCGACTACGTGCTGCAGCGCCTGCCGTTCCAGGTCGAGGTCATCCAGACCGACAACGGCGCCGAGTTCCAGTCCGCCTTCCACTGGCACGCGCTCGACAAAGGCATCGCCCACACCTACATCAAGCCCCGCACCCCGCGGCTGAACGGCAAGGTCGAACGCTCCCACCGCATCGACGCCGAGGAGTTCTACCGACTGCTCGACGGCGTCGTCATCGACGACGCCGAGGTCTTCAACGACAAGCTGCGCGAGTGGGAGGACTACTACAACTACCATCGTCCCCACGGCGGCCTCGGCGGCCAGACCCCCTACGAACGCCTCAGGCAGAAGACCGCGACCCAGGCGTAATCGATCAACGTCAGTGAGCGTTTTCCATCCTCAGTCTGAGCTGGCCAGATGCAGGCAGAGGACGGCTTGGACGAGGCCGGTGATGCGGGTGGTCGAGCAACGGATCTTGCGGAGGAGTCGCCAGGACTTGAGGGTGGCGACGGCCTGCTCGACGAGGGCTCGGATCTTCGCGTGGGACCGGTTGACGGCCTTCTGACCTCGGGAAAGCGTCTCCCACCGACCCCAGTACGGGACGCGGACCGTATTCCCGGCGCCTCGGTATCCCTAAGAGGACCTAACAAAATAGAACGTTTGCGCTAATCTGGAGATGTCGGTGCGGATCCGCTCTGACCAGGAGGTGCGCGATGTCCCGCCCCAAGCCCTGGGAAATCGACGACGACCTGTGGGCCCTGATCGAGCCGCTGCTGCCAGTGGTCGAGCGCCGGCCCGACCATCCGGGCCGCAAGCGACTGGACGACCGCAAGGCCCTGCAGGGCATCCTGTTCGTGCTGGCCACCGACATCCAGTGGGAGTGGCTGCCACAGGAACTGGGCTTCGGCTCGGGCATGACCTGCTGGCGCCGGCTGCGGGACTGGAACCAGGCCGGCGTCTGGCAGCAGTTGCAGGCCATCCTGCCGGCCAAGCTGCGCGGCGCGAACCAGCTGGACTTCTCCCGCGCCGCCATCGACGCTCCCCCTGGC
>NZ_QFRK01000015.1 GCF_003143855.1 Streptomyces sp. NWU339
CTCCACCACCGCGCGGGCCCACCACGACGCCGCGGGGATGCACCTGGACGAGGACGTGCTCACCGCGTTGGAGAAGGCTGCCGCCGAGGAGGAGAAGGCCAGGTCAAAGGGGGCAGCTACGAAGAACGAAACGGGCAGGACGCCGAAGCCGATCCTGAGCGGGAAGAGCGACGACGCATCCGGCSCCGGCGAAAGCTCCGGCTGAAGGCGGCCCTTCTCGGACGCTCGCGGGGCGGGCAGACGAGCAAGGTCCACCTCGCCGCGGACCGCAGGTGCCGCCCGCTGGTGTTCGTCCTGACCGCTGGRCAGGCCGCCGACAGCCCGCAGTTCATCCCGGTGCTGGGGAAGATTCGGGTCCGCGGTCTTGTCGGCCGCCCCCGTACCCGGCCGGACGCGGTCGCCGGGGACAAGGCCTACTCATCCCGCCGCAACCGCGCCCACCTGCGGAAACGCCACATCAAGGCARTCATCCCGGAGAAGTCGGACCAGGCCGCCAACCGGAAGAAGAAGGGCTCCAGGGGCGGCCGGCCCGTCCGCCACGACGCCGACCTCTACAAGGAGAGGAACACCGTCGAGCGCCTGATCAACAAGCTGAAGGCCTGGCGAGGTATCGCCACCCGGTACGACAAGACCCCGGAGAGCTACCTCGCCGGCCTCCACCTGCGCGCCTCGATGATCTGGATCAAAGACCTCACCCGAGGCGCCCATTGATCACGACTCGATACGCGCCCTAGCTTGCTGGCTGTGCTCTGCTCGGCGCAGCGGGGGCGGGCGAAAGATGCTCCAGGCCCGCCCCTCCCCGGGGCGGGCCTGGAGCGCGGGCGCTGTGTGGGTCAGGCGCGGCTGTTGTAGTAGAGGACGTCCCAGTGGCTGCCCTCGCGGGCGTATACGTTGCCGGCCGGCGACTTGTACAGCTTCGTGCCGTCCTTGCGGGCGCTGGCCTTCTTGAAATGGCTGGTGATGTAGCGGTCCAGGCATCCGTCCCGCTTGGACATGTCCACCTTGTAGCCGTTGCGGTGGGAGTACGTGCCCGAGGCGTGGCCGACCTCAGTGCCGGCGGTGATGGTCACCCGGCACTTGCTGAGCTTCTTGAAGGCGATCGCGCCGGCGACGGTGGCCTTGTTGATGTTGGTGAACGAGGTGCACCCCCTCGTGTTCCAGTTCGCACAGTTCTTGCTGGACGTCCAGGAGACGCCCGCCTTGCGGAACTGGGCCGCCGCGTCGTTGTGCCGGGCGGGCGCTGTCACGTTGTTGGGTGTGTGAGTGTCTGATGGCGCGTCGGGGCGTGGTGGGCTTGCGCTTCGGGCCTGGGGTCAGGCTGTGGTGGGCCGGCCGGCAGCGCCGGTGATCTGATCCCAGATGGCGAAGCGGACGGTCATCTCGGCGCGGTAGTGGGCGGCGGTCATCAGATGGCGGTGAGGTCGGAAGTGGAGGGAGATGCCGCTGAACGCGGCCAGGAACTGCTGGGCCCCGCCGACGGAGCGGAAGCCTTTCATCGCGCGTTCGCGCTGCCGGATGGGCTGGTGGCTGTTCTCTGCCCGGTTGTTCAGGCCCTGGTGACAGCGGTGCTCGACGGAGGGCATGACCTCGCGGTGGGCCGCGCCGTAGGAGCGCAGCTTGTCGGTGACGACCACCCGCGACACCGAGCAGGTCTTCTTGAGCAGTGTGCGGAAGAACCGCCGGGCCGCAGTGGTGTCCCGGCGGTTCTGGACCAGGATGTCGAGCACGGTGCCGTCGGCGTCGACAGCCCGCCGCAGATACTTCCGCTCTCCGTTGATCTTGATGAAGACCTCGTCCAGGTGCCACGTGTCCCCGGGCCGCGGCCGACGGCGGCGCAGTCCGTTCGCGTAGGCCTGGCCGAACTTCAGACACCAGCGGCGCACCGTCGCGTGGGAGACGATCACGCCGCGCCCGGGCATCAGCTCCTCCACCTCACGGAATGACAACGGGAAGCGGAAGTACAGCCACACGCAGTGGGAGATCACCTCGACCGGGTACCGGTGCCCCTTGTACGACGGCGACGCGGACGACCCCCTCCCCGGCACGACCAACTCCAAGATCATCCCAGGCCGGTCAGCCAACGTGACAACGCCCTCGGCGGGACACGATCCTCCTTCCGACGACCGGTGTGGTCCTTTCCCGATGCGCAAGTCCGATGCGACTGGTGAGATCGGCCCGAGCAGCTCGGGTGGGGCCACGGCTGTGCCCGGGTGACGGTCGTCACGGCCCCTGAAGCCGGGCTGCCAGATCCTCGGGCAGGGCGTCCCGATTGGTACGGGTCACTTGGACGAGCGTGATGTCAGGGCGCTGCTTCAGGGCGTCGGTGAACGGGTCACTGTGAGCGTGGACTGTGGCAACGATGTCGATGTCGGACTCGAACAGGCACCGGACCGTGTCCTGGAACGCGGTGCACGCCAGCTCCATACGCCCGAGCTCGTCGATGAGCACGAGATCTCCAGGAACAGGATCCGCTGCGGCCGACCTGAGCGGCGGCAGCGCGAGCCGCTCCATGACGCCCAGATCGACGCCGTACCGGCCCACCCGCGGTGGGCCCGGGAAGTCGACATGGGCGAGCACGGCTCGCAGACCGCCCTCCAGTGTCTCCAGCGCGAAACCGCTCCTGGTACCGCCGTGCCGTATCTCCTCCGTGGTGAAGCCGACAGCCCCACGGGTGCGCAGGAGCGCTGCCAATCGGCGGACAATGGTCGTTTTGCCCGCGCCGGGGCGTCCCTCGAGCAGGATTCTCATCGGCATCTCGTGCTCCATGTCAGGTCCGTCCTACGGGAGCTCAGGGGCGTGGTGTTCGGCGACCATGCTGCGATCCCCCGACGTCTCAGCGGGGAGGACGACGACGTCTCGCCACCGCTGACCTGGTCGGCGGTGCCGGACGGCACGTCGGAAGTTCCGGCCGGATGGACTGGGGCGGGCCGATGCCTCCGCCGGGGCACACCGCTGCTTCGGCAAGGCTGCCGGGATGTTCGCCAGGCGCGCTTGGGGCCCCGCGTGCCGCATTGCTCACCACCAGGCGCGACCGGCCAGCAGGGTGTCCGCGGTCAGCTCGACGCGCTCGCCGTTGGCGTCGTAGCCGAACATGCGGGTGGGCGCGTTGAGCGCCTCGGTGTGGCTGGGATAGGTGAAGTAGAGGAGTTCGCCGCAGTGCTCGGCGGCGTCGTCCAGGAGCGACTCCTGGCAGGTGCCAAGGACCGTGATGCCGTATTCCTGCGTGCATTTGGCCAGGGCTCCGAGGACCTCCTGGCGATGGTGCGTGCCGAGGGAATCGCCCAGTTCGTCGAGGATGAGCACGCGGCCGCGCGGATGGGGTGAAGCGAGGAGCGCGGCCAGGACCAGATGAATGGAGAACAGCTTCTCCTGCGCCGAGTTGGTGACGTTGTCGTAGGGCAGCAGAGGGCCGTGGGGAGTACGCCGCCAGTACGGTGTCACTTCGCAGCGCCACACGTCCTGCAGGGAGGGCGGCGGGGTGAGCGCACGGTGGAGTTCGGCACCGTACAGGCCGGCGTCGCGGTTCAAGGTGGCGAGGGCGTCTTCGATGTCGTCCAGGGCTTGTTCGAGCCGCAGGGCGATGCTGCCTTGTATGGTCCGCAGGCTCATCCGAAGGTCGGCGACCTTCTGCTCGCCGAAGGCGATCCGGTCGGCGCGCTCGGCGCGCCCGGCGGCGATGCGCTGGGCGGCCGAGGCGTCGGAGTCGGCGAAGCGGTCGAGCCAATCCTGCAGAGCGCGGGCGGGCGATGCGAACGCGGTGGCATCGGCGAACGGGCGGTCGGCACTGTCGTCGCTGAGATCGCTGCGGCGCCGGACGGCGTCCTGGAGTGCGGCGGTCGGCGCGCCGGCACCGGTGTCGATGTCGATACCGACCGCCTCAAGGGCATGGTCGAGGCGGCGGCCGGCCCGTTGGCGCAGGGTGCTCTCGCTGCGGCGTTCGGGTTGCGGGGGCTGTCCGTTCCCGGCCACGGGTGAGGTCGTGGAGCGGCGCAGGGCGCGGAGGGCGGCTTCGCGGCTGCCGCCGTGTTCTTGCCAGTGGGTAATGTCGAGAGCGGCGATCTGCTTCTCGAGGGCTGCGTGTTGTCCGGCGGCCTGCCGTTCGACCGACCGGGCCTTGTCGATCACGCTCTGGGCTTGAGCGTGCTGGAGAGCACGGGTCGCGTGGGCGACGGCCGCTTGCTGCAGGACGCTCTCGGCAGCGTCCCGTGCCTGCTTGCGCGCCGCGGTCTTGCGCTGGAGAGTGGCGAGTTCGCGTTCGAGCGCGGGGCGCTGGGACCGTAGGTGAGCGGCCGAAGCGGCGGCCTCCAGGTGTCGGAGCAGTTCCTCGCTCTGCGCTTCAGCCTCCCTGGCCCGGTCACACAGCCGGTGCACAGCGGTGAGGTCCTGCTCCGCCCGTGCCACCCCGGTGCGAAGGCGGTCGACGAAAGCGGCTCGGCCGGTGAACGGTTCGGTGAACCCGCCCACCACGTACAGACCGAGGGCGTCGTCGACCGCCGTGTCCGGGCCGTGTTCCAGCCGCATGCGCGTGGTCAGGGCATTCAGGAAGCCCCGAGCGGGGTCGTCGGCGTGTTCATTCGTATCGTCCGCTACGGCGATCAGGACGGCGCCCGGTTGGTCGGCCAGGGCTCTGCGGGCGGCCGGGACGTCGGATGCCCTGATGCACACGGCGTCGCCGTACAGCGCCAGGCATGGCCCCCATGCGGAGCGCTCCTCGGGGGGCAGGCCGAGCCCGTCGAGCAGCCCCGTGGCGCTGATTCCCGCCGTGCTCAAGGTGCTGATCGTCCGCCCGGCGGGGCCGTAGCGTCCTTCTTCGGCCCGGGAGAGGTCGTCGCGGGCGTGCTGAAGCCGCATGCCGGCCTCGGCCAGGCGGACCTCGCAGGCGACGGTGCGCTGATGGGCCCGTTGTGCCTCGTGGCGGGCGTCATCGAGATCCCCCCGGGCCCCGGCCGCGGCATCCTCGGCTTCCTGGAGCGTCCGGTTGAGCGAGGCGAGCCGGTGACGTGCGCCGCACTCGTCCTCGTGGGCCAGATCCAGCAGCCGCTCGGCGGTCTGCTGGGCGAGTTCTGCCTCGTCGCGCCGGTGTTCCAGGCGCGCAGGGTCTTCGAGCGCGTGCTGAACGGCTTCGGCCGATGAACGCTCTTCCCGGGCTCGTTCGAGCGTCTCGGCCTGATCGTCCAGCGCGGTGTGCAGTTGCTCGACGCGCTCACAAGCGTCGAGCAGCCCGCGTGCGTAGTGCAGGGCCCACAGATCCTGAGCGCGGGCGAGTTCCTCGCGCGCGCTGCTGCGCTGGGTGACGGCGCGCAGGGCCCGCTCCTCGATCGCGTGATTGTCGACGTCCTCCGTCCGGCCGGTCTGCAGCTCGCGCTCGGCTTCGCTCAGGTCATGGCGCAGGGAGGCGTCGGTATCCAGCAGGGAGGCGCGGCCGGTGAGTCCGATCAGTGCGGTGCCGATGCCGGCGGGAGTGAACAGGCCGGTGTCGAGCTTGAGCAGGGAGGGCCCGCCGCGCCGTTTTCCCCGGGAGGTCAGGAAGGCGAGGCAGCGGGGGACGGGACCGTACAGGGCGGTCGCGTACCGGGTTGCTCCCAGCGAGGACGCCGACGGCAGTCCGCGGTAGATCTCGGCGGCCTGATGGTGGCGTTCGTCGTCGTCCTGGGCGGTGGCCAGGTGAATGCCGGGAGCGTGCCGGACCTCGACGTAGGTCGGAGTGGCGGACAGCTTCATCCATACGGTGTGGGCGGTGCCGGCGAGGTCGTCCGGGGCAGCGAAGAGCCCGGCGATGTAGCCGGTGGTCGCGGGTGCGTAGCCCTGGGCGGCCACCCCGGCGGTCTGCGGTTCGAAGAGCAGGTCCGCGACGGTGGCCGGACCGCTGCTGTGCATCCGCCATTCCGGGTCGCCGAGGAGCAGCGCGACGGAGGCCAGCCAGCTTGTCTTCCCGGACTCGTTCGCGTCCCTGGGGCCTTTTCCGGAGACGGCGACGAAGCAGCCGGGGATGAGCCCGACCGCGGCGGAGGGGTGCCGGGCGATGTCGAATGTCTGGACGCACAGCAGCTGCCGGTCGTCGATGATCCCCAGGCTCATCGGGGCATCGCCCGGGGGCGACGCTTCTTGCGGCGGGGGGACGGTGATCATGGTGCTGTCTCGCGCAAGGGGCCGGGCCGGCGGCCGGGGTGCGGCTGCTCCTGGCGGCGCCGGCGGATGGCCCGTGCGTTCATGGAGTCGGGCCGGGTGACCAGTACCAGGTCCTCCCACAGCCGGTTGGACTGCGCGTCGGTGAGGCGCAGCAGCGCGGGGCCGGGCAGCAGGGTGCGGTGGAAGCCTTCCCTCAGCAGGCGTCGTGCCTTCAGGCGGCGTACCGCTGGACGGAGTTGTTCGTAGGTGAAGTACGGATTGGCGTACAACTCCTCGACGCTGGTGCCCGGGCCGTCCGTGAGCCAGGTCGCCGCGCCGTGCACGCCGCGGGCTCTGGGGGCCGCCACGGTACGCAGCAGCACCAGCACCAGCACCGCCCGGTCCACCGGGGGGAGGACCCCGATGCCCTCGGCGGCCAGGCGCTCGGCCACGCCGTCCTCGTAGCCGCTGGTGAAGCCCTTCGTCCCGTGGTGCTCGCGGATCAGCAACACGCGGCCCAGCGCGGCCAGGCGACGGGCTACGACCGCCCGCAACGCATCGCTCTGCAGCGCGGGAAAAGCCTCGCGGGGCACGAGCCCGTCAGCGGTTTCCACCGCGGCTACGGCAGCCTGGACCTGTGCCTCGTCGTGGTCGGACAGCGGTGCCTCAGTCATCCTCGTCCTCCCCGATGTCCTGCTCGATGTCCTCCTCGATCGGCGGGGTGTCCGCGGCGTCCCCCATCGGCGGGGCGACGTCCGGGCCCGGGAGCAGGTCGTGGAAGCGCCGCATGGTCTCGGCGAAGGTGCCGGGCAGCGCCGCCACCGCCGGCCCCAGCCGCAGTCGGCGACCGTCGCGGATGATCAGCAACAGCCATTGCAGCTCGCCGTCGAGGGCGGCCTTGGCAAAGTTCACGTCCAGCCCGATGTCACCGGCCGTGTCCAGGATCTCGGCCCGCTCGAAAGGACGGCCCGGGTACGGGGGCAGGCGTGGGTCCGGCCACGCCTGAGCCAGACACAGGGCGAAGGTGATCGTCTGGGTCGGGGTGAGCCGGGCGACCGGGTAGGTGCCCAGTTCCTCGGGAACCGGAGTGTCCGACCAGCCCAGCACGAGCGCGCGGCCAGGCAGGCCCGGACGGCTGACGGCACCGGCCGGCGCGGGCCACGGGTAGTCGCACTCCACCAGATGGCGCCCTGCGGCACGAGCCACCTCGTCGGCCTGCGCCACAAGGTTCGCCGGAAGCGGGTCAGCGGGGAGTGCGCCGCCTGCCCGGGCGGCTGCGAGGATCAGCGCCGCGTCAGGATTCTTCATCACCTTGTTCGCTTGCCACCAGGTCCGGCGGCAGGACCGCCGGGATGTGTGTGCGGTGCACCGTGACCGGGTGCAGGTGGGTCACCCATGCCTCACGGTCGATGATCAGCTCGGTGCCCATCTCCAACCTGTACGGGGCGTGGCGATCGGCATCCAGCATGATCAGGTCGGTCAGGAGCCGGACGGCCCGCGGCCACCGCGAGCGACGCAACTCCTCCGTCATCTCGGCCCGGTCCTGCTCCAGGAGCATGCGGTCGGCGGCCCGCTCGCGCCGTGCCCGTTCGTGCACCGCTCGCTCGGCCACCGCGCCGAACGGATCCCGGTCGGCAGACCCCTCGGGCACCGGGGGCCGGTAGCGCACCCGGTGACGAGGCACGAACGACTCCAAGGCGTCCACCACAGCCCCCGGGTCGAGCCACACCTGCGGCGCATCGGCCACCAGCGCGAGGCCGGCCTCCGCGAGCTGCTCCGGCGGGGCGTTCCGGGCGGCCTCCAGGTATTCCTCGGCCGACAGGACGTCGATTGCCGGCGTCGTCCCGGCGCGGTCCAGCACACGCAGCACAGCCTGTGCGGCCCAGTGCGCGTACCGCTGCTCGGCCTCGACCATGACGACGGCCTGGTGGGCGAGGTCGACGTCCTTCGGGAAGTGGCGGTTCACATCGTGATTCAGGCGCAGGACCCGATGGTCCAGGTCCTGATGGTGGTACTGCCACTGGTCCTCCATCAGCTCCTTCAGTGTGCCGTCGAGGACCAGCGCTTCCAGCTGCACGGCGAATGTCTGGAACACCCACTGGCAGAAGACGATGTTGTGGGCGACCGCTTCACGGTCAGGGTGGTCGCGGTCGAGAAGCTCCTGCGTACGGTCCAGCAGGACGATCAGCTCGTCGATGCCGCCGCGGCTTTCCAGCCGGTCGCAGATCATCAGGAAGACCGCGCCGAGCGGATGGAAGGAGTGCCGCAGCTGGTGCTTCTTGGACCGGTGGGGACGAATGAGCCGCTCGTTCTCGAAGACCTCCCACCGGGACTCGAACGCCTCCACCGAGTAGGCGGGAGAGGCATGCTGCGTGATCCACTCCCACACCTCGGTCTTCGTCGCCCCACCCTGCGCGCTGTGGGCCGCGAATCCTTCCGCGATGTCCCGGGTGATCTGCCGATGCGTACGGTCGGTGACGGTGCCCCCACTGTGCCGGGCAGCCGCCCCCACAAAGGTCCGCAGGTTGTCAGACTGCTGAGCGTCGCTCAGCCGCCGGTTTGCGTCGACATGGGTGTCGTCGTGCACGGGACTCACGCCGTGCCCCCTTCATACAGGGCCCTCCCGTGCCATCATCCCCGCACCACGTCCGGCCTGCCAGCCATGACCGGATGTGCATGTGGCGTCCACGCCGGCCTGGGCCCTCGCCGGAGGGATCCGCCCACAACGGAAGGGAGCTCTGCTGGCGCCGGCACCCGCGCACGGTGCACGTAGGAGCGGGGACCACATTGCCGGGCCCGCGGAGGTGTGCACAGCGCCCGATGCGTGGTGTTCCCGGTCCTCGGGCGGCGACCGTCGCGCGGCCGCCTGCCCACAGCACGAGGGGGAGGGTTTCACCGAGCCGGACTCTGGCCACTGCTTATCGAGACTTGCGGGACTTGTCGTCGAGGCCGGCCCAGGAACGACTGCCGGCCGAAGAGGATCGCCCTCCAGATGCGGACGCCGATCTGGTGCCGCACCCGGACGCCCGAGGTCGGCGACGTCCGCGGGTGGTGATCGACCAGCGGCTGGAGGTCAAGCGCCCTACCGGCTCTCGCGTTGTTTGCCGGTGGCGGCGTCCCGCCCTGTGGCGATGTCCTGTCGGGTGACTTCCCGCAGGTGGTCATAGCGGCCAGACCACTCCAGCAGCACCGGCTGGATCTCGTTGAGGTAGGTCCATGCCGTCTGCCGTGCGCGAGGCTCGGACCGCGGGCCGCCGTCGAGGAGAGTCCGCGCCCAGGCTTCAACGTCCCGGCGGATGCCCGGGGACACCCCGCGGAGCTTGCGTCCCAGCCACCGGTCGACCGCAGGGGCGCGGTCGTCGCTGAACAGCCCAAGGTGGTCGAGTACTTCGGCGGTCCGCATGACCGGAAGCCCTCGGACGCGCAGGGCCGGGAAGAGCTCGGAGTACCGGATCGGCTCGCCCTCGCGATAGCCGGACAGCACGATGACCAGCGCCCGATCGACGTCGCTGACGATCCAACGGCTCCATCCACGGGCCTCGCCCAGTGCCCGAGCGGTCTGCCGGGCCCGGACCAGCCAGGGAATGGCCAGGTCCGCGTGCCGTTCCCGGTCGAACCGGCGGAAGTCGCGGGGAAGGGTGAACAGCGGCAGCTGCACCCAGCCGGTGATCACGTGAGGCGGCTCGGGAGGCGGCGGTGGCTTCAGCACTCGTCGTCCTGCCTTGCCGACCGGCGACCCGCCGTTCTTGGGCCGCTGCAAGTTCGCGAAGAACAACTGCCGGCAGGTCACCTGCCGCAGATACGGTTCGATCACCGATGCCTTGCCACCGGCCTTGATCGCCCAGGACGCCCGGGCCCGGCAGAGACGGCAGTAGCCGTACTTGTCATCGACCGGAACCTGCCGCCGGCAGCCGACGCATTCCGCGACGGCATGTTGCTGACCGTAGGTGTAGCAGCCGCTGCAGTACCGGCCCGGCAACCGACCCAGGCGAAGCAACCTGTGCGGGAGGCCGCAGGCTTGTTGTCGCTGATCTTCCCCATCGTGGTCGTGGCCTGTCACATCGGCGGCAGCGAGCGACCATCGCGCCGCTTGGGCACCACGGCCGGGGTCACCGCCGAGCCGGTCGTGGCCCCCTGGACACTCACCTCCTGGTCCGGGCGCTTGACCTTCTCGGGCTCAGGGGCCACCCGGTCAACCGGCCGGTGTCAGCCGGTGGGGGTGCCCTTGATGGCGCAGGCGCGGCACGGGGGCCGGCCGCATATGCACTGCATGATCGCTTCAAGGACCCCGCGGTCGTGGTAGAGGCACTCGTCCCCGCAGGTGTGGCGCGGAATGAAGCCGGCCTGGAGCTCGTCCGGCCACGGCTCCTCGCCTTCCCGGCAGCGGGCGAACCGCTCGGGGTCGGCGGCGTGCAGCTCCTGCATGCCCGTCCGGGCCTCGTTCTCCATCTGGCGCACCAGGGCCAGCGTGTTCTTGAGCTCGGCTGCGAGGTCGGAATACCGGTCGTCGCCTGTCCGCACATGGGCGGCCCGCAGAGCCATTGCGGCATTTCCCAGAAACCGTCCGGCGTCCTGGAGGTCCGTGACATGATGCAATTGAATGCCTGTCACGCCGCGTACCCACACGGCATCGCTTCTCACGTGTCCACCTTTCGGACTCTGGGCGCCTGTATCCCATGCGGGCATGGCAGCACGCGGAAATATCCCGCAGGTGCCTTCGTTTCTCGTTCGGGAGCCCGCTCGAGGCACCTCCCGCAGGGAGGTAATTCTGCGCTTACTCCATGGACGTTAAAAGACGGCGGGCGAAAGCGTCCAGCCGTATCGGAGTGAATCAGGCCACCTGGGTGCTGGTAAATGTTGGCAGTGTTACTGGTTGGGCTGGTGGTGCTTATGCGGGGCCGCTCGGGACCTGATTCGGGTGCCGGTGGCGTTGCCTCGCGGTCCGTCCGGGGTGCGGTGCGTAGGCCGCCGGACGGGTCGGGCAGTCGGATGGGCAGGGCAAGGGGCCGCCGACGGCCGGAATCGCTCCGGCCGTCGGCGGCCCCTTCGGTCCGGGGCGGTGGGTGCCGCACCGGGCCTTGGTCGGGAGGGTGTGTGGCTCCCTCGTTTCAGCAGGTCGCGGGCTTACGAGGACACCGCGCACCGTCCGCGCTCTTCGGCCATCGGGCCCTCCCGAGTCGGGCGGATGTCGAAGTCGAAGATCGCGGTGGGGAGGTAGAGCGAGCAGCAGGAGTTGGGGATGTCGACGATGCCGCTGATGCGTCCCTCGACGGGCGCGGACCCCAGGATCAGGTATGCCTGCTCGCCGCTGTAGCCGAGTTTCTTGAGGTACTCGACGGCGTTGAGGCAGGCGCGGCGGTAGGCGACCGTCGCGTCCATGTAGTAGTTCGTGTCGGTGTCGTGGTCGACGGAGACCCCGACGAAGGAGAGGAACTCCGAGTACCGCGGCTCGACGTTGCCCGGCATGAAGATGGGGTTGGTGGTCACGCCGTACTTCTCCATGCCTCCCTTGATCAGGTCGACGTGGAAGTCGATGAACCCGCCCATCTCGATCGCACCGCAGAAGGTGATCTCTCCGTCGCCCTGGCTGAAGTGCAGATCACCGGCGGACAGCTTGGCACCGGGGACGAAGACGGGGCAGAAGACCCTCGATCCCCGGGTGAAGTTCTTGATGTCCTGGTTTCCGCCGTTCTCCCGACCGGGAACGGTGCGGGCACCTTCCCGCATGATGCGGTCGGCGGCGTCTCCCGTAGACGTGCCCGCGAGTGCGTTGTCGGCGAGCGGAGGCAGGCCCAGCGGCGGAACCCGGCCCGGGTCGGTGTCGATCAGGGCCTGCTCGCGCCGGTTCCACCGCTGCAACAGGTCGGCGGACGGCGCGGTGCCGAAGAGTCCCGGGTGAGTGATACCGGTGAAGCGGACGCCGGGAAGGTGCCGGGAGGTCGCCATCTGGCCGTGGAAGTCCCAGATCGCCTTGACGGAGTCCGGATAGTAGTCGGTGAGGAAGCCGCCGCCGTTGTTCTTGGCGAAGACTCCCGTGTAGCCCCAGCCTTGCCCCGGCGCGTCGCCCCTCTGCTGGGGGACTGGCCCGAGGTCGAGGATGTCGACGATGAGCAGGTCGCCGGGCTCCGCGCCCTCTATGCTGATCGGCCCGCTCAGCATGTGGCAGCGGCTCAGGTCGATGTCACGTACATCGTTGGCCGAGTCGTTGTTGCCGATCTGCGCGTCGGTCCAATCACGGCACTCGAGGCGGAACTCGTCGCCCGGTCGCACCGTGGCGACGGTGGGGACATCCGGGTGCCACCTGTTGTGTCCGGGGACATCCTGATCACGCATCGACTTGGACTGGTCGACGCTGAAGACGACATCAGGCATGAGTGCTCCTTGTGCATTTCGGTACGGTGGCGGTCGGGCATGACGCTTGAGGTCCAATGGGGGACGCGGCACGTCTGCCTGGTGACAGGTTCTTTTTGAAACACCTCCCTACAGTTCTCTCGGTGACGTCTCCCGAAGACGTCCGACTAATAGCCGCCGCTGCCCGCCGGGGTGCCCTGCGCCACCTCTGGCCTCGGCGGCGCCTGACGGCGAGTGAAGACCCACAGCCCCCCGAACACCACGACGGCGAAGGCTCCCAGCGCGATGGCGATCTCGTCGGTGTGCACCCAGTAACCGGCCAGCAGCAGGTATGCAGGAATGACGCCGGTGACCCAGCCCTCGATGGCCGTGACCCATCCGACGTACTGGGTAAGGCTCTCCATTTTGAGCCCGAGCAGCAGGAAGAAGAGCATCCACAGGAACGACCAGTAGAGCCATATCGCACCGAATGGATAATCCTTGAAGAGCCGGAAACTGACGAACGAGAAGCCCAGGGCGACGATGGACACGAAAAGCGAGTAATACCCGACGCCCGTCGTGTCCAGGCCCATGAGCAGACCTACCCCCACATACAGGTATGTGAACCCGAAAAGGAATATTCCGGACGCCAGGAGGATTTTTCGCGGATCCCCGTTCGCGGCGATGATGAGATATGTAGGGGTCAATACCTGCAGACCACCTACGAACAGGTTGAAAATTGCAGCGGCCCGGGCGTCGACCTTTCCCAGGAGCATCATCCCGTTGAGGAACAGCACCGCGCCGACGAACAGCAGACCTACGTTAGCCACGGGGGATCACCCTAGTACCCTAAGCGTTGGAGAACAGTTCCGATTCCGGGAATCCGGATAGGGGCGTCCGGGATATGGGTGTCCGGATATTTTTGACTCGTGCTTTTCTCGTTTTCGCCGTACTGCTCTGCGGCCGGTGCGGGTCGGCCGCCGTCAAGGGCGTGGCAGAGAGGCGGTTGCCGGATGAACGCTCGCCGAACCGCGTCGCGTCGGCGGCGGCCCGGAGACCACCGACGGGCTCTCCCGCGACTGTTCTTCCTGCTCGTGCAGGCCTTTCAACAGCTTCGACGGCACGCTCAGCGCCGGGGACGAGTACACACGCCGCGCCACGGCCGCGCAATCCGGGCACACGTACTCGACGGGCGCCGTTCCGATCGGTAGCCGCACATCGAAATCTCCGCAGCGGTGGCACGAATATCCGTAAGTCGCCATATACGCCTCCACCCCCGCCCGCGCCGGGATTCCTTGCCCACCCGTACCCGTACACGCCCATGAGCGGGGCTCAACGTCGCAGAAGATGCGTCACTCTCCAGGCAACGCTTGTGGGAACCCGTTGTCAAACGGAGACACCGTACTGCCGAATTAAAAGAAGTCCCGGAGATCGGTGTTCCGGCAGGGAGCTGTCGAAAAACAACTCCTCGGTTCACTGAGCCCCTTCCAACCTGACGGGTGGTTGGGCTGCGGCCCCGGCGGCGGGCATGAAGAAAGCTCCTGGTAGACGGGTTCACGACCAAGATCACCGCATCCGCCAGGAGCTCGTGTGCTTGTCTACCCGTCTGCCATCGATCTGTCCAGCCGTACCCTGCGTCGTCTCTCCGGTCTGCTGGCGGGTCACCGACGCCGGATCGGTTCTCGCTGGCGCCGCCTGAGCTGCGGCCGGCAGGCTCTGCTCGTACTCGCCCACCTACGCTGTGGCGACACCTACAGCCGCCTCGCCGCCGGCTTCCGGGTTGGGATCGCGACGGTCTACCGCTACATACGCGAGGCCGTCGGCCTCCTGGCCACCCTCGCCCCGACGCTGGAGCAGGCCATGCACACCATCCGCGGGAAGGCGTACGTGATCCTCGACGGCACACTCCTGCCGATCGACCGTGTTGCGGCCGACCGCCCGTACTACTCGGGAAAGAAGAAGCACCACGGGATGAACGTGCAGGTCCTCGCCGACCCGGCCGGACGGCTGCTCTGGGTCTCGGACGCCCTGCCCGGCGCCGTCCACGATCTGACCGCGGCCCGCACCCACGGCATCCCCGCCGCCCTCGCCGCCGACGGCATCAAGTGCTGGGCGGACAAGGCCTACCAGGGCGCCGGRCCCGCCGTCCGCGTCCCGATCCGGGGCAAGCACCTGCGCGGCTGGCGCCGCCGCCACAACCGCGATCACGCAAAGATCCGAAGCCTCGGCGAACGCGCCATCGCCACCCTCAAGTGCTGGCGAGTACTCCGCAAGCTGCGCTGCAGCACCACGAGGATCACCACCGTCGTCCGCGCCATCGTCGCTCTCGAACTCACCAGCTGATCAAGATGGAAACGGCTCACTGTCACCGCAGCTGTAGTTCTTGATCTTTGATGTGTTTGTGCAGGTCGGGTGGCTGCGGCGGTGATGTTGTTCCAGCGGCGGTGGCAGGCCTGGGCGGCGGCTTGATGGCGGCGGCGTCAGGCGGACCAGCGTAGGACGTGGTCCTTTCCCCGGTGGGGCTGGGGGAAGCGCGGTGGTCCTCAGCATGTTGAGCAGTTCGCGGACTGCCGGGCGGGAGTTCGCTCTCGCTGGTGGCCCGGGTGGTGCGGACGCGGGTGACGGCCAGGACGGCAGCCGCAAGCAGGCTGATCAGGCTCCAGTGCATCCAGGAGTTCCCGCGGGTCACCTGGCCCTGGTCGAGGCCGGTGATCGACTTCGCGTTCTGGAAGGTCTTCTCGATCTTCCATCTGGTGCAGATCGCATGGACGAGATCGGCGAGCGCGACGGGGACGGCGGAATGGCAGCGATAAAAGGAGAGTTCGCGGGTGTAGCGGTGACGTCGCACGACGAGGAAGGAGTGCACGTCGCCTGGGGCATCCCCGGTGTCGGGGGTGTCGTCGGGTTGGACGTCGATGATTGCCCAGTCGTAGTGGCGGTCGCCTTTGAGGCCGTGGCCGGTGCGCATGCGCATCCAGGCCCGGCGGGGCAGCCGAGTGGCCAGGGCGGTTGAGGTGAAGCGGCCGGCCGGGGTGGAGACGGTGTGATCGGCGCGGACGGCCAGGGCGTAGTCGAAGCCGAGCTCGCGGCTCCGGGCGCGTATCCCGCGGCCGCCGTAGACCTCGTCGCCGGCCACCCAGCGGGCCTGTATACCCAGGCGGCGGGAGTGGGCCAGCATGACCACGGCCAGCTGGGGCTTGGTGGCGAAGCAGAGGTCGTCGGGCACGTGGGTGAGCAGGCGGCGTTCCTCGTCACTGAGCGTTTTCAGCGCTGACGCTCCAGGGTGAGGACGGCGGCGGAGCGTGCCGACAGGCGGTTCGGGCTGGATCGAGCCCGATGGAAGATCCGCCAGGACTTCAGCCTCGCGGCGCTCCGTTCGACGGGTGCTCGCGCCGCCGACAGCGCCCGGTTGACCGTGCGCCGGGTCGGGGTGAGTTCCTGACCAGGCGGACGCCTGAACGGCGTCGTCACCCAGGGGCCGGCTCCGATGTAGGCGCGGTTGGCAAGGACGGGGACGCCCCGGCGTTCGCAGATCCGGATGATCTTGTGGGTGCGGGCCGCGGTGAGGTCGTGGGTGCGGCCGGGCAGCGTGGGTGAGATCCACCGCAGCCTGCCCGCGGGATCGGTCACCACCTGCACGTCCACGCCGTGGCGGCGGTGCTTCTGGGAGAAGTCGGCCCGGCCGTCGCCGACCCGGTCGCACTCGGCGAGCGTGCCGTCGAGCAGGACGTGCTCGGGGCCGGTCTCCCGCAGCACCCGCAGCAGTCCGGGCGCCCGGCGGGACAGGTGGTCGATGACGGCGGTGGCATAGGCGTGAGCGATGCCGACGGAGCTTCCGAAGCCGGCGGCGATCTGCGCGAGCGTGTCGTGCCGGCGGAGGTGGACCAGGCCGACGAGGGCCCGCTGGTGGGGTGGCAGCTTGCAGCGGCGGTCACCCTCACGGGTAAGGCATGAGGCAGGTCGAGTGCGGCAGGATAGGGAACCAACGAGGCTCCTGCGCTGATGAGTTGAGACGTCGAACACCTCTCTCAACGGCACGGGAGCCTCGTGCGTTGCGCCCACCGACCTCATCACCCGATCGGTGGCCACTCTGAAAACGCTCCTTACCTTCTTGGCGGGCCGGTTCCGCTCATTCGTACGATCGGGGGCCCAGGGGTGCCGGGTGTGGCTCAAAACGCTCATGCCGATGATGTGGCTTTCAGTGATTGGCCGCCCGGCACCCTGCGACGACACGGCCACTCATGGGGATGCGCGAACCTCATCGCTTCGTAAGGACACGTCGGCGTGGCCGTCTGCCGGGACCGGGAACACGGATCCTCGAGGAGGCATGAGTGCCGCAACTGTGGGCGGGAACGGACGCGGGCAAGAGCGAGCATCACTGCACGGTGATCGACGCCGAAGGCGAGCGAAGGCTGTCACGGCGGCTGGCCAACGATGAGACGACTCTGCTCGAGCTGATCGGCGATGTCCTCGAGTTGAGCGAGGGCGAGCCGGTGACCTGGGCCGTCGATCTGAACGCGGGCGGTGCCGCACTGCTGATCGCGCTGTCGGCCGCCCACGGACAGAAAGTCCTCTACATCCCGGGCCGGACCGTCCACCACGCCTCCGGCTCCTACCGGGGCGACGGCAAGACGGACGCCAAGGACGCCTACGTCATCGCCGACCGGGCCCGCATGCGCCGCGACCTGCACCCCCTGCAGGAACAGGACGAGATCGCCGTCGACCTGCGGATCCTCACCGCCCGCCGCTACGACCTCACCGCCGACCGCACCCGCGCGATCAACCGGCTGCGCGCCCAACTCCTGGAGTACTTCCCCGCCCTGGAACGCGCCTTCAACTACAGCACCTCCAAGGCCGCGCTCGTCCTGCTGGCCGGCTACCGGACGCCGACGGCCCTGCGCCGGATCGGCCGGACCCGCCTGGCCGGCCGGCTGTCGAACCGCAAGGTGCGAAACGCCCGGACGGTGGCGGCCACCGCGCTGGAGGCGGCACAGGCCCAGCACACGGCGATTCCCGGCGAGAGGACCGCGGCAGCCATGGTCCGCACCCTGGCCGCCGCGGTGATGGCCCTGGACGAAGAGATCGCCCGCACCGACGCCTTGATCGAGGCGCGGTTCCGCGAGCACGCGCACGCTGCGGCGATCACCAGCATGCCGGGCATGGGCGGCCTCCTCGGCGCCGAATTCATCGCCTGCACCGGCGGCGACCTGGACGCCATCGGCAGCTCCCGTCGCCTGGCCGGCATCGCCGGCCTGGCCCCTCTCCCCAAGGACTCCGGACGCATCAGCGGCAACATGCGTCGGCCGCGCCGTTACCACCGCCGCCGCCTGTGTGTCTTCTGCCTGTCCGCCCAGGTCGCCGCCCGGTACTGTCCGACGTCCAGGACCTTCTATGGGCGCAAGAGGAGCGAGGGCAAGTCGCACAAGCAGGCTGTCCTCGCCCTCGCCCGGCGCCGCCTCGACGTCTTGTGGGCCCTCATACGCGACCGGCGGACCTTCACCGTCGAGCCACCTCAACGTGGCCTCGCCGCGGCATAACGCGGTCACCGTCCGCTGCCGCAGCCCTTGACAAACCTGATTGGAAATCACTGATACAGGGCTGGACTGGCTCGCACCGCAGAATTAGCTCTCTTGAGAGCATGCGTCCCTTATGGGTCTTTTTCGCGGCGCGGCGGACCGGGTCTGAAACAGGACGTTCACCAGTGACCTTGCGGGCAGCCGCCCGGACCAGACTTCAGGGCGCATGAGGAAGATACGACGCACTTCCGCGCGGGCACTACCAGTGGGCGACCGACCCCGGAAGGTGGACAAGTGAGTGAAGACGCCGTGTGAGCCAGAAGCGTGACGGGCATCCAACTGCATCACGTGACCGATCTTCAGGACGCTCGTCGGTTCCTGGGCAACGCCGTCATGGCGCTGGGCGCAGCCCATGTGAGAACGGGGGACGCCAGGTTCTCCGGTCTCGCCGACCAGCTCAAAGTATTGGTCGCCCAAACGCACGATCTGGAGGGCGAGGCACGGGAGAGCAGCACCGGCTGCACTCCACGGATCCCGAGCGGTTCATGGAGTGCAGCCGGGAGGGCGAGGAGCCCTGGCCGGACGAGTTCCAGGCGGGCTTCGTCCCGCGCCACACCTGCCAGGACAAGTGCCTCTACCACGACCATGAGGTGCTGGATGCCATCCTGCAGTGCACCTGCGGCCGGCCCCCGTGCCGCGCTTGCGCGATCGCGGGGGCGTCCTGACACGGAGAACACGGAGAGCGGAGCGTGCCATTTCGGCCGCCTGTGCACGGGCGGTGACGGCCCCGCCGACTCCTACCGTGTGCGTCAGACGGTGTACGAGCGGGCCCCGGTCCCGGCAAGCCTGCCGCCCTCCACAATGAGGTACTCCTGACGGATCGGGCGGTTGTCGAACCAGCACTCCAGGATTTCCCGGACGCCTGCCGCGTACCTGGCCTGCGCGGAGAGCGTCGAACCGGACACGTGCGGTGTCATGCCCTCGTGCGGCATGCCGCGCCACGGGTGGTCCTCTTCCGGCGGCTCGGGGTACCAGACGTCCCCGGCGTAACCTGCCAGATGGCCTCGTTCCAGAGCGCGTACCACGGCGTCCCGGTCGACGATCAGCGCGCGGGCTGTGTTGACGATGTACGACCCTCGCTTCATGGTCGCGAGCATCTCGTCGTCGAAGAGGTTCACTGTCTGCGCGTGCAGCGGCGCGTGGATGGAGAGCACGTCGACGGAGGCCGCCAGGGAGCGGGCATCCGCATGCCAGGTCAGCCCCAGCTCCTGCTCGAGGTTTGATGGCAACCTGTGCACGTCGTTGTAGTGCAGCTTCACATCGAACGGCTTCAGCCGGCGGAGCACTGCCATGCCGATCCGTCCGGCACCGAAAACGCCGACGTCCATGCCCTCCAGGTCGTAGTTCCGCGAGACGCTGTCGGCCACGTTCCACCCTTGGCGGGCGGTGACCCACTCGTGGGCGGGCAGATAGTTGTGGACGAGAGCGAGGATCTGCATGACCGCGTGCTCCGACACGCTGATGCTGTTGCTGTAGGTGACCTCCGCCACGGTGACGTCGTGCTCGATGGCGCTCGGCAGGTCCACGTGGTCCGAACCGATCCCGGCTGTGATCGACAGCTTCAGGTGCGGTGCGCGCCGGATCCGGTCAGGGGTGAGATAGGCGGGCCAGAACGGCTGCGAGATCACCACCTCGGCGTCGGAAATTTCCCGTTCCAGCACGGAGTCGGGCCCCTCCTTGTCGGAGGTGACGACCAATGTGTGGCCCCGTTCCTCCAGGAACGGACGCAGACCGAGTTCGCCAGAGACGCAGCCGACCAGCTCACCCGGCTTGAAGTCGAGGCTCCGGGGGGTGGGCGCCGTCTGCCCTCCGGGATAGCCGCTGATGACGGGGATCTCATCTCGGGCATACCTGGGCGGGTAGCCGTCAACGGGATCCGGATAAAGCACCGTGAGAATCTTTGCCATGGCCGTACTCCTACGAAGGCCGGCGCACAGGCGTGGTCCGGTAACCGCGCATTCGCTCCGGCCGGCCTTGCTGTCCAGTACCGAGTGACCGGGCCGCCGCACAACAAACGGGCCCAAACACACTGATCACCGCGCCCGCAAAGCCCCGACCGAGCAGCATGCGGCGCGGGGGCACGTCCTTTCCACCCGATGGGGCCCGCCGCGTCGTACCCGCCCAATTGGCACGGCGACGCAGGGCGACCCCAGGCGCATCTCCAACTCGCCTTGACAGGCCGTCGTCACAGGCGTTGCCTGGAATAAGAAGCCGTATCCCTATCGATCGTGAGGACGGTGCTGAACGAACAGGGTGCCTGGTCGGGTGATCTTGGCCGGGTGGGTACATGAAGGCAGGGCCCCTGGTGCAGCACGAGGGTTGTCGAAGCCAACTCGTGAGACTGAAGGCCCTGTTGATGTAGTTGTACGCGGTTTCGTCCTTCGAGTTCAACTCGGTGCCGTCGGCATGCGATTGCCTCGCTCACCGGTTCGGGAACGCGGCCGACCGGCCGGACAGGACACGGCGGTATCCGTCGGATCTGACCGATGCGGAGTGGGCGGTGGTGCGTGACGCGCTGCCGGTACCTGCCTGGCTGGAGGGCCGGGGCGGCCAGCCGGAGGGCTACTGCCACCGGGCGATGCTCGGTCAATGCCACGAAGTTAGGGCTCGTAAAGAATCAACACGTTGCTTCGCGGTCGCTCCGTCGTTGGTGTGGTATGCGCATACCGAGCGAGGTTAATGACCAACTTGCCCTGAGGTTCGGGGTGTTGTTCCCTCATCTGAATGAGCGCCAGCAGCGGTTGGCGCTGGCCACCGAGGCCCGGCTGCTGGGGCACGGCGGGGTTCGGGCCGTCGCACGTGCCGCAGGGGTGAGCGAGACGACGGTGCGCAAGGGGGTCTTCGAGTTGGAGGGCGGCGAGGACCCACTGTTCGATGGCCGGGTGCGCCGCGACGGCGGCGGCCGCAAAAGCGCCGATGAGCTTGACCCGCTGCTCGTTCCGGCGTTGCTGGCCCTGGTGGAGCCGGACGAGCCCGGTGGGGCTTCGTCTCATGGCTCCGGGCAGAGGCCCCGCCAGGATGTTCCCCGGCGGGTCTCGCCCTATCACCGGCGCTGTCACGCGTCTGTCACCAACTACGCCGACTCCCCCGGACCGGAATGCCCTGACCTGGCGTTACGCGCTCATCTTGGACTGGTTTAGAGGTCCTAACAGAGTGCTCGGACGCGCCGGTACAGGATGAGGCAGACCGCCAACTGCAGGAAGCCGTCGTGGATGTCGTCCCGGCGCTCCCAACGGATCCTCAGATGCCGGAAACCGTGCAGCCACGACAGGCCGCGTTCGACCACCCACCGGTGGACGCCCAGGCCCGAGCCGTGGGACTGCCCCCGGCGGGCGATGACCGGGGTGATGCGCAGGGTGCGGACCATGCTGCGGTAGCGGTCGTGGTCGTAGCCGCGGTCGGCGTACAGCCGCCGCGGCCGGAACCGGGGACGCCCGCGGCGRCCGCGGACCGCGGGAATCGCCTTGAGCAGCGGCATGAGCTGGGTGACGTCGTTGCGATTGCCGCCGGTGAGCGAGACCGCGAGCGGAGTGCCGCGCGCATCGGTGATCARGTGGTGCTTCGAGCCCGGCCGGGCGCGGTCGACCGGGCTCGGGCCGGTTTTGGGCCGCCCCGCAGGGCACGCACGTGGGTGGGGGTGCCCCCGGCGAAGCCAGGGGGAGCGTCGATGGCGGCGCGGGAGAAGTCCAGCTGGTTCGCGCCGCGCAGCTTGGCCGGCAGGATGGCCTGCAACTGCTGCCAGACGCCGGCCTGGTTCCAGTCCCGCAGCCGGCGCCAGCAGGTCATGCCCGAGCCGAAGCCCAGTTCCTGTGGCAGCCACTCCCACTGGATGTCGGTGGCCRGCACGAACAGGATGCCCTGCAGGGCCTTGCGGTCGTCCAGTCGCTTGCGGCCCGGATGGTCGGGCCGGCGCTCGACCACTGGCAGCAGCGGCTCGATCAGGGCCCACAGGTCGTCGTCGATTTCCCAGGGCTTGGGGCGGGACATCGCGCACCTCCTGGTCAGAGCGGATCCGCACCGACATCTCCAGATTAGCGCAAACGTTCTATTTTGTTAGGTCCTCTTAGACCGACTGGCGAATGGATCACTTGAGACGTCGAGTGGTGGGGCGGCCGTCCCAGCGGTAGCGGCTCGTCGAGCGTCGGATGAGCATGCGGAGCGTGACGAATGCGGTGGCGAGGTAGAGGTGGAAGCCCACGGCGCTGCCGTCCTTCTCGGTGCAGCTCCGCAGCTTGCCGTAGCCGTTCATCCACGAGTGCGAACGCTCGACCACCCACCGCTTGCCGGCCTGGATCGGTGCGGGGACGCCCTTACGGGCGATCTCGCCGGTGAAGCCGAACTCGTCGAGCAAGGCGCGGGGCCTGGCGCTGTCGCAGCCGCGGTCGAGGTTGATGTTCACCTGCTCGGGGAGTGCTCCCACCTGGGCTTTCGTTGCTTCGAGAGTGGGGCCGAGGAGCGGTGAGCCGTGCCGGTTGGCGCCTGCGGAGACGGTCCCCAGAGGGGCCCCGGCCGCGTCGGAGGCCACCGATCGCTTCAGTCCCCGTTTTGCCCCGGTCGACCGGGAAGCGTCCGGCTTTCTCGCCCCCCGAGGGAGCTTTCGTGATGCAGCCGTCCACGGAGGTCTCGGCCAGTCCGAGGCCGATCATCCGGTCGTACGCCTGGAGCGCCAGGGCATGGATCTCCTCCGATATGCCCATCTGTGACCAGAGTTTGACGCGGCGTCGGATGGTGCGGTCCGAGCAGCCCGGACTGGCGATCCGCTCGTATCCGCTGCCGTGGACCAGGGCCTGCACGATGTGCTCGAAGACGATCCGGTCCGGGACCCGGCGGCGGTGACAGCCCAGCGGGTGGGTCGGCGCATGGTCGTCCCGCACGGGCAGCAGGGCGACGAACTGGTCCCACAGGGGTTCGAGCAGGCAAGCTGGCACAGCAGGCACGGGTCCTCCGGTGATCACTGAGCGTAGAGAACTCCATGATCACTCAGGCCCGTGTCTTTCTCGTGCCCAGTGCGTCCGGCCGTCAGGCAGCCCACCATTCGCCGGTCGGTCTTAGCTTGATTTGTATTACCGGGAAATGACACGTCTCTTCAGTGCAGCCTTGCCGTACGGGACGGATCGAACGTTGACATACCCGTAAAGTGCACGTTCCTGAGGCGGGCGGTGTCGTGGCGGAGGTCGTGTGCGAGGTTCAGTCGGCCGCGCCGCAGACCCGCAGTCCCACGGGTGTTCCGCACGGCAGATGGCCGTGGGTGGCGACCACGCCCTTGCCGGTTCCGTTGTCGACGGCGTACGCGAGGAAGCTGGAGGCCAGCGAATCGGCGGGGGGACGGCCGTAGGTGTAGGCGTACTCGATCTCGTGGTATGGGTAGCCGCTCGACTCGAGGAGGTCCAGGTCGGGGGCGTGCCCGTCGAGATTGAGGCGGTGCAGCCCCTTCGGCTGCTCCGGAGTGGAGGCGGCGCGCAGCTCGCTGTAGCCGATCGCGCCCGGCGTGCGGGCCACGGTGTCGAGGACCTGCTCCGTGGAGTCGAGCTCGCAGCGCAGCACCGGCGTGCTGCGGGCTGTGCGGTTGACGCAGTCGTCCGATGACGCGGGCGGTTCGTCTGCGCCGCCGAGGACGCGGCTGATCAGGGCGGAGCGGGTGCCGGAGCCAGAGGTGCGGCTGACCAGGACCACGGGCAGGTCGGGGCCGCCGAGTTGCGACCAGTTACGGATCTCGCCCCGGTAGATGCGGCGCACGTCAGCCACGGACAGATTCGTGAGGTGGACGTCGTCGTGTACGACCAGCGTGAACAGGGAAACCGCGATGCGGCTCTCGCTGAGCTGGGTGTAGCTCGCCGGGCGCGGGCCGTCCGAGAAGGCGATCACCGGTGCGCCCTGCTGGCGCCGGCCCCCGGACAGGGCAAGTTCGCGAACTCCGGTACGGCTGCCGTGCGTGGCGACCGTGATGTCCAGCTTTCCGTCGCAGTGGTTGCGGTACTTCTGTGCCAGCTCGTTCATCACTGGCGCGAACGCCGTCGAACCGGTGAGCCTGAGGCTGCCCGTCTCGCAGTCGTCGGGCAGCGGGCCCGGCAGGAGGAGCGGCAGGGTGGCCGCTGCGATCAGCGCGAGGCCGAGGACGACGGTGGTCCAGCGGGCCTGTTTGCTGAACACCGGTGGCTTCTCGTCGGGCGTCAGGCTGTGGTTTTCGTGGAGCTCGCCGTCCTTGATGTCGCCGGTGACGGCGACCGGAGCACCCTCCTGGCCGCCCGTCAGGAGCACCAGGATCTTGTAGTGGGCACCCGGCTTGAGCGGGACGCGCGGAATGCGCAGAGTGCTCGGGCCCGCGACGGACAGGCCGGGCTGGTCCTCGAAGTAGCCCATCAAATTGGCATGTTCGTTGGGCAGCGTGACGTCCTGCGCCTGGATGCGCCGCCCCGGGAACTCGGCGGTGAGCCCGTACTGCGGCGACGGGTCGATGTAATCGGACTCCTCGACGTGTCGCGATCCGTCGTTCTCGATGCGCAGCAGGACGAGGGTGGCGTCGCGCATCGTGGGCAGGTCGTTGAAGAGGCCGCGGCGCGGGTCCGCACCGCCGGCCTGGCCGTTGTGGCCTATCGCGATGTCCATCTGCTTGCGGAAGCCGATGCGTCTGCTGCGCCGGGCCTGCCGGTCGGCGATGAACGGTGTGCCGATGGAGACGGCGCCGAGCACCAGGCCGGCGGTTGTGAAGGTGATCTCGAGCCATCCCACGAGGCCGACGGTACGGACCCGCCGGGCGATTCGGCGGGGCCGGCGGCGATCGTCTCCGACTGTTCGTCAGGTGTTCAACTTCGGCATGCGGGGATGCGGGTTCGCGGTGAGTCCGGCGGCCGATCCGACGCAGAGTCAAGGAGGCCGCCGATGCCCGGGACCCAGGCGAGGGCTCTGGCGACGGGGCACGTCCGGTCTTGCCGCCAGGTCGGGGACTGATGCCGAGCAGCTGTTGCAGTACCGCTGGGGATGTCTGTGTGCAGAGGTCGAGACGGGAGGCCGATGTCTCGCAGACGTAAGGCGAGTCGGCTGCTGGTCCGCGCTGGCTGGGGGCGTTGGGTGGGGAAGACCCCGTAGCGAAGATCCAGTTCGGCCGGCCTGCGCGCCGCTCAGCGCGTGGGCAGCTGCCGTCCTTGCGGTCTGAAGGGCGTCCACGGTGCGGGCCGGGCCGGCCCGTCGACGTGCCCGCCCTGACGTACGCTGCCCATCGCCCCCTCGTGCTGTACCGGTTGGACTCTTCGTGCCCGCTGCCCCTCGTGCGTCTGCCCGGCACGGACGCATGGGTGCCGGCGCACCGCGCGGCGTTGCGCCACGGTCAGAGCGGCACTTCCGGTCGCGTGCGGGCGGACCACTGGCCGCATGGCTGTCGCTGGCCGCTCTGCTGTTCATTGCGGGCTGCGGGAGAGGGGACAGCCGGATGCCCCCCGTGCGCCCTTGCCGCCTTCTTCCTCGGCTCCCGAGCCAATTGCCGTCCGGCTGCCGCTGGTGAAGGCCGGTGTGGACTATCAACTGGGGGGGGTGAGATCCGCCTCCCGACGGAGTCGGCATCGTCGTCCGCGACCGTACGGCTCGTCCCGCCCCGCCCTAGGGCGCGTATCGGGTCGTGATCAATCTGCGGGTTTCGCTCTTGGGGCGGGACCTGATCCGGTAGATCGTTTTATGTGACGCGAGTGCAACTGACGGATGCGGAGTGGGAGTTCATCGGCCCGTACCTGCCGATCGGCCAGTACGGGCCGTACCCCGAGCGGCTGCGGCAGCAGTTCGAGGGCGTGATCTGGCGGTTCAAGACGGGCGGGCAGTGGCGGGAGATGCCGACCGAGTTCGGCGCCTGGTCAACCGTTTCCAACCGCTTCCGGCAGTGGCGTGACGCGGGTGTGTTCGAGGCCCTGCTGGAGGGGCTGATCGCGGAGGCCGCGAAGCGGGGCGAGGTGGACTTGTCCCTGGTCAGCATCGACTCCACCACCGCGCGGGCCCACCACGACGCCGCGGGGATGCACCTGGACGAGGACGTGCTCACCGCGTTGGAGAAGGCTGCCGCCGAGGAGGAGAAGGCCAGGTCAAAGGGGGCAGCTACGAAGAACGAAACGGGCAGGACGCCGAAGCCGATCCTGAGCGGGAAGAGCGACGACGCATCCGGCGCCGGCGAAAGCTCCGGCTGAAGGCGGCCCTTCTCGGACGCTCGCGGGGCGGGCAGACGAGCAAGGTCCACCTCGCCGCGGACCGCAGGTGCCGCCCGCTGGTGTTCGTCCTGACCGCTGGRCAGGCCGCCGACAGCCCGCAGTTCATCCCGGTGCTGGGGAAGATTCGGGTCCGCGGTCTTGTCGGCCGCCCCCGTACCCGGCCGGACGCGGTCGCCGGGGACAAGGCCTACTCATCCCGCCGCAACCGCGCCCACCTGCGGAAACGCCACATCAAGGCARTCATCCCGGAGAAGTCGGACCAGGCCGCCAACCGGAAGAAGAAGGGCTCCAGGGGCGGCCGGCCCGTCCGCCACGACGCCGACCTCTACAAGGAGAGGAACACCGTCGAGCGCCTGATCAACAAGCTGAAGGCCTGGCGAGGTATCGCCACCCGGTACGACAAGACCCCGGAGAGCTACCTCGCCGGCCTCCACCTGCGCGCCTCGATGATCTGGATCAAAGACCTCACCCGAGGCGCCCATTGATCACGACTCGATACGCGCCCTAGGCCGGTCCGCCCAGGCCGGTCCGGCGGCAGCCGGGTCACTGATGACAAGAAGGGCCGCGGGGCGGGTACGTACGTCTGCATGACCCCTGAGCGACCCGACCCCGCGGTCCCCACCGCCACCTACCGGCTGCAGTTGCGGCCCGACTTCCCGTTCGCGGCCGCGGCGGCCGCGGTGCCGTACCTGGCCTCGCTCGGGGTGTCGCATCTGCACCTGTCCCCCGTCCTGGAGGCGGTGCCGGGCTCGCCGCACGGCTACGACGTGGTGGACCACGCGCGCGTGCGTGCGGAGCTGGGCGGCGAGCAGGCGCTGCGGGCCCTGTCGCACACCGCGCGGGAGCACGGGCTCGGCCTGGTCGTGGACATCGTCCCGAACCACATGGCGATGTCCCCGCGCCACAACCGCGCCCTGTGGGAGGTGCTGCGCGAAGGGCCCGCGTCGCACCACGCGCGGTGGTTCGACATCGACTGGGAGGCCCAGGGCGGCCAGGTGCTGCTGCCGGTGCTGGGCGGGCCGCTCGGCGCGGAGACCGACCGGCTGAAGGCCGACGGCGACGTGCTGCGCTACCACGACCACGCGTTCCCGCTGCGCGAGGGCACGGCCCACCTGCCGCTGCCGCAGCTGCTGGACGCCCAGTGGTACCGCCCGGTGTGGTGGCGCCTGGCCCGTACGGAGCTCAACTACCGGCGGTTCTTCAGCATCTCCGAGCTGATCGGGGTGCGGGTCGAGGACCCGGAGGTGTTCGAGGCCACCCACGCCAAGATCCTCCAGTTGCTGCGCGAGGGCGTGGTCGACGGACTGCGCGTCGACCACCCGGACGGGCTCGCCGACCCGGACGGGTATCTGCGGCGGCTGCACGAGGCTACGGGCGGCCGGTGGACGGTGGTGGAGAAGATCCTGTCCGACGGTGAGCCGCTGCCCGCCTCCTGGCCGGTCTCCGGCACCACCGGCTACGACGCCCTGCGGCACGTGGACGGCCTGTTCACCGACCCGGCGGGG
This sequence comes from Streptomyces sp. NWU339, assembly GCF_003143855.1. Lineage (GTDB taxonomy): Bacteria > Actinomycetota > Actinomycetes > Streptomycetales > Streptomycetaceae > Streptomyces. The sequence goes on from NZ_QFRK01000015.1 coordinate 27,709, forward strand.
TTCGGGGAGCTGCTCGGCCAGTACCGGCGGTTCGCGGCGCCGCGGACGGACCGGGGCGGCGAGTGGGCGGCGACGGTGCGGCGGGCCGCGTACAAGGTGCTCACGCACGAGCTGGCCACCGAGGTGGACCGGCTGACCCGGGTGGCGCACCGCCTGTGCGCCGGCTCGCCCGAGCCCGCGCTGCGCGACCGCGCGCCCTGGGCGCTGCGCACCGCGCTCCAGGAGCTGCTGGTCCGGCTCGAGGTGTACCGGCCCTACACCTCCGTGGACCCGGCCGGTGTGGTCACCGAGGAGGCGGCGGCCGCGGCACGGCTCGCGTTCGCCGTGCCCGAGGAGGCCGGGGCGGTGGACGTCGTACGGGATCTGGTGCTCGGGCGGTACGGCGACGGGCCGGAGCAGGTGGAGTTCCGTACGCGGTTCGCGCAGACGGCGTCGGCGCTGCGGGCCAAGTCGGTGGAGGACACGGCGTTCTACCGCTATGTGCCGCTGCTGTCGGCGACGGAGGTGGGCCAGGACCCCGGCGACCCGGCGGTGTCCCCGGAGCGGTTCCACGCGTACTGCGCGCGCGTGCAGCGCGACTGGCCGACGACGGGAACGGTGGTGTCGACGCACGACACCAAGCGCAGCGCCGACGTGCGGGCCGCGCTCCATGTGCTCACCGAGTGCCCGCGGCGTTGGGCGGACGTCCTGACGGAGGTGACCCGCACCGGTGAGGGCGTGCCGGACGCACAGCTGGCGTGGGCGGCCTGGCAGACGGTGTTCGGGCTGGGTCCGGCGGATCCGGAGCGGGTGGCGGGGGCGCTGCTCAAGCATGTGCGCGAGGCGGGGCTCCACACGAGCTGGACGGAGCAGGAGCCGCCGTACGAGGAGGCGGTGGCCCGGTTCGTGACGGCGGGGCCGTGCGGGGCGCCGGGCGGGCGGGTGACGGCGCTGCGGGCCTCGCTCGAGCCGCACATCCACGCGAACGTGCTGGGCACCGCCCTGGTCCACCTGACGATGCCGGGCGTGCCCGACGTCTACCAGGGCTCCGAGTTCGAGTACCGGGCCCTGGTGGACCCCGACAACCGGCGCGCGGTGGACTTCCCGGCCGGCGGGCCGTCCGGCCCGGGCACGGGCGTCGGCAGCGACGTCAACAGCGACAGTGGTGTCGGCAAGGACGCGGTGACGCGGGCCGCGCTGCGGCTGCGGGCGCGGCGGCCCGAGGCGTTCGGCGACACGGCGTCGTACGAACCGCTGGCCGCCGAGGGGCCCGGAGCCGCGCACTGTGTGGCGTTCGTGCGGTCCGGTGCGGTGCTGACCGCCGTGACCCGGCTGTCGCTGCGGCTGGCGGAGGCGGGCGGCTGGCGGGAGACCCGGCTGGCGCTGCCACCCGGCCGGTGGGCCGACGTCCTGGAGCCCGGACGGGAGTTCACGGGGCACGCGCGCGTGGCGGAGCTGTTCGAGCGGTCGCCGGTGGCGCTGCTGGAGCGCGCCGCACATCCCCCGGGACCTCCCCCGTCAAACCCTTGACACCGTTCCGTGGCCGTGGGGTACTGCGCAGTGCGACGGTGTGTGGACAACGGGGACGACGGGGGATGACGGGGGGGGTGGGTCTCCTGCCGGAGCTGCGCTATCCGACGGTGGCCGAACTGGTGTCCTCCGCCCGTGCGCTGACGGTCCAACGGCCCGGTCTGAGCGTCCTGCGGCAGGTGGGGTCCTCCCGCGCGGGGCGGCCGCTGCACCTGCTGTCCGTGGGCCACGCCCGGCGTGCCGTGCTGGTGGTCGCCGGTGCCCATGCCAACGAACCGGCCGGCGGGGGCACCCTGCTCGTGCTGGCCCGGCGGGTCCTGGCGGAGAGCGAGCTGCGCAACGGCACGTCCTGGCACTTCCTGCTGTGCGCGGACCCCGACGGGGCGAGCCTCCACAGGACGTCGCCGCCGCACAGCCTGTACGACTACCACCTGGGTTTCTTCCGTCCCCAGGGATCGGAGCAGCCGGAGTGGGCGCCGTCGGTGCTGCCGCCCGGCCGGCTGCCGCCCGAGACCCGGGCCCTGACCGGGGTCATCGACGAGCTGCGGCCCTACCTCCAGGTGTCGCTGCACGGGACCGATCTGGGCGGCAGCTGGGTCCAGTTGACGAGGGACGTGCCGGGGCTCGCCGAGCCGTTCGCCAAGTCGGCCGCGGAGCTGCACATTCCGGTGGAGACCGGTGCCTCGGACGCGGCCGGCTGGCCGGTGTCCGGCCCCGGGGTGCGGGTGATGCCCGCCCCGGAGGCCGGACCGGCGTATCCGAGCCTGCCGGACGACGCGCGGCACAGCACCTGGTACCGCGCTCACCGGTACGGCGGTCTGACAGCGGTCGTCGAGGTGCCGATGTGGGCCGCGGCCCTGGTGGACGACCCCGGCCCGCATCCGGCACCGGCGGCGGCGCTGCGGTATCTCGCGGACCGGCTGCAGCGGGACGCGCGGAAGGTGCGGCAGGTGCTCGAGGAGGCGCGGCCCGGGGCCATGACGGGCGCCGGGGCCGCCGGCGGTCCGCTGCTGCGGGCGGCCACGTGGGGGCTGGAGCTGGTACCGGGACTGGCCGGCGACCTGATCCGCACCCCGCCCGCGGACGGCACGAGGGCGTACGTGAGCAGTGTGGACGCGTTCACGCGGCGGGTGCCGCTGCGGGCGGCGGCGATGCTGCTGCGGGAGCTGCGGGAGACCGACGCGCACGCGGCGGCGCGTCTCGACCGGCTGGTCGCGTTGTGGAGCGACGCCTTCGCCGTGCACTTCCGGGCCCGCTGGGTGCCCGTGCAGCACCAGGTGGAGCACCAGGCCCGCACGGTCGTGGCGGCGGCGCTGCACGCCCGCGCGTGACCGTGCGGCGCGCACCGGCGAGGAGCGGGAAGCCGGAGCGGACCGCCCCGACCCCCCTCCCCTCGTCTACGCCCCGTCCAGGGCGAACACGGAGCCGGTCCGGGCCCTCATCACGCACGCGTTCGGGAAGGTCTCCGTGTACTCGACCGGCCGCCCCCGCCACTTCCCGCGCGCGTGGGCGGTCACCGGGGCGTGGACCATCGTGCAGATGGTGTCCCGTGCCGGGATGTCGGAGATCCGCCCGTTCGCCGCGGCGAGTTCCGCGCAGGCGTCGGCGGCGCGCGGGTGGCCCTGGGGCGGATCGCAGAGGAGCATGCTGCCGGACGTCGTGCCGCTCCGGGGCTCACCCCGGTCGATGCCGACGGCCAGCCAGGTGTCGGGGGCGGCCGCGCCCCGGGTGTCCGCCTGCGCGGGCGCGGGCGCGGCGCAGGCGAGGAGGGCGACCACCGCCAGCAGGGCGCCCCGTACCGCTTTCACTGAGGTGCGCGTGGTGTACATGGTGTACGTCATTCCAGATGCATCGGCACGGCGGTGCCGGAACCCCAGCCCGGCTCACCCGAACGAGAACGTGCGACCGGGAGCCACCATGTCGCGCCGCGCCGCGCTCAGTTCGCCGCGAGCCGGTACGTCATCCGCCCGAAGCCGACCTGGTCGCCCTCGCGGACGACGGCCGCGCCGACCACCCGACGCCCGTTCACCGTCGTGCCGTTGGTCGACCCGAGGTCCCGCAGCACCCACAGGCCGCCCTGCCGGTGGAGCTCCGCGTGCACACGGGAGACCGTCTCGTGGTTGAGCCGCAGCCCGTTGGCGGGATCGCGCCCTATGCGCAGCGGGTGGCCGGTCGCCGGATGGGGCAGCAGCAGCTTCGGCAGCCGCTCGGCCCGCCATGCCCCGCGCAGCCGTACCGTGAACCCGGACACCGCCTCCACGGAGGAGAACAGCAGGCGCGAGAAGCGGCCCTCGGTGGGCAGGTCGGCGGTGAGCGGGGCGAGTTCCTCGGGAGACCGGGCGGCGAGGGCGAGTTCCATGCGCCGGATGAACGTGTCGTGGGACAGCCGTCCCACGGCGGCACCGTCCCGCAGCACCTTCAGCGCCTTGTCGCGCTCCACGTCGGAGAGCCGCGCGGGGTACGTGTTGAACTCGAAGGACGACGTCACGCTGCTGATTGTCGGCCAGCGCGGGGCGGACTGTCCAGGAGACCGGAGAAGCTCCGTCCCGGCCGTCCCCCGCGGTCGCCGGCACCTCCGGCGGCGACACCCGCCGCAAAAGGATCATTCTCCGGCGGATCGGCCTCCCATGCAGCACGATGGACGGGCTACATCACGGTGAGCAGACGAAGGGGAACCGTCCGTGCAGTTCGAGGTGTGGGCACCGCAGGCCGGCAGGGTGACGCTCCAGTGCGACGGCGTCACGCGCACGTTGGCGCGCGATCCGGAACGAGAAGGGTGGTGGCGCGGGGAGGCCGACGCGCGCGACGGCTCCCGGTACGGCTTCTCCCTGGACGACGGGCCCGTGCTGCCCGATCCGCGCTCGCGGCGGCAGCCGGACGGGCCCGACGGGCCGAGCGCGGTCGTCGACCACGAGGCGTACGCCTGGCGCGCGGAGTGGGACGGGCGCCCGCTGCCCGGCGCCGTCCTGTACGAGCTGCATGTGGGCACGTACACGCGCGAGGGCACCTTCGACGCCGCCGCCGAGCGGCTGGAGCACCTCGCCGGACTGGGCGTCACCCATGTGCAGCTGATGCCCGTGTGCCCCTTCCCAGGCCGCCACGGCTGGGGGTACGAGGGGGTCTCGCCGTGGGCGGTGCACGAGCCGTACGGCGGACCCGAGGCGTTGAAACGGTTCGTCGACCGCGCGCACGGCCTGGGGCTGGGCGTCGTCCTCGACGTGGTGCACAACCATCTGGGGCCGTCGGGGAATCATCTCCCCCGGTTCGGCCCGTACTTCACCGACACCCACCACACCCCGTGGGGCGCCGCCGTCAACCTGGACGCGCCCGGCTCCGACGAAGTGCGGGCATATCTCGTGGAGAGCGCGCTGGCGTGGCTGCGGGACTACCGGATCGACGGGCTGCGCCTGGACGCCGTGCACGCGCTGGCGGACACCCGCGCTCACCACTTCCTCGAGGAGCTGTCGGCGGCCGTGGACGCGCTGGCCGCCGACACCGGCCGGCCGCTGTTCCTGATCGCCGAGTCGGACCGGAACGACCCCCGGGACATCACCCCCCGCGCGGCGGGCGGCCACGGGCTGCACGCGCAGTGGAACGACGACTTCCACCACGCCCTGCACACCGCGCTGACCGGTGAGTCGCAGGGCTACTACGCCGACTTCGCGCGCGCCCCGTTCGCGGCTCTCGCCAAGACGCTCCGCGGCGGTTTCTTCCACGACGGCACGTACTCCACGTTCCGCGGCCGGCGTCACGGCCGGCCCCTGGACCGCACGCGGGTCGCCGGACACCGGCTTCTCGGCTACAGCCAGACCCACGACCAGGTCGGCAACCGGGCCCGGGGGGACCGGCTGGCCGCGCTGGTCTCCCCGGGCCTGCTGGCCTGCGCGGCGGCCCTCACCCTGACGGCCCCGTTCACACCGATGCTGTTCATGGGCGAGGAGTGGGCGGCCGGCACACCCTGGCAGTTCTTCACCGACCACACCGACGCCGAGCTCGCCGAGGCGGTGCGCGACGGCAGGCGCCGGGAGTTCGCGGCGCACGGCTGGGCCGAGGAGGACGTGCCCGACCCACAGGATCCCGCCACCCGCGACCGCTCCTGCCTCGACTGGTCGGAGCCGGAGCGCGAGCCCCACGCGCGCGTGCTGGCCTGGTACCGGCAGCTCGTCGCCCTGCGGCACGCCCAGCCGGACCTCACCGACCCCGACCTCGCCGACACCAGGGTGGTGCACGACGAGGAGCGGCGCTGGCTGGCCTTCCGGCGCGGGGACGTGCTGGTGGCCGTGAACCTGGGCGGCGAACCGGTCCCGATCGCGCTGGGCGTCCCGCACGCGCGCGTGCTCGCCGCCTGGGAACCGGTCGACGTGCCGGGCACCGACGGGGTGCTGCGCCTGCCCGGTGAGTCCGCGGTGGTGCTGCTCCAGGAGTGAGGGCCGGGGCGCCGGGACCCGGCGGTCGGGCGTGCCTCCAGGGCGTGCCTCCGGGCATGACTCAAGGCATGTCGTCGGTGCCGCGGAGGTCCGTCACCCGCTCCAGGAGGATCGCCTCCCAGGCCCGGCGCAGCCGGACCCGCAGCAGCGGCAGCGGGCCGGTGCCCCTGCCGCCGAGCGCCTCGGCGAGGTGCAGGACGCTGTCGCAACGGGCCAGCCAGAGCCCGCGCAGACAGGGGCGGGCGCCGTAGCCGGCGAGGGTGGCGGCGCGTACGGCGGCCGGGGAGCCCACGGCGCACGCCAGACCGGCGATGTCCTCGGCGGGGTCGCCGATCACCGCTCCCGCCCAGCCGAGGACACCGCGTACCCGGCCTTCGGCACTGACCACGAGATGCGCGCCGGTGAGGTCGTGGTGGACGAGGACCGCCGAGGCCGGCTGGGCAGTGAGCTGGACGGCGGCGGACGGGGTGAGGTGCCGCAGTCTGCCGGGCGCGAACTCGTCGGCCTCGGCGAGCCGTTCGGCGGCCCGTCCGGCGGCCCGGCGCAGGGACTCCAGGGAGCGAGGGGGGACCCGCGGCACGCCCAGCGTCTCCGCCTGCCGCACCTGCACCTCGCGCAGCCCGGTGAGCAGCGCGGCCAGGTCGGCCTCGCCCCCGGCGGACACCCGGTGCTCCTCCGCCGACCCGCCGGGCAGCCTGGTGTCCAGGGTGCAGACCAGGCCGGGCGCCCACTCGCCGTGCGCCACGCTCGACGGCACCGCGACCGGGACGTGCGGCCGGACGAGTTCGCGCAGCCGCAGCTCACGGCGCCTGCGGGTGCTCGCCGCCCGGTCGGGGGCCAGCCGCAGCACATGGCGGGTGCCGACCCACCAGGTGGCGGGTTCGGCGCCCTCGCCGACGGGCCGCACGTCCACTCCGTCCGGTCCGGCGGCGGTGTCCGCGCCTCCCCCCTCGTGCTGCAGGAGGGTACGGACCAGTCGGCGGACGGTGTCCGCGGTGGGTGTCGGTGCCTGGGTCATGGTCGCGCCTGGTGTCGTTCGATAGACGTTGCGGAACGTCTGGGGCCACTCAGTCCACTATGACCGCTTTCCGTACGCCCTCCATGCGGGCGGCGGATCCCTCGGCGGTGAAGGGAGCGAGCGTACTGCCGGTCATCCGGACCTCCCGGGGCGTACCCGTGGACCACGTGCGGTTACGGACAGCTACGTTCGGCTACGTGCGGTCATGGGCAGTATCCTGCCCGGCGGACGGGGGCCGCGCGAGCCGGTCCACCGCGTTCAGCCGGTCGTGTCGCCTTCTCCGAGACGCCCGCGGCCCGCTTCCCGGTGGTCGGGTGACGAGGCCGGGGGCGGCCGTGATCCGCTGGTGGCCGCCAGGCAGGGGGCCCCGCCCGGCGTTGCGGCTGAGGCCGGCTCCCCCTCAGGAGAGGGAAACCACGGGCAGCGGGGGTGTGCGGTCCGGCAGGAACCGGTGGGCCCGGCCCGAGAGCCACTCGTCCTTGTAGCGGTCCACGCTCCGGTGCCAGTTCAGGATGCCCGCCAGCCAGTTCCGCAGGTCCAGCACATAGTCCCGCATGATCGCGCGAGCCTCCGGGGAGAGCTCGAAGTCCTCGTACAGCACGGGCAGTTCGTGTTCCACGACATGCTCGAACTGTTCCAGGCGTCGGCTCATCAGATCGTGGACGATGCCGAGGGCCCTCGGGTAGTCGCAGCCGAAGAAGGTCTGCACGACGAGAATCGCGTTGTGGATCTCGCCCTCGTACTCGATCTCCTTCTGGTACGAGAAGACGTCGTTCAGCAGGCAGGCGTAGTCGATGGCCGCGTTCTCCAGGGAGCGGACCGGGCCGCTGCGGTAGACCTCGGGCGCCACGGCGGGGCCGTGGCCCATCCGGCACAGACCGAGCGTGAGGTCGGAACCGAAGGTCTGCCGGCGCATCTCCAGGTAGTCGACCGGGTCGGGCACGCGGTGCAGCATCTGGTTGCCCAGTTCCCACAACCAGCTCTCGGTCATGTCGTTCACGGCCTTCTTCAGGACGGCCCGCTCCTCGGGCGTCATGGCCGCCGTGGTGCGCGCCCACAGGTCGGTCAGGGCCCGCTCCATGGCGTTGGCCGCCGGTGGCACCGGTTCACCGTCGACGGGCATGCAGTCCGACAGGCGTGCCGTGGTCAGCCGCGCGGCGGCCAGATCACGGCGGTGTCCGTAGACCAGCGGGTAGTAGTCGTCGCCATACGTGCCCCAGGCGAGCCACTGGGCGCTGAGGTCGAGCGCCTCGGGAGTGGCGTCCGGGTCGAGTCCGGCCGAGCACAGCGCGAGGTCGTAGGCGGCGAGCTTGTCCTCGTCCCACACTCCCTCGGCGAGGATGCCCGTTTGCCGGCACCAGTCGACGAGGGCGCTGCGGGAGGCGTCGAGGTGCGGGCTGAGTCCCAGCGGGAAAGGCATCCGGATGTCGGGGATCAGGGACGGGCCGACCTTCTGGTACGGCACATGGGTGTGGGCCCGCAGCCTCCCCCACTGCCTGGACGGCGTGGGAGGTGCCCCCATCGTCCCCGCGGCGGCGAGCAGTCCCCGCACGTCGGCGGCCGAGGTGCCGGGCCCGGTCGGGCCCGCCCACGGGCCGGTCCGTCGCGCGCCCTCGTTCATGTACCTGCTGGATCGCAGGTGCCATTCGTGACCGCCGGACTGCCAGTCCTGCAGCCCCTTCGCGTACGCCGCCACGGCCGCGACCTCGTGCGGGGCGAGGCCCTGCTCCAGGGCGACCGCGGGCACTTCGGTGAACGCGGTGTGCTCGAACTGGTGCAGTCGTGAGGTGAGGATGTCGTTGACGGTGTCGGCGGCCTCCTGCGTGGTGCAGCCGAAGAAGGTCTCCAGGACGAGCACGCCGTTGCTGTTCTCACCCTCGTCCTCGACCTCGCGCTGGTAGGAGAACAGGTCGTTGCGCAGGTGCACGGCGTCGGAGAACGTCTCCATCAGCACCCGCAGCGGCCTGGATCCGGCGACGGCGGCGGGCACTTCGGCCGTCGCGTACTCGACGAGCCCTGCCGACCAGGGGGCGCCGCCCACCTTGCGGCGCATCTCGATGTACTCGACGGGGTTGGCGATCCGCCCCTCGTTGATGTTGGACAGCTCCCACAGCGACTCGTTGAGGAGGTGCTCCGTGGCGAGGGCGAACCGGGCGCGCCAGTCCTGGGACATCGCGGGTACCGTGCGCGCCCACAGGTCGGCGAGGCCCGCCTCGACCGGGTTCCGCGGCTCGGGGACCGGGGTCGCGGGGTCCAGCGGCATGAACAGCGGCAGCCGGTCCAGGTGGGCCTTGCCTCCCTCACGGTCCTGGCTGCGCTTGAACAGCTCCAGGAAGTGGTCGTCGAAGAAGAAGACCCACACGTACCAGTCGGTGATGAGGGAGAGTGCGGGCCCGTCGCAGTCGGGATGGGTGTAGGCGCAGAGCAGGCCGTAGTCGTGGGCGTCGAGGTCGGCCTGGTTCCAGACTCCGGAGCCCTCCAGCATGCCCATCTCGCGCGCCCACACCGACGAGTGGGCGCGGGCCTGATCGAGATGCGGGTTCAGCCGCGCGGGGTGCGGCAGGTAGAAGTGCGGAAGTTCGAACGGCTGACTCGCTGAGGACACCGAGGACGCCGAGGACGCCGAGGACACTGAAGACATGGCCGGGCACTACCCGTGGGCCCGCGGCGGCATCCACCGGCCCGTCCATGATCACACCATCGCGTGAAACCTCGCCGATACGCCGAAAACGGGTTTCGGCATGCTATGTCCGCACCTGGATCAGCGCGTGGGTGCCGCTGGTGCGCCAGCGTTGCTCCTCGGCCGCGACCAGCGCCTCCTCCGTACCGGGTGCCAGGCCGGTGACGACGTCGGACTTCAGGGTGCGCAGGGCCGCGACCGGCCCCGGGAAGTACCCGGTGGCCTCCGCGAACGGCGTGGTCGGCGGCCACTGCCGATCGCCGACCAGGCGGCGGTAGTTGAGGTCTCCCTTGACGATGGTGACGGCGGCCCGGGCGAAGTCGGCGCGGAGGTCGTCCGGCATCTCCTCGTAGGGCAGCGGGGAGCAGGAGAAGGGGTGCGCGCGCAGGGCGAGCCGTCCGTCGGCGAGGGCGTCCCGGAGCCGGCGCCCGTGGTCGGCCGCTGCCGCCCCGGCGTCGGTCAGCCGGCGCAGCGCGTCGACGACGTCGGCGGTGGTGGCGTCGGAGACGTAGTACGGGTACGGCTTGACGTGCAGCATCACCCGGCCGATGTGCCCGTGGGCCAGCAGGTGGTCGATGAGCAGCAGATCGGGGACGAGTTCGCGGCCGGCGTTGTCGGCGACCAGCACCAGGGTGCTCGCCGGGCCCGCGTGGGAGGGGTCCAGCAGCGACCACAGGCGCTCGCTGTCGTCGGACACCAGCGCGGGAACGGCCTCCGCGAGGTCGGTTCCCTCGGCGGACAGCCGGAAGCCGAGGTCGGCGCGGTTTCCCCAGAGGGAGCCGTGCAGCAGGGCCCGGCCCCGTTCGTCCGCGGGCCGCCCGGCGAGGTCGTCGAGCGCGGCGAGTTCCCCGCCGGTCTCGGACGAGTCGAGTTCGGCGAGCTTGGAGGGGCGGAAGGGGTCGATGCCCTGCCAGGGTCCGGGGCCGAAGTAACCCACGGCTCCCAGCAGTTGACGATAGAACCAGCTCTCGGACCACAGCCAGGGCACGTCGTACCAGGACTGTCCGGTGTATGTGTCCATCCCCCAGGCCTTCCAGCGGTCCCGGTCGTGGGCGTCGGCGGGGAGGGCCTCGATCGCGCCTCGGGTGCAGTTGGCCAGCAGCGCGTCGAGCGCGTGCCGCTGCGCGGGCTCGTAGGGGAAGGCGTCGCGCACCTGCCGGATGATCGCGGGGTGCCGCTCGGCGAGCACGCCGTGCGGGAACGAGCCGGGCCGGTTGCCGAGGAGCACGGGAGCGGTGGGGGTGTCGGGCATGCGGCTCACCGTAACGCGCGGCGCCGGCCGGCGTGACCGGCCGCACCGGCAGGGGCGGCCGCGCCGACGGCAGGGGCGGCCGGGCGGGTCACACCGGGGCGATCTCCCGCTCCAGCCGTGCGGCCAGGCTGAGATAGCGCGCCCTGCGGGTCACCGGCACCAGGCCCCTGATGAGGATCTGCCACATCTCCGCGGTGCGGCGGGGCTGCCGGGCGACGGGTTCCCGGGAGCGGCCCACGACCCTGGTGCCGATGAAGAAGCAGACGAGGGAGTGGGCCACGACCTCGATGTCGACCTCCGGGTGGACGTCGGCCTCCTTGACCGCGCCGAGGAGCCGGGCGGTGACGATGTCCATCCACTCGGCGAAGGGGTGGCTGAGCGGGGGGCGCGGCCGGGTGCCCCCGGTGGCGAGCCGGAGCCCCGCCCGCAGCACGGGGTCCTCGGCCGACAGGCGGGCTATGCAGAAGGTGAGACGCATCAGCGCCTCCAGGGAGGTGTGGCCACGGGTCTCGATGTCCCTGGCCAGTCGGCGGCAGGTGGCGGACTGGAGCTCCAGGATCGCGTGGGCCAGGTCCTCCTTCGCGGCGAAGTGGAAGTACAGGGCCCCCTTGGTGACGTGGGCGTGCTCGACGATGTCGCTGAGACTCGTCGATTCGTACCCCTGCCGGTCGAACAGATCGGCGGCGGCCGTGATGATCGTCGCGCGGGTCTGCTCGGCGCGTACCTGCCTCGCCATCGCCTGAACTCCTGAGCCGGAAAGGAACGGGTCGTGCCGTTTGTTTTTACCCCGAGTACACGATAACTCACCCTGTGGCGGCGCCCGTTCCAGCGGTTCGTCCCGTGATGCGGTACACATCCGGCAATTCAAGTTCGGACGCCGAAAGAAAACAGCACGTCCGGTATCCGAGTGTGGCAGCTGCGTCGGCAAAAGAGAACGGCGGGCGGATCCGGACGGAACGCGTCGCAATGTGTCACCGTGGCCCGCCAACGCCCCGGAAATCCTTCGGGGTTGATCCGGAGCAAGCCCGTCCGCGCCTGTCGGGCGGGCCCGTTCGGGTTCCGTACCGGCCGCGCGGTTAGGGGCGGGAAGGGGGCGGCCACCCCTGTCACCTCGGAACTCACCGTTCATCACAATGCGGCAGCGGCATCTCACTTCACGTGGCCCCTCACTTGACTACCAGTGGTGCGACGCGATTGGCTCCGGCCAGCGAGAGTCACCTGATCGGCGTAACACCCCGCGACTCCGCCCCTGCTTCCGTCTCCTCACTTGCTCGGCCGTACAGCGAGGTCCGCTCCCTCATGAACACTCGTCCCCCGTCCCACGGTTTCCCGAGACGGCCCGTCCGCCCGGCCGTGCTCGCGGCAGCCGTCGGTCTGCTGGTGACCGGCTGCTCCGCCTTCGACGTGACCGGCGACTCCTCGGACTCCAGGAGCGCGGGTGCGGCCGGCGACGGGATGAGGGTCGTGATGGTGACGCACGGCGGTGAGGGGGACGCCTTCTGGGACAGGGTGCGCAAGGGCGCCGAGGCCGCCGCGGCGAAGGACGGCATCGACCTCACCTATGTGAGCGACGCGGACCCGGCTGGCCAGGCCGAACTGGTGCGCGACGCGGTCCGCGACAAGGTGGACGGCATCGCCCTCACGCTGGCCAAACCGCAGGCGATGAAGGGCGCGGTGAAGGAGGCACGCGAGGCGGGCATCCCCGTGGTCGGGCTCAACTCCGGCATCGGCGCCTGGAAGTCGACAGGGCTGCTGGAGTACTTCGGTCAGGACGACGGCGTCGCGGGCCAGGCCGTCGGCAACAAGCTGAAAGAACTGAAGGCCGAGCACGCCCTCTGCGTCATCCACGAGCGGGGCAACGTCGGGCTGGAGGCGCGCTGCGCCGGTATGCGCAAGACGTTCGACGGGAAGACCGAGAACCTCTACGTGGACGGTTCCGACGAACGCGCCGTCTCCGGCATCGTCACCGCCCGGCTGCGCCAGGACCCGACCATCGACGAGGTGGTCGCCAACGGCGCGCAGCAGGCCCTCCTCGTGGCCGACGCCGCCAAGAAGGCGGACACCGGGGCGCACGTGGCCACCTTCGATCTCAACAAGGACCTGGTGGACGCCGTCCGCAGGGGCACCATCCGGTTCGCCGTCGACCAGCAGCCCTATCTCCAGGGCTATCTCTCCGTGGACGCGCTGTGGTTGTACCGGACCAACGGCAACATCAGCGGCGGCGGGGTGTCACCCGTGCTCACCGGGCCGGCGTTCGTCACGAAGACCAACGCCGCCTCGGTCGCCGAGTTCGCCGCCAACGGAACCCGGTGACGGTCGCCTCCGGTGAAGACCTACTCGAGGACTCGGTTACGCACGGGCTGTACGGTCACCTGTGCGGATGACCTCCCGCGCATCACCCGGAAGTAACCGGACGTGCGTCCGGCCCATCCGTCCGCAGGCTGTTCCCCGACTGCTCTGCACCCGCAATCCCCGCTGATCCGACCGCTCTAGGACGACGATGTCTCCACGGACAGGCGCCCGGCGCCGTCTCGGCTCCATACGTCTCTCGCTGGTCCTCCTGGCCCTGGTGCCCAGCGTCACCCTCGCCGCCATGTGGGGCGTGACGACGATCCGGATGTTCTCGGAGGGGCTTCAGCTCCGTGCACAGACCGAGTTGAGCCGGTCGACCGGCGCGATGGGCACCGAGGCGACCCTCGCGTTGCAGCAGGAGCGGAGACTGTCCGCGGCCTGGCTGGTCTCGCCCGAGACGTCCCGGGCCGCCCTCGAGGCGCAGCGCGAGAAGACGGACGTGGCGGTGGCGAAGCTGCTCGGGCAGGCCGACGCGATCGCCGAGGCGCCGGCCCGTGTGTCGGAACGGCTGTACTCGGTGCTCGGTTCGGTGGGCAGCCTCGAGTACTACCGGGGCCAAGTGGACAAACCGAGCGACATCACCGCCGAGCAGGCGCTCGACCAGTACACCTCGATCATCAACGACCAGATCCACGCCTTCCAGGAACTGTCGCAGGTCGACGACGGCGACCTGACCTCGCAGGCCGGGCCGTTGGTCTCGCTGGAGCACGCGGCGGAACTGGTGTCCAAGGAGGACACGCGGCTCACCCTGGCCTGGCCGTCCGGGGAGCTCGACGAGCCGTCCTGGTCCGCCTTCGCGGGGTCGGTCGCCACCCGTCGCTGGCTGATCGGGGACCAGATCGTGCCGTCCCTGCGCGGCGGCACCAAGACGCAGACCGAGCGGATCCTGCACAGCCCGGAGTGGCGCACCCTGCAGGAGATCGAGAACGAGGTGCTCGCCGTCCACCCCACCGCGGAGGGCACGGCCGAGCTGCCGGACGCGCAGGAGCGGTGGGACGCGGCCCTGACCGAGGTCACACCGCAGTACGCCGCTCTGATCCGGCAGCAGACCGACGCGCTGCTCACCCGCAGCGCCGACGAGGCCCGCGGTCTGCTGCTGACCGCGGCGGCGCTCAGCGCCGGCGGACTGCTCGCCCTGCTGCTGTGCGTCGGCATGTCGTGGCGGATCACCCGCTCGCTGTCCCGCCGGCTGCACGGCCTGCGGATGGCCACCCTCAGCCTCGCCGAGGAGCGGCTGCCCGACGTGGTGGCCCGGCTGGAGCGGGGCGAGAAGGTCGACGCCGAGTCGGCGACCACTCCGCTGGACTACGGCCACGACGAACTCGGCCAGGTCGCCCAGGCGTTCAACACCGCGCAGCGCACCGCGGTGCACACGGCGGTCGAACTCGCCGACACCAGGCGTGGGTTCCAGAAGATCATCCTGGGCATCGCACGGCAGAGCCAGAACCTCGTCAACCTCCAGCTCAGCAAGCTCGACGCGCTGGAACGCCGGCACACCGACCCCGAGGTCCTCAAGGGGCTGTACGAACTGGACTCCACGGCAAGCCAGTTGCGCCGGTACGAGGAGAACCTGGTCATCGTCAGCGGTGAACGGCCCGGCCGTTCGTGGAGCGAACCGGTCGCACTGATCGACATCCTGCGCAGCGCCGTCGGTGAAGTCGCCGAGTACCAGCGGGTGGAGGTGCACACCGACGAGGAGGTGGCGCTGGCTCCACCCGCGGTGGCCGACGTCATCCACCTGCTGGCCGAGCTGATCGACAACGCGACGGTGTACTCGCCCGCGCCGAGCCCCGTCGGGGTGCGTGCCGCGTTGGTGGCCAAGGGCCTCGCCATCGAGGTCGAGGACCGGGGACTCGGCATGTCCGAGGACGACTACGCCTCGCTGAACGCCCAGTTGGCCAAGCCCCCGCAGTTCGACGTGGTGGCCCTCGCCGACGACCTGCGGCTCGGCATGTTCGTGATCTCCCAGCTGGCCCACCGGCACGGCATCGCCGTCACCCTGCGCCCGTCGCCGTACGGCGGGACGACGGCGATCGTGCTGCTCCCGCACGCGATCGTGGTGTGCGACGCGCCGCACGAGGCCGGGGCCGCCCCCGCCGTCGGGGCGAACGGACACCGCACGGCGACCGACCCGGACCGGGCGGCCGCCACCGGCACCACGGACACGGCGGACGCCAAGGACGCCAAGGACGCCAAGAAGCCCGAGAACGCTGCGGACGCCCGGCCCCCCGCGACCGATGCGACCGACGCGACCGCGGGTACGGCGCCGCCCCGGCCCGGGGCCGCCGTACGGACCACTCCCCGCCCGGCCACGGCCGCGCCCGGGCTCACCCCGCTCCCCCGCCGGGTGCCGCAGACCAGCCTGGCCGCCGAACTGCGGGAGGAGGTGGCGGTGTCCGTCACCGAGCACGACTCCGAGCACTTCACGGCGGAAGACGCGGCCTCCTCCCTGGCCGGCTTCCAGCGCGGCACGTCCCAGGCACGTGCGGAAGGCGACGACGCCCGTACCGACGACGGTGCCGTGCCACCGGCCGCCACCACCGGCACGAGGGCCTCCTCCGGGGCCCCCGCCGGCTCCCGAGAGCTCCCGGACCCCCCGAATCCGCCCTCCGACCGCTGAACGCCGACGAAGGAACACAGAAATGACACGCCCCGTACCCGCCACTCACACCCAGCTCGATCAGCTGCTCACCGGACTCGTGGAGCGGGTCGCCGAGGTGAACCAGGCCGTGGTGCTGTCCGAGGACGGTCTGGTGGTCAGCAAGTCCACCGGGTTCCTGCGCGACGACGCGGAGCGTCTGGCGGCCACCGCGTCCGGACTGATGAGCCTCAGCAAGGGCGTCAGCATGGACTTCCGCGGCGGCCCGGTGCGCCAGGCGCTCATCGAGATGGCCAACAGCTACCTGATCCTCACCTCGGCCGGGCCGGGCGCCCATCTCGTGGTGCTGACCGGACCGGGCGCGGACGTCGGCGTGGTCGCCTACCAGATGAACATGCTGGTGAAGAAGATCGGCGAGCATCTCAGCGCGGCGCCCC
The DNA here is from genome assembly GCF_003143855.1 of Streptomyces sp. NWU339. Lineage (GTDB taxonomy): Bacteria > Actinomycetota > Actinomycetes > Streptomycetales > Streptomycetaceae > Streptomyces. The sequence goes on from NZ_QFRK01000015.1 coordinate 43,983, forward strand.
GGGGCACGGCAGACCCCGCCGTCGACTCCGGCGCGTGAGGTGGGCGGAGGCGATGTCGCGGGCCGGCTCGTCCGACCGTTCACCCTGACCGGTGGCCGGACGCGGCCCAGCCGCGCCGACTTCACGCTCATCACAACGGTGACGGCGGTCGATCCGCAGCCCGAGGCGGCCGCCCGGCCACAGCCCGAACACACCCGCATCCTGCGGCTGTGCGCGGAGCCCATCGCGGTGGCGGAACTCGCCGCCCGCCTCGACCTCCCGATGAGCGTGGTCGTCATCATGCTCTGCGACCTGCTGGAGGCGGGCCGGATCACGGTCCGCCCGCCGCACCACGTCACCCGCACCACCCCGGACCTGGATCTGCTGCAGAAAGTGAGGGACGGACTTGGCCGGCTCTGACACCACCGCTCAGGCACCCACCGCGCGTTCGGCGCCCGACACGGTCAAGATCCTGATCGCCGGGGGCTTCGGCGTGGGCAAGACCACCATGGTCGGCTCGGTCAGCGAGATCGCCCCGCTGCGCACCGAGGAACCGCTGACCATGGCGGGCCTGGACATCGACGACCTCGAGGGCATCGAGGAGAAACGTGACACCACGGTGGCGATGGACTTCGGCCGGATCACCGTCTCCGACGACCTGGTGCTGTACCTCTTCGGTACGCCGGGCCAGCAGCGGTTCTGGTTCATGTGGAACGACCTGGCCCTCGGCGCGCTCGGCGCGGTGGTCCTGGTCGATGTGCGCAGGCCCAAGTCCAGTTTCGCCGCGATCGACTTCTTCGAGCGCCGGGGCATCCCGTTCGTCGTCGCCGTGAACGGCTTCCACGGGGAGCATCCCTATCCGGTCGAGGACATCCGGGAGTCGCTGACCCTGCCGGAGGGCGTGCCGGTGCTGCTCTGCGACGCGCGGGAGCGCGAGTCGTCCAGGGACGTGCTGATCGCCCTGCTCGACCGGCTGATCGCGGAGGCGGCTTAGGGCCTGTCCGGCGGATCATGCCGCAGACGCGGGGGCCGGCACGCTCACCCGCGCCGACAAGGCACCGTCGATTCCCTGCAAGCTGATCCGCCGGACAGGCCCTGGGCACGGTGAACGGCGCAGGGGGTGCGGCCCGTTCACCGCACCCCGCGCGGGGTCAGTCCAGTCCGGCCGACTTCAGCCAGGCCTTCGCCACGTCCAGCGGGTCCTTCTTCTCCAGCTGGACCTGGGCGTCGAGGTCGAGCAGGGTCTCGGTGTCCAGCTCGGCGGAGACCGCGTTGAGCGCGTCGACGCCCTCCTGGGAGAGGGCGTCCTTGTGGACCAGCGGGGTCACGTTGGCGAAACCGAAGAGGTTCTCCGGGTCCTTCAGGACGACGAACTTCTCCTTGACGATGGTCGGGTCCGTGGTGAAGACGTCCGCGGCCTGGACCTCGTTCCTGGTGAGCGCCGCCTGGGTGAGCGGGCCGCCCGCGTCGAGCGCCTTGAAGGACTTGAACTTCAGGCCGTAGACGGTCTCCAGGCCCTTCAGGCCCTGTTGCCGGGTCTGGAATTCGGGCGAGCCGCCGATCACCATCTCCGGTGCGGCGTCCTTGAGGTCGGCGAGGGTCGACGGCGCCGTGAGACCGTACTTCTTCGCCGTCCGGGCGTTGACGCTGACCGAGTCCTTGTTCTCGGCCGGCGACGGGTCCAGCAGCGTCAGCTTCTTGTCGAGCTTGGCCTTGACGGCGGCGTTGACCGCGTCGGCGGACTCCTGTTCGGCCTCGGGGTCGAGGTAGGCGAGCAGGGAGCCGTTGTACTCGGGCAGGACGGTGACGGAACCGTTCTTCATCAGGCCGTAGGTCGTCTCCCGGCTGCCGATGTTGTGCTTGTAGGTGACCTTGAGGCCCTTGGCCCTCAGCGCCTCGCCGTAGATGTCGGCGAGCAGGGTGCTCTCGGCGAAGTTGTTGGAGCCGACGACGACGGTGCCGGCCTCCGCCTTCTCCTCCTCGAGGGGGTTGTCGGAGGTGTCGCCGGACGAACAGCCCGCGAGCAGCGCCGTCGCGGCGCTGAGCGCGATGAGCGCCGCGCCGGTGTGCCTCGTCCTGGACCTGCTGCTCTTCGCGGTAGGAGTCATCCACCGATCCAATCCAGCCGGTTGACGGCCGTCAAGCGCGGCCGGATCACGGTTGTCACTCGGCTGCCCGTGCGTGCGGGGCCGGTTCAGCGCCGTCGTACGCCCGGTGACACCACCAGCCGTCCCACCGCCCAGAACAGCGCGAGCGTGACGAGGGCCAGGACCGCCACCAGGGTGGCCCCGCCGACCACCTTCTCGTAGTCGCGCTGGTAGAGCCCGTCGATGATGTACCGGCCGAGGCCGCCCAGGCTGACGTACGCGGCGATGGTGGCCGTCGACACGATCTGGATGGCCGCCGAGCGCAGCCCGCTCAGGATCAGCGGCAGCGCCACCGGCACCTCGACCCGGAACAGGATGTGCGACTCGCGCATGCCCATGCCGCGGGCGGCGTCCACCGGGGAGGGGTCCACCGTGCGGACGGCCTCGTAGGTGGTCACCAGGATCGGCGGAACGGCCAGCACGACCAGCGGGATCATGACGGGCAGCAGGCCGAAGCCGATCAACAGCACCACCAGCACCAGCAGGCCGAAACTGGGCAGGGCGCGGGCGGCGTTGGCGATGAAGGCGAGTGCGTTCCCGCCGCGGCCGGTGTGCCCGGTCAGCAGGCCGACGGGCAGTCCGATCGCGGCGGCGATCACGAGGGCCAGCAGCGAGTACCGGACGTGTTCGAGGAAGCGCTGCGGGATGCCGTCGTAGCCGTGCCAGTGGGCGCTGTCGCTGAAGAAGGCGTTCATGAAGTCGAGGATGTTCACCGGGCCGCGCCCCCGGCTTCGTACGGCTCGGGGCGTGCGGCGGGTCTCGGCCGTGTGCCGCGGGGCATCCACGGCGTGAGCAGCACCCTGAGCAGGACCAGCAGCGCGTCGCACAGGATCGCCAGCACGGCCATCGTGACCACGGAGTTCACCGCGAGTTCGGGCCGGTCGTACTTCTGCGCGGCCGCGAGCAGGTTGCCGAGGGCCCCCTGATTGCCGATCAGGGCGCCGACGCTGACCAGGGAGATGCTGGACGCGGTGGCCACCCGCAGACCGGCGATGATGGCGGGGGCGGCGATCGGCAACTGCACCTGGGTGTACCGGCGTACGGGGCCGAAGCCCATGGCGGTGGCCGCGGCCAGCGTCTCCGGCGGCACCGAGCGCACCCCGTCGACGATCGCCGGGACCAGCACCACCAGGCTGTACAGGGCCAGCGGGATCATCACGGTGAGTTCGGTCTGGCCGGTGTAGTCGATGAGGACGACGAAGAACGCCAGCGACGGGACGGCGTACAGCACGGTCGTCATGCCCAGGACCGGCGGGTACAGCCAGCGGAAGCGTCCGCACAGCTGGGCGATGGGCAGCGCGAGCAACAGCCCGGCCGCGACCGGGATCAGCGCCTCCCTCAGGTGCAGTCCGATCAGGCCCGCCCAGCTGTGCTGGAGGTCGCTGGGGATGTCGAAGAAGCCGCTCATCCGGCGACCTTCTCGTCGCCGGTGCGGCCGTCTCGGTGAGCGGTGCGGATGGCGTCGCCGATGGTCTGCTGGGAGACGACGCCCCGCACCCGGCCGGCGTCGTCCACGGCGACGGCCCAGCCGGTGGGGGAGAGCACCGCGCAGTCGAGCGCGACCCGCAGCGAGTCCACGCCGGGCACGAACGGCCGCCCGTACGGCAGCAGCCGGTCCGGTCTGATGTCCCCGGCGGTCAGCCGGCGGGGCTCGGACCAGCCGAGCGGGCGCCCCTCGTCGTCGGTCACCAGGAGGTGGGGGGCGTTCGACGCGCCGATCCGCTCGGCGGTGGCGTCCGGCGGGATCACCGCGTCGGTGGCCAGTTCCAGCGCGGCGGTGGTGAGGAAGGAGAGCCGCCGGATGCCCCGGTCGGCGCCGAGGAAGTCCTCGACGAACGCGTCCGCGGGGTCGGACAGCAGCTCGGCGGGCGGCGCGTACTGGGCGAGCCGGCCGCCTTCGCGCAGTACGGCGACCATGGTGCCGAGTTTGACCGCCTCGTCGATGTCATGCGTGACGAAGACGATGGTCTTGCCCAACTCTTCCTGAATCCTGAGTAGTTCGTCCTGCAACCCCTTGCGGACCACCGGGTCGACGGCCGAGAACGGCTCGTCCATCAGCAGCACCGGCGGGTCCGCGGCGAGCGCGCGTGCCACTCCGACGCGCTGCTGCTGGCCGCCGGAGAGCTGGTACGGGTACCGCTTGGCCAGGGCGGTGTCCAGACCCACCCGCTCCATCAGCTCCGCCGCCCGCTCCCGGGCCCGCTGCTTGCCCCAGCCGAGCATGCGCGGCACGGTGGCGATGTTGTCGACGATCGTGCGGTGCTGGAAGAGTCCGGCGTTCTGGATGACGTACCCCATGGACCGGCGCAGGGTGGTGACCGGTCGGTGCTGGATGTCCGCACCGTCGAGCAGGATCGTTCCCTCGGTGGGTTCGACCATGCGGTTGATCATGCGCAGGGTGGTCGTCTTGCCACAGCCCGACGGTCCGACCAGGACGGTGATCGAGCGGTCGGGGATCTCCAGGGAGAGCCGGTCGACCGCCACCGTGCCGTCCGGGTAGCGCTTCGTCACTGAGTCGATCCGTATCAAGACGCCGAACACCCTTCGGGTGGCTGGAAGTTTCCGGCCGAGCCGGCCGCACGGTCTGCCGCCGGTCGAGTGTAGACGGCACCTCCGACAGCGCCCGGGGGGGACACGCCCCCGCGCTACGCGGCCACCTGCCCCGCCCCGACCTCGGGAAACCACCCAGGAGGGGGAGGGCCGCCGGGAATCCCGGCGGCCCTCCCCCTCACCACGGCTCGGCGCGCGTCCGCGCGGATCAGCCCTCGGTGGGCTGCAGCTTCAGCGAGATGCTGTTGATGCAGTACCGCTGGTCCGTGGGCGTCGGGTACCCCTCGCCCTCGAAGACGTGCCCGAGGTGAGAGCCGCAGCGGGAGCAGCGCACCTCGGTGCGCACCATGCCGTGCGACCGGTCCTCGACCAGCTCGACCGCCTCGGAGTCCCGCGGGTCGTAGAAGGAGGGCCAGCCGCAGTGCGACTCGAACTTGGTCTTCGAGGTGAACAGTTCGGCGCCGCAGGCGCGGCACGCGTAGACGCCCTCGGTCTTCGTGTCGGTGTACTCACCGGTGAAGGCCGGCTCCGTGCCCGCCTGGCGCAGGACGGCGTACTCGGACGGCGACAGCTCCGCGCGCCACTGCTCGTCCGGCTTCTCCACGTCGTACGACATGAGCCTTCAGCCCCTTCGCTTCTGCTGCTGCGTGCTTCTTCCGCGTCTCACTGCGAGAGACGCTCGAGGATCAGCGGGCCGAGGTCGGTGACGTCGCCCGCTCCCATGGTGAGAACGAGATCGCCGGGCTTCGCCATTCCCGCGACCGCGTCCGGGATCTCCGCCTTGTCGTGCACCGGCGTCACGTCCGCACCGGCCGCCCGCGCCGCCTCGATGATCAGTTCGCTGGTGACGCCCGGGACCGGGTCCTCACGGGCCGGGTAGATGTCCAGCACGAGCGAGGAGTCGGCCAGGGTCAGGGCCTGGCCCATCTCCTTGCCCAGCTCCCGGGTGCGGGAGAACAGGTGCGGCTGGAAGACGGTCAGGATGCGGGCGTCGCCCGCGGCGGCGCGCATCGCCTCCAGGTCGGCGGTCATCTCGGTCGGGTGGTGCGCGTAGGAGTCGATGACCTGGACGCCCGCCGCCTCGCCCTTGAGCTGCAGGCGCCGCTTCACCCCGGTGTACGCGGCCAGCGCCGGAGCCAGTTCGGTGGCCGGGATGCCGAGCGCGACGCCGGCGGCGAGCGCGGCCACCGCGTTGTGCGCGTAGTGGCGGCCCGGGACGGACACCGTGAAGGTGAGCGGGGCGCCCTCGAACTCGACGGTCACCTCGCTCTTCAGCCCCTGCGGGACGACCGAGGTCACCCGCACGTCGGCGTCGGGCGCCTCCCCGTACGTCACCGTCCGGACGGAGCCGGCTGAACCTTCCGTACCCGCCGAGGTGCGCAGGCGCCGGGTCAGTTCCCGTGCGCCCTCGTGGTCCGACGAGATCACCAGCGTGCCGCCGGGCACGATCCGGCCGACGAACGTCTCGAAGGACTCGTGGATCTCCTCCATGGACGCGTAATTGGCGTGGTGGTCCAGTTCCACGTTGAGGATGATCGCGACCTCGGGGGCGTACTTGTGGAAGCTGCGGTCCGATTCGTCCGCCTCGGCGACGAAGATCTCGCCCTCGCCGTGCAGCGCGTTGGAGCCGGGCGCGTCCAGGTCGCCGCCGATCGCGTACGACGGGCGGCGGCCCAGCTCGGTCAGGGAGACGGCCAGCATCGAGGTGGTCGTGGTCTTGCCGTGGGTGCCGGCCACCGCGATCGGGCGCAGGCCGTCCATGAGGGCGGCCAGCGCGTCGGAGCGGTGGACCACGGGAACGCCCAGTTCGGCCGCGCGGACGAGTTCCGGGTTGTCCTCACGGATCGCCGACGACACGACCACGCAGCTCGCGTCGTCGGCCAGGTGCCCGGCGGCGTGCCCGATGTGGACCGTGGCGCCCAGCGCGCGCAGCGCCTCGGCGGTGGCCGACTCCTTGGCGTCACTGCCGGCCACCTTGGCGCCGCGCTGCGCGAGGATCTTCGCGATGCCCGACATCCCGGCGCCGCCGATGCCGATGAAGTGCGGTCGGTCCATGGCGGTAGGAAGGCCGGGTGCCATGCGTGTTTCTCCCCAGTGGTGACGAGTGCGGGTCGTACGGGCTGTGCGGGTGGTGCGCGACGAGCGGGACGACGGTCCCCGCGCCCTCGTGCGAAGGGCGCCGCCCCAGCCTATGCCTTGCTGTGCGAGAACAGTTTCAGCACCGGCACGCCCACCTTGTGCCGGGCCCGGGAGGCCCAGTCCCGGTGGAAGAACTCCTCCACGTAGTGCGGGTCGGTGAGCACGATCACCTCGTCCGCCCCGGCCTCCTGGACCATCGTCCTCAGCGCGTCCAGGGGGTGGTTCTCGATCAGCCGGCCGTCGGCCCCGTGACCGGCGGCGCGCAGGGCCTGCAGGGACACCTCCAGTGCCCGCTCCCCCGTCGTCCTGGCATCCTCGCCCTCGGGCGTCTCCGCCTCCCGGACGGCGTCGTCGAGCTCGCCGAGGGCCACGTCGTCGATGGCCCTCAGCAGCCGGTCCGCCTGTTCGCCGCGCGGCTGGAGCAGCACCCGGAAGGCGACCTCCTCGTCACCGTGCAGGGTGGTGACGAACTCCACGTCGGCGGACGTCAGGGCCTTCTCGATCATCAGTACGCTTGTGAACACCAGGCGCCCCTTCTCCTCGGAGGGCCGTGGGCCCTCTCTCCCCGTGGGCCGAGCCAGGCCCTGCGGAATCCGTCCTGCCCGTGCCCGCACGGGCACCACCGGGTTCAGTGTGCCCGTCGCACCACCAAGCGGAACGGAACATTCCGCCGATTACCGGGCCAGCGGTAACCATTGAACTCGCATCCGGGTGCTCCTGGACGCTCCCGGACACCGCCGGAGGGTTCGGGCCCGCCCGTCCGGTCAGGAACGCGCGTACCGCGTGAAAAGAAAACCATCCTCCTCCAACATCGATTTCAGCGTGAAACGACTCGGAAGTGTCACAGACGGTCCACCGGCGATGCGCTGAGCGTCACCCGCGACGAGCATCGGGGCGACGGTCAGACAGAGCTCGTCCAGCACTCCGGCCGCCACCAGCTGCCCCAGCAGCCGCGGCCCGCCCTCGGTCAGCAGTCGGGTGTGCCCCAGTTCCGCGAGGGCCCGCGTCGCGCGAGCCGGATCCACACCGGTGCCGTCCCCCGCGATCACCACCCGGGTCCCGGCGGCCGCCTCGGCGGCGGCGATCCGGTCGGGGGGCGCGGCGGCACCAGTCAGGATCAGGGTGTCCACCAGCGGGGTGGTGAACAGCGGCAGGGAGAAGTCCAGGTCCAGGCCGGCGGAGACCACGGCGATCGCCGGCGCGGGGCCCTGCCCGGCCGCCTCGCGCGCCGCCGCGAACTCCGCACGCGCGCGGGCCGGACGGTAGCCCTCCAGCCGAACCGTTTCCGCGCCGACGAGCACGACGTCCGCGAGGGCCCGCAGCGTGCCGAAGACACGCATGTCGGCCGGGCTGGAGATGGGCTGCGAGCGGCCCTCGTGCTGGGCGGCTCCGTCGAGCGTGGACACCATGTTGGCCCGCAGCCACGGCTGCCGGTCCGCACCGGACCCCGGCCCCGGGTAGGCGTATGCGGCGGCCAGTTCAGCCAGGCTCCACTCCCGGTCCTCCGTGCCCTCCCCCGCGCGGGAGGTACCGGTCGTCTCCCCGGCGGGAGCTGCTGTTTCGTCGATCACAGGGAAGAGGCGTCGCATGCCGTGCAGTGTTCCACGCCCCGTAGTATGAGGAAGCGTGTCGTCCTCCTCCCCCGCCGCCCGGCTCGCTCCCGCGGCCGCCGCGGCCCCGCTGTCCCTGTGCGCCCGTGAGCCGCACGTCCCCGCGGACCGGCTCGTCGCCGAGATGGTGCCCCCGCCCCGGTTCGACGCGGTCCGTTTCGACACCTACATACCCGACCCGAACCAGCCCAGCCAGACCGAGGCCGTGCGCGTCCTCGAAGGCTTCGCGGCCGGTCTCGGCGGAGCACCGGGCGGCGATTCCGGCAGGCGCCGGCTGTTCGGCTTCGGGAAGCCGGCGAAGCCCGTCCCGGCCGGCCCGCGCGGTGTCTACCTCGACGGCGGCTACGGCGTCGGCAAGACCCATCTGCTGGCCTCCCTGTGGCACGCCACCCCGGCCGAGCCCGCGCTCAAGGCGTTCGGCACCTTCGTGGAGCTGACCAACCTGGTCGGCGCCCTCGGCTTCCAGCAGACGGTACGGACGCTCTCCGGCCACCGGCTGCTGTGCATCGACGAGTTCGAACTGGACGACCCCGGCGACACCGTGCTCGTCTCCACCCTGCTCGGCAAGCTGGTCGAGGCGGGTGTCGCGCTCGCCGCCACCTCCAACACGCTGCCCGGCAAGCTCGGCGAGGGCCGGTTCGCCGCGGCCGACTTCCTGCGCGAGATCCAGGGCCTGTCGGCCCACTTCCGCGCCCTGCGCATCGACGGCGAGGACTACCGCCACCGCGGTCTGCCCCAGGCGCCGCCGCCGTACACCGACGAACTGGTGACCAAGACGGCGTACGCCACCGAGGGCGCCTCGCTGGACGGCTTCGCGGATCTGCTGGAGCACCTCGCGAAGGTGCACCCCAGCCGCTACGGCGCCCTCACCGACGGGCTCACCGCCGTGTGCCTCACCGGTGTGCGGCCGGTACCGGACCAGTCGACGGCCCTGCGGCTGGTCGTCCTCGCCGACCGGCTCTACGACCGCGAGGTACCCGTGCTCGCCTCGGGACTGCCCTTCGACCAGCTGTTCAGCGAGGAGATGCTGAAGGGCGGCTACCGCAAGAAGTACTTCCGGGCGATCTCCCGGCTCACCGCGCTGGCCCGGGACGCCGGCCGGCTCACCGGGACCCCGTAGCCCCGGGGGCCCGACGCTCCGGGCCCCCCGACCTCGAGCCATGGCCGCGGACCGGACACCGGGCATATCGTGGCAGAAGTGACCGTAAGCGCAGGGAGCAGGCCTCTGAACGGGAGGTCGTCATGGTCGAGGAACTGGTCACCGCAGTCGTCGCCACCGGCGCCGCGGGCGTCGTCTATCTCGCCGCGGCGGCGCGGGTCGTCAAGCAGTACGAGCGCGGGGTGGTCTTCCGGCTCGGCCGGCTGTACAGCGGGGAGCGCCAGCCCGGGTTCACGATGATCGTCCCCGGGGTGGACCGGCTGCACAAGGTCAATCTGCAGATCGTCACGATGCCGGTGCCCGCGCAGGAGGGCATCACCCGGGACAACGTCACCGTGCGGGTGGACGCGGTCGTCTACTTCAAGGTCGTCAACGCCTCCGCCGCGCTCATCAACGTGGAGGACTACCGGTTCGCGGTCTCCCAGATGGCCCAGACCTCCCTGCGCTCGATCATCGGCAAGAGCGACCTCGACGACCTGCTGTCCAACCGGGAGAAGCTCAACGAGGGCCTGGAGCTGATGATCGACAGCCCGGCGGTCGGCTGGGGCGTGCAGATCGACCGGGTCGAGATCAAGGACGTCTCGCTGCCCGAGACGATGAAGCGGTCCATGGCCCGGCAGGCGGAGGCCGACCGCGAGCGGCGGGCCCGGGTCATCAACGCCGACGCCGAACTCCAGGCGTCGAGGAAACTGGCCGAGGCCGCCCAGCAGATGGCGGACACCCCGTCCGCGCTGCAGCTGCGGCTGCTGCAGACGATCGTGGCGGTGTCCGCCGAGAAGAACTCCACGCTGGTGCTGCCCTTCCCGGTGGAGCTGCTGCGCTTCCTGGAACGGTCCGCCCAGCAGCCGGCGCCGACGGAGCGCGCCCTCGAGGAACCGGGGCCGCCCCCCGACGAACCGGGGCCGTGACACGTGCTCCACGCGTGGTTCCCGTGATTCGCGGCAGGTGATAGACACGGCGGGTCACAGTTCCTGTCCGCCAGCAGGAAGGTTCCCCCCACCATGACCGCATCAGGGACCCCCGGGGCCATGGAGGCCGCTGGGTCCGCCACCGGCTCCTCCCCCACGACACGACGTCAACTGCTCGCCCGTTCCGGCGCCCTGGGAATCGGCATCGCGTTCTCCGGCTCCCTCTCCGAGCTGTTCACCCCCACTGCCGCCGCCGCGCAGAACCTCGGCCACCACGGCTACGGCCCCCTCGTTCCCGACCCCGACGGGCTGCTCGACCTGCCGGAGGGGTTCCGCTACCGGGTGCTCTCCCGCGAGGGCGACGAACTGCGCTCCGGTGAGGGCCTCGTCCCCTCCAACCATGACGGCATGGCCGCCTTCGCGAGCGGACACGGCCGCGTCCTTCTCGTCCGCAACCACGAGAACCGCGCCAACGGCAGGGTCCCGGTCCCGGCGATCGACGGACTGACGTACGACCCGCAGGGCAGGGGCGGCTGTACGTCGCTGACCCTGGACTCCCGCAACCGGGTGCTGTCGGAACGAGTCGCGATCGCCGGTACCGCCGTCAACTGCGCGGGCGGGCCGACACCTTGGGGCACCTGGCTGACCTGCGAGGAGACCGAGGACAAGGCGGGCACCAACGGCTATACCAAGGATCACGGCTTCGTCTTCGAGGTCGACGGGGCCGACCCGCGCCGCACGGGGGCGGTGCCGCTCACCGCGATGGGCCGCTTCCAGCACGAGGCGGTCGCGGTCGATCCGAAGCGGGGCGTCGTCTACGAGACGGAGGACGCGTTCGAGCGGCCCTTCGGGCTCTTCTACCGCTTCCTGCCGGACAAGCCGCTCGGCGGCACCGGTTCGCTGCGCGCGGGCGGCCGGCTCCAGGCGATGCGGGTACCCGGAGTGCCCGACCTGTCCTCGATCCAGGAGACGGGCGCGCACTTCGACCGCATCGAGTGGGTGGACGTGCCGGACCCGCAGGCCGCCGGAACCCCCATCCGCTTCCAGGACTTCGGCGCCGGCGGCATCACGCACGCGCAGAAGCTGGAGGGCTGCTACTGGGGCGGCCGGTCGGTGTACTTCGTGTCGTCCTTCGCCCGCAGCGCCGAGGGTTCGGCCGGTGACCACCACGGGCAGATCTGGCGCTACGACCCGGACCGGCGACGGCTGACGCTGGTGATCGTCTTCGGGCCGGACACCGACGTGCAACTGCCCGGCGAGTCACCGGACAACATCTGTCTCGCCCCCAGTGGCGGCCTGATGGTCTGCGAGGACGGCAGCGGCGCGCAGCACGTCTACGGCGTCACCCGGCGCGGCGAGGTGTACGCGATGGCGCGCAACCGCCAGGCGATCACACCAGCCGCCACCGCGGCGGGGGGCACGCCCGAGAAACCGGAGTGGGGCGAGTTCGCCGGGGTCGCCTTCTCCCCCGACGGCCGGACGATGTACGTCAACTGCTACTCCCCCGGGACGACGTTCGCGGTCACCGGCCCCTGGCGGCGGTGACACACGCGGGGCGGCCGGGGAGAGTCCCGGTCGCCCCCGCGGCCCGTACAGGTCCGTGCGCGGTCCGTACGCGGGTCAGGCCGCCAGCAGGTCGTCCATCTGGCCGATCGACTGCCGCAGCCCCTCGACCATGCCCATCTGCGCGAGCTGGTCCATCTGCTCCCGGCTGTCGAAGACCGAGCGCAGTTCCATCCGGGTACCGCCCTCGCGCTCGCTGAGCGTCATCCGTACCGTCGTGGTCGGCATCTCGGGGTTCGGCTTGCCGTCCTGGTCGGAGAAGCCGTCGGTGAACTCCAGGGCGGTGGGCGGGGTGACCGAGGTGATCCGCCACCAGCCGCCGAACTTCTCACCCTCCGGGCTGGTCATGAAGTACCTGACCTCTCCGCCGAGGGTCAGGTCGTGCTCCTCCACGGTCGCCGGGTAGGTCGGCGGCCCCCACCAGCGTTCCAGCTGCCGCGGGTCCGCCCACAGTTGCCACACCTTCTCGACCGGTGCGGTGAAGTCCGCGATCACGGTGAGGGTCAGGTTGTCGAGATCCTTGTCCACGCTCGTGACGGTCATGTGTCCTGTCCTTTCGTCGAGTCCTCGTCGGGCCCCGCCTCGTCCGCGAGCAGACCGGACATCCGGTCCACGCGCGCCCGCCAGGCCGTCTCCAGTTCGTCGAGGGCCTGCCGCGCCCGGCCCACCGCGTCGGGATCGGTACGCACGAGCTGCTCCCGTCCGCGCCGCCGCTTGGTGACCAGCCCGGCGCGCTCCAGCACCGTGACGTGTTTCTGCACCGCGGCGAAGCTCATCGGGTACACATCGGCCAGACGCGACACGGACAGCTCACCCCGCACACAACGGCGGAGTATGTCGCGACGCGTCGCGTCGGCCAGGGCCTGGAACAGCCGGTCCACGGCCTCGTCGGCCAACTCATCTACAACCATTTGGTTGTATGTTAGCTCCCCGCATCCCGCCCCGCAACCGGAAACCGCGTACGGACCGAGCCGGGAACCGCCACCCGGGCGAAACGGCACCACGTCAGCCCGTAAAGCGAAGGAAAGCTCGCATCCCACTCATACCTTCATGCGAGGATCACACTTGTACGCCAAGCGCGCCGAGTCGGCCGAGCGGCAGCCGTATGCGTCGCCCTGGGCGCCGCCCTCACCGCCTGCGGCACCCACCCCCTCACGGCTGCCGCGCCCCGCGCCCTCCGCCACGCCCTCGGCACCGTCCTCGCGGCCGCCCACCCTGGCTCCGGAGCCGACGGGTCTGACCCCGGTCTTCAAGAACGGCCCGCGCACCGGCGGGAAGACCGTCGCCCTCACCTTCGACGCCGACATGACCGCCGACCAGGGCCCGCAGGCGGCGGCGGGCGAGCACTTCGACCACCCGCAGCTGATCGCCGCGCTGCGCGCGCTGCGGGTACCGGCCACCGTGTTCATGACGGGGCGCTGGGCCGAGGAGTACCCGGACCAGGCCCGCTCCATCGGCCGGGACCCGCTCTTCGAGGTCGCCAACCACTCCTACAGCCACTACGCGTTCACGGACGACTGCCACGGCCTGCCGACCCTCTCCGGGGACCGGATGCGCGCGGACGTGGAGCGGGCGTACGCGGCCTTCCGCGAGGTGGGGGTGCCGGACCCGATGCCGTACTTCCGCTTCCCCGGCGGGTGCTACGACCGCGCGGCGCTCAAGGCACTCGCCCCGGCCGGTGTCACCGCCGTGCAGTGGGACGTGGTCGGCGGCGACGCCTTCGCCACGGACGCCGACGCGGTGGCCCGGCAGGTGCTGGACGGGGTGCGCCCGGGTTCCGTCGTCGTCCTGCACTGCACCCGCAGCGCGGCCCCGGCGACCGAGCGGGCCCTGCGGACGATCGTCCCGGAGCTGCGCGAGCAGGGCTACCGCTTCGTGAAGGTCTCCGACCTGATCGCGACGTCGAACGGACGGAACCGGCCGTCCTAGGGTGGAGGTATGGCCGACAACGACTACTGCCTGATCGAAGCGTCCAGGCCGCCCGAGGCCGACGGGCCCCCGTACGCGGAGTGCGTGCTGTGCCGGGAGCCGACGGAGTACCCGGAGTCGTACAAAGGCATGACGCTGTGCCCGGTTTGTGAGTGGCGGGAGGCCGAGCGCACGTCCTGCTCGGGGTGACGGTCGCCGGTGTCCGGCGGCTTGGCAGACTGGAGCGGTGAACAACGACCGGGTGCCCGTCGCCGACAGCCCCTTCCGCCATGAGTCCAGTGCCCGCGACGCGGCACCCCAGTTCGTGCTGCCCCTGGTGGCGCGCATCGAGCGGGCCACGCCCCCGGCCCGTACGGACGCGCTGGCGACGGCGGCCCGCGCGGTGCTGACGATGCTGGCCGACGAGCGGTCGACGGGCGAGGGCGAGTGGGCGCGGGTGATGCGCGACTGGCAGGACGCCCGCATCCGCAAGGTGGTGCGCCGGGCCCGCGGCGCGGAGTGGCGCCGCGCGGAGGCGCTCGACGGCATCACGGTCACCGGCACGTCGGCGGAGGTCCGCGTCTTCCCGCCCGTCCCGCTGGACGGCTGGCCCAAGGACCTGGCCCGCCTCCAGGTCTCCGGCACCGACCTGGACGACCCGGAGCCCGTGCCCCCGGCGGACCCCACCGCCCCCGTCCTGTGGCTCAACCCCGACCTCGACATGTCGGCCGGCAAGGCCATGGCCCAGGCGGGCCACGCCGCTCAGCTGGCCTGGTGGGAGCTGACCGACAAGGACCGCACCGCCTGGCACGACGCCGGCTTCCCCCTCTCCGTCCGCCCCGCCGCCCCCTCCCACTGGCCGGCCCTGATCACCAGCGGCCTCCCCCTGGTCCGCGACGCGGGCTTCACCGAGATCGCGCCGGGCTCCAGCACCGTGGTGGCGGACCACCCGGCCCTGCGCTGAGATCCTGCTCGGCGTCAGGGGGTGTGGAGGCTCGCCAGAGCATGGCGGATCGCCGCCAGGGCCTCCTCGTTCGAGACACCGAGCCGGCCGGCGGCAGCCGCGTACGTGCGCGCGTGTTCCGCGAGCTTCGCCTTGCTGTCGGTGGCGGCCGTCGGGGCGATGACCTGGGTGCCGGAACCCCTGCGGGTCCTGACCAGGCCCGCACTCTCCAGTTCACGGTAGGCCCGGACCACGGTGTTGTTGGCCAGCCCGAGGTCGGAGGCCAGTTGGCGCACGGACGGCAGCCTGTCCCCCTGACGCAGTCGGCCGACGGAGATCAGATCGGCCAGCTGCGCGCGGACTTGCTCGTAGGGCGGGACCGGGGACGCGTGATCCACGCGGATGGACCGCGCTGTCACGGCCGGGCCTTGACGTAGACCTGCGGCAGCAGGAGGACACACAGGCAGTGACACGCCGTCAGGGCGGAAGTGAGGGCGGTGAGAGCCAGCCCCCACAGAGCAGCGTCCTTCATCCCGCCCGCGCAGGACAGGCTCAGCACCACGACCCCCATCGTCAAGGAGACAGCGAAAAGAGGAGCGCTCACCATCACTCCCCAGGCACCGATCGCCGCCCGGATTCCGGTGCGGCGCTGATCGTCACTCCGGGACCGGGCGGTGATACGGCGCAGGAGCACCGCGCAGACAACGGTACCGACGGTGAGGCCGCCGAGGATCGGCCAGGCGTAGTACGGACCGGGCCAGGGCGAGAGCAGCCGTGTACCCGCCGGGCACGTGACCGTCAGCGCACGGCGTGAGCGGCCGTCGGCGTCCGTCGAGGCCGTCGCGGCCGCGACGATCAGGAGGCCGGTCAGGACGACGGCCTGCCCGGTCAACGCAGCGGTCAGAGCACGGGGGACATGGTCCCGGATGCGGCGCGGTGTCACCTGGGCCACTCGCACCCAGCCCTGACTCGGCCGGGCCACCACATCGGACGCGTACACGCCGAGCATGACGAACAGGCCGAAGACGGGAAACCGTACAGCAGATCCACATCGGGCTCAGGGCTGTAGGAGACCAGGGCGTTGACCGCCACACCGGTCGCCGCACCGGCCCATCGCACGGGAGTCTCGAGCCCCTCCCGCCATATGACTCCCCTTCCTGCGCCAGCAGACATCCCGGCCCCTTTCCCTCCCGCAAGGTGTATCAATTACCTGACTCAATCGCGCTCGGAATGAACTGTGTCAAGTAGCTGAAACAGTTGCCGGAGCGCCGGTCAGCGCCGCACGGCGGCCCCCGGCTGACCCTGTGAAGCTCAAATGTTGCTCTGAAGGTGCCCCGGGCCGGGTTCGGAGGCGTCGTTCGGGGTCATACCCACGGCACGCCCGACAGGGCGGCCGACGGGGGCCGGGTGAAGGAGGGGGAATGACGGTGCGACTGGGGACGGGGATCGGGTGGCGGCCGGAGATCGCCGAGGCCGTGGAGGGGATGGCGGGGATCGACTGGGTCGAGGTGGTGGCCGAGAACGTGTGTCCCGGGCATCTCCCCGAGTCGCTGCTGCGGCTGCGCGAGCGCGGGGTGACCGTCGTGCCGCACGGGGTCGGGCTCGGGCTCGGCGGGGCGGAGCGCCCGGACGCGGGGCGGCTGGAGGCGCTCGCCGAGCGGGCCACGGCACTCGGAGCGCCGCTGGTCACCGAGCACATCGCGTTCGTCCGGGCGGGTGGGCCGCTCAGCGCCTCCCCGCGGCTCGAGGCGGGGCACCTGCTGCCGGTGCCCCGTACCCGGGACGCGCTCGACGTGCTGTGCGAGAACGTCCGCATCGCCCAGGACGCGTTGCCCGTGCCGCTCGCCGTGGAGAACATCGCGGCGCTGTTCTCGTGGCCCGGTGAGGAGATGACCGAGGGCCAGTTCCTGTACGAGCTGGCCGACCGCACCGGGGTGCGGTTGCTCGTCGACGTGGCCAATCTGCACACCAACCACGTCAACCGCGGCGAGGACCCCGCGCGGGCGCTCGCCGAACTGCCCCTGGAGGCCGTCGCGTACGTCCATGTCGCGGGCGGCGTCGAGCGGGACGGGGTCTGGCACGACAGCCACGCCCACCCCGTGCCCCGGCCGGTCCTCGACATCCTCACCGATCTCGCCTCCCGGGTCTCCCCGCCGGGAGTGCTGCTGGAGCGGGACGAGAACTTCCCGGAACCGGCCGATTTGCGGGACGAGTTGGATGCCATCCAGGCGGCAGTGGCGAAGGGCGCGGCGGAGGCGGGGGCGGAGGAGGAGGTGCGGTCGGCGGCTGCTCCCGCCGCCCGCGCCGAGCCGGAGGAGGGCTGTCCCGAACCCGCGCGGCAGCGCCTCGCGCTCGCGCAGACCGCGGTGCTGTCCGCGCTGGTCGCCGGGACGCCCGTGCCCGAGGGGTTCGACCGGGGGCGGATGGCGGTGCAGGCACGGGCACTCACCGCGAAGCGGGCGGACGTCGTCGCCAAGGTGGCGCCCGAGCTGCCAGTGCTGCTCGGCGAGGGGTACCGGTCCGCCTTCCTCGCGTATGCGCAGAGCCGGCCGATGACCGAGGGGTACCGGCGGGACGCGCTGGACTTCGTGGAGCAACTGCTGCTCGCCGGGCGGCCGGAGGACGGGCGGATGCGGCGGGAGCTGCGGGAGTGGTGGCTGGAGCGGTCGGGGCCGAAGCCGCGCTCGCACCGGCCGGCGGTACGGCTGGCGCGGGCCACGCGGCGGGTGCTGCTGCGGCGTTGAGCCGCCGTGGCCCCGAAATCCCCCCGGAACCAGGCAGGAAGCCGAGCGGAACATCACATCACCACAACACTCCGTCCGGATGGTGAAAAGGGCATGGTGTTTCCGCGGCCGTGTCACTTACAAACAGTTCATGTTCTGGGTCCTCCTCCTGCTGCCGGCCTGGGCCGTCGCCGGTGTGGCGTGCGCCCGGCTGTGCCTGGCCGCCGTCCGCGCGGCGGCCGTCGGCACCACCGACGCGGCCACCGCCGAAGGGCATGACCTGACGTTGTACGAGGCGGCGTTCCTGTGCGGCGGGCCCCGACGGGTCGTCGATGTCACCCTGGTCTCCATGGCGCGCCAGCGCAGGCTGCTGCTGGCCCGCACCGGCTGGGCGACCGTGGTCGACCCGCGGGGCCGGGACGAGATGGAGCGGTCGGTGATAGGGGCCATCGGTCCGGAGGGGCAGTCCCTCATCGCGCCCGTACGGGCCGCGGCGGCGACCGCGGCCCCCGTGCGCGGTATGGCGGACCGGCTGGTCCGTGCGGGTCTGGCCGTGCCCGAGGACGGCACCGGTACGACGATCGTCGACGGGGTGCGTCAGGTGCGGTTCGCCGCGCTGGCCGTGGTCGGGCTGGGGGCCGCCGCCCTGCTGCTGCCGGCCTCGTCGGAACTGCCGCGCCATCTGGTCGCCCTGTGGTTCGCGCTGCCGTTGATCCTGACCCTGAGCTGCCTGGTCATAGCGCGGATCGAGGTCCACCCGTACGCGCGCCGGGCCTCTCCTGCCGGTCAACGGCTGCTGGGCGCCCTGCACCGCGGTACCCACGGTGCCGGTGACCGTACGTATCTCACCTCCGTCGCCGTACGCGGCGTCCGCGCGGTCGGTGAACCGGATCTGCGTGCGGCCTTCGCACACCGCGAGCACCCGCACCCGCGGCAGGGCCAGGACTCCGGGGGCGCACGGGGGCATTGACGCCGACACCGGCGAACGGTGCTTGCCTTCCCCGACCGCCGAACGAAACATCCCTTTTGTCGCCGTCGTGCGCCGAAAGGGAATACGCGATGAGAACTGCCGTCGTCCACGCGGCCGCCGGGTCCTTGCTGTTCACCACCCTGGCCGTCGCACCGACCGGCAGCGCCACCGCCGCCCCGGGCGCCACCGCCCCGGCCGCCGTCGCGGCCCCGGACGCCCCCGGCGCAGCCGAGCTGCGCGGCACCGCGGTGGCCGCCGCGCGCGCCGCGGCCGAGGGCATCGAGTTCGGCGCCTGCCCGGACGCGCAGGACCTGCCCGGCACCATCGAGTGCGGCACGGTCACCGTCCCGCTCGACTACGCCCACCCGCACGGCAGGCAGATCGAACTCGCCGTCAGCCGCGTCCGGGCCACCGGGAAGGACCCGGACAACGACAAGCGCAAGGTGCCCCGGCAGGGCGCCCTGGTCCACAACCCGGGCGGGCCGGGCGCCGACGGCACGTACTTCCCGCTCATCGGCCTGCTCCCCGAGTGGAAGCGGATCGCGGGGGCCTACGACCTCGTCGGCTACGCCCCGCGCGGGGTGGGCCGGTCCGCCCCGCTGTCCTGCGAGGACCCGGAGAAGTCCGTCCAGGGCCCCACACGGGCGCCGGCGCACCCCTCGGAGTCGTACAAGCGCGAGCGCATCGCGCGGGCCGAGGCGTATGCGCGCGGCTGCGCGGAGCGGGTCGGCGGCGCGCTCCGGCACTACCACTCCCTGAACAACGCGCGCGACCTGGACGTGCTGCGCGCCGCGCTGAAGGAGCCTCGGCTGACGTTCCTGGGGGCGTCGTACGGGACCTACTTCGGGGCGCTGTACGCCACGATGTTCCCCTCGCACGTCCGGCGGATGGTGTTCGACTCGGCGGTGCACCCGGACCCGGAGCAGATCTGGTACCGCAACAACCTCGACCAGTCGGCGGCGTTCGAGGACCGCTGGGCGGACTTCCGGACATGGGCGGCCCGGCACCACGACGTGTACGGGCTCGGCGACACGCCCGCGGAGGTGCACCGCAGCTACGAGAAGGTGAGCGCGCGGCTCGCCCGGGAACCGGCGGGCGGGAAGGTGGGCCCGGGGCAGTTGCAGTCGGCTTTCCTGCAGACCGGGTACTACGACGACCACTGGCCGCATCGCGCGCACGCCCTGTCGGCCTATCTGAAGGGCGATCCGGGGCCGCTGATCGAGCAGGCGGAGCCGCAGCCCGAGGCGGCGGTGGAGACGGAGAACTCGCGGGCGGTCTACGTCGCCGTGGAGTGCAACGACGCGCCCTGGCCGACGGACTGGGCGGTGTGGGACCGGGACAACACCCGGCTCGCCCGCCGGGCGCCGTTCGAGACCTGGGCCAACGTGTGGACGAATCTGCCGTGCGCCTTCTGGCCGGAGCCCCGGCAGCAGCCGCTGGACGTCCGGACCGGGGCGGGTGAGCTGCCGCCGACGCTGATCCTGGCGGCCGAGCGGGACGCGGCGACCCCGTACGACGGGGCGCTGGAACTGCACCGGCGGCTCGCGGGGTCGGCGCTGGTGACCGAGCGGGACACCGGCACCCATGGTGTCGCGGGCGGCCCCAACGCCTGTGTGAACGGCCACCTGGAGGCGTACCTGCTGACCGGCCGGGTCCCGGGGCGGCGCGCGTCCTGCGCGCCGCGCCCGGAACCGGAGCCACGGGCGGAACCGGGGCCGGAGCCGCGTACGGAGACGGAACCGGAGCCCCGGCCCGCCGCCTGATCAGGCGAGGCCGGCGACCAGTTCGGCGATGTCCTTGCGGCGGCCCGTGTAGAACGGGACCTCCTCACGGACGTGCATCCGGGCCTCGGAGCCGCGCAGGTGCCGCATGAGGTCGACGATGCGGTACAGCTCGTCGGCCTCGAAGGCGAGGACCCACTCGTAGTCGCCGAGGGAGAACGAGGGGACCGTGTTGGCGCGCACGTCGGGGAAGCCGCGGGCCATCTTGCCGTGGTCGGCGAGCATGCGGCGGCGGTCCTCGTCGGGCAGCAGGTACCAGTCGTACGAACGCACGAAGGGGTACACGCTCACGTACGCGCGGGGCTCCTCGTCGGCGAGGAACGCCGGGATGTGCGAGCGGTTGAACTCGGCGGGGCGGTGCAGTGCCATGTTCGACCACACCGGCTCGAGGGCCCGGCCCAGCTCGGTGCGGCGGAACAGGTTGTACGCCTCCTGGAGCTGGTCGCTGCTCTCGGAGTGCCACCAGATCATGAGATCGGCGTCGGCGCGCAGACCGGAGACGTCGTACGTCCCGCGGACGACGACGTCCTTGGCGGCGAGCTGGTCGAACAGCTCCTGGACCTCGTCGGCGTACCCGGCGCGGTCCTCGGGCAGCACGTCCTTCAGCTTGAAGACGGACCAGAGGGTGTAGCGGATGACCTCGTTGAGGTCCTTGGCCAGCTTGCCCTTGTTCGGGATCCGTGCGGGGTCGGGGGTGGTGGTGGCGTCGCTCATGTCCCTTATTCTCCTGCGCATCCGTGGAGGCTTTGCATCGGGTCGGTGGTGACCTGCCGCACGCCGTGCGGGAGGTCACCGTGGATCTGGTCGACGGCGGCGTACGCGCTCGCGATGCACGCGGGGATGCCGACGCCGTCGTAGGCCGCGCCGCACACGGCCAGCCCCGGGAGGGCGGCGAGGTGCTCGCGGATGCGCGCCACGCGCGCGTGGTGGCCGACGGGGTACTGGGGCAGTCCGTCGTGCCAGCGGGTGACGCGGGTGGCCACGGGGGTGGCGTCCAGGCCGGTGGCGGCCTTCAGGTCGTGCCGGGAGACCTCGACGAGGTCGGCGTCGTCACGGCGGAGGATCTCCGTCTCGCCGTGCCGGCCGACGGAGGTGCGCAGGACGGTGAGGCCGGGGTCCTCCTCGGCGACCCAGCCCCATTTGTGCGAGGCGAACGTGGACGCCTTGATGGTGCGGCCGTCGACCGGCGGCACCAGGAATCCGCTGCCGGCGGGAAGGCCGGTCTCCGCACGGCGGTAGGCGAGCGTGATGAGCGCCATGGAGGCGTATTCGACGCCGGTGAGCTCGGCGGAGGCCCCGGGGGCCTCGGCGCGCAGCAGCCGCGCGGCCTCCGGGGCGGGCGCGGCGACGACGACCGCGTCGGCGTGCAGCTCCCGCTCCCCGGCGACCACCCGCCAGCCGCCGGCCGGCTCCCGGCGCAGTTCGGTGACCGGGGTGCCGGTGTGGATCTCCCCGCCGCGTGCCCGCACCGACTCGGCGACGGCGAGCGGGAGGGTGCCCACTCCGCCCTCGATGCCCATGAACACCGGACCGGTCTGCTGCGCGGCGGCGGCCCTGGCCTGGATCTCCCGTACCCCTTCGGTCAGGGAGGTGTGGGCGCGCGCGGCCTCGAACAGCTGGGGGACCGCCGCGCGCATCGAGATGCGGTACGCGTCGCCCGCGTACACCCCGCCCAGCAGGGGCTCGACCAGTCGGTCGACGACCTCGCGGCCCAGCCGGGCCGCCACGTACTCGCCGACGGCGATGTCGTCGCCGACCTCGGTGCGGGGCAGTTCGGCGTCGCGCCCGATCCGGGCGAGGCCCTCGTCGGAGAGCACACCGGCCAGGGCGGCGGCCGTGCCGGGGACGCCCATGACATGGTCCTTGGGCATGGGGCGCAGGGCGCCGCGGGTCCACAGCGAGGCGGACGCCGTGGCCGGGGGCTGGAGCCGGTCGGTGAGACCCACCTCGCGGGCGAGAGCCACCGCCTCCGGGCGGCGGGCCAGCATCGACTCGGCGCCGAGGTCCACGCGCGCGCCCGCGATCTCGCCGGGCAGCAGCTTGCCGCCGACCCGGCCCGAGGCCTCCAGCACGGTCACCCGCGCCCCGCGTCCGAGCAGCCGGTGCGCGGCGGCCAGACCGGCGATGCCGGCTCCCACGACGACGACCTGCTGTTCCGCGCCCGCACGTGATCCGCTCATGGCTCCACCCTCTCAGACTCGCCCCGCGGTCTCGCCAGGGCCATCCGGCCCTGGCGAGTCCCTACCGTGACCGCTTCGGGACCGTTTCGCGCCAACGTTCGGCCCGCCCCCGGCGTCGAAGGAACGTCAGTGGTCACGACCCCTGGGGGGAACCGCATGCGCACACGACGACCCGCACGACCCGTACGAGCCGGCCGACCGGTCCACGCGATGGCCGGTCTGCTGCTGGCCGCCGCTCTCGTCCTGACCGGATGCGGCGCCTCGGACACCGACTCCGGCGCGGCCTCGGCCGCCGACCAGAAGGCCGCAGCCCCGCGGGCGGACGCCCCGGCGGGCACGGAGGAAGC
Source organism: Streptomyces sp. NWU339 (assembly GCF_003143855.1). GTDB lineage: Bacteria > Actinomycetota > Actinomycetes > Streptomycetales > Streptomycetaceae > Streptomyces. The sequence goes on from NZ_QFRK01000015.1 coordinate 66,890, forward strand.
GGCGGGAGAAGCAGCAGGGGAAGCAGCGAAGGACGGGGCGCCCGGCGGCTCGTCGGCGGACGGCCCGCGGGCGACCGCGCCGCCCTCGAACAGGAGCGGCACGGCCCACATCATCCGCACCGCCTCCCTGACCGTGCAGGTCAAGGACGCGCCGAAGGCCCTGGACGAGGCCCGCACGGCCACCGAGAACGCGGGCGGCTACATCGGCAACGAGACCACCCGTCGGGACGAGGAGGGCCACGAGCACACGCGCGTGGTGCTGCGCGTGCCCGTCGAGAAGTACGAGGAGGTACTCACGGAGCTCGAGGGCGCCGGCAAGCTCGTCGAACGCAGCGCGAAGGCGAAGGACGTCACCGACCAGGTCGTCGACGTGGAGAGCCGGATCAAGACGCAGCGCGCCAGCGTGGCCCGGATCCGCGAACTGATGGACCGGGCCACCCGGCTCAGCGACGTGGTCACCCTGGAGGGCGAACTCAGCACCCGCCAGGCCGACCTGGAGGCGCTGCTCGCCCGGCAGGAGTCCCTGAAGGACCGCACCAGCCTCGCCACCATCACCCTGTCCCTGTCCGAGACGCCGGTGGAACGGCCCGCGCAGGACGACGACCCCGGGTTCCTGGACGCGCTCGCCGGCGGCTGGGCGGCGTTCGTGACGATGCTGCGCTGGATCGCGGTGGCGCTGGGCGCGGTGCTGCCGTTCGCCGCGGTGGCGGCGCTGCTCGCCCTCCTGTGGCTGAAGGCCGTACGCCCCAGGCTGTCCCGCCGCACGCGGCCCGCGCCGATGCCCGCGCCGCTGTCCGCGCCCGCGCCGGCTCGGGCACCGGAGGAGACGCCGTAGGGCCGGACCCGAAGTGCGCGGCCCCCGTAGCGTGTTCGTATGAGCACGAGCGAGCACACGAGCCGGAGCACGAGTACGAACACGCGCACGTCCGCGGCCCCGGGCGCGCGGGAGCGTCTGGTGGTGATCGGCGGGGACGCCGCGGGGATGGCCGCGGCGTCCCGGGCGCGTCGGCTGAAGGGTCCGGACGAGCTGGAGATCGTGGCGTTCGAGCGCGGTCGCTTCACCTCGTTCTCGGCCTGCGGCATCCCCTACTGGGTGGGCGGTGACATCACCGATCGGGACACCCTGATCGCCCGTACGCCCGAGGAGCACCGCGCGCGGGACATCGACCTGCGGCTGCGCACCGAGGTCACGGAGATCGACCCGGACCGGGGGCGGGTACGCGCGCGGGACGTCGAGTCGGGGGCGGAGTCCTGGACGTCGTACGACAAGCTCGTGATCGCGACCGGCGCGCGGCCGATCCGCCCGGAACTGCCCGGCATGGACGCCCCCGGGGTGCACGGCGTGCAGACCCTGGACGACGGCCAGGCGCTGCTGGACACGCTGGCCCGCACCGACGGCCGCCGCGCGGTGGTCGTCGGTGCGGGGTACATCGGCGTGGAGATGGCCGAGGCCATGATCAACCGCGGCTACGAGGTGACGGTCGTCAACCGGGGCCGGGAACCCATGGCGACCCTGGACCCCGACATGGGGCTCCTGGTGCACAAGGCGATGGAGGGCCTGGGCATCACCATGGTGAACGACACCGAGGTCACCGGGCTGGTCACCGGGGACGACGGCAGGGTGCGGGCCGTGGCCACCGCGGACGCCCGGTACCCGGCGGACGTGGTGGTGCTCGGCATCGGGGTGCGGCCCGAGACCGACCTGGCACGGGCGGCGGGGCTGCCCCTGGGGGAACACGGCGGTCTGCTCACCGACCGGTCGATGCGGGTGCGCGGGCACGAGAACGTCTGGGCGGGCGGCGACTGCGTGGAGGTGCTCGACCTGATCTCCGGGCAGGAGCGGCACATCCCGCTGGGCACGCACGCCAACAAGCACGGCCAGATCATCGGCTCGAACGTCGGCGGCGACTACGCCACCTTCCCGGGCGTGGTCGGTACGGCGGTCAGCAAGGTCTGCGACCTGGAGATCGCGCGCACGGGCCTGCGGGAGAAGGACGCCCACCGCGCGGGGCTGCGGTTCGAGGCGGTCACCATCGAGTCGACCAGCCGCGCCGGCTACTACCCGAACGCCTCCCCCATGACGGTGAAGATGCTCGCCGAGCTGCGCACGGGCCGCCTCCTCGGTGTCCAGATCGTCGGCCGGGAGGGTGCGGGCAAGCGCGTCGACATCGCGGCGGTCGCCCTCACCGCCGGGATGACGGTGGAGCAGATGACGATGCTGGACCTGGGCTATGCGCCGCCCTTCTCCCCCACCTGGGACCCGGTCCTGGTGGCGGCCCGCAAGGCGACGGCGAGAATCCGCGCCACGGCGGGAGGCCCGACGCCCCCTGCCGGCCCTACGCGGTCCCGTTGATCCGTTCGATCGCCTGCCGCGCCTGCTCGGCCGGAGGCCGCGCCTGGTCGGTGGCGGGCCGGGGCGGCAGGGACGACACGGAGGCACTGGAACCACCGAAGGCACTCGCGGCGGCGGAGGTTCCGGCCGCGCCGACGGCGGGGGCCGTGCCGGAGGTCACGGCCGGCGGCTGCTCCCCGGCCGGCCGCGCGTGCGCGGCGGCGGGCCGCGTGGAGCGCAGGCGGTGGCTCACCGCCTCGTCCAGCGTCACCGGCCGCTGCTTCTGGGCGGCGAGCCTTCCCGCCTCCTGGCCGAGCCGGGCGACATCCTCCCAGGGGAGCCGCACCACGAGCGTGAGTTCCGCCTCACCGTCGGGCAGCGCCTGCACCGCGGCGGTCCCTCGGTCGTCCATCACATGTTTTCCTCACGTGGGCCCCGCGGCCCCCTTCCCTGCGCCGCGGGCGGTTGGGAAGGGATACGCACGGCCGGACGGTGGCGTTCAGCACGGTCCCTGATTCCACCGGCGGCCGGACGGGCACACGTGGGATGTGGTCATTCCGGTCCATGACGTGAATCCGGCGCGGCGCACCCCCTGGGTGACGTACGCGCTGATCGCCGCGAACTTCGTCGCCTTCCTGTTCCTCACGCCCGGTGTCGCCGGTTCGCTGACGGGCAGCGGGAGCAGCCTGGCGGAGTTCTGTCACCTGCAGGCGTTCCTGGACCAGTACGCGGCCGTGCCGCGGGAGCTGATCCACCACCAGCTGCCGCGCCTGGTGCCCACCGGCGGCACGGGGGTGGGCCCGCAGGGGCCGGGCTGCCTGGTGGGACCGCCCGGCTACACCAAGTCGCCCGAGCTGAGCGTGCTGACGGCGATGTTCCTGCACGGCGGCTGGCTGCACCTGCTGGGCAACATGCTCTTCCTGTGGATCTTCGGCAACAACATCGAGGACCGCATGGGCCGTCTGCGGTACCTGCTGCTCTACCTGGTCTGCGGCTACGCGGCCGCATACGGATTCGCACTCACGAACCCCAACGCCACCACCCCCCTGATCGGCGCCTCGGGCGCCATCGCCGGCGTCCTCGGCGCCTACCTGGTCCTCTACCCCAAGGCCCGCGTCTGGGTCCTCGTCCCCTTCCTGATCTTCCTGCCCCTGCGCCTGCCCGCCTGGACCGTCCTGGGCTTCTGGTTCCTGCTGCAGGCGGCCTACTCCGCCGGCGCGGGCGTCACCGGCGCCGGGACCGTGGCCTACGCGGCCCACGTGGTCGGCTTCGTCGTCGGCATGCTGATCGCCTGGCCCCTCAAACCGGGCACTCCCCCACCCCCCGAACCGGCCGGCATCCGCTTCGGACGGCAGGCGCGAGGGGACTGGTAGGGCCGCACGCCAGGAACCAGGCTTGTCGAGCTCGGCTTCTCGCCGGCCATGGTGCAGCTGGTGAGTGTGGTGATCGGGTCGCCCATGCCCCCGAACAACACCTTCCTGAGCGTTCGTCCAGGATCACAGCCAGCTGCGGGCCGCCACACGGTCCAACGTGCTGATCGCGTCGGCCGCACCCTCGAGCTCGTACGGCATCTCGAGGATCGCCTCGTGGAAGCCCAGCTCCGCGTAGCCCGCCAGGTTGTCCTTGGTGATCGCGCCGGACTTCGGATCGGGCCCGGAACCGAGCTTCACGACGAGTTTCAGCTCGTTGAAGTCGCGGTGGACGTCGTCGCACGCAGCCTTGAGCCGGGCGATGTGGTCCTCCAGCGCCTCGAGGCTCTGTTTCGCGGGGAGCCAACCGTCGCACGTCAACGCGACGAGACGCATGGCCATCGGACTGAAGCCTCCCCACAGAAACTCGACCGGTGCCGGAGCCGTGGGCAACATGACGAATGACTTCTCCGCGGGCTGGTCGTCGCCACCGCGCACCACGTAGGTGCGCCGGCCGCGGGTCAGTAGCTCCCTGATCTCGGCGATGTCCGTCCTGGCCCGGATGCCTCGCTTCTCGAAGGGCATGCCGACAGCGTCGTACTCGTCGCGGAGCCACCCTGTGCCGACACCGAGCGACAGGGGACGTTCGGTGAGCCACGACATGGTGGCGAGCTGCTTGGCGAGCAGGGTCGGGTTGCGCAGTGTCGCGATGATGACGCTGGTCCCGAAGCGCGCCTCGGGGAGCTGGCCGGCGAGCCAGGTGAGCTGGAGGAGAGGATCGAGCCACCAGGTGTCGGCTCGGAAGGGGCGCTGCCCATCCTCTGTGTGGGGGTACACCGAGGCGCTGGACTCGGGCAGCAGTACGTGATCGCCCACCCAGAACGAGCTGTAACCGAGTTCGAGTGCGGCGTGGCAGGTCGCGAGCAGCTCGGCCGGGGGCAGTCCTTCACTGGCAAGGGGGAGTCGAACCCCCACCGGAATGACGGGGTTGCTAACCATGGGCATTCCTCGGTTCGTCATAGTCGGCGGAGCTTCGGTGAGAACCCTGGAGCGGGCGTGTGGATCGTGTTGTGGCGACCCAGGCAGCACTGTCCTGTTCCCGCTACAGCCCTCGCTGGGCCAGCGTCTCGATCAGGGCGTCGCCGCCGCTGAGGATGTGGTCGAACATCAGCTTGCGGGCGCGTCGGGCGTCGCTGTTGCGCAGCGCTTCGACGATCTGCGGGTGGTCCCCACTGGTTTGCTCGACCTGGCCTTCAATGGCCGTGTAGAAGGTGTTGGACAGGTGCTTGACCACCGAGCCGAGGAGTAGGGCGAGCCGGTGGGAGTCGGCCACCTTGTTGACGGTCCGGTGGAACTGGTGGCCGAGTTCAGCGAGTGCGCGGTCGTCGCCCTTGCCCACAGCCACCTTGTACCGTTCACCGATCGCTTCCAGCTGCGCGATCTCGACGGGCGTGATCGCCTCCGCCGCCCGAGCCGCCAGCTCGCCCGCCAGGGTGGCCTGCGCCCAGAAAAGGTCCCGTACGTCCTGGCGCGTGAATGGCTCCACGACGAAGCCCTTGCGGGGGACGAGCTTGACGAACCCCTCGCTGCGCAGCGCCAGGAGTCCTTCCCGCACCGGGGTGTTGCTCACGCCGACCGCCTCGGCGATCGGCTCCATGCGGAGGAAGTCGCCCGGACGCGCCTCACCGGAGATGATCAGCTCGCGCACGTACGAGGCAACCTCCTCGGGGAGCTGCTGCCTGACGCTGCGCGCATCGGCCCTGATCACATACGGGTTCGGCATGCGTCCCCCTTCACGTACCCAGAAAAGATATTGAATATATTGTATGGCACGTCTTTGTGGTCGAGGGCCAACTTCAGGACGCCGCCCGGCGGCCGCCGGGTATGCTCCCCACCGGCCGCCGATGCGGCTGTCATCCCCGGCGGCTGTGCTTCACCACATGGCTCATGCACTGCACGGCCCGGTCCGGCTCGCTGTACGTCGGAACCCCAGCCTTCAGGAGTTCCAGCCGTGGGCGTCCGCTGCCTCCGGTCCAGGCGACCAGGAAGGGCTTCTCGGTGCTGCGGTAGGCCTTGGTCAGGGTCTCGACGATCTCGTCGGAGCCCTTGTCGGCGTTGCCGAGCACCACCAGGACGGCGTCGGTGTCGTCGTTCTGGTTGACGACCCGCAGGACCCGTTCCAGCAGGGACAGGTCGTTGATCATCGCCCCGGTCATGTCGATCGGGTTCTTGACCGCCCCGAAGTACGGGAGTTCACCGGCGAGGGCCTCCCGCTCCGCGTCGCTCGCCCAGGTGTCCACCTTCAGGCCCAGCTCGACCGCCCGGTCGGCGGCCAGAGCGCCCGCGCCACCGCTGAGCGTGACGATGGTGAGCCGGCTACCCGCAGCCCGGCGCCCGTCGGCGAAGGCGAGGGCCGTGTCCGACAGCTCTTCCATGCTGCGGACCCGGACCGCGCCCTCGGCCACGCTGGCGGCCTCGAACTCCGCGTCATCCCCGGCGACGCTGCCGGTGTGAGCGGCGACCGCCCGGGCCCCGGTCTCGCTGCGTCCCGACTTCAGGAGGACAAGGGGCTTGTCCTTCGCCTTCGCGGACCTGGCGAGGCGCCGCAGGGCCGCCATGTCCTTGACCCCCTCGATGTGTCCGAGCAGCACCTGCACGTCGTCCGCGTCGACCAGCGCCGACAGGACCTCTGGGACCGTGACGTCGGCCTCGTTGCCGGTGTTGCCGAAGTAGGTGACGCCCAGGCCGAGGCTGTTCATCGTGCTGTAGGTGAAGGTGCCGACCGCACCGCTCTGCGTGACCAGGGCGATCGGGGAGACCGGCCGCTCGCTTTCGTCGTCGAAGGCCGTGGAGAAGGTGGCGAAGGCTCGGTCCGCCACCGCGAAGGTGCCCAGGCAGTTGGGGCCGACGACCCGCATCCCGGCGCGCGCCGCAATGTCCGTTATCTCCTGCTGCTCGGGCATGCCCTTCTCGCCGATCTCGGCGAAGCCGGAGGCGAAGACGGTGACGGCGCCGACCCCGGCCTCCGCACAGGCACGCACCGCGTCCACGACCGCGGGCGCCGGAACTACGACGATCGCCAGGTCCACCGGACCGGGAACGTCGGCCACCGAGGCGAACGTCTTCACGCCCTGGACCTCGCTGCGCCGCGGGTTCACCGCGTACAGGTCACCCTCGTAGCCGAACTTCTTCAGGTAGGCGAGCGGGCGGCCGGAGAGCTTGTCCGGGTCGGTGGAGGCTCCCAGCACCACGATGCTGCGCGGCCGGAAGTACAGGTCGGCAACGGTGCGGGTCATGAGTAGGCCTCGGGACGGAAAACGGGCTTGCGGCGCTCGCGGTGGGAGGCAACGCCTTCGCGGACGTCGGGCCCGCCGAAGCCGAGGAACTCCAGCCCCAGGGAGGCGTCGAAGATCGGGCCCTGCTGGCGGTACCACTGGTTCATCGAGTACTTGGTCCAGCGGATGGCCTCCTGCGCGCCGCCGCTGAGCTCGCCGGCGATCTCGCGGGCCTTCTCCAACAGGTCCTCCGGCGCCACGGACAGCGACACGAGTCCGGCGCTCTCCGCGTCGGCGCCGGAGATCTCCCGGCAGGTCAGCAGGAGGTACTTGGCCTTCGCCATGCCGCACAGCAGCGGCCACACCATGGCGGCGTGATCGCCCGCGGTGACGCCCAGCCGGGTGTGGCCGTCGATGATGCGCGCGTTCGTGGCCGCCACGGAGATGTCGGCCATCAGCGCGACCACCAGGCCCGCGCCGACCGCCGGGCCGTGGATCGCGGAGATGATCGGCTTGGAGCAGTTGATGATGTTGTAGAAGAGGTCGCGGGACTCCCGCATGACGCGCATGCGCACGTCGTAGTCCTCGATCTGTGCGTCGATCAGGGCGAAGTCCCCGCCGGCGGAGAACGCCTTGCCCTCGCCGCGGACGAGCACGGCCCGCACCTCGGGATCGCGATCGATGACCGGCCAGATCGCGGGGATCTCGCTGTGGGTCTCCTCGTCGACCGCGTTCAGGTTCGGGCCGTCGAAGACGATCTCGAGCACGCCCGGCTGGTTCCGCTCGAACCGGAGCCGCTTGAACTGGCTGTAGGGGTCGGTCACGGGATGTCCTTTCGGTCGGCGGCCGGCGCGCCGTCGCGCCATGCCTGGATGAGCTCCGCCACGTGGGACCGTGCAGCCGTGGGGACGGCCGGCTCCCTGGCGGGCGTGCGGCTGAACCGCGGAGCGGGGGCGGGGTGGAGCACGTCTCCGACTTCCCGGTACAGCCCCCGGTAGGTGTTGTGCGGGTGCACCGCGGCTTCGGCGAAGTCGAGGACGGGCGTGACGCAGGCGTCAGTGCCGCGGTAGATCTCCGCCCACTCGTCGCGGCTGCGGGTGCGCAGGACCCCGGCGATCAGCCGCCGCAGCCGCGGCCACTGGCTGCGGTCCTGCTGGGCGGGCCAGTCAGCGGTGTCGACGCCGAGACACTTGATGAACTCCGCGTAGAAGTCGCCCTCGAGCGCCCCGACAGCGAGGTACTTGCCGTCCGCGCACTCATAGGTGGCGTAGAACGGGGCGCCGCCGTCGAGGTAGTTGGTGCCTGCCTCGTCGGAGTAGGTACCGGCCGCGCGCAGTCCCTGGATGCGGGCCGTCAGGGCGGCCACCCCGTCGATCATCGCGGCGTCGACGACCTGGCCGCGCCCGGAGGACTTCGCCTCGAGCACGGCACAGACGATGCCGAATGCGGCGAAGGTGCCGCCGCCCGCGTAGTCCCCCAACAGGTTGATCGGCGGCATCGGCGAGACGCCCTCGCGGCCGAGCGCCTGCAGGACGCCTGACTGCGCCACATAGTTGATGTCGTGCCCGGCCGTGCGGGAGAGCGGCCCGGACTGGCCGTATCCGGTCAGCCGCGCGTACACCAGCTCGGGCCGGCGGCGGAAAAGGTCGCCGGGGCCGAGGCCGAGGCGCTCGGTAACGCCGGGGCGGAAGCCCTCGACGAAGACATCTGCATGTTCGACGAGGTCGAGCACCGCCGCGCGTCCCTCGCTGCTCTTCAGATCCAGCTCGACCGTGTCGACACCGCGGTTGGCGATGTCGTGTGCGGGGTTCATGTCCTGCGTCTGCGCCAGGGCGCGCGCGGGCCGGGTCGCCGGGCGGGCGACCCGTACGACGTGGGCGCCCATGTCCGCCAGCAGCATGGAGGCGTAGGGCGTAGGCCCCATGCCGGCCAGGACGACCACCCTGACTCGCGCCAGCGGCCCGGTTCCCCTGCCCATGTCTGTCTCCTCCCCCGCCTCAGGCGATCCGCTCGAAGACGGCCGTCAGGCCCTGGCCGCCACCGATGCACATGGTTTCCAGGGCGTAGCGGCCCTGCCTTCGGTCGAGTTCGCGCAGCATGGTGGTGAGGATCCGCGCCCCCGTGGCGCCAACGGGATGGCCGAGCGAAATACCCGAGCCATTGACGTTGAGGCGGTCGAAGTCCGCCTCGGCAAACCCCCATTCCTTGGTGACCGCGAGGGCCTGGGCGGCGAACGCCTCGTTGAGCTCGATGAGGTCCATGTCGTCCAGGGACAGGCCGGCCCGGGCGAGAGCGCGCTCGGTGGCGGGCACGGGGCCGATGCCCATGCGGTGCGGCTCGACGCCGGCCGCCGCCCAGCTGACCACTCGCCCCAGAGGCCGCAGACCGAGCTCCTCGGCCTTCTCCCGCGTCGTGACGAGGCAGGCCGCGGCGCCGTCGTTCTGACCGCTGGCGTTGCCGGCGGTGACGGTGGCCTCCTCGTCGAGCTTGCTCCGTACGGGACGCAGGGCGGACAGGCTCTCCAGCGAGACGTCCGGACGCGGGTGTTCGTCGGTGTCGATGACGACCTCGCCCTTCCGGGACGTGACCGTCACGGGGACGATCTCCTCCTTGAACCGGCCGTCCCGCTGCGCCGCGACTGCCCGCTGGTGCGAGGCCAGCGCGAGCCGGTCCTGCTCCTCGCGGGTGACGCCGTACTCGCGGCGCAGGTTCTCCGCGGTCTCGAGCATGCCGCCCTCGACCGGGTAGAACTTGCCGCCAGAGGTGATGCGGCCCCGGGAGATCCGGTCCCACAGCGGGCTGGAGTCGCCGCGGAAGCCGAAGCGCCCGCCGACCACGTAGTGCTCGGCCTGGCTCATGCTCTCGGCACCGCCGGCGATGACCACGTCGCAGGCCCCGGTCTGCACACGCATGGCTGCGTCCAGCACTGCTTGCAGGGCCGAGCCGCAGCGCCGGTCGAGCTGGGTGCCCGGCACGGTGATCGGGAAGCGGGCGTCCAGCGCCGCGATGCGGCCGATGGCGGGTGCCTCGCCGTTCGGGTAACACTGCCCGAACAGCACGTCGTCGACCTGGGCCGGGTCGATGCGGGTGCGGCTGACCAGCTCCGTCAGGACCGTGGCGGCCAGCTCCGCCGCGGGCAGGCTCTTGAAGACTCCGCCGTAGCGGCCCACCGGCGTGCGCAGCGGCTCGCAGATGACTGCTTCGCGCATGTCGTCCTCTCTTCGTTCGGTTCCGTGGTGCGGGTGGAGTCGGTCCTCAGATCCCGCGCCCGCCGGTGACTTCGAGGACGGCGCCGTTGATGTACGACGCCATCGGGCCGGCCAGGAACACGACCGCGCTCGCCACCTCGTCCGGCGTGCCCGCGCGCCCCATGGGCACCTCGGCCTCCTTGGCGGCGAAGATCTCCGGCTTCATGGCGAGGGTCATATCGGTCCGGATCAGGCCGGGCTGGATTGCGTTGACGCGGGCGCCAGAGGGGCCGAGCTCCTTCGCTGCCGCCTTGGTCAGCCCGATCAGCCCGGCCTTGGCGGCGCTGTAGTTGGTCTGGCCGGGATTGCCGATCTTGCCGGACAGCGAGGACACGTTGACGACGGCGCCGCTGCCCTGCTTGCGGAACAGCCCTGCCACGGCGCGCGTGCCGAGCCAGGCGCCCCGGAGGCTGACGTCGAGGACCAGGTCGAAGTCCTCGGGCGTCATCTTCGTCATGTACCGGTCGCGGGTGACGCCGGCGTTGTTGACGAGGATGTCCACGCCGCCGAACTCGGCCAGGCAGCGCTCCACCAACTGCTCCTGGTCGGTCTCGCTGGTGACGTCGGTCGCGACCGCCAGCACCGGGGCCCCGTCCGCCCGCCGCAGCTCCACGGCTGCGGCGGCCTTGCCACCGTCGATGTCGGCGACCACGACCTTGGCGCCGTGGTCCAGCAGGGCCTCGGCGATGGCCAGCCCGATGCCCTGTCCGCCGCCGGTGACGATGGCAACCTTGCCGTCGAGCATGCGGCCTTCCTTGCTCATCCGTCCCTCCATCAGTACGACTTCGGGAGGCCGAGGATCTTGGTGGAGATGTAGTTGAGCACCATCTCCTGGGAGACCGGCGCGACCTTGAGCAGCCGCGACTCCCGCCAGAACCGCTCGACGTAGTACTCCTTGGCGTATGAGTAGCCGCCGAGGGTCTGCATCGCACGGTCGCACGCCTGGAAGCCGGCCTCGCTGCCGAGGAACTTGGCCGCGTTGGCCTCGGGGCCGCACGGCTGCTCCGCGTCGTACAGCTCGGCGGCCTTCATGGCGATCTGCTCGGCGGCTTGCAGACGGATCCAGGAGTCGGCGAGGGGGTGGGCGACGGCCTGGTTCTTGCCGATGGGGCGGTCGAAGACGACCCGGGAGTTCGCGTACTTCACGGCCTCGTCCAGGGCGGCGCGGCCCAGGCCGATCTGTTCCATGGCGACCACGATGCGCTCGGGGTTCAGGCCGTCGAGCAGGTAGGAGAAGCCCTTGCCGACCTCGCCGACCACCTCGTCGTCGCGGACCTCGAGGTTGTCGATGAACAACTCGTTAGAGTCGATGGCCGAGCGGCCCAGCTTGTCGATCTCGCGGACGGTGATGCGCTCCCGGTCCAGGTCGGTGAAGAACAGCGTCATGCCGTCCATCGGCTTCTCGTCCGACCGGGGGGAGGTCCGGGCCAGCAGGAGGATCTTCTTGGCGTTCTGGGCGTTGGTGATCCACACCTTCTGGCCGTTGATGACCCAGCCACCGTCCGTCTTGGTGGCGCGGGTGCTGATGCGCGAGGTGTCGACGCCGGCGGTCGGCTCGGTCACGCCGAAGCACATCAGCAACTCGCCCTTGGCGATCTGCGGCAGGAACTCCCGCTTCATCGCCTCGGAGCCGTGCCGGATGATGGGCCCGGGCGGGAAGATGTAGAAGTGGACCGCCGAGGCGCCGGAGGCACCGGCTCCGGAGTAGCCGATCTCGTGCAGCATGACCGCGGACTCGACGAGGCCGAGACCGAGACCGCCGTACTCCTCGGGGATCATCGCGCCGAGCCAGCCGCCGTCGGCGAACGCCTTGACGAACTCCCAAGGGTACTCGTGCTTGGCGTCCTTCTCCCGCCAGTACTCCAGGTCGAACTTGCGGGCCAGTTCGCGCGTCGTTTTGCGGATGAGCTCGAGATCCGCTGGGTCCTTCTCAGTCATCGCTTCTCTCCTGCTTCGTGGTGGTGGGGTATGTCTTCGAGCGGGGTGGCGGGATCGAGCGACGACAGGTCTCCGGGCGGCAGGCCGAGGTGGCGGGCCCGGATCGCGCGGCGCATGATCTTGCCGTTCTTGGTCTTGGGAAGGGTCGGTACGACGACGACGGCGGGTGCGAACGACCTGCCGACGTGGTGGGCGGCGGTGGCGACGAGGTCGTCGTGGTCGTCGTCGTCACGGACGACGACGAAGGCGACGACCCGCTGGCCCCGGTCGGGGTCGGGCACGCCGACCACGGCTGCCTCGGCGATCCGGGCGTCCTTGAGCAGCGCCGCCTCCAACTCGGCGGGCCCGACCCGGCGCCCCGACACCTTGATGGTGTCGTCGGAGCGTCCGTGGATCCGCCATGTCCCGTCGGCGTCCACGCTGGCCAGGTCGCCGTGGCGCCACACCTTCGGCCACCGCTGCCAGTAGGTCTCCAGGTAGCGGCTGCGGTCCTGCCAGAAGGCGTGGGTCATTCCGGGCCAGGTGTTGCGTACGGCCAATTCGCCCACTGAGTCGGATATTCGCTGACCGGAATCGTCAAGAACGACGACATCCATGCCGGGCAGGGGGCCGTTGAAGCCTGCCGCGTCGCTGGGCAGGAACGGGTAGGTGACCAGGATGCCGCCGCCGGTCTCGGTTCCGCCGCTGTAGTTGACGATGGGGCGGGAGCCGCCGCCGACGGTCTCGAACAGCCACCGCCAGGTCGGCTCGTCCCACGCCTCGCCCGTGGAGGCGAAGGACCGCACGGTCGGCAGGTCCGCGAAGTCCCCGCCGCCGGCGTTCTTCACGGCCCGGGCGGCCGTCGGTGCGATGCCCTGGAAGGTGACACCGTTGCGCCGGGCGATGTCCCAGAGCCGGTCCGGTCCGGGGTGGGTCGGCACCCCTTCGGTGAACACGACGGTGGCGCCCAGCTGCAGCCCGCCCATGATCAGGAGCGGGCCGAGCATCCAGCCCATGTCGGCGATCCAGGCGATGACATCGTCCTCGTGGATGTCGAAGCCGTACGCGAAGTCGACCGCCGCCTTGACCGCGAAGCCGGCGTGCGAGTGCACGATGCCTTTGGGCGCGCCCGTTGTCCCGGATGTGTAGATGAGCGTCAGCGGGTCCTGGGCCTCGGCTTCGACGGTCTTGACCGGTTCCGGGTCCGTCGGGAGGTCGTCCCAGTGGATGTCGCGGCCGAACTGCATGTCGGTGCCGTCCGCGACGTGCTGCACCACTACGACGTTGCGTACGCAGGGCGCGTCCTTCAGGGCCTCGTCGGCGGTGGCCTTGAGTCCGACCTTCCTGCCGCGGCGGGTGGTGCCGTCGGCGGTCACCAGAACCACCGCTTCGGAGTCGCGCAGCCGCATGGCCAGCGCCTCGGCCCCGTAACCGGTGAAGGCCGGCACCGAGATCGCGCCGATCGCGGCGCAGGCGAGGAAGGCCACGACAGCCTCCGGCACCACCGGCAGGAAGAGGACGACCCGGTCGCCCCTGCGCACGCCCAGGCCCGCGAGGTTGGCCGCGAACCGGCGTACCTCTCGGTCGAGTTCGGCGTACGTCAGCGTGCGGCGCTGGCCCCCGTCGCCCTCGTAGACGACGGCGGTCCGGGTGGCCCGGTCACTCATGGCGTGCCGGTGGGCACAGAGTTCGGCGGCGTTCAGCCGACCTCCGACGAACCACCGCGGGAACTCGTGGCCCTCGGAGTCGTCACGTACGACATCGAACGGGGTGGTGAAAGTGATGTCGAGGTCGTCGACCACGGCCCGCCAGAACCACTCCGGGTCCCGGAGTGATCTGGTGTGCAGGTCCTCGATGTCGGAGATGCCCCACCGCTCCATTGCCCGCAGCAGTCGGCTGCGGCCGCGCTCGGCGTCGCCGGGAACCCAGGCGGGCTCCGGCGGCGCGGCGAACCGTCGCGGCTGTGTCATCAGCTCTCCCCTGGTGGACTGGTCGCTCAGGCGGCGGTCTCGGCGGCGGGACGCTTGAGCATCAGGCCGGCGCGCGCGCAGTCGCAGACGACCTCGTCGCGCTGGTTGATGCCGTAGTGCCGGAACTGGACGATTCCCGAGTCGTCGCGGCTGCGGGACTCCCGCTTGCTCACGATCTCGGTGCGCACCCGGACGGTGTCGCCGTGGAACAGCGGCTTGGGGAAGGTGATCTCGCTGAAGCCGAGGTTTCCGAGCGTGGTGCCCTGGGTGGTGTCCTGCATGGAGATGCCGGTCACCAGGCCGAGGGTGTAGAGGCTGTTGACGATCCGCTGGCCGTAGATGCTGTCCTTGGCGTACTCCGCATCGAGGTGGAGTGGCGCCAGATTGAGTGTCAGGGCGCAGAAGGTGATGTTGTCGCTCTCGGAGATGGTGCGGCGGGTCTGGTGCTCGATCACCATGCCGGGTTCGAACTCTTCGAAGTAAAGGCCGGGCATCTTCGTTCCTCTTTCCTTGGTATACGGCGTCAGTTGGCGGCGGCGTCGCCGCGCTCGGCGATGAGGCGGCTGTAGGCGAGCACCTCGCGGGCGGTCTTGATGTGGGCGTAGTCGACGTGCATGCCCTCGTAGAGCACGGCTGCGGCGCCCGTGGCCTCGGCCTCCTCGAAGGCGGCGATCATGCCTTCGTAGAACTCGACTTCGGACTTCGAGGGGCTGAAGACCTCGTTGGCCACCGCGATGTGCGAGGGATGGATGAGGACCTGGCCGCGGAAGCCGAGTTCGCGGTTCTGCTCGGAGAAGAGGCGTGCGCCGTCCGGGTCGGCGAGGTCCTGCCACACGCCGACCAGCGGGAACTCCAGGCCGGCGGTGCGGGCCGCCAGGACGGCGCGGCTGCGCAGGTAGAGGGTCTCCAGGCCCTCGGGGGTGAACTGGAAACCGATGGAGCGGGACACGTCGGCGTCCCTGGCGGTGCCGGCGAAGAGCGTCGCCACCCGCGGGGAGGCCTTGGCCATCTGCTCGCAGCTCGCGTACGCCTCCGCCGTCTCGAGGTTGACGATGAACTCCACCGAGCCGGGTTCGACGCCGTTCTTCCGCTCGAAGTGGGTCACCAGGGCGTCGAACCTGATGATGTCCTCCGGTCCGAAGGTCTTCGGCAGGCTCAGCCCGTCCAGGCCCGGCACGACCACCGCGGCGATGTCGTCGCCGGCGATTCCGGTGTCCAGTGCGTTGACCCGTACGTACACACCGGCCTGGGAACCGGTCTCGTGGAGACGGGCGACCGAGCGGGCGACCTCGGCCCTCGCCTCGTCCTTCAGGTCGGCCGGGACCGAGTCCTCCAGGTCGAGGATCACACCGTCGGCGCCGGCGGCCAGGGCCTTCTCCACCCAGGTGCCACGGTGGCCGGGCACGAAGAGAACGGAGCGCATGGGCTTCATCGAGAACTCCTTGTCATCCGCGCAGCATACATAATATATCCTGCACGACTCCTGTTCAAAATATCATGCATTTTCAGTGGTGACGTGGGTCACTTCGGGGAGAGGGTGCATCGGACGTCTGCACCGGTGAGCCCAGGTCGGGCACGGACGTGGCCTCGATCCGTCGTGCGATGCCGCACACAGCCAAGGCCGCGAACGCCAGAACCGCCGCGGCGCCCAGCCAGGCCCCTGTGAACGACAGGTGCGTGACCGCCAGTCCGAAGACAGCAGGGCCCAGCAGGCCCCCCAGGAAGGTGCCGCTCTGCAGACGGGTCGTGGTGTGTAGGAGGTGCCTCGGATACAACTGGATCGCCGCGTGGTGCAGCAGTCCTGGCCACGCCCAGCCCAGGCCGAATGTCACCACCGCGGCCGCGCCGACCGCGAGCGTGCCCCGGCCCAGCGCCAGACCGACCATGCCGAGGCTGCCGGTCACCAGGCTGATGACGACCCCGGCGAGATGGAGCTTCGGACGTGGCAGATGGTCGGACACCACACCGACGACGATGCGCGCTCCCATCCCTAGCCAGGACCCCACCGCCAGGAAGACGGCCGCGGCACCGGCCGCGACACCACCGTGGACCATGCCCTCGACCAGAAACGGCGGGAGGACGGCCCCGCCCGAGGCTGCCAGGAGACCCGCGGTTGCCAGCAGCCGCAAGCCCCGAGCCTCCCCCGCACTGTCACCGGCGTGGGGTGGCTGCGGCGTCTCGGGCGCGGACCGGGCGCTGCGCCCGATCCAGCCCAGGGCAGCAGCGGTGGCCAGGCACAGGACGGAGTATCCGGCGTACACCGTCTGCCAGTCGTGCCCGTGGCCGACCACGAGGTAGGCCGCCAGCGCGGCCAGCGACGCACCGCCCGGTACGGCCGACATCCGCACCCCGAAGGCGAGGCCCCGTCGGTGTGAGGGGACCACGCGGGCGATGAGGAGGTTGACGGCCGGCGTGGAGAATCCGTTCGCGGCCCCGCATATCCCGGCCGCCGCGAAGAGCTGCCAACGGCCGCTCCACAGCGCAACCGTGACGGCGACCGCGGCGCACAGCGCGAGACCGAGGCGGATCAGCGCGAGCTGGCCCCACCGGGTCATCAGCCGCCCGGCGAGCTGGGCGACCAGTGCCGAGGCGAGGTAGAAGCCGGCGAAGCTGAAGCCCACGTCGCTCGCGGTGAAGGCGAAGTCCTCGCGGATCGCGAACACCAGGGCGCCGGGCAGCGGGCCGACCATGCCGATGACGGCGCTCGCCAGTCCCGGTAGGACGACGAGCGCCGCCGTTCGCGGTGCGGCTGCCATCGTCAGAGCCGCTCGAGCGCCCGGCGGCCGCCGAACACCATCGCCAGCACGACACCGAGACCGGTCACCACGGTCATCAGCAGGGCGATCACAGCGACCTGGGAGTAGGTGCCGCCGTTGTACTCGTCGAAGAGGACCACGGACAGCACCTTGGTCGTCGGCCCGCGCAGCAGCAGCGAGACGCCGAACTCGTGGGTGAGCAGCACGAAGATGATCGCCGTCGAGGAGGCGATGCCCGCCCGCGCGAGCGGCAGCAGCACCTGGAAGAAGGTGCGGAGCGGGTGTGCCCCGCTGACCTGCGATGCCTCGAGCGTCGGGCGGCCCAGCGACATGATCGTGGCCAGCTGGTAGCGCACGGAGTACGGCAGCATGATCGTCACGTACGCGATGATCAGGCTCGTCTGGCTGCCGTAGAGACCGATGCCCGGATGCGAGAACGCGAAGAGGAAGCCGAAGCCGAGCAGCGCCGCCGGCACGGTCAGCGGCATGTTCGCCACCAGGTCGAGGACGGCCGGGACCGGGCGCCACATGCGGTCCCGGTTGTAGATGGCCAGCGAGATCAGCATGCCGAGCGGGATGACGATCGCCACGCCGCTCAGGGCCACGGTGAGCGTCGTGGTGAGGGCCTGCAGGATCTGCGGGTCGTTCAGCACGGTCGAGAAGTGCTGGAGCGTCATGTCGCCGAAGGAGAGCTTGCCGCTCCAGTACGGCGAAAGGCCGACGAAGGCGATCGCCAGCACCGGCAGGAACGCGGCGATCGTCGTGTACGCCAGCACGATGCAGGCCGACACCGCGCTGCCCGCACGGGTCAGCTGGCGGTTGTCGAGGGAGGAGGCGCCCTGCCCCACGAAGCGGTTCTGGTTTCCCAGCGAACGGGTCTGGAAGATCACCAGGAGGACGGCCAGCAGGAGCAGCGGTGTGCCGAGTGCGGAGGCGAGCGGGTAGTCGACCGGGTACTCCGCGCTCAGCGTGTACATCTTGGTCGTCACGACGTCCAGGCCCTCGCGGCGGCCGAGCAGCAGCGGGCCGGTGAACTGGCCCAGCGACAGGAGGAAGACCACCACGGAGGAGTAGACGAGCGTGGGGCGCAGCAGCGGCAGGGTGATCGTGAACAGCGCCCGGATCGGGCCTGCTCCGTTCACGCGGGCGGCGAGCGCGTAGTCGGAGCCGAGGTTGCGCAGGCCGGTGTAGACGAACAGGTAGACGAACGCCGCCAGGTGGGTGCCCGTGTACACGATGATCCACTCGAACGTGTAGACGTTGATCGGCCCCGAGCTCCCGCCGAAGAACGGCGTGGCGCGCAGCAGCGTGTTGACGTAGCCGTTCTCCGGGGAGAAGAGGAACACGAAGCCGACGACGTGCGCGACGGCCGGCACCACCATCGGCAGCACGGGCAGGAACTCGAGCTTCTTCCGCAGCCGCGGCCGCATCGAGTACGACGCGAGGGCCAGCACCGTCCCGAGCACCATGCCGACGGCCAGCGCACCGAGCCCGAGGCTCAGCGTGTCGACCGCGATGTCCTGCAGGTCGGACATGCCGACGAGGCGGCGCATGCCGTCGGCGCCGTCGCTCCATGCCTGCCACTGCAGGGGGATCAGGGGGGCCATGACCAGGGCGGTGGTCACGACCGTCAGCAGGACCCATGGCCAGTGCGGGCGGGCGGCCCGGGCCGCCCGGGTCATCGCGGCGCCGGGGCTCGGTTGGTCGGCCGCCTCCGATGCCGGACGGGTCTGCAGTTCAGGAGCCATGGGTCCAGCCCTCCACGAGGTTGCCGTCGGCGGCGTAGCAGAGCGTGCGCCGGGGATCGATCCCCAGCTCGACGTCCGTCGCGGGGGCGAACCGTTCGGCGCTCGCCGGGATGCCGACCCAGACCCGGATGCCGTTGACGCGCACGACGTGCTCGTTGTGGTTGCCGCCGGGCAGCACCTCGTGGACGGTGCCCCCGGTGAGCCAGGCGCGGCCGACCGCGCCTTCGTCGCTGCCCGCGCCCCGCAGTTCGAGGTCCTGGTCGCGGAAGAGGAGGGTGTAAGAGCCGGGCATGCCGGGGCGGAAGAAGCCCCGAAGGGTCTGTCCGGCGAGCTCGGCGTTGCCGAGGTCGTCGACTTCCGCTTCCAGGCGGTTGCGTGCACCCAGGAAGTCGGCGACGTACGCGGTGGCGGGGCGCCGGTAGACCTCCTCGGGGTCGCCGATCTGTTCGATGCGGCCCTCGCGCATCACGGCGACGCGGGTGCCCAGAGCCAGAGCCTCCTCCTGGTCATGTGTGACGTACACGCCGGTGAAGCCCAGCCTGCGGTGGAGAGAGCGGAGTTGGGCGCGCAGCTCGATACGGAGCAGCGCGTCGAGGTTGCTGAGCGGCTCGTCGAGCAGGAGCAGACCAGGGTTGGAGGCCAGTGCGCGGGCCAGCGAGACGCGCTGCTGCTGGCCGCCGCTGAGCTCGGGCGGATAGCGGTTGGCGAGGTGGTCGCACTGGACGAGCTTGAGAACCTCCTCGACACGGCCGCCGTTCAGCAGGTCCTTCAGACCGCGCGACTTGAGCGGGTAGGCGACGTTGCGGGCGACGTCCATGTGCGGCCAGAGCGCGTAGTTCTGGAAGACCATGGCGACGTCGCGCCGGTTGGGTTGCACGAACGTACGGGCATCGGTGTCGACCACGGTCCTGCCGGCGAGGTCCACGCGCCCGCCGTCGGGGCGCTCCAGCCCCACCAGGCAGCGCAGCAGCGTGGTCTTGCCGCAGCCACTCGGTCCGAGGAGGACGAGGAGCTCGCCGTCGGCGATTCCCAGGTCGATGCCGTGGAGGACCTGGACTGTCTCCTTGCGCCGGCGGAAGCTCTTGGTGAGCTTCGAGACCTGTACTTTGGCGGTCTGGGAAGGGCGTTCGCGGTCGGCTGCCGCGGTCGGTGGCGCTGCGGTTTTCTGTGTGCTCACGGCGGTGTCCTCCTGGGGGCGGTCGGGTGTGCGCGGCGACTCCGGAGCGCCCGGAATCCGTGCATCATGTATGTGCTGGGTTTATGCGCTGCCGCTGGAAAGAAGCGCGGGCGGTTCAGGTGGGCCGGCCGGCGGCGCGGCACAGCGGCGGGCGGATGTCCGTGTTCTTCGCGGGCCGTGGGAACCCTCGGTCAGGGCTTTTGGTGTCCGCGCCGCGAGCGCTCGACGGTGTGCGTCGTACCGCGTGCGTCGACTCGATGCGGGTGGTCCGGGCCGACGGGCGTTGCGAGAGCTGTCATGTTGTACGTGCTCGATCCGGTTGTTCAGCCGGACCGGCTCCTTGCCGCGGAAGCGGCGCCGAACGCCGAGCGGGCGTAGCCGGCGACAGGGGCGAGCTTCATCCCGCCTTCGGTCATGTCGCGGGCGTCGGCCATGGCTTTGCCGATGCGGCAGGTCACCTCGTGGACGACCGCGGCCGCTTCGTTCAACTTTCTGCCGGTGACGGCGCCGCTCTCGTCGGCTGCCGGGGCACCGGGAAGGACGTACGGCGAGACAGGGTCCGCAGGGCAGCACCGCGTCGAAGCCAGGAGCGCTGACGACTTCGGTGTGCGCGAACACAGGACCCACAGGCGACGAGTGGCCGGGTGTGCCGAACGCTGCGGCGTCGCGTCCGTGTCCGCGGTGGCGGTGAACCCGCCGAGTGGTTCGGTGAGGGTCTCGTTCATGTCTGCCGCGTCCCTGCCGGAGTGCCCTGCGTGCTACGGGGTCAGCCGAACCACTTCTTGAACTTCTTGTTGGCTTCCTCGATGCGTTCCGGGGTGTACGAGGAGGAGTCGAGCATCGTCGCGTCCTCGGGCAGCTCGATGGCGCCCTCGACACCATCGCGTCCGGCGGCACCGAAGCCGTCGCCGTTGACCGCGGCTTGGCCCTTCTCGGACATCAGAAAGTCAAGGAAGACGCGTGCGGAGTTGGGCCGCCGGCTCTTGTCGAGGGCCGCGGCCCCCCACTCGATCCAGTAACTGGGATGGGGCACGATCGCCTCGATCGGCGCGCCCTGTTCCTGCATCTGCTTCACCGTGGAGGGGGTGGATATGTTGGTCACGCCGATCTCCCCCGAGGCGACGGCCTGCGTCATCGTGACGACCGAGGGGTAGAACTTGGGGCTGAGCTTGCCGCTCTTCACCAAGTGCTCCTCGCCCAGCTCCTTCTCCTGGAAGTCCAGGTAGCCGGCGATCGAGGTGGTGACGTCGGTGCGCAGGCCGAGCTTGCCCTTGACCGAGGGATCGACGGTGTCTTCCCATGTCTTGAAGCCCTTGGGGAAGATTTCCTTGTTCCACACGATCATCGAGTAGGGGAGGGCAGACGGAAGGATCGCCTCGTTCTTCACCGCCCACGCGTCGTCGTGCCAGCCCTTGAGCGACGGACCGTCGGCCTCGAGGAACGCGCCCTTCTGGTTGGTGAACCACGCCGGGTCGCTGTAGAGGAAGACGTCCGCCCCTTCCGCCTTCGACTTGATCTCCGACTCGACCCGTGCCGGCAGCTCACCCGCGCCGCGGGTGAGATTGACGGTGATCTCCGGGTACTCCTTCTTGAAGGCGGCGACGAGGCGCTTGTTCTGGACATCCGGCATCACCGAATAGAAGCTGACGCTGCCCTCTTCCTCCGCGGCCGCGACCACGTCCTCCCAGGGACCCTCGACCACCGTGCCCTCGGCGCCGCCGCACGCTGTGAGCCCACTGGTACTCAGCAGAACGGCCAGGCCTGCGGCCGCGCGCCGCACCGAAGCGTGCTTCATGTTTCCTCCATGTGTCCACAGCTGCACATTACCGCGTAACATACTTAATATATGATGCACGTCAAGGCTTTGAGTCGAACCGACAGCCAATCCGCGGGGTAATCCAGCGCAGCAGAATTGCAGTACTGATCGGGCAGTTGCTGAAGCGTTCAGGAGAACGGCTCGCGGTCAAGGCCGCACCCGCGAACCTCGGAGTTCATGGGCCTCCTTGATGCGCCCCTGTCAGCCGAGGGCCGCTTCCTCTCTGGTGAGGCCGGCCCGTCAGGCGCCCGCGAAAAGCACGCCGGCGTCAAGCAGAGCCTGCACCCGCGCCTCGTCGTACACCTCCGAGGCAAGCTCCAAGGTGTGCTCCCCCACTCGGGGAGCCTTGCCGGGACGCTCGGGTCGGATGCCGCCGAACCGCCATGGCGGGCGCAGCAGGGAGAGACCTTCGCGCTCCGGCTCGACCAGCTCCAGCCACTGGGTCTGAGGGTGCTCGATGAAGCCCGACATGGTGAGCACCGGGGCGAAGGGCACGTCGGCTTCGGTGAGCCGCTTCTCCCACTCGGCGGACGACTTGGTGACGAACTCCGCCTCGACGATCTCCACGAGCGCGGTGTAGTGCTTCATCCGCAGGTCGTACGTCGTGAAGCGCGGGTCGTCCGCAAGGTCCGGTCGGTCCATGGCTTCCAGGAGGGCGAGCCAGAACTTCTGCGAGGACGACAGGTGCAGGGCGATGTCGTCGCCAAGCGCGGTCTTGAGGCAGAAGTTCTGCGCCTGCGGGTGGCGGCTGCCACAGTACGGGTCCTCATGACCGTTGTCGAAGTACTGGGTCATCGCATCGACCGTGAGGGTGCTGACCGCCTCCATCAGCGATGTCTCCACCCGCTGCCCGCCGCCGGTCGCGGCACGCCCGACCAGAGCGGCAAGCACGCCGGTCAGCGTGGTGACGCCGGTGATGAGGTCGGCGAGGCATGAACCCGTCAGTGCCGGGCGCCCCGCCTCCCCCAGCACCGTGTACAGGCCGCCGAATGCCTGGCCGATCGTGTCGTAGGCGGGCCTGTTGCGTAGCGGGCCCCCGTTACCGAACCCGGACGCCGAGGCGTAGACGAGGTCGGGGCGCTGGGCGCGGCACTCCTCCTCCCCCAGTCCCAGGGCGGCCAGCTTGTCCGGCCGCATGTTCTCCAGGACGACGTCGGTGCGCGGGAGAAGGGCCTTCACCGCCTCGATGCCCTCGGGGCGCTTGAGGTCGACGGCGAAGCTGCGTTTGCCCGCGTTGTACTGGATGAAGTAGGGGCTGCGGTTGTCGGCTCCCCGCCGGAAGTCCTCACCGTCCCCCGGCTTCTCTACCTTGACCACGTCGGCGCCCAGGGCGCACAGCATGGAGCTCGCGTACGGGGCGGATATGTATCCCCCGAACTCCAGGACGCGGATGCCCTTGAGAGGCAGGTGCTGCATCGCTGACCTCGCTCTGACTCAGGCGCCGGCCGACTCGCCGGTCGCACGAGGAAACATGTCGCAAACTTTGCTGGCCGCGGAACCCCCGTATCAGGGGCTGAGCCGCCACAGGCTGTCAGCCCGTCAGCAGGCTCTGGCCGCCATCGACCACAGGGGGAGGCCCCGTGTTGAACGCGGCCTCGTCGGAGGCGAGGAACAGAGGGGCATGGGCGACGTCCCAGGCCGTCCCGCCCGGGTGCCGCAGGGGCACGCGGGCATCGCGTTCGGCAACCACCTGCTCCAGGCTTGCCCCCGATTGCCGCACGCGGGGCTCCATCGCCATCGGCGTCTCCATCAGCCCCGGCAGAACCGCGTTGGCCCGGATGCCGTGCGAGGCGTTGGCCGCGGCCACGTGCGGGGGCAGGGAAAGGACACCGGCCTTCGAGATGCGGTGGGCGACGTTCGGGTAGTCGATGAGCACCGCGTTGGAGGCGATGTCGGTGATCACTCCACTTCCCTGTTCCCGCATGATGCGTAGGGCGTGCTTACAGGTGGGCACCATGCCCTGCAGGTTGACGGCGACGATCCCGGAGAAGGTCTCGGGTTCGATCTCCGTGACCGGCGCGTCGCCTGCGGCAGCACCCGCCACCCCGACGTTGTCGTGCAGGATGTCGAGGCGCCCGTAGGCATCGACGCATGCGGCGACCGCCTCGATGTCGGCCTCACTGGCGACGTCGGCCCTTACGGTCGGCGCCCGGCCGCCCTCGTCGATGATCTCCTGCGCGGTCTTCTCTGCGGAGGCCGCGTCCCGGTCGACTGCGACCACTGCCGCGCCTTCGCGGGCCATCAGTAGTGCAGCGGCCCGGCCGTTGCCAACCGTGGCCCCCTCCGTCTGTCCAGCGCCCACGACGAGGGCCACCTTGCCGGCTACCCGTTGCCCCATCGTTGCGGCTCCTCTCGCTCACCCGGCCCAGCAATCATGCAAGATACGTAATATATTGTGCTTGCACAAGGGTTCAAATGGAGCCTGTTGGCGGTGCACTTCATATGTGATTACGACGGTGCGGGCTCCTCCGCGCCCCGCCAGGGCGCCCTGGAGCCCGCACCCCTCTTGACCAGGAAGGAAGCGCGCATGGGCCGCCTCTGCGAGACCGAGGGCCTGACGGACGTACAGGAGGAGATCCTCCGGACCGTTCGTGGCTATGTGGAGGACAAGATCCTCCCCGTTGCCTCGGAGTACGAGCACAAGGACGAGTACCCGACCGAGATCATCGAGGGCCTCAAGGACCTCGGCATCTTCGGGCTCACCATCCCGGAGGAGTACGGCGGCCTGGGTGAGTCCCTGCTCACCTACGCCCTGGTGGTCGAGGAGCTGTCCCGGGGCTGGATGAGCATCTCCGGGGTCATCAACACCCACTTCATCCTCGCCTACATGATCTCCCGCCACGGCACCGAGGAGCAGAAGCGCTCCTACCTCCCCCGCATGGCGACAGGCGAGATACGCGGCGCCTTCTCCATGTCGGAGCCGGACTGCGGCTCCGACGTGTCGGCCATCAAGACCAAGGCCGTCAGGAATGCCGACGGCACCTACACCATCGACGGCCAGAAGATGTGGCTCACCAACGGCGCCTCGGCGAACCTGGTGGCTGTACTGGTCAAGACCGACGAGGGACATGACGCCCCGCACCGGAACATGACCACATTCCTCGTGGAGAAGAAGGAGGGCTTCGGCGAGACCGCACAGGGCGTCACCGTCCCCCGCAAGATCGAGAAGATGGGCTACAAGGGCGTCGACACCACCGAACTCCTCTTCG
Source organism: Streptomyces sp. NWU339 (assembly GCF_003143855.1). Classification (GTDB taxonomy): domain Bacteria; phylum Actinomycetota; class Actinomycetes; order Streptomycetales; family Streptomycetaceae; genus Streptomyces. The sequence goes on from NZ_QFRK01000015.1 coordinate 91,747, forward strand.
ACGGCCACCGCATCGGCGCCGACCGCATCCTGGGTGGCACCAGCGGCAAGGGCTTCTACCACATGATGGACGGCGTCGAGGTCGGCCGGGTCAACGTCGCGGCGCGGGCCGTCGGGGTCGCCCACCGTGCCTACGAGCTCGCCGTTTCCTACAGCCAGCTGCGGGAGACCTTCGGCAAGAAGATCGCCCAGCACCAAGCCGTGCTGTTCCGGCTCGCGGAGATGGCCACCAAGACCGAGGCAGGCCACCAGATGATGGTCCGTGCCGCCCGCAAAAAGGATTCGGGCGCCCGCAACGACCTCGAGGCCGGCATGGCCAAGTACCTCGCCTCCGAGTACTGCGCCCAGGTCGTCGAAGACTCCTTCCGTATCCACGGCGGGTACGGCTACTCCAAGGAGTACGAGATCGAGCGGCTTTACCGCGAGGCACCGATGCTGCTCATCGGCGAGGGCACCGCGGACATCCAGCGCATGATCATCGGCCGTCGCCTGCTGGAAGACCACAAGAGCGAGAGCTGACACCAGGAAAGCGGTCCCGCTGCGCGCAGGGCCCGGAACCGGCGGCGTGCGCAACGCCCGGGTTCCGGGCCCTGCCCGCCCCGGCGGGCCATGATGGAACCAACCTCCGTTGCTGTGACCACACGGAGCAAGCTATAGTACTTTATTTTCTATATAACGTTTGCGGATGTTTCCGCGAAGACGTCGGTGACTGCCACCATCGACGGAAGCGACGCCGACGAACACGGAACGGGAGGAGACAGTGAAGAGCAGCCCAACAGTCCCCAGGAAGACCCCTGGGGACAAGCGCAAGCAGCTTCCTGAAGAAGTGGCCGCCTACGTACGCGAGTTGGTCATCACGGGAGAGGTCAGTGCCGGCGAGTTCCTCCGGATGGAACCCATCGCCGAGGCGGTAGGGGTCAGCAACACCCCTGTCCGCGAAGGACTGCTGCTTCTGCAGAGCGAGGGCTTCGTGCAGCTCGTGCCGCGGCGCGGCTTCGTGGTCGCACCGTTCACCCCCGGCGACATCGAGGACATCTTCTGGGCGCAGGCCCGCCTCGGGGGCGAACTCGCGGCCCGCGCCGCCAAGCAGATCACCCCCGCCGCCATCGCGCGGCTGGAGGCCAACATCGAGGATTATGAGCGCGCCGCCGAATCGGGTGACACGTATGCCCTCGCCGAGCTGGGCCACCTCTTCCACCGGGAGGTCAACCTGGCCGCCGGCTCCCGGCGGCTTGCCCTGCTGCTGGGCACGGTGGTCAAACAGCTGCCCAACCAGTTCTACGTGACCATCGAGGGACAGGTCGACAACTCCCGTACGGAGCATCCGCTGCTGCTCGACGCGCTGAAGAAAGGCGATGCGCGCAAAGCCCGTTCAGTCTTCGAGAAGCACATCCAGGGCGGGGCCACCCGGCTGATCGAGACCCTGAAGGAGCGCGGTATGTGGGCGGAGGAGCAGGCGAGCTGACACTGAGGCGCGAGGAGGGGGCAGTCGGAGCGCCGCCCCTCCGCCTGGCCTTATTCGGGCCGGTTCACCGCGTACCCGGCGTACAGCGCGTGCGTACCGCCGTCGACCTCGGCAATCAGGCGCGAGACGTACGACGCTTCCTCCGAGTTGAGGAACAGGGCGACGGCGGCCTGCTCCTCTGGGGTGCCCGCCCGACGCAGCGGGACGACGGCCTCGCGCGCCTCCCGGTACCCGCTGTCCACCGCGCACCCGGGTGGTCATCCCCGTCGCGGTCAGGCCGGGGCACAGGGCGTTGACCCGAATACCGTGCACGCCCCATTCGACGGCGAGCGCACGGGTCAGGGCGACGACGGCGTGCTCGGAGACGACGTACGGCACATTCCCGGGCAGGCCATGGGTGCCGGCGACGGACGCCGTGTTGAGTACCGCGCCATGCCCTTGTTCGATCATGACACGGCCGACGGCGGTGGCGACGTGGAATGCGGCGTCGTTGTTGACGCCCATGACGTGCGACCAGGTCGCGTCGTCGACCTCCGCGGCGGGACGGGCGCGGCTGACGCCCGCGTTGTTGAACAGGGCGTCGATGCGGCTGTCCCCGAAGTCTCGGGCAGCGTCGACCAGTTGCTGTGCGGCACCGGGCTCCCGGACATCGGCGGCAATGGTCACCGCCCGGCCCCCTTGCAACTCCGTGAGTGGCCCGGCGCTCACATCGTCGGCGACGACCATGGCACCCTCGGCGAGGAGGCCCTCGACGATCGCTCGCCCGATGCCGGAGGCTGCCCGGTGACGACGGCGACCTTGCCGGTGTAGCGCTTAGGTGCACGGACGGTCATGAAGACCCCTTCGTGCGGCCCAGCAATGCCAGCGGAATCAGGCCCAGCACTGCGGCTGCGGAAACATATACCGACACCAGGATGGTTCCGCCCCCCACATTGAGGAGAGCGACCATGATGAGCGGCGCCCAGCCGCCGCCGACGACGTTCGCCAGCTGATGGCCGAGGGAAGCGCCGGTGTAGCGCATCCGGGGAGGGAACATTTCGGCGAACATCGCGATCGCCGGCCCCTGCATCGCCCCGACCGCGGCGAGCCCGACGAAGAGGCCGAGGGTCAGCAGCGGCAGCTCCCGAGTGTCCGCCAGTGGGAACACCACGAACGACCATGCGCCCGCGACGGCGGCCCCGGCCGCAAACACGGGGCGGCGTCCCACTGTGTCGGACAGTGCGGCACAGCCGATCGTGCCCGCTGTCCACCCGGACATGGCGATCAGGACTGCGGTGAGCATGGCGTTCTTGCCCATGCCGAGCTCGTGCACGCCGTAGTCGAGCATGCCGGTGGTGATGATGTAGAAGCTGATGGTGGCCGGGGCGAACGTGCCGGCGGCCAGAAGCACGGCCTTCGGTCGGCGAAGCACCTCGAGGAGTGGAGACTTCGGCGCGGCCCGCGCGCGGTTTTGGCGCTCCTGCTCTGCGCGGCGGAACTCGGGGCTGTCCTCGATGTTGCGGTGGATGGCGTAGGCGAGCGGCAGCATCACGATGCTGAGCAGGAACGGAATTCTCCAGCCCCAACTGTCGAATGCCTCCGGGCCCACCAGGTGGCCGACGAGGATGAAGATGAGATTGCCGGTGATCATGCCGAACGGCACGCCCAGTTGGGGAATGGCACCATACAGGCCGCGCCGGTTCGGGGGCGCGTGTTCGAGGGCCAGCAGGGCTGCGCCGCCCCACTGTCCACCGATCGCCATCCCTTGCGCGATGCGGAGTACGACGAGCAGAAGCGGCGCCATGATCCCGGCCACGGCGAAGTTGGGCAGCAGGCCGATGAGCGTGGAGGCCATGGCCATCAGCACCATGGCACTCACCAGAGCGGGCTTGCGTCCGTGCCGGTCGCCGATGCGCCCGAACACCGCGGCGCCGAGCGGCCGGGCAGCGAAGCCCACGGCGAAGGTCGCGAATGAGGCCAGGACCCCGGCCGTCGGGCTCACTTCAGGGAAGAACTGGCTGTGGAAGATCAGCGCAGCGGCCGTACCGTAGATCATGAAGTCGTAGTACTCGATGGCCGACGCGGAGATGGCAGCGGCCAGAGCTTTGACCCGCGGCTTGCGGTCCGAGACGGCCGGCACAGGCGTGTGCGGAGCGTCCACTTGGATGTTCACTCTGCCTCGATTCGGCGGTGGCAGCTGGAGCGGCTCTTCGGGGGCGGCCGAAAGGCTTCGGTCTCGGCCGGGCGCAGGGTACCTAGAAGTTCACATGATATGAAATGCGCAATGCTCGCTGCGTTCAGGACGTATGCAGCGAGCGCACGGGAACTGGGTGGGCAGAGTGCTTCCCGTGTGGGCGGATCAGGCCTTCCTGGACGACCGTGGCGGCCATCCCCCGGGTGGGGCTGTACACATGGGCGGTGGCCAGCCCGCGGCTGCCGCCGGCCCAGGCGGAGGACTTGTCGTACAGCAGCCACTGGTCGACGGGGACGATCTGGTGGAACCACATGGCATGGTTGACGGTCGCCCGCTGCACCCCCGGCGCCAGGAACGGGTAACCGTGCGGCCGCAGCGCCGTGGACAGCAGGGTCAGGTCGCTGATGTAGGCCAAGAGGCAGGAGTGCAGGGCAATCTCCTGGCTGTCGAGGCTGTCGTGCACACGGAACCACAGGCGTTCCGTCGCCGACTGCGCAGGCGCACCGCCCGCCACCGCCCCGCCTTGCACTGACCGTACGGCGGCATCGCACTCCTCGATGACGCGCAGATCGAGGGCCTTCCACTCCTCGCGCCAGAACGTCTGGGTGTCGCGGTCCGCCCGCTCGAGCGCTTCAACCAGCGGGACCGCGTCCCTTGGCACGGGCACGCGCGGCATCGGCACCTGATGCTCATAGCCTGCCTCCTCGCGGTGGAAGGAGGCGGTGAGCTCGAAGATCTGGCGCCCGTGCTGGTGGCCGCAGACCCTTCGCGAGGTAAAGGACCGTCCGTCCCGCACTCGGGTCACGTCGTAGCGCACGGACTCCTTCGCATCGCCACCCCGCAGGAAGGACGCATGCAGGTTGTGGACCGGGCGACCGGACGGGACCGTGCGGTACGCGGCCATCAGGGCCTGGGCCAGCAGTTGCCCGCCGTAGGTGCGGGCCATCCTGCTGCGGCGGGCCGCTTGCCCCAGGAAGCTTTCGGTTCCGACCTCGTCGAGGTCGAGCAGGTCCACCAGGTCCTTCCCCGATGCGGGCATGGATGCGCCTCCGTGGTGCGAGTCCGTCGTCGGAGGACCATTGTAGGCAGAGAATATATTTTGTATGGTGCATGAAGCTTATGGGTTCACGGATTCTGCGTCCTGAGAAAGGCCACCGCATGACCACCACCGACTCTGCCCTCTGCGAGTTCTTCTCCGTCGCGGGAAAGACCGTCCTGGTCACCGGCGGCAGCCGCGGTATCGGCCTCGCCATCGCCGAGGGCTTCGTCCGCGCGGGAGCCCGCGTCTACATCTGCTCGCGGAGCGCGGATGCCTGCGCCGCCGCGGCCAAGGAGCTGTCGCGGTACGGCGAGTGCCACGCGCTGGCGGCGAACCTGGGCAGCGCCGAGGAGTGCCGCTCCCTCGCCGCGCACATCGCCGAGCGTGAGGCCCGCCTGGACGTGCTGGTGAACAACGCCGGCGCCATCTGGGCAGAAAGGCTCGAGGAGTATCCGGAGTCCGGCTGGGACAAGGTCTTCAACCTGAACGTGAAGGGCCCCTTCTTCCTCGTGCAGTCGCTGCTGCCGCTGCTGAAGGCTGCCGCGGCCCCCGAGTCCCCCGCCCGGGTGATCACCGTCGGCTCGATCGACGGCCTCCACATCCCGTCCCACGAGACGTACGCGTATTCCTCCTCGAAGGCCGCGGTCCACCAGCTCAGCAAGCATCTTGCGGACCAACTGGCTCCGTTCTCCATCACTGTCAACGTGATCGCGCCCGGCATGTTCAACAGCAAGATGCTCAAGGGGACGCTGGAGCAGCACGGTGAGGAGACCATGCTCGCGCCGGTCCCGCTGAAGCGCTTCGCGAACGGCATCGACATGGCCGGCACCGCCATCTTCCTTGCCTCACCCGCCGGCTCGTACATCACCGGGGCCGTGCTGCCGGTCGACGGCGGCACCGCCACCACCCTCTGACGAACCGCTCTTCCCTTCCGTACGTCCGCGTGGGGCCGACGGCCCCGAGCATGAAAGGGCCCTGCTTTGAGAATCGTTGTCGCTGTGAAGTACGTACCCGATGCCACCGGCGACCGCCACTTCGCCGATGACCTGACCACTGACCGGGATGCCGTGGACGGCCTGCTGTCGGAGCTGGACGAGTACGCGGTGGAGCAGGCCCTGCAGATCGCAAAGGACGCGAACGACGCCGAGGTCACCGTCGTGACCGTCGGTCCGGAGGATGCCAGGGAAGCCGTCCGCAAGGCCCTGTCGATGGGCGCGGACCGGGGTGTGCACGTCGAGGACGACGATATCCACGGTTCGGACGCAATGGGTACCTCGCTGATCCTGGCAAAGGCCATTGAGAAGACCGGTTACGACCTGGTCGTCACCGGCATGGCCTCCACCGACGGCACCATGGGCGTGCTGCCGGCGATGCTGGCCGAGCGCCTCGGCGTGCCGCAGGTCACCTACTTGTCCGAGGTCAACGTGGCCGACGGCAAGGTCACCGGCCGCCGTGACGGCGACGTCGCTTCCGAGGAGCTCGAGGCCGCCCTGCCGGCGCTGGTGTCGGTCACCGACCAGTCTGGTGAGGCCCGCTACCCGTCCTTCAAGGGCATCATGGCCGCGAAGAAGAAGCCGGTGGAGTCCCTGGACCTGGACGACTTGGGCATCGAGGCGGCCGGGGTCGGCCTCGGGGGCGCCTGGACCAAGGTTGAGGACGCGGCGCCGCGTCCGGCCCGTGTGCAGGGCACGATCGTGACCGATGAGGGTGCGGGCGCCAAGCAGCTCGCCGAGTTCCTGGCCGGTCAGAAGTTTATCTGAGCCTGAGTTGCCTGCCCGGTCTTCTTCGAACCAGGAGTGATTTCCTATGACTGAAGTTCTTGTCTATGTCGACCACGTGGGTGGTGCCGTCCGCAAGCCGACCCTCGAGCTGCTGACCCTCGCCCGCCGTATCGGTGACCCTGTCGCCGTGCACCTGGGCCCGGGTGGTGCTGCCGCCGCGAAGACCCTGGCCGAGTACGGCGCGGTCAAGGTCCTGACCCACGAGGCGGCGGAGTTCGCCGACTACCTGGTCGTGCCGAAGGTCGACGCTCTTCAGGCCGCCTACGACGCGGTCTCTCCGGCGGCGGTGCTGGTGCCGTCTTCTGCGGAGGGCAAGGAGATCGCCGCCCGCCTTGCGGTGCGGATCGGCTCGGGCATCATCACCGACGCCGTCGACCTGGAGAACAGCGACGACGGCCCCGTCGCGACGCAGTCCGTGTTCGCGGCCGCGTTCACCACCAAGTCCCGTGTCTCCAGGGGCACTCCGGTCATCACCGTGAAGCCGAACTCGGCCACCCCGGAGACCGCCCCGGCCGCCGGAGCGGTCGACGAACTGGCCGTGACCTTCTCTGAGGCTGCGACCGGCACCAAGGTGACCGCCCGCAACCCGCGTGAGTCCTCGGGGCGTCCGGAGCTGACGGAGGCGGCGATCGTGGTCTCCGGTGGCCGTGGTGTCAGCGGTGCCGACAACTTCTCGCTCATCGAGGCCCTCGCCGACTCCCTCGGCGCGGCCGTCGGCGCGTCGCGTGCCGCGGTGGATGCGGGTTGGTACCCGCACACCAACCAGGTCGGCCAGACGGGCAAGCAGGTCTCCCCCCAGTTGTACATCGCCGCCGGCATCTCCGGCGCCATCCAGCACCGCGCCGGCATGCAAACCGCCAAGACCATCGTCGCCATCAACAAGGACGAAGAAGCACCCATCTTCGAACTCGTCGACTACGGCGTCGTCGGCGATCTCTTCGACGTCGTCCCCGCCCTCACCGAAGAAGTCAAAACCCGCAAGGGCTGACACGCCACCGGAACACCACTCCTCGGAAAGCACTTCTTCCATGGCCGCCACCCTCACCCAACACCTCGCCGACTTCACCGCTGCCACCTCCTACGAGAATCTGCCGGACGAGGTGGCGGACGACAGTAAGCGGGTACTCCTCGACTCGATCGGCTGCGCCCTCGCCGCTGTCGACGAACCCCGCGGCCGCATCGGCATCGAGTACGCCGGTCTGCAGGGCGGAACGGACGAGTCTGCCACCGTCCTCGGCTCGGACAAGCGCAGTCCGGTGTTCGGTGCGGGGTTCGCCAACGGCGAGCTGATCAACGCCCTCGACTTCGACGCCGCGCTCCCACCTGGCCATGTGGCGCCGTACGTGATCCCAGGAGCTCTGACCGTTGCCGAGGAGCGCGGCGCGATCGGCAGGCTCCGCGGGCTGTCCGCCCCGACCCTCGCGCACGGCCTCGGCATCGCCGCCACCTTCTCCCCCTGTCAACACCCACCGCGCGTGGATCGCGCACGCTCCCAGCTCCACCGCCACATATCACCTCCAGGCCGGGCCCCTGGTGCAGATCGCACTGACCGCGAGCTGGATGGCGGAGCTGGGCCACCGCGGCGACCTTCAGGTGCTGGACGACGCCGAGGTCGGCTACCTGCACTTCATCGGCACCGGCCGCTGGGTCCCCGAGAATCTGACCGACGGCCTCGGCACCCGCTGGGACTTCCCTCCCAGCACAACTACAAGCCGTACCCGCACTGCCGCATCCTGCACGCCCCGCTGGACGCTCTGATCGGGATCGTCGAAACGCACGACATCAGGCCGCAGGAGATCGAGTCCATCCGCGTCCGGGGCGAGGGCTGGGTCATGGAGCCGGTGTGGCTCAGCCGTGAGGTGGAGCACGTGCACGACGCGCAGTTCAGTATCGCGCACGGCATCGCCGTCGGCGCCCACCGCATCTCCCCCGGCCGCGGCTGGCAGGACCCGGTCTTCGGCTCCTCCGTTCGCACCCTGATGGACAAGGTCACCTATGAGCCGCACCCCGACTACGTGACCGCGCTGGAGGCCGACCCCGCGGCCCGACCCACCCGCGTCGAGGTCACCGCCCGCGGTACGACGCACACCGCCGAGCGCAGCTTCCCCAAGGGCAGCCCCTCTCCGTACGCGACGACGGATGACCTGATCGACAAGTCCCGGCACAACGCCTCGGGAGTGCTCAGCGAGGCGGACACGGACCACGCGGTCGAGACACTGCTCAATCTGGAGACGGCCGCGGACGTACGTGCCGTGTTGCGTGCGCTGCCCCCCTTCCCGTTCGCGCCGGTAGCCCCGGACGACCTCGGGTCCCATGGACCGGATGGAGACAAGAATGCCGCTGACCGCGGACGAACTCACCGCCCACGTCGAATCCTGGGCCCCGGCCGCGCTGGTGCGCGAGGACGACCTGTCGCCCGGCCCGGCAGCCGCCCTGGCCGCGCTGCTCGGCCGGCCTGAGGACGGGCCGGCCGCTGGAGAGCCGCTGCCGCCGTTGTGGCACTGGCTGCACTTCCTGGAGTGGGTTCCGCAACAGGACCTCGGTCCGGACGGGCATCCGCTGCACGGTCACTTCCTGCCTCCGATCCCCGGCCGCCAGCGCATGTTCGCCGGCGGTCGGTACGAGGCCCGCCGCCCCCTGCTGACGGGCGTCCGCACCAGGCGGATCAGCAGCCTTCGTTCGGTGACGGTCAAGCAGGGCTCCTCCGGCCCCCTGTTGTTCACCACCGTCCGGTACGAGTACGCGCAGGAGAGCGAGGTCTGCGCCGTCGAGGAGCAGGACATCGTGTACCGCTCCGGCTCTACCTCATCCGCACCGGCCGTAGTCACAGCGTCGCAGGAGCCCGAGTCCAAGGAGCGCTGGCAGCTTCCGCTGACTCCTGACCCGGTGCTGCTGTTCCGGTTCAGCGCGCTCACCGCCAACGCCCACCGCATCCACTACGACGCCCCGTACGCCCGGGAGGCCGAGGGCCACGCCGGACTGGTCGTGCACGGTCCGTTGCTGGCCCTGCTGATGCTGGAGCTCGCCCGCCGGAACGAGCCTCGCCCCGTCCGGAACTTCTCCTTCCGACTTCGCAGTCCGGTCTACGCGTACGAGCCACTGCTCGCCCATGGGACACCGGACGGCGACCGCGCCGCCCTGCGCGTCTTGACCGGCCGCGCGGACCGACACAGCACCGGTGAGGTGACCTTCGCATGATCGGCACCCTCACCCGGGCCCGCACCCTGCTGTTCGTACCGGCCGATCGTCCCGACCGCTTCGCCAAGGCGGCCGGGAGCGGAGCCGCGGCCGTCATCCTCGACCTGGAGGACGCGGTAGCCCCGGAGCACAAGGAGGAGGCCCGTCGACATGCAGCAGCCTGGCTGTCGTCGGACGGGCACGCCCTGGTCCGGGTCAACAGCCTTGGAACGCCCTGGTACGAGAAGGACGTGGCGATGGCCGCCCAGTGTGGGGCGCCAGTCGTTGTGCCCAAGGCGGAGTGCCCCACTGCCCTCGCGGAACTCGCCGACCGCCTCGGCCCCTCCGGTGTCGTCGTCGCCCTCATCGAGACGGCGCTCGGCGTCGAGCGGGTCTTCGAGGTGTGCTCCTCGCCCGGCGTCGTACGTGCTGCGCTGGGGAACGTCGACCTCGCCGGTGAGCTGGGCGTCTCCCCCGACGACCAGGTGGCGCTGGGCTACGCCCGCAGTCGGCTGGTGTGCGCCTCGGCCGCAGCACAGCTGGCGCCGCCCGTGGACGGGGTCACCACCGCCGTTCGGGACGAGACCGCCCTCACCGCCGATCTGGACCACGCCCGCCGCCTCGGCTTCACCGGGAAGCTGTGCATCCACCCGGCCCAAGTGATGCAGGCCGAGAAGGCTTTCGCCCCCACCGAGGAGGAGCTGCGCTGGGCCCGGGAGGTCACCACGGCGCAGGACGGAGTGTCCGTAGTGGACGGGAAGATGGTCGACAAGCCTGTCCTCGAGCGGGCCCGTCGCATTCTCGCCTCCGCCTGAAAATGCGCATGGTCCCGGCACGTTCCACCGTGCCGGGACCCATCCGTTTTCAGAACGGGGCAATGACGCCCCGGTCGACAAGTGCGCCCAGCTCCGCCCCTCCCAGGCCGAGCACCTCGCTGAGCACCTGCTCCGTGTGCTCGCCGAGTCTCGGCGCCGCAGCCACCGGCCCGTACTCCTCGCCCCGGCGCAAGGGCAAGCGCGCGGTCAGCACCTCCCCGATACCGGGTTGCTCCACCTGTCCGATCACCCCGGACCCGCCGCCCGCGCGGATCTCTGCGGCCACCTCCGCCATGGTCCGGTACGCGCTCCACAGGACGTGGGCCGCGTCCAACTCCCGCGTCACCTGCTCCAGCTCACGGGCCTCGAACCAGGGGCGCAGCACCGCGGCGATCGTCTCCCGCAGGCGGAATCGCTCGGACTCCTCGTCCAAGTCGACACCCAGGGCGTCCTCCAGAGCGGCGAACACCTTCTCGGTGCCAGTCACGGTGCGCAGCGCCGCCCACTGACGGGGGGTGAGAGCCACTACCATCACGCGCCGCCCGTCTCCCGTGGCGAAGTCGACGCCGAAACTGCCGTACAGGTGGTTGCCGTGGCGCGCCCGATCCCCTTGCTCCTCGGCCTCGGCGAGCCAGCCCATGCTGGCTATCCCGGCCAAGGCCACGTCGTGCAGGGCTAGTTGCAAGAAGGTGCCCTCTCCGCTGAGCCCCCTTCTGTGCAGCGCGGCAAGCAGGCCCGTGACGGCCGTCATGCCGGTGAGGAGGTCCCAGGCGGGCAGGACGTGGTTGACCGGGTCCCCGGACCCGGCGGGACCGGTGAGGTGGGGCACGCCGACCTCGGGATTGACGGTGTAGTCCACCGCCGGGCGGCCGTCGGCGTATCCCTGGATGTGCACGTGGATCACGTCTGGGCGCCGCTCGGTCAGGACGTCGTACGACAGCCAGGGCCGGCCGGCGTTGTTGTCGACGACGAGTCCGTTGTCCCTTCCGGGGGCTGTAGCGAGCGCAATGACCAACTCACGCCCCTCCGGACTGCGCAGGTCGACGGCTACCGAGCGTTTGCCTTTGTTCAGCGCCGTCCAGTACAGGCTCTCTCCCGTGCGGTCGGACACCGGCCAGCGCTGGTGATCGGGCCCGCCACCCACGGGGTCGACTCGGATGACGTCGGCGCCGAGCTGGCCCAGCGTCATGCAGCCCGAGGGGCCCGCGACGAAGCTCGCGCACTCCACAACGCGCAGCCCTGCAAGGGGTGTTCCTGTCGTACCGGGGATTGTCACAGCAGACCTCCAACTGGGCGCGCCTGCGGAGCGGGCGCACGACCCGAGCAATCCATTAAGCATGATATATCTTATGCGAAAGGTGCGGCATACGGACGAGAGCCGGAGGGAGCGCTCGGCATGACGTCGACAGCGAAGGCACTGCAGGGCCTGGTCGACCGGCAGGAAATCCAGGATGCGCTGGCACGCTACGCCCGCGGGGTGGACCGCGGCGACTGGGAACTGGTCAGATCCGCCTACCACCCCGATGCCCACGACGAGCACGGCTCCTTCAGCGGCGGTATCGACGGCCTGATCTCCTGGCTGGCCGACCGCTTCGATGGTGTCGACAACTCCGTGCACTTCCTGGGCAACTGCCTGATCGAGCCGATCGGTCCGGAGAACGCCCTCGTTGAGACGTACTTCGTCAGCGCGCGCCTCACCACGAAGGACCCGCATCGCACGATCGACGCCGGTGACGCGCTCAGCCGCCAGGCATGGGGGCGTTACGTGGACCAGTTCACACGGCGCGACGGTGCCTGGCGCATCGCGCGTCGCACAGTCGTCATCGACGGCCGGTTCCAGTGCCCTGCCCTAGGCGGCGCCCGCATGGCCGAGGGCTCGTGGGGCACTCGAGACTCGACCGACCCGCTGCATGCGGCACGCTCCGCGGCGGGACTTACCTGCTGAACGCACTCCGGCTCGGTCAGCGGATTCCCGTGCCGCTCGAAAAGTCCTCGCCGCAGGCCACACGGCGTATTGGTACTCACTGATGAAGCTGCCGAAGAGCCGGGTGCGCAGCAGCCTGTGGGCAAGGCGGGGCCTCCCGCTCGCCGCTTGCTGGCCACTTGCTGACCTGGGCTCACCCAGCACGCGCCTGACCTGCGGTAATGCCCATCCTGTGGGTCTTCGGCAACACAATCGAGAATCGCATGGGCCGTCTGCGGTACCTGCTGTTCTACCTGGTCTGCGGCTACGCGGCCGCCTACGGATTCGCCCTCACGAACTCCTACGCCACTACTCCCCTGATCGGCGCCTCGGGCGCCATCGCCGGCGTCCTCGGCGCCTACCTGGTCCTCTACCCGAGGGCCCGGGTCTGGGTCCTCGTCCCCTTCCTGATCTTCCTGCCGCTGCGCCTGCCGGCCTGGATCGTGCTGGGCCTGTGGTTCGTGCTGCAGGCGCTCTACTCCGCCGGCGCGGGCGTCACCGGCGCCGGAACGGTGGCCTACGCGGCCCACGTGGTCGGCTTCGTCGCGGGCATGCTCCTCGCCTGGCCCCTCAAACCGGGCACTCCCTCACCACCCGAACCGGCCGGCGTCCTCTTCGGACGACAGACCCGAGGGGACTGGTAGGGCCACACGCCCGGGGCCGGGCTTGGGCGTGTTGGGGTGGTGGGGTGAGCGAGCGCAAGCCGTACCCCGGCGACTTGTCCGACGCCCGGTGGGGCCTGATCAAGCCGGTGATCACCGCGTGGAAAGAGCGGCACCCCTCCGTCAGCGGTCACCAGGGCGCCCATGCGATGCGGGAGACCGTCAACGCGATCTTCTACCAGAGCCGGACCGGCTGCCAGTGGCATTACCTGCCGCCGAAGAGCGCGACGTACTGCTACTTCGCCAGATGGGGTGACGACGGCATCGACCAGGTCATCCATGAGCTGTTGCTCTGTCAGGTGCGGGAGCGGGCCCGGCGATCAGAGGACCCGACCCTGCTGGTGCCGGACGCGCAGAGTGTCCACGCGGCTGCAGGGGTCCCGCGGCCACGACCGGCCAGAATGCCGCGAAGAAGGTGCCGGGCCGCAAGCGGGGCCTAGCGATGGATTCGCTGGCGCTGGTCGCGGCGCCCGGACCCCGCCGGCCGGGGAGCCTGTCGCGACGGCCGAGCTGACCGTGCAGCTCTTGCTGGCCACCGAGCCGGGCTGCGCCTACCGGGACCTGTTCGAACGGCAGCTGTCGGCGCTGGAGCCGGTGGAGTTCATGGAGTTCGGCACGACCGAGGCGGCCAAACGCGCGGCGGCTGCCGGCCTCGGGATCGCGTTGTTGCCCGAGGTGACGGTCGCCACCGAACTCGCGGAGAGTTCTCTCGTACGGCTCTTCTGGAAGCCCCCGTTCGCGCTTCGGACGCAGCTGGCGTGGCGGTCCGGGAAGCGGCTGCCGGCGCATGCCCGGCTGTTCGTGGAGCAGGCACGGCGACTGGTTTGCGAGCAAGGGTGACCTCGAGGCCGGCCGTCACGATCAGCGGGACGCCGAGTGCCTGGACGAGGGCGATGAGGTACGGGCGTACGCCGGTGATCCGCTTGGTGACCAGCGTGGACAGGCCGTACAGAGGAACGACCGTGGCGACCGAGATCGACGTGTTCTCGTACGACTGGAAGAGGAAGACCCAGTTGAAGACGGTGAGCACCCCGCCGCGCACGGCCAGTCCGAAGGTGCGCGAGGGTGAAGCCGTGGCCGCGCGGCCAGCCGCGGGCGGCGACGTAAGGGCCCAGCGCCAGGGCGCTGAACAGGACGCGGAAGAAGACGCTGAAGGTCGAGGCGCCCGACTCGACGACGAAGACGCCTAGGGCGCCGGAGAGCACCATCGCGCTTGTCAGCTGGGCCGTGCCCTTGTTCCCGGAGGTCATGTCCCCGACGCTACGAGCGGCCGAAGGCACTGGTCCACGCACCAGTGGGGCGTCCTGCCGATGCCCCATCGGTGCCGCCGATGCGCGCAGGTCACCCGCCCGGTCACCGGCCTCGCCGGCGCGCAAGGGGGCCGTGAATCCACGAAATTCCCGGCCCCTTCACCGCGGGTGCATCAGTGCAGTTCCGCCGCCATCGCCTGGACCGCCTCCGTGGTCCGGGCGTGCAGGGTGTGGCCGTACGTCACCCGGGCCGCGCCCAGGGTGCCCAGCTCCGACGGGGTGGGGCCGTTCGGGAGGCAGAGGGCGTTGATGGGGCGGTCGACCGTGGTCGCGATGTCCGGCAGGAGCTCCGGCGGGGCCAGGATCGGGTAGATGACGTCGGCGCCGGCGCGGGCGTAGAGCACGGCACGCTTGACCGTGGTCTCCACCGAGCGCTCGCCGAACAGGTACGTGTCCACGCGGGCGTTGAGCACCAGGTGCTCGCCCGCCGCCACGCTGACCTCGGCCAGCCAGTCGGCGTGCTGTGCGGCGTCCTTGAGGCTGCCGGTCAGAGGGTCCGAGTCCTCCAGGTTGCAGCCGACGGCTCCGGTGTCGAGAAGGCGGTCGACGAGTTCCTGAGGGTGCAGGCCGTAGCCGTGTTCGACATCCGCGGTCACCGGTACGGACACGGACCTCACGATGCGGGCGATCGCGGCGAACATCTCGGCGGGCGGGGTGTGGCCTCCGTCCCGGTAGCCGAGGGTCGCGGCGACGGCCGCACTGGACGTGGCCAGGACGGGGAAACCGGCGTCCGCGAAGGCGCGGGCGCTGACCGCGTCCCAGACGTTGGGGATGACCAGGGGGTCGGACGGATCCTGGCGTTCGTGCATCGCGCAGAACCGCTGCACGGTTGCAAGGGTCTCCACTGCTTACCTCCTGCTGAGCTGGTACTTGGCGTACAGGTCGGACAGCTCCCACGCCAGGTCGAGGGACTGTCCTCGGTTCAGCCTCGGGTCGCAGGCCGTCTCGTAGCGGGCGGACAGGTCGACGGTGGTGACCTCGTACGTGCCGCCCAGGCACTCGGTGACGTGTTCACCCGTCAACTCGACGTGGACTCCTCCCGGATGGGTGCCGTACTCCAGGTGCACCTCGAACCAGCCCCGGATCTCGTCGAGGATGTCCGCGAGTCTACGGGTCTTGCATCCGTCGGGTGCGGTGACGGTGTTGCCGTGCATGGGATCGCAGATCCAGGCGACACGGGCACCCTCCGCCGTCAACCTCCGCACGACTCCGGGCAGGACGTCGCGCACGGCGTCGGCGCCCATGCGGGTCACGAGGGTGAGGCGACCGGGTTCACGCTCCGGGTCGAGCCGGTCCACGAGGGCGGCCGCCTCGTCCGGGGTGGCCGTGGGCCCGAGTTTGACCGCGATCGGGTTGCGGATGCGGGTGGCGAAGTCGATATGGGCGCCGTCGCGTGCACGGGTGCGTTCGCCGACCCACAGCAGGTGCCCGGACAGGGCGTACGGGCCCTCGGGCGTGATACGCGTCAGGGGGTGCTCGTAGTCGAGGACGAGCGCCTCGTGGCTGGTCCAGAACTCGGTGTTCTGCCGGGCCGCGAGCGTGCGCAGCACCTCCAGGGTGGCGGCCGAGACGCGATGGGCACGGACCAGGCGGGACGGGTCGGGGGTGCGGGACTCGGCGTTGAACGCGTGGCCGTTGACCAGGTCGCCGCGGTAGACGGGCAGGGTCACCTCGCCCCGGGTCTCCTGCGGCTTCGAGCGCGGCTTGGCGTACTGGCCCGCGATACGGCCGACGGTGACGACGGGCAGCGCGGACGCTTCGGAGACGATCGCCGCCATCTGGCCGAGCGTGCGGAAGGTGGCGTCGATCCGGTCCGGCTGGGCCGCCTCGAAGGTCTCGGCACAGTCGCCGCCCTGCAGCAGCAGCGCCTCGCCGCGGGCGACGGCGGCCAGCCGCGCGCGCAGGGCGTCGCATTCCGCGGGGTGGACAAGGCCGGGGGCGCGGTCCAGTTCGGCGACAGCCGCGGCGAGGGCCCCGGGGTCGGGCCAGTCGGGCTGCTGCGCGGCGGGGAGTTCAGGGAACTCCGGGACGTCCGGGGCTCGTTCGGCACATTCGGGCTCCGCCGGGCCCTCGGGGGGCGCGGTGAGCTCGGTGAGCTCGGTCGGGATCACGTCAGGGGGTTCCCCTTCTCTTCAGGGCACGGTCGACCAGGGTTCCCGCCGCTCCCGTGTACCGGGTCGGGTCGAGCAGAACGGCCACCTCCTCGGGGGTGCACACGCCGTGCAGCTCGGGCAGCCGCGCGAGGACGTCGCCCAGGGGACGCCCCTCGCGGTCGGCGGCCGTGGAGGCGTCGGTGAGCAGCTGCTTCGCGGCGGCCTTGCCGAGGCGGGGTGCGAGGACGGCGGCGAGACGCTCCGAGACGATCCGGCTTCCGGTCAGGTCGAGGTTGGCCCGCATCCGGGCCGGGTTCACGGTGAGCCCCTCGGCGAGTTCGACCGTGGTGTGGGCAGCGCCGCCGGCCAGGCGCAGGCAGTCGCGCAGCAGCGGCCACTCGGCGTGCCAGGCGCCCGCCGAACGCTCGTCCTCGGTGGTCAGGCACTGGGTGAGCCCGGCCGCGAGCACCGGCACCTGCAGAGCGGCCGACCTGATGAGGGTGGCGAGGACCGGGTTGCGCTTGTGCGGCATCGCCGACGAGACCCCGCGTCCGGCCGGGGCCGGCTCGGTGACCTCGCCGATCTCGGTCCGGGCAAGCACCTGCACGTCCATGGCGATCTTGCCGAGAGCGGCCGCGGTGTGCGCGAGGGCGGCGGCGAGGTCGGCGACCGGGGTGCGCAGCGCATGCCACGGCAGGACGGGCCGGGCGAGGCCGGTCTCGGCGGCGTACGCGTCGACGATCCGGTCCAGGTAGGTGCCGTCGCTCACCTCGCCCTCGGGGGTGGCGAGTTCGGCGTACTGCAGGTATCCGGCCAGGGTGCCGGCCGCGCCGCCGAGCGACACGGGCAGGCCGTCGTGGCGTACGCGGGCGAGCCGCTCGATCGCGTCGAGGACGAGATGCCGCCAGCCTGCGGCCTTGAGTCCGAAGGTGACCGGCACCGCGTGCAACGCGAGGGTGCGGCCCGCCTGGGGCGTGTCGCGGTGGCGCGCGGCGAGCACGCCGAGGGCGGCGGCGACGCGATGCAGATCCGCCAGGACGAGGTCGAGGGCGCGGGCCGCGACCAGCATGGACCCGGTGTCCAGGACGTCCTGGCTGGTGGAGCCGCGGTGCACGTACTCGGCGGCGTCCGCGTCCCGCTCCGCGACGGCGGCCGTGAACGCGGCGACCAGGCCGACGACCGGGTTGGCGGTCTCGCGCGCGGCGACCGCGAGGGCGCGCACGTCGAGGGCGCAGGTCCCGGCCACGTCCGTGATCGTCTCCGCGGCCCGCCGCGGCACGGTGCCGAGGCGGGCCTGGGCGCGGGCCAGTGCGGCCTCGGCGTCCAGCATGGCCCGCAGCCAGGCCTGATCCGAGGTCGCAGCCTCCACGAGGGTGTCGGCGCGTACCGGCGCGAGCAGGCCGGAGTCCGGTTCCGGAGCCAGGCAGGCGCGTTCGGCAGCGTCGTACGGGGGCTTCGTACCGCTCATGCGTCCGCTCCGATCAGCGCGGGGGGTGCATCCGCCGAGACGACCGCGGCGGCGATCGCGTCCGCGTCCTCCAGGGTCACCGAGCCGACGCCCGGGCGGATGCCGGCGGCCGTGACCCAGTGCACCGACTCCGTCGGCACGCCGTACGCGAACCGCCGCGGGTGGGCGCGGCCCGCGGCGTCCACGAGGCGGTAGGGACGCTCGGTGACGGCGAGGCCTCCGGTCTCGTACGCCTCGCCGTCCCTGCCGGGAATCCGGTAGGGGGCGCACTGCCCGGTCTCGAGCAGCCGGCGGAGCAGCGGGTCGGTGGTGCGGCGCAGGTCGGGGTCCGGCAGGCGGGCCTCGATGAGGGCCCGCGCCCGCACCCGTACGTCCGGCAGCGCGGTGCTGCTCGCCACGAAGGCGCCGTCCTCCGCCGTGACGCGCAGGCCGGGGCCGAGGCAGGTGACGACGCCGGCCTCGATCAGGGCGATGAGTTCCTCGATCCGGGAGGCCGGAGGCCCGATGGAGAGGAAGGCATTGAGCGGGGTGTACCAGCCGTGCAGGGCGTCGCGGTACGAAGCGCCGTCGATGCCGCTGTGGTCGACCACGAGACGTATCTCGTTGCGCAGGTCGCGCAGGACGTCGAGGGCGGCCTTGACCGGTCCGCTGACGTTGCCCTCGCGAGCGTGCGCCACGTCGGCGCGCAGATACGCGAGAAGCCAGCTGTGGAAGTCCTCGGCACCGGTGAACTCGCGCCGCCCGTAGGGCCGGGCGACGCGCTCCCAGTCCCAGCGGTCCACCGCGTCCACCTCGGCCTCGTCGAGCAGAGCCTGCTCCTCGGCGCCGGGCGCCGCGGCCAGATAGCGGTCGGCGAAGGCGGTGTCGTCAAGGCCGCGGGAGGTGAGCAGCGCCGCGTAGTAGACGGCCTCCACCTCCTTGGCGATCAGCGGCCACACGTCCGCGTCGAAGTCGGCTGACTCACCGCGGGCGGTACGCGAGCGCAGCTCGGCGGCCTTGGCGGCGGTCAGCAGTCGCGGGTGGTGGCGACCGTGGGCGCCCTTCTCGTTCTCGCCGCGCGCGTGGTACGGCACTCCGCGCCGCGATCCCGCGTACAGGCGGGGCTCGCGGCCCGAGGGCCGGTAGACGGGGCGGCCGTCGGCGCCGCGTTCGAACCGTCCGCCGCGGCCGAGCGTGAGCAGGGCCATGTGGTCGAAGAAGTTGAGGCCGAGGCCGCGCAGCACCACGGGTTCCCCGGGCGCGATGTCCGCGAGGTCCACGTCGGCCGGGTTGGCGGGGGCGAGGTAGCACAGGCCGTGGCGGGCCGCGTGGGCGGCCAGCTCCGTCTCGCTCCGGGTGGGCTCGGCGTCGACGTGGCCCTGGGCGAGCACCACGGCGTCCAGGCCCGCCAGTACGGTGCCGTCGGACAGGACGAGGCGCTGCAGAGCACCGTCCTCATCGGCGAGGTCGACGGCGCGGGCCCGGTGCACGCGGACGGTGATGTGTCCGGGCACGGTGCTGACGAGCCGGTCGAAGACCCACTCCAGATAGCGGCCGTAGAAGGCGCGAGAGGGGTACGAGTCCGGGCCGAGCGCACGGGCCTCGGCGAGGTCGTCCGCGTCGAGGCCGTCCCCGCCGGCTCCTGTCTCGTGCGCCAGGGCGCAAGCCCACGCGTAGAGGCTGGGTCCCTCCTCGATCGGTCCCTCGATGCTGACGCTCGCGTCGGTGAACACGCTGACCTGACAGGCCACAGTGTTCATCAGAAGTTCACGAGGCTGCGCCGTGCGCCAGACCCGGCCCGCTCCGGGCGGCGCGGGGTCCACGACATGGACCGTCAGACGGTCGCACGAGGGGGACTTGCGTTCCTGCGCGCACAACCGTTCCAGTACGGAAAGGCCGCGCGGGCCCGCGCCGACGAGTCCGATGGCGTGTTGTCTCTCGTTCACCCGGGGATCTCCGGTCGGCAGGCGGCGGTTGGGGCGGGGGGTGGATGGGAGAGTCACGCGCCGGATCCGTTCCAGCCGATGTCCTGCCCCGGGCCCTCCCCCACGTTCCAGCCGATGTCGGACGCCTGGACACCGTTCCAGCCGATGTCGGACGCCTGGACACCGTTCCAGCCGATGTCCCCCGCCACCGCGGACGCCGCCCCGGCCGGTACGAGTCCGAGCAGCAGGGCCGTGAGCCCGCCCGCCACAGGTCTCGCCGTGACACGCTGCACGAAGAAGATCCCCCTGGACACAGAACTCCCCTTTTTTTGTCCACACTGGAAACCGGCGCACAGGAATTCACCCGCCGCCTTCGGCAATGGTTCGCAGACGCAAGAACGGAATGCACAAATCCGTGTCGCGCCGCTTCCTTGAGGCGCGCATCCGGAGCCGACTTCCTCTCCCCGGCTCCTCGCTGCGGCTCTGCGAAGAAATCTGCCACCCCTGGAGTTCTCGCGACAGATCATCAATACTTCGGGTCGGCGCACTGCCGGGAAACGAGGGATCAGATGAACATACCGAGCGATCACGCGAGTACGCTGCACCACGTCGCGCGCACCTTGCATGAACTCGCGGACACCGTGTCCACTCAGGCGGATCAGGCGGAAGCGGACTGCTCCGGTTGCGGCTGCGCGGAAGCGCCCGCCGGCATCACGTACATCCAGGGAATGCCCGAGATCCAGGCGACGATCCAGCGCACGGTCGACCGGTCCATGTCCGAGATCCTCACGGCACAGCCGGAGGGCCCGCGGCCCGAGGCGGTGCTCCAGGACGCACTCAGCGGCGTCCGCGACCGGATCGCCGCCGGAGTGTCAATGCGCACGCTCTATCAGCACAGCACGCGGTTCGACGAGCCGACCAAGGAGTACGTCCGGGCGGTCACCGGCTACGGCGTCCAAGTCCGCACCCTCGCCGAGTTCTTCGACCGTGTGATCATCGTCGACCGCAAGCTCGCGTTCATCCCCGGGAACGCGGACCGCACCACGGCCGTCTTAGTCACCGAGCCGGCCATCGTGCGGTTCCTGACCGACGTCTTCGAGCGGGCGTGGGACCGTGCCGAGCCCCACCCGTTCCTGCCGGTGCGGGCCGCCGAGGCCGCAACCGACATCGTGCCCGCGATGCGGGACGCCATCTGCAAGCTGCTGACGGAGGGCAAGTCGGACCGGGAGATAGCCCGGCGACTCGGGTTCAGCCTGCGTTCACTGCAGTCCCATGTCGCCCGTCTCAAGGACCAGTACGGTGCCCAGCACCGCCTGCAACTCGGATACCTCATGGGAATCGAAGAGGCGCAGGCAGCGACGAAACCAAGGGAAAAGAATGGGGAATCGGGTGAACCACTGCGGGACCTTGCGGGGAAATTCACGGGAATCTAGGCTCGCGGCGCACGGGTCGATCGCGCAATTCCCGGATCCCGTGGTCGCACTGCTCTGTGACTTCTCCGAAGGACATGTAGGATTCCATGACACCGCTGACGCCGTACAGCCTCTTCGCCAATGAGAACCCGTATCCGCCGCTACCCTCCGTGCGGGAGCTCCTCCATGCCGAAGCGGCCCGCATCAACCGCTACCCCGACCGATACGCCATCGCGCTGACCGAGGCTCTCGCGCGCCGGTTCGACGTGCCGCCCGGACATCTGACGCTCGGCGCCGGATCCGTGGGCGTGGCCCTGCACCTGCTGCACTCCGCGCTCGGCACGGGCGGTGGTGACGTCGTCTTCGCCTGGCCCTCGTTCGAGGCCTATCCGCATCTGGCCCAGGTGTGCGGCGGAACCCCGGTCCCGGTGCCGCTGGACGGCCACCGGCACGATCTGGACGCACTCGCGGACGCGGTGACCGCGCGTACGCGCGTGGTGTTCGTATGCAATCCCAACAATCCCACGGGCACGGTGGTCAGCCGCGGAGAACTGGAGCGTTTTCTCGCCAGGATTCCGGAACACGTCCTGGTCGTGCTCGACGAGGCATACCGGGAATTCGTCAGGGACGCGGACATACCCGATGGCATCGAGCTGTACCGTGACAGGCTCAACCTCGTGGTATTGCGCACCTTTTCCAAGGCATACGGCCTGGCGGGGCTGCGCATAGGATTCGCCGTCGCCCATGAACCCGTGGCAGCCAAGGTACGTGGCGCGGCGGTGCCGTTCGGGGTGGGTTCCCTCGCCCAGGCGGCGGCCGTCGCCTCCCTCGATGCCGAGGACGAACTGATGGAGCGGGTGGAGGCCCTGGTCAAGGAGCGCGAGCGGGTACGGCGCGGGCTGCTCGCCGTCGGCTGCGAGGTGCCGCCGACGGAGGCCAACTTCCTGTGGCTTCCCCTCGGCGAGAGGACCACCGCGTTCGCCGAGGCGTGCGCGGCGCAGGGGGTGCGGGTGCGGGCCTTCGACGGGGAGGGCGCGCGCGTGACCGTCGGCGAGCCGGAGGCCAACACCCTGGTGGTGCGGGTGGCGGCGGACTTCGCCGGATGACACCTCACGGCGGCCGTCCGGCTATGCGGCCGGCTTCGTAGCCGTCAGCAGGTACTCGTGCGAACGGTTGGTGACCATCGGGTCGTCGCCGCCGACCGGCCAGTCGTAGAGGTGGACGCGTTCGTCGCCCAGGATCAGATGGCGGCCGAGCATGCGGGCCGCGTCCCAGGCCAGGGGGACGAACGCGCCGTCGATCCGCCGGTTCTGCACCGCGATCACCGCGTACGTGCCCGGGCGCATCACCGCGGCGATGGCGCCGAAGGCGTCGTCCAGCGCCTCCAGATAGACGTCGTACTCACGCAGCGCGTACATGGTCGCGGGATCGGCTCCCGTCAGGTCGAGCGCCGTCCCGAAGTAGGGCAGGTCGCACAGGACCAGGTCCACGGACTCGGGGTCGAGCGGTGGCTTGCGGGCGTCGCCGCACAGCATCCTCTGGCCGGAGTACGGCGCGATGCGACGCCGCGCCTGCTCCACCCGGTTCGCGTCGATCTCCAGGCCGATGCCGCGTCTGTCCTCGACCGCGCAGGCCACCAGGGTCGTGCCCCAGCCTGCGAACGGGTCGAGTACCACATCACCGGGCTCGCTGAACTCACGGATCAAAGGACGGAGTTGGGCCACCATGCCGCAGGAGCCCGCGGCATCGGGCCGCACGAACTCGGGGTCCTCCTCCTCGAGGACCAGCCAGCTGGAGACTCCCATTGACGATCACAGCCTTTCGGACAAGGAGAACGGGCAGGGCGTGCAGAGAAGCGAGTGGGGCGTGCGGGGAAGGACGGAGCCGTGGGTACGGCCGTGACGGGCGGGCGCGGTCCGGGTCAGGCCCGGGCCCGCTCCGCGGACCCGTCCTCGGGCTCGGTCTCGGCCACGCGCGGACGCGGATACACCGCCTCCTCCGGCAGCCGCCGCTCCAAGCGCAGGACGCCCAGGGACGAGACCGTCGCGCCCGCCGCGAGGACCAGCCACATCGCCGTCGGCGACAGGGTTAGCAGGGCCGTCAGAACGGCGGGGGCCAGGGCCATGGGCACCGCCCAGGACAGCTGGTAGACCGCGAGGTGCCGGCCCCGCGTCTCCTCCGGCGCGGCCTGGGCGCACAGCGCGGACGCCGTGGCGCCGTGCATCAGCTCGCCCGCCGTGAACAGCAGCGTCGCCGCGAAGACGCCGACCAGGACGACCGTCTTGTCCCCCACCGAGGCGAGGACCGCGAACACCACGAACGAAGCCGCGAACACGGCCGCGCCCAACGCCACCGCGCGTGAGCGGCGGAACGCGACGAGGCTTCGCGTGACCGGGATCTGCAGGAGCGCGATACCCACCGTATTGACGGCGTACAGGACGCCCACCAGCGAGTGGGACGCGCCCAGGTCCTGGGTGACATAGGCCGGGATGCCGACCGAGAGCACCGTGTAGCCGAACGCCGTCGGCACATTGAGCAGGGTCAGGGCGAGGAACGGGCGGTTGCGGGCCACGAGCCGGTAGCCGCCCTTGCGGGAGACACGCGGGCCCGCGGAGGCCGCCTTCCGTACGGGAATGGAACCGATGCACGCGGCCGCGGCCACGTAGCCGGCGGCAGCTCCGAACACGATCACGTGGTAGAGCGCGTCGCTGCCCAGGGCAAGCACGGCGCCCGCGAGCAGACCGCCGACGCCCAGACCGGCGTTGCGCAGGCTGCGCTGGACGGCGAGCAGCTTGTCGCGGTCCGCGCCCTGGACGAACTCGGCGATGAAGGACTGGATCGCCGGCGGGTACGACATGTCGCCGAGCGCCACCAGCAGAAGCACGGCGAACATGCTGACGCCGTTGTCCACCAGCGGATACGTGCAGAACCCGGCGGCCCGCAGCAGATAACCGCCGGTGACGACGGCACGGGCCCCGAACCGGTCGATGAGGACCCCCGCCGCCGGATTGCTGATCAGGCCGATCATCGCCGCGGCGGTCATCAGGGTGCCGACCTGGGTGAGCGGAAGCCCGGTGACGTGGTGGAAGTACAGCAGGGACAAGGGCAGGTACATACCGCTGCCGGTGGCGTCGACCACCATGCCCAGCATGTAACGCGCCCTCGCCGACGGGCCTCTCGTCGTCACGGTGCCTCCGCGGTCTCGGCGATCTCGGTGTGCTCCCGCACCCAGTCCCCGAGCGCGCGCAGCCGGCGCTCGCACTCCGCGCGGGTCGGCGCGGAGCCCACCGCAGCGGCGAGGAAGTCGGCGGAGCCCGCGGCGGGAGCGATGGCCTGGCCCTCCTCGGCGAACAGCCAGAAGCCCGTGAGCCAGGGTTCGTCGGGCTCCGGCGGCAACGCGCGCACGAGCCCCGGCCGTTTCATGGTGAGCATCTGCCCAGACATGCACCGGGGCGCGGGCAGTCCGGAGGTCTCCGTCAGCTCCCTCATTGCTTCCGAACGGGTGTGACCGGCTTCGGCGCGCGCGGCGTACTCGCCGAGGTGCACGCCGAACAGGGTGTGGAAGACCTCTCGGATCTTGGCGCCACCGGAGCGGCAGGCGCTCTCGCACAGCACGAGCTGGTCGTCGGGGGTGTGGAAGACCTCCATGTGGAAGGCGTAGTCGCGCAGCCGCGAGCCCTCGGGCGTCAGCGTGGCGAGGACCTTCTCGGCGAAGTTCAGCAGCCGCGGGGTGAGCGGGTCGTCCCGGTCGAGGGTCACGTCGATGCGCGGGCCCGGGTCCGAGGCGAAGGAAGCGAGGTCGTACTGGTACTGCGAGGGCCAGGCCACGGCCGGCCGTCCGTCGGCCACGAAGCCGTCGACATGGCACATGCGGCCCGGTACGAATCCCTCCAGCAGCACGTCCTCACGCTCGCCCGCGCCGTACGCGTCCTTCAGGCACTCCTCGAAGGCGGCCTCGTCCCGCAGGATGCGCAGACCGACCGAGTTGAAGCCGTGGCGGTGCTTGAAAACGAGCGGAAAGCCCTGCGCCGCCGCGAACCGCCGGGCCTGCTCGGTGGTCCGGGGCTGGACGTACGGCGCCACCGCGATGCCGGCCTTCTGCGCGCGCGCCTTCATCAGGGCCTTGTCGCGGAACGGCAGCACGTCGGCGTGCCACGCACCGGGCAGCCCGAGCCTCTCGCGCAGCCGAGCGGCCCGCAGCAGGTCCGCCTCGTGCAGCGCGATCACGTGGGTGACGCCGTGCGCGGCGGCGAGTTCGAGAGCACGGGCATCGACCTCGGCGGCGTCGAAGTCGTCGAAGATCTCCAGCCGGGTGTAGCCGAGGGCGCCGTCGGGCATTTTCTCGCCGGCCAGCTCGATCTTGTCGCGGGCGGCGAGGACCACGATGTCGCCGGTGTGGTCCGGCAGCCAAGCACGGTACGGGAACGGGTCCAGCGGATTGCGGTGCAGGATCAGCAGGTTCGCGTGCTCCCCGGTCCCCGCCGGCTGTGCGAGACCGGTACGGCCGTCGGGGTGCGCGAGGACGATCCGGAGGTGCTCCTCGACGACCTCGGCGCCGCGCCGTACGGCGGCGTCCGTGTCGCCGGCGGCGACGGCGACCAGGCCGAGCCGGTCCCAGTTGTCCCGCAGCGGCCGCACGGTGTCGCCGGGCCGGGCACTGATGCGCACGTCGATGACGCCGTCCGCTCCGCGCGCCTCCTCGACCCCGGCGACGGACTCCACGCGGGCGCCGGGCGCGCCGACCAGGGCGCGGACACAGGCACCGCCGTGCGACCGCGGCCGGTCGGGCAGCTCCTCGGCCAGGCCGAAGGGATGGGAGAGCGCGAGTGAGATCAGATCGATGCCGTACGCGCCGTGCACCAGTTCGGGGATGACGTCGCCGGCGATCCGGTTGTGGCTCTCGATCACGCGCGGCCCCCGGGCGGTGAGGCGTACCTCCGTGTGGCACACGCCGTCGCGCAGACCCATCACGTCGAGGAAGCCGCGCACCGCATCCCGCAGCGCGTCCTCGTCCCGTGCGGGCAGCCGGGCCGGCACGGCGTGGCCCAGCTCGGCGAAGTGGCCCTCCGCGGTGAACTTCTCCGTGATCGCGACGATCACGTGCCGGCCCGCGAAGCTGAACGACTCGACGCTGAACTCGGGCCCGTCCAGGTACTCCTCCATCAGGAAGTCCCGCAGCACGAACAGAGAGGAGACCCGGTCGGTCCGGGTGCCGACGAGCCGGTCCACCTCGTCCCACACCCGGCCGGTGTCATCCGGTCCCTCGACGCACTGGACACCGATGCTCGCGGTGGCGTCGGCGGGCTTGACGACGAAGGGGAAGCCGTACGACGCCCCGAAGGCGCCCAGGTCCTCGCGGCTGTGCAGGGATTGGGCCCGTACGGCCCGCGCCGGGTCGTGCTCGGCGAGATACCGCCGCATCACGGCCTTGTCCCGGAACCGGCGCGTGACCTCGTACCCGGTCCCGTGCAGCCCTAACAAGTCGTTGACCCGCCCGGCGTTCTCCAGTCCCGGCTCGGTCAGCGACGTGGCCACGGTGAAACCGGGACTCTCGTGCCAGGCGCGCACGACGGGCTCGACCAGCGCCCAGTCCGTGTAGTCGACGACCTCGACAGCCGTGGCTAACCGGTTCTGCTCCTCGCTCACCTTGGTCGAATGCTGGAGCAGCAACACGCTCAGCCCGAGGTCACAGGCTTTTTTTACCGTTTCGTCGGTACCGCCGACGAGCACCAGGGTGCGCTCGGGGTTCATCTCGGTCCCTCTCTCCTCCCTACGTCCGCAGGGAACTGTGTCTCGTGCGAAGGCGGCGGGGCCATGGGGACAAAGGTTCGGGTCGTGGCAGTGCGGGGATCGGGGGGATCCGGTATGGGAGCAAAAGGTGCGGGCGTGCGGGTGGCCCGCCTCGGTCAGGGCGCGTTCCCGGAGACCACGGCCCGGACCTTGCCTCCTTTCGGCACGTCTGCCGTGACCAGTGCCATCGCCCCGATCAGCGCGTCGTCCCCCACGGTGATCGGCCCGAGCAGCGTCGCCCCCACCCCCACCGTCACCCCGTTCCCGAGGCGCGGATGCCGGCGCTTCCCGTCCTCGAGCCCGCGCTCCCTGTCGTGCCACCACCCGCGCGACCCCAGTGTCACCTGGTGGAAGAGCGACACGTCGTCGCCGATGACCGCGGTCTCGCCGATCACGACACCGGCACCGTGGTCGACGAAGAAGCGCCGCCCGATCCGCGCCCCGGGGTGGATCTCGACGCCGCCCGTGAGGCCCTTCGCCAGCACGGAGACCAGCCGCGCCGTGGCGAAATGGCCGCGCCGGTACAGACGATAGGCCACACGATGCCCGAGCAGGGCGGTCACCGTCGGGTGCAGCAGGGCCTCACGACGGGACCGCACGGAGGGGTCACGGGCCGTGACCACGTCGAGGACCTGGAAGGCGCGCCGCAGCAGGCTCTCGCGGGACGCGTCAGCGCTCACCAGAGGGCTCCGTCTCGGGCCACCAGCTCAGATAGCGCTCACCGCTGTCGGGGAACACGGTCGCCACGACCGCGTCCGCCAGGTCGTGACGGCGGGCGAGTTCGAGGCAGCCGTACGCGGCCGCGCCCGCGGAGATCCCGACGAGGAGCCCGGTGCGGGCGGCGATGGCGCGTGTGGTGGCGGCGGCGTCCTCGTCGCCGACGACGATCACCTCGTCGACGAGGTCCACGTCGGTGACAGGGCTGATGAAGCCGCCGTTGAGGCCGGGGATGCGGTGCGGTCCCGGCTCACCGCCGGACAGGAGCGGGGAGCCCGCGGGTTCGACGGCGACGACCGTCAGGTCCGGGTTCTGCCGGCGCAGATAGCGGGCGCAGCCGGTCAGGGTGCCGCCGGTGCCGACCCCGCACACCAGGTAGTCGACGCGGCCGCCGGCATCGCGCCAGATCTCGGGTCCGGTCGTCATGTAGTGGGCCCGTACGTTGTCGGGGTTCTCGTGCTGGCGCGCGTACCAGGAGCCCGGGATCTCGGCGTGGAGTTTCTCGGCGCGCTCGACGCAGCCCGCGAAGCCGAGCGTGTGGTCGGTGAACTCCACCTCGGCGCCGAGCATCCGCAGGGTGAGGACGCGCTCGCGCGAGGCGTTGTCGGGCAGCACGATCCGGCACGGGTAGCCGCGTGCGGCGGCGAGCGCGGTGAGGGCGATCCCGGTATTGCCGGAGGTCGACTCGATGACCGTGGCGCCCGGTGCGAGCGCGCCGGACTCCTCGGCGGCGCGCAGCATGAACAGGGCGGCCCGGTCCTTGATGCTGGACAGCGGGTTGGCGGACTCCAGCTTGGCGAGGACACGGGCGGTCTCGGGCAGCCCGTCGAGGGCGAGCCGGAGCAGGGGTGTGTCGCCGACGAGGTCCTCGAAGGACGTGGCGATGCGGCCGGTGCGTACCTGGTTCACTATGGCTGCGTCTTCCTCGGTCTCAGTTCCGTGCGCCGGAGCCGGCGGGATCGACATGGACGCGCAGGGTCTCCCGCACGAACTTCAGGGCGTCCTCGCGCTCACCCGGCGTGGCGGCGTCGACCAGGACGTGGCCCATGCGCCGGCCGGACGAGGTGAGCGGCAGCACCGCGTCACCGGGGCCCTTGCGGAGTCTGACCCGCACCACTGCAGGATGCGCGAGGACCTCGTCGGTGCCGGTGATTTCCCGGATGGTGCCGGGCGCCGCGGTCGGGAACACCGTGGCCGCGTACGACACCGGCTGCTGCGGCAGGGGTGCGAGGGGCAGTCCTGTGGCGAGGCGCACCATGGCCTCGTACAGGTTGAAGCCGTACGTACGGCTGATCGCGTCGGGCAGGTAGTCGCCGGGCGTGCGGACGGCGATCTCCATGAGGACGGGGCCGCGCGAACCCACCTTGAACTCCAGGTGCACGAGTCCGGTGCGCATCCCGATGGCCGCGCACACCCGGGTCGTCAAGTCGTCCACCTGTGCCGCGAGTTCCCTGTCGAAACGGTGACCGCAGCGGTGTGCGAGCTCGACGAAGTACGGCGGCGGGGTGGTCTCCTTCGCGGTGACGTTCGTGAACAGCACCTCGCCGTCCCGCAGCAGCGCCTCCCAGCTGTACTCGGGGCCCTCGACCGCCTCCTCGACCAGGACCTGGCCCTCGGTGCCGCGGCGGGCGATCACCTCGTCGACGTCCGCCGCGTCGCTCACCAGCTCGACGCCCCGGCTGCCGGCGAGGGTCAGCGGTTTGACGACGACCGGCAGCCGGTCGAGCATCCAGTCGCGGGCCTCCGCGACCGAGCCGACGTGCACGTGGTCCGGCTGCGGGACGTCGTACGCGGCGAACGTGGCCCGCTGCAGCGCCTTGTTGCGGGAGACGACAGCCGCGTGCAGCGAGGGGCCGCGCAGCCCGTACCGCTCCTGCACGAGCGCACCGGCGAGGACGTGCGGCTCGGCGAACGCGATCAGGCCGTCAGGCGTGCCCTCGGCGGCGGCCTCGGTGACGGCGCGCACCCAGGACTCGTCGTGGGCGCCGGCCACCCGGTGGAAACGCTCGGCCAGGTCGAGCGGGCGACCGTCCCACGCGGCGGCCGACTCGACGGCACGGACGCGCAGACCGAGCCGCGCGGCTGCCTCCAGGTAGGGGCGGCCCATCACGCCGACGCCGACGAGCAGCAGTTCCTTGGTGTCGTACGGCCCTTCGGGGCCCAGCGATGCGGTGGTCATCGGGCACGTCCTTCGGAGGGTTCGACGGGTACGGTGCCGACGCCGGAGGCCTCGGCGGGTTCGACGGCCTCGGCGGGCTCAACGGCCTCGGCGGGCTCAACGGCTTCGACGAGCTTGAGCAGCCGTGTCACGGGACCGACGAGGAGCGCCGCCACGGCGAACAGCGCCGCGAGCCCGAACCATCCGGCGGGCCCCGCCACGGTCACCACGGCCGTGACCAGGACCGGGCCGACGATGCGCTGACCGGTCCCGCCGAGGCTGAACACCGCAAGGTAGATGCCCTTGCGGTCCTCGGGCGCGCAGTTGTAGCTCAGATCCCAGCCGCCGGTCGCCTGCCACATCTCGCCGAACGTGAGCAGCACACAGCCGACGACGAGCAGCGCACCCGCGACCCACGCGGCCGAGGGTCCGCTCGCGGCGGCGAGCGCGAGGCAGCACAGGACCATCGCGATCCCGGCGAGGCGCAGCGCGCGGACCGCGCCGCCCTCGCGTTCGGCGGCCTTGGCCACCGGGACCTGCAGCACGATCGACAACACGGTGTTGATCAGGATGAGGCCCGGCAGCAGCCCGGTCGGCATCTCGGTGGCCGCGAGCGCCCACAGCGGCAGGCCCACGGAGAGGATCGTCACATGCAGGTTGAGCACGCCGTTGAGGATGGTCAACAGCCCGTACCGCCAGTCGCGGAACTGGCGTACGGCGGTCAGCGGGGCCACCTTGTGCTGCGGCCTGTCGGCGCCCGAGATCCGCAGCCGCACCAGCATCAGCGCCGAGGCGAGGAACGCGGTCGCGGTGCCGAGGACGATCGCCCGGTACGTCCACACGCCGTCGGCGGCGAGCAGCGGTGCCGCGAGCAGCGCGCCGAGTGAGAAGCCCACGTTGCGGACCGTACGGATGATGGCCATGGTCCGCGTGCGGTCGCTACCCGCGACCGTCGCCGACGCCACGGCCTGCGTCATCGGCTGGGTCGCCGCCTCAGCCATGGCGAGCGCGCACGAGACGAGCGTGAAGCCGATGACGCCGTGCACGAAGCAGAGCGCCACGAACCCGCCCGCCCGCCACAGCTGCAGCGCGATGAGCGTACGCCGGGCACCGAAGTGGTCGCCGGCCGCACCGATCGGCACCGTGGCCAGGAACCCCACCACGCCCGAGATGGCGAGGCCGGTGCCGACCTCCCCGGCCGTGAGGCCCGCGGCTCGCACGAAGAACACCGCGGACGCGGCCAGGTACAGGCCCGTGCCGATCGCGTTGACGAGCGAGATGACCGTGAAGGTGCGGCCTCCGGAGGTGGCCGGGACGTAGTCGCGCCAGGTCGGAAGCCGCATCAGCGCTCACCTTCCGCGCGCGTCCCCGAATCCGTCGTGCGCACCGTGACCAGGGCCAGCGCCTGCTCCGCGCGGCGCGCGGCCTCGGCTCCGTCCCGCCCGGTCGCGACGACGAACCCGGCGCGCTCCCAGGAGCTGGTGACCGAGCGGAGGGTGGCGCCCGGTTCTACGGCCAGGTGCACCTCGTACACGCCCTCGGTGGCCCGCGCCCCCTCGGCGCCGCCGATCTCGTCGACGCGCCCGGGCGGCGCGGTCAGGAAGCGCACGGCCGCGCCGCGCCGGACGGGCAGCGGGTCGACGGGGCCGCGGTCCTCGAGGACCTTCAGCAGGCCAGCCAGGATGTCGGTGTCGTGGGCGAGATCGATCAGCACGGTGATGGCGCCGCCGGGCAGCCGGCCCGCGCACTCGACCAGGTACGGCTGTCCGTCGCCGGCGAGCATCCACTCG
Source organism: Streptomyces sp. NWU339 (assembly GCF_003143855.1). Taxonomy (GTDB): domain Bacteria; phylum Actinomycetota; class Actinomycetes; order Streptomycetales; family Streptomycetaceae; genus Streptomyces. The sequence continues at coordinate 123,463 of NZ_QFRK01000015.1, forward strand.
GAGTGCAGGACGCCGGTGCGGAAGCCTACGGTCTTCACGACCCGTGCCAGACCGTCGCGCAGCGCGCCGGCCGTGGCCGCGGGCAGGGCGGCGGGCACGGTGTGGCCGGTCTCGACCGGGTGTCGCGAGTCCTGGATCTGCTTGGCGGTGACGTTGACGAAGCCGAGTCCGCCGTCGTGGACGAGGGCTTCGACGCTGAACTCCGGTCCCCGCAGGCGCTGTTCGGCCAGGAAGCGGGCGGTGTCCGGGTAGGCGGCACGCAGCGTGGGCTCGTCGGCGGCGGTGGTGTGGCGCCAGGCGGCGGCCACGTCGTCGGCCGGGCCGAGCAGTTGGACGCCCAGGCTGGCCTGGCGGTTGGCGGGCTTGAGCACCGCCTCGCCGCCCTGCGCGTCCCGGAACGCGGCCACGTCGGCGGCGGTGTCGACCACCGCCCACGCGGGCTGTGCGACCCCGGACCCGTCGAGCGCGGCACGCAGCCGACCCTTGTCACGCAGGATCCGGGCGGCACCGAGGCCCGCACCGGGCAGACCCCAGGCCTCGGCGAGCGCGGCCGCCGTCACGACCGCGTACTCGACGACCGGGACGACCGCGCGCACCCGCTCCGGGCGCGGCACGGCGCCCGCGATTCGCTCGGGGCGCGCCTCGTCCTGCGTCGGCGCGGGCCGCAGCGCGGCCACGGACGGGTGCCGCTCCGGCAGGCCCGCAAGGCCGCGTGCCTCGATGACGGCGGGCTCCTCCAGGACGAGGACCGACCCGGCGGGCAGCTGGGTGTCCAGCTTGGCGAGCATGACCGGGCTGTAACCGACGAGGACGTGCGTGACGCTCCACGGCACCTCGGGTTCAACGTCCAGGGTGATCGCGGCCCGCACCCGCTCCTCCAGGGCGTCGAGCTCGGCGATGGTCGAGGCATCGATGAAGAAGGACACGGCGCGGTCCTCGGAGTTGCGCAGCTCGGTCAGGCGGGCACCACGGTCCTTGTGCACAAGGACGGCGCGCAGGGCGGGCGCGTCACCGGCGGCGCCGGGCGCGATACGGGGCCACAGGCCGCCGTCGCCGACCCAGACGGGCTCGGTGTCGAAGCCGTCCACGGTGACGTCGCGCAGCACGCCGGGCGTGTGCTCCAGGTAGACCTGGCGGGCCACCCGGGCCGGCGCCGGGTAGGAGGCGGGCTCGCCGAGGGCGATGCGGACGATCTCGGGCTCCAGCGGGGCGCCGGTGGCCAGTTCATACAGCACGCACAGCCCATCGCCCGGCGTACGGGCCGCGACCTCCATCAGGTACGGACGCCCCGCGACGTCGACTCGCCACTCGGCGTGCGCCATGCCGTCCTGGAAGCCGAGCGCGGCGAGCATCCGCGCGTTGGCGTCGAGCAGCACCGCGTCGTGGTCGAGTCGGTCGCTGGGCACGGTGTGGGACAGCTCGACGAACGTATGGGCGTGGGAGTCGGTGGTGTCCTTGCGGGTCGCGGAGGCGAACAGGACGCGCCCGTTCTGCACCAGGGACTCCACCGAGTACTCCTGCCCGGCGATCTTCTCCTCGACGAGCACGGTCTCGTGCTCCGGGTAGGTGTCGAGCAGTACCCGCAGCGCACCGGCGTCCGCCACGGTCTCGACACCCGAACTGGAGTGCCGGCTCGCGGGCTTGACGACGGCCGGATACAGCACCGCGGCCGCATCGAGCCCGGCCCGATCCTCCGGCGGCACGGTCAGGGACACGGGGCTGAACTCGGGCAGGTACCAGCGCTGCAGGTACTTGCTGCGGCAGGCCCGGGTGGCGCGCAGCCCCGGTGTAGGGACGCCGAGGGCGTCGGCGAGCAGCCCAGTCGGTTCCACCTGGGTCTCGCCGACGGCGTACGCGCCGACGATCCGGTAGGCCTCCCGCCAGCGCCGCGCCGCGGTGATCACGCCCGGCAGGTACGAGTTGTCGCGGGCGACGTCGCCGTCGACGAACGCGAACTCGTCGATGAGCGCCGCCGGGTGGTCCGGGTCCTCGGACGCGGCCAGGGCCTCGTCCCGCCACGCAGACGGCGTGACGAGCAGGATCTTCAGCCCGCGCCGGGCCAGCTCCTCCAGGTACAGGGGCGCACGGCACACGACCAGGAAGGATCCGGTGAGGACGAAGGCGTCCGGGCACACGGTCTGGGGATTCGACTCGTTGATGGTCACGGCTTCCTCTGTCGGTACTGGTGCCGGTGTGGTCGTGAGTGGTGGGGTGGGGGTGCGCCGCCGCGCACCCCCACCACGGCCCGAGGGCCGGCCTCGGCCGGACCTCAGTCGAAGCGGAGCGACCCCGTACGCGTCCTCTTCAGCTCGAAGAAGTCGGGGTAACCCGCCAGCGTCCGCGCCGCGTCGAAGAGTCTCGCCGCCTCCTCACCGCGGGGGATCGAGTTCAGAACGGGGCCGAAGAAGGCCACCCCGTCGATGTGGATCGTGGGCGTGCCCACGTCCTCGCCGACCGGGTCCATCCCCTCGTGGTGGCTCTTGCGCAGCTGCTCGTCGTACGCGTCGCTGTCCGCGGCGTCGAGCAGCGACTTCGGCAGCCCGAGCGCGGCGACGGCCTCGGCGGCGACGGCCCAGTAGTCCTTGTTGCCGCCGTTGTGGATGCGGGTGCCGAGCTCGGTGTAGAGGTCGGCCAGGACCTCCTCGCCGAGTTCCTGAGCGGCCGCCGTGCAGATCCGGTTCAGCGCGAGGGAGTTGTCGACGAGCGTGCGGTACCAGTCCGGCAGCTCGCGGCCCTCGTTGAGCACGTACAGACTCATCAGCCGGAACCGCAGGTCGAGTTCGCGCAGCTGGGCGACCTCCATGATCCAACGGGAGGTGATCCAGGCGAAGGGGCAGGCCGGGTCGAAGTAGAAGTCGACCTTCGGGGTACGGGCCTCGGTCACGCGGACACCTCGGCGGTGGCGGCGAGCGTCTTGCCGTCGGCGGCGGCGAGGTAGGCGGTCAGGTCCGCGTACTTCTCGCGCAGCTGCCGCTTGAGGACCTTGCCGGTGACGCCGACCGGGAAGTCGGCCTCGCTCTGCGCGATCTCCAGCAGGCCGAGCAGCGGGTGGCCCGCGGCCTGCAGCGCCTCGTTGGCCTGGACGAGCAGCTTCTCCGGGTCGGTGCCGGCGGCGGTGACCACGGCGACCGGGACGACCCTGTCGTCCTTGCGGCCCGCGATCACGGTGACGTCGCCGGTGTCGGGCACGTCGTTGAGGACGACCTCCTCCATGAACACCGAATAGCCGGTGCCGTTCTCGGTCTCGATGGCGTCGGCGGCGCGGTCGACGAGGAAGAAGTCGCCATGCTCGTCACGGTAGGCCATGTCGCCGGGCAGCCAGTAACCGGCCAGCTTGAAGCGGTAGGTGGTGTCGGAGTCGGCCCAGTAGCCGGGGGTGATGGCGGGTCCCTTGGCGGCGAGGTAGCCGACCTCGTTGTCGTCGGCCTTGCTGCCGTCCGTGCGCAGGATGGTGACCTCGGCGACGCCGACCGGCTTGCCGGCGCAGCGGTCGTTGCGCTCGGTGTCCAGGGTGCGGATCTTCAGCAGGACGCCCCAGCCGAGTTCGGTGGTGCCGAGCCGGTCGAAGAACGCGGCGGGCGTGAGGCCCTGGCTGCGCATCGACAGGACCTTGGTGATGTGCGCCTGGTGCACGGCGTCGCCGATGGACACCCACGCGTTGACGGAGTCGACCGAGCCCGGCTCCGGGTCGATGGCGGCGAGCTCGGCGTAGCCGTGCGCGAACGACATCACTGAGGTCGGCTGGTACCGCTTGACGGCCGCGGCGAGTTCGGTGCCGCTGCGGTCGCTGAGCGCGACGATCGGGGTGCCGCCGAGGACCGCGTACACGGTGTACGCGACGCAGCCGAGGTGCGACTGGGGCAGCGCGGTCATCATCAGGGCACCCGGCTGCTCCTCGTGGTCGACCAGGCGGAACTTCGGGCCCGAGACGATCGACTTGTGAGTGTGGATGGTGGGCTTCGGCCGGCCCGTGGTCCCGGAGGAGTGCAGGAGCGCGACCGGGTCCTCGTCGTGGTGGTTCCAGTACGCGTCCTCGGGCAGGCTCGCCGCGGGCGGCGCCGGCAGCTCGGCGGCGGACTGGATCCACCGCAGGCTCGCCAGGTCCTGTGCGGCGGAGCCGAGCAGGTCGATGCGGGCCTGGTCGGCGTAGAGGCCGACCGGCGTCGTCTGCTCGATCAGGGAGACCGCGATGGCCTGCGACGCATTGGAGTTGATGAGCAGGGCGACCGCGCCGATCTGGGCGAGGGCGTAGAAGTGCAGGGAGTACGCGATGGAGTCCTCGAACCAGACGGCGACGCGGTCACGGGGCTGCACGCCCTGCTCCCGGTACCAGGTCGACCAGCTCTGGGCGAGCACGTCGAACTCGGCGAGGCTGAAGTCCTGCTTGGACCCGCCGTCCGGGGTGGCGATGGGGCGCGTGGCGTAGATGAACGGCACGTCTGGGTGCGGGTTCACGGCGAGAGCCTTGCGCAGCAGGTTGCCGCCGCCGATCGAGCTGTCGGCGGCCACGGCCGCGCGCTGCTCCGGCGTGAGGACGGTCGGGGCGAATGTGGTCATGAGGCACCTTTTCGGTGTTCCGGGTCGGACATCGGTACGAATGCGCGCAGGCCTGGTCGGGCTTGACCGGGTCTGTCCTGGGCGTGCTGAAGTGCCGTTCGGGCTCTGGGGTGCGCGGGACGCGCGGACGCCTCAGACGTGGTGGAAGAGCCGTGCACAGGTGTCCCGGTAGTGGTCGAGGCCGGATCCGAGCGCGGCGCGCGCATCGGCCAGGAGCGCGGCGAATTCCGCGCTGCCGCCCGTGGCTTCCGCGAGCCTGCGCAGCCCCTCGTCCAGTGCCGAACGGGCCGCTTCCGCCTCTGGGTTGGCGGCCTGCACGTCCCAGTACACCTCCGGAGTGCCGGAGGTGACCCGGGCGAGCAGGGCGAGCAGCGTGTTCACGGGCGGCGGTGCGACGGCCGCCACGTCTGCGGCGGACACGTCGAGGGCGCGCAGGGCGAGCCCGAAGCCGAGGACCACGGCGTGGGGCAGCGCCTGCACGGCCGCGGCGATCCTGTCGTGCTCCTGCGCGCCGACGCGCACGACCCGCGCGCCCCACTCCTCGACGAGCCGCAGCACCTCTCCGGTGCGCGGCCCCTCGTGGACCACGACGGCCGCGACCGGACGGCCCTCGAAGCCGAGCGAGGGCGCGAACATCGGGTTGAGGCCAACGGCCTGGACGCCGGGCGCCGCGTCCCGGACGGCCCGCGTGATCGGCTGCTTGACGGACAGGGTGTCCACGAGCACGGCGTCGGGGCGCAGCTCCCTTGCCACCTCCGGCACGGCGGACAGGGCCGCCGTCTCCGGCAGGGCGAGGACGACGAGGTCGGCGTGCCCCACCTCGGCGCCGACGCGGAACCCGGGCGCTGTGATATCGCCGCGTACGTACCGCGCGCCGGGGACGCCGCAGGACGCAGCAGTGTCGATCACGGTCACCTCGGCGCTCGAGGCGAGCAGCCGCCCGGCGAAGAGGCGTCCGACCGCGCCGGCCCCGCCGACGACCACGGCCCGCTTGATCATGACGTGCTCCGCGCGAGCTCCTGCGCCGCGTCCCGGTCGACGGCCGTACGCAGCACGGCCGTCACCATGGCCCGCGACTTGACGACTGTCTCCTCGAACTCCTCGGCAGGGTCGGACAGGGTGACGATCGCGCCACCGACGCCGAAGTCGACCCGGTCGTCGGTGGCGACGAGCGTGCGGATCACGATGCTCAGGTCGGCGGCGCCGCTGAGGGCGAACCAGCCGAGCGCCCCCGAGTAAACCCCCCGCGGGCCTTCTTCGAGCCGGTCGATGATCTCCATCGTGCGCAGCTTGGGCGCTCCGGTCATCGATCCGCCGGGGAAGGCGGCACGGACACAGGAGACCGCCGACTCGCCGTCGCGCAGGGTGCCGCGAATGGTGGACACCAACTGGTGCACGGGCGCGTACGTCTCCACGTGGAACAGGCGCGGCACGTGCACCGATCCGACCTCGGATACCACGTTGAGGTCATTGCGGATCAGGTCCACGATCATCAGGTTCTCGGCGCGGTCCTTCTCCCGGCCGAGCAGGTCCAGCCGCAGCGCCTCGTCCTCCTCGGGAGTGGCGCCGCGCGGCCGGGTGCCCTTGATCGGCTTGGACTCGGCGACCCGGTCGGTGCCTATGGTCAGGAACCGCTCGGGCGAGGCGCTGAGCACCGCGACACCGGGGTAATCGAGCAGCGCACCGTACGGGACGGGGCTGATCCTGCGCAGTTCGGCGTACGTGGTCAGCGGGTCGATCGACACGTCCATCGTGACCGTGTTGGTCAGGCACACCTCGTACGTCTCGCCCTGCCGGATCTCCTCCAGGCTCTCGGCGATCCGCGCGAGGTAGTCCTCCTCGTCGTGCCGCAGGTGCGTGACGGGCACGGCCTCGGGCGCGGTCATGCCGTCGCACAGCGCGACCGGCGCGTCCTGCCCCTCCTTCGCGCCCTTCGCCGTGGGCAGCCCGCGCAGGCGCCGCTCCATCTCGTCGAGCCAGCGCTCGGCCTCCGCGGCGTCGCCGTCGGCGGACAGCGCGAGCAGATGGCTGACGCCCTCGGCGTGGTCGACGGCGAGCATCCGGTCCGCGAAGAGCAGGCCGGCGTCGGGGGTCTCGGCCTTGTGCACGGCCTGCGCACCGGCCTCGGCCTTCAGTTCGTAGCCGAGATAGCCGACGTATCCGAGGTTGAACTCGAACGGCAGGCCTTGCGGGACGGGCACCCGGCGCAGTCTGAGCTGCTCGTCGAGGTAGTCGAAGAAGCTCTGCTCGACGATCTCCTCCGTGCCGCCGGAGCGCACGGTGACGAAGCCGTCGGAGACCCGGTAACTGACGTACTCGGCGAGCGGGCCGCTGCCGTCGCCCAGGAAGGAGAAGCGGGACAGGCCATCGATGACGGCACCGCTGTCCAGCCAGAACCCGTGCTCCCTGGCGGCGAACAGCTCCCGGTAGGCGGCCTCGGTGTCGGGCTCCGTCGCCACGGTGCGCACGTGCACGGTGTAGGTGCGCGGACGGCGGCCGTCCTTCTTCCCTGCGTGGGACAGCGCCAGGTCACGGAAGTTGGCGAGGAGTTCGCGGCCGTACTCACTGCTGATGGACTCGGGGTGGAACTGGACGCCCCACACCGGCAGCGAGGTGTGCCGCACGCCCATGACCACGCCGTCCTCGGTCCAGGCGATGGCCTCCAAGTCGTCGGGGAGCCGGGTCACGGCCAGGGAGTGGTAGCGCACGACGTCGTAGGGGCTTGGCAGATCCTTGAAGATGTCGACGCCGGTGTGACGCACCGCGGAGACACGGCCGTGCATGGGCTGCGGCGCGAGGCCGACCTCGCCGCCGAACAGGTGCGTGATGCCCTGGTGGCCGAGGCACACGCCGAGCACCGGCAGACCGCTCTCCAGGATGGCGCGGGCGCTGATGCCGAAGTCCCGCTTACGGCTGGGGCGTCCAGGGCCCGGCGAGACGACGATCGCGTCGTACGCGGCGAGGTCCAGCGTGTCCCAGTCGGTGCCGTTCCTGACGACGACCGGCGGCAGACCGTTCACCTCGCCGAGAAGCTGGTAAAGGTTGTACGTGAACGAGTCGTAGTTGTCTATCAGCAGTGTTCTCATGATGAGCGCCCCGCGATCACCACGTCCTCGACGCGGCATGTCTCAGCGATGATCAAGTCATAGAGATCGCGCAGGAATTCCTGGCTGATGCTGTGCTCCGCACCGTACCGCGCGGCCCTCTCCTGCACGACACCGATGCGCTGCGGCTGCATCATCGGAACGCCGTGCTCGCGCTTGAAGTGGCCGATCTCGACGCACTTCTCGATGCGGGCACGCAGGGCCTCAAGGAATTGCCTGTCGATCGCGTCGAGTTCCGCACGCAGATCTTCGATGGTTACTTCGGAACGTAAATTCTGCTGCATGAATCTACCCCTCCCCCATTGACGCAGAGAATTCTGCAGGTCCGCGGGCTGCGGTGACCACCCGGTCGATAGCTCGGGTCCCCGCACTGCACACAGTGCGGGGATGCATAATACCCGAATCGGGACATAGGGCCCATGCTGCAGCATCCTGTCGTGCCGAGAGTCGACCCTTGCCAAGATCGGCGCTCCGAACCCATAGTTTCTTCCGCTCGAGGGGGAGGACGGGACGGAGATGGGGGAGAAATGAGTACGGTGAACAACACCGGGAAAACCGGAATCGAATCGGCCGGAACCGAGGAATCCGCCGGCGTCGGCGACCTGATCGAACTGCTCGACGCACAGGTGCGGACCCGGCCCGACGCCGTCGCGGTCGGTCACGGCAACGACACCCTGACGTTCCGGGAATTGACCGAGGCCGCTCGCTACCTGGCACTCCACCTGCGCACTCTCGGCGTCGGCAAGGACACCTGCGTCGGTCTGTTCACCAGCCCGGGGCTGCAGCAGGCGGTCGGGGTCTGGGGCATCCTGCGTTCGGGCGGCGCCTATCTGCCGCTGTCGCCGGAATATCCGGACGAACGCATTCGCACCATGATCGAGGACTCCGGAATCACGGTCGTGCACACCGAGGAGAAACTACTCGACCGAGCCCGAGAACTCGCGGGAACCGGGGTTCGCATCGTCACGGAAAGAAATGTAGAGGAGTTCAGGAAGAGCCTCGACGAAAACATGCAGAGCATTCCGCTTCCACAACCGGGTCCGGAAGACCTGGCCTATGTCATCTACACCTCGGGAAGCACCGGACGCCCCAAGGGCGTGATGATCGAGCACCGCGCCATCGCCCATCAGATGACCTGGCTGAAGAGCGCGTACGGGCTCGGCCCCGATAAAGTCGTCCTGCAGAAGACACCCCTCAGTTTCGACGCCGCTCAATGGGAGTTCCTGGCCCCCGCATGCGGCGCCAGAACGGTGATGGCGCCGGCCGGCTCCCATCGCGACCCGGGCCGTATCATCGACGAAATCGCGGTGCACTCGGTGACCACGCTGCAATGCGTTCCGACCCTTCTCGCCGCGCTGCTCGACCACCAGGACATGAGCCGCTGCACTTCTCTGCAACAGATATTCAGCGGCGGTGAGAGCCTGTCCCGGAAACTCGCACTGCACTGCACCAGGACCCTGCCGCACTGCACCTTGGTGAACCTCTACGGCCCCACCGAGTGCACCATCAACACCTCCGCGCACACCGTCGACCCCGCGGTCCTCGCCCCGGAGGACGGTCCGCGGTCGGTGCCCATCGGCCGCCCCGTACCGGGCCTGCGCTACCACGTCCTGGATGACCGGGGCCGCCCGGCCGGCCCCGGCGAGACCGGTGAACTGCACATCAGTGGAGTGCAGTTGGCCCGCGGCTATCTGCACCGCCCTGACCTGACCGCGGAGCACTTCGTCCCGTCGCCGCACCCCGCGCCGCACGACCGGCTCTACCGCACGGGCGACCTGGCCCACTGGAACGCCGACGGCACCGTGCAGTTCACGGGCCGCGCCGACAACCAGGTCAAGCTGCGCGGCCACCGCATCGAGCTGGACGAGATACGCCTGGCGATCGAGGCGCACGACTGGGTCAAGAACGCAGCCGTCCTGGTCCGCGACGACCCGCGCACTGGATTCCAGAACCTTGTCGCCTGCCTCGAACTCAGCCCGCGCGAGGCCGCGCTCATGGACCAGGGCACGTTCGGCGACCATCACATCTCGAAGGACTCCAGGCTCCAGGTCCGGGCACAGCTGTCGACGGCGGGCGTCCGCGACGACCTCGCGGAGGCGCGGGCCGTGGACCTGCCCGGCGCCGAGGCCACGCCCGAACAGCGCCGTCGCGCCTTCGCCCGCAAGACCTACCGCTTCTACGAGGGGGGAGCACCCACCGAGCAGGACATCCTCGCCGCGCTCTCCCGCGTGGTGCCCTCGGCCCCGCCGCGCCGCCCCGAGCAGCTCACGCTCACCGAACTCGGCGCCATCCTAAGGGACTTCGGCCCGCACACCAGTGCCGAACGCCTGCTGCCCAAGTACGCCTACGCGTCTCCGGGGTCGCTGTACGCCACCCAGCTCTACGCCGAGATCACGGGCTGCCTGCCCGGCCTCGCCCCCGGCCTGTACTACTACCACCCGCTGCGCCACCAGCTGGTCCTCGTCCGCCCGGCCCACGCCACCGACGCGGCGCCCGGCATCACCTTCCACTTCGTGGGCCGCAGATCCGCCATCGAACCGGTCTACAAGACCAACATCCAGGAAGTCCTGGAGATCGAGACCGGTCACATGCTCGGCCTGTTCGACGAGATCCTGCCCGTGTACGGCCTCGGTCTGCGGACGCTGCCCCACGACCCGCGGGTCTGCGACCGGTGCGGCTGCGCCGACGACGACCCTTGCCTCGGCTCGTACGCCCTGACCTCGGCGGACCCCGGCACCCGCCCCGAGTGGCGCGACCGCGTGGACGTCCACGTCCAGATCCACCCCGGCAGCGGTACGGGCCTGCGCTCCGGCCAGTACCGCCACCGCGCCGGCCGCCTGGAGCGGATCGCGGACGAGCTGGTGCTCAGGCGGCACGTCATCGCCATCAACCAGCAGGTCTACCAACGGGCGTCCCTCGGCATCACCCTCACCGTCCACACCCCCGGGGACGAACCGGAGTACGTGAACCTCGGCCGGGCCCTGCAGTACCTCCAGCACAACACGGCCGGCCTCGGCTTCATGCCAGCCGGCTACAGCTCGCGCTCGGGCCGCGACCTGCCCGCCGCCCGCCGCATGACCACGCTGCTCGAAGGCCTCGGCCTGCCCACCGGGCCCCTGTACTTCTGCGTCGGCGGCCGCATAAGCGACGACCAGATCGCGCACGAGGGCATGTACGAGGACACCGTCCACATGAAGGGCCCGGCCGAGCTGGTCAAGGACGACCTGGCCGCCCGGCTGCCCGAGTTCATGGTCCCGAACCAGATCCTGATCCTGGAGCGGCTGCCACACACCGCCAACGGCAAGCTGGACGTCCAGGACCTCACCGAGCTCGCGGACACCGCGGTGGCCCGCGGCGTCCGGCCCGTCGTACCGCCCCGCAACCGCACCGAGGCCCGCCTGTGCGAGCTGTGGAAGGCGGCCCTGCACCGCGACGTGATCTCCGTCAGGGACGACTTCTTCGCCTGCGGCGGCAACTCCCTGATCGCGGTGTCCCTGGTGCACCGGGTCAACCGCGAGTTCGGCTGTTCCCTACCCCTGCAGGTGCTGTTCACCGCGCCCACGGTGGAGCAGCTCGCCGAACGCATCGCCGCCGACACGGCCCCGCCGCCCCGGCTGGTACCCCTGTCCCGGGACCACCGTGCGGCACACCCGCGGCCGGACGGCACCAGCGACCGGCCCGTCTTGTGCTGGCCGGGCCTCGGCGGCTACGCCATGAACCTGCGGCTGCTCGCCTCCCGCCTGGCCGAGGGCCCGGACTCCCACACCCTGTACGGGATCCAGGCGTACGGCCTCAACGAGGGCGAAATCCCCCATGACAGCCTGGAGGAGATGGCCGCGGCCGACGTACGTGCCCTGCGCCGGGTGCAGCCCGAGGGCCCGTACACGCTGTGGGGCTACTCCTTCGGCGCGCGGGTCGCCTTCACCGCCGCGCGCCGTCTGGAGCACTCGGGCGAGGAGGTCGACCGCCTGGTCCTCCTCGCGCCCGGTTCACCACGGCTGCCGGGCCCACCGTCCTGGACGGCGGCAGGAGCCGACTTCGGCGACCGGACGTTCCGTACGATCCTGTACTCCGTCTTCGCCGGCCGCACCGACGGCCCCCTGCTCGACGCCTGTCTGCGCGAGGGCACCGACGAGGAGAGCTTCGCGCGGTTCGTGCTGCGCCACTTCCCCGACCTCGGCCCCACCACGGTCCGCCGGGTCATCCGCGTCGCCTGCCGTACGTACGGCTGGGAACCGGCACCCGGCCCCGTCACGGCCCCGGTCACCGTCCTCGTGGCCCACGGCGACGAGGAGTCCTTCATCGAACGCGACCCGGCCTTCGCGGCCGGCGCGTCCACCGTCGTCCGCCTGGACACGACCCACTACGGGCTCCTGCGGGACCCGGGTGTGGACGAACTCGCCCATGTCATCCGCCATTCGATCATCTGACGCCCGAGAAGGAGCAGGACCATGCCCCACGTGACAGTCAAGCACTTCCCCGCCCCGCTCGACGACGAGCGCCGCGTCCGCCTCGCCGCCCGCATCAGCGAGGCCGTTCAGGAGGCCTTCGGCGTCGACGGCGGCGCCGTGTCGATCGCGCTGCAGCCCGTCGAGCCCGAAGTGTGGTACACCGAGGTCTACCAGCCGGAGATCGCGGACCGCCGCGACCAGCTGCTGAAGGTGCCCTCGTACTGAGCCGCGGTCACCGTCGGTTGATCACGTCCGCGTTCGGCCCGCACCCGTTCCGTTGAAATGAGCCGGACGGGTACGTCCCGGCCGCGTCCCACGGCATTGCCTGGAAGGGGGCCCGTGTCCAAGGGCCCCCTTCTCAAACGCATCCCGGAGGAGAGCCGACAGGGCCCTGTAGACGTTCAACTGGTGTCCACGGCCCACCCCCTCCTCCTCCAAGTGATCGAGAAAATCCTCCACCACGGTCGGTGTCACCGCATTCAGCTTCCGCGATCCGATCACCGGGTTGATCTATGCCTTGAAGTGACTCGCCAGGGCCTTTGCGGCCGAGCACTCGGTTATCTGGCGCTGCCGAGGCAACCACGTCTGGGCGTACTCCTCCATCGTCTGCTGCCCCAGTTCCCGTCGCGCCTCCGCCACCGAGGGAGACATCTTCTTCCGGTCGGCGTACAGCTCCGTCAGCCTTTCGACCGCCGCGTCCTGGGGTCGATACCCGGTTTCCTCGTCCCGCTGACGCGCCCGCGGTCAGCAAGGCGGGGCCTTCCGCTCGCCGCTTGCTGGCTACTTGCTGACCAGGGCTCAGCAATCACGCCTGTGACCTGCACTGATGCCCACCTTTCAGATCTTCGGCAACAACATCGAGGACCGCATGGGCCGTCTGCGGTACCTGCTGTTCTACCTGGTCTGCGGCTACGCGGCCGCCTACGGATTCGCCCTCACGAACCCCAACGCCACCACTCCCCTGATCGGCGCCTCGGGAGCCATCGCGGGGGTGCTCGGCGCCTACCTGGTCCTCTACCCCAAGGCCCGCGTCTGGGTCCTCGTCCCCTTCCTGATCTTCCTGCCCCTGCGCCTGCCGGCCTGGATCGTCCTGGGCCTGTGGTTCCTGCTGCAGGCGGCCTGCTCCGCCGGTGCGGGCATCACCGGCGCCGGGACGGTGGCCTACGCGGCCCACGTGGTCGGCTTCGTCGTCGGCATGCTGATCGCCTGGCCCCTCAAACCGGGCACTCCCCCACCCCCCGAACCGGCCGGCATCCTCTTCGGACGGCAGACCCGAGGGGACTGGTAGGGCCGCACGCCGGGGGCCGGGCAGCACCAGGAAACCCGGAGTCACTTTGCATAAGAGACATTTGCATTCTCAGGTCAGCCGCCAGTCATTGAGCGATTCAACCACTCGCATGTTTTACTGGATCTTTGAGCTTCTGGCAGGACTCACCCCGGATCCACCGCATGACTTTCGGTCGCGCAGTGTCGTTCATTTTCAGGCAGTTCTCTCGATTTCGGGCAGGGCTGCATGCCGGATGACCGTTCCGGTGACGGGTTCTCCAGGGCCCACGGGCGGTGAGCGGGCAGGTCGAGGCAGTGGGTTCAAGTGCGCAGACACTGTCCGGTGGCGGTCCACAGGTCGGTGAAGTCGTCTTCCCATACGAGGCGCCTTTCCGGCTGCAGCGGATGGAAGCGTGAGAACTCCCATCATCGCAGGCCAGCAGGCACCTCTCCTCGTTCCGCCTTCCGCACCCCAGCCGTCGTGCGGTGGGTCCAGGCCGAGGCACACCGCGGATGCGGCAGATGACGGCGTTGCGATAGACCGACTCGAACACGCCATCGATAGAAGCCATTTTCGCCAACCTTATCGCCGAGGGGTGTGCTGGTGCTCAGACGGTGATTGAGTCAGCCGCGATCATCGAGCCAATAACTGATGAGCTCTGCAGCCGAGTGGTCGAATAGCAAATGAGGGAAGGGCATGAATGAATGCGCCCATATCGGACAGCGGGAAACGCTGCCCAGATAACCCCATATTTCCGCGCCTTCCATCCATTGTTCCTCACGAGAATGTCTGTCGAGTTGCCTGCTGAAAGATTCTGGCGCTTCACTACGGCACTGCCCAGCGCGATATCGGGCTTGAAAACGCTTGTTGCGCTGCCGTTCGTCGTTCTTTGCGCGCGCTGTCGGCTGCACGCTCTTCTTCTCTTCAGGCATGAGGCCAAGGAGGGGGCGTGAGTGATGACGCGGATGAGGCAGCACCCTGACTCAGGTGTCATGAACGGTCCCCTCGACCAGTTGCGAGCCCGGCGTAGACGACGCCTTTTGCGGCATGAGACCGAGCGCCTGGTGGCCTCCATGCCGATCCCACGGCCCTTCGATTTCGATCGGTTCGTTGAGAATATCGAGCAGGCCCGCCGTCGACGTATCGTCCTGAAGCCGATGCCGGCCCACCTCGCCAACCTCACTGGCTTCTGCGGCCTCTGGATCAAACACGACCTCCGGCCGCTCGACCTGATCCTTCATCTCGAGGGCGTTTCGCCATCGCACGAGCGGCAGATCAAAATGCACGAGCTCGTCCACCTCTGGGCCGAGGATGCTACTGGCGTCATCGGTACCGATGAGGTCCTACGCGACCTCACACCGGCGCGAGTCGAGCAATTGGTAGCTGCTGGCCAAGCCGCCGGACGGCACCGCTACGACACCGCCATCGAGCAGCGCACCGAGGACGCGGCCACCCTCATCAACCAGCTGGCCACCGACTCCGACCTCATCGAAGACTCCGTAGCCCGGCGCCTCGCCGAAGACTTCGCCAACCCGTTCAATAACAATACCGGCCTGTAGGGAAGCCATGACTGTGACCGATGCGTTCGCTTACGCGATCGCAGGCCTTCTGATCATCCAGGCCGTTCTGAGGGCCAAGTCCGCCTGGAACGGGCGCCGTCGCGAGCGCTCGCTGTGGGGCGCTTTCGCCGCGCTTGTGGTGAGCTGGTTGTGCCGGACATCGACGGTCAACGATCTTCTGGACGCAACAGGCGTCCCCGATCTCGGCTTCCTGGTCAAGCACTCCACGGCGATCGTCGGAATCTGCGTGTTGCTCCGCTATGTCACCGCGGTCTACGCGGACGCCGAGGTGCGACGCAGCGCGCGCATATCCGCCGTCGTCCACCGGATCGCTGCGCGCGCCTCGGTCGGCACGATCGCCGTCATGGCGGCCGCCTTCTTCTTGCTGCTGGACCCGCCGGACACCAGCACCCTGTTCTTCCTGGAGCGCCACGAAGGAGATCTGGGTCTGCCGATCTACATGGGCCTGTTCTACCTCTACATGGGCGCGGCCGCCGCGGTCTGCGCCGTCCAATGGGGCGGCGCAGCCCGAGCGACCCCGGTTCGGTCGGTCCGTATCGGGATGCTCCTCATGTCTTGCGCGATGGCCCTGGCCGTGCTTTACGTGCTGCTGCGCATCGCTTTCGTGGTGACGATCACTGTGACGACGGTGTCCGACAACACCAGCCAGACCCAGGAGGCACTCACCGACTCCCTGCTCTACCTGTTCTCGCTGCTCTGGGGGATCGGCGCCATAGCGCCCGTCAGCCGAGCGGGCTCCAAGCGGTACCG
Organism: Streptomyces sp. NWU339; assembly: GCF_003143855.1. Lineage (GTDB taxonomy): Bacteria > Actinomycetota > Actinomycetes > Streptomycetales > Streptomycetaceae > Streptomyces. Next base: position 139,172 of record NZ_QFRK01000015.1, read on the forward strand.
GGCGGTCCGCAGCCTCCTCTCGCTGCACTGGCTCTGGAGGGAGTTGGCAATGGCCGCGCCTGACGTCGTTCGCTACAGGCCCAGCCGGCTCTTCGCGCGCCTGCCGTTCGTCGGCCAGGCTCTCGATACTTTCCGCGACGTGTTCGCGAGCCCTGACGCTTCCTTGCTCGTGCGCCTCAATCGCTACACGGTCGACATCCGCGACGTGATCTTCGAACTGCGGCGACGAGCTCCAGCAGACCTTGTCGAGCGGGCCCGCGACTATGCGCGGAGTGTGCCGGATGACCTCCACGGCACCGAGATCCGGGCCGAGGCACTGTGGATCCGCTCTGCTCTGCTGTGCGAAGAGCCTACGGTTCCCGGCAAGCCGACCACTCTGGCACCGTACCCTTTCGACCCGGGTGCCGACCCACGGCACGAAGTGCCGCACTTGCGGGCTGTGGCCGCCGCGTACAGCCGCATTCGCAATTTCGAAGCCCTCGCCCTACTGGCGAGGACCACTGCCGACTACGCCTGATCCCCAAAGGCAAGGAGCAACTGATGAACGCCAGCCCCGCTCGACCGACCATGTCGGCTGCGGCCGTCCTGGCCAATGACGATGGTGAGTACCTCATCGTCAAGCCCGGATACAAGGATGGCTGGAATCTGCCAGGCGGCGGAGTCGACGAGGGCGAGACACCCAGACAGGCATGCCGGCGTGAGCTCAAGGAGGAACTCGGCATCGACCGGACGCCTGGACGCCTCTTGCTGTCCGCCTACGTGCACACCGCGGACGGTGCGCACATCTACTGGGTGTTCGACGGCGGAACGCTCACCGCTGAGCAGCAGCAGGCGATCGTGCTGCAGGAAAGCGAGCTCACAGCCTTCCGCTTCAGCACACCTAGTGAGATCTCCCCGAACGAGATCCCGTCGTCGCGCAGACCCTTGTGGGACGCGGCGCTCGGCGCGCTCATGGGTAGCAGTACCGTCCACCTGGAGGTCGTGGGCTAGGAGATACCGACGGTGGGGGCGACTGCTACGTCGGCACGTCGTCCGCATCGGAGCCGAGGATCTCCGCCATGGTGTCGCTGATGAAGTCCCGGAGTTGATCCCGCACTTCCTGCGAAACCTTCTGCTCTCCGCCACGCGCGGCCATGACCGTGAACTGACTGCGCACGGCGCACGCCGAGACGACCAAGCGGCCGATCTCCGGATCGCTGCTACGGAAGAACACCGGAGGGACATCGAAAGCCAAAGCCAGGGCTTCGAGAACGTCATCCGGGGCGGTGAGCCGTCTACCCGCGCGCAGGTCCCTCACCAGTTCCTCCGTCAAGAGAGACTGGCCACTCTTGCGGTTGCCGGACGAGGCGAGATCCGCATCCGAGGGCACAACCCCGTCGAAGACCTCCGTCTGCAAGTAATTGATCTTCTCGGCAATAGTGTCGCCGACCCGTGGCGACGATGTCGTCTTCTCTGGCTTCACGACCGGCACGTCGTGACCGAACGATCGCCTCTGTGCGGCCAGCAGTTCTGCGCGGGTGACGTTGTAAGCGGCCGCCAGAGCCGTCACCGCCTCATCGGACAGTGCTCGCCTTCCCCGCTCGGCTGCGCGGATCGGCATCGGCGACGCCGTATTGGTGTAGCGCGTGGTGTCCGACTGCCTCATGCCGACGTCGCAGCGCAGATCGGCGAGGTTGGGTGGCCCCAGCCGCGGGAAGAGCTCGTCGAGTTCGGCCCCGACCATCGCGGCGATCGCCGGCAGGCGTTCCTGCGGCGGCGTGGCCAACTGGTTCTCCCAGCGGTAGACGGCGTTCGTCTTGACGTTCAAGCCTGCGGCCAGGTCAGCCTGCGACAGGCGCTTGACCACGCGGCGATCGCGCAGCTTGCTGCCGTCGAAGACTCGGTCGGGCATACAGGTACTCCATAGGGTTCGCGTAAGCACTCTGGCCACTTGATCGGATCACTGGAAGGCGATAGCTTCACCTTTTAGTGATTGCCGGGGCGGCTGCCTGCGGATCAACTGCCCAATTTACTCACTGTAGAGCGACCCGCTTCCCTCAGGGAAGCGGCTCGACCCCGGCCACAAAGGTCCGAGGTCGTGTGACGGCCAGGGCCGGACATACGCAGTCCCGAAGGGTGCGTCGACGGCGTTGGCGTTGCCACCCATGCACATCCATGCACGAGAGATATCACCAGCACGGGTCGTCTCCACTACGGCCAGGACCGCATCAGGGCTCCACACATGTCAGTACAGCTCAACCAACAGGGGTGTCGCATTTGGAGATCGAAAGGTTGGACACGAAACCGGGCTTGGTCGCAGCGAGAGCCTCAGGCTTCTCTCGAAGGCCGTGCGGTGCCCCGTTACGCCCGGGCCGCCGGTCAGGCCCGCAGGTAGGCGAGGACGGCCAGCACCCTGCGGTGGGTCTCGTCCGCCGGAGGCAGGTCCAGCTTCGTGAGGATGCTGCTGATGTGCTTGCCGATCGCGGCCTCGGAGACCACCAGCTCCTTTGCGATCGCGCCGTTGGACTTGCCCTCCGCGATCAGCGCCAGCACCTCGCGCTCGCGCGGCGTGAGCCGCCCCAGCGGATCGCGGCGGCGGCGCAGCAACTGGCGCACCACCTCTGCGTCGACCACCGTCCCGCCGTCCGCGACCTCGTGCAGTGCATCGACGAACTCCTCGACCTGGCCAACGCGGTCCTTCAACAGGTAGCCGACCCCCGTGCCGTCACCGGAGTCCAAGAGCTCGGAGGCGTAAGTCCGCTGCACGTACTGGCTGAGGACCAGGACCGGCAGAGTGGGCCGCTGCTCTCGCAGCCGCACCGCCGCGTGCAGCCCTTCGTCCTGGAAACCGGGCGGCATGCGCACGTCCGTCACCACAATGTCGGGGGCGTGCTCCTCGACCGCAGCGACCAGCGCCTCCGCGTCCCCCACGGCCGCCACCACCTCGTTTCCACAGCGGCTGAGCAGGCCGATGAGTCCTTCCCGCAGCAGCACGCTGTCCTCGGCCAGCACTATGCGGAGCGATCGGCCGCTTTTGTCAACTCGCAAGGAAACTCCACAAGTAACAGGGTCGGTCCGCCCGGCGGACTGGACAGGGCAAGTCTGCCATCGAGAACCGACACCCGGTCCGCGAGACCGGTGAGTCCGCTGCCTGCCGAGGGGTCCACGCCTCCCCGGCCGTCGTCGCGCACCTGGAGGAACAGGCGGCCGTCGCGGTGACGGCCGCTCACCTGCGCACGGTCGGCCCCGCTGTGCTTGGCAACGTTGGCGAGCGCCTCACAGACCACGAAGTACGCCGCGGACTCAACCGCCTGGGGCGGCCGACCCGGCAGTTCGAGGTCGACGTCGACGGGGACCACGGAGCGGTCCGCGGCGTCAGCGACGGCGGCCTCCAGACCGTAGTCCGCGAGGATCTTGGGGTGGATGCCCTGGATGAGCTCGCGCAGCTCCGCGAGCGCCTTGCCCGCTTCCTCGTGGGCCTTGGCGAGTTGGTCGGCGAGCTGGCCGGGCGGTGCGTCCAGCCGGGCCAGACCGAGGGCCATCGTCAGGGCCACCAGCCGCTGCTGGGCGCCATCGTGCAGATCGCGCTCGATGCGGCGCCGCTCCGCCTCGAAGGCGTCCACCAAGCGGAAGCGGGAGCGGGCCAGTTCGACCACCTTGGCGTCGAGCTCGCCCTCGCGGGAGGCGATCAGCAGCCGGGTCAGCTCGGCGCGGGCGCCCGCCGCGATACCGAGCACGTAGCAGCACAGGCCCATGAGGAGCAGGCCGAGCACGGCGACGCCGAACGCGGTCGGCCATGTGGTGATCGTCCATTGCTTGAGCACCTTCGTCTCGTGGCCGCCGCCGACCGTGGCCATCATCAGCGGAGCGACGACCATGGACAGCGGGAAGAGCAGGGCGACCGTGACCGCCAGGGCGTCGACCGGCCACAGCAGCCCGGCGAACAGCAGCGTGTGTCCGAGCTCCCGCCAGGTCGCCTGCTCACGCAGCCGGGTGGTCAGCCAGGTCCACAACCCCGGTGCGGTCGGCTCCTGGTGCTGGCTGAATGCCGGATCGCGGTCGATCAGGCGCAGCCTGCGCCGCTCCACCCAGGCCACCGGGATCCCGCTGAGGGCGACCACGACGAGCAGGGGCAGCCCCACCAGGACGAGGGCGAGCGCCCCGCAGACAGCCGCCACCGTCACGATCGCCACCAGGACGGCGGCGCCGGCCACCGCGCCGGTGAGCAGATACGCGACGGAGCGCCAGGGCCAGGCCGACAGCAGGAAGCCCGGTTGGGCCATGGCCTGCCACACATTCCGAGGGTGCATGGGGTCACCGTAGGCGGGCGAACCCGCCCGGTGCCATCGGTCCAGGGCGCGGATCGGGGGTAGGGCCAGCCCCACCCCCCGTACCGGACCCAGAGGCACGGGGCGAGGAGTGCAGGGGCTTGCCACCGCAGGCTGCCGCCAACAGGAAGGCGTAGTTCCGCCGACTTGTGACGCAAACAAGTTTCGCAAGACCGACATTCTGACGTTCTGATCCGGCTGTGGCCGCCTTCGTTCGGCCGCCGTCAGGCAAGTGGGGGAGTTTACGTGGAATTCCAGCTTCTCGGTCCGGTCGAGGCGAGAGACGAGGTGCGTCGCATCGCGCTGTCGGGCACCAAGATGCACACGGTTCTGGCCGTGCTGCTGCTCGCCCGTGGTCGCGTGGTGAGTGACGGGAAGCTGAGCGAACTGCTGTGGGGGTGGGATCCGCCTGCCACGTGGAACGCTCAGATCTACACCTACATATCGAGGCTTCGAAAACTCATCGGACCCGAGGTCGACCTGGTCCGCCGCCAGCCCGGCTACCAGTTGGTCGCTGATGGGGCGCGTGTCGACGTCGTCGAGTTCGAGCGGCTGGAGCGGCTCGGGCGGCGGGCGATGGAGGAACGGCGGTTCACGCAGGCCGCCGAAACGCTTCGACAGGCACTCGATCTGTGGCAGGGACCGGCGTTGGCCAATGTCACGCCGCACCTCGCGGAGGCGGAGCTGCCGCAGCTGGAGGAGGCCCGGATGAGCGCCCTGGAGCACCGGATCGAGGCGGACCTCGCGCTCGGCAGGCATGGGCGGCTCACCTCCGAACTCACCTGGCTCGTTGGCGAGTTCCCGGTACGCGAGCGACTGCGTGCGCAGCTGATGGCCGCGCTGTACCGGTGCGGGCGGCAGGCCGAGGCGCTGCGCGCTTATCACGAGGGGCGCGAGGTGCTCGCGGAGGAACTGGGCGTGGACCCCGGGCCTGATCTCACCGCTGCCTACCAGTCCTTGCTGAGCGGAGAATTGGACACCCTCCCGCAGCCCGCGCCGAGCTTGACGTCCGGTATGCCGACGGTGACCGCGCCGCCTGTCATGATTCCGGCGACACCAACCGACTTCACAGGCCGGGAGCGGGAGCTCGACGTGCTGTGCAGGCGATTGACGCCGACGGCGGCGAACGGGCGTGCCGTGTTCCAGCCGCGCCGACTGCTGATCACCGGAATGCCGGGGGTCGGCAAGACCGCGCTCGCCGTACGGGTCGCTCACGCCGTGGCCGACCAGTTCCCGGACGGCTTGCTGTACGCCCGGCTGCGCGCCGACGACGGCACCGCCGCGGACTGCGACAAGACCCTGGTCACGCTGCTGCGGGCGCTCGGCGAGAGCTCCGAGAACGTGCCGGCCCCGAACGGCGAGCCCACCCGGACGGAGGAGTTGGTCCACAGGTACCGGACCCGGACGGCGGGCCGTAAGCTGCTGATCCTGTTGGACGACGCCGCGAACGAGCTGCAGCTGGACCCGTTACTGCCGGCCACGACCGACTCCGCCGTCCTGATGACGAGCCGCAACCGGCTCTCCGCGGTGCCCGGTTCGTGGACCCTGGCACTGGACCCCATGGAGACCGGTGAGTCGCTGGACCTGCTCTCCGTGATCGCCGGGGGCGACCGGATCGCCGCGGAGCCCGAGGCGGCCCACGCCGTCGTCGAGGCCTGCGGACGGCTGCCGCTCGCGCTGCGGGCTGCCGCCGTCCGGCTCGCCGCCCGGCCGCACTGGCCGATGGCGCGGCTCGTGCGCCGCCTGACGGATCCGATCTCCCGCATCGAGGAGTTGCGGGTGGGCACGCTCGACGTGAGGCGGACGCTGTCCACGGCGTTGCTGCAACGTCCGCTGTTGGAAGGAGAGTTGATTCGTCGAATCGCCGTGCGTGCGGAAGGCGAGTTCACCGCGATGGCGGCTGCGGTGCTGCTCGGGCTGCCCGAGAACGTGGCCGAGGAGTTCCTGGAACGGCTGGTCGAGGCGTCGCTTCTGGAGGTACGCGGCATCGACGCCACGGGCACGCCCTGTTACTGCTTCCACCCCTTGCTCCGTCTCACCGCGGCGAGCCTGGAGGACTTCCCTACGGAGGGCGAGCTGTTGCGGGCGGGTTGAGCGGCGTCGCCTCCCACGAGGCAGCGGCCCCGGTGGCCGCGGCCAGGGGTGAGCCGGGCCCGACGCCGGGGGGTAGGTTTGGCACTACCCCAAGTCTCGTCTCTGCCGCAGTGCATCGCGAGGGTCCCCCGCGGTTTCGTGGAGGCAGTACGGAGACGAGGGAGGCGGCGCCCCATGATGGCATGGCTGGCTGAGCAGATGCTGGTGCATGGCAGCTTCGGCATCCTCGCCGCAGTGCTGCTGCTGCCCGCTCTGGAGGCGGCGCTCCCGGTCATCGGTGCTTTGCTGCCCGGTCAGACCGCGGTGGTGCTGAGCGGGGTGCTTGCCTGGCACGGGCACGTCACTGTCGAGGCGGCACTGCTGACCGCGCTTGTCGGCGCGGTGCTGGGCAACCTGGCCGGGTACGCCATCGGAAGCCGCTGGAAGGAGCGGTTGATTGCGCGGATGACGAGCCGCTCCCGCCACCGCCGGTTCACCGAGCGCGCCCTGAGGCTGATCGAGCGTCAGGGCGGCGGCGCGGTGTTCGTGGGCCGTTTCACCGCCGTCCTGCGCACCCTCGTACCGACCCTGTGCGGGGCGACCAGGATGCCGCTGCACCGCTATCTGCTCTGGTCCGTGCTCAGCAGCGCGGTCTGGGCACCTGCCTTCGTCCTGATCGGTTACGTCATGGGCCCGGCCGGACCCGGGTGACCGGCCCTGACCGACCCGGGTGACCGGGCTGCCCCGAGAACGGCCGGTACTAAGCCGTTCCCCGAAGTTTCCGTCCCGCCCAGGTCGCGGGAGGACCGACACAGACACGAGTTGGAACACATGAGCAACGACGCGATCCGATTGCGCTCCGTAACCCGACGGTACGGCTCGGGCGGCACGTCCGTCACCGCCCTCGACCAGGTATCGCTCGCCTTCCCGAGGGGGAGCTTCACCGCCGTGATGGGCCCCTCCGGGTCCGGCAAGTCGACCCTGCTGCAGTGCGCCGCGGGCCTGGACCGGCCCACGTCGGGCTCGGTCACCGTGGGCGACACGGAGCTGACCAACCTGAGCGAGACCAAGCTGACCCTGCTGCGCCGCGAGCGCATCGGCTTTGTGTTCCAGGCGTTCAACCTGCTGCCCTCGCTGACCGCCGAGCAGAACGTGGCCCTGCCGCTGCGGCTGGCCGGCCACCGCCCGAAGAAGTCCCAGGTGCGCGAGGTGCTCCAACAGGTCGGACTCGGTGACCGGGCGCGGCACCGGCCGACGGAGATGTCCGGCGGCCAGCAGCAGCGGGTTGCCCTGGCCCGCGCCCTGATCACACGCCCCGAAGTGCTGTTCGGCGATGAGCCGACCGGTGCGCTCGACTCGCAGACCGGCCGCGAGGTGCTGACCCTGTTGCGCGGCATGGTCGACCGGGACGGCCAGACGATCATCATGGTCACCCACGACCCCATCGCCGCCTCCTACGCCGACCGCGTCGTCTTCCTCGTCGACGGCCGTGTCAACGGCGAGCTGATCGGCGCCTCCGCCGAGGACATCGCGGCGCGCATGACCAAGCTTGAGGCGGCGCCGTGCTGAGCACCACGCTGCGCACCCTGCGCACCCGCTGGGTCACCTTCGTCGGCAGTTTCGTCGCCCTCTCCCTGGGTGTGGCGCTGATCGCCGTCATGGGGCTGGCCCTGGCGTCCTCGCTGGACGCACCCGATCGGAGGCCGGAGCGGTTCGCCGCCGCGCCGGTCGTCGTCAAGGGCCGGGACACCCTTGAGGTGCCCACCTCGATCGGCGACCGCATCCAGAAGCTCGCGGAGCCGCGTGCCGTGCCCGACGACGCGGTCGCGAAGCTGCGCGACCTCGGGACCGTCGTCGAGGACCGGTCGTTCGCCGTGCGGGCCGAGGGCGGGCCCGCCGATCTGGTGGGCCACCCCTGGTCCACTGCGGCCTTCGCGCCGTACGAGCTCGACGCGGGACGCGCGCCCGAGGCCTCTGACGAGGTCGTCGTCAGCGGTGGCTGGGCCCGTCCGGGCGCCCGGGTGCGGACCGACGGCGGCATGGTGCGCGTCGTCGGCACCGTGGCCGGGCTCGGCTTCGAGAACGCCGTGTTCTACAGCGACACCCGCGCCGCCGAACTGTCGCCGCGCAGCCTCCAGCTCGTGGTCGACGCCGATGCGGCGGCCGTGCGCGAGGCGGTGCGCGGCAGCGAGGGCGTTCAGGTCCTCACCGGGGACGCGCGCCGGTACGCCGACGCCGACCCTGACCGGGACAGCGAGGCCCTCACCGCGATGAACGCCATGTTCGGCACGGCCGGCGGCGTCACCGGGTTCGTGTCGGTGTTCGTGGTGGCTTCGACCTTCGCGTTCGCGGTGGCTCAGCGGCGCCGCGAGTTCGGGTTGCTACGCACCGCCGGGGCGACCCCGGGGCAGATCCGCCGCATGGTCGTCCACGAGGCGCTCGGGGTCGGTGTGCTCGCCTCGGCCACCGGCTGTGTGCTCGGTTCCTACGGGGCTCCGAAGCTTGCCGAGTGGGCGGTCGACGAGAGCCTCGCGCCCCGCTGGTTCACCATCGGCGACTACACCTGGCCCTACCACATGGCGTTCTGGACGGGCCTGTTCGTGGCCCTGTGCGGGGTGCTGGCCGCGTCCTGGCGGGCGGGGCGCACCGGTCCCACCGAGGCACTGCGCGAGGCGTCCGTGGACACCCGGGCGATGACATGGGGCCGCTGGCTGTTCGGCGCGGCTCTGCTGATCACCGCGGTGATGACGCTGGCCCTGGCCCTGGTGACGAACCCGGGCGACCTGCTGCAGCGCAAGACTTATGTGAGCCGGCCGATGCTGCTGATCACCGCGGTCGCGCTGCTCGCGCCGGTGCTGGTGCGGCCACTGGCCCGGCTGATCGCCTGGCTGCCGGCTCAACTGCCTGGCGCCGGCGGGATGCTGGTGCGGGAGAACGCCGCCGCCGGGGTGCGCCGCACCGCCGCCGTCGCGGCGCCCGTACTGGTCACGGTCGCGCTGGCGGGCTCGTTGCTCGGCGCCACCGCGACCCTCAACGAGGCGAAGGCCACCGAGGTGCGCGAGCAGACGGCCGCCGACTTCGCGGTCACTCCGGCGGGCGACGCCGGCTTCGACGAGGTGACGCTGCGGCGGCTTCGGGCCGTGTCCGGTGCCGAGGTCTCGGCGAGTTCGTCGAGCGCCGTCTACGTCCTGGAGGACGGCGTAGCGCTCATCAGGTCCGATGCCAGGGCCGTCGAGCCGGAACCACTCGCGGCAACGGCCCGTCTCCCGCTTGCCGCGGGGAAGGTGAGCGATCTGGACGACGACTCGATCATCGTCAACGAGGAGTGGGAGAAGCACACCGTGGGCGAGCGAGTGGACGTGTGGCTCGGCGACGGCACGCAGAAGTCCCTGAAGATCGCCGCGGTCATGACCATCGGCACCGGCAACAACGGCGTCTACGTCACCCCGCGCAACGCCCCCGCGGCGCCCGTCGACCGGGTCGACGTACGCCTCGCGGACGGCGCCGACGCGGGCACCGTGGCCGCCGGTCTGCGTCAGGCGGTGCAGGCGTCGGGCGGGGATGTGCTCACCAGGGACGCCTGGGTGCGGGCGACGTACCCCGAGACCAACCGGACGACCCGGATGGGCTTCTTCCTGGTCCTCGGGATCGCTCTCCTCTACACCGGCATCTCGCTGGCCAACACGATGGTCATGGCGACCTCCGACCGGGTCCGTGAGCTGGCCGTGCTGCGGCTGGCCGGCGCCACCAGGTGGCAGGTACTGCGGCTGGTGGGCGCCGAAGCGCTGATGGTGGTCATGGTCGGCGGACTGCTGGGAGCGCTGGTCGCCGGGCTCAACCTGGTGGGCATGTGGAGCGCGCTGGGCCTGCTCTCGGTGTGGACGTCCATCGAGATCCCGTGGGCCACGCTCGCGGCGGCCCTGGGTGCCTGCGCGGTGCTCGCCGTGATCTCGGCGGTCGCTCCGGCCGGCCTCTCCCTGCGCCACAGGGCGGTGGAGCTGGCGGGCACACGGGAGTGACCTTCTGACCCGGCGCCGAGCGGTTATCCCCCGTTCCGTCCGGCGCCGCCTCCGCGTCGCGCGACACCCTCGTGACCGCGACGCGGACGCCCGCCGGCGGGGACGCCTTTGGGAGGCGTCCCCGCCGTCGGGCCTTGTCCGGGTGAGGTGGCGAGGGGGCTCTGTGCGGGTGGCACGGTGCTCTGAGGCCGTTGCCTGGCGCGTGAGCCGCCACCGCGGTGGGGGGGTCCGGCGTTGTCGTCTGGGGGTGTGTCGGTCCGGCTGCTTTATCGGTCTGCAACTGGAGCGGAGGGGTTCGCCCTCGCCACCGCGGTCTTCCGGTGGCCGGTGAACGGTGAGCGGCCGTGCGCGGCAAGCATGTTGTCGACGACGAGGAGGTCGTCGTGCTGCCGGTCGAAGTGACGGAGCCGCCGGTATCACCTGATCCGGTCCGGCCCTGCGGAGGGTACGGAGCAGCAGCACGGCCCCGACATGGACGCTGCTCCCTCACGACCGTCCGCGGACACCGCGGGCCCGGCACTCCGGTGAGTACCGGGCCCGCCTTGTGTGTCAGTGGCCTGGTGTGAGGGCCGCAGTGAGCAGCGACTGGACCGTCGGCGGCACTCGTAGGGTCCCCCGGGTGCGCGGACTCATCATGTACACGGCGCGGCGCTCCAGGTCGCGGGTGGCCCCTATGCCACTGAGGTAACCGTGGACGACGCCCGCCATGCCCCACACGGTGGTACCGCCGGGCAGGACCATGCTGTCGAGTCCCGCGCCGCAGAAGGCCCGGCCGCCTCTGACGTACGGAACGTCCGGGACCCGGAACATGTGCGCGAGACTCTCGGCAGTGAGGAGTTCACCGTCGAACAGGGCCGTCAGGAACCGGTCCAGATCCGGGACGGACGAGATCATCTCGCCTGCGGCACCGTGAATCGTGGGGCTGTGTTCGGTGACGTCGATCCCGTTCTCGTACCCACGGATGTGCGGTGCGGGCATGGTGGGGTCGGCGCCCGGCAGTGTGGTCGCGGTCAGCCCGAGAGGGCGCAGGATGCGTTCCTCGATGTCCTGCGCGTACGGGCGTCCGGTGAGCTGTTCGACGAGCATCCCGGCCACCACATAGTTGGCACGGGTGATCTGCTGCCGGGTGCCGGGGGCGAAGGTGAGCGGCTCCCGCAGGGCGAGGTCGATCAGCTGCGCGGGGGTGAAGACGTCGAAGCGGTGGCGCAGGAACCAGGGTGTGTCGTTGTAGCGGACGTCGCTGTCGTCGGCCAGCCCGCTGGTGTGGTCGAGGAGCTGGCGTACGGTCACGGGTGCCTGGAGCAGCCCGGGCAAGTGGCGCTCGACCGGCTCGTCCGGGTCGATCAGGCCGTCGTCGACCAGCCCGAGCACGACCGCCGCGACGAAGGTCTTGGTGACTCCGCCGATGCGGAACTTGTGGTCGAGGCCGGCCTGTTCGCCGGTGGTGAGGTCGGCGACCCCGGACGCCGCCGACCAGGGGCCCTGTGGTCCTTCGACCCGCAGGAGTACCGCGGTGGCCTCGTCGTCCGGGTGCCTGCCCACCGCCTGTTCGAGCGCCTCATTCACCCGACGCCACCCGTTCCACAGGCTCGTCGTCGGCATGCGCCCAGGTGGCGATCATCTCCCCGGTGCCGAGGCCGCCGCCCGCCCGTCGGACGGTGTCCGCGATGAAGGTGTTGACCTGTTTGCCGTTCTCGGAGTTGGTCAGCACGATGAGACCCTCGCCGCTGTCGACGCGGGTGAAGGTGCCGACGCGGTAGCCGACGCGGTAGCCGACGGTACGGCCACCGTGGCCGTACTCCACATCGCCTCCGGTGGTGTCGACGACGGTGCCGAGGCCGTAGAAACTGCCGGGATGCCAGATCGTCAGCATCTGCTGCGCCAGTGGGCGGCTCAGCAGGGTGCCGGGTTCGCCGAGGTAGGCGCGGCGGACCTCCAGCGCCACCTTGGCGAGGTCCTCGGCACTCGCCCACAGCCCGCCGGCCGCGACCTCGTTGCGGACGCGCCAGCGGCCGGGTATCGGGGCACCGTCCGGATCGTGGCCGACAGCCACCGGGGCCGGTGCGACGCCGGGGTGGTTCTGGTCGAAGCTGCTGTCTGCCATGGACAGCGGGTCCAGGACGAGGCGCCGCATCATCGCTTCGAAGGGCTCCCCGGTGACGTCGAGGAGCAACTGCTCCAGGACCGAGAAGTTGATGTTCGTCTTCTTGAAGACGGTGCCGGCCGGGTGCTCGGCCCGCACCGGCGCGTTGGTGGCGGGCGGGCGGCCCTCGAGAATCTCGGGGATCTCCGGCATGGGCTCGGCGGGCAGGTAGTTGGTCGGGGGGACGTGACTGAGGCCCGACTGATGGCTGATCAGCTCCCGCAGGGTGATCCGGGCGCCGTCCGGGACCTGCCATGTGGTGAGGTACCGGTTGATGTCGGCATCGAGGTTGAGCACACCGTCACCGACGAGCTGGAGCACGGCCAGCATCGTGACGTGCTTGCTCACCGAGGCCACCTGGAAGGCGGTGCGGGGGGTGACCGGTTCGGGGCGGTCGGCGGCCGTCACCCCGTACCCTTCCACGGACACCACCTCGCCGCCGCGCAGCAGCGCGATGCTCACACCGGGGACGTGGTGGGACGCCATGAGCTCCTGGAGTTCCCGCCGGAACGTCCGTGGTAAGAGGACGGCCCGGACCGGCTCGGCAGTCGGATGTGCGTCGGTTGTCATGCCCTGTCCTTCCATCAGTGAGTCGACGGCCTCGGCCAGGGCGGCCAGGGTGTCGTACTCGTACAGCATCCGCAGGGTCAGCGGCAGACCGCGGCGGCGTGCCGCGCCGATCACCCTGATGACCAGCAGGGAGTCCCCGCCGTAGTCGAAGAAGTTGTCGTGCGCACTCACCCGCTCCAGGCCGAGCACCCGGGACCAGATCTCGGCGATCGCCCGCTCGATGGGGGTACTCGGGGCCACATGGGTACGGTCCCCGGCCGGCTCGGGCGCCGGGAGGGCGGCCCGGTCCGGCTTGCCGTTCACCGTGAGCGGGATGCGTTCGAGCGGGACGAAGAGGGCGGGAACGAGGGCGGCGGGCAGGACGGCGGAGAGCAGGCGGCGCAGCCTGGCCGGATCGACGTCCTCAGCCACCACGTAGGCCACCAGCCGCTGTTCGCCCTGGTGGTCCCGCCACGGGACCACGACCGCGTCCCGTACTCCGGGCGCGACAAGCAGCGCCGCTCTGGCCTCCGCCGGGGCCACCCGCACCCCGTTGATCTTGACCTCGTCGTCCGTCCGCCCCACGTACTGGATCGTGCCGTCCGGCAGCACCCGCGCCAGGTCGCCGGTCCGGTAGAGGCGGGCACCGGGCGGACCATACGGATCGGGTACGAATCGGTCAGCGGTCAGGTCCGGCCGGCCCGCGTAGCCACGCGCCAGCCCGGCGCCCCCGATGTAGAGCTCACCGGTCACCCCGACCAGCACCCTGCGCATGTCGGCGTCCAGGACCCGGGCGCCAGCGTACGGAAGGGGACGGCCGATCGGCACCGGCCCTGCGGCGAGGCCGGACGGGACCCGGTACGCGGTGGCGTCGATGGTGCATTCGCTGGGGCCGTAGGTGTTCCACAGCTCCATGCCCGGACACAACGCCTGCAAGTGACCAGCCAGTCCACCCTCAAGCTGCTCGCCCGCCGAGCACAGCAGCCGCAGCGCGGTGCATGAGCCCCAGCCTTCCGTCTCCACCAGGAGGCGCAGCACCGACGGCACCACCTGCAGCACCGTCACCCGGTGGTCGGCGACGGAACGCAGCAGCGCGGCCGGATCCCGTTCCGCCCCGGCCGGCGCGAGCACCACCGCACTGCCGCAGACCAGGGGGGCGAACAGCTCCCAGCCGGCCGCGTCGAAGCCGATCGACGTCTTGTGGAGGATGCGGTCGGCGGGGCCGAGGCCGTGTTCGCGGACCGCCCAGGTGACCCGGTGCGCGAGCCCCCGGTGGGTGATAGGGATCGGGGCATGGTGGGCCTCTTTTCCTCGGCCGGGGGTGGCCGTCGCTGCTCACTGTGTCCGGCCGCCGGCCGTCCGGCGCGGTGATGCTGGGCTGATCAGGTGACGCCACTGCGACGGTCCTTGCGAACCCGCGTTCCTTGCGAACGCGCGTTGCTCCTGGCCACCGTTGGCGTCCGGACAGCCCGCAGGCCGAGCGAGGATGAGGAAACTGAGGTGCTCGGCGGAGAGATCGCGCTGGACGAGAACCCTTGCATCGTCAAGCTCGCCAACAGTTGGATCATCATGAACCCCGGCGGAGGACCGACCCCCGACAAGCCGGACGTGACGCCGCAACCGCCCACCGAACCGCACACCGTCTCAAGCTTCATGAACATCCGCGTTGCCGACATCGAGGCCTGTTACGCCGACTGGAGCGCCAAGGGGGTGCAGTTCCTGACACCGCCGATCGACCGGCGCGCCGAGCTGCGCTGCTACATGCGCGATCCTGACGGTTACCTGATCGAGGTCGGCCAGGCCACGGGCATGCCGGAAGGCATCTTTGCGCGGCCCAACGGCGAGCCCGAGTAGTGCTGAGGAACATCCCCACCAGCCGGCTGGCCCATGATAGATCGCTTTCCTCTGAGCTTGATTCTGAAGCTCAGAGGCGACCGCCCGATCAGTCCATTTCGCTCGGATCGGGGAGGTCGGCCAGGATACGGCGGGCTCGGCGTTCCACCAGGACGGGGACGAAATCCCGCACGGGCCTGTCCCGCAGGTGGTGGTACGCCTTCCCAACGGCGGCCTCGATCTCCTGTGCCGTGCGACGGCCGGCGTAAGCGGACTTCAGCCGTTCAGTGACCTCCCGGACGGCTGCGTCCTCCCGTGAATCCCCAGGCAACGGCTTCCTCCCCGCACAGGTCACTGAGGATGTTGTTCGCTTCTGTCCGAGAACGTTACGCGGGTGAGGCCGCACGGCGGCGGTGCGGACGCGCCCTTGCAGCCGGCGTGTGCCCGAAGAGCCAGAATGACCAGGCCCAGCAGGGTGTCGGCGTCGCAGTCGTCATCCAGATGAACGGTCACCCATTGCGACTGCGGCAGCAGCCGGATCGCGGTCGAGCGCCCCAGCTGATCACCGGGAGTCCGGATCACCCGGTCGGTGAGGAGCAGGTCCGCGTCCCGTCCGGATTGAAGTGCACGACTCGCATTCGGCGTAGCGCAGCGCCTGCCCGGTGCCTCAGCTGGCGGGGGCCGAGGTCAGGCCGGGCCAGGTCCGCAGCTGTTCCATGGCGCGTCACGCCGCGTTCTCGGGTGCATCCTGACCCGGTTCGCCTCTGTGCCACCCGGCCTCTGCAGGATTGCGACCCCACCGCAGGCTCTGCCCAGCGGACCGTACCGCTGGCGCTACTGTGCGCTGCCGGCGCTTGCCACGGGCTCAGGACTCATCATCCGGGGATTCCCGCTCAGCGGGCGGGGCTTTCCGGGGCACCTGACGGGCGCGCAGGTCCGCACGAATGCGCTGGGCGAGCCTTTGGGTGTCGTAGCGGTTCAGCGAGGCGCCGATGGCCGCGCCGACCATGAAGGGCATCAGCATGGGAATCCGGCGGACGGTGAGCCTCAAGAGCCGTCGGCGCAGTTCCCTTCTCACCCGGACGCTGAGCATGAGACCGACGGCGGAGGCCGGTTTCGTGACGTTCAGGCCGCGTCCCTCGGTCCATTCCGCGAGATACAGTGCGGCACGCTGTCGTGCGGTGCCAGGGGCCCGCAGGCCGTACACCTCGTGCAGTTCGGCGATGAGCTTGAATTCGACGGATGCCGTTSCGAGGATGCCCGCGGCCAGCTCCGCGGGCATGGCCGGGGGCGTGGGCAGCGCCGCAGCGGACCCGACRCCCGCKCCKACGGCCTCGGTGCCCCGTACCGCACCGGTGACCAGGTGGTCGGCGATCTCCTCCGGGCCCAGGCCGGGGAACTGCCGACGCAGCGTGTTCAGATCGCGGACCGGGATCCGCGGGACCGCTTCGATCAGCCGCCCCGCGAGGAAGGAGGCCGGCGACCATTGGGGGGTCCTCACCTCGGGTGACATCGCATCTTCCCGTTCCGGCGGCGTCATTGCTCCGCGGCATCTGCCTGTCCACCCCTATGCCCGCCGGCGGTGCGTTGATGCGCGTCGCGCGGCAGACGGGGTCGGTCAGGCGGACGTGCTGTGCGGCGGGGTGCTGCTCGATGCGCCGGACGGTCCTTCTGCAGGGCGGCACGGCGAGGCGGCCGACAACGACGCGGAGCCGACGAGCGACAGCGGGAAGTCGCTGCAGGCCTCGCCGTGCTCGCACGCCTCGCCGCGCCACGGGCAGGCGCCGCCGAGCCGGTCCGGGCCCGGCCCCCCGGGTCCCGCAGCACCACCACCGGGTGAAGGTGTGCGGGCCGTGCTTGCAGGGGCTGCGGTTCTCCGGGCTGTCCGGCTTCGGGGTGGTATGGGATGAAGGCTGCTCTGCGGGTGTACACAATGCCTCAGGTGGCTTGTCCGGCTTGCGTGGACAGTGGGTTGTTTGTGAATGTCGTGCTCTGATGCTTCGACCTGCCCAAGGGCATCGCCGGGCGGCTTTCCCGTCGGCTCATGTCGCCCATGTCCCTTGCCCGAGGAGTTGCCGGTGCTGCCGAGCAGTGGTGTGTTCCCTTCCCCGTCGTCCTGGCCGGTGCCGGGGGTGCTCGGCACGGCCCTGGACACGGCGGCATCACTGGCCGGTGAGGCGTGGGCTGTTCTGGACGGCGTGGCCTGCCGGGGCCGGCACATGGTGAGCGGTGCGGTCTACCGCTTCTCCACGCCTCTTGCGGAGGTGGCCGCCGTGCTGGTGGACGCCGGTGAGGGACGCGCGCGGCGGCGGGTGTGGTCCCGTGACGGCAGGGCGTACCTCGAGGTGCGCGGGTTGAGCGGGCACGGGGAGCGGCATGGGCGGCTGGCGCACGAGGTGACCGCCGTGCTGCGCGGCGCGGCGGGTGTGCGCTGGGCGGAGGTGAACGCGGCGCTGGGGCTGGTGGTGGTCGACGGCGATGAGGACGGTCTCGACCTGGACGAACTGCTGGAGCTGGTCGAGCGGGTGGAGGAGGCGCAGGGCGGCGCCGGGGAGCCGTTTCCCGGCCGCCGCCCGTGTCCGCCGTTCGACACGACGCCCGCGGTGCTGGCCGGGGTGTCGCTGGTGGCGGACTGCCTGGGGATCGTGGTGGCCGCGACCGGACGGGTGACGCCGCTGCCGCCGCCCTCCGCGGTATTGCGGTTGCCCGTGGTGGTGGCGCAGACCCAGCCGCGGCTGCGCCGGCTGATCGAGGACCGGCTCGGCCGGGCGCACGCCGAGACGGTGCTGGCGGTGGCCAACGCGGTCGTGCACTCCCTGACGGAGGGGATGGCGCCGCTGGCGCTGGACGCGCTGCAGCGCGTGTGGCAGCTCGCTGAGCTCCGCAGTCGGCGGACCGTATGGGATCTGCGGGAGAGGGAGCTGGTGGGGGCCGGGGAAGGGCTTGGACACCACCCGCCCGAGCGGCTGCCCCGGCCGGTGCCGCTGCCGGCCGGCCCGGTGGAGACGTGCGGGGAGCGGACCTCGCTGGCGGGGCTGCTGGGCGCGGGAGGCGTGCTGGGGTGGACGCACGGCTCCGAGCAGGCCGCGCAGGCGATCCTGGCGACCGTGCCGAAGGCGGCGGACATGGGCCGGGAGGCGTTCTGTGCCCGGCTGGGCCGCGATCTGGCCCGCGGCGGCGTGCTGCCGATGGACGGGGCCGCCCTGCGGCTGCTGGACCGGGTCTCGACCGTCCTGATCGATTCGGCTGTCCTGTGCGTTTCCCGCCCCCGGCTGTTGTCGGTGACCGCCACCGGCGACGTGGACGAGGCCGGCCTGTGGGATGCCGGGCAGTCGGTGCTGGCCGGCCGGTCCCTGCGCGAACTGGGTGGCCCGGGGCCGTGGACCCGGGACGGGTGGCGGCTGGAACGCCCCGCGGACGCGCCGCGAGGCAGGCCGGACACCCCTGCGGGGATGCCCCTGGACCTGCACGGCGCGGACGGCCGGCGCCGGGGCCGGATCCTGGTCGGCTGCGAGCTTGACCCGCTGGCCGACGCGGTGCTGGCCGCGGCCCGCACCGGCACCCGCCCCCTGCGGCTCACCGAGCACGCGAGCACCGCCGAACTGCTGCCCCGGGCGGACCGGACCCTGCCCGCGTCCGCACCCCTGGCCCAGGAGGTGCGGCGTCTCCAGGCCGACGGGCACGTCGTCCTGCTGGTCTCCGCTGCCCAGGACGCCGCCCTGGCCGCCGCGGACGTCGGTGTCGCCGTGGTGCCGGGGCCCGACACCGCCGACGGGGTGTGCTGGGCCGCGGACCTTCTCTGCGGTCCCGGCCTGGCGCACACCTGGCGCGTCCTGACCGCCCTGGACGAGGCACGCCGGGTCAGCGGCAAGTCCGCCCGCCTGTCCTACGGCGGATCCACGCTCGGAGCTCTGATCGCGGCTGCCGGCACCCGCCGGAAGACGGCCGGGCTGACCCACTCACCGGTCTACGGCGCGGCGTTCCTTGCCCAGCTGGGTGGCATTGCAGCGGCTCGCCGCCTGGCGCGCCGGCCCCTGCCAGCGCCCCGCGTCCGCCACGCCTGGCACGCCCTCGGGGCCCGGGAGACGCTCGGCCTGCTGGGCGGCCTCGGCGAGAGCCCGGCCGGCGAACGGCCTGCCGGGCGGCCGGCCGCCGGCCCCGGGCGTCCCCCGGGCGGCGCGATCCCCCGAGCCGTACGCGCCGCAGCAGGCGCCACCGGCCTCGCCGCAGCGACCTGCGGGGCCACGCAGCTGCTGGCCGCGGTGCGGGAGGAGCTGCGCGATCCCCTCACCCCCGTGCTGGCGCTGGGCGCCGCCGCCTCCGCCGCCGTGGGCTCCAGCGTCGACTCCGCCCTGGTGGGCGGAGTGATGGCCGGCAACGCCGCGGTCAGCGGTGTCCAGCGGCTGCGCGCCGAACGCGCACTGCGCGGACTGCTCCTCACCGAGAACACGAACGCCCGGCGGGTGCGGTGGACGCCCCCCGCCCTCACCGAAGTGCCGGACGGGGACGAATTCTTCGCCGGACTCGGCACCAGCCCCGTGCACACCACGACCGCGCAGGAGCTGCGGGTCGGGGACGTGATCGCGCTGGGCCCCGCGGATGTGATCCCGGCGGACGCCCGCCTGCTGGTCAGCAACCACCTGGAAACCGACGAGGCAAGCCTGACCGGCGAGTCGGCCCCGGTGTTCAAGGACCCCCGGGCCACGCCCGGTGCCGACCTGGCCGAACGGTCCTGCATGCTCTACGAGGGATCCACCGTCCTGGCCGGCACCGGCTACGCCGTCGTGGTGGCCACCGGATCCCAGACCGAGGCCGGCCGCGCCGCCGAGCTGGCCGGTCACGCCACCACCCCGCCGGGTCTCGAGGCCCACCTGGCCGCCCTGGCCAAGACCGCGCTGCCCGCCGTCGGCATCGGCGGCGGCGCGGTCACTCTCCTCGGACTGCTGCGCGGCCTGCCGGTGCGCGAGGCCCTGGCATCCGGGGTGGCCGTCGCGGTCGCCGCCGTTCCCGAGGGCCTGCCACTGGTGGCCACCGTCGCCCAGTCCGCTGCCGCCCGCCGCCTGTCACGGAAGGGGGTCCTGACCCGCTCCGCCCGCGTCCTGGAAGCCCTCGGCCGCACCGACGTGGTCTGTTTCGACAAGACCGGCACCCTCACCGAGGGCCGCCTGACCGTCACCCGCCTGGCCGCACTCGACCACGATCTCCTGGTCGACAGCCCCGCCGGGCAACGCCTCCTGCGCATTGCCGCACGGGCCTGCCCCCGCCCCACCGACGGACGGCCCCTCGCCCATGCCACCGACCAGGCCGTTGTCGACGCCGCCACCGCCCAGTGCCCTGTGGACCATGCCTGGCAACCCGGCGCCGAGCTCCCCTTCGAAGCCGGCCGTGGCTACTCCGCGTGCCTGGGCACCGACGCGGGACGGCCCTTTCTCGCCGTCAAAGGCGCTCCCGAGACCGTCCTGGCCCGGTGCACCACCACCCTGAGCGCCGCCCAGGACGGTCCCGCCGGCATCGTCCCCCTCGACCCGCCCCGGCTGCAGGCCGCGCACCGCCTCGTACGGCGCCTCGCGGGCGACGGACTGAGGGTGCTGGCCGTCGCCCAGGGCACGCCTGCCACCACGCCGCATCCCGCCGATCAGCCGGCCGAACTGGTCGGTGAACTGATCCTGCTGGGCTTCCTGGCGATCGCCGACGCTCCCCGGCCCGGGGCGGCCGATACCGTCAAACGCCTCACCGACGCGGGTGTGCGGGTCGTCATGGTCACTGGTGATCATCCCGCCACGGCCGCGGCCATCGCCTGCGACCTGGGCATCCCGCAAACCGGCACCGCCCTGACCGAGGCCCCCCTGACCGGTGCCCAGCTCGACGCCCTGCCCGAACCCGACCGCCTCCGAACGATCGACCGGACCACGGTCTTCGCCCGCGTCTCCCCCGAGGGCAAGGTCCGCATCGTGCAAGCGCTGCAGGCATCCGGGCACGTCGTGGCGATGACCGGGGACGGGGTCAACGATGCCGCCGCCATCCGCCTGGCCGACGTCGGCATCGGCCTGGCCGCCCACGGCTCTACCTCCGCCCGCGCCGCGGCCGACCTCGTCCTCACCGACCCCGATCCCACCCGCCTCCTCGACGCCCTCCACGAGGGCCGGACCCTGTGGCGCAGCGTGCGCGACGCGGTCGCCATTCTCGTCGGCGGCAACGCCGGCGAGGTCGCCTTCACCGTCCTGGGCACCGCCCTGTCCGGCCGGGCGCCTCTCGGCACCCGCCAGCTGCTGCTGGTCAACCTCCTGACCGACATGCTGCCCGCCCTCGCGGTCGCCCTCAGACCCGCCCGCACCCCCCGGTCCGGCGAAGACCCCCTCGCGGGCGGCTCCGCCCCCGCACTGCTCGGACGCCACCTGGCGTGGCTGCTGGCCGTGCGCGGCACCGCCACCACCCTCGGCGCCACCGCCGCCTGGCAGATCGGCCGGTTCACCGGCCTGCCACGCCGTTCCGGCACCATGGGCCTGGCCGCCCTGGTGATCACCCAGCTCGGCCAGACCCTCATCACCGACTGGCACAGCCCCCTGGTCGTGGCGACCGGGATCGTGTCCGCCGCCGCCCTCATCGCCGTCGTGCAAACCCCTGGCCTCAGCCACTTCTTCGGCTGCACGCCCCTCGGCCCTCTCGCCTGGGCCGTCGTGACCGGCTGCGCGACCGTCGCCACCCTCGGCGCGGCCCTTGCCCCCCGCCTCCTGAACGGCCGACTCACTCCCGGGCCCGTGTGAATGTCTGGACGCAACGAGGAGAGGAGCGCGCTCGACGACCCGCACGAACGCCGGCCCCGTGGGAACAGCCGCTCGGAGCGCCGAGCATGGCCGCGTCGCCGCAGGCCGCAAAGTGCGGTCCCGCGGCCCCGGGGGATTGCGCGGCGAAGTCGCGGGTTTCCTCACACGCGCCGGCCGTCGTCTGCTGTCCTCCGGTGGGCGGCCGGGGTCTTGCCGGGGCCGTCGTCCGGGTGGCGGGGCAGGCCGATGGCGAGGAGGGCGACGTCGTCGTCGAGGCGTCCGGCGGTGTATCGGTGCAGGTCGGTGAGCAGGGCGTCCAGCACGTGGTGTGGGTCCGGTGGGAGGGGGCGGGACAGGTGCGGGAGGGGGTCGTAGAAGATCCCGCGGTGGTCGCGGGCCTCGACGACGCCGTCGGTGAACAGCACCAGGACCGCGCCCGCGGGCAGGGGATACCGGTCGACCGGGACGTCCGGGGTGCCGAGGTCGGCCAGCCCCAGCGGCAGCGAAGGCGTGCCCGGCTCCAGCGGGCGGGCTTGGCCGTGGTGGAGCAGCAGCGGCGCCGGGTGTGCCCGGTTGGCCACGTGCAGGGTGGAGCCGTCGGCGGAGAGTTCGGCGATGACGGCGGTGGCGAACCGCTCGGCTGCCCTCCCGTTCTCGGCGGCGTTGGCCTGCTGGATCCGCTCCTCCAGGCAGCGGACCACGCCGGGCAGGTCCGAAATGCGCAGGGTGGCCTCGTGGAAGGTGCCCAGCAGCGCGTTGACGGTCCGGATCGCGCCCAGGCCCTTGCCCAGGACATCGGCGATCATCAGCCGGATGCCATAGGGGGTGGAGTGGATCGCGTACAGGTCGCCCCCCGATGGCGGCCTCCCGCGCGGCGGCCTGATAGCGGACGGCCACGGCCAGCGGCCCGATCCGGCCGGGCGGGGAGGGGAGCACCGCCAGCTGGACGGCCTCGGCGACCTCGCGGGCGGTCTTCAGCTGCCGCCGCTCACGGGCCAGCAGCCGGTTGACCACCGCGGCCAGCAGGGTCAGCGTGACGAAGGTGGAGAACGGGACGATGTCATCGACGCTAAACGGCGTCCTGCCTCGCACCAGCGGCAGGAGCACCGCGGCGAGGAGCGCCGCCGCGCCGGTGGCGATCGTCCCGGCCAGGGAGAACCAGGGCGCGACCAGCACGGGGGTGGCCGCCAGCAGGATGAACAACCTCACGCCTCGCGGGAGGAGGAGGTTGAGGGCGAACACGCCGAGGATCAGCGCGGCGGGCAGCCATCGAGGCCACCGTCTCTGACGGGGCGGTGACGCGCGGGTGGGGCCCATGCTGCTGCGCTCCGGGGTGTTCCTGGATGGGATCGGGGTTTCAGTCTCTGCCGCGTTCCCGGCCGCGGCGACCGGAGCACCAGCTGCGAGGTGTCGGGTTCGTGTCAGTGGAGTGGCCGGCAGTCGCCGGCAGCTACTTCTCGCCGTCTTTTCGCTGGTCACGGTGGGGGCGAGTGACTGTCCGCTGCTGACATGGGAGTGACACGGGCACCAGGGCTCACTGTCACGACGCGGTATATCCCATGGTGGTTCACTGACACGAGGCCGAGATATCGCAGCGCAGCGGGGCGCAGCACGAGCCACCCCAGTGATGATCTACGTCGGTTTGTCGGTGTGGTTTCGGTGTTGGAGTGTCAGTGATCCGGGGTGGTGTTGGCTCTGGTCGGGAGGGTGACGGTCGGTGTCGTGCCGCTGACACCGGTGAACATCATCACTGTCAGCCAACGTGACAGCACCGAGCCCACCGTTCGGCCCGCCCTCGACGGGTCGAACGGTGGCTGCGCGGTGTGCGGGGGACGGCTCAGCAGCCGCCGCAGTTGTAGTACGTGACGTCCCAGTGATTGCTCTCTTCGGCGTAGATGTTGCCGGAACCGGAACGCCACTGCCGGGCGCCGTCTCCGCGTACCCCGATGTAGGCGAAGTTGTTCTTGATGTAGTTCCCGAGGCACGTGTACTTGCTGTAGTCGAGCTTGTAGCCGTTCCAGTGCGAGTACGTCCCGGAGGCATGGCCCGTCTCGGTGCCGCCGGTGACGTTCAGTGCGCAGCCGCTGGCCCGCTTGAGGGTCTGGGCGCCCTGGGCGGTGGCGAGGTTGAGCTGTTCGAACGACGTGCATGTCGAGACGTTGCGATTCGAGCAGTTGCCGGAGGACGACCAGGTGATGCCCACCTCACGGAACATCGAGGTCGCGGTGGCATGACTGATCTTCGTGGCGGCGGACGCCTCGCCCGCCGTGCCGATSACGGCGGCACCGGGGGCGATGACCAGGGCGAGAGCGATCAGGACCGAGCGGATCCTCGGGAACCTCAGAGCCTTCACGGCCTTCATGTGCGAACCTTCCTGCTGGGGGCCAGGTTTCCTTGGGGGGTGGCTGTGCAGGTGGTGCACGCAGATCATGGCGGATGTCTACGCGCGTCCGCCAGAGGGCGGACGGTATCCGTCCGCAGGCACGCGGGGAGGCGCAGTGTCATGTCGTGTGATGTGCGCTCGGCGTCGTCAGTTCCAGAGTTCGCTGCTGCTGTACGCGCGCCCATGTTGCGACCTCTCGGTTCGAGGCAACCTGACCGAACCGGCACACTGATGCCCATGACTTCGGGGCTGACCAAGGAACGGGAGGCCGGGGCGTTCGAAGGCGTCATGCCCTGGCTGCGGACGACGTACGACATCACCACGCTGGTGAGAGGCAAGCTCGATCGTGTGGGGCTCGGTTATTCGTCGCTGCTGGTCAAAGAGCCAGGACTCCGCACGTAGATCTGCGGCCGTGCTGGGGCGATCGTGCCGCTCCTCTACCAGGTGACCCGACGTCTGCTCTCCGATCCGGCAGTCTGTTGCGCCAGGACACGGCGAGGGCTGCCGAACTGCTCGTGCTGCGGCACGAGAATGCGGTGCTGCGACGCCAACTCCATGCACCCGTGCGGTACGAACCCGCGTACCGGCTGCGGCTCGTGGCCCTGTCTTCGCTGATCTCCCGCCGCCGCTGGACGCAGATCTTCCCCGTCACGCCGGGCACACTGCCGGCATGGCACCGTACGTTGGTCGCCCGTCGGTGGGACTACTCCCAGCGGCGCCACAGATCCGGACGGCCGCCCCGACCGCCGCCATCAAAAAGCTCGTGCCGCGCCTCGCGCAGGAGAACAGCCGATGGGGTCATGGCCGGATCCAGGGTGAGCCGGCCCGGCTCGGAGACCCGATCGCCGCCTCGACGTCTGGGAGATCCTCCACGCCACGGGCATCGATCCGGCCCCGTGCCGGGCCGGCCCGACCTGGCGCGGGTTCCTGTCCGGGCAGGCCACCGCCGTGATCGCCTGCGACCTCTTGAGCATCGACACCATCGGCCTGCAACGCCTGTACGCCCTGGTTTTCCTCGCACACGACACCCGCACGCTGCACGTTGCTGATGTCACCTGTCACCGCACACCCAACAGCCGCCGGGGCCGCCCCTGGCCATACTCGGCCCCGGCCGGATCGATCGGTTTTCAACGGCCTTCTGGCCAACGCGCGTAGATACGCGCATCATGGCAGTGCTGTGCGCAACAACCTTCGAGTGATTTGTCATGAGCGCGACATTTCTCAGTAGAGGGAGGCGGCACGATGGCTTGCGGATCGACCAGCCTGTGGGCCGGTGAAACGACCTGGTTCTGTTGCGGATCCTCATGGGGTCCGTGCGGCAGCGCAGGCGGCGGCGCCTGCGGCAACTGCCGGTCCAGTGCGAATCACGGCGCCTGGCCCAACGCGTCACAGGCGTGCTGGGACATCACCCGGCCCGACCTGTGCGGCGAGAACATTCCCAGACGCGGCTGCGGCTCCGTCATGAACGTCAGGCACCAGTGCTCCGGCGCCACGGTCTGCATCACGATCACCGACTGCGGACCGCGCACCAAGAGCTGGTGCGGCGAGGCCGCCTGCTGCAACGGTGCCTGCCGCACCAACCGGGTCCTGGACCTGACCCCGGCCGCCTTCTCGGCCATCGGCAGCCTCAGCTCCGGCAAGCTGCCGGTCTACATCTACGAGTGAGGAGGCGTTCACCGTGATGTACCGCCAGAACGACAACGGCGGCCTGGGCCGCCGGCGCTTCCTCACCACGGCCGCCCTCAGCGGCGCAACCATCGTCGGCGCGACCGCCCTCGGCGGGATCGACGCCGATGCGGCCTTCGCCTCCGAGCCGTCGCTCGACCCGGCGATTTCCGCATCGTCCTTCGTGGAAGGCCGGATCACCGGCATCACCGGCAGTGTGCTTCAGGTCGCGGGATCCTACGGTGACCGTTCCCGGGTCCAGATGACCAACGCCACCAGCGTGTGGAAGGTCCAGCCCACCACCGCCGCCGAGATCGAGGTCGGCGACGGGCTCTATGCGCGCGGTGTCCCGATGCCGGACGGTACCGTCGCCGCCGACGCGGTGTGGGTGAACATCGTGAACATCGACACCCAGATCCGCGGCATCGCGAAGAGCCGGCTGCACCTCTCCCACGGGCGGCACGAGTTCATCGGCCACGTCCTCCCGGACACGACGAACGCCTCCTACGCGGGCCGCGCGCTCACCTCGGACCTGTCCCGGCTGCGTATCGGACAGAGCGCCCAGGTACTCGGGGCCTGGCGGCCGTCCGACGACTCCGTGGACATCGTTCGTATCTCCGTCGGGCACTGACGTCCGGATCACAGGAGGGAGAAGGGTGGGACAAAGATGCTCTCACTGACAACGAGCCTCGTGCCTCTGGTCCTTGCGGGCCTACTGGGGTGGACCGGCTCGGTCAAGCTCTTCAGCCGCGACACCGCGCGCCAGGCACCCAAGACGGCGCTGGCCCGCATGTTGCGCAGCAGCGAGCGGGCGGCACTGGTGCTGCGTGCCGTCGGCGCCGGGGAACTCCTGCTCGCCATAGGACTGCTGGCCCTGCCGGCGAGCCCGGTGCCGGGCACGGCCACCGCCGCCCTCGGGGCCGGATTCCTCGGTTATCTCGGTTACGGCCGGGTGCTGGCACCGGAGTCCTCTTGCGGCTGTTCGGCGAATGAGGACACCCCGATCACCTGGCGCGCGTTCACACGTGCCGCGGTGGTGCTCGCGGGCGGCGCGACTGCGGCGGTGGCGAACGGCGCCTGGTGGTCCACGCTCGTCGAACAGCCCGGCGGCTCGCTCGTGTTTCTGGCCGTCGCCGTGGTCGTCCTGGTGGCACTTTCGGTCGATCTCGACCGGTGGTGGCTGCTTCCCCTGCGCCGTCTGAGGCTCCGTGTGTGGGGGCACCCGTTCTTCGGCAGTGAGCGGGGGGACCGCGTGCCGGTCGCCGCCAGCGTGGAACTGCTGGAGCGCTCCCTCGCCTGGCAGACCGCCTCCCCGGTGGTCCGGTCGGGTCTGCTGGACCACTGGGAGGAAGACGGCTGGCGCATCCTCCTGTACTCGGGTGTGTACGGGACGCGGGAGAACGCACGACCGGTGTCCGTGGTCTTCGCCCTGGACGCCACCGCCAGCCGCGACACCCCCGATGACCCCGCTGTCCGCGTCGGCTTCGTCGACGCGGACAGCGGGGAGCCGGTGGCGCAGAAGATGCTGAACGCGGTTTCTTCACGCCGGGCTCTGCCGACGGTCGGCTGAACAGCTGGACCACCGGCTCCGGCTCCAGCGGTTCGCCGGACCGGCATCCTGTGGCTCACCGCCCCTGCCCACGTCCTCGCAGGCGGTGGTGAGCCGTTCGCCGCCACGGGGCTGGACAGCGTTGTCACGTTGTTGGGTGCATGATTGTCTGACGGTGTGTCGGGGGTCTGTACAGCGAACGGTCCTGGCTCACATTCGGTGGTGACAGAACGTCATCGCTGATGTGCCTGGTCCGGGCGCTGAGGAGAGCAGCCACAGACGCGCCATCGAGCGGGACAGACACGGTGTCGACGGTGGCGTCACCCGTGCTGGTCTGCGAGTGTTACTGCCAGCCACGGCAACTACTTACCGTCACCACCGCATGTGAGACAGGGCCTAATTCATGACATTCCCTTCACGAGCCGCCCTTTACTGAGGTGTTGTCCGTTTCCCGGTGAGGTTGGGGCAGGGCTGCTGGTCGCGGGGGCTCGGTCGGTTACTGCTTCACACGGCTTCCTGCATCGTTGTCGCCGAGTGCGGGTCACTGCCTGTCGGCGTTCCTCCGCAGGGTGGACTTCCGGGCCGGCTGGCGGATGATGTCGTCGTCGCTCGGCTCCCGGGGCACGTAGAAGAAGCCGTCGACCGTGTCCGGGTCGTAGTGCACAACGGCGTTCTCCTCCTCGAGCATCAGGCGCCAGGCGTAAAGCCGTTTGGACCGATCCTCGTCGAGAGACATGCCGGCCCGGCGCCGTGCCTCGGCCCGGAGCATGGCGACCTGATACCGCTGGCGGTGCTCGAGATTCACGGCCCAGGGAATGAGATCGTCGTCCCGCGCGATGCGCCGGTCGAGCCCTCTGCGTCGGCGGAAGTTGCTCCACATCGATGACGCAGTTTCGATGTTGTACTTCCGCTTGTACTCATCGGTCATCTCCTTGTAGGTCCAGCCCTCCTCGAACCACCTGATGACCTCGCCCTCGTCCACGATCTTGCGCTTTCCCACGCGCTCCCCCTCGGATTCCGCTTCTTGTTCGCATGATCTTATGGGATGTACTTGCACTCGCCGGTTCGCGTGCTGTCAACCTTGCACAGCGACAGCGCGAAGGCGTCGCCTCGGGAGCAAAGGGGGAGTGGGATGAAGGTCGAGATCACCGCCTGCGACATCGACCGCCGGACTCCGGCGAAGTCGTACGAGATCACGGTGGACGGCGGGAGAACGGTCACGCTGGACCTGTGCCGAGCACATGCCGCGCCCCTCGAAGAACTCATCGCGATCGCTACGAAGGGGCAGGACGCGGCGAGCGCAGCAAGCGCGGGCGTCAGGCCCGGCGCTGAACAGGCAGGGGCCGTGACGCTGCCTGTCTTCCCGTCGGCGTCCGAGAAACCGGCCAGG
Organism: Streptomyces sp. NWU339; assembly: GCF_003143855.1. Classification (GTDB taxonomy): domain Bacteria; phylum Actinomycetota; class Actinomycetes; order Streptomycetales; family Streptomycetaceae; genus Streptomyces. The sequence continues at coordinate 167,847 of NZ_QFRK01000015.1, forward strand.
AAGCCGAGCGCCCGGCGCCGGGCGCGGGTGACCACTCTCGAAGAGATCGAAGCGATGAAGAAGAGGACCTGAGAATGGTCTGCAGACCATGGGGTGATCCAGTTCCACATCCGTGTTTCTGCGACTTCGCCGCACCGGTTCGCTCTCCGCACGCGGCGCTGGCCAGGCACTGTCACGTTGGCGAGCTCCCGTAGGGTGATCTTCAGGTTGATCGCTCCGGGAAGGGGTTGCTCATGGGTGCCGCGTCGCCGTGGGGCACCGGGCGGCCAAGCGCCTGAAGCCACGAACGGCAGCCACTTGTCAGCCACACCCCCGCCTGGCGCCGGGCAACTACCCCGGCCCGGTCATGATCGCCCCACAGCGGCCCACACAGCCGATCAAGAACGGAGAGTCCCGCATGGGCATCGTGGACGACGGCCTGAACAAGGCAGTGCAGCAGGCATTCACCCGCCCCATCCCCAAGTCGGCCGGGGCGCAGATGCGTTACCTGGTCAAGCAGCTCAAAGGCACCCGCGCGGTGGCCGACGCCCTCGGCGTCTCGCAGCGCACCGTGGAGCGGTACGTGAAGGACCAGATTCGCCGGCCCCGTGCCGACCTCGCCCGGCGCCTGGCCGACGCCGTGCGCGAGCGCTGGCAGCCTCGCGTGCGCGCCCAGGCCCGCCGTCAGGCGGCCACCAGCACGGGCGTCGTCATCGACGTACGGGCCCGGTTCGGGTTCACCGCCGCGCCGGGCACCACCGATGACGCCCGCCTGCGGCACATCACCCTCGCCCTGCCGCCGCAGTACGCGGCCCGCCTCTTCGCCGCCCAGGACGCCGGGGCCAGCGAGCAGCAGCTGCGCGACCTCGCGGGCCAGGCGCTCGGCGAGGTGTATTTCCAGGACGGCGGGCGCCGCGCCCACGGCCTGGACGTGGAGTTCACCGACATCGAGCAAATGGAATTCGACCTGTAGGCGGCTGCTGTTCGCCCCCGTGACGGTAGTGAAACCGCTACCGTTTTCTCGACCTCCGGTGGTTCGCCGGATGGTGGGAGGACCCAGATGATCCGCGCCGGACGCCAGCAGTGGGTGCGCACCCTCGCCGACATTGCCGCGCAGCAGGGCATCGCCGTGCAGACCCTGATCAACTCGGGTCGCCTCAAGGCCGAAGGGTTCCCCGCCCCGCTGAACGCGGGCCGGACCCGGCTCTACGACGGCGAGCAGGTCGACGCCTACCTCGCCGGGCGTCCCGTCCCGGCGCTGCCGACGGCGGACGATGACGATGACCTGCTGGACCGCCAGGAGGCTGCAGCGCTGCGCGGGATGGACCCGCAGGCCTGGGACCGCCGGAAGAAGGACCCGGCCGTGCGCGAGCACCTGGTGCTCGTGGGCGGAGTCGAGCACTGGCCCCGCCACATCGTGCGCGACCACACCCCCACGCCCCGCCGCCGCACCGGCACCGGTGGCGGGGGACGGCCCGCGGGCGTCGGGGACCAGGTCCCCCGTGACCAGCTCCCGGCGCGCGTCGCGCAGCTCCTGGACGACGACCCCACCGTCACCGCGGCCGGTGTCACCGACCGGTTCGGCGTGCATCGCAACACCGCCCAGGCCGCGTTGACAGCCCTGCGCGCGGAGCGGATGGCCGACGTGATGGAGCAACGCGGGGTGACCGCCGCGCAGGCCGCCGCCGAGCTCGGCTACCCGGCCGGCCTGACCCGCCGCGCGGGCATCCGGGCTGCGGCCGTCCTGCGCGGCCGCCAGGCACGCCCCTACCTCGCCGCCGTCGCCCGCGCCCTGCACGCCCGCGGCTGGACCACCGCCGACACCTCGCCGGCCGTCCAGCACCCCGAGAACGACGAATGCGTCGCCGCGCTCGTCTTGGACAGCCGAATTATCCCTGATCTTGAAGAATCTTCCTCCTCTTTTTCAGAAACCGAATTTGACCGCTCTCATCCAATCGAGGCGTTTACTCAGCGAACCCAGTCGTTTCGCCTTCTGTCTCAGTGAACCTGGTCGTGCGGGTTATCGCGCTGGAGGTGCTGGGGTGGCTGTACCGACTGGGATGGAGCTTGTCAGCTCCGGTATGCCTCTGCTTCAAGCTGGGTTGGCCCGCTGCCGGCGCGGGTCAGCAAGGTGCTGGTCGATTGTCGCCCTCCCCGTCGCCTGCTGTGTCCGCGACGCGGGTCTGGGCCAGGGTGCGGATGCGAGGTATCGGTGAGGGCAGTAGCCAGAGCAGTGACAGGGCTCCGCCGGCAGCGGCGATGAGGAGTGTCGTCCTGAGGCCGAGGTGGGTCGCGAGCAGGCCGCCGACGATGGCACCGACGGGGCGAATGCCGTAGTTGAGGGTGCTGTACGCGCCGGCCACGCGACTGCGCATGCCATCGGGGATCACCGCGGCCTGGAGCGAATTGAGGTTGACGTCGAACAGCATGACGCCGAAGCCGGAGAGGAACTTGGCCGAGGCCAAGGCTCCGGCACGGAGCCAGAGTGGGCCGTTTGCCGCGGCGGCGATGGCGATCGGCGCCGGGAACAGCACCGCGCCCACGACGATGCTGCGCCCCACGCCGATCCGTCGCGAGATCTTCGGGGCGAACACCGCGCCAAGCAGGGCACCGCTCGCGCCGATCCCGAATGCGATGCCGATCACTCCGGCGGACAGCCCGAGGCTCCGGCTGGCGAACAACACGATCAGCCCGCTGCCCGCGACAAAGGTGAAGAAGTTGACGGTCGCCGCGCAGCCGAGACCGGCCCGCAGCACTGGGTGACGGATGACGAACGACAGGCCTTCCCTGGCACGCCGCAACAGTGAGGGTGCCGCTGCGCTGCCGGAGGCTGCCGGGGGCTCGTCGACGGAAACCCTGCTGATCAGGACGGCTGACGCCAGGAAGGTCAGGGCGTCCACAACGAGGGTGACGGGTGCGGTCAACGCCTGGACCAGGGCGCCGCCGATGGCCGGGCCGGCGACATACGATACGGACCGGCTGGCGCTGAGTTTGCTGTTCGCGTCGACGTAGGATGCGCGCGGCACGAGGCGCACGAAGAACGGCGGATAGGCGGTGTTGAACAGGACCCCGGCGGCGCCCGTCAGTAACGCCACGGCATACAACTGTCCCAGCGTCACCGCCCCTAACAGGTAGGCCACCGGGATGCTGAGCAGCACTGCGGCGCGCACCAGGTCGGCGAGGATCATCAGACGGCGTTTGTGGGCCCGGTGGTCGACCCACGCCCCCAGGAAAATTGCGAGCAGGTTCGGGATCCAGATCAGTGCGGTCAGCCACGCCACCTGGTTGGCCGAAGCGTTCAGGGCGCTGATGGCGATCAGGGGCAGGGCCAGTTCGGTGATCCGGTCGCCGAACTGGGAGATCGACTGACCGGCCCAGAAGCGGCGGAACCGTAGGTCCCGCCACAGTGATATTGCAGCGGTCCGGTCCGGGCTGTTCACGGTGTCTGCCCGGTCTGCTCCTCGGCACCTTCCGGCAGGACGTAGCGCATCAGCCGGACGCAACGGCCGTCGGCAGGCCGCTCGGCCGGGTCACGAGTGACGTACGGCGCGAGAAGGCGCTCGATCCCGTCCTCGATAGCGGCGAGTTCCTCAGCGGAAACGACGACGCGGGTGTTGGCCAGCCCGGCCAGCCTGCGCCACTCCGGCTCGAGTTCGGGCTCGATCTCGGCAGCCCACCGGCTCGGAACCTCTGCATAATGCAGGAACATCTGCTGCGACAGCACCCGCGCGGCTGACTGACCATCCTCATCCGCCGGGTCCTGCGGCGACTCAAACCGGAATCCGCGCGCCACCGCCTCCCACCGCCGCTGGCGGCGGTCCGGTCCGGGCTCGCTGTCGCGGACCAGTCCGAAGCCTGCCAGGTGGCGCAGATGCCAGCTGGTCACCGTCGGAGTCGCTCCCACGTCAGGCGCGAGTTGCGTCGCAGTCGCCGGCCCGTATCGCTGTAGCCGGGCAAGGATCGCCAACCGCACCGGATGCGCCAACGCCCGCATCGCTTGCGGGTCAGTGATCTCAATATCGCCCAGGCGATTATTGGAGTCCATGATGTGAGAGTCTCCTCTCATGATTTGTGAGAGTCAACGCTCACATTGGCCAACGTCGGGCAGCCGCCGGGGGCACGTTCATGGAAGGCAGACGCAGTTAGGCGCCTGCGGCGGCCTGCTGCCGGGCCCGGTGCGGGCGAGTCGGCAGGGATCCTGCCGACCTCGATGTCAACCAGCGGACTGCGCCCGGCCCTTGACCAGATCGCCTGAGACCGAAGCCGGTTCGACTGGAACGGGGCATTCAGGCCCGCAGGGCGGGCTTGGTCTCCCACCGACGCTGTCTCACTCAATCCAGTCCACGCAGGTCAACGCAATCCAGTCGACTAACTTCGATGAGACCGGACATTTGCGGTACGGGCTGTCCCTCCGGGAGGAATCTAGTCGCGCTCCGGCTGCGGAGACGACAGGATGCGGCCATGGTTGATGATCTCTTGCTCGTTCGCGCCCGGGAGCTGTGGGTGGAGCTGGCGGACACACCGGTCGAGTTCTGCCCCTCAGGAGGGGCGAGGGTTGTGGTCGCGCCCAGGTCGCGGTTGTCTCCGCCGTCGTGGACCGGGATCGTACGGATCGGTGACGCTGCCATCGTCACTGCGCCGAGCGTGCGGGCTGCCGAGATGGTGGACGACGCCGCGCGGAAGATGACCCACACAGAGCTCGTCGACATCGCTCGTCTGCGTGCGGTGCTGCCTGTTCTTGATGTCCTCGGGCCGGCTTCGCTCTTCTATCTCGGCCGGGACGGCTTTCTTCCTGCGCATGAAGGTACCGGAGTCGAGCAGTTGCCGATCGGTGACGGCGGCTTGGCCGCGCTGCTAAGCGGATGACCTGAAGTTCTGCGCGTAATTCCTCGGCAGCCAGGGCGAGGACCAGGGTGCGGCGGTGGTCAGCATCTGGGTGGGTGAGCGTTGGCGGAAGAAGGCGTGGACCTGGCGCAGGCGGCCCGGCCAGGTGACGGCGGTGTTGGCGAGGTGGGCCTTCAGCGCGGCCCAGATGCGCTCGACCGGATTGTCGTGCGAGCTGTAGCGGGCGCCGAACAGCAGGCGCAGGCGGGGGTGGCCGGCCAGGTAGGCGGTCACCGCCTTCGCGTGGTGGATGGAGTCGTTGTCGCAGAGCACCGCGACGACCGGGGCGGTGGGGTGGGCGGCCAGCAGCATCTGAAGGAAGACGACGAAGGCGGCGGCACTGCGGCGGCCCAGGGTGTAGTGCCACGTTCCGGTGGCCATCTCCAGGGCACCGAACAGGGTCACCTGCCGGTTCTTGCCCGGGGTGGCCACCTGCTGCCGCGTCCCGCGCGGGATCCAGCTCGCCCGGATGTGCGGCAGCAGGTGCAGGTGGGTCTCGTCCTAGGCCAGGACCACCGACCCGCCGGGCAGGGCCCGCAGTTGCCGACGCAGGGCAGCCAGGGTGCGCCGCCGGTTCGGGTCGCCCTTGGCCTTCAGGCGGGGCCGCCGCCAGGCCGCCTGCTCGCACGTGCGCCGGTAGACGGTGCGCGGGCTGATCTTCGGCCGGCCCAGGCGGCGCCAGATCCGGCGGGCGGTCCACGGCCCGGGGCGGGTCAGCAGGCGGCGGATGCGCTCGCCCAGGTGCGGCCCGCCGGTGCGGGGCCGCCCGGAGCGGGGGCGGTCGGCCAGGCCCGCCGGGCCGTCGGCGTGGTAGCGGTGGATCCACCGGCGCACGGTGGCTGGGTGGTAGCCGAGCAGCTCACCGATCTCTCCTGCGGTCAGCCCGGCCGCGGACAGCAGCACCATCACGACGCGGGCGGCCTCCCGCCAGCGGTGATGCAGCAGGTGGTACAGGTGCTGGTAGGCCGGACCAGGACAGTTGGCGAACACGCATGCCGGGCGCATACTGGCATCGACCTCGCCGGTTTTGTCGTAGTTTGCTCAACCTCGATACAACACCCGGCGAGGTCTTCATGTCACCGAGGCCATCGCGCCAGGCCGACGCCGCCGCCCCGGATTCCGCACAGAACTTCAGGCCACCCGCTTAGCCCTGGCAGGGGAGGAGGAGGCCACCGAGAGCGGTCTGGGGGACATCTCTTCTCCCGCGTTCTGTCTTCGCCGGGACGATGAGGTAGTAGCCGCGGCCGGGTACCGGTCCTGGCCGCGGTCGGTGGCCCACCTGAGTGTGCTGGTTGCCCCGCACTGTCGGGGCCGGCACCTGGCCCGGGCCGTGGCATCCGCAGCAGTGGCCCATGCCCTCGATGCCAGGTTGCTGCCGCAGTGGAGAGCACGGCCCTATCCATCACAGCGTGTGGCTGTAGCTCTGGGGTTCCAGGAACTGGGTGCCCAGCTCAGCATTCGGCTTGGCGCCGTCCCCGTCGACCAGGTCCGGTAAGGGCGGAGCCTCTTCCGCGAAAACCATGGCGGTTGAGAACAGCGAGCCCGAGATTCTCAAACGGCATGGCGACAGCGCAGGTCAGCATCGCGGCTCCCGCCAATTGCGCTGCGACAGGACAGATCAAGAGTCGATGTGATCACCAGACCGGTGTTCTGGCCGTGCCGGTGGCAGCGGGCCCGGCGACGGCGTACCTACGGCTCTCTATACCGGTGGTTCGGTCAGGGCGTTGCTGACCAGGCGGCACAGAGTGTCGGCAGTTACGGCAGCGGCGCCGAAGGTCTCGGTCCATCCTCCGGTTGGCATCTGCTCGGCGGTCAGGTATGGGCCGTGGCCCTGAGCGCGCAACCGCTTCAGGACGATCTGCTCGATGCGGTAGGCAGCCGCGCCTGTGTCGAACGGCCAGGTGCGCACCACAGCCCACCCCGAGCCCTAAAGACGTGCGATGCGGTCCTCGCGGGTTTCGCGCCCGGTGATGCCGATTTTCACCGCACCGAAGGCCACGTGCGTCATGACATACAGCCACGCCGGTGCGGCCGGGTTGAGCCCGTACTTTGCGCAGCGCGGGCAGCACCGCCCGCGGGTTCGTACGTTGTTCAACTTGGGGGAGACGATGGTCCCGCAACCGTTGCATAGCGACGTCCACGGTGTACTGACGTTCCGATACGGCTCCAGCGGAGTGAAGCCGGCCGCCTTCATGTCGGCCACGGCCTGTCTCCGATCGCCAGGCCCACGGTGGATACAGAACCGGCATTGCCCGCCGCAGCGCATCGTGTTGTCGTAGCGAGGAGCTACCAGGTGGCCAGCAGCGGTGCACTTCGACAGTCACGGCTTCCCAGTACCTGGGAACCGTACGAGGGTGACGAAGCCATGGTCGAGCATTGCCGCCGCGGCCGCTGCTGGGGCGACGGGCGCGTTGGGCGGACAGTACTTGCAGGCGCCTTGCCCGTTCATCACGTTGTTCCGGTTCGGGTAGATGGTCTTTCCGCAGCCCTCGTTCAGACACCGGCACTTCCACGGTTTACGCGCGCCGCCAGGGTAGGGCTCAAGGGGCTCCGCATTGCCGAGCCGTCTCATGTCGGCTACCGCCACGTCATTGGCCACCACGGCCACGGCCTTCTCCTCCAGTACGGATACGGGAAGCGGCAGTGTCTCGTGGGCCACTGACAACACGTCATCCGTCGATGAGTCGACTGAGACCCACCAGTACGGGAAGGAATCACCGCATGTCCGTCCCCACCGCCCCGCACCGCGAGTACGGTGGCGATACGACCCGCCAGGAGGTGCCGATGAGCGCGCAGCCCGAGGAAGCCCCCGCCCCGCCGGCCCCGGCCGCCGCTGCCCAGCTGCTCGCTCAGCTGCGCGCCGACCGCCGCGCCGACATGTGGGTGCCGGCCTTCGAGCGGGACTGGGCCAAGGCCCTGGAGGACTCCCGCCACACCTACAGCCTCACGCCCCTGCACGACGTCGTGCGCACCTGGCAGCTGCGCGTCGCCGCGGCCCCGGCCGTCGACGCGTACATGGACTCCGGCCGTGACGAGTCCGGCTTCGTGGACCTGGACGACGCCCTCGGGGCCCGCTGGTGACCGGTGAGCCGTGGGCGGTGCGCCTGTCCCAGCAGGCCGCGAAGACGCTCACTGAGATCCCCGCACCCGCCAAGGAGATGGTCCGCGACGTCCTCGACATCGCGGTGCGCTCCCCGTGGGGCTGGCCCCAGTGGAATGCCGGCGACCCGGAAGGCGAAGACGTCCGCGCCGCCTCCATCGGGCAGCTGTCCGTCGTCTACGTGATCAACCGCCTCACCCGGCGCCTGTCCGTCCTGGACATCGTCTGGCTCGGCTGACGCCCGTACGCGGAGTGCGACAGCCGCAGGTCCGTGGCGTGCAGACCCGTTTATGTCATGATCTGTGTCACGTATTCGCCGTAGGGGCAGGCGCTCCCAGCCTGGGCGTGGCCGACCTCTGTGGGCGTGCCAGCCACGATTTCCGCTGATCACCAAGCGCGCCTGAGCGGTAGCTTAGTGGTCGGCTCCGGAAGTTCTTCGGGGGTTGACGCGACGGTTGGTAGCGCGGCCCGAGGAGCTCAGGTGTGCAGACCGCTGCAGGGATGCGATCACTACGGTCTCAGCGGGGTAGCCCCAGCTCACCCGCACGCAGCCCGGCCTGGAAGCGGGAGTTGGCCTCTAGCTTGACCATCAGTTCGGCCACGCGCCGCCGGTAGGTGCGTAGCGAAAGGCCGAGCTGTTTGGCCGCCGATTCGTCGGTGAGTCCCGAACCGAGGGATTTGAGGATCACGCGGCCGTCAGCATCGAGATGGGGGATGTTACTGCGCAGATAGGTGCCGGGATCGACGGCGGTGTCCCAGATCGCCTGGAACAGCGAGTGGACGCCGTCGACCAGGATCTGCGACGTCGTCACGGTGTATTCGCGGCCGGTAGGGGTCTCTGCGCCGGCGAGGATCATCACGCGTCGGTCGATGATGACGGTCTCGTGCGGCAGCAGCGAGCCGCTGATCCGGACGAGAGCCCCCTGGTTCTGCACCAGCCGCAGATGCACGCGGGCCTCCTCGTCGGCGAGCGCGACCGGGCTGAGCAGCTTGCGGGGGGCAAAGTCCGGGAAGCGGGCAGCGCGCATCCGGTTGCGGATCGCGGCCCTGGCCTGTGGCTGCGAGAAGGTCTTGAGGTCTCGGGCGGCGCACAGGAACTCGGTCTGCGCGGACTCGAAGAGATGGCCGGCACGCACGATCAACTCTGTGTCCCCTCGGACGGAGAACACCTGCTCGTTCCGCATACCTCAAGTCTGGCAGCAAGCTGCCACAAGCTCGCGGGGCGTCGTGGCGGATGGACACCATGAGCCTTATGGCGATCAAGACGTTCTCCCTCGGCGGAGACCTGACCATCAACCGGCTCGGCTTCGGCGCGATGCGCCTGGCGGCAGGCAGCTTTGACGGCCCGCCGCGAGACCCTGACAACGGCATCGCGGTGCTCCGGCGCGCCGTGGAGCTGGGCGTGAACCACATCGACACGGCCAGCTTCTACCGCCGGGGTGCGGTGCGGGTCAACGAGCTGATCCGGAGGGCGCTGTCCCCGTACCGTGACGATCTGGTGATCGCGACGAAGGTCGGGCCGCTGCCCACGCCAGACGGTGTGCCGAGGGGGCAGGCGACGCCTGATCAGCTGCGCGGCCTGGTCGAGGCGGATTTGCGCTCTCTTGGGCTGGACCGGCTCGACCTGGTCTATCTGCGGGTGGGCGGGATGACCGGGCCGGGTGGCGAGTCGATCGTCGAACGGTTCGCGGTGCTGGCTGAGCTCCGCGCGGCGGGGCTGATCCGGCACCTGGGCGTCAGTAACGTCGACGCCCTCCAGTTCGCCGAGGCCCGGGAGATCGCGCCCGTCGCGGCGGTGCAGAACCGGTACACCAGTGACATGGGGCTGCTGGCAGCATGCGAGGAAGCGGGTATTGCGTACGCGCCGTACTTCCCGCTCGGCGGTGGCATCAGTCCGCTGGACGCCGCACGGCTCGGCAAGGTCGCAGCTCGCCTGGGCACGACCGCCACGCAGGTGCACCTTGCCTCGCTGCTGGCGACATCGCCGTCACTGCTGGCGATTCCGGGCACCGGTTCACTCGATCACCTGGAGGAGAACCTCGCGGCGAACGATCTCAGTCTCAGTGACGAGGACCTGTCTGACCTGCGAGGCTAACGGGGTAGTTCCGGACGGAAGTCGGCTTGCCTACCATGCCCGTTGCCGCCGCCCGCCCGATATCCCCGACCGTCACCGAGCCGCACCGGTTGAAGAAGGCAGCCTGGGGCCACAAGACCGAGCACCGGCTTCGGGGGCGCGCAGATCGTGCTGCACGCGGCCCGCGGGCTGCCGAACGCGCGGATCACCGAGCGGGCCGGCGTCCACATAGACACCGTGCGCACTGAGGCTCATCCCCGGGAGTGGACACCGGGTTTCATGCGACGAGCGACAGAGTACGCGATGTGATCATTCGTTGTTCGAACTCGATCGGTGTGAGGTAGCCGAGTGCGGAGTGACGGCGGCGCCGGTTGTAGTACGCCATCCAGCGGAACAGTCCCAGCCGGGCCTGAGCCTTCGAGGTCCAGCGCCGTCCGTGCAGCAGTTCTCGTTTGAGGCCCTGGAAGAACGACTCGGCAAGGGCGTTGTCGTAGCTCGAGCCGACACGCCCCATGCTGCGGCGGATGCCGTGCCGTCGACAGGCGTGGGCGAAGGCGGCGGCTGTGTACTGGGCTCCCCTGTCGGTGTGGAAGACCGTGCCGCGCACGTCGCCGCCGCGGGCGGCCACGGCCATCTCGATCGCGTCTGTGACGAGCGCGGTGCGCATGTGGTCGGCGATCGACCAGCCCACCACACGGCGCGAGCAGATGTCGATCACCGTGGCGAGATACAGCCATGAGGATCCGACGGGTATGTAGGTGATGTCGCCGCACCACTTGGTGTTCAACTCCTGCGCGGTGAAGTCGCGCATCACCAGGTCCGGGGCGGGTGGGGCCGTCTTGTCCGTGATCGTGGTGCGCTTCCTGCGCCGCAGGTGCCGGCCGATGATGTGGTTGGTCCGCATCAGCCGGGTCACGCGCTTGCGGTTGATTCTCCGTCCGCGCGAGCGGAGTTCGGCATGGATGCGTGGGGCACCGTAGGCTCCGTGGTGCTCGGTGTGGATGGCGCGGATCTCGGCGACCGTCGCCGCCTCCTCGGCCTGGCGCTCGGCACGGGCCTGGGCGGTGGCTTGGTGCCGGTAGTAGCCGGAGCGGGACAGGCCCAGCACCCGGCACAGCCGCTGCACGCCGAAGACGGCGCGGTGCTCGGAGATGAAGTCCCAGCGGCGGCTCACTTCGTTGAGTCGGCACGGGGCGCGGTTCCGGCGTTGCCACCGGCCCGTTTCCCCGTGCCGCTCGCCGAACCCGGCGTACCCGTCTCCGAGTACCGGGCTCTCCACGGATGCTGTCGTCAGCAGGCGTCCGGGACCCAGGGGTTGGGAATCTTGTTGCCGCGGTAGCGATACCGGGTGACCGGGATCGTCTGGATGTTCCGCAGCTCGACACCGTTTGCCGAG
>NZ_QFRK01000138.1 GCF_003143855.1 Streptomyces sp. NWU339
ACCTCGTCCTCGCCACGCTCAACGGCAAGGGCCAGCTGGAGATGGAGCTGACCGTCGAGCGCGGGCGCGGCTACGTCTCCGCCGTGCAGAACAAGCAGGTGGGCCAGGAGATCGGCCGGATTCCGGTCGACTCCATCTACAGCCCCGTGCTGAAGGTCACGTACAAGGTCGAGGCGACCCGTGTCGAGCAGCGCACCGACTTCGACAAGCTGATCGTCGACGTCGAGACCAAGCAGGCCATGCGTCCGCGTGATGCCATGGCGTCGGCCGGCAAGACCCTGGTCGAGCTGTTCGGTCTGGCCCGCGAGCTGAACATCGGCGCCGAGGGCATCGACATGGGCCCGTCCCCGACGGACGCCGCCCTGGCCGCCGACATGGCGCTGCCGATCGAGGAGCTGGAGCTCACCGTCCGCTCCTACAACTGCCTCAAGCGGGAGGGCGTTCACTCGGTGGGTGAGCTCCTGGCGCGCTCCGAGGCCGACCTGCTGGACATCCGCAACTTCGGTGCGAAGTCGATCGACGAGGTCAAGGCGAAGCTGGCGGGGATGGGCCTGGCCCTGAAGGACTCCCCGCCCGGATTCGACCCGACCGCCGCCGCCTTCGGCGCGGACGACAACGCGAGCACGGGTTTCGAGCAGTACTGAACGCTGCGCCGGGTCGCGGGGGAGCCAGGATGAGAGCCTGGGCGCCCTCCCGGTCCCCGGCCTCCCCTCGCATGTCGGCCAGCGACATCAGGGCGCTGGTGTTGCCTGCGTCGGCGACGGACGCCGAGGTGGCCGACGGTTTCTCCGCCAGGGTGGTGGAGCCGCACGTGCGGGCGTTCGCGGGCAGGATCCGGGCGGCCCAGCGGGCGGGGGAGGCCGACAGGGAGGCGGATCCGTGTCTGGCGGCCGAGGTGATCGTCGGCCCGCTGATGCGGCCGGGGCCGGTGGGAGCCGGCTGGGCGCTGCTGCGGGCGCACCGTCGCTCGGTCGGCCAGGACCGCGCGTGGCGGGCGCAGGAGGAGGCCCGGGCGCGGGAGTTGTCGATGGCCGAGGTCGACGCATTGTCGTGGCAGGAGTTCGAGACGTACGTCGCCGATCTGTGCCGGCGGGACGGCTGCACGAAGGTCGTCGTCAGCGGCAAGAGCGGCGATCTGGGCGCGGATGTCGTCGGCTACCTGGCCGACGGCCGCAAGCTGGTCGTCCAGTGCAAGAAGTATGCGCCGCACCGGAGCGTGTCCTCGCAGGACATGCAGAAGTTCGTCGGCACCGCCCGTCTCGAACACGGCGCCGACGTCGCCTTGTTCGTCACCACCTGCCGCACGTTCACGAAGGCCGCGCTGGGCCTGGCGCTGCGCCAGGACATCGTGGCCCTGCACCGCGACCTGCTGGGCGCCTGGGTCAAGGGCGCTCATCTGGAAACCTTGATCCCGCTGAACGGAAGCGGCGGCGGCAGGCGGCGCCCCTCGGCCTGACCGTGCCACCCGGCTACGGCCGCCTGACGTAAGGACAGGTGTCCCAGGGGCGTGACCGGGCCTCGGCCTGGCGCACGGATGGGCCTGGTCAGCGCACGCGGCCGAGATGGATGACGCTGACGCGGATCTGCTGGTCGCTGATCTCGTACATCACGCGGTAGGCGCCGATGTGGATGCGCAGCAGGTCGGCGCTGCCGAAGGCGCCGTCGGGGCGGGGGTTGTCGGCGAGGCGGTCGACGGCGGTGAACACCTGCCGTACCCCGTCGGGGTCGTCCTTGGCGAACCGCTCCGCCTGGGCGAGGGCCTCGGGCTCCCAGATGACCTCGTAGCTCACGCCTCAGCTCCGCCGAACACGCGGCGGTACGCCTCGTCGTGGGAGACGCCGGCGTCCTCGCCGCGGGCCTGGCGGGCGCGGTAGGCGGTCAGCGCGCGCAGCTCCTGCAGTTCCAGGGCGTCGGCGGGGCTGACCAGTATGGCAACGGGCTGTCCGTGGTCGGTGATGGCGACTGGTTCGCGGGTGGCGCTGACTTCGCGCGCGATGGCGCCCAGGCGGGCGCGGGCTTCCACGATCGAGTAGGTCGTCTCCGTCATGCACACCACCTTACGGAAGTGTGCACTTCTCAGCCATCGAACATGCTCCGTACGCGATCCGTACGCTAAAAGTACGCAATGTGTACGGTTCATGGGGTAGGATGTTGGTCTGGAGGTGTTCCGTGTCCGAGTTGTTCGACGCGGTCGACGCGCTGGTTGCGTCCCGTGCTCCGCTGCCGCCGCCGGAGGAGCGCAAGCGGCTGCGTGCCGCGCACGGCCTGACGATCGAGGAAGTAGCCACCGCGCTGAAGGTGCGCCGGGCCACGGTGTCGGGCTGGGAGTCCGGCAAGACCGAGCCCCGCCCGCCGGAACGCGACGCCTACGCCCGGCTGCTCAAGCAGCTCGCGGAGCTCTACCCCGCCCCGGTCGACGCGGCCGCGCCCGTCCAAGACACTGCGGTGCCCGCCACGTTCACCGCAGCACCCGACCCGGCGGAAGCACAGACCCTGTCCCCAGGCCCGGCATCCGACGCTGCGGACACGACCGCACCCGAGAACACCCAGACCCCTGCCCCCGTCGCCGCTGCTCCGGCCGCCGCGCCCCGCCCGGCGCGCGCCACCAGGACGTCGTCGACGTCGCGCCGTCCGGGTGCGAAGCAGGCGGCCCCGGCCGGCACCCCGACGGGCACCGACCCGCGGTTCGAGAACGGCCCGCTGGCGGTCGTCGACGTCGAAGACGGCAAGGTGCTGGCGTACTGCACCGGCGGCCTGGTCCTGGACGTGCCCGCCAAGAGCATCCCGGCCCTGGTCGACTGGACGCTGCGCGAGGCGAAGCTCGGTCAGCCGAAGCTGTCCGGGCCGGGCAAGGACGCCGACCCGCTGCTCGTGCTCACCGAGGCCGCGCTGGAGCGCTACGGCCTGCCGGTCGCCCTCGCGGAGGAGGAGCGGCTCGCCGGGCGCCTGCCGGAGGGCCACAAGGTCATCAAGCAGCTGGTCCGCGCGGAGTGGAAGCTGACCAAGCGCGGGTTCGGCCCGTGGGCGCGGATCTACCGCCCCGCGCAGGGTTCGGAGCGGGCCTGCGTGCAGCTGTGCATCCCGTCGTGGAACGCGCTGGACACCCGGCACTGGGGTGAGGCCGGGCAGCTCCCGCCGGCCGAACTCACCCGCGTGCTGGGCGTGTACGCGTCCCGGGTGATGACGCCGCGCGGCTCGACCGCCGTGACCGGCCTGGAGCTGATGACCGCGCTGCACCCGCCGACCCGGGCCTCCGAGCCGGACGCCGACGGCAAGCGGCACTCCGAGCACAACCCCGGCTCGCTGGGCAAGGACCCGGTGGACTGCGCACCGTGCGAGGCCCCCGACGGGCACCCGCTCCTCAAGGACCTGCCCCGCTTCCACGTCCGCGGACCGGCGGAGAAGCTGTTCGAGGAGGCCTGCGACTGGGCACGCCCGATGACCGACGCCGAATGCACCCTGCGCCACCTGGTCGGCATCGACGTCAACATGGCCTTCGCCGCCGGCGCGAACGGTCTGACCGTCGGCCTCGGTGAGGCGACGCACGTCAAGGCCCCCGCGTTCGACCCGAAGCTGCCCGGCTCGTGGCTGGTCGACCTGTCCCACGTCGACCTGGCGAAGGTGAAGGTCGGCAAGGAGTGGGTGGAGCTGGACGGCAGCCTGCTGCCCTCCCCGTTCACGCCGACGGGCGCGCGCCCCGAGGGCCCGGCCTGGTACGCGACCCCCACCGTCGCCTACGCGGTGGAGCTGGGCTACGAGGTGCGCCCGCTCGAGGCCTGGGTCCGGTACGAGAACGGCCGCTACCTGGACGGCTGGTACAACCGGCTCCGTGATGCCTACCTGGCCACCATGGCCGACCTCGGCGTCGACGCCGACCTCGCGCCGGCCGACTTCCTCGCCGCGATAGAGGGCTACAGGAAGCGTGACCCGGAGCTGGCGATCGTCGTCTCGGCGATCAAGGCGACCGTGAAGGGCGGCCTGGGCAAGCTGCGCGAGCGCCCCCGGGGCGAGGGCTGGCGGCCCGGCGAGCCGTGGCGGGCCCTGTCCCGCCCGACGTGGCGGCCGGACATCCGCGCGGCGGTCATCTCCCGCACCCGGATCAACCTGCACCGCAAGATCGTCAAGCACGCGGCGTTCACCGGGCAGTACCCGGTCGCGATCCTGTCCGACTGCGTCGTCTACGCGGCCGACGGCACCAGCCCGCTGGACTTCCTGCCCTACCCCGGCGGCAGGCCGCTGCCCGGCGGCTTCAAGCTCGGCATCAACCCCGGCCTGGTCAAGCACGAGGGCACCCAGTCCGTCCTGTGGGGCGAGGAGGTCCGCGACCGGTTCGACGCCCCGGAGCTCAACCTCGCCCGCTACATCAAGGACGGCACCGTCACCGACGTCGACAACGGAGAGTAGGAGAGGGCGACGATGAGCCTGTTCGGGGACGGCCTGGACGCCGCGGTACAGAAGGCGTTCACCCGCCCGGCGCCCAAGAGCGCGCCCGCGCAGATGCGGTACCTGGTCAAGCAGCTCAAGGGCACCAGGGCGGTCGCCCAGATGCTGCGGATCTCCCAGCGCACCGTCGAGCGGTACGTGAAGGACCAGATCAAGAAGCCCCGTGCCGCTCTCGCCGCGCGGCTGGAGCGCGAGGTGAAGAAGCGCTGGCAGCCGCAGATCCGGGCCAAGGCCCGGCAGAAGGCGGCGACCAGCGGAGGCATCGTCATCGACACCCGCGCCCGGCTCGGCTACACCGCGCCGATCGGGTCGACGGACCAGGACCGCATCCGGCACCTGACCGTCGCCCTGCCCCCGCAGTACGCCGCCCGCCTCTTCGAAGCCCAGCAGGCCGGCGCCGGCGACCAGCAGCTCCAGGAGATCGCCGCCGAAGGGCTCAAGGAGGTCTACTTCCAGGACAACGGCCGCCGCGCCGGCCAGCTGGAGGAGGTCCGCTTCACGGACATCGAGCACCTCGAGTTCGACCTGTAGGCGCCCCCGAGCAGCCGCGCCCCGGACCCACCAGTTCAGGGCGCGCTCGCGTATCCGCGGGGGTCGGATGTTCATGCACGCGATGCCGTGTTTAACGCACAGGACCGGGACGGGGGTCACTGACGGGCGATGATGGCAGGCCGAACCGACCGCTTCGGCTGTCGTGACTACCGGCCAGCGGCCTGGCCAGCTAGGGCGTGTGTCGGAAGTGCTCTAGGTTGGCTCAAGTGAGTGCGCGGGGGCGGAGTTACCGATACGTCGGACCGGTCGAGCTGAAGACAGCAGTCCGGCCTGGCAACGGCGGGTGCCGGATCAGCTCGGCGGCAGAGTTCGGCAGCTGGATCGCTGAGCGATCGGCGGCGGAACTGGCCGAACCGTTCACCTTCGTGGTCGACACGGACGGTGTGCTTCGGCTGGCACCGCGGCGAAGCGAGCACGTGGCCTGTGCCGACGGAGCCATGGTGCTGAGTGCCGGCGAGATCGGCTTCGTACGTGAGGCGGACCGGTGGGCCGTAGGCGAGGTCAGCAACCAGTCCACCGGGTACTGCCCGGACGTCACCTCCTGGCCGGAACTCGCCCGTGCTCTGGACCGTGTGGGGCTCGGGCGGCCCTCCGGCTTCACCCACGAGATCGTGCCCCTTCTCGTGGTGTAGCCGATCATCCGGCGGTCGTGTTGGTGGTGTTGGGTAGCGCGGGGGCGCTTTCGGGGCGCTCGGCGGGGTAGAGCTGGTCCATGCTTCCCTCGGGCAGGTAGCGGCGGGGGAAGGCGATCCATTCGTCGTGCAGTTCGAAGAGCACGGCGGTGACCAGCCGCAGGAGCGCGGCGTCGTTGGGGAAGACCTGGACGACGTCGGTGCGGCGCTTGACCTCGCGGTTGATCCGCTCCAGCGGGTTGGTGGACTGGATCTTCTTCCAATGTCGCTCGGGGAACGCCGCGAAGGCGGTCAGGTCGTCCTTCGCTTCCAGCAGCATTGCCTTGACCTTGGGGAACTGCTTGCCGAGCATGTCGGCGACGGTGTCGAGCTGGGTGCGGACCGCGTCGGCGGTGGGCTGGGCGAAGATGGTGCGGATCGTCGCGGCGACCATTTCCGCGGCGTCCTTGGGGATCACGCCGAAGACATTGCGCAGGAAATGAACTCGGCAGCGCTGGTAGGCAGCCCCGATCATGACCTTGCGGATCGCCTTGACCAGCCCCGAGTGGTGGTCGCCGATGACAAGCCGGACCCCGTTCAGGCCGCGTTCGCGCAGGTGACGGAGGAACTGGGTCCAGAACACTTCGGTCTCGCTGTCGCCGACCATCACTCCCAGCACCTCCCGACCGCCGTCCTCGGTGATGCCGGTGGCGATCACCACGGCCCGCGAGACGATCTGATGCGCGACCCGCGCCTTGCAGTAGGTCGCATCGAGATAGACGTAGGGGAAGCGGATGTGGTCCAGGGGCCGGGTACGGAACGCGGTCAGCTGCGTGTCCAGGCCCGCGCAGATCCGCGAGACCTCGCTCTTGGAGATCCCGTTGTCCGCGCCCAGTGCCTTGACCAGGTCGTCGACCGAGCGGGTGGACACGCCGTGGACGTAGGCC
>NZ_QFRK01000149.1 GCF_003143855.1 Streptomyces sp. NWU339
CACGTCMATCAAGTGCGCGAAGAGGTCGCTCAGGTGCTGCGGCCTATGGGACTTCGGCTCTCCGAAGCCAAGACCCGGGTCGTCCACATGAGCGAGGGATTCGACTTCCTGGGGTTCCACATCCAGTGGCGCCGCAAACGAGGCACGAGCAGATGGCACGTCTACACCTTCATTTCTGACCGGGCCATCCGGCAGGTGAAGGCGAAGATCCGTGCCCTGACCCGCAAGACGTCGCCTCTGGACCTGGACGCCACACTGGCCCAGCTGAACATGGCCAGGGGCGGATGGGCCTTCTACTTCCAGCACGCCATCTCGAAACGCGTGTTCAGCAAGCTGGACTCCTTCACCTGGTGGAGAGTGGCCAGGCTGCTGCGCGAACGGCACCGCTGGAGCTGGAAGGAACTCCGCCGACGGCACACCACCCCCACCGGGCGGTGGCTGCCGTTCTCGGCAAACGGTGTCGAGCTGCGGAACATCCAGACGATCCCGGTCACCCGGTATCGCTACCGCGGCAACAAGATTCCCAACCCCTGGGTCCCGGACGCCTGCTGACGACAGCATCCGTGGAGAGCCCGGTACTCGGAGACGGGTACGCCGGGTTCGGCGAGCGGCACGGGGAAACGGGCCGGTGGCAACGCCGGAACCGCGCCCCGTGCCGACTCAACGCGCTGGTGAACCGCTTCCAGTTCGTCGCCGACCACCAGCGCCGTTATGGCGTGAAGCGGCTGTGCACCATCCTCGGCATCGCCCGCTCCAGCTTCTACTACTGGCGCAAGACCGCGGCCAACCGGGCCGCCCGCCAGGCGGCCGACGCCAAGCTCGCCGCCCGGATACGCAAGGGCCACCGCGATTCGGACGGCACCTACGGGGTCCCCAGGATCACCGCCGAACTCCGCGAGGACGGCGAGCGCGTCAACCACAAGCGGATCGCCCGCGTCATGCGCCAGGCCGGCCTGGCGGGCCTGCGTCTGCGCCGCAAGCACCGTACGACTGTCGCGGACCCGGCCGCCGCGAAGGCACCGGATCTCATCGGACGGAACTTCGCCACCGACACGGTGAACAGCAAGTACGTCGGCGACATCACCTGGCTTCCGCTGTACGGCGGCAAGTTCTTGTACCTCGCCACGGTCATCGACCTCGCCTCGCGCCGCCTCGTCGGCTGGGCCCTGACCGACCACATGCGCACCGGGCTCGTCATCGACGCCCTGGCCGCGGCCGAGCGAACTCGCGGCAGCCTCGCCGGGGCCGTCATACACACCGACCACGGGGCCCAGTACACCTCTGCCGCGTTCGCCGCGGCCCGCGCTGCCCACCGCCTCCCGGGACGACCGGCATGCCGCCCCCGCCGAGCGCCGCAGACACCGAATCCTGGCCCTGCTCGAAGAAGACCCCACCCGCCTGTGGAGACCCCGCGACATCGCGGCTCACTTCGGCGACGTCACCCTGGACACCATGTACAGGCAACTCTCCAGATGGGCCGAGAGCGGACTCATCCACAAGATCGGCCCCGGCCTCTACACCGCCACACCTTGGTCACCAACTCCCTTGCAGTGACATGAAGATCGCTAACTACCCGGCCTTGGGTCAAGGCCCGTTTCGCCCAGCCCCTTGACCTGTCACAGCACACCGTGACGGCCCCATACTCCAGGACCTGACGAACCAACGGGCGAAGAAGCACGGTGAGCGCAGCGGAGGCAGCAGGTACCTGGAAGCTCGGGGACCTGGAGGTGAATCGCATCGGCTAGGGCGCGATGCGGCTGACGGGCAACGGCATGATGGGGAACTCCGACGGCACGCCGATCCACCGCGATCTCGCTGTCGGCTTGTTGCACAGCGCGTTCGAGCAGGGCGTCAACCACATCGACACGGCCGCCTTCTACTTCTCGCCACTTCGGTCCGCGAACGAGCTCATCAACCGCGCCCTCTCCTCCTGACACGGCGACGTGGTCGTGGTGGCCAAGGCCGGCCCGGCGCGCGATCCCTCCGGCGAGTGGCTCACCATGGCCGCCCCGATCAGCTGCGCGGCCAGGTCGAGGAGAACCTGCGCCAGCTCGGCCGAGACCACCTGGACGTGGTGAACCTACGCTGCAACGACCCCGGTACGGCTTCGATCACCGAGCACTTCGGTGCTCTCACCGAACTGTGCCAGGCGGGCCTGATCCGGCACCTCGGGCTCTCGAACGTCCGCCCGATGCACGTGGCCGAAGCCCTGACGATCGCGCCCGTGGTATGCGTGCAGAACTCCTACGGCCTGGATTGGCGCCGCGCCGACGCCCGCGCCCACGGTGCGACGCCGGCCCAGGTACGGATCGCCTGGACTCTCCACCGTGGTCCGCACGTGCTGGCCATTCCCGGCACCACGAACCCGGCACACCTCGCAGAGAACATCGCCGCCGGAAGCCTGCGCTTGACCGAACAGGAGTTGGCCGTTCTCGACAAGCCGGACGAGGGCGCTGTCTGAGCCCCTACCGTCGATGCCCGGTGCAATGCTCCCAGCGCGGTGAACAAACCGGACCAAGTAGATAGATGAAGCAATGCTGGTCGTTTGAGCAGCCTCAACATCACTGACAGGCGATCTACTCCACAGGCTGTCGCCCAAAACCAGCGTGAGTACCCCAGAAGACCGTCACACCAGCCCTTTGACCTGCGTCTTCAAGTTGGCGGAGACTCACTCCCACCCACCCGGAGAATGCGTCGTGCTCTGCTGCGACGAGAAGCCCCAGATCCAGGCGCTGGCTCGCAATGCCCCGATTCTGCCGCTGCGGCCCGGGAGCCCCGAAAGGCAGGCCCACGACTACCTCGGAGTGCACCACCACCCTGTTCACCGCACTGGAAGCGGCCACCGGCAAGGTCGTCGACCTCTATTGGACCTGTCGAACACAGCGCAACCCCCATCTGCGCGCCGCCACATCCAATGGAGTTATCCCGCACCGAGTCGTTCAGCTACACCGTTGAACGACCGTTACGCTCAAACCACCACGAATTGCTTCAGCGGCAGTGGGGAAGTTCGGCCAGCACCATCACACCCCCGGTCCGCCCCGAATGTGACGCGGAGGCTCTCACATGGCGAGGTACGACTACGCGTGCGGGCAGTGTGGCGTGTTCGAGGTCGTCCGCCCGATCGACGCCCCGGTACATGAGCCGACGTGCGCCACATGCGGCGGAGCGGCGACGCGTGTATACGCCCCGCCCGCCATCACCTCGCCCCACTCCGCCCTGCGACGGGCGCGCGACGCTGCCGAGGCCAGCGCGCACGAGCCGACGGTGCTACACCGCATGCCCACACCATCCCGTCGTCATGCTCATCCGCCGAATCCACTGCACGCACGCCTCCCGAGGCCGTGACCCACAGGCAAGGAACGACAGATGCCCGAAGTGCTCTTCAGCGTCGACCAGTCCCGGTCGTTCTACGACCAGGCAGTCCCGCCGCACAACCGCTGGCACCCCGACATCCCGCCGGTGGCGACCGTTCGGCCCGGCGCCGAGTTCCGCCTCGAATGCCGGGAGTGGTTCGACGGGACGGTTCACAACGACGACTCCGCCAACGACATCCGCGACCTCGATCTCTCGATGGTCCATCCTCTGAGTGGACCGATCGCCGTCGAGGGTGCGCAGCCCGGTGACCTGCTGGTGGTCGACATCCTCGACATCGGTCCCGCCCCGCAGGAGACCGGGCCGGTCGCCGGCCAAGGCTGGGGCTACACGGGCATCTTTGCCAAGTCCAACGGCGGCGGTTTCCTCACCGAGCACTTCCCGGACGCGTACAAGGCGGTCTGGGACTTCCACGGGCAGATCGCGACCTCCCGCCACCTGCCCGGCGTGCGCTTCACCGGCATCACCCACCCAGGCATCATCGGCACCGCCCCGTCGCACGACCTGCTCGGTCAGTGGAACGCCCGGGAGGCCGAGCTCATCGCGACCGATCCCAACCGAGTGCCCCCGCTAGCGTTGCCGCCGGATTCGCAAAGGGCAATCCTCGGCACGCTGGAAGGCGACGCATTCGAGCGCGCTGCACGGGAGGCGGCACGAACCGCGCCGCCACGCGAGAACGGCGGCAACCAGGACATCAAGAACCTCACCCGTGGCGCCCGGATCTTCATGCCGGTGTATGTCGAGGGTGGCAAACTGTCCGCCGGTGACCTGCACTTCAGCCAGGGCGACGGCGAGATCACCTTCTGCGGCGCAATCGAGATGGGCGGCTACCTCGATCTCGGCGTCGACCTCATCAAGGGCGGCATGCAGACCTACGGGGTGACGACGAACCCTGTGTTCTACCCCGGCAACGTCGAGCCGCGCTACAGCGAGTTCCTCACCTTCGTCGGCATCTCCGTCGACGAAGACGGCCGCCAGCGCTACCTCGACTCACACGTCGCCTATCGGCGGGCCTGCCTGAACGCGATCGAGTACCTGACCAAGTTCGGCTACTCACCTGAGCAGGCCTACCTGCTCCTCGGAGCCGCCCCGATCGAAGGCCGCTTCAGCGGCGTGGTCGACATCCCCAACTCCTGCGCCACGCTCTATCTGCCCACCGCCATCTTCGACTTCGACATCCGCCCGTCCGGCAACGGGCCACAGCGCGCCGATCGGGGAAGCTGCGCCCGCACAAGCTAGCGGTGGTTTGTTAGACCGGGGAGTAGAGGCTCACGGTGTGCCCGGTGGTGACCGCGTCGATCAGGGCCCGGAGCTCGGTCGGCGGGGGCGCGTTGGACCAGGCCCGCCACCAGCGCTGCAGCGCGACCGCGGGGGTCAGCCAGCCGCGGACGGCGCGGATCGCTTTCGGCCGGCACGGCGGGGCCGATGCGTTCCCCCCTCTCTCCGGCGTCGGTGTCCGATGCCGGTGCCGACGTCGCCTCAGGTCCCGGGTCGGTGAGCCAGGTCTCCCAGCAGAAGGTGAACGCGCAGTTGGCCAGGGCCTGGTGACTGGGGGTACCCCCGGCCGAAGGCTGGGGGAGGATCGCGACATCGGAGCGGACCTGGAAGTCGGCCCAGCCCAGCTCGTCCTTGACCTGCTGGTAACCCTGCTCGATCCAGTTG
>NZ_QFRK01000105.1 GCF_003143855.1 Streptomyces sp. NWU339
GGMCGGCRCCACCGCTCKGAACGCCGGGACCTACGCCGACATGGCACTGCGCGGCAGACCGGCCAGCAGCACGCCGGAAACCGCGGTGGACAAGATCACCACACGCATGGGGCATCCGGTCCCGGACACGAGCGGCCGGGACAACCGGCTCACCGGCCTCGGAGCGCTGTCGGGCATCGCCGTCGGCACCGGCACGGGCGCCGCCGTGTCGCTGATCCACCGGGCAGGTGTCCGGGGCCCCCTGTGGCTGGGCGGCCTGCTCACCGGCGCCCTGGCGATGGCCCTCACCGATGCACCGATGGCCCGCCTCGGCGTCAGCGACCCCCGCACGTGGTCGGTCCGCGACTGGACCGCCGACGTCGTCCCGCACCTCGTCTACGGCCTGGTCACCTACGGCGTGATCACGGCATCGGACCAGCGGCGATGACACCCACGACTGACGCCTCAGTGGTATCCGTACTCGAACACGAACACCCGGGCCACCCCTTCTCCATGCACCTGCACACCCTCCTGCCGGTCCACGTCAGCAAGGTCCTTGCACAAGCAGGGGGTTGAGACTGGTAAGCCCGCATGTCGAGGTGTTGCGCAGCGGCACTGCAGCCTCAACGCGGGCGAGTCCGGCGGTCATCACGGGCCCCGTCGAATGCGGTGATGAGTTGGTTCGTGGTGACGATGGCCTGGGCGTAGGTGGGGCCGTTGAGGTCGTGAGCGGCGTGCATCATCTCGGGGCTGAGGGCCGCGGTGGCGTCGCTGACCAGCGTCACGTGGTAGCCGAGTTCCATGGCGAAACGAGCGGTGGCCTCCACACAGGTGTTGGCCAGTACGCCCACAAGGATCACGTGGGTGACGCCGTGCTGCTTGAGCTGCATGTCCAGGTCCGTGTTGGCGAACCCGCTCGACCCCCAGTGTTCCTGAACGACGACCTCGCCCGGCCGCGGCTGGAAGTCGGGGTGGAACTCCCCACCCCAGGAACCCCGGGCGAAGTGGTGGAACTCCTGGATCTTCCGCTGCGAGGGGGTCGGATGGCCCCACGTCTCGTAGTCACCCGGCTCCCAGCGGCGGTGCGGCACGAACACCACGCGCACGCCGCCCTCGCGGGCGGCGGCGATCACGGAGCGCAGGTGGTCCAGCAGATCGACGCTGCCGGCCACGGGCTCCAGGCGCGGCCAGACCTTGCCGCCCTCCGAGAGGAAGTCGTTGTAGGGGTCGACCAGCAGAACGGCCGTGCGGCGGGGATCGTAGGTCGCGGCCATGGTTCCTCCCTGTGCCGGCCCTACTTGGGCGGTTCGGTGCCGGTCTGCTCGCTGACCATGTACTGGGCGTACCAGTTGGGCCAGTCCGGATCCTCCTGGCCGGTGAGTTTCTCGTGTTCACCATGGGCGGCAGCCGCGCGCCGCAGCGCACTCGCCAGATCGGTCGTGGAGGTGAAGGACGTCGGGCCGGGCTCGACGCGCCCGGGGAGCCGGGTGGTGACCTCCTGCAGCAGCCAGGTGTTGCCGTCGGGATCACGGAAGGTGGCGCGCGAGAAGTAGCTCCGTCGCTCCGGGTCGAGGCCCTCGATCGGGCCGTCAGGTCCGAGGTGGAAGACGGCACTCACCTCGATTCCGGCGGCAACCAGCGCGGTGCGGGCGGCTTCGATGTCGGAGACGATCAGGTACCCCTTGCCCGAACCGGGCGCGGCCGACGTCAGGTCCGTGCCGAACTGGACCGAGCAGGCGGAGCCGTGCGGGGTGAACTGGACGACTGAGGGCGGGGTCCGGTCCAGCCTCCAGCCGAGGCGGCCGTAGAACTCCTTCGCCCGTTCGATGTCCGATACCGGTATGACGAGCACTTCGACCTTCATGTCGATGTCGTTCACGTTCATGAATCCGCCCTCTCCGTCGGGGCCTCACTGGTGGGTGCAGGGCACCATCGTCGCGTCGGCACGGCTGTGCCGCACCAGGAGGCATCACGGCCGGTACCGGAGTCCGGGCCTTGCGAACCGCTGTGCGGATTTGGAGGGGTCCTTGCCGGCGCACGGTCGGAGGCGGTCGATCCCCGTTCTCTCCGCGTACTTCCCGCCTTCGCTCGGGAAATGACGGACGTGCGGCTGACGTCCGTGCTCGTCGAGGGCTGCGCGGTCGGCGTACAGCTCGCAGAAGAGGCGCTGGTTCGGCGCTCCCTCGACCTCGCTGCAGGCGTACACCAGGGTGCCCGGCTCCCGTTCGAGGACCGCCGCAGCGGCCCTCCCGGACCAGCTCGTCGAACGCTTCACCAGCACCGTCACGTGGCGTGAAGCGGACACCAAGCGCCATCTGGCTCATTCCTTTTCCTGCCTCCTCCTTGCCACTCCCGGTCTCTCCACGCACCCCGCGAGCCGCGCGCGGACAGCGGCCGGGCCATCACGCGTGGCTCCGATTGCGGGGGCAGGGGACGCGCCCCAGCATGAGCTCAGCAGACGTGCGACCTGCGCTCATGCTCGTCCGCAGGCATGGTGCGCTGTCGCGATCCCTGCCACGAGGCCGGAGACGACCGATCCGACGCGTCGCTGCATGTCACTGAAAACGCCCGCCAGAAGCGGAAAGGGAGCCCATGTCTCAGGTATCCGGGAACGGCGATTCTGACGACCGGACCAACGCCGGATTGCCCCGGCGCCACGTGCTGCGCACGGCCGGTGCGGGTGCACTGGGACTCGGCCTGGGAGGCGCCGCGTTGACCGCCGTCACAGTGCCCCACGGCGGGGCCCCGCACCCCCGGGCCACATCCATACCCACGCCCGAAGGCCTCGGCTCCGTCGGGCAGGCGCCGCACCTGCCGGCTGGATTCACCAAGACGTTCACCAGCCGTTTCGTCCAAGCCAATGGAATCCGCCAGCACGTGGTCGTCGGAGGCGAAGGGCCGCCGCTGCTCCTGATACACGGCTGGCCCGAGACCTGGTACGCCTGGCGCCTGGTGATGCCGGAACTGGCCGAACACTTCACGGTCGTCGCCGTCGACCAACGCGGCATCGGGCTGACCGAGAAACCCACGAGCGGGTACGACACCCGCACCCTGGCACGCGACATGGTCACTCTGATGGACGCGCTCGGCCACCAGCGGTTCGCCGTGGTCGGCCATGACACCGGAATGCCCATCGCCTACGCGCTGGCCGCAGACCACCCGGAGCGCGTCGCCCGCCTGGCCGTCGCCGAGGCGTTCCTCCCGGCCGTGACCCCGTCGCCGCCCCTGATCGGCACCGCGCAGGTCAACAACCGGCTGTGGCACATCCCCTTCAACCGGCTCACCGACGTGAACGAACAACTCGTCCGGGGACGCGAAGGCATCTACTTCGGCTGGCAGTTCGCCACCAAGGCCGTACGAAAACTCCCCGATTACGCCGTCGACCACTACGTCCGGATCCTCGCCTCCCGGCACGACGCCCTGCGCGGCAGCTTCGGCTGGTACCGCGCGCTCGACATCACCAGCGCGCAGGACCAGCAACGCAAAACACGCCTGCTGACCTTGCCCGTCCTCGCGATCGGCGGTGCGGGAAGCCTCGGCAAGAATGTCGCCGGCACCATGAAACTTGTCGCACACGACGTGCGGAGCGTAGTCATCCCCGGCACCGGCCACTGGGTAGCCGAGGAGGCACCCCAGGAAGTGCTCGCGGCGCTGACCACGTTCCTGGCCCCGTACCGCAACCAAGGCCGGAGCACACGACCCCAGCCGGCCGCGACGCTCGGCAAATGATCGCCATCGATGTGTGGCTCAGCCGACGAGTTGCTGGCCTCCGTCGATGTCGTAGGTCGCACCCGTGAGTGCGGTGTTGGTCATGACGTGCACGGCGAGCGCCGCCACGTCGTCGGGTACGACCACACGGCCGATGGGCAGCGCGGCGCGCAGCTCCTCGCGACGGGCGTCGAGCGCGTCGCCGAGCAGGCGGGCCGACAACGGCGTGTCCACGAAGCCGGCGGCGATCAGGTTCACCCGGACCGGCGCGAGCTCGAGTGCGAGACTGGCCGTGAACGCGGGCATCGCGGCGGTGACCGCGGGGGCGACACCCAGGGCGGCCCGGATCCGGCGGGCTCCCGTGCCGCCCAGGAGCAGCAGCGTGCCGCCCGGCCGTACGGTGCCGGTGCAGTGGCGCGCGACCTCGAGTGCGAGCACCATGTGGTCGCTGATCGCCCGGCGTGCCTGCTCGGCGTCCATGTCCAGAAGGCGGCCGTACGACGGGCCGCCCGCGGTGACCATCACGTGGTCGACCGGCCCTGGCAGCTGCTGGAAGAACCGCTCCAGCTGCGCCGCGTCGTGGGCGTCGAAGGCCGCGGTGCTGAGCGCGTCGGCCTCCATGGCCGCGGTGCGCAGCCGTTTCGGGTCCCGTCCGGTGAGGACCACGGAGGCGCCCTGGTTACGGGCGAGCCGTGCGGTCGCCAGCCCGATGCCCGCGCTCCCGCCGATGACGACGAGGGTCTGCCCGAGCAGGGGCAGGCCGCCGGCGCTGTGCTTCCCAGGTGGTTCAGAGGTCATGAATCCTCCTGTGCTGTGGCGTCACGCTCCCGTCCGGGCTTCTTCTCACTGTTGGAGTGGTTGCGCCAGGGCATGCTTGATCTGCTTGGTCCGCTCGTCGGCGAGCACCTCGACCCGGTCGTTCGCCAGGGCGTCCATCGTCTGCTCCGCCACGTCCGCCGCGCTGATCTTCGGCGCGTCCGTGAAGCTGCTGAGGTCCGTCTCCACGAAACCGGCGTGGACCCCGATCACGAGCGTTCCCTGCTCGCGCAGGCCCTCCCGCAGCGCGCCCGTCAACGACCACTGGGCTGCCTTGGACGCCGCATACCCGGGGTACTCCGGCCGGGGGATCCAGGAGGCAGCCGACAGCATGTTCACCAGGGCACCGCCGCCGTTGCGCGCCAGGACCGGGGCGAAGGCACGGGACACGGCCCACGTGCCGAAGTAGTTGACCTCCATCGCCTCGCGTGCACCGTCGAAGGAGCCCGTCAGCAGCTCGGTCTCGAAACCGGCAACGCCCGCGTTGTTGACGACGATGGTGACGTCACCGGCGGTCTCGGCCGCCGCGGCGACGTCCTCCGGCTTGGTGACGTCCAGGCGCAGCGCAGAAAGGTCATCGTCGCCCACGCTCGACGGATCGCGGACACCGGCGTAGACCTTGGCTGCTCCCCGCTCGATCAGCGCCCGGGCGAACGCGTGTCCGATACCACGATTGGCCCCCGTCACCAGGGCGATCGATCCCTTGATCTCCATCGCGTTTCCTTCCCGTTGCCGCCTGCCGAGCACAGCAGGCACTGGGGCGAGGGACGACTCTGCGACGGGAGGCCCTGAATCCTGCACCGGGCCGCGTCCTGGCACGCCCCCAGGTCCATGCGTGGCCCGCACGAAGGGAGACTCAACACCTGGAGGCCAGTTCTCGATCCTCACTTACATTTAGGGCCGGTGCCACGCAAGGTCCCCACGTAAAAAGTCCTCTCCACCACCAGCGTGCATCGGACGCCGCAGCGACGCATGTGAGACGGCGCTCGGCTACGGGCCCCCTTTCCCCGTCGGTGACCAATCCACAGAGAGCGACCGCCGTCGAGATGACGTGCGAGGCCTCCCCAGAACACCGGTGCAGGCGCTGACTTGGTCGAATGGCGGGGACTTCATCGGGCTTGGCCACGTTCGCCCGGCGGCCCTGGCACGCCACGGCCGCACCGTCGACGCATCGGCAGGGACGCCCTACCCGTCACCTTCGTCCCGGCCGTCTTCGAAGACGAAGAGTGGTTTGGCGCCGTGTGCGGGTGCTTCGGCGAGCGAGACGGCTTCAGGGAAGCGTTCGAGCGGGAACGGCCGGCCCCGGGGGATGCTCAGCACCTCATCGACGACGAGACCGCGAACCTGGGACAGCGCGCGCAGCGCGTCCTCGGGTGAAGCAGTGCCGAACCAGCGGTTCAGCCAGAAGCCACGGACTGCTTTGGTCTCGTAGATGACCGAGCGTGCCTGCAGCGGGATCGTCAGCGCCGCAGGGTCGGTCTGCCGATGGGTCGAGAGTGCGCCGTAGATCACGACCTCCCCTCCCGGAGCCAATGCCTGGGACACCTGGGCACCCACGGGGCCCGCGACACAGTCGACGGCCTTCCGTACGCCGACCGGCCCCGCTGTCTCAGCCACACGCTGCAACAGGTCCTCGTCCTCCGTGCAAATGACCTCGTCACCACCGAGCACTTTGATCTCCTCGACGGCATCACGTCGCCGCACGACATTGATCGTGCGAATCCCCAGATGCCTGGACAACTGAATGACGAGCCGGCCGACGGTGGAGCCCGCGGCCGTCTGCAACAGCCATTCGCCCGGCTGTACGTCGAGTTCGCGCGTCACGAGGAGCAGCGCGGTCAACGGGTTGACGGCGAGTTGACAGGCGCTGGAGTCGCTCAGATGGTCGGGGACCGGCAGAAGCCTTCGCGTGTCGGAGACGAGGTATTCCTGCCAGGTGCCGGCCGCGGGGGGCCCGGGTACCGCCGGGACCGCAGCGGCCACCACGCGCTCGCCGACCTTCAGTCCCTCGGTGTCCGGGCCCAGGGCCGCAATACGGCCCACGCATTCCATGTGGCCCCCGACAGCGGGGAACTCGGGGAAGAAACCGTAGCGGCCGCGCAGCACGTGCAGATCACTGGCGTGAATCGGAGTCGCCTTCACCCGGATCAGCGCCTGCCCGGCGTTCGGCGTGGGAACAGGCCGGGATTCCAACCGCAGGACATCGGTGGGCTCGCCGACCTCTCCGGCCACGAGCGCGCGCATGGATCGAGGCATGAGTGACCTTTCGTCTCTCAGCACCTGACAAACTCGGCGGGCGTTCTGGACGAGAACGATGCCGGTGCCGGCATCCTCGTCGGCGTCCCGTAAACGGGCTGGGTCCGGGCGGCCTACTGAGGTCCATGATCAGGACCGCTCGCCGCAGCGCACTCCTCTGAGTTCAGGTTGTGGATCTGTCATTTCACGCTACGCCCGGCCCCGGAAAGATTCCCGGCGGCGGACGATACAGCGTGGCGCGAATGCCCGCTGCGCGCCGGTCATGGTGGACCAGCGTGGCACGTTGTGCTGCCGGAGTTGCTCAGGCTGTCCGCTCTCCTGGGAGACAACGCTCAGGTGGACGACCGCGTTGAGCCCGGCGTGACCGCCGGCGGCTGCGATACGGTGCGCTCATCCAGCACCGGGCGTGGCGGCCTGTACGAGTCCACGCCCGGGGCGACCTACAAGAGCATCGCCGACCTGGGCCTCAACCGGGCCACCCTGCGTGAGTGGGTGCTGCGGGACCGCGACCGCCGCGGCGTCGCCGCCACGGCCCCGGCTGCGGGTGGGATGCCGGCGGCCCGGGCCGGGCAAACGGCATCGTCCGCCGGTCCGGACGAGCGGATCCGGCAGCCGAAGGCCCGGGTGGCCGAGCTCGAGGCCAGTGAGCGGAAGCTCGCGACCGAGCGGGACATCCTCCGCAAGGCGGCCGAGTATTTCACCGGGGAGACCAACTGGTGAGTCGCTTCCAGTTCGTCGCCGACCACCGGGACGCCTACGACGTGAAGCGGCTCTGCTAGGTCCTGGGCCTGAACCGGCCCGGCTACTACAGGTGGCTCGCCGGAAGACAGGCGAGGGCGGCACGACTACGCGAGGGCCGGCTCCTGGCCGAGCGGATCCGCGAGGTCCACGGCGAGTCCGGTGGCGCCTACGGCTCCCCCCGGGTGACCGCCGAGCCCCGGGAGGAGGGGCTGCGAGTCAACGAGAAGCGGATTCGCCCGGGTGATGCGGAGGTTCGCCCTCACCGGCATCCGCCTGCGCAGACGCGTCCGCACCACCGTCCCGGACCCGACGGCCTCACGGGTCCCGGACCTGTTCCATCGGGACTTCACCGCCACCGAGCCGGGGCGGAAATACATGGGCGACATCACCTGTCTCCCGCTCGTAGGCGGGGAGTTCCTCTATCTCGCGACCGTGCTGGACTGCTTCAGCCGCACGGTCGTCGGCTGGTCCGTCGCCGACCACATGCGCACCGGCCTGGTCGCCGACGCACTGCGGATGGTGGCCGCGCCCCGCGGCGGCCCGGACGGCTCGGTGTTCCGCTCCGACCACGGGGCCCCATACGGCTCCCGGGCCTTCGCCGATCTCTGTGACCGGCTCGGGGTGACCCGGTCGAGGGGTGCGGTCGGCAGCAGCGCGGACCACGCGGCCTGCGAGAGTTTCCACGCGTCCCTGAAACGCGAGACCCTCCGGGGCGCCCGCGACTACGGCGACGCCGGCACCTGCAGAAGGGCGGTATTCGCCTGGCTGGCCCGCTGCGGCACCCGCCGTCGGCACTCCGCCGACGGCCATCTCAGCCCCGACGAATACGAACGCCGACACCATGCGGCCAAGCTCACGCTCGCCGCGTGAGCAACGAAGCGTGTCCACCATCACCGGGGGAAGGCCCAAGGCCGGGTAGTTAACGGATTTGCGCTGGTGGCAAGCCGCTTGACGTGACTCGGGTACCAGAGGGGAACGTGAGCAACGGAGCCCCGTTGAAGCAGGTAGTCCGCCAAGACTGTCTGCTGCCTGTGGAGCTCCGTTGCCTGTACGCCATTGTGCCCTGCCGCCTGGTCTGATGACCGTCTCCCGCGTGTTCACGGTGGCCGCGGGGCAATTTGCCCCGGGTCATCTCGGTGAGCTGACCCGGGTCGTGCCGTTCGAACTCGTCGATGCGATTCTCGAAGAAACCCGCACAGTGCAGCGTCGGTTGCGAGACCTGCCTTCACGGGTCGGTGTGTACTTCCTGTTGGCGATGTGCCTGTTCCCGGAGATCGGCTATCGGCTGGTGTGGCAGAAGCTGACGGCGGGGCTGGTCGGCGTGCCGGTCGCCGAGCCGACCGCGAAGGCCCTGCGTGACCTGCGGCGCAGGGTCGGCAGCGCGCCCATGCGCGGGCTGTGTGAGGTGTTGTTGGGGCCGTTGGCTCAGCCGGGGACGCCCGGGGTGCGGTTCGGTGGGTATCGCACGGTCTCCTTCGACGGCTGCAGTTCGATCAGGGTCCCGGACACCGACCGCAACCGAGCCTGGCTCGGCTCTCCGGGCCATGGCGGATACCCCCTCGTGGAGCTGATGACGCTGGTCGAGACCGGAACCAGGGCTCTGATCGGCGCGGTCTTCGGCCCCACCAGCGAGGGCGAGACAGGCTATGCCCGGCGCCTGCTGCACCTGCTGACGTCAGACATGCTGGTTTTGTGGGACAAGGGCTTCGACGGCAACGACTTCCTCGCCCAGGTGACCGCCACCGGCGCGCAGGCCCTGGGCCGGCTGCGCAGCAATCGGCGCACCCCCGTTCTCGTCCGCCTGACCGATGGCTCCTACCTGTCGATGATCGGCACCAGCCCGGTGCGGATCATCGACGCGCAGATCACCGTGACCTGCGCCGACGGCACGGTATTCACCGGCGCCTACCGGCTGGCCACTACGTTGAGT
>NZ_QFRK01000061.1 GCF_003143855.1 Streptomyces sp. NWU339
AGCAMAGGAAGTACGACTCCTTGCGGATCACCGTGCCGGCGCCGATCGTGAGCAGGTCGGTGCAGACCGGAACGGTGCGCGAGAGGATCGTGACACCCGGGCCGATGCGTGCGCCGAGTGCCCGTAGGTAGAGCACATACAGGGGGTTTCCGACGAAGAAGACCATCGGGTTGGCGTGGAGCAGTACCTTGACGGTCCAGAAGCGGAGATAGGTCAGACCCCAGACCGGGAAATCGCCTTCTTTCCACCGGCCGATGAGGATCCATTTGGCCGCGACCGGGAAGGTGCACATGCCGACGAAGCCGACGCCGCCGAAGACGACCGATCGTAGGTAAATGTCCGTCACATTCGAGCCGGCGGATATCCATAGATAGCCGCGTTCGGTGAGGATTGCGACGAGGAAAGAGTACCCCAGGAAAAGCAGGAACTGCAGCACTCCGCAGAGGGTGTACTGCAGCGTGCTGCCCGGAGTCACGAACTCCGAGGATGCTCGGTCCGGCGAGCCGGCGGGGGCGGGTGTGGCAGTGATGCCGGTTCCGACGTCGGTGACTGCCGCCGCCAGGCTGTGGATCGTCCGGTGATGGTAGACATCCTTTATCGAAACTGACGGCAGATCCGCTCGTTTCCTGACGCGTGCGCAGAACTGTGCCATCACCAATGAATTGGCGCCGAGGTCGTCGAAGAAGTTGGCGTCGACCGAAACCTGGTCGACGCCCACGACGCCGGCGAGTACCTCGGCGAGGTTCCTTTCCGTGTCGGGCGACGGACTGTTGTCTTTCGACGGGGCGTGCGTCCTGTGCTCGGCGACTCCAGATTCATCCGGAACGGCCGTCAGGGACTCGGCAGACTTCTCCAGCATGCAAGCTCCTTGAGCACTCGCAGAACCATCACGCTTCAGTCTCTGTCGTCCACCGACGGGGTGCCACTCGAATCGATTACGTAGCGTGACACGAGGAGTCGTCGATGCCGGGATTCGGTTGCAGATGCCGGATTCGGTTGCAACGGCCTGGTGTCCGGTATGCAGAGCAGGTTCGTGCTGCTGAGACGGAGCTCGCGGTGTCGTGTCCTTGCTCGGCCCGGATCCGCCGAATGGGTCCCCGAGGGATCGTTCGTCGTGCTGTGGGTCTCGGTGCGGTGGCTGGGCGGATCGCGGACCGTGGCGGTGACGGCCCGGGCGTGGAATGTTTCGACACGAGCGCCGCCGGGACTCATGCACCCCAATGGCCTCAATCTTGGTCCTCTGTTTGAGTGCGTCGCCAGCACTGCCCTTAGCGTTGCTGCTGAGCGGAGAGCCCGCTCATGAATGAATCCGGACGAATTTCGTCACGACCAGAGTGAACATGGCGAACTTTCCCAGTAACGCCGCGGGCCCTCTCGCACGTTCTCGTCCACGGTCCTCAGATCTGCTCGGGTGCCTTGCCTTCTGTGAACCGACCCGACGCGCCGTCGTCCGGCGGCAGCGGCGTCGGACAAGGCCTGGGCGGCCCTGACTCTGTTCGTTCCTGCACACACGGAGGCGACCATGGGCTTCGCTGGCCGACCCCTCATATTCCTGGCCATCGCGGTTCTCGGCGGCTCTGCCGGGCTTGCTCTCATCGGATCTGCATCGGCCGACGTGATCCCGCTGAAGACGGCTGAAACTGCGGCAACCCACCCCGCCGACGGCTCCTCGGTGAAAAGCCGCACCATCCGCGTGGAAGCCCGGCTGCAAGCCGGCGAAGAGCTGGATCTGGGTGCCACGGGCCGCAGCGTCGGCGACCAGTTCGTCTTCAGCGGGAATCTGGTGTCGACCGAGGGGCCAGAAGAACGCTTCGTCGGACGCTTCGGTGGGTTCTGCGTCATCACCGACCTCGAATGCAACGCAGGACAATGCTCGTCGACCGCGGTGCTGCCGGAAGGACAGATCACCGTCCAGGGCGAGCAAGCCGGGATTCCGGTACCGAGCCCGGTCGTCGACGCGATCACCGGAGGCACCGGGGAGTTCCGTAAGGCGCGTGGCCAGGTGACACAGCGGGTGTTGACGCCGGCGATCTGGCAACTCACATTCGAAGTTTTCGACGTGCAGCCTCATCGGACCGGGGACGGCCGCAGTCCGACCAAGGTGCCGATGCGCATGCCCCCGTCCTTCCCCGGCAAGTAGCCGCGTCGGGGAGTCTCGCCGCCGCCCGGGATGCAGTTGCGAGAGCAGCGTTCCCGCCCGCGCCAGGTACCGGACAGCCCCTGTCGCAGGACCGGTCCTGGTCATCGACCACAGGGCCTTCAGCGCCGCACCAGGCGGCGGGACGTCATTTTCTGACCAATGCCGACATGGTCATCAACCGGCCATGAGGTCCAAGAAGTTGAGAACAAAATGAAGCGCCTCCCCGACCCGCACCGATCACCACACCTGGAGACGTCGTGATCAAGAACTTCCGCGCACTCATAAACTGGGGCGTCGCCCTGGCCACCGCCACGGCCGTCGCCGTCACGATCGGCGCAGCCACCGGCGGCCGGCCGTCCCCGCTGCCGGCCGACCCGCAGACCCGCCCGACGGCCGACCAGGGAAAGGAACCGCAGACCGAGCCTCAGGCGACAGAGCGCCGACGGGTCGCCACATCGGTCCTGGACGGAGACTTCAAGTTCACACTCACCGCTCTGAGGTCGCAGACCGATCCGCTCGCGGCATCCGTGCGCCTCCAGGTCTTCACCTTCGAAGACGGTGCGTGGAGAGAGTCGGACCGTACTCTGGTCGGCGGGGTGGACGCCTGGTTCTGGTTCCCGCTGACCGGCCGCCACGCGGTGTGCGAGTTCTTCACCGCCAGTACGGAGCCCGCACCGGTTGCCGTCAGCCTGCTGATCACGCCATCGATAGGCTGCTCACCGACCGAGAACTTCCAGATCGAGAACGGGCAGATCATCCCCGCCTGACAGCGGCCGGTGGCTGTGGTGCCGACAGCAGGTCGTCAAGTTCTGCCAGATTCCGGGAAGTCGGAGCCCTCCCGGGTACGCTCCAATATTGGCTGGAGGAGCACGGCCCAGCCTGGCATCCGCCCCGCACGCTCGCCCTGCGAGGGCAGCTCCACCTCGGCCTCCAGGACGCACGGGTCGCGCACGCGGACCTGTCCGAGGGGCTGCGGCCGGCCGCCGAGTGGCCGGCCGACGCGATGGACACCTCCCGACTCCACGCCGAGCGGGCCGAAGCCCGCCTGTACCTGGGCCGCCCGCTGCCGACTGCCCCGGCCACCCACCGCGCCTGCCTGGGCGACCTGAATCTCCGGAATCCGCTCTTCAGGGTGCTCACCCGACCGCCCAGCGGATTCCGGATGCGGATCGCCTGACGGAGAGCGCCGGTATTGAGCCGGTATTGATCGGAAGCAATCTGAAGTATCAGAACTTCTTGTTGTTCTCCGCCACGTGTCGGTCGAGGGTTCATGGACGACGAGGTTCGTCCTGGCGGACTTATCCGGCTCCCCCTGCACGGGCTGAGCCCCCTCCATTGGTGCTCTGGCAGGACTTGCTGCGGAAAATGTTGTTTCAGGTGGGTGTGGAGGCACATTCACCAGATGGTGCTGATGGTGGGTGCCGGTCCGCCCGTTCACCGTCAGGTCCACCCTGCGACGGGTCGCTGCCCTTGTGAAGTCCGGTGTCCTCACTGCCGTAGTCGGTGTGTTGCGTGCGGAAGCCGACTGGGTGCCGTCAGGTGGCGGCTGTAAGAGCGATGGAATGGGATCGGGACAGATGGTGGTGATCGACTCGAAGAGGATTTCCTGCTGGCGGCGTCGGCCGGGCGGAGCGCTGCCACTTTGTGTCTTCCGGAGCAGTGGTGTCTTCCGGCTGCCCTGGGCTGTAATGTCCCCGACCCGGCAACCGCTCAGCAGCCTGCCTCCGAGTCCCGGGCCACCGGCGGGTGCATCGAGGCGCCGCTGCTGCCAGCGGCGTGCCCGGCGGTTCCTCCGGGTACGCCGCGCCGTCGCGGGGCTCCTGCCTGTCACGGTCCGGGCGGGAGCCGGGATTGGTGAGCAGGAGACAAGGGGCGACGGCGTGCGAAGTGTGGGTGTGGAAGAGGAACTGCTGCTGGTGGACCCGAACAGTGGTGTGCCGGTCGCCGTCTCCGGCGAGGCGCTCGCGGCTGCCGACCGCCGGGCCTGGGAGCACGGCAGGGTCGGCGCGAAGGGACACCGGTTCGAGAAGGAACTTCAACAGGAGCAGGTGGAGTTCGCGACCGAGCCGGTGACGGAGATGAGCCGGCTCCAGGAGGAGATCACCCGCTGCCGTAGGGAGGCGGCGCGGCATGCGGGCACTGCCGGGGCGGTGGTGGTGGCTGTGGCGACCTCACCGTTGGTTGTCGAGCCGTCGTTGAGCACCGGTACCCGTTATCGGTGGCTGGGTGAACAGTTCGGGTTGACGGCTCAGGAGCAGTTGACCTGTGGCTGCCATGTCCACGTGTCGGTGGACTCCGACGAGGAGGGTGTGGCTGTCCTGGACCGCATACGTCCGTGGCTGGCGGTTCTGACGGCGATGAGCGCGAACTCGCCTTTCTGGCAGGGGCAGGACACCGGCTACGGCAGCTATCGCAGCCGGGTGTGGAACCGCTGGCCGTCCGCCGGGCCGGTCGAGATCTTCGGGTCCGCCGACCGTTACCACGAGCAGGTCACCGCCATGGTCGGCACGGGGGTCCTCCGTGACGAGGGCATGGTCTACTTCGATGCCCGGCTCTCCGCCTCGTATCCCACCGTGGAGATCCGTGTGGCGGACGTGTGCCTGGACGCGTCCGCTCCCGTGCTGCTGGCCGCGCTCACGCGTGCCCTGGTGGAGACGTCCGCCCGGGCTTGGCAGGACGGTGTACCGCCGGACAGGGTCGGGACGGGCCTGCTGCGCCTCGCCTCGTGGCGAGCGGGACGCTCGGGTCTCGACGGTCCCCTCCTGCACCCCGAGACCATGCGCGAGACCTCCGCTGCCGACGCGGTGCGGGCCATGTACCGGTACGTTCGCGAGGCGCTGGTGGACCACGGCGACGACGATCTCGTTCGTGAGGGCATCGCCCGCCTCCTCGAACAGGGCAACGGGGCACGTACGCAACGCAGACTGCTGGCAGAGGAGGGCGGTCTCGCCCGCGTCGTGACCCGCTGCGCCGACCTGACCACGAGCAGCTGACGTCCTTCCGCTGCGCGGGTTCGTCGTCGTCAGGCTGATCGCGGCTGAGCGGATCTGCCGGATCCGCTCGGTCAGCACGGTGTCCTGACACTTGCGCGCGCACGGCTCGCGCTCGGCGCGTTCGTCGGGGGTCAGCCGGTCGTCCCGCTCGTCGGTCTCGGCCTCTGCCTGCCGGATCCAGCCGCGCAAGGCCTCAGGATGTGCAGCGAGCTCGCTGCCCGGTCTGAGGCAGACCTGATGGATGAGCCGCTCCCGGCTTTCGGTCGTCTCCAGCGCCCGTGCAGCCCTGGCAGAGGGCTCCGTCCTCGATTCCGTTGCACACGGGTACCAGGCGGGGCCCATGTTCTGGAAGCCGTGGCAGCCGGAGTTCTCGCGCTGCAGGTAGTGCAGCAGTTCCCGGAGAAGCCAGGCATGCACCGCGTTGCCCACTCCCTCGTGTCCGATCAGCATCTGTGCCTGGTGAGCGATTTCTGCCCAGGAAAGACGGCAGAGGGCTACCTGGTGCTCGCGCCGCCTGTCGTTCTTGACGTCGATGAGCCTGCGGGCTTCCTGACAGGCAAGTACCGCTCCCTCCTCCGATCTCGAATGCCGGGCCCGCCGGGGCCGCGCGCCCGGGCAGGCCGGCAGGGAGCGACGTGGTCTGCTCGACCCGGTTCCTTGCCGGCCTCCCCGATCTGCGCAGCCGGTGCGGGCGCCGCGGCCGCGGGTGTGCCGACCGGAGCCCGGTCGCCGGCAGCCGTCCTTGAGGGGATCGCCGATGTGCCGGACCGGGTGCTCCGCGCGGAGGGCTCCACCACCGACCCGTTCACAAAGAAGATCACAGTGCCGCATCCGGCCACGGTGGGCAATCGCCTTGTCCAACAACGTCCGATCCTGGGCAGACGGAGAAAGTGATCTTCTTGTCCAACCCAGGAGGGGGCTCGTCACCGTGGCCGCACCTGCGCGTCGTACACCGCCCGCGAACCGTCGGCGTTCGTTCGACCTGCGCTCGACAGCTCTGTTCTTCGTCCTTCTGGCCGTGGTGGTGAGCATCCTGGGATTCGCGGCCCGCACGGCGGTCGACATCGCCGAGCGGCATCCCGGCTGGGCGTTCGTCCTGCTCCTGCTGGGTGTCGCGGGCATCGCGGCCCTGGGACGCCGCCTCCATCTGGCGAGAGCGGCACGACGGGCCGCGGCCGCGCTCGACGAGGCGGCGACGGAGGCGGCCGAGGTGTGGGAGACCGCGACCGTTCCGCGTCAGCGAGCGGCTTTCGGCGTTGACATCGACTATGACGCCCTGGACGCCGAGGAGTTCGAGGCAGCGGTCGCCCACCTCTGCGAGCGCGACGGCTGTTCCGACGTGGAAGCCGTGGGCGGTGCCGGGGATCTGGGCGCCGACGTCGTGGCCGTGTCCCCAGAGGGGTGGCGGGTCGTCATCCAGTGCAAGCGCTACGGCGACTCCCACCGGGTCGGTTCCCAGGACATCCAGCGCTTCGGCGGCACCTGCTTCGCCATCCACGAGGCCGACGTCGCCGTCCTGGTCACCACCAGCGACTTCACCGCGCCGGCGGTGGAGTACGCCGAGCAGTGCGGGATCGTGTGCGTGGACCGGCAGGCGTTGCTGTGCTGGGCAGAGGGAAGCGGGCCCCGGCCCTGGGAGGCCGTGAGGGCCGTCCGGGACGTCGAGGCCCGCTGACGTCGGTCAGCGCTGGAAGGGCATCGTCCAGCAGTTGGGTGTGGCGGCTTGCCTCCAGGCGGCCGGTGGGCCAGGAGATGCCGTGCTCGGGTCGGCGATGAGCGGGGCGAGGTGGTTGGTGAGGATCCGGTTGCCGAGGTCGGACAGGTCGCGGCCTCATGGGTGACGTCGCCGTCCTTCCGGCATCGGTCCACGGTCAGTTGGCGGGCCTGGCAAGCGCACCCACACCTACGGCCCCACCGGCCTGTCCCGCACCACCCCGGTGAGGCCGTCGTCCAGCCGTACCGCTACACCGGCGCCCACCAGGAGCCGACCGGCCTCTGCAAGACGGGCTACCGCTGGTACGACCCGTCCCTCGGCCGCTTCACCCGGCCCGACCCCTCCGGCCAGAAGACAAACGCCTACCTCTACGCCACCGGGGCCTTGAATGACACGCTTACTTCTGATCGCCGTCTGCAGAATCGGTCACGGCCCCGTCCTGCCGGTGCGATCCGTACGCCGCTCCGCACGTGCCCGCCGACGCCCCGGGGCGTCGGCATGGGAATCGTCCTCCGCTCCTCCTCCGGCTGCAGGGCCGCGGTCGGCGCCCGGCGCAGGGCGCGATGCGCCGGGGGTCAGCCGTGGGCTCTCCCGGCTCCAGCCGCGGGCGGAGCGCAGTGCGTCCAGGTGGTCCTGCAGCCGCACCGAGGCGGCCGGCTGACAGGCGACGGTCTTGCGCGTCCCACTCGCCCTCCCGCAGATCATCGGCGACGCCGTGCAGTACGTCACCCGTGTCTCCCTGGCGAGCGAGGCCAGGTTCTCCCGTACGTCCCGCAGATGGATCGGCGGCAGGACGAGCGCGTTGACGGCGACACGGTGAACGCGCCGAGCGCCGCCTGGCCCAGCCGGTGCCCGACGGCGGTCGCGCTCACCGTGCCCGAGATGATCGTGAACAGTGCCGTAGCGCGAGTGCGCCCGCCGTGTCGCCGGTGACGGCCTGGGCCCCGGATACCACCAGTGCCCCGATGCGGATCGCCGCGAACTGCCGCGTGGCTTGTACGAGCGAACTGTAGACCGTGGCCTGCACCAGCAACAGCACCACCCACGCTGCCATCAGCGCCATCAGCGCCATCGGGCCGCCGAGCCAGAGCCCGGGCCACCACCCAGGCGAGCAGCGCCGCCACGACGGCCCACACCTCCTGACGTACGGCGTCCACCCCGCGCCATCGGCGCCGCCCGCCCGGTGGTCTGCCCTGGCTCCATCACTTCCCTGACCCGCGTCATGCGCTGCGGGTGTTTCGACGTCCGAGAGGGCTCATGCCAGGGGACTGTCCGGCAGGGACGCCAGGAGGTGCGCCGGGTCGTCGTAGACGGCCTCCGCGCCGGCCTCCAGCAGATCGGTGCGCGGGATGCCGCCACACAGCACGCCCACACAGCGCACCCCGGCGCGGCTGCCCGCGCGCATGTCCCACACCGAGTCGCCGACCAGGACAGCGCGCTCGGCGGGCACACCGACGAGCTCCAGGGCGTGCTCGATCGGTTCCGGGGCGGGTTTGCCCTCGGCGACATCGTCGGCACTGGCCGTGGCGGTGATCGCGTCGTCCGCGTCGATCGCTCGGCGCAACGCGCTCAGCTCCGCGCCGCCCGCCGAGGTGGCCAGCACCACCTGTCGGCCGTCACGGTGCAGACGCCGCAGCAGGCTGCCCGCCTCCGGCAGCGCGGGCAGCCGGTCGAAGTACTGCCCGTACAGAGCCTTGTGCGCGGAGCTCAGTTCCTCGTCGAGATCCGTGTCCCGGTCGTCGCCCAGCAGATGGACGACCAGGTCGGAGGAGGCCAGGCCCACGGCCCGGTGGATGGCGTGCATCGGTATCCGGTGGCCGGCCTGCCGGAATGCCTCCCACCAGGACGTCACATGCAGGTGATTGGTGTCGACCAGTGTGCCGTCGACGTCGAACACGGCGGCCCGTTCCATACGCGGTGTCCCTTCGTCTCCTCACCGACCGCACGGGTACCACCTCAGCCGCCCGCCACTCCCGAGGGCGTCCTGTGCTCCCGGGCCCGGTCCGGCAACCGCTCCGGGGCCGGGGGAGGCCGCGCGCCCGGCGGTACCCCGCGCTCCTGGGCGCGGGCGCAGTCGGGGATCTGCCGGTCGGGCCGCCCCGGAACATGCGCGTCGGTGTCGAGCGAGAACAGTGCGTCCGCCGCCACCGTCCGGCGCAGCAGCAGCGGCGGGTCATCGACCGGGCGTCCGCCCGTGGCCTGGAGTGCACGGCCGCCACCACGACATCCAGGTGCTCCCGCAGGTCCGGCTCCTGGTCCAGGGAGCCGTCGTCGAGGGGGCGCACCCGATGCCGGTCAGCAGCCGGAACGGCGCCCGGGCCCCCTGGGCGCCGCCGCCGTCCGACTGGTCGGAGTGCAGGTGGCAGTCGCCGCGCAGCGGCGCCCCGACGGCGGCGAGTGGGTGCAGGCGGCCGGGTGCCTCGCCGGCCGACGCCTCCCGCACCCCTGCGCGGTCTTCGGGCCGAGGCCCCTGAGTGCCTTTGGTGAGTCGGCCGCGGCCCGCCTCGCGCGGGCCCGGCTCCGGCAGCATCCAAGCCGTGGTGAGGGAGGCCCGGACGCGGTGCGTCGGTGCCAGGGACCGCTCCAGCAGAAAGCCGAGCCGCTCCAGTGCCCCGACGGGCTCCATGGGCGCTTCCTGGCTCCGGGGCTCCCCGGGGCGCGGACGACCGCACGACGGGCGGGCGGTTTCTGCGACCCGCACCCGGGTACTGCGATGCTTCGTTCCGCCCCGTGACCACGAGGAGGCCTCCCATGTCCGCTCCCACTCCCGCGACCGGCAAGGTCGCCGTGCTCACCGGCGCCGACTCCGGCATCGGCAGGGCCACCGCCGTACGGCTGGCCCGCGCGGGCATGGACATCGGCATCACCTGGCACCGCGACCACCGGGGCGCCGAGGAAACGGCCGAGGAGGTCCGGGCACACGGGCGGGGGGCCGAGGTGGCCCCGATGGACCTCACCCGGCTGCCCGACGCCGCGGACACCGTCGACGAGCTGTGCGACCGTCTCGGCCGCATCGACGTGCTGGTCAACAACGCCGGTACGGGCACCATGACGCCCTTCCTGGACCTGGCGCCGTCCACCGTGCACGAGGTCCTGGACGTCGATCTGGTGGGCCCGTTCCTGTGCGGGCAGAAGGCGGCGCGGCACATGATCCGGCAGGGCGGCGGTGGTCGCATCGTCAACGTGACCTCCGTCCACGAACACCAACCCCGCGTGGGCGCCGCCCCGTACTGCGCGGCCAAGGGCGGCCTCGGGCTGCTCACCCAGGTCATGGCACTGGAGCTCGGCGAGCACGGCATCACCGTCAACGCGGTCGCCCCCGGCGAGATCGCCACGCCGATGACCGGTCAGGAGGACACCGACCCGCACACCGAGAGCCGTCCCGGCGTCCCACTCGGGCGGCCCGGCGATGCCCGCGAGGTCGCCGCAGTCATCGCCTTCCTCGCCGGTCCGGACGCCTCGTACGTCACCGGTGCCTCCTGGAGCGTGGACGGCGGCATGCTCCGGATGGGCCCGCAGGCCGGGTCGCATCTGACGAACGACGACTGGCGGCGCCCCTGAACGTGCGGCGGACGCGAACACCGCGTTCGCGCGGTGTGCGCTCTTCCCTCTGGCCTCCGCGTTGCGCCGACGGCGGCGTCCGGATCCTGAGCGGAAACGCGAAAGTGCCTCCTGAGCTGGGATGATGAGGCTTGTCCAGGGCTTCTGTCGCCACGGCAAGAAGGCACTTTCTGCGGACACGTATGACATGAGGTCGCCTGTGTTGAGCGGACGCTCTTGGAGAGGAGGTCGGCGATGGCGCCGACGCAGGGCGGTCCCGGGTCCGTGTCCGGTCCTGTGCCGCTCGAAAAGTCGTCGTCGGTCAAGCGGTGTGGCGGTACTCGCCGATCATGCCGCCGAGGGGGCCTGGGTCCGCAGCACCCGGCGGATGTCGAGGGCGTGCACTGCGACGTCGGGCCGTTCCTCGGCGTCGGGCAGTAGTCGCTGTCGGGCCTGGTGAGGTGGGCGGGCGTTGTAGTGCCGTGGGCGTTCGTCCGGGGAACCCGCGGGACACTCAAGAGCACCTCCGGCTCCCCGGCCCCGAAGACCGCGGCGAACGTTGCACCGTACGTGCCGTCGCGGTCCCGCAGCAGGAACCGCGGGGACTTTCTGCGCATGCCCGGGCCGGCGGCGAGGGCCCGCGCCTGGTGCCCGGCCCACTCCCGGGCGGTGACTCCGGTGCCTACAGCCTCGTGCCGAGCGCGGCGCCGGGTCGCCACTCGCGGCGTTGAGGATCTCCCAGACCGACGAGGGGCGAACCGGAACCGGTCGGCCGGCTCGTAACGGACAGGTCCGGCCGGTGTGCCGGCGTTTCGTCCCGTCGGGGCTGTGGCGGTGTCCGGGCGGTGCGGGAAGCGCAGCTCGGTGGCAGCTGGACGTGCTGCCACCGGGCTGTTGTGGCCGGCCGGCGGTCGAAGCGCCGACCGGCCGTCGCCGGGCGTTGTGTTGTGCGGGTGTTCTGTGGCCTCCCGTCATGAGGGCGCCTCAGTCCAGGGGCTGCTCCACGGAGTCGGCCGGGGACGCTGTCTGTCGGGCCTGGTGGGGGCGGCGACGGCGGAGCACTGCCCATGCGATGCCGAGGATGACGAACCACACCGGGGTCACCAGCAGTGCCTGCAGGGTGTCCTCCTTCTGGGTCAGTGCCCAGATGAGGAACACGAAGAAGGCGAGTACGACGTAGCACATGACGATGCCGCCGGGCATCTTGAACGTCGACGCCTCGTGCAGGTGAGGACGGCGCTTGCGGTACACGAGGTAGCAGATCAGGATGATCGACCAGACGAACATGAACAGCAGGGCCGAGATGGTGGTCACCAGCGTGAAGGCCTCGATGATCGAGTCGCCCATGGTGACCATGACGACACCGGGAAGCAGGAAGAGGCCGGACAGGAGCAGGGCGTTGACCGGTACCTTCCTGGAGGTGAGCCTGCCGAACCGTGCCGGCGCGTCGCCCTCCTGGGCCAGGCCGTAGACCATCCGTGAGGTGGAGTAGATGCCCGAGTTCGCGGACGAGGCGGCAGAGGTCAGCACCACGAAGTTGATCACGGAGGCGGCGATGCCGAGGCCGGCCAGCGTGAACATCACGACGAAGGGGCTGCGGTCCGCGCTGATCTGGCGCCAGGGTGTGACGGAGATGATCGCGATCAGGGCCACCACGTAGAACAGCATCACGCGTACGGGGATCGAGTTGATCGCCTTGGGCAGGTTCCGTTCCGGGTTCTTGGTTTCCGCCGCAGTGGTGCCGACCAGTTCGATGCCGACGAAGGCGAAGGTCGCGATCTGGAATCCCGCGACGAATCCCATGGGGCCGGTGGGGAAGAAGCCGCCGTCGTTCCAGAGGTTGGAGAAGCTTGCGGTGGCGCCCCCGGGGGCCTGGAA
The DNA here is from genome assembly GCF_003143855.1 of Streptomyces sp. NWU339. Classification (GTDB taxonomy): domain Bacteria; phylum Actinomycetota; class Actinomycetes; order Streptomycetales; family Streptomycetaceae; genus Streptomyces. The sequence goes on from NZ_QFRK01000061.1 coordinate 12,266, forward strand.
GCCGCCCAGGACCATGCCGAATCCGACGACGATCAGTGTCACGATGGCGACGATCTTGATCAGTGCGAACCAGAACTCGGTCTCACCGAACGCCTTCACCGTGGGCAGGTTCAGGACGATCAGCAGGACGACCGCCGCGAGTGCCGGGATCCACAGTGCGAGCCCTCCCCACCAGTACGACACGTACCCGGCGATCGCGATGACGTCGGCGACGCCGGTGACGATCCAGCAGAACCAGTAGGTCCATCCCGTGAAGAAGCCGGCCCACGGCCCGAGAAGGTCCGAGGCGAAGTCGGCGAAGGACTTGTAGCGCAGGTTGGACAGCAGCAGCTCTCCCATCGCCCGCATCACGAAGAACAGCATCGCGCCGATGATCATGTAAACGAAGATCACCGAAGGGCCGGCCAATGAGATCGTCTTGCCCGATCCCATGAACAGACCGGTTCCGATGGCGCCGCCGATCGCGATCAGCTGGATGTGCCGGTTGGACAACTGCCGGGAGAGGTGCTGCTCGCCCGCGGGGGAGGGCGTCGGTCCGGGCTCCGCCCCAGGCGCCGGGGCGGTGGTTGGGACGGCTTTGCTGCTGTCATGCATGAGCGAACCTCGTGGATCTTTGGTGCGTATGGGCCGTGACAGGCGTTTCCTGGGAGGCGGCCGCACACGCATGGGGGGAGCGAGTGGGCACAAAGAGCCGGCATGAGTGGTGGGGCGGCCGACGGGGAGGGCGCCGGGCACGCCGAACACGCCTTCAGGGGGCGTGGGCCCAGGAGGGCCGTGGTGGGAAAGCCGGAGCTCAGTCGGGATACCGACGGGCGGCCGGCGGCCGGGGTAACGAGAAAGCCATCGGGGGGTCCTCAAAGGTCGGGCACGGGTAGGAGCCCGCGCTGCCGAGCGGAGCCTCCCCCTCTGTCATGGGGCCTGAGAGCTTCGCCGCGAAAGTTCGCGGCTTGCACCGTGGGCGAGGCGCAAAAGCGCCTGCTTTTCAGAGGTGCCTGCCCGAGCGGTAGGGGTGCCTGAGAGTTTCCGGGGAGGTGTTGCTCCTTCGGCGCCCGGGTCTGGCTGACCCGGTGCTCTCCCGCAGCGGGATGAGCGGCGATGTGAGGCTAGGCCCGCACCGGCAGCGGGTCAAGACCTGCGCGAACGTTGATCGTTTACTGCCGGGTAGGACCGCGTGCACCTTCCCGCGGGTGCGGGCCGCTCCAGGAACCGGGCCGGCCTCGTGCGTCGGCTTCGCCGGGATGCCGGTCTCCTCCCAAGACCTCGCGGGCGGCGCCGGCCTCCGGGGTTTCGTCGAATTCGAGGACGGCGCCGGAAAGTTGCCTTGAGCCACTGCCGGTCCGGCGGATCGCCGGGAGGCGCCTGTCGGTGCGTACCCCCACTCCGGTTACGGACGGGGAGTGCGGGAGCGGAGGCGTTGCTTCCTGTGGTTGACTCCGGGCACCAGGTATCCATTCGGTCTGCCGGCCGGCTCGCTGAGGCCGACGCCTCCGTGCAGGCCGGCTCCGTCGCGGACAGCTGTGGCAACGCGATGGTCGAGGCCCTGAACAGCACCTTCGAGGCCGAACCGGTCGAGATGCAGGGCCCCCGGACCAACTTCGGCCAGGTCGAGCACGCGATCTTCCAGCAAGTCACCTGGTACCGCGAGGAACGGCTCCGCTCCGCCCTCGCCCACGTACCGTCTGCCAGTACGAACGCGGGGGATGGCAGCGCCAGGAAGCCGTCCCGCAGTCCGCCTGAGGCAAGATCACCGGACTCCGCGAAACCCGGGGCAGTCCAGGGTGCAGGCAGCGATCGGCCGGTCGGCAGCAAGGTGCCGTCCAGGATCACGAACGCCTTTGTCCGCACGGTCTTCATCGCCCCGTCCAGGGTGGTCAGGACGTCGATTGCCTCGCGCGGGGAGCGGTACGCGGTCGCGGTGCCGATGCGGAAACCGGCGGCGAGCTGGGCGTTGGGGGTGCCCCCGGCCGGAGGCTGGGGGAGTGTCGCCGCACCGCAGGTGGGCCAGGGCGCGCGGGCCCGATGCCCGGCCGGCAGGCGTTGCCACCGTGTCCCGATCTCCCGCCGCCGAGCCCGGAACCGCCCCGTCAGGTATCGAAGGGTGGCTGGACAGATCAACCGATGGCGGGTGGAAAAGCACACGAAACTCCTGGCGGGCATGGGCGATCTTGGTCGAGAACCCGTCTACCAGGAGTTTCGTTGTCCCGTACAGGCTTCTCCCACCAACGCTCCGACCACGCAATCAGGTTGAAAAGGGCTCAGGGTAATTGCCTATTGCATCCAAAGCCTCGGGGTGATCGAATATGCGTCCGGCGATCGGTGTTCTTGACGTTACGCAGAGGGTGTCGCACATGATGGGCCGCTGGTTGGCAAGTCGAACGAAACAGCGTCAGGCGGGCCCTCTGGCAGCTGTGCAGACTCCCTCGAATGCCGGGGTGCTGAGCTGCCGGGTCCTCAGCCCGGCCAACGAGCCGGTGCCGAACGCCCGATGGGCGGTCAGCGACACCGTGGGACGCACACTGGTCGAGGGCGGGACGGATCCCTTCGGTTCGTTCGTGGCCACGATTCCGGCGGGAGAGTACCGGCTCGCGGTGTTCGCCGAGGGGTACCTGCCGTACCGGATGCCGTGCACGGTCACCGAGGACTCCCTCGCCTCGCTCGGCGATGTGACCCTGCGGGCGGCACAGCCGCTGGAGATGCCCGCGCCGGGCGACTGGGAGATCGATCTGGCGCACTCCTCGATCGCCTGCACCGCGCGGCACATCGGGGTGGCCCGGGTGCACGGCCGGTTCAACTCCTTCGCGGGAGTGGTGCGGATCACCGACGACGCGACGCAGACGGCGATGCACGTGGTGATCGACGCGGCGACCATCGACACCAATGTGCGGATGCGCGACGACCATCTGCGGTCGGCGGACTTCCTGGACGTGGCGCGGTTCCCGACCATCGAGTTCTACAGCGACCAGTTCGTGCCCCGGGGCGGCAATCGGTGGGACGTCATCGGTGAGCTGTGGCTGCGCGGGGTGGCGCGTACGGTCACGCTGGACATGGAATACCTCGGACTCGGCAACGGCATGCAGGGCGAGGCCCGGGCGGCTTGCCGGGTCACCACCGAACTGCACCGCGACGACTTCCAGGTGAGCTGGCAGACGATGCTGGCGCGGGGTATCGCCGCCGTCGGCCCCACCATCCGGGTCGACATCGACGTGCAGGTCGTGCCCAAGAGCTGACCGACCTGGCGTTCGCTGTCCCGAAAGACGCCCGGCAAGGGGTGAGCTTCCCCCGCTGTGCGGGAGGTGCTGACTAGCTGGTCAGGGCGGGTCTGCGGGGTTTCAGGTTCACCGGTTCGGCCGTTGCCTGGCCGGCGTAGTGCTTCTCCTCGAACTCGACGGGGTTGAGGTGGCCGAGCCGTTTCTGGATGCGGCGAGGATTGCAGAACCCGTCGAGACACTCGAAGATCGCGAGGTTGGCCTCGGCCCGGGTGGCGAACACCCGGCCGCGGATGCACTCGGTCTTGACCAGCATCCACAGGTTCTCCGCCAGGGCGTTGCCGAACGAGTCGCCCACCGACCCCATGGACGCCTCAATTCCCACCCACATCAGGCGTGTTGCGACGACCGGCTGAATCCGGGCTGTCCACGCGCGGCACAGTGCCAGAAGAACACTGTTGAGGTGAGCGGATTCGCCCGACAGGATCGCCTGATGAGTGACAACGCGCAACCGGGCAGTTGGGATGCCCCTGTGGTGTCGAGTGCAGACGGAGCGGTTCGAGGCGTGGTTCCTGCCGGATGCCGGTGAGGATCTGGAGGCCGTGCACGACATCGACGTCGAGGTGCGACTGCCGGACGGCTCTCGGTGGAGTGCGAACGTCTGCACGGTTGCTCACGTGGAGACGCTCATGGAGCGATGGGCCACCAGCGGGGGAGCGGAAGTCAATTCCGGTGTCCCGACGGTCTCATCGTCCGTGATGCGGGCATCAGCAACATGGTCCAGGTGCTCTCAGGGCTGATCGAAAACGGCGAGTTCACCCACATCTTGCAGCGTCTCGACGACTGAACCAACTGACACTCCCATCTCATTCTGAAGCGGTCAGTGAGGGGCCGCTCACTGTCAACGAGGCGGATCGGACGGGAGGGCACCGGAGGCGGCGCCGTCGACCTCGGCGGCGTCAGCGACGGCCTCGGCAGCTGCTTCTGCGGCCTGCGCCGTGTCGTTGGCGGCCTGGGCGTCCGTGTCATCGGCAGGCTTCTCGCGAGTGGCCGGCGACTGGGGCAGCTCCTTGCTGAAGGCTTTGGACACGCCCTGGAGCGCGGCGGTGATTTCGCTGGGGATCACCCAGAAGTTGTTGCCTGAACCTTGCGCGAGCTGGGGCAGGGTCTGGAGGTACTGGTAGGCGAGCAGCTTGGGGTCGGGGTCGTTGCGGTGCACGGCCTGGAACACCTCGTCGATGGCCCGGGACTGCCCCTCGGCCTGGAGGATCGCAGCAGTACGGTTGCCCTCCGCGCGCAGGACGGCGGCCTGCTTGTCACCTTCGGCGGTGAGAATCTGCGATTGGCGCTGTCCCTCGGCCCCCAGGATCGCGGCCCGCTTGTCCCGCTCGGCTCGCATCTGCTTCTGCATCGCGTCCTTGATGGTCTGCGGGGGATCGATGGCCTTGATCTCCACCCGGTTGACTCGCAGTCCCCACTTACCGGTGGCCTCGTCCAGCACGCCGCGTAGCTGGCTGTTGATGGTGTCCCGTGAGGTGAGCGTCTTCTCCAGGTCCATGGAGCCCACGACGTTGCGCAAGGTGGTGACGGTCAGCTGCTCGACGGCCTGAAGGAAATTCGCGATCTCGTAGAAGGCCGCTCGTGGGTCGGTGACCTGGAAGTACAGGACGGTATCGATCTCGACGACCAGGTTGTCCTCGGTGATGACCGGCTGCGGATTGAAGGAGACGACCTGTTCACGCAGGTCGATCACCGGGCGAACGCGGTCGATATAGGGGATGACGAGGTTGAGGCCGGGGTTCAGGGTGCGATGGTAGCGGCCGAGCCGCTCGACGTTACGGGCGCGCGCCTGGGGAACGATGCGCACCGCCCGCACCACGGTGAAGATCGCGATCAGCGCGACGAGCAGGCCGGCGATGAGGAACGCAGAGGTCTCCATGGTTTCAGTCCCGGGGGTAAACGAACGCAGTGGTGCCGCTGATCTCTATGACGTCGACGGTCTTTCCCGGAGGAATCACCAGCGTCTCGTCGTAGGCGAGGGCCGTCCATTCCTCCCCGTCGATACGAACCCTGCCACCCAGGCCCGACACCTCCGAGACGACATAGGCAGCCTTGCCGACCAGTGCATCTACGCCGAATCGCGCCGCTTGGGGCTGGAGCATATGACGCATTGCGACAGGGCGCACGAACAGCACGGTGACGGTCGCCACGACGGCGAACACCAAGAACTGGAAGGGCAGCGGCAGTCCGATTGCCGCGCACCCCGCCGTGACCAGCGCGGCGGCACTCAGCATTCCGAGCGCAGCGGTGAGGGTGAGGATCTCCGCCACAGCCAGCACAGCTGCGATGATCAACCAGATCAGCCACAGATCCATTGCGTACCCCTTCCGGCCGGTACGGGTGCGGAGGGCCCGGGGTCCATCGTTGGACCCTGTGGGTGAAGGCCGCGGTGCCTCCTTATAAAGGAAACCCTGCCGACCGAGCGGAGGCGTGCTGGTGCGACGCCCGCCGCGAGCACCTACTTCCAGGATTTACCCTTATTTTCCCGTTCTTGAACGATTACTCCCCACGGGTGAGCTGCCCACAGTTCTCCTCCTGCCGTGACGGACGTGTGGCAGGCCGGGCCAAAGGCAATGGCGTAAGCGCTGATGGCGTGCTCGTCGCCGTTCTCGTGGGCCGCCCTGAATGGCCCTGTCGGGAAGACCTCCCTGCGAAAAGCCTGGCAGTGTGGTCGTCGCCTCTGCCTCGGGCGGATCACTCGCCCGCACCCGTGGAAAAGTCGAATACCGCCCGAGACGGGATCGCAATACTGCTTCGTGAGTGCGTCGTCGCTTCCCGGAGCCGGGGAGAGGAGTTCGGTGAATTCCCGGATCAGTCTGGCGAGGGCATTGGGAGCCCGTGGCCATCACCAGCGAGACGCCCGTCCTGCTGTCCGAGATGAGCCCGCTCGCCGGCATGAGAGTGGTCTAGCGGACGCGCTGCATCGGCGTTGGCATGGGAACCCGGGTGAAGACTTTGCGGCTTGCCCGCCTCCCAGGAACGGGCGGTCCTGCTCGGTCTCAACGCAAGCGACCTCATCCTGGCGATGAGCGGACGTACTACGACGGCGACGGCCGCGCGGTGGAGACCGCCGACGTCTTCGTCCCGGAGCGCACTGGCTGAAGCCCTTGTCAGAGCTGTTCGACGCCGGAGGCCTGCCTCTTCTGGTACGGCTCGGGCCTGGCCACTGCCGCTCCGATGCCGATCGCCCACCGGCCCCTGCTTTCTGGCTGCTCGTGCAACTGTCGGCCTGCTCCACAGCACCGACATCCGTGCTCCGCAATGGACGCGCGAGATCGCGAACTGCCTCAGTCGATGGAGGACCAGCGGACTACATGACCCCCTTCCAGTTCCACGGACGTGGCCCCGGCGGTCGCGCAGACAGTCAACGCGGTACTGGGTCCGATCTGCCCGGGTCCTCACCCCACAACTGTGGGAGGACCTGCTCACCGAGGCACGGCTTCACCGTCGAGTCGGTGGGCCTGCTGCGCGTGCCGGACCCCGGCAACCCCGCCATGGTCCAGCTCGTCCAGGCCCGACGACGGGTACACCACTGGCAGGCCCCATCTGGAACTGCCCCACGCACGCACCGGCCCCCTGCCCCTCACGCGGCCGTCGGCGTCGGCGCCATCCTCATGGGCAAGCAGGGTCTCCTCCTCGGAGGGCACCGCCGCGGTACCCGGAAACTACCGGACAGCACCGCCGAACCGGGTGAATCGCTCAAAGGGGCTGTCGTCCGCGAACCCGTCGAGGAGTCGGGGCTCCGCGCCCACTGCGCAGACATCACCCTCTCGGGACGCTGGTCGACCACGTAGAAGACGTAGTCCGCGTCACCGCGGGCGCCATCGTCACCGCGTGGGAGGGAGTCGCCGACTTGCCAGGTGAACCGTGGGTGGCTGGCAGTGGCACTGCCTGAACGACCTTCCGCAAGGAGCTGTTCGTCTGCTCCGCCCGGACTCTCACCGTCCGGCGCCTGGATTTCTCCATCGACCACTCTGCAGCGCACCTCACCCCATTCCGTCCAAGGACGCCGAATGAACTGTCCCCGTTCCCGACCTGTGGAAAGCAGGCGGGGTGGCATGCCAATTGGAAAACTGCGCGGTTACGATCGTGCCGGCGATTACCTGGTTGCGCGTATGGTCCCGCAACTCGACACGAGACCAGTCAACGATGACGACCAGGAGGAACCCCAGGGCCGCGCCACGCACCGTAGGTCTGCACGAGCGTCGCGCAGGCGCCTGCTGAGACAGCCATGGTGCATGGAGATCTTCCGGACAAACGTGATCATCGCGCCCAGGGCCAAGGCCGGGCCCGGCGCCTGACCGCCCGTACCGCCGATGAGCAGAAAGAACCGCGATGCAGATCCTGATGCCTGACGATCCGGTGTTCATCAGCAAGTTCACCGCAATCGAGCAGCCCCTGCTGCATTCCCTGCACCACTTCTATCTGATAGGGGCTTGATCATTTGGGATGATCGAGGTTTGTCGAAGGGGCGGACGGGCGGTCTGCTGGCGGAGCCTCTTCGTGAACCGGCGTGGTGACTTCGCTGTTGAGGGTGAGATCGCCGAGGCTCCGGCGGCAGGTGCCGCCGGAGCCGGATTCCTCGGTGGCGTCATGCACTCCCGGTGACGCGCTCGGTGGGCCGGGCGGCTGCACGTCGTGCGAGCGCGAGGGCGGCGCCGACCGCGGTGAGGACGGCGAGGGCGGCGTAGCCGTAGGCGAGGGTCGCGGCGGTGGCCACTGCGGCGACGAGGAGCGGGCCTCCGGCGTCGCCGAGTTCACGGCCGAGTTCGGCGGCGCCCATGGTCTGGCCCATGCGTTCCTCGGAGGTGCTGGTGGCGAGGGTGGCGAAGCCGAGGGGGGTGATCAGGCCGGTGCCGGCGCCGATAAGGGCGGCGGCGAGGAGCACGCCGACGAGGCCGGGCAGCATGGCGCCGGCGAGGCCGGCAGCGGTGAGGGCCAGGCCGACGGTGAGGCCGCTACGGGGGGTCAGCCGCCCGTTGTCGAGGGCGCGTCCGGCGTAGGGCTGGACGAAGGCGGCGGTGGCGGCGAGGACGGATACGGCGGCGCCGGTGGCGATGGTGCCAAGTCCGGCGGCGGCGCCGGAGACGGGCAGGAAGCCGACACCGACGGAGAGTGCGGCGACCGCGGCGGCGAGTGCGGCGGTGGGGCCGAGGAAGGCGGGGTCGGCCAGGCGGCGGGCGAGGTCGAGGACGGTCTGGCGCTGCCTGGGCAGCGGAGGCACGGCGGGTACGGCGAGCGCGGTCCACACCGCGACCCCGGCGCTGAGCAGGGCAAGAACGGTGAAGAGCAGGCGCAGCCCGCCGGCCCAGACCAGGAGTCCGCCGAGGAGGGGGCCGAGGGTGTAGCCGATGGACTTGTAGAAGCCGTAGCTGCCGAAGGCTCGCCCGCGCTTGGCGGCCGGGTTGAGGCGGGCGACGAGCGCGGATGCGGACGGGGAGAAGGCGGAGGCGGCGGCGCCCTGACCGAGGCGGGCGGCCCAGAGCCAGCCGGGGCTGTCGGCTATGGCGTAGAGGGCAGAGGCGGCGGCGAAGGCGATGAGGCCGCCGACGAGGACGGGCTTGGCGCCGATGCGGTCGGCGAGGGCGCCGAAGACAGGCTTAAGGATCACCTCGGCACCGTCGTAGAGGGCGAGGAGCCCGCCGAGAACGAGGAGGGAGGTGACGGCGTCGTCGGAGAAGCCACCGAGGTTGGCGGCGATGCCGTGGGCGCCGAAGGCGGTGGTGAACCCGGCCGCGTACAGGGGCCACATCCGGCGCACGGGCGCCGCCTGGGCGGGGCGGTCGGGGTGGTCATCGCTGGTCCTCCGGGGTCTCGTGCAGGTGGGCGAAGACGCGCTCGGCGTACTCCTCGCAGACGGCGGCGCAGATCTTGAGGCGCGTCGTGGCCTCGGTGGCCTCGGGGGCGCCGAAGACGTCGCGGGCGGTCAGGTCCCGGTGCCAGCGGCGCAGCCGCTCCAGCGACTGCTCTTCCTCTTCGAGTTCGGCAAGGGTGAACTCGACGTTGCGGATCTCCTTGGCGATCTCCTCTTCGAACTTGCCGCAGTCGGCGAGGAACTCGGTCCAGTCGGCGGAGCGGGCGGCGGTGAAAAGTGCCTGAAAGCGGGCGGCATCTTCGGGTGCCCGGCCGTAGGCGCTGAGCGTGACGGCCTGTCCGCCGGCGTTCTCGGTGAGTGTGAGGGCACGGGCGATGCCGCCGGCGAAGACGGGGACGTCGGGGACGGCCCAGACGCCCTGCCCCAGCGAGAGCGCACCGATGCGGCGCAGCTCACGCCATACGGCGACCCGGTGACGGGAGGGCTCGGCGGGGATCTTGATGACGAGAACGAGCCACTGTCCGCCCGATTCTGCATTCGACACATCAGGAAATGTAGCAGGCGTTACATCTCAATTTGTGATGAGTCGCCCGTGTGCCTTGCATCCTGTACCCAGGTACGGGTTTGTCGTCGGAGATGTCTCCCGCCGGAGGTGGCGTGGTCTCCGGAAGCCGACGGGCTCAGTCCTCGTCCTTGATGTGGGCGGAGGGCTGCCGCAATGCCCGGCCGCGACGATCCCGCAGTTGGTCCACTGGGTGTCGAGGGGAGCCCGGGATCGGGCAGTCGAGGCTGCAGAGGACGGCGTTGCGGCCGCCGACCCGGCCGGTCAAGGGTGAGGCGAGCGGCGAGTGGGTCTTCGGCCCGAACCCGGGCGTACTTGCCCGGCCGGTGGACCCGGCGCCGCCGGAGGTCCCTCAGGAGCATTTGGTTGCGCAGGGGTGGGAGCGCGGCTTCCTGGACGAAGAGGCTTACCAGTGGGTGCGCGATGTGCGGTTGTCCGGCGATGAGGAGTGCCTGCTGCCCTACGCGGTCGGCATCGACATCAACACCGCCTTCCTCGCCGCAGCCGCCCGACTCACCGTCGGCCTCGGTGAGTCGGCCCACGTAACCGCCCCGGTGTTCGACAAGAAGGTCCCCGGTACACGGCTGGTAAATCTCTCCCGCACCGACCTGGACCCGCGCCTGCCCAATCCCTTCTCCCTCAGTGGCCTGCGTCCGAGGGGGCGGGCTGGTGCACCACCGCGCCCCTGGCGGACGCCGAGGAACTCGGCTAAGGCTCGACGACGACGTTCTCCGCCTGAGGGCCCTTCGGACCCTGGGTGACGTCGTAGGAGACGCGGTCGTCTTCGTGCAGTTCCTTGAATCCGGTGGTCTGGATGGCGGAGAAGTGGACGAACACGTCCGGACCGCCGCCGTCCTGCTGGATGAAACCGAAGCCCTTGTCCGGGTTGAACCACTTCACCTTGCCAGTCGCCATGCTGCTCTCCTCCAATGGGTTCCGGGCGCGCTGGAGCACTTTCGGTAGCGCCCCTGAACAGTACTCGCAACGCACGGTATGCGTTCGGCTGCACTGCGCTACGTCAAGATCGAGTCGCCATTGCCCGCAGGTCGCCTTCGAGCAGGGTTCTGCGCCGTGACGATCACGCAGTGGGCAGAGCCCGGAAGGTGAAGAAGGTGCCGCGGTCGGCAGCGACTCCCCGAGGCCGCTGCCAGGTGGCGCGCTTCGAGCCCTCGCGGACAACGACACGCCTGCAACCATCAGCGCCTCCACTCCTGTGCGCGGACGCAGCGGCCAGACGACGAGAGACGAGAACGTGGCCGCCGGTGCCTCCGCCTCCTCCGTCTCCGATGCGGCTGTGGGTTGTCCGTCTTCCGCCGGGGTCGCTTCGGATTCCGTGGTCCCGCCGGTCGCAGGGGCTTCCGCCTCGGCCGCCGACTCCTCTCGCCCGGGATGCGGTCAGCCTGCGGCCGTCAACGCCGAAGCCGCACTGCGGCTGCTGCTGGAATCCCTGGGGCGTGCCGGGGAACTGGCCGGCCCCCTGTTGCGGGAACATGGCCTGCGACTGGGTCTGACCGGCGAACTGCTGGGGCTGCATCTGCCCGTACTGGGCCTGCGCCGCCTGGGGACAGCCGGCGTGCAGCACCGAGGCGATACGGCGGGCGCCCTCCACCAGCACGTTGCTCCAGGTGTGCGGCGGGATCCGGCCCTGGGCCCGGACGCCCATCAGGGTCTGCTGATCCATCCGCGAGTGTTCCACTGTCGCCTGGACGGCCGAGGCCGCACAGCACGGTGAAGCGCCCCGGATCGTGAATATGTCCCTGTTGTGAACCAGTAAACCGGATGGCGTCCCGCGACGTGGTGTAGGCGATCAACGTTGGGGCGTACGCCGGGGCGTGCGGTCACCTGGATTTCGCTCCCTGCCCGACAGGTGGGCCACCATGCAACTCTCCCTGGTAAACGGCCAGTTCAACCAGGAGGTGCAGGGTGGCCCTGTCCCAGCATGACTTACTCCGGCTGCTGGAGTCACTGCGTTCGGCAGACGGGCTCGAACTCGTCCGTTCCGTGGCCGAGCGGATGCTGCAGGAGCTGATCGAGGCCGAAGCGACGGCGAGGATCGGCGCGGAGTGGAACGAACACACCGAGACACGTACCGCGTTGCGCAACGGGCACCGCGACAAGACGCTGACCACGCAGGCCGGCGACCTGGACCTTGCGATCCCCAAGCTGCGCTCGGGCAGCTTCTTCCCGAGCCTGCTGGAGCGGCGCCGCCGCATCGACCAGGCCCTGTTCGCCGTCATCATGGAGGCCTACGTCCACGGCGTGTCCACCCGCTCGGTCGACGACCTGGTCAAGGCACTGGGCGCGGACAACGGGATCTCCAAGAGCGAGGTCTCGCGGATCTGCGCGGGCCTGGACACGCAGCTGACCGCGTTCCGTACCCGGCCCCTGGACCACATCCGCTTCCCCTACGTCTATCTCGATGCGACCTACTGCAAGGCGCGGGTCGCGCATCAGATCGTCTCGCGGGCCGTGGTGATCGCCACCGGCATCACCGAGGACGGCGGTCGGGAGGTGCTGGGAGTGATGGTCGGCGACAGCGAGACCGAAGTGTTCTGGACCCAGTTCCTCCGTCACCTGCGCGAACGCGGCCTGAACGGGGTCCGGCTTGTCATCGGCGACCACCACTCGGGGCTGGTCAAGGCGATCCGCAAGGTCATGATCGGGGCTGCCTACCAGCGCTGCCGAGTTCATTTCCTGCGCAATGTCTTCGGCGTGATCCCCAAGGACGCCGCGGAAATGGTCGCCGCGACGATCCGCACCATCTTCGCCCAGCCCACCGCCGACGCGGTCCGCACCCAGCTCGACACCGTCGCCGACATGCTCGGCAAGCAGTTCCCCAAGGTCAAGGCAATGCTGCTGGAAGCGAAGGACGACCTGACCGCCTTCGCGGCGTTCCCCGAGCGACATTGGAAGAAGATCCAGTCCACCAACCCGCTGGAGCGGATCAACCGCGAGGTCAAGCGCCGCACCGACGTCGTCCAGGTCTTCCCCAACGACGCCGCGCTCCTGCGGCTGGTCACCGCCGTGCTCTTCGAACTGCACGACGAATGGATCGCCTTCCCCCGCCGCTACCTGCCCGAGGGAAGCATGGACCAGCTCTACCCCGCCGAGCGCCCCGAAAGCGCCCCCGCGCTACCCAACACCACCAACACGACCGCCGGATGATCGGCTACACCACGAGAAGGGGCACGATCCTCCTCGGCCGTACTGAAATCCGAGATCGGCACGGCAGTCCGGGCAGTCAGGACGCAGGCCCCCACAGGATGCACTTCGGTGGGTCGCGGACATTGCCACCGGAAGCGGCTCCGCTCGACCGCCGGCCATCTCACGCCGCACCAGGCGTGGGTCCGCTGTCACCAACGACTGGGCTTCGCGGCATAAAACGGAAGTGTCAGTGCCTGAGGGATCGCTTCAGTCCCTCAACCGGTGGCTTTGGCGATGATGCGGTCCATTTCTTCCCGGCCGAAGGCTCGCAGGGGCGTGCTACGGACGTTGCCCACCCTGCCGACCTGCAGGAGCGTTGCGGTCGCGGTCTCGTCGTCGGGTGCCTCCACCAGGACCTTCACCCCGAGCTCCTGTGCCGCTGCGGCGAAGGCCTCAGCGCGTTGCGGGGTGCATCAGAACGAGTGATACGCACTGTCACCCGCTCGAACTCCTCGAGCGGTGGGCAGCCGTCAACACGGATGGACGCGGCAACGGCAAGGGACGCGGAGCCCGCCCGCGAGCTGACGAGGGCAGTGAATGCCGAGCGCCTGAAGGTCTTGATGCGCACTTCTCGCTTTCTCGTGGTCGCGTCTCGGCTGCTGCCTATTCGGCACGGTCCCTTCAACGGGTGTTCTTGTGGTCCAGGCCGTTCTGCCCGCGGTCCGGTTGGCAGACGAATCGGGTTGCGAGGCGGTAGGTGACGGTGACGTTGTCGTACTGCCGGCCGGGGACAACCCTGTCGGGAAGGTTGATCCGGTCGCTGTGGGACGTTGATTCACGTTCGCCCGCGCCGGGGAAGCTGACGGCTGTCCGTGGTTCTTCCGTGAAGCAGAGGCGTTCGGATCGGACCGTCGCCTGGAAGGAGATGTCCGGTTCCGAGTCCTGGCCTCCGACGGTGGTGGGCCGACCGGCGTCTTGTGGCTTGGGGGTATCAGTCGTTCAGGGTGGCTCGTCCCGCTTCTGGGCGGTGCGGCGGGTGGGCCGAGGTGGTTCCTTCCCGTCCTCGCCGCGGGCCCGGCGCGGGCGGGTTCCGCTCTTGCTCCGGGCGATTCGGTCCCGGTCTTTGTCGGCGGGCCTGTGTGACGTGCTCGATTCGGCCGGCCTCGTCCGGCGTGCGGTGTCGCCTGCCGCCTCGGTGACGTCCTCGACGGCCTTCTGCGCGGTGCCGCCCGCGGCCTCGGCCACGCCCCCGGTGGTGTCGCCGACATCGCCGACGGCCTGGCGCGCCCCGGAACCGACGTCCTCCACCGCTCGCCCGGCGCCGCCACCGATGTCCTGCACGGCCCTCCCGGCGCCGTGCCCCACGTCGTCGACCGCACTGCCGGCGCCGCGTCCCACGTCCTGTACGGCGGATCCGGCGCCCTGGCCGACGTCCTCGACGGCCCTTCCCGCACCCGTGCCCAGCTCACCAACGGCTTGGCGGGCGCCGCCACCGACGTCCTGTACGGCGGAACCGACCCCGCGTGCCAACTCCTGGACGATCTCCGGGTTGCGATCGAGCGTGGTCAGCACCCGGTTGACAATCGTCACGACGTTGTCGAGACGCACCTTGAGTTGGGCTTGCGCCTCCACACCCGAGATGCCCAGGTGCACCCGGCCGAGCGCGACGTCGGCGCCCACGTTCAACTTCAACAGGTCCAGCACCTCGGCCTGCAGTGAGACATGCGCCCGCAGATCCTCCACGTCCAAGTCGATCTGGTCGACCTTCAGTGCAGGAACGTCGAGGAAGACGTCAGGAACCGCGTCGGCCGCCGCGTGCCTGTCGGCCGACTCATCGCCAAGAGCGTCGGTGTCTTCGTGGACTGTGGCCGCCTCGTCCTCGTTGCAGGGCCCCGGCTCCTCGTCCTCGTCCTCGTACGGCTCCGGCTCCGGCTCGGCGGACCTGTTGACGTCCTCGGCATCGGGTTCGTCGTCGTCCAGGTCGCGCTCCTCGACGGGGCCCTCGTCGTGCTCGGCGTTGTCGTGCATGGGTCCGCCTCCGTGAGCTCGCCGGGCATTTCGCGCCTTTTGAGACAGTATGGCGCACAGGTGTATGGCGCGGTGCTGTCGGCCCCGGTGGAGCCGGAGGTCGGCCGGGCAACGCACGGAAGGTGCCAGGAGGTCGCCCGCGCGCGAACGGGGCCAAACGGGTGACGATCGTCGTGGCCGGTTCCCGCTGTTGTTCCGGGCTGCGTGACGTGGTCGGCCTGTACGTGAACCCGCCGACGGCCGCAGCGGTGTTCTGTTTCGACGAGAAAACCCAGGTCCAGGCTCTGGACCGCATTCAGCCGTCCCTGCCGATGGTGCCGGGGCGGGACGATGACCCACCACTACAAGAGAAACGGCACCCTGGACCTGTTCGCCGCGCTGAACGTGGGCTCCGGGGAGGTGTTGCATGACACCCGCCGCTCCCACACCGGTCGTGACGTGCCGGGGTTCTCCCGCCGGGTCGACATGCACGTCGCCCCCGACCTGGGGCTGCACGTCATCTTGGACAACCTGTCGGCCCACAAGAAACGCCGCTGGCACCTGCACTCCACCCCGACCAGCTCGTCATGGCTCAACCTCCTCGAACGCTGGTCCTCCGTGCTCAGCCGCAAAGCCTTGACCAACACCAGCTTCACCTCCGTCGCGAACTCGAAACCCGGATCGCCTGCTGGGCCTCCCACGGGAACGACAACCCCGAACCCTTCGTCTGGACCAAACCCGCCGACGAGATCCTCGACAAAGTCGCCCGCGGACGAGCCACCCTCGACGGGATCGCCAAATCCGCGACACACCGATGGCTCCGGCTTGCGCAGCGCGGACAGCTGCACCTCCCTCGGCAGCAGCAGCCGGGCCTCCTGGCGGCCGCGAGCGGTGCGTACCCACGGGGTGCGGGAGTCGGCCGGCTTCGTCTCGACGCGGACCAGGCCGCAGTTCTTGAGGACGTTGAACGTGCCGCGGGGTACCGCTCGTGCTGGTCGCCGTGGCGCGGCATCCGCCACAGCTGATCGGCGGTCGCCCGCTGGAAGAGCCCCAGCGCCTGATGCCCCGCAGACGCCGACGTCAGGGCCTGGCAGCTGCTGCCGCGCCCCGGCTAGCGATTGACGGTTCGCATCCCTGCCTCGTCATATCGTTCACCCGCCACCTCGGGCAGCTCCGAGTGGATGCGGGTCAGGTCGTCCTCGGTCAGCGCGATGCCGACCGCGGCGGCGTTCTGTTCCAGGTAGGTGCGGCGCTTGGTGCCCGGGATCGGCACCAGGTGTTCGCCCTGGGCCAGCACCCAGGCGATGGCCAGCTGGGCCGGTGTCACGTCCTTCTCGGCGGCGATCTCCTTCACCTTTGCCGCCAGCCGCAGGTTCGCCTCCAGGTTGGTGTCCTTGAAGCGCGGGTTCTCGCGGCGCCAGTCGTTCGCGTCCAGCTCGTCCGGCGAGGTGAACCGCCCGGCGAGGAAACCGCGGCCGAGCGGCGAGTACGGCACGAAGCCGATGCCCAGCTCCCGGCAGGCGGGCAGTACCTCGGCCTCCACGTCCCGTGACCACAACGAGTACTCGCTCTGCACCGCGGTGATCGGGTGCACGGCGTGAGCGCGCCGGATGGTCTCCGCGCTCGCCTCGCTCAGGCCGATGTACCGCACCTTGCCCTCGGCGACCAGCTCGCCCAGCGCACCGACCGTCTCCTCGATGGGTACGTTCGGGTCGACCCGGTGCTGGTAGTACAGGTCGATGTGGTCGGTCCCCAGACGCTGCAGGGAGCCGTGGACCGAGCTCCGGACGTGCTCGGCCGAGCCGTCCTGAGGGCCGACCGTGCTCATGTCTCCGGGTACGGCGTTGTCCATCCGGTAGTTGAACTTCGTCGCGATCACGTACTCGTCGCGATGCCCCCCGATCGCCTCGCCGACGAGTGACTCATTGGTGAGCGGCCCGTACATCTGCGCGGTGTCGAGAAAGTTCACCCCGAGATCGAGGGCGCGCCGGATGGTCGCGATCGCCTCCTCCTGATCGGTGGATCCGTAGAAGGCGGACATGCCCATGCACCCCAGGCCGATGGCCGATACCTGAAGGTCCCGCAGACTGCGCTTCTGCATGCCGTGTCCCAGCCTTTCCCTGCACACTCGTTCATCGGTCGGACGGCACGAAGCCCCTCATCCATTTAGCGACGGATTCCACCACCCGGCATCCCGTGAGAGGCACCGGGCGACATGGGCTTCGTGCGCCGTGGTGCCTGCGACGCTACGACCTGGAGCGCACTTCAGCGCAAGTCAACCGTTCAGGCGGGCCTGCTGAGCCTGCCGAAGATCGGAGAGGTCCGGGCCAGATGGTCCCGCACCCTGCCGTGCAGGCCGTCCAGTGTCACCGTGATCAAGGACCCGGCCGGCCGGTACTTCCCCTCCTTCCTCATCGACACCGACCCGGAAGAGGACCGGGCCCGGCTCGGCGAGCCGGACCTCGACAGCGCCGTGGGTATCGACCTCGGCCTGACCCTCCCCCAAGCTCTCGGCTTCGCTTGAGCAGGGAGGACCCCCATCCAGCTCTCCACCCGGCTGCTCCGTGAGAACCAAACGGTCGCGGTGAAGGACCTGGCGGTGACAGCCTGTCGAGCGCGGGTCGGACCGAACTCCGGTCCGGCACCGCGCGACCCCGAGGAGCAAGTCAACAACTGCCCTCGGCCGAACGTCTTGCCGAGCTTGATGACGAGTACGACATCGTCGAGTACGGGGGTAGGACGTTGGCCCAGCTCGATGCCGAGGTCATGGCCGAAGTCCAGCGCCTGGCGCGTAACCGGCCCGTCCACAACTAGCTTTCGTAGCGATCGAGCTCTGAGCAAGCGGTGGCAGCAGAAGCAAGGAGCTGAACCGTTCGGTTCATGCTCGCTGCGGTTCGGCGGGCCTCTACGATCCTGTGCGTGTGGAAAGTCCTCATCTGGGCTGCGCCTGGCTGACCGAACGCGGGGCCGAAGACCCCGCTCGGCGGCTGATCCTGATGTCACCTCAGTGGCTGTGGTGGGCCCGGTGGACTCAGTGGAGGCAGAGGCAGAACGGATGGCCGGCCGGGTCCGCATAGACCCGCCAGTTGGCCTCCGGGCGGAGCTGGTCCGTCCGCTCCAGCACGGTCGCGCCGAGGGTGAGCGCCCGCTGCTCCTCCCCGTCGAGGTCGTCCACGTCGAAGTCCAGGTGGAGCTGCTGCGGGTGCTGCTGGCCGGGCCATTCGGGCGGCCGGTAGCCGTCCACCCGCTGGCAGGCCAGCGGCGTCCCCTCGAACCCGTGCACCTCGACCCAGTCGGGATTCTCCGGGTCCGCGACCACCCGGCCGCCGAGCAGCTCCGCGTAGAACTCCGCGAGCCGTACCGGATCGGCGCAGTCCAGCGCGACCGCCTGCAGCTTTCGAATCACTTCCGGCACCCCTCGTTCCTCGGCCGCTTCCGTGGCTCCCCCGTACGGGAGAGGGCGTACCCGCCGCTGCGGCGGACATGCGCAGCGGACGCCGGTCCGCCGCCGGGCGAGTGGTGCTCGGTCTTCGCTGACACGGACTCGCATCCATCAAGGTTCGCTGGCACACGCTCAAGGAATCAGTGGCACATGACCTCCCGCAGCGAAGGTTGAGCGATGTCAGCGAAGTTTGAGTGACCTGGGGCATGCCTGATGGTCTAGTTGTTCTTCCCCGACATGTTGTGAGCGGTAAGCGGTGGACGTCCGGTCACATCGTGATGTCTGTTATCCGCCAGCACGAGCGAGGGTTGTTCCGAAAACTCGGTACGTGAACATCTCGACCCATCTGGCACCGGTCATGAGCGCGGACATGCTGATCGCGCTCCTGATCTTCTTGTTCCCGCTCGCGTACAGCCCGGGCCCCGGAAACGCGTTCTTCGCGGCGATCGGTGCATCGAAGGGGCTGCGTGCCGCTACGCCTGCACTCGCCGGATACCACGTCACGACCCTCGTTGTGACCGCGGCGATCGGGATCGGGATGGGTGTCACCATCCTTGAGCATCCCTTGCTCGCGAAGCTGCTCGGCGCGGCCGGGAGCCTCTACGTGCTGTGGCTGGCGGTGACGTTCATTCGTGCCGCTCGGGCGGAGGGAGAAGACGCGGCGGATGCCGCACCGGCCAGAAAGCAGCGGATCGGGTTCTGGGCCGGCGCGATCGTCCTGCTGCTGAATCCCAAGGCGTACTACATCATCGCAGTGATGTTCACGCAGTTCCTCACGCCGTCCACCAATGACGACATCGCCACGGTGCTGGTTGCGACGTCTCAGTGCGGTGTCATCGAAACTTCTCGTTCCGATGTCATGCATTTCTGCTGGTCATAGCTGCAAAGAGGTGACATCTCCTGAGAACTCTGGATGACATTGAGTGAGAATCTCCAGCGCATTGAAATGAGACGGCCATAGTGATGTGCTTCTGAACTGGGGATTTTCCTTCGCCTCTGCGGTAGGGAGCGCTGGGATGGCGGCTCAAGGTGGGGCGCTGAGTCAACGACGAGTGCACCTGCAGCCCGGAGTCGAGCAGTCCTGCGCGCAGGGCGGCGCACGATCAGTTATCCCGGCCCCGAACCCTTACGACCTTGGGGAAGATTGAGGTCGGGTCGTGTTGGTCTGGCGGTTCGGCTGGTGGGTGATTCAGCAGGCCGTCGCGCGAACGGGCACGAGTTCGGTGCTCGTGAGGCGACGGGTCGTGCGTCGGGCCGCGCGGTCGGAGACCAGGCCAACGATGGCGAGGTGGGTCTGCTCGTAGTCCTCGCGGCGTCCGGTGTAGCGCTGAAGCGGATGCCACTGCTTGTACTCGGCGTTGGTGTGTTCGACCACGATGCGGGCCGATGACTGCCGCCTGCGCGCCTCGCGCCAGGCGCGCTTGTCGCCGTCGGGAGCGTCCTGGGCCGGCTTCTTCGGCGGGGCGCTGACCTGGGACGGGAACTCCTTGGCCAGACCCTGGGAGCCAGAGTCGACCTCGGCGTGCACATCGGGGTGGAGACGGAACTGTTCGGCGATGCCCTCGGTACGCACAGCGGTCTGGTCGTGCATGCGGCCCGGGCGGACGACGCCGGAGAACAGGGTGCGGCCCTGGTGGTCGCTGAGTGTGGTGGTCTTGATCGTGTTCTGCTTCTTCTTGCCCGAGACGAAGGCTTTGCGCCCGGGGCGGCCCGCGCGCGGGCGTCGGACCTGGACTTCCGTGCCGTCGAGCCGGATGTCGACGCCTTCGGCATCTGCGTAGGCGAACAGGTCGTCCAGGGTGCGGATGCACAGACCAGGGCGGTTGGGGATGGCGAAGCCCCGCGCGGCGAGCAAGGGTCTGACCTCGCGGATCGCGGCGGAGACGGTGGAGCGGTCCACCCCGTACAACTCGGCCAGGGCGGCATGTGGCAGCCCGAGCCGCAGGTGGACCAGGGTGGCCGCGAGCCGGTCGGTGAACACCAGGCGCGGCTTGCGTCCGGCACCCTCGGCCCGCTTGCGGGGCCCGCCCCTCATCACGTGCAGGGCCGACGCGCGGGCCGCCGCCCAGGGCGGGGCGAGTTCTTCGAGTAACTCCCCGAAATGTGCGCGGGAGACCCCGGACAGGGCAGGATGGGTACAGGCCGTACGGGACCAGGTCAGCTTCACAACTCGCCCAACCCGTAAAGCCCTTCCCGTGTCACGGCCGACTCACTCCCGTCCTTCACCCAAGGTCGTTAGGGTCGGGCCCATGGCTTCCATGGATGTCTCCCTGCGTCCCGTGCACCCCAGCGATCTGCCTGTGTTCTTCCGGCACATGAGCGACCCCGAGTCGAATCGGATGGCCGCCTTCACCGCCGAGGACCCGACGGACCGGGCCCACTTCGACGCGCATTGGAAGCGCATCCTCGCCTCGCCCGACGTCGTCACCCGCACCGTACTCGCGGACGGCGATGTGGTCGGGCACGCGGCCGTGTACGGCGAGCCGGGCGAGCGGGAGGTCACGTATTTCATCGATCGCTACTACTGGGGGCGAGGCATCGCGACCGCGGCGCTGCGGGGGCTGCTCGCCGAGGTCCCCGAACGCCCGCTGCTCGCCCGGGCGGCGGCGGACAACACCGGATCGGTGCGGGTCCTGGAGAAGTGCGGCTTCAAGGTCGTCGGTGAGGACCGGGGCTTCGCGAACGCGCGGGGAGCGGAGATCGACGAGCTGGTGTTGCGGTTGGACGGATATTTTTCCCCACCCCGTTAGAGCTCGCGCAGTTAGGCGCGGCAGAACGCCTTCCACCGGCTCGCGCGCTGCTACGAACGCCGCATCAACGTCAGCAACGCCTTCTTCGACCTCGCCGACACCGTCATCACCGTGCGTAGCCTCATCTGCCGCGCCTGGAGCACCCACCGCTGGGACAACCGACCCGCCCACCGGCCATGACCGCGCGCCTATCTGCGCGAGCTCTTAACCTCGATGTTTCGTGACGGTCCGCCGACGGAGTCGGCGGACCGTTTCGTGTGCTGGGCTGAGGGTGGACAGGCCGGTGGCCCGAGTGTCGCCTCGGGTGGTCGCCGGGTTCCACTACTCCGACAGACCCCCACGCGTGTGAGGAGCACGGCAACGTGCGCACCGACCCGGCCCTGGTGCCGGAAAGACCCCCACGCGCGTGGGGAGCACAGGGCGGCCTCGTATGCGCACGGGTCCGGTTTGGAAAGACCCCCACGCGTGTGGGGAGCACCCTCGTTCAGCTGCAGTTTTGAAGATCAGCAGGCCGATTTCTGCTCAGTATAGCCGAGTTGGCGGTGCTGACGGCGCTGTGTTCTATGGCTTCGAGTGAGTGAGAGGCTCAAGCGCAGTGTGGTGAGTTGCCCTACCGGCGTTGTCAGGTTGAGTGGTGGCCTTCTCGGGCGGCATGATCATCCGTCTTGCCGAATCGCTGGAGGGACTGTCCGTGGTGACGCCGTCGTACCGGGGTTTCCGCTTCCCTCCGGAGGTCATCTCCCACTGCGTGTGGCTGTACCACCGCTTCAACCTGAGCCTGCGCGACATCGAGGAGCTGATGCTCGAGCGCGGCATCGAGGTCAGCCACGAGACAGTCCACCAGTGGACGCGCCGGTTCGGTCCGGCTTATGCCGCTGCGCTACGTCGGCGCCGTCCGGGGCCTGGTGACAAGTGGCACCTGGACGAGGTGTTCGTCAAGATCAACGGCGTGCAGCGGCACCTGTGGCGGGCCGTGGACCAGGACGGCACCGTCCTGGACATCCTGCTGCAGAACCGGCGGGACGAGGCCGCGGCCAGGCGTTTCTTCCGGAAGCTGATGAAGAAGACCCGGTCGGTGCCCCGGGTGATCGTCACCGACAGGCTCCGCTCCTACGGCGCCGCCCACCGCACGGTGATGCCGACGGTCGAACACCGCTCACACAAGGGCCTGAACAACCGGGCCGAGAACTCCCCCCAGCCGACGAGGCAACGCGAGCGCGCGATGAAAGGCTTCCGATCGGTGGGCGGAGCCCAGCGGTTCCTGGCCGCGTTCCGCGGCATCTCATCCCATTTCCGACCCCGCCGTCACCTCCTCGCCGCCCCGAACTACCGCGCCGAGATGATCCTCCGCTTCGTGATCTGGGACCAGATCACCGGCGTCGCCGGCCTGCCCGCCATAGCCTGAGCCGCTGTCACCACCGAAGCCGAAACGCGCCGAACCGGCTCACACCCTCGAGCACTCGCTCAACCTGACAACACCCTTTTCGGCGTTGAACCACTTCACGGTGCCGCTGGCCATGCTGCTCGTCCTTCGATATCGCCGAGAGGTCCCGGCTGGTCTGTGGGCAGGGCCGTCCGTAGCCGGAAGGCACCCGGCGTCCGTTCTACCCCGTCGGCGCACGGTTATCCGACTTCTTTGCCGGTCGCAGCGTGCCGGGTGCCGGCGCCCGGCACGGTGCAACGCGCGAAGACGGGCGGCACGGCCCCAACTAGGCCTGCGCCGGCACCTTCGCGGTCTCCGCGGCGCTGGCCGTCTCGGCGGCCGGGAACGCTTCTGCGGCTGCGTCGTCCGCGGCGGGCACGGACTCGGTCACGGCGGTGTACAGCACGGTGTGCTTCTGCTTGGTCCGCTCGACGCGGCTCTTGGCGACCAGCCGTTCCAGGGTGTTGCGCACGGTGTTGATGTCCCGGGCCCGCTCGGGGTACTCCCGCTCCAGGCCACCGGCGACCTCGCCCGCGGTGCGCGGCTGCCCGGCGTGCTTGCCGAGCACGGTCAGCAGCAGCTCACCCAGGGCCGGTTCACCGGCCTTGGCCGCCGTTGTCTTCTTCGCCGCCGGTGCCTGCTTCGCCGTCTTCTTCGCGGCAGGAGCCTGCTTCGCCGCTGCCTTCTTCGCCCCCGGCTTTTTCGCCGTGGTCTCCTTCGCGGCCGTCTTCTTGGCCGTGGTCTTCTTCGCGGCCGTCTTGGCCGGCTGGTCCTGCCGCTGCTTCGGCACGGCCGCGGAAGCCTCAACATCGGTCGCTTCGGACGGCTCGGCTGACTCGGCCGCTTCGGCCGGCTCGGTGGGCCCGGACGTGTTGTCCTGCGGCGGTGCCGACTCGACCTCGGACGCCTGAGCGCCGGCGTCGGCCGGGGCGGACACCGTCTCCAGTGCCTTGATCAGCCAGGCTTCGTCCGCCTCGAGCTGCTCAAGACGCTTACGCAGACGGGCCTGTTCCTCCCGGTTGTCCGCGAGGTGGTCGGTGAACTGGGCCGCGTACTGGCTCTGCAGGCTCTGGGTGGTGGGCTCTTCCGGCTCGGTGGCCACGCGGCACGCTCCTTCATACGGGGGTTGTCACTGCCGGATGCTACTCACCCAAACGGTGCTATCGCCGCTGTCCTGGGCAAACACCACCCTTACGAACAGCCGCACACGGCCTGCCGCACCTCCCGGCACAGGCCCGCCGGAAGGGACACCGGACGCGAAACCACCTCACCGTCTCCCGCTCCACGGTCCGCCCGGATCCGACCCGCACGGACGCCCTGCCCGCGAAGACGGCACTGCCGTGACCGCCGGTACGCGCCGTTTCGTGCCGCCGCGACGCACAGGCTGAGGTGGGAAAGAGCTTGAGACCGGAGTGGTCGTGATGCGTGAGGCGTACGACGGGTACCAGGCAGCGGGCCGGCTGAAGGCGTCGGCTGCGGCCTGGCGGTGGGTGGCGGCCTCGAACCTGGCCCCGGCTGCCCATGCCAGAGTGGGTCTATGGGCGCGCGGTCGTCGAGGCCACAGATGCGGAGGCGATGCGGGCGGCGCTGCGGAGACCGGCCGTTAGCCTGTCGGTATGTCAGAGCGTGTCATCCCGGGCCGTACGGGCGGCCTGATCACTCTGGGCGCCGCGGACGCGCTGTGGGCCGGCTTGACGGCCCACAGCGCTGTGCCGACGGCTTCTGCCGCGTTCACCTGCTCTCCTGCCGATGCCCCGGCGGGCTACGTCCTGCTCGGCGGCCGTGTGGTGGCGACGGTGAAGGCAGGCGGCGGCCAGTGGAGTGTTCCGGAGACCGAGGTGCGCCGGGCGGCAGCGGAACTGAACGCGGTGGAGGTGGACCGCCAGGACCTGGTCCGCATCGGTCCGTTCCGTGGCGGGTCGAAGCAGGAGCACAACGAGAACACGCTGCTGCGATGGCGCCGGCGCATCGCCCGGGAACTGCAGGAACTGGACGAGCCCGAGCGGGCAGCACGATGTGATGGCGGCCGGCCGTACCATCTGGCGGGGATCGACTGGCGGCGGATACTCGTGGAGACAACCCGCGGCCGGACGGCGCGGACCTGGTGGCTGCCGCGCGCCGTGGTCAGGCTGCTGGATGCGGCCGAGCACACCGAAACGCGGTGGCTGAAAGCCGCGCGGACCTGTCAGGCAAGCGCAACCGTCACCGAGTCGCCCTCCCACCACGGGCAGGCCAGAGCCGCCGACGGCCCGCAGACGACGAGCCCCGACTGCCCGATCACCCCACTGCGCCCGTACAACGAGGAACTGAAAGGCCACTTGTACTCGGTACTCAGCAGGAAACCCAGCACCTCCCGCAAGGTGGCCGGGTGGACGTGCGCCATCTGCCGCACCGCACCCGCCGCCGTACTCGACCACTGCCACGAACACGGCTACGTCCGCGCCCCCGTCTGCCGCTCCTGCAACACACAAGAACGACCCGACCACCTCTACAGCAACGACATCCGCGTGGCCAACCACTACACACGCCTCTTCCACACCCACACCGCCGACTGGCTCCGCCACTGGCACCGCTGCCCCGGCTGCCGCACCCGCACCACCCTGCCACTGCCCCACCTCGCCGCATGGACCGCCCACATAGCCTGCCGATCACTGCGCCCGACCCACCGCGACCCCCACGGCTCCCGCGGGCGCAAACCCTGCGGTGCGCTGCGCGTGTCCTGGACCGGCAGCCACCATGGGCCCGGTTCCTGCTTGCTCACTGTCTCCGTCGACCTGTGCCCCTCCGGCGAGCACCGTGTCCTGGCGCGAGTTCCCTACCGCGAAGCCGCCGAGCGGTTTCGCACCTGGCTGGCCGAGACCGCCCCTGCCGTGGCCGCCGCGGCCGGACCCGACCGCCTGGACGGCCTCCCCGCCCGGTTCCGGCCGGTCATCGCGGACACCAGCGGTGAGGGCCTGGCGCTGTTCTGAGTGAACAGCGAGAGACCCGGCACCAACGTCGACCGGATGATGACGAGGGCCATGATGACAAAGCCGAGGGTCAGGGCTGTCAGACGCCGACGCAGAGCGGCGTGACGGCGGCTGTGTTCGGCTCGGAGGTGGTGTGCGCCGGTGGTGGTGTGGTGGAGCGTCTGCCGCTGGTGAGCGGTACTTCCTGGTGTAGCGACGCGCGCTCTCGGCTCCTTCGGTGTCAACGGCTATCTTGTTCGGCTCTGAGCCACTTCTTGTGGCCCGCTCGCAGAGCGTGACGAGGCTCAGTCCACGAGGAGGATTTGGCGGCGGGGAAGGTCGAAGCCGGCCTGGCCGTACCCGTCCCTCTTGATCCGCTTCACTCTGTTCACGTTGCCCTCGGCCTTGCCCGAGCTCCACTCCAAGGTGAGTCCAGCGGTGACCGCGTCGAAGTCCTGCCGCAGGCCGCGGGCCAGGCTGCACAACGGCTTGAGCCCCGTGCTTTCCGCGCTGGTGAGTCAGCCGTCGAGGTCGTCGCCGCGGCGCTCGTTCATCAGGTGTTGTCAGGTTGAGCGAGTGCTCGAGGGTGTGAGCCGGTTCGGCGCGTTTCGGCTTCGGTGGTGACAGCGGCTCAGGCTATGGCGGGCAGGCCGGCGACGCCGGTGATCTGGTCCCAGATCACGAAGCGGAGGATCATCTCGGCGCGGTAGTTCGGGGCGGCGAGGAGGTGACGGCGGGGTCGGAAATGGGATGAGATGCCGCGGAACGCGGCCAGGAACCGCTGGGCTCCGCCCACCGATCGGAAGCCTTTCATCGCGCGCTCGCGTTGCCTCGTCGGCTGGGGGGAGTTCTCGGC
>NZ_QFRK01000032.1 GCF_003143855.1 Streptomyces sp. NWU339
GCACCTCGACACCGGCCGGGGGCGCGATGTCGGCGGCGGTGACCTGGCCCGGGCCCTGCTTGCGCAGGTACATCACCACGGGCTCGTCGTGCTCGGAGGACACGACCAGCTGCTTGATGTTGAGGATCAGGTCGGTGACGTCCTCCTTGACGCCCGGCACGGTGGTGAACTCGTGCAGGACGCCGTCGATGCGGATGCTGGTGACGGCGGCACCGGGGATCGAGGAGAGGAGGGTGCGGCGCAGGGAGTTGCCGAGGGTGTAGCCGAAGCCCGGCTCCAGCGGCTCGATCACGAACCGGGAGCGGAACTCGTCGACGACCTCTTCGGTCAACGAAGGACGCTGAGCGATCAGCATGTGTGGATCAAATCCTTCTCTCGTGGACGCCCGCTATTTGACGCCCGACGGAAACCGCACCCGGTGAAAGGTGCGGGTACTGCAAGGGTACGGGCGGTACGGCCCGAATACGGAGCGTACCGCCCGAAAAAACCACTACGGCCGAACCGACGGCTCGGACGCGGCGACGCGACTCAGACGCGGCGGCGCTTCGGCGGGCGGCAGCCGTTGTGCGGGGTCGGGGTGACGTCCTGGATGGAGCCGACCTCGAGACCGGTCGCCTGGAGCGAACGGATGGCGGTCTCACGACCGGAACCCGGGCCCTTGACGAACACGTCGACCTTGCGCATGCCGTGCTCCTGCGCGCGACGGGCAGCCGACTCGGCGGCCATCTGCGCGGCGAACGGCGTGGACTTCCGGGAGCCCTTGAAGCCGACGTGGCCGGCGGAGGCCCAGGAGATCACGTTGCCGGTCGGGTCCGTGATGGACACGATCGTGTTGTTGAACGTGCTCTTGATGTGCGCGTGGCCGTGAGCGACGTTCTTCTTTTCCTTGCGGCGCACCTTCTTGGCAGCGCCCTGACGACCCTTGGGGGGCATCTACAAACTCCTACGGGAGGTGGTCGGTCCTACAGCGAAGACCGTGGACAGGTGTCCGCTGCGGACTACTTCTTGCCCGGCTTCTTCTTGCCGGCGATGGCGCGACGCGGGCCCTTGCGGGTACGCGCGTTGGTGCTGGTGCGCTGACCGCGGACGGGCAGACCGCGACGGTGACGCAGACCCTGGTAGGTGCCGATCTCGACCTTGCGGCGGATGTCGGCCTGGATCTCGCGACGGAGGTCACCCTCGGTCTTGATGTTGTTGTCGACGAACTCGCGGATCGCGACGAGCTGCTCCTCGGAGAGGTCGCGAACGCGGGTGTTCGGGTCGACGCCGACAGCGGCCAGCGTCTGCTGCGAAAGGGTTCGGCCGATGCCGAACACGTAGGTGAGGGCGATCTCCACGCGCTTTTCGCGCGGGATGTCAACACCGGAAACGCGTGCCATTCAATGGCTCCAGTTAGTTGTCGGAGGTCTTCCGCAGAACCGTCCCCCGGCCGCCGTCCTCGCCTGTTGCGGCGATTTGGTACGAACCGGGTCCCCAGCCTCCGAGACCGGGGGTGTCGAGCCGTGCGGCTCGGGTTCTGCGTATGAACATGTTGCTCGCGTCGCGCGAAGTTCTGCGGGAAAGTCGCAGAGGGTGGATCGTGCGGGTCAGCCCTGGCGCTGCTTGTGGCGCGGGTTGTCGCAGATAACCATGACCCGGCCGTGACGGCGGATCACCCTGCACTTGTCGCAGATCTTCTTGACGCTCGGCTTGACCTTCATGGGATGTGAAGTTCTCCGGGCTCAGTGCCCCCGCACCACAAGGGGAAGGGGCAAGATCTACTTGCTCACTTGTACCGGTAGACGATCCGGCCCCGGGTCAGGTCATACGGAGAGAGCTCCACCACGACCCGGTCGTCAGGGAGGATGCGGATGTAGTGCATACGCATCTTGCCGCTGATGTGTGCCAGGACCTGGTGGCCGTTCTGGAGCTCGACCTTGAACATGGCGTTCGGAAGAGACTCGACGACAGTGCCCTCGATCTCGATGGCACCTTGCTTCTTGGCCACGCTTCGCCCTTCGAATCGACTACCTTGATCGACTCCGCTGCGCACCGTGATCACATGCAGGCATGCGGATGCACAAGAGCCGACGAGTCAGTCTACGTCAGGGCACCCCGAAAGACGAATCGAGAAAGTCTGCCCCACTCGCGAGATCCTTAACCCGCGGGCTTCCGCCGAGCCCCCGGCTCACGCCGGCGGATCGGGCGCCGCCGTGATCCCGTACTCGGCGAGCTTCCCGCCCTGCCTCCGTCCGGCACCGTCAACACCAGCGGGCTCGGCGCCCGGGGCGCCTCACAGGCTTCGAGCGGCTGCGCCGGCCTCCGACCGGCGGTCGTGGCGAAGGCCTCCGTCAGGCGAGCGGGTCCGGAGCCGCCGTGACCCCGTACTCGGCGAGCTTCGCCTTCCCCCCGTCCGGCGCCGTCAGCACCAGCGGCCCCGCCTCCGTCAGCGCGACCGAGTGCTCCCAGTGCGAGGACCAGGTGCCGTCCGTGGTGATGACGGTCCAGTCGTCCTCCAGCACCTGCGTCTTCGCGGTGCCCAGCGAGACCATCGGCTCGATGGCGAGGCAGAAGCCCGGGACCAGCTTGGGCCCCTTGCCCCTGCGGCGGTCGACGTAGTTCAGCAGATGCGGGTCCATGTGCATCTCGGTGCCGATGCCGTGGCCGCCGTAGTCCTCGATGATCCCGTAGCGCCCGCCGCCGGGCTTCGGCTGTCGGCGGATGTAGGTCTCGATGGCGCGGGAGACGTCGACCAGCCGGTTGCCCTGCTTCATGGCCGCGAGGCCGGCCCACATCGACTCCTCGGTCACCCGGGACAGCTCGACCAGCTCCGGCGCGTGCCCCGACCCGACGAAGGCGGTGTAGGCCGCGTCGCCGTGCCAGCCGTCGATGACGGCGCCGCAGTCGATGGAGATGATGTCCCCGTCCTTGAGGACGACCTCGTCGGAGGGGATGCCGTGGACGACGACCTCGTTGACGGAGGTGCAGATCGTCGCGGGGAAGCCGCCGTAGCCGAGGAAGTTCGGCTTGGCGTCGTGCTCGGCGAGCACCTTGCGGGCGACCTGGTCCAGATCCCTCGTCGTGGCCCCGGGCACGGCCGCCTCACGCGTGGCCGCGTGGATGGCGGCGACCACCAGCCCCGCCTCACGCATCTTGGCGATCTGCTCGGGGGTCTTGATCTGCACCATGGGGGCTACGGCCTTTCTGGACCGGAGAGATTGCGGACACCGTCAACGATACGGGGGGAGGCCGTCCGCCCCTCCCCCGCGCACACGTCGGCCGCGGCCCCCGCAGGGAACCGCGGCCGGACGCGCACCGTCACTGATCGCGGTTGAGCGCCTCCAGCGCACGCCCGGTGACCTCGTCGACCGGACCCAGCGCCGAGATCGTCACCACGAGGCCCTGGGCCCGGTAGTAGTCGATGATCGGCTCGGTCTGCGTGTGGTAGACCTCCAGCCGGGTGCGCACCGTTTCCTCGGCGTCGTCGTCGCGCTGGTACAGCTCGCCGCCGCAGACGTCGCAGACGCCCTCCTGCTTCGGCTTGCTGTACGTCACGTGGAAGACGTGGCTGGAGTCCTTGCGGCAGATCCGCCGCCCGGCGATCCGCTTGACCACCTCGGCCTCGGGGGCCTCCAGGTCGAGCACCGCGTCCAGCGTGATGCCCTCGGACTCCAGCAGCTCGTCGAGCGACTCCGCCTGGGAGACGTTCCTCGGGAACCCGTCCAGCAGGAAGCCCGCCTCGGCGTCCGGCTGCTCCATACGGTCCTTCGCCATGGCGATGGTGACCTCGTCCGGTACGAGGTTGCCCGCGTCCATGTACGACTTCGCGAGCTTGCCCAGCTCGGTCTGCCGACTGATATTGGCGCGGAACAGGTCGCCCGTGGAGATGTGGGGGATGCTCAGCTTCTCGGCAAGGCGGGTGGCCTGGGTGCCTTTGCCAGCACCGGGCGGCCCGACGAGGACGATTCGCATCAGCGGAGGAACCCTTCGTAATTGCGCTGCTGGAGCTGGCTCTCGATCTGCCTCACCGTCTCGAGACCGACACCCACGATGATCAGGATGCTGGTCCCGCCGAACGGGAAGTTCTGGTTTGCCCCGAAACCGGCCAACGCCATCGTCGGCACGAGAGAGATCAGACCCAAGTACAGCGAGCCCGGCCAGGTGATCCGGTTGAGTACGTAGCTGAGGTACTCAGCGGTCGGTCGGCCAGCCCGGATGCCCGGGATGAAGCCACCATACTTCTTCATGTTGTCGGCGACTTCTTCGGGGTTGAAGGTGATCGCCACATAGAAGAACGCGAAGAACACGATCAAGAAGAAGTAAAGAATGATGTGCGGCGTGGCCCCGGTGTCGGCGAGGTTCTTCGTGATCCAGGCCGCCCAACCCGCGGTGGAGTTGGAGAACTGGACGATCAGCGCCGGAATGTAGAGCAGCGACGAGGCGAAGATGACGGGGATGACGCCCGCCTGGTTCACCTTGAGGGGAATGTAGGTGGACGTACCGCCGTAGGACCGGCGGCCGATCATGCGCTTCGCGTACTGCACGGGAATCCGGCGCTGGGCCTGCTCGACGAAGACGACCAGGCCGACCATGACCAGACCGACGAGCAGGACCGTGCCGAACTCGATCCAGCCGTCCGCCAGGTCGCCCTGCTCCTTGATGGCCCACAGGGCGGAGGGGAAGGTCGCGGCGATCGAGATGAACATCAGGATCGACATGCCGTTGCCGATGCCGCGGTCGGTGATGAGCTCACCGAGCCACATCACGAGGGCCGTACCGGCGGTCATGGTGATGACCATGGTGATGGTCACGAACATGGACTGGTCGGGGACGATCTGGTTCCCCACCGGGCAGCCCTGGAAGAGGGCGCCGCTGCGGGCGGTGGCCACCAGGCCGGTGCCCTGCAGGACGGCGAGCGCCACCGTCAGGTAACGCGTGTACTGCGTGATCTTGGCGGTGCCGGCCTGGCCCTCCTTCTTCAGGGCCTCCAGGCGCGGGATCACCACGGTCAGCAACTGCAGAATGATGCTCGCCGTGATGTACGGCATGATGCCCAGGGCGAAGATCGTGATCTGCAGCAGCGCGCCGCCGCTGAACATGTTGACCAGTCCGAACAGGCCCTGGTTCGCCTGGGCCGCGTCGAGACAGGCCTGCACGTTGCGGTAGTCGACACCGGGAATCGGGATGTTCGTACCGATCCGGTACACCACGATGATGCCGAGTGTGAACAGCAGTTTCTTGCGCAGGTCGGGCGTCTTGAACGCCCGGGCGAACGCGGTGAGCACGGTGCCTCCTGCGACCCCCGCGCAACCGCGTCAAGGGTGGTGGTCGTGAGATTCCGATGAGGGACGAATACGTAACGGACAACTTCCCTCCGGAGTGCCCGAATGGGGCGCCCGGGGAAAGTGGGCAGTGCAGGCCACCTTACCGGCGAGACCACCGCCCTTGGAACGACCAACCGGGGATACCCCAAATGTGGGGTATCCCCGGTCGGGATCGTTCAGGTCATCGGCACGCCTGAGGGATTCAGACGAGCTCGGTGACGGTACCGCCGGCGGCGGTGATCTTCTCCTTGGCGGAGCCGGAGACGGCGTCGACCGTCACCTGCAGCGCCACGGAGATCTCGCCCTGGCCGAGGACCTTGACGAGGCTGTTCTTGCGAACGGCCCCCTTGGCCACCAGACCCTCGACGGTGACCTCGCCACCCTCGGGGTAGAGCGCGGCCAGCTTGTCGAGGTTCACGACCTGGAACTCGGTCTTGAACGGGTTTTTGAAGCCCTTCAGCTTCGGGAGACGCATGTGGAGCGGCATCTGGCCACCCTCGAAGTTCTCCGGAACCTGGTAACGGGCCTTGGTGCCCTTCGTACCACGACCGGCCGTCTTACCCTTGGACGCCTCACCACGACCCACACGGGTCTTGGCGGTCTTGGCGCCCGGGGCGGGACGGAGGTTGTGGATCTTGAGCGGGTTCTGCTCCGCCATGATCAGTCGACCTCCTCGACCGTCACGAGGTGGCGGACGGTGTGCACCATGCCGCGGAACTCGGGACGGTCCTCCTTGACGACCACGTCGTTGACCTTCTTCAGGCCAAGCGAACGCAGGGTGTCACGGTGGTTCTGCTTGCTGCCGATGTAGGACTTGACCTGCGTAATCCTGAGCTGCGCCATGATTACGCACCCGCCCCGGCACGCGCACGGAGAAGAGCCGCGGGGGCGACGTCCTCGAGCGGCAGACCGCGGCGGGCCGCGACCTCCTCGGGACGCTGCAGGCCCTTGAGGGCCTCCACGGTCGCGTGCACGATGTTGATCTGGTTGTGGGAGCCGAGCGACTTCGACAGCACGTCGTGGATACCGGCGCACTCGAGCACGGCACGCACCGGACCACCGGCGATCACACCGGTACCCGGGGAAGCCGGCTTGAGCAGCACGACACCGGCAGCCTTCTCACCCTGGATCGGGTGCGGGATGGTGCCCTGGATGCGGGGGACCTTGAAGAAGTGCTTCTTGGCCTCCTCAACGCCCTTGGCGATGGCGGCCGGCACCTCCTTGGCCTTGCCGTATCCGACACCCACGGTGCCGTCACCGTCGCCCACCACGACCAGCGCGGTGAAGCTGAAGCGACGACCACCCTTCACTACCTTGGCGACACGGTTGATCGCGACGACGCGCTCAACGTATGCGGTCTTGTCGGCGGCAGCTGCGCCGCCGTCACGGCCCTTCCGGTCCCGCCGCTCGCCGCCACCGGCACCGCCACCGCGGCGCTGGGGTCCAGCCATTGGAATTACCTCTCTCTGTTTCCGCTAGCTACGGCAGGCTCAGAACTTGAGCCCGGCTTCGCGGGCGGCGTCCGCCAGGGCGGCGATGCGCCCCGCGTACTGGTTGCCACCACGGTCGAACACCACGGCCTCGACACCGGCGGCCTTGGCACGCTCGGCGACCAGGGCCCCGACCTGCTTGGCCTGTGCGGACTTGTCGGCCTCGCCGCCGCGGATCGACGCGTCCAGGGTGGACGCCGACGCCACGGTGTGGCCCTTCAGGTCGTCGATCACCTGCGCCACGATGTGGCGGTTGGAGCGGGTCACGACCAGGCGAGGACGCTCGGCGGTACCGGCGACCTTCTTGCGGATCCGAAGGTGACGACGCTTGATGGCGGCACGCTTGTAGGCGTCGCCCTTGAGGATCTTCTGCCCGTATGCCATGGCTTACTTACCCGCCTTTCCGACCTTGCGCCGGATGACTTCGCCCTCGTACTTGACGCCCTTGGCCTTGTACGGGTCGGGCTTGCGCAGCTTGCGGATGTTCGCCGCAACCTCGCCGACCTTCTGCTTGTCGATGCCCTCGACCGAGAAACGGGTCGGGGACTCCACCTTGAAGGTGATGCCCTCGGGGGCCTCGACCAGAATCGGGTGGCTGTAGCCCAGGGAGAACTCCAGGTTCGAACCCTTGGCGAGCACGCGGTAACCGACACCGCTGATCTCGAGCTTCTTCACGTAACCCTGGGTCACGCCGGTGATCATGTTCGCCACCAGCGTGCGGGACAGGCCGTGCAGGGCCTTGTTCTGACGCTCGTCGTTGGGGCGGGTGACGCTGAGCACGCCGTCCTCACCCCTGGCGACCTCGATCGGCGCCGCCACGGTGTGGGTCAGCGAGCCCTTCGGGCCCTTGACCGCGACCGTACGGCCGTCGATGGTGACGTCCACGCCGGCGGGAACCGCGATGGGGAGCTTGCCGATGCGCGACATAGCTGTTTCCTCCGTTCCCTTCCGCTACCAGACGTAGGCGAGGACTTCCCCACCCACGCCCTTCTTGCCGGCCTGCTTGTCGGTGAGGAGCCCGTGCGACGTGGAGATGATCGCCACGCCGAGGCCGCCCAGCACCTTCGGCAGGGAGGTGGACTTCGCGTACACCCGGAGACCGGGCTTGGAGATCCGCTTGATGCCCGCGATGGAGCGCTCACGGTTGGGGCCGAACTTCAGCTCCAGGACGAGGTTCTTGCCGACCTCGGCGTCCTCGACCTTCCAGCCCGTGATGAAGCCCTCCTGCTGGAGGATCTCCGCGATGTGAGACTTGATCTTGGACGCCGGCATCGTCACGGAGTCGTGGTACGCCGAGTTCGCGTTCCGCAGACGCGTCAGCATGTCTGCGATCGGATCAGTCATGGTCATGAATTGGCCTTCGGCCTCTCTCGCCGTGGTTTCCTGGTGCGCCATCCCTCTCCCCGATCCGAGACGGGACGGGTGCGGCGCGGTGGACCTACGGCGTAGTAAGCAAACATGAGCGGGTTGTCGCCCGCGTGCTTCGGGGCACGGCAGGTGCCCAACCCCACAAGCCTAAGCCATGTGGAGCGGGCCTCCCGCCGATTCCCGTTGCTTACCGAGAGCCCTGGGAGTCCGGAACTACCGGATTACCAGGAACTCTTGGTCACGCCCGGCAGCTCGCCACGGTGAGCCATCTCACGAAGGCACACGCGGCACAGGCCGAACTTGCGGTACACGGAGTGCGGACGACCGCAGCGCTGGCAGCGGGTGTAGCCGCGCACTCCGAACTTGGGCTTGCGAGCAGCCTTCGCGATGAGAGCCTTCTTCGCCATCTCGCTCACGCCTCCTTGAACGGGAAGCCGAGGTGACGGAGAAGGGCACGGCCCTCTGCGTCATTGGTCGCCGTGGTGACCACGGTGATGTCCATACCCCGGACACGGTCGATCTTGTCCTGGTCGATCTCGTGGAACATGACCTGCTCGGTGAGACCGAAGGTGTAGTTGCCACGGCCGTCGAACTGCTTGGGGGACAGACCGCGGAAGTCGCGGATGCGCGGCAGCGCGAGCGACAGGGTGCGGTCCAGGAACTCCCACATGCGGTCGCCACGGAGCGTGACGTGGGCACCGATCGGCTGACCCTCACGCAGCTTGAACTGCGCGATGGACTTGCGGGCCTTGGTGACGGCCGGCTTCTGACCGGTGATCGTGGTGAGGTCGCGCACGGCGCCCTCGATCAGCTTGGAGTCGCGGGCGGCGTCGCCCACACCCATGTTGACCACGATCTTGACGAGGCCGGGAACCTGCATGACGTTCTCGTAGGAGAACTCCTCACGCAGCTTGCCCGCGATCTCCTCGCGGTACTTCGTCTTCAGACGCGGAGTGGTGGTGGTAGCCATCAGATGTCCTCACCCGTCCGCTTGGCAACGCGGATCTTGTTGCCTTCGTCGTCGAAGCGGTAGCCGACGCGGGTCACGACCTTCTTGCCGTCCTTCTCCACGACGAGCTGAACGTTGCTCACGTGGACGGGGGCCTCGGTGGTCACGATCCCGCCGGCCTGCGAACCGCCGGCGGTCGGGGCGGCCTTGGTGTGCTTCTTGACCCGGTTGACGCCCTCGACCAGGACGCGCTCCTCGCGCGGGTAAGCGGCAATGACCTTGCCCTGCTTGCCCTTGTCCTTGCCGGTGACGACCTGGACCAGGTCACCCTTCTTGATCTTCATGCTCACAGCACCTCCGGCGCGAGGGAGATGATCTTCATGAACTTCTTCTCGCGCAGCTCTCGGCCGACCGGGCCGAAGATACGGGTGCCACGGGGGTCGCCGTCGTTCTTCAGAATGACGGCGGCGTTCTCGTCGAAGCGGATGTACGAGCCGTCCGGACGGCGGCGCTCCTTGACGGTGCGAACGATGACCGCCTTGATGACGTCACCCTTCTTCACGTTGCCGCCGGGGATCGCGTCCTTGACGGTGGCGACGATGACGTCACCGATGCCCGCGTAGCGGCGACCGGAGCCACCGAGCACACGGATGCAAAGGATTTCCTTCGCCCCCGTGTTGTCGGCGACGCGCAGTCGCGACTCCTGCTGGATCACGTCTATCTCCTGAATGTCTGCCGGTTCCCCAACGGGGCTGACGCGCTTTCAGTCGAGCGCGGTAGCCCCGTTGGAGCCTGGCGGAACTGTCCTGCGAGGGATGCCCCGCAGGAACGTACTTTTGGGAATTCCCTTGCGGGAATTACCTACTTGGCCTTCTCGAGGATCTCGACGATGCGCCAGTGCTTCGTCGCGGACAGCGGCCGGGTCTCCATCAGGAGGACGCGGTCGCCGACGCCGGCGGCGTTCTGCTCGTCGTGGGCCTTGAGCTTGCTCGTGCTGCGGATGACCTTGCCGTACAGCCCGTGCTTCTTGCGGTCCTCGACGGCGACGACGACGGTCTTGTCCATCTTGTCGCTGACGACGATGCCCTCACGGCTCTTACGGAAGCTCCGAGCCTCAGTGTTCGTCTCAGTCACGTTGTTCTCGCTCATCAGGCGCTCTCCACCGTTTCGATGCCCAGCTCACGCTCGCGCATCAGGGTGTAGATCCGCGCGATGTCCTTGCGGACCGCCTTGAGACGGCCGTGGTTCTCGAGCTGTCCGGTCGCCGCCTGGAAACGGAGGTTGAACAGCTCTTCCTTGGCCTCGCGGAGCTTCGCCAGAAGCTCCTCGTTGCCCAGCTCGCGCAGCTCGGACGCCTTGGTACCGGCCGACATCACGCTTCACCTGCCTCGCGCTTGACGATCCGGCACTTCATCGGCAGCTTGTGGGCCGCACGGGTCAGCGCCTCACGGGCGATCTTCTCGTTGGGGTACGACAGCTCGAACATGACGCGTCCGGGCTTGACGTTGGCGATCCACCACTCCGGAGAACCCTTACCGGAACCCATGCGGGTCTCGGCCGGCTTCTTCGTCAGCGGGCGGTCCGGGTAGATGTTGATCCAGACCTTGCCACCACGCTTGATGTGGCGGGTCATGGCGATACGAGCCGCCTCGATCTGGCGGTTCGTCACATACGCCGGGGTCAGCGCCTGGATGCCGTACTCGCCGAACGCGACCTGCGTTCCGCCCTTGGACATGCCGCTGCGACTGGGGTGGTGCTGCTTGCGGTGCTTGACCCTACGGGGGATCAGCATGTCGGTCAGGCCTCCGTTCCGGTGCTCTCAGCCGGAGCGGCGGCGGGAGCCTCGGCCTTGGGGGCCTCGGCAGCCGGAGCCTGCTGCGGCTTGCGACCGCGCCCGCCACGCTCGCCACCGCGGCCACCACGGGCCGGGCGGTCGGCACCGCCACGGGCCGGGCGGTTGCCGGCGCGGGCAGCGGCGTTCTCGGCGCGGACCTCGGCGATGTTCTTGACGTCGCCCTTGTAGATCCAGACCTTCACGCCGATGCGGCCGAAGGTCGTCTTGGCCTCGAAGAAGCCGTAGTCCACGTTCGCGCGGAGCGTGTGCAGGGGCACGCGGCCCTCGCGGTAGAACTCCGAGCGGGACATCTCGGCGCCGCCGAGACGGCCACCGCACTGGATCTTGATGCCCTTGGCGCCCGCCTTCATCGCCGACTGCATGCTCTTGCGCATGGCGCGGCGGAAGGAGACGCGGGAGGAGAGCTGCTCGGCAACGGCCTGGGCCACGAGCTGAGCGTCCGTCTCGGGGTTCTTGACCTCGAGGATGTTCAGCTGGACCTGCTTGCCGGTGAGCTTCTCGAGGTCGCCGCGGATGCGGTCGGCCTCGGCGCCGCGGCGGCCGATGACGATGCCCGGACGCGCGGTGTGGATGTCCACCCGCACACGGTCACGGGTGCGCTCGATCTCCACCTTCGAGATGCCGGCGCGCTCCATGCCGGACGTCATCATCCGACGGATGGCGACGTCTTCCTTGACGTAGTCCTTGTACAGCTTGTCGGCGTACCAACGCGACTTGAAGTCGGTCGTGACACCGAGCCGGAACCCGTGCGGGTTTACCTTCTGGCCCATTACCGGGTTCCTTCCTTGCTGCTGACGACCACGGTGATGTGGCTGGTCCGCTTGCGGATCCGGTAGGCACGACCCTGGGCGCGCGGACGGAACCGCTTCAGGGTCGGACCCTCGTCGACGTACGCCTCGGAAACGAAGAGGCTGTCGGCGTCGGTGTGGTCGTAGTTGTGCGCGGCGTTGGCGATGGCGCTGTCCAGCACCTTACCGACCGGCACGCTCGCGGCCTGCGGGGTGAAACGCAGGACCGCCTGAGCCTCCGTGGCGTTCATGCCACGGATGAGGTCCACCACACGGCGGGCCTTCATGGGCGTGACGCGGATGTACCGCGCCTGGGCCCTGGCTTCCATGGTTGTCCTTCCAGTGTCTGTCATGGTCATTTCCACCCCGCCTTTAGCGGCGCTTCGACTTCCGGTCGTCCTTGACGTGACCCCGGAAGGTGCGCGTCGGCGAGAACTCGCCGAGCTTGTGGCCGACCATCGACTCGGTGACGAACACCGGAATGTGGGTCTTGCCGTTGTGCACCGCGATCGTGTGGCCGAGCATGGCCGGGACGATCATCGAGCGACGGGACCAGGTCTTGATGACGTTCTTGGTGCCGGCTTCGTTCTGGACGTCCACCTTCTTGATCAGGTGGTCGTCGACGAAGGGCCCCTTCTTCAGGCTACGAGGCATCTCAACCCGTCCTTAGCGCTTCTTGTTCGTCTTGCGGCGGCGGACGATGTACTTGTTCGACGCCTTCTTGGGCGCCCGAGTACGGCCTTCCTTCTGGCCCCACGGGGACACCGGGTGGCGACCACCGGAGGTACGGCCCTCACCACCACCGTGCGGGTGGTCCACCGGGTTCATGACCACACCACGCACGCTCGGGCGGACGCCCAGCCAGCGCTTACGACCGGCCTTGCCCCAGCTGATGTTGCTCTGCTCGGCGTTGCCGACCTCGCCGATGGTGCCGCGGCAGCGGACGTCGACCAGGCGGATCTCACCGGACGGCATGCGCAGGTGGGCCATCTGGCCCTCCTTCGCGAGCAGCTGCACCGAGGCGCCGGCGGAGCGGGCGAACTTGGCGCCGCCGCCGGGACGCAGCTCGATGGCATGCAGCGTCGTACCGACCGGGATGTTGCGCAGGGCGAGGTTGTTGCCCGGCTTGATGTCGGCCCCGGGACCGTTCTCGACGCGGTCGCCCTGGCTCAGGCCACGCGGCGCGAGGATGTAGCGCTTCTCGCCGTCCGCGTAGTGCAGGAGCGCGATGCGCGCGGTGCGGTTGGGGTCGTACTCGATGTGCGCGACCTTCGCCGGCACGCCGTCCTTGTCGTGACGACGGAAGTCGATCACGCGGTAGGCGCGCTTGTGTCCGCCACCCTGGTGGCGAACGGTCACACGACCGGAATTGTTACGGCCGCCCTTGCTGTGCAGGGGACGGACCAGCGACTTCTCCGGCGTGGACCGCGTGATCTCGACGAAGTCGGCGACGCTGGAGCCACGACGGCCCGGGGTCGTCGGCTTGTACTTGCGGATACCCATTGTCTCTCAGTCCTCGGAAGTTTGTTCCGAAATCTGGACGTTCCAACCTCCGTCAGGAGGTCGGACCGCCGAAGATGTCGATACGGTCGCCCTCGGCGAGGGTCACGATCGCGCGCCTGGTGCCCGTGCGCTGGCCGAAGCCGGTGCGCGTGCGCTTGCGCTTGCCCTGGCGGTTGATCGTGTTGACGCCGGTGACCTTGACCGAGAAGACCGCCTGCACGGCCTCCTTGATCTCCGTCTTGTTGGAGCCCGGAGCGACGATGAACGTGTACTTGTTCTCGTCGATGAGCGCGTAGCTCTTCTCCGACACGACCGGCTTGATCAGGACGTCACGGGGGTCCGTGAACGACTTGCTCGCCGGGGTGATGACGGTGTTCTTGCCTTCGGTGGCGTGGCGGCGTGCCTTCTTGAGGCGCGCCTCCTTGGCCTTCTTCGCCGCCTTGGAGGCGACGGAGGGGTGACGGATAGCCATCAGACCTCGCTCCCTTCGTTGTCGTTGGCCTTGTTCGGGCCGGCGACGAAGGACTCGAAAGCGGCCTTGGTGAAGACCACGTCGTCCGAGACGAGAACGTCGTACGTGTTCAGCTGGCCCGGCTCCAGGATGTGCACCTGGGGCAGGTTGCGGGCGGACAGCCACGCGGCCTCGTCGGCGCGGTCGACGACCAGGAGCAGGTTCTTGCGCTCCGAGATCTTGCCGAACAGCGTCTTGGCGGCCTTCGTGGAGGGGGTCTCGCCCTCGATCACGCCGGTGACGACGTGAATGCGGTCGTGGCGGGCCCGGTCGGTGAGGGCGTGGCGCAGGGCCGCGGCCTTCATCTTCTTCGGGGTCCGCTGCGAGTAGTCGCGCGGCTGCGGGCCGTGGACGACGCCACCGCCGGCGAACTGCGGCGCACGGGTCGAACCCTGACGGGCGCGGCCGGTGCCCTTCTGGCGGTACGGCTTCCTGCCGCCACCACGGACTTCACCGCGGGTCTTGGTCTTGTGCGTGCCCTGGCGGGCAGCGGCCAGCTGAGCGACGACGACCTGGTGGATCAGCGGAATGCTGACCTTCTCCACGCCGAAGATCTCCGCGGGGAGCTCGACGGTACCGGCCTTGTCGCCTGCCGGCGAAAGGATGTCAACAGTGCTCATCGTTACCTCAGGCCCCCTTGGCCGCGGTGCGGACCAGGACGAGGCCGCCGTTCGGACCGGGGACCGCGCCCTTGATGAGCAGCAGACCCTTCTCCGCGTCAACGGCGTGGACGGTCAGGTTCTGGGTGGTGACCCGCTCGTTGCCCATGCGGCCCGCCATGCGCTGGCCCTTGAACACACGACCCGGGGTGGCGCAACCGCCGATGGAGC
This sequence comes from Streptomyces sp. NWU339, assembly GCF_003143855.1. Taxonomy (GTDB): domain Bacteria; phylum Actinomycetota; class Actinomycetes; order Streptomycetales; family Streptomycetaceae; genus Streptomyces. The sequence continues at coordinate 14,598 of NZ_QFRK01000032.1, forward strand.
CGGGCATGCGGTGCACGCGCTTGGCACCGTGCGAGGAGTTGTTGCCCTTGAAGTTGTGGCGCTTCATGACGCCACTGAAGCCCTTGCCCTTGCTCTTCGCGGTCACGTCGACCTTCACGCCGGCCTCGAACACCTCAGCGGTGACTTCCTGGCCCAGCGTGTACTCGGAGGCGTCCGCGGTGCGGAGCTCGACGAGGTGGCGACGGGGGGTGACGTCGGCCTTCGCGAAGTGGCCCTTGAGGGGCTTGTTCACCTTGCGCGGGTCGATCTCACCGAAGGCGATCTGCACGGACTCGTAGCCGTCGACGTCGTTCGTACGGACCTGGGTGACGACGTTGGGCCCGGCCTTGACGACGGTGACGGGAACAACGCGGTTGCTCTCGTCCCACACCTGCGTCATGCCGAGCTTCTCGCCCAGGATGCCCTTGATCTGCTTGGTCATCTCTCAGATCACCGGCCCTCAGAGCTTGATCTCGATGTCGACACCGGCCGGGAGGTCGAGTCGCATCAGAGAGTCAACGGTCTTGGGAGTCGGGTCGAGGATGTCGATGAGGCGCTTGTGCGTGCGCATCTCGAAGTGCTCGCGCGAGTCCTTGTACTTGTGCGGCGACTTGATGACGCAGTACACGTTCTTCTCAGTGGGCAGCGGCACCGGGCCCGCGACCGACGCACCAGTACGCGTCACCGTCTCGACGATCTTCTTCGCCGAGGAATCGATGACCTCGTGGTCGTAGGCCTTGAGCCGGATGCGGATCTTCTGTCCCGCCATGGCTACTTCGTAGTCCTGTCTCTCGTAAACGCTCCGGAACCCGGTGTTCCCGCCCCCCCTCCGACCCACGCGGTCGGGCGTGTCGCGCTCCCACTGACACAGATGTCCCTTGCCGGAACTTCCCTGTATGGGGAGTGCGGACCCTTCCGGAACCGCGGCTGGGGGCGAGAGGCCCACCGGGCGCCTGGCCTGCACCCCGCTGACGCTTCCCGGAAGATTCCCGTACGTCCGCCCCTGCACCTCTCGGTGCAATGCGTGGGACGACGAGTACTGTGGGACTCGCTTCCGGTCCCCCCGGCGGGAGGCGCGCAGCATCGGCACTCGACCGAGCAACCCCGCTAGTTTGCCACAGAGGGCAGGGGGCTGGCCAATCGGGCGGATGAGAATACCCCGGGGGCGCCCGACGTCAAACACGACGGTGATCGCGCCGACGCGCGCGCTCTTCGTGTGCGGCATCGACGCGCGCCACGGCCTCGGCCCGGGACATGCCGAACCGGGCTCGCCGACCGGTGCGGACGCGCCTACGGACGCCGGCCGCGCAGGGCCCGCCGGGCGTCACTGACCGCGTAGGCGGACTCCAGTCGCCAGGTCTCCAGTTTGTCCTGCACCTTTGCCGCGACCTTCCACCACTTGAACCACAGCGGCAGCCGCCGGAACGGCACGTGGTCGAGGGTGTCGTCGACAGCGTTCCCGGCGATGCTCCTGCGGCCAGGGCCTTCCGCCCGCAGCGCGGCGTACAGCTCCGGCGTCAGTCTCCCGTTGAGCCGGGCCGCGGTGCCCGCCGCGGTGAACGCGAACCCGCGCTGAGCGACGTCCGGCAACCGCGTCGCCCTGACGATCCGAGGCGACGCCTCCTCCAGCGAGCAGTTGAAGACCAACCCGATCACCGCTGTGCCGAGATGATTTTCGCCACGCTCGAACGCGGCATCCCACTCTGCCGGGTCGTCGATGCCCAGCAACCCCTCGCCGCTCTTCCAGTCCCACCCGACCGCCACGGCCTCAGCCGGTGAAGCGGAACGTCGAGGTGATCGCGTCGAAGATGTCGAAGAAGGAGTCGGCGAGGTCGAGGACCTGGCTGCTGCCCGCCACCAGGGCGACCTTGCCCTCCTGGCCGGGTACGGGGATGAAGGTCTGGGTCAGTACCGCACGGATGGTCCGGTCGAGTTCGTCGCCGGGTACGGGGATGTCCTCGATGCCGTACGTCCGTGCCGCCGGGCCCACTCCGGGGATGTCGACGGTGGTGACCTTCCGCCAGGAGTCACCCGGCTTCTTGGCCTCCTTGACGGCAAGTTGGGCGGTGATGGCGGCCGGGTCGGTGGAGAGCGGGTCGCCCTTGCCCGTGCGGCCGCCGACCAGCGAGACCGTCACCGAGCCGGTGATCGGTACGTCACCGCCGAAGTTCTCCGCCATGCAGCCGCAGTACAGCGCGCCCGACTTCCAGGCGTCCGCCGCCGCCCTCCGCAGGAACGCGGTGTACGTGTCCCGGTGCGGCGCCAACTCCGGGTGCTGCCGCAGGCGTTCACTCACCATCCGGTGGATCGAGTCGTCCCGCGACTCCGGCCGTACGTCGAACTCCCACCAGGACTCCGGCACCTTGATCCGGAAACCGCCGCGCTCGACGGTCAGCGCCTCCATGTAGCGGGCCATGACGCAGGCCTCCCCGTTCACTCGATCGTCTGTGCGGACATCGTGCCATCGCGTGAACCGTTGGAGAGGCCGACCCCGCCGGACCTCGCGGGCCCCTCAGCCCTTTTTGGCGACCGTGAGGATCACCGCCGCGTCCTCCAGGGCTTCCAGGGCGTGGCGGGCCGGTGGGATGACGAGCAGATCGCCGGTCCGGCCCTCCCACGAGGCGTCGCCGCTGGTGAGGCGGACGTGACCGCTCAGGACCAGCAGGGTCGCCTCGCCGGGGCTGTCGTGCTCCGCGAGGGAGGTGCCGGCGGTCAGAGCGAGGAGGGTCTGGCGCAGGGTGTGCTCGTGGCCGCCGTGGACCGTGCTCGCGCTGCGACCGGTGGAGGAGGCGGCGGCGCGTTCGAGGTGCTCGCGGGCGAGGGCGTCGAGGGAGAGCTTCTGCATGGATCCGAGTCTCTCCGGCCGGGATGTGGGGCACCAGGGCCATGTGGGGCACTCCCCCCTTCCGGCCCGGGCGGGGAGGCCCCCCGACCCTCCCCGCTCGGCACCGGCACCGTCAGATGACGCCCTGCGCCAGGATCGCGTCCGCGACCCGCTCGAAGCCGGCGATGTTCGCGCCCGCGACGTAGTCGCCGGGGGCACCGTAGCGGTCTGCGGTCTCGGCGCACGTGTTGTGGATGTCGGTCATGATGCGGGCCAGCTCGTTCTCGACCTGGTCGGCCTTCCACGTCGTGCGCGACGCGTTCTGCGTCATCTCCAGCGCGCTGACCGCGACCCCGCCCGCGTTCGCGGCCTTGCCGGGCCCGAAGGCGACTCCGGCCTTCTGGAAGAGCTGCACGGCATCCGGCGTCGTCGGCATGTTCGCGCCCTCCGACACCGCCTTCACGCCGTTACGGATGAGCACGGCGGCGGCGTCCGCGTTCAGCTCGTTCTGCGTCGCCGACGGCAGGGCGATGTCGGCCGGGACCTCCCAGACCCGCCCGCCGGGCACGAACCGCGCGGAGGCGCCACGCCGCTCGGCGTACGCGCTCACCCGGCCGCGCTCGACCTCCTTGATCTGGCACAGCAGCTCCAGGTCGATGCCCTTCTCGTCGACCACGTAGCCGCTGGAGTCGGAGCAGGTCACCGGGTTGGCGCCGAGGGCCGTCAGCTTCTGGATGGTGTAGATCGCGACGTTTCCGGATCCGGAGACGACCGCGGTCTGGCCCTCCAGTTCCTCGCCACGCTCGTGCAGCATCGCCTCCGCGAACAGCACGTTGCCGTATCCGGTCGCCTCCGGCCGTATCAGCGAGCCGCCCCAGCCGGCGCGCTTGCCGGTCAGGACGCCGCCCTCCCAGCGGTTGGTGATCCGCCGGTACTGGCCGAACAGGTAGCCGATCTCGCGGGCGCCGACACCGATGTCGCCCGCCGGTACGTCGGTGTACTCACCGATGTGCCGGTACAGCTCCGTCATGAACGACTGGCAGAAGCGCATGACCTCCGCGTCGCTGCGGCCCTGCGGGTCGAAGTCGCTGCCGCCCTTGCCGCCGCCGATGCCGAGCCCAGTCAGCGCGTTCTTGAAGACCTGCTCGAAACCGAGGAACTTGATGATCCCGAGGTTCACCGAGGGGTGGAAGCGCAGACCGCCCTTGTACGGGCCGAGGGCGCTGTTGTATTCGATCCGGAATCCCCGGTTGACGTGAACACACCCCTGGTCGTCCTGCCACGGCACCCGGAAGATGATCTGCCGCTCCGGCTCGATGAGCCGCTCGACGAGCCCCGGCTCCGCGTACTCCGGACGCGCCTTGAGCACCGGCCCGAGGGTGTCCAGCACCTCGCGCGCGGCCTGGTGGAACTCGGGTTCGGCCGGATTGCGGCGCAGGATCTCGGTACGCAGGTTCTCGAGCGAGGAGGTGAAGTCGGGTCGTGAAGTCACGGGGTCCCTTTCTGGCGCGGCTGACACCGGAACAGGCCCGGTGATGGGCGCGCGGCGCCATTGCCTCGCGCAGGACGGCGACCGCCTCATGGATTTTCGATACAGCAGTCGACCCTTCAGTGTTACTCATGTGTTAAGCGGAAGGCCAAGGGCCTCGCACAATTGTCCGCCATTCGAGACCCTTCGTACGAAGCGCGGGACGGTCGGCACGGTGCGCGGAGAACTCGAATGGCACCTCCTCCCGCCAGGCGTGATGCTGAAAACCGGGAGGCGATCCCCATGAGCGGGAGTCACAGCCACAGCATGAGCGGGAGTCACAGCCACAGCGGCACGCCGGTCAGGGGGGAGGAGGGGCGGCGTGGCAGGGAGGCGGATGTTCCGAGTCCCCTCGTGGACGCGTTCGCCTCCAGGTTGCGGGGGCGGATCGTCCGGCCCGGGGAGGCCGACTACGAGTCGGCACGAAAACTCTGGAACGGCATGATCGACAGGCGTCCGGCGCTGGTGGCCCGGTGCGCGGGCGACGAGGACGTGGTCGCCGCGGTCGACTTCGCCCGCGACAACGAGATACTCGTCGCCGTGCGCGGGGGCGGACACGGCGTCGCCGGTCAGGCGGTCTGCGACGGTGGTCTGGTCGTCGACCTGTCGGAGATGCGCGGGGTCGATGTCGACCCGGAGTGGCGAAGGGCGGTCGCGCAGGGTGGCTGCACGTTGGGGGACATCGACCGGGAGACCCAGCGCCATGGGCTCGCCACTCCGTTGGGCGTGGTGACGGAGACGGGGGCAGCCGGCCTGACCTTGTCCGGGGGAATAGGCTGGCTCCGGCGCAAACACGGGCTGAGCTGCGACAATCTCCTGTCCGTACGGGTTGCCACCGCTGACGGGCGCCTCCTGGTCGCCGACGAGAGCCAGCACCAGGACCTCTTCTGGGCGGTCCGGGGCGGTGGCGGCAACTTCGGCGTCGTCACCTCGTTCGAGTACCGCCTGCATCCCCTCGGGCCGGAGGTCTTCCTCTGCTTCGTGCTCTACCCCGCAGACCGCACCAAGGAGGTGCTGCGGGCCTGCGAGCACTACCTGTCCCAGCGGCCGGACGACTTCGCCCCGATCGGAGTCCTCGGGAAGGTCCCACCGGTGGAGCCCTTCCCGCCAGAGGCACACGGGAAGGACTTCACAGCCCTGCTCGCGCCGTACCCGGGCGACCCGGCGGACGGCGAGCGACTGCTCCAGCCGCTGCGAGAGATCGCCGACCCGCTCTGTGACCTCAGCGGCCCCATGCCCTACACGGAAGTCCAGGCGATCCTGGACGCGGACTACCCCGACGGCCTGCACTACTACTGGAAGTCCGTGAACGTGCCCGAGCTCAGCGACGAGCTGATCGAGCGGCTCGCCGAGCGCGCCGCCGCGGCGCCTTCGCCCCAGAGCACCATCGACGTCTGGTACCAGGGCGGCGCCATGGCCCGCGTCGGCGAGGAGGAGACCGCCTTCGCCAACCGCAACGCCCCCTACCTGCTCGGAATCGAGGCGAACTGGGAGGCGGAGGCCGACTCGGCCGAGAACATGACCTGGGTGCGCGGCACCTTCGCCGACCTGAAATCGTTCTCCGCCGGAGGCGTCTACCTCAACTTCCCCGGCTTCCTCGAGGAGGGCGAGCAAATCCTGCGCGAGGGCTACGGCATGAACTACGAACGCCTTTCGGCGGTCAAGGCGAAGTACGACCCCGCGAACCTCTTCCACCTCAACGCCAATATCAAGCCGAAGAGTTGATCGAGACCGCTCACGCCTCGCAGCAGCGTCGCGAGGGGGGCATCCGGGACCCGGCTGCCCCCTCGCTGGTCGTCCCGTGTCGGGGGGCGCCTGTCAGTTCAGTCGGCGGCGGATCCACCAGGCGCAGAACCCGGTCAGGGCCAGGGCGAGGCCGAGGTAGATCCCGGTCTCGGCCCACTGCAGGGCCCAGAAGTCGCCGGCGGGATGGTACGTCACCTGCTGCTGGTAGCCCTGGGCCCCGAGGTCGGCGATGCAGCGGTCGACGTGCTGCAGGCTGGGGATGTCCGACTCGCCGTACAGGCAGTCGCCGAAGGACGACGGCGGGGAGGACGGCTGACCGGCGGCGTTCAGTGTCTGTTGGGAGGTGATCCAGGCACCGGGCAGATCGGGGTGCACGACGATCTCCCTGGCGCTCTCGTCCTGGATGCTGATGGGGATGCCGGGCTCGATCGGCACGGTGGTCCGGTCCGGGCTGATCAGACGAGGTCGGACCCACATCGGCACGGTGAGCTGGACGGCGGCGTAGAGGACGGGCGTGGTTGCCATCGCGGGCAGGGTGCGGCGGATGACGAGGCCGAGGGCGACGCCCAGGACGAAGGCGAAGGCGGCATGGGCGACGGGGACGACACCCCGTGCGACGAAGGCCACGGGGTCGAGCCGCGAGAAGTACGTGTCCGTCGGGCCACCGCCGTCGACGGCCCGGTCGATGGGGCTGCTCCACCAACTCACCGTGAGTGCGGCCAGTCCGGCGGCGGTCACGGCGGCCGCCGCGCCGATGCTCAGCTTGGTCGCCAGCCAGCGGGTGCGGGTGACGCCCTGGTTCCACGCGAGGTGGTGGGTGCCGGTCTCCAGTTCACGGGCGATCAGCGGCGCGCCCCAGAACATCCCGATGACCGCCGGCACGGCGAGCACGACCATCAGTCCGGCGTAGTAGAGGGTCTGGTCCGAGCTGGAGATCCGGTCCGCCAGGCTGCTGCCGGTGGCTCGGTAGAGGTCGGCCAGCTGCGGACCGGTGACCGCGAGGGCGGCGGCGAAGGCGGCCACGACGGCGAACATCACGGCGGCCTGGGTGCGGAACTGACGCCAGGTCAGCCAGATCATCGGAGGACCTCCAGCGCGGGTCGGGTGTCACGGACCGCATCGGCGGGTCGGGCCATGTAGGCCAGGACGATGTCTTCCAGACCGAGGGGGCTGACGGTCCAGGAGGGATCGTTGACGGGAGCCTCGGTGCGCACCAGGAAAGTGGTCTGGCGGTCGGTGTGGCTGGCGGTGATGACGTGCTGACCGGCCGGAAGGGTCGCCGGGTCCCGGCGCGGGCCGATGAGCCGGTGGTGACGAGCGACCAGGTCGTCGATGTCGTCGGCCACCTGCACGTGGGAGTCGACCAGCACGATGACGTAGTCGCAGGTCCGCTCCAGGTCGGAGACCAGGTGGGAGGAGAGCACGACGCTCAACTCGTGCTCGGCGACGGCCTCCATCAGGTCCTGCATGAACTCCCGCCGGGCGAGCGGGTCGAGGGCCGCGACCGGCTCGTCCAGGATGAGCAGCTCCGGGCGTTTGGCGATGCCCAGGGTGAGGGCGAGCTGCGCGCGCTGGCCACCGGACAGCTTGCCGGCCTTCTGCTTGGGGTCCAGGCCGAGGCGACGGATCCGCTCGCGCGCCACGACGTCGTCCCAGTTCGCGTTGAGGCGCCTGCCGAAGTCGAGGTGGTCGGCGACGCTCAGCGTGGCGTAGGTGGGGGTGTCCTGGGCGACGAAACCGACCTTGGCCAGCTGCTCCACATCCGCGGCGGGTCGGCCGCCGCACACCTCGATGGTGCCGGCCGTCGGGGTGAGCATGCCGGAAGCCAGGTGCAACAGGGTCGACTTGCCGGCCCCGTTGGGTCCGACCAGGCCGACCACGCGCCCGGCCGGGACGTCCAATTCGCAGTTCTGCAGCGCCCACCGCTGCTTGTACCTCTTGCCCAGACCCTGGGCCCGTAAGACAGCGCTCACGCTACGTCCTCTCCGGCGGCGTTACGAAAGGTGTTCATGAACAGCGCCTCGATGCTCTCCTCGTCGAGCCCGGCAAGGCGCGCCTTGGTCAGCCAGCGGCGCAGGTCCTTGCGGAGCGGTCCGTGCGCGGCGAGCGTGGCGTCGGCCAGCGTCCGGGTCACGAACGTCCCGACGCCCGGCCGGGCGGCCACCAGCCCGTCGTGCTCCAGCTCCCGGTACGCCTTGAGCACGGTGTTCGGGTTGATCGCCAACCGTCCCGCCACGTCCTTGACCGTCGGAAGCCGGTCCCCCTCCTTCAGCAGGCCCAGACGCAGCGCATGCCGCACCTGCTGCACCACCTGCTGGTACGGAGACAGACCGGACTGGCTGTTGAGGTGGAACTCAATCACCGGTTCCTCCATTTAACTAGTTGCCTAGCACTTTAGACTCCTAGAGTGGCCACAAGTCAAGGAGGGCAATGTGTCGGCAGCCGGAACCGGCCTCGCGGCGCGTCGCCCGAGCTCGCCATCGCCTGCCGACACCCACCACCGTGATCACGAACCCGCAGGTCGGTGGCGACCTGTTCGGTGCGCCGCGGTCGACGGCGTGCGGGCACCTCGACGCGAACCCTCACTTCGCCCGGACGGCGAAGCCGAGCGTCCACCGCATGCGCAAGCCCGTTCCGTAGAACTCCAGATCACCCTTCACCGCGACCTCCAGTCCCTGTCACCGGACCCTCGTCGACACTGCTCATTCCTGACCCCCTTCCCCACATACTCTTGACACCCGACTATTCTGAATTTCAGACTAGTCTTGATCAAGAGGAGGTCGATGCATGGGCGACATCCAGCCCGCATGGCTCCGCGCCGTCCTGCCGCTGTGCCTTCTGGCCGCGCTGGAGCGCGGAGAGAGTTACGGGTACGCGCTGCTCCAACAGCTCGAGGAATCGGGACTCGGCACGGTCAAGGGCGCCGTGCTGTACCCGGCACTGACGCGGCTCGCCGACGACGGTGCGGTCGAGGTCCGATGGGCCCCGGGAGAGGGCGGCCCCGGCCGGAAGTACTACCGGCTGACCGATGCGGGGCGAGGCCGGCTGGCACGGGAGCGCCAGGCATGGCAGGAGTTCCGCACGGCGGTCGACACGGTGGCGGCGTTCCCGGCCGGCCCCACCACCACACCTCATGAACAGGAGAAGGACCGATGACGAAGGCCGCCGCCGGTACCCGGCCGGGTCACAGCGACCGGGACGCCTGGGCCGACAAGCTGGAACTGGAACTCACCCTCGTGCACAGCGTGCCGCGCGAGTTGGTGAACCGTGTGCTGGAGGAGGTCGCCGAGGCGGTCACCGAGACGGGACAGCCGGCGGAGGAACTCTTCGGCCCCGCCGAGGAGTACGCCGCCGTGGTGGCCACCGAACGGGTCGACGCCGGGCACCGCAGCACACGCGACTTCGAGGGCAGGACACCGGCCACGCATTTCCGGCAGGGCATGGTGGCCGGAGGCATCGCCGTGCTGATCATGGCCGCGGTGGGTACGTTCGACAGCGAGGAACTGTCCGGCGCCTCAACTCTCCTCCTGTCCCTCTCCACGTCCGTGTTCGTGGCCGTCGGCTTCGCGGTCTTCCCCGCCCTGCGCGCGGCCGGACGAACCCGGACCGCCTGGCTCTACGGCGCCGTCGCCGGCGTCATCACCGCGGCCGGCGTCTACCTCGCAGCCCTCCCCGCGATCCGGGACGCGCCCCCCTTCCCGTTCCCCCCGATCACGGCAGCAGGGTGCGGGGTACTGCTCGGCGCCCTCGGGCTGGCCATACCCTCACAGGCGGTGAACCGGTGGCTCTCCCCCGGCGAAGGCCGCCGGCTCGATGATGAGCAATGGCTGTGCCGACTGGGCGAGTTGCTGTACGGGCGGCACGGCCTCCCCCTGCGCACCGCGCAGCGGCATGTGACCGAGGCACGGGACCACCTGGCGGCCACCGGACGCGGCGCACAGCAGGAACTCGGCCAGGTGGAGGTCTACGCCATGGACCTGACCGACGGCCCGGGCCGGGACGTCCAGCGGCTCCGCCACCAGTTCCTCGGCGCCCTCTTCTCCATGGCCGTCTTCGCCGTGTTGTTCACCCTCACCTTGCTGGACTCCGACAGCGGCGGCGCGGTGCCCTGGGTCCACGCGGCGCTCTTCGTCTGCGCCACCGCCTGGACGATCGTCCTTTTCCGGAGGACGAGGGTCCGGTGACCCACGCGGGCCGTCTTCGACGGTCATGCGAAAAGGCCTGCGGTGGAGCCACCAGGTTTGGCCGGTCACGCCCGTCGTACGGAAGTAGAACTGCGGGCGGTGGTTCACGATCGGCTTCCCCGCCATCGGTGCCCCCGGCGGGGCTTCGCCACGGCGGGCCACTGCGGCCGGACCGGTGAGAGGTCGACTGGGCTGCTGGGAAAGCAGTGACGGGTGACGTGCCAAGGTTGTGCGATGACAGATTCCGGTGGCGGCACGGAGGTGCCGGTACGGAGGTGCCGGTACGGCGTTCCCGACTTGCCGAGTACGCGGAGATGACCGAGCAACCACCAAAGGCTCCCCGCCCGTCGGAGGTTTCCGGAAGCACCACGGCGTCCGAGGCTCCCGACCTGACGGAGACGAACCGGGCCCGCCGAACCTTCCGGCGCGGAAGTCGCTTCCCGACGAAGGGAGTTCACCGCGTTCCTGGAAGCCTTCCGGGACACCGCGGCCCTGGCCCCGCCCCGGACCGGCGGATGGCTCACCGCCGACTTCGGCGGCGTGTCCCGGATCCTGGCCTTCTCCGACGTACCGGCCTTGGCTCGGTACGCGTTGCCCCGTGACGAGGCCCGCCAGGAGTGGACGTACCGGACGGTGCTCGGGGCACGGCCGCTGGACGTGGCCGTCGGGCGGTGCGGTCGGCAGGCGGTCAGGTGCTCGGCAAGGACGAGTGGGTCGCGGCCACCTGTCCGGAGACCAACCGCTCGCCCCGGCTCGGCCTTCTGCTGGTGCTCGGCATCGCCCTGCTCTACACCGGCATCTCCCTGGTCAACACGATGGTGACGGCCACCTCCGACCGGGTCCGTGACCTGGCGGTGCTGCGACTGGCCGGGGCCACCAACGGGCAGGTACTGCGGCTGGTGTGCGCCGAGTCACTGCTGGTCGTCGCGGTCGGAGCGCTCCTGGGACTGGCCGTCGCCGCGCTCAACCCGGCCGACATGTGGGCGGCGCTGAGCCTGCTCTCGGTGCGCCCCACACCCGTGCTGCCGTGGCCGACGATCGGCGCGGTCGTCGGCGCCTGCGCGTTCCTCGCGGCACTCGCGTCGGTCGCCCCGGCCGGCCCGGCCCTACGGCGCCGTGCGGTGGAACTCGCGGGCATCCACGAATGAGCACCCTCCCCGACGCATCGCTGCCGCGCCCCCGGACCGGCTCAGCCCGCCTCACCGCTCTCGAAGACCTCCGCCGCCGACGTGGCCGTGATGGCGCGCACGAACCAGAGGCTCAGTGTGTCGAGGTCGGGGCACCCGAGGATTCGCTCACGCTCCGCCTCGGAGAGCTCGACCTCCCGGCGCTCCAGCAGAAGCAGGATGTCGTCGGCCTTGCCCTCCGCCTTGCCCTCCGCCCGAAGGTTCTGGGCGGTCTGCGACTGGAAAAAGGAGAGGTCTGCGGCCATGAGTTGCCTCCAGAAATCCGCGGCCGGCGCCTTGCCGAGGCCTTGTTCCGTGAGCTCGATGAACTTACCTGCGGTGTTCTCGTCGTCGGCCGACAGGCCTTTCAGCGCCACGGCCAGTGCCTTCAGTATCACATTGGCATCCGGGTCACGGCGGTGCAGAGCCGCTGAGAGAACCGTGAGCGGAATGTCACGAGCGGCCTCGTCGGGGTCGAAGACCACGGGCACCTCATCCGGCCCGAGTACCAGGGGACGCAACGTGAGTGAGGGCCACTGCGGCGGACCGATGTCGACATGCCGAGCCGCCCAGGCAGCAGTGCGCCGGTCCGCACAGACGACGAGGAGAACCGGAGGCAAACGGTATTTCGCGTACAGATGTGAGAGGTAATAAGCCCAACTCGCGGGCTTGTCGGGGTCCCGCTTGCCCTGTGACTCAACGGCCAGGACGAAGCTGCCGTTGTCGGAGGTGTCCATCCGCAGCAGCGTGTCCACCCGGCGCTCTACCGGGCGGTTCTCGGTGAGGTCGGTGGAGAGGGTGGAGGCCGAAAGCGGGGTGGCGAAGAGGACTCCGAGTCCTTTGACGGCACGCGCGAAGAGGCCCGGATCTTCCTGGAAGATCCGGTGCAGGGCCTCGTGGGATGAGCTGACCATGATCCGAAGCTAGGGATATCCCTCGACACATGGCCCTCATATGCCAGTACTTCCCGCGATCGGGTGACGGACAGGGTCCGGCGCTTGACGTCGGCCCGCCCGCGCATCGGCCCGCCTGCGCGTCCGCCCAAGACACGAAAAGGCCCGCACGACCGAAGTCGTGCGGGCCCTCTCAGGTGCTCGCGGTGGAGCTACCAGGTCGGATCAGCAAGCAGCCGGAGCTTACTTGTTGATCTTGGTGACCTGGCCGGCGCCCACGGTCCGGCCACCCTCACGGATGGCGAACTTCAGGCCCTCTTCCATGGCGATGGGCTGGATGAGCTCCACCTTCATCTCGGTGTTGTCACCCGGCATGACCATCTCGGTGCCCTCGGGGAGGGTCACGACGCCGGTCACGTCCGTCGTACGGAAGTAGAACTGCGGGCGGTAGTTGTTGAAGAAGGGGGTGTGACGGCCACCCTCGTCCTTCGACAGGATGTAGGCCTGGGCCTCGAACTCGGTGTGCGGGGTGACCGAACCGGGCTTGATGATGACCTGGCCGCGCTCGACGTCCTCGCGCTTGATGCCGCGGAGCAGCAGACCGACGTTCTCACCGGCCTGGCCCTCGTCGAGCAGCTTGCGGAACATCTCGATGCCGGTGACCGTGGTGGTGGTCTTGTCCTGCTTGATGCCGATGATGTCGACGGTCTCGTTGACCTTGAGGACACCACGCTCGATACGGCCGGTGACGACCGTGCCGCGACCGGTGATCGTGAAGACGTCCTCGATCGGCATCAGGAACGGCTTGTCGACGTCACGCTCGGGAGCCGGGATCGACTCGTCCACGGCCTTCATCAGCTCGAGGACGGTGTTGCCCCACTCCTTGTCGCCCTCGAGGGCCTTCAGAGCGGAGACCTTGACGACGGGAACGTCGTCGCCCGGGAACTCGTACTCGGAGAGGAGCTCACGGACCTCGAGCTCGACGAGCTCCAGGATCTCCTCGTCGTCCACCATGTCGGCCTTGTTCAGGGCGACGACGATGTACGGAACGCCGACCTGGCGGGCCAGGAGCACGTGCTCCTTGGTCTGCGGCATCGGGCCGTCGGTGGCGGCGACCACGAGGATGGCGCCGTCCATCTGGGCGGCACCCGTGATCATGTTCTTGATGTAGTCCGCGTGACCGGGGCAGTCAACGTGGGCGTAGTGACGCTGCTCGGTCTGGTACTCGACGTGCGAGATCGAGATCGTGATACCACGCTGGCGCTCTTCGGGCGCCTTGTCGATCATGTCGAAGGCCGAGGCCTCGTTCAGGTCCGGGTACGCGTCGTGCAGCACCTTGGTAATGGCGGCCGTGAGGGTCGTCTTACCGTGGTCGATGTGACCGATGGTGCCGATGTTGACGTGCGGCTTAGTCCGCTCGAACTTCGCCTTCGCCACTGGGGTCCTCCTGTGGAGTGGTTCTGTACGCCTTACTCATCGGCGCCAGGTGATCTTTGCTGGAAAGCCCGGGGCCGGGGGCATTCCACCGGGTTTGCGGCGGAATGCCCCAAGCAGGCTCCGGGGTCAAGCCTAAAGCGTGTGAACGGAGTCCGTTACTCGCCCTTGGCCTTCGCGATGATCTCCTCGGCGACGTTCCGCGGAACCTCGGCGTAGGAGTCGAACTGCATCGAGTAGCTTGCGCGACCCGACGTCTTGCTGCGGAGGTCCCCGACGTAGCCGAACATCTCCGAAAGGGGCACGAGGCCCTTCACGACGCGAGCACCGGCCCGCTCCTCCATGGCCTGGATCTGGCCACGGCGGGAGTTGATGTCGCCGATGACTTCACCCATGTAGTCCTCGGGCGTGGTGACCTCGACGGCCATCATCGGCTCGAGGAGCACGGGCGAAGCCTTGCGCGCGGCCTCCTTGAAGGCCTGCGAACCGGCGATCTTGAACGCGAGCTCGGAGGAGTCCACCTCGTGGTAGCCACCGTCGAGAAGCGTGACGCGGACGCCCGTCATCTCGTAGCCGGCGAGGATACCGAACTGCATGGCCTCCTGCGCACCGGCGTCCACCGAAGGGATGTACTCCTTCGGCACACGGCCACCGGTCACCTTGTTCACGAACTCGTACGAGGCGTCGCCGCCCTCGATGGGCTCGATCGCGATCTGCACCTTGGCGAACTGACCGGTACCACCGGTCTGCTTCTTGTGGGTGTAGTCCACGCGCTCGACGGCCTTGCGGATCGTCTCGCGGTAGGCGACCTGCGGCTTGCCGACGTTGGCCTCGACCTTGAACTCACGGCGCATACGGTCGACCAGCACCTCGAGGTGCAGCTCGCCCATACCACCGATGATGGTCTGGCCGGTCTCCTCGTCCGAGTGGACCTGGAAGGACGGGTCCTCCTCGGCCAGGCGCTGGATCGCGACGCCCAGCTTCTCCTGGTCGCCCTTCGACTTGGGCTCGATGGCGACCTGGATGACCGGCGCCGGGAAGTCCATGGACTCCAGGATCACCGGCTGCTTGTCGTCGGACAGCGTCTCACCGGTGGTGGTCTGCTTCAGGCCCATGACGGCGACGATGTCACCGGCGACCACCGACTCGATCTCCTCACGCTTGTTGGCGTGCATGCGGTAGATCTTGCCGATGCGCTCCTTCTTGCCCTTGACGGAGTTCAGCACGGCGGTGCCGGACACCAGGCGGCCCGAGTAGACCCGGACGAAGGTGAGCTTGCCGAGGTGCGGGTCGCTCATGATCTTGAACGCGAGGGCCGACAGCGGCTCGTCCTCGGACGGCTTGCGCTTGATCACGACCTCGGGGTCCTTGACGTCGTGGCCCTCGATGGCCTCGATGTCGAGCGGGGTCGGGAGGTAGCGCACGACCGCGTCGAGCAGGGGCTGAACGCCCTTGTTCTTGAACGCGGTGCCGCAGAACACCGGGGTGATGGTGGTGTCGGTGGACTTGCCGGACGCGATGGTGATGCGACGGATCGCGGCGTGCAGCTGCTCCTGGGTGGGCTCCTGGCCCTCCAGGTACAGCTCCATGATCTCTTCGTCGTTCTCCGCGACAGCCTCGATCAGCTTGCCGCGCCACTCCTCGGCGGCCTCGGTGTGCGTGGCCGGGATGTCGACGACGTCGTACATCTCGCCCTTGGCGGCCTCGGCGGACCACACGAGCGCCTTCATGCGGACCAGGTCCACGACGCCGTGGAAGTCGGCCTCGGCACCGATCGGCAGCTGCATGACCAGCGGCTGCGCACCCAGGCGGTCCTTGATCATGTCGACGCAGCGGTGGAACTCCGCGCCGGTCCGGTCCAGCTTGTTGACGAAGCAGATACGCGGCACACCGTAACGGTCGGCCTGACGCCACACCGTCTCGGACTGCGGCTCGACACCGGCGACACCGTCGAACACGGTCACGGCACCGTCGAGCACGCGCAGGGAACGCTCCACCTCTACGGTGAAGTCGACGTGCCCCGGGGTGTCGATGATGTTGATCGTGTAGTCGTTGTCTTCGAGCGGCCAGTGACAGGTCGTCGCAGCAGAGGTGATCGTGATGCCACGCTCCTGCTCCTGCTCCATCCAGTCCATCGTGGCGGAACCCTCGTGGGTCTCGCCAAGCTTGTACGACACGCCGGTGTAGAACAGGATCCGCTCGGTGGTGGTCGTCTTGCCCGCGTCGATGTGGGCCATGATCCCGATGTTGCGGACCTTGGCCAGGTCAAGTGAAGTGGTAGCCATAAGGCTTCAGTCTTCTCTCGGTCTCGATGTGGGTAGCGACTACCAGCGGTAGTGCGCGAAGGCCTTGTTGGACTCGGCCATCTTGTGCGTGTCCTCGCGCTTCTTCACAGCGGCACCGAGGCCGTTGCTGGCGTCGAGGAGCTCGTTGAGCAGACGCTCGGTCATGGTCTTCTCGCGACGGGCGCGGGAGTAACCGACCAGCCAGCGCAGCGCCAGGGTGTTGGCGCGACCGGGCTTGACCTCGATCGGCACCTGGTAGGTGGCGCCACCGACACGGCGGGACTTGACCTCGAGGGTCGGCTTGATGTTCTCGAGAGCGCGCTTCAGCGTGATGATCGGGTCGTTGCCCGTCTTCTCGCGAAGGCCCTCCATGGCACCGTAGACGATGCGCTCGGCGGTGGAGCGCTTGCCGTTCAGCAGCACCTTGTTGATCAGGGAGGTCACCAGAGGAGAACCGTAGACCGGGTCGATGATGACCGGGCGCTTCGGGGCGGGGCCCTTACGAGGCATTCTTACTTCTCCTTCTTGGCGCCGTAGCGGCTGCGGGCCTGCTTGCGGTTCTTGACACCCTGGGTGTCGAGGGAGCCACGGATGATCTTGTAGCGAACACCCGGCAGGTCCTTCACACGGCCGCCGCGCACGAGCACGATGGAGTGCTCCTGCAGGTTGTGTCCCTCACCCGGAATGTAAGCAGTGACCTCGATACCGCTGGTCAGACGCACACGCGCGACCTTACGGAGGGCCGAGTTCGGCTTCTTCGGGGTGGTGGTGAACACACGCGTGCAGACGCCACGGCGCTGGGGCGAACCCTCGAGTGCGGGCGTCTTGTTCTTCTCGACCTTGTCCTGCCGGCCCTTACGGACCAGCTGCTGGATCGTAGGCACTACTTCTCCGGTTTCTGTGTGCCGATAGGTACAGCTAACCTGGAACGTCACCGACCCACGCGGTCGGGTGTGTCGAATCCCGCGGACTCCCGCCGCAAGGCAGAAAGAAGCGCATGATCGCGGTGGCCGTTCACAGCCCCCGGCGCGGTCTGACGGCACACGCGGAGGCCAGGGCACACCCCAGGCACAAGGTCTGAGCGTACCTATAGCATTGGCTGCGGTCAAAACAAATGGGCCGTCACCCCGCCTCCGCGCGGAGCGAGTGAAGCCCGTGAAAGGGAATGATCTTCGAAAGGGTGGCTCCGGCCCCTTTCCGTTCTCCCACGCGTCACACTGCCGCGATACCGAACATGACCAACAGGAACAGGAAAGCGGCCCAGCCGGCCACGGACAGCCAGCCGAGCACCAGCCCGGCCACCGCGAGCCCGTCCCCCTGATCCCCCGAGCGCCGGATCTCCGCACGGGCCATGTGCCCCAGCACCACGGCCGGGATGCCGGTCACCCCGCCCGTCGCCAGGCACAGCACCCCGCACACCATGGACCCGATCGCCTTCTCGTTGGTCTTCTGCCGGGGCAGGAACGTCGCCGGCGCCATGGGGACGGCGTGCTGCTGCACCACCGCGGTCTGCGGCACGGGACCCTGCGGCAGATCGGCCACCAGCAGCGAGAGATCCGCCACCGTACGGGCCTGGTAGGCCCGCGCCACCCGCCGCTCGAGCTCCTGCTGGTCCAGACGGCCCTCCGCGTACCCGGCCCGGAGCACGTCCACGGTGCGCTCCCGGTCCGCGTGCGAGGCCAGCATCGGGGGCCCGCCCTGCTGCGGCCCGCCCGGTCCGCCCCACGGCTGTGGAGCGCCTCGCCCCTGCCAGGGCTGCCACGACGGATACGGCGACTGCGACACCAGGTACCTCCCCCGACTGCACACGTCATTCCATCATGCGCCCACGCAAAGCCTTACGGCATGGGCTACGCGTCACGAAACCGGTACAGGTCATCGGTACGGGTCACTCGTACAGCTCACGGATACGGATCGCGGAACGCCGCAGGGCGGCCACCCCATTGTGCCCGGGGTGACCGCCCTGCGGTACTTCAGCCGACTCGCCTACTGGTTGTACGGACCGTAGTCGTAGTCCTCCAGCGGAACGGCCTGGCCGGAGCCCGTGCCGAACGGCGAGTAGTCGATGTCGTCGTAGCCGACGGCCGAGTACATCGCGGCCTTGGCCTCCTCGGTCGGCTCGACCCGGATGTTGCGGTAACGGGACAGACCCGTACCGGCCGGGATGAGCTTACCGATGATGACGTTCTCCTTGAGGCCGATCAGGGAGTCGGACTTGGCGTTGATCGCCGCGTCCGTGAGGACCCTGGTCGTCTCCTGGAAGGACGCCGCCGACAGCCACGACTCGGTCGCCAGCGAGGCCTTGGTGATACCCATCAGCTGCGGACGACCGGAGGCCGGGTGACCGCCCTCCTGGACCACACGACGGTTCTCGGTCTCGAACTTCGAGCGCTCGACCAGCTCGCCGGGCAGCAGCTCGGCGTCGCCGGACTCGATGATCGTCACGCGGCGGAGCATCTGCCGGATGATGATCTCGATGTGCTTGTCGTGGATCGACACGCCCTGCGAGTTGTAGACCTTCTGGACCTCGCCGACCAGGTGGACCTGGACGGCCCGCTGACCCAGGATGCGCAGCACGTCGTGCGGGTTGGTGGCACCCACAGTGAGCTTCTGGCCCACCTCGACGTGATCGCCCTCGCCGACCAGCAGACGGGCGCGCTTCGAGATCGGGAACGCCGTCTCGTCGCTGCCGTCGTCCGGGGTGACGACGATCTTCTTCGTCTTCTCGGTCTCCTCGATCCGGACGCGGCCGGCGGCCTCGGAGATCGGGGCGACACCCTTCGGGGTACGGGCCTCGAAGAGCTCGACGACACGCGGCAGACCCTGGGTGATGTCGTCACCGGCCACACCACCGGTGTGGAAGGTACGCATCGTCAGCTGGGTACCGGGCTCACCGATGGACTGGGCGGCGATGATGCCGACCGCCTCACCGATGTCGACCAGCTTGCCGGTGGCCAGCGAACGGCCGTAGCACATGGCGCAGGTGCCGACGGCGGACTCGCAGGTCAGGATCGAACGGGTCTTGACCTGCTCGACGCCGTGGTGCACCAGCTGCTCGATGAGCACGTCACCGAGGTCGACGTTGGCCGGCGCGATCACCTTGCCGTCGATGACGACGTCCTCGGCGAGCATGCGGGCGTAGACGCTGGTCTCGACGTCGTCCGCCTTGCGCAGGGTGCCGTCGGCCTCCCGCGTGGCGATCCGCAGCTTCAGACCGCGGTCGGTGCCGCAGTCCTCCTCGCGGATGATGACGTCCTGGGAGACGTCGACCAGACGACGGGTGAGGTAACCCGAGTCGGCGGTACGCAGGGCGGTGTCCGCCAGACCCTTACGGGCACCGTGCGTGGAGATGAAGTACTCCAGCACGGACAGACCCTCACGGAACGAGGCCTTGATGGGCCGCGGGATCGTCTCGTTCTTCGCGTTCGACACCAGACCACGCATACCGGCGATCTGACGCATCTGCATCATGTTGCCTCGTGCGCCCGAGTTCACCATCATGAAGATCGGGTTGGTCTTCGGGAAGTTGTCGTTCATCGCCTCGGCGACCTCGTTGGTCGCCTTGGTCCAGATCGCGATGAGCTCCTGCGTGCGCTCGTCCTTGGTGATCAGACCGCGCTCGTACTGCTTCTGGACCTTCTCGTCCTGCGCCTCGTAGCCGTGGACGATCGCCTTCTTCGCCTCGGGAACGACGACGTCGGAGATGGCGACGGTGACGCCGGAACGGGTCGCCCAGTGGAAGCCGGCCGCCTTCAGGTTGTCGAGCGTCGCCGCCACGATGACCTTCGGGTAGCGCTCGGCGAGGTCGTTGACGATCTCGGAGAGCTGCTTCTTGCCGACCTCGTAGTCGACGAACGGGTAGTCCTCGGGCAGCAGCTCGTTGAAGAGCGCACGGCCCAGGGTGGTGCTCAGCCGGAAGGAGTCACCCTGCTGCCACTCCGGCTCACCCTCTTCACGCACCGGCGGGATCCAGCCGCGCGGCGGGATGGTGCCGACCGGGAAGCGGACGTCGATCTTCGACTGGAGCGACAGCTCGCCCGCGTCGAAGGCCATGATCGCCTCGGCGACCGAGGAGAAGGAACGCTCCTCGCCCTTGAGTTCGCGCATCTCGCCGTCGGTGGTGAGGAAGAACAGACCGAGGACCATGTCCTGGGTCGGCATCGTCACCGGACGGCCGTCGGCCGGCTTGAGGATGTTGTTCGAGGACAGCATCAGGATGCGGGCCTCGGCCTGTGCCTCCGCGGACAGCGGCAGGTGCACGGCCATCTGGTCACCGTCGAAGTCCGCGTTGAACGCGGTGCAGACGAGCGGGTGGATCTGAATGGCCTTGCCCTCGACCAGCTGCGGCTCGAAGGCCTGGATGCCGAGACGGTGCAGCGTGGGCGCACGGTTCAGCAGAACCGGGTGCTCCGCGATGACCTCTTCGAGGACGTCGTACACCACAGTGCGCCCACGCTCGACCATGCGCTTGGCGCTCTTGATGTTCTGCGCGTGGTTCAGGTCGACCAGACGCTTCATCACGAACGGCTTGAACAGCTCCAGCGCCATCGCCTTCGGCAGACCGCACTGGTGCAGCTTCAGCTGCGGACCGACGACGATCACGGAACGCGCGGAGTAGTCCACGCGCTTGCCGAGCAGGTTCTGACGGAAGCGGCCCTGCTTGCCCTTGAGCATGTCGGACAGCGACTTCAGCGGACGGTTGCCGGGGCCCGTCACCGGGCGGCCACGACGGCCGTTGTCGAAGAGCGCGTCGACGGCCTCCTGGAGCATGCGCTTCTCGTTGTTCACGATGATCTCGGGCGCGCCGAGGTCGAGAAGCCGCTTCAGGCGGTTGTTGCGGTTGATCACGCGGCGGTACAGGTCGTTCAGGTCGGAGGTCGCGAAGCGGCCACCGTCCAGCTGCACCATCGGACGCAGGTCCGGCGGGATGACCGGCACGCAGTCCAGCACCATGCCCTTGGGGCTGTTGCTGGTCTGCAGGAACGCGGAGACGACCTTGAGGCGCTTGAGCGCGCGGGTCTTCTTCTGGCCCTTGCCGGTGCGGATGATCTCGCGGAGACGCTCGGCCTCCTCCTCGAGGTCGAAGGACTCCAGGCGCTTCTGCAGCGCCGCGGCACCCATCGAGCCGTCGAAGTACGTGCCGAAGCGGTCACGCAGCTCGCGGTAGAGCAGTTCGTCGCCCTCGAGGTCCTGGACCTTGAGGTTCTTGAACCGGTTCCACACCTCGTCGAGACGGTCGATCTCGCGCTGCGCGCGGTCGCGCAGCTGCTTCATCTCACGCTCGGCGCCCTCGCGCACCTTGCGGCGCACGTCGGCCTTGGCGCCCTCGGCCTCGAGTTCGGCCAGGTCGGTCTCGAGCTTCTTGGCGCGGGCCTCCAGGTCGGCGTCGCGACGGTTCTCCACCTGCTGGCGCTCGACGGAGACGTGCGCCTCCAGCGAGGGCAGGTCGCGGGTGCGGCGCTCCTCGTCGACGTACGTGATCATGTACGCCGCGAAGTAGATGACCTTCTCCAGGTCCTTCGGGGCGAGATCGAGCAGGTAACCGAGGCGCGACGGAACGCCCTTGAAGTACCAGATGTGCGTGACGGGCGCGGCCAGCTCGATGTGGCCCATCCGCTCACGGCGCACCTTGGCGCGCGTGACCTCGACGCCACAGCGCTCACAGATGATGCCCTTGAAACGGACGCGCTTGTACTTGCCGCAGTAGCACTCCCAGTCCCGGGTCGGACCGAAGATCTTCTCGCAGAAGAGTCCGTCCTTTTCCGGCTTGAGGGTGCGGTAGTTGATGGTCTCGGGCTTCTTGACCTCGCCGTGGCTCCACTGACGGATGTCGTCAGCGGTGGCCAGGCCGATCCGGAGCTCGTCGAAGAAGTTGACGTCGAGCACTATGCGTCAATCCCTCTCAGGGTCGTAAGTCGTGGGGTCTGAAACGGGGTCCTGGGGCCGGCCGGAGGTTCAGGGATCTTCATCGCTGAACCTCCGGACCGAAACTCCCGTCAGACCTCTTCGACGCTGCTCGGCTCGCGCCGGGACAGGTCGATGCCGAGCTCCTCCGCAGCGCGGAAGACGTCCTCGTCGGTGTCACGCATCTCGATGGACATGCCGTCGCTGGACAGCACCTCCACGTTCAGGCACAGGGACTGCATCTCCTTGATGAGGACCTTGAAGGACTCGGGGATGCCCGGCTCGGGGATGTTCTCGCCCTTGACGATGGCCTCGTAGACCTTCACACGGCCGGTGACGTCGTCGGACTTGATGGTCAGCAGCTCCTGGAGGGCGTACGCGGCGCCGTACGCCTCCAGCGCCCACACCTCCATCTCGCCGAAGCGCTGGCCACCGAACTGGGCCTTACCGCCCAGCGGCTGCTGGGTGATCATCGAGTACGGACCGGTCGAGCGGGCGTGCAGCTTGTCGTCGACCAGGTGGTGCAGCTTGAGGATGTACATGTAGCCGACCGAGATCGGCTCCGGGAACGGCTCACCGGAGCGGCCGTCGAACAGCCGCGCCTTACCGCTCGGGAGCACCATGCGCTCGCCGTCGCGGTTCGGGATGGTGTGCTGCAGCAGACCGGCCAGCTCGTCCTCGCGCGCACCGTCGAAGACCGGGGTGGCGACGTTGGTGCCGGGCTCGACGCGGTCGGCGCCGATGGCCCGCAGACGCTCGGCCCATTCCTCGGCGAGGCCGGAGACGTCCCAGCCACGGCTGGCGAGCCAGCCGAGGTGGATCTCCAGTACCTGCCCCGGGTTCATTCGGGACGGCACACCCAGCGGGTTGAGGATGATGTCGACCGGGGTGCCGTCCTCCAGGAACGGCATGTCCTCGATCGGCAGGATCTTCGAGATGACGCCCTTGTTGCCGTGGCGGCCGGCGAGCTTGTCACCGTCGGTGATCTTGCGCTTCTGCGCGACGTAGACACGCACCAGCTGGTTCACACCGGGGGGAAGCTCGTCGCCCTCCTCGCGGTCGAAGACGCGCACGCCGATGATCTTGCCGATCTCGCCGTGCGGCACCTTCAGCGAGGTGTCGCGGACCTCACGGGCCTTCTCACCGAAGATCGCACGCAGCAGGCGCTCCTCGGGGGTCAGCTCGGTCTCGCCCTTGGGCGTGACCTTGCCGACGAGGATGTCGCCGGCGACGACCTCGGCACCGATGCGGATGATGCCGCGCTCGTCGAGGTCGGCGAGGACCTCCTCGGAGACGTTCGGGATGTCCCGGGTGATCTCCTCGGGGCCGAGCTTGGTGTCACGGGCGTCGACCTCGTGCTCCTCGATGTGGATCGAGGAGAGGACGTCGTCCTGCACGAGGCGCTGCGACAGGATGATCGCGTCCTCGTAGTTGTGGCCCTCCCACGGCATGAACGCGACCAGCAGGTTCTTGCCGAGCGCCATCTCGCCGTTCTCGGTGGCCGGACCGTCGGCGAGGACCTGGCCCTCGACGACGCGGTCGCCCTCGTTGACGATGACCTTCTGGTTGACCGAGGTGCCCTGGTTGGAGCGGGCGAACTTGGCCAGGCGGTACGTGATGTACGTGCCGTCGTCGTTGGTGGTGGTGATGTAGTCCGCGGAGACCTCCTGGACCACACCCGACTTCTCGGCCTTGACCACGTCACCGGCGTCGGCGGCGGAGCGGTACTCCATGCCGGTGCCGACGAGCGGGGCCTCGGACCTGATCAGCGGCACGGCCTGACGCATCATGTTCGCGCCCATGAGGGCACGGTTGGCGTCGTCGTGCTCGAGGAAGGGAATCATGGCGGTCGCGACCGACACCATCTGGCGCGGCGAGACGTCCATGTAGTCGACCTCGTCGGGGCTGACGTAGTCGACCTCGCCGCCCTTGCGGCGGACCAGCACGCGGGGCTCGGCGAACCGCAGGTCGTCGGTGAGCGGCGAGTTGGCCTGCGCGATGACGAAGCGGTCCTCCTCGTCTGCGGTCAGGTAGTCGACGTCGTCGGTGACCTGGCCGTCGCTCACATTGCGGTAGGGGGTCTCGACGAAACCGAACGCGTTGACCCGGCCGTAGGAGGCGAGCGAGCCGATCAGACCGATGTTCGGGCCTTCGGGCGTCTCGATCGGGCACATGCGGCCGTAGTGCGAGGGGTGCACGTCACGGACCTCGAAGCCGGCCCGCTCACGGGAGAGACCACCCGGGCCGAGCGCGGACAGACGACGCTTGTGCGTCAGCCCGGACAGCGGGTTGTTCTGGTCCATGAACTGGGACAGCTGGCTGGTGCCGAAGAACTCCTTGATGGAGGCGACGACCGGCCGGATGTTGATCAGGGTCTGCGGCGTGATCGCCTCGACGTCCTGCGTGGTCATGCGCTCACGGACGACGCGCTCCATCCGGGCCAGACCCGTACGGACCTGGTTCTGGATGAGCTCGCCGACGCTGCGCAGGCGCCGGTTGCCGAAGTGATCGATGTCGTCCGTCTCGACGACGATGGTCTGGCCGCTGTCGCCGACGGTCTCGATCTCACCGGCGTGCAGCTTCACCAGGTACTTGATCGTCGAGATGACGTCCTCGACGGTCAGCACGCCCGCGTCGAGCGGCGCGTCGGCACCCAGCTTCTTGTTGACCTTGTAGCGGCCGACCTTGGCCAGGTCGTAGCGCTTGGGGTTGAAGTAGAGGTTCTCGAGCAGCGTCTGCGCGGCCTCGCGGGTGGGGGGCTCGCCCGGACGCAGCTTGCGGTAGATGTCGAGCAGCGCGTCGTCCTGGCCCTGGGTGTGGTCCTTCTCCAGGGTGGCGCGCATGGACTCGTACTCGCCGAACTCCTCGAGGATCTGCTCGGTGGTCCAGCCGAGCGCCTTGAGCAGGACGGTGACGGACTGCTTGCGCTTGCGGTCGACGCGGACGCCGACCATGTCGCGCTTGTCGATCTCCATCTCCAGCCAGGCACCCCGGGACGGGATGATCTTGGCGGAGAAGATGTCCTTGTCGGACGTCTTGTCGATGCTGGAGTCGAAGTAGACACCCGGCGAACGGACCAGCTGCGACACCACGACACGCTCGGTGCCGTTGATGACGAAGGTGCCCTTGTTCGTCATGAGCGGGAAGTCGCCCATGAAGACGGTCTGGGACTTGATCTCGCCGGTCTCGTTGTTGGTGAACTCGGCGGTGACGAAGAGCGGCGCCGCGTACGTGAAGTCACGGTCCTTGCACTCGTCGATGGAGTTCTTCGGCGGCTCGAAGCGGTGATCGCGGAAGGTCAGCGACATCGACCCGGAGAAGTCCTCGATCGGGGAGATCTCCTCGAAGATCTCCTCCAGACCGGACTTGGTGGGGACGTCCTGACCGTTCTCCAGAGCGGCCTCGACGCGAGCCTTCCAGGCGTCGTTGCCGAGCAGCCAGTCGAAGCTCTCGGTCTGCAGCGCGAGAAGGTTCGGAACCTCGAGGGGCTCCTTGATCTTTGCAAAGGAGATGCGCAGCGGGGCGGTGCTGGCGGCGTTGTTCGTATTCGCGGTCGAGGCATTGCGCGAGGCGGCCAAGAGGGGGTCCTTCCGAGGGCTCGGACTCACTACGCGCGTGCCGGCCCCCCACGGGACACGGTGTCGGACGCTTCTCCGTCCGACCGGGAAAGGCCAGGTCGGAGAGGTCTGATCGTCTGTGCTCAAGTGAGGGCAGACCCCTGGTGACGGGCAGGGGACAGCTAACAGGCAGCGCAAAGGGTCAGTGTAGCCACTCGGCACACTGATGTCCAGCGCGGGTTTTCGAGACCCTCAGAGGCCCTCGTTGTTCTCAACTCCTGCGGCACGGTCGTGCCCTCGACGCACCGTGATACTGCCCTCTTCGCCGTCGATCCATGCCTCGGATTCGGATCCTTGTGACGACGCGTCCTGAGAATTGCGCGCTGCGTGCGGTTCGTCAAGGCCCCCCTTGCCCGAACCGCCTCTCAACAGGCGACTCTTCGTGGCCCGCGGAAGGCCACATCGAAGATCACCATACCCCCCGCCGTCCCAGGGGCAAGGCAGCCGCCGCCGGGCCCCGGACACACCGAGGAGCGACCACCCGGATGGATGATCGCTCCTCGGCGCTTACGCGTTACACGTCCTGCTGGACGCGGTGCGGATCCGGCTCAGCCGGGCCGCTGGAGTCCTGTCGGACCCGGAAGGTCTTACTTGACCTCGACGGAGGCGCCGGCGCCCTCGAGGGCCTCCTTGGCCTTGTCGGCGGCTTCCTTGTTGACCTTCTCGACGACGGGCTTCGGCGCACCGTCGACCAGGTCCTTGGCCTCCTTCAGGCCGAGGGAGGTCAGCTCGCGCACGACCTTGATGACCTGGATCTTCTTGTCGCCGGCGCCGGTGAGGATGACGTCGAACTCGTCCTTCTCCGGCTCGGCCTCGGCGGCACCGGCGGCAGCACCGCCACCGGCGACGACGACCGGGGCGGCCGCAGCGGCGGTGACGTCGAACTTCTCCTCGAAGGCCTTCACGAACTCGGAGAGCTCGATGAGGGTCATGCCCTCGAACTGGGCCAGCAGCTCGTCCTGGGTGAGCTTCGCCATGATGGCGGTCCTTCCACTAAATCGGCAGGTGCCGGATGTACTGGGTGAGGCGGGCGTACGTCGGGCCCGCATCGACCCTCACCTCATGCGGTGAGGATCGGAAAGCGAGCCGAATTACTCGGCACCGCCCTGCTCGTCCTGCTTGGCACGGAGCGCGTCCACGGTGCGGACGAGCTTCGACGGCAGCGCCTGGAAGACGGAGGCAGCCTGGGACTGCTTCGCCTTGAAGGCACCGGCCAGCTTGGAGAGCAGAACCTCGCGGGACTCGAGGTCCGCAAGCTTCTTGATCTCGTCGGCGGACAGCGCCTTGCCGTCAAGGACACCGCCCTTGATGACGAGATTCGGGTTGTCCTTGGCGAAGTCACGGAGACCCTTCGCCGACTCCACCGGGTCACCGGTGACGAAGGCGACCGCCGTCGGACCAGCGAAGAGCTGGTCGTCCAGCGTGATCCCGGCCTCGTTGGCCGCAATCTTGGTCAGCGTGTTCTTCACCACGGCGTACTGGGCGTTCTCACCGAGCGAACGACGCAGCGTCTTGAGCTGCGCCACGGTGAGACCGCGGTACTCGGTCAGCACGGCGGCGTTGGAGCTGCGGAACTTGTCCGTCAGCTCGGCAACCGCAGCAGCCTTGTCGGGCCTCGCCATAGAGCCTCGGCCTCCTTCCGGGTGATTCGGACCGCGCGGACCCGAAGGAGGACTGGGAAAAACGAAACGCCCCGGGCGCAGGCGCACGGGGCGAGGCTCAACCGGTGATTCGCATCCTCGCGGCAGCGAATTCCGGGAACTCTTCCACTGTCACCTGCGCGGGTCGTCCGCAGTTCAGCGGATCCTTCGGCCACCGCACTCTCTGACGAGCGCACGGCAACAACCAGCGGTCTTTGGCTTCTTCAGGAGAGTACGGGAACGGATCGCCGCGAGGCAAATCCGTTCCCGGGAGCAGCCGACCGGTCCGATCCGGGCCGGTCAGCCCTGCTCGGCTTCCTTCATCATCTCGGCCAGGTCGGCGGTCTCCTCGGCCGGCGGGGCCTCGACGGTCACCGGCTTGTTGACGTCGAGGAACTTGACGGTCATGTCCAGCGGGCCCTGGGGGGCGTCGCCGCGCATCCGGAACTGCTTGGTGTGGTCCTCACCGTCGACCCACATGTCCATCGTGAGCGATTCGACGCCCATCTTCTCGTACTTCTCGATGCTCTTCTCACCGGCCTCGGCGGCCTTGGCGTCCTTGTCCTTGAGCGAGTCGCGCAGGTCGTCGAGGGTGACGGTACCCGAGTAGTGAGTGGTCTCGACCCCGTCGATCTTCTCGGTTCCGACCTTCTTCACGTCCTTCGCGCCGGCGAGGAAGGTGGACTCGGTGGCCGGGTCCTGCTCGGCCTGGCGGGGGGCGCCGAGCTCGTTCGACTCCGCGTCGGCGCCGAGCGCGGCCATGTCGAACTTCATCCAGCTCTTGCCGTCCATCTCCTTGGCCATCTCGGCGCCGCCGCCGATGTACATGGCCTTGTCGACGAGCCGGATCTCCACCTTCTCCTGCGCACCCTCGTCGGGAGCCGTTATCTGCATGCTCACGGCGACGTCGGGCTTGGCCCGCATCGAGGCCTCAATCTCGATCTTGCCCTGCTCCGGGACCTCACCGGTCATCGTGTACCGGAAGGACGTGATGTCCTCGGTGTTCTTCGCCGCCTTGGCCACGGCCGCCGCCGGCGTCATCTCGGGCGACTCCTCGGAGCCACTGGAACAGCCGACCGCGCCGGCCGCAAGAACGAGTGCGGTGAGTCCGGCGGCAGGTATGGAAGTTCTCATCGAATCCCCCCAGGTCCTCGGTTCCCCCCAGGGAACACATGGCTTGTACAACAAGGATTTTGACCCTATCTCACACCTCTGACAGCGGCTTTCGAGTTCTGCCGGAGGCTCCCGGATGGCCTGGCAGGGGATGCGGCGAGCAGCGGCTCAGGGGGCGGCACGCCGGCCGTCCAGCACGTTCGTGGCGTCCTGGGTGTCGGCGGCGGGGGGAGCCTCGGTCGTCACCTGCACGCCGTAGTCGGCGTAGTACGCGGTCTGGGTGAGCCGGCCTGTCGCCGTCTCCGCCCGCTCCACCTTCTTGACCAGCAGATCCCGGTCGTCGACCCAGACGTCCACCGTCTGGGTGGTGACCCCGGACCTGATCAACTGCTCCTTGAGATCCGCCAGTTCGGCCGACCGCTCCGTCCCTGGGCCCGGGTTCCGGATCTTCAGACGGGCCGGTTCCACCGTGCCGGAGTAGCGCGTGCGGGCGTGCCCCGCACCTGTTCCTCACCGACCCTCCGCACGTCGCCGGAGGCCAGCAGCAGCTTCACGCACCGCTGGGGCGTGAAGCCGCGGATCTGGTCACCGAGACCGGCGGCTCCGCCGCCTGCGATGTCCTCCAGGTCGTCGTGGCCGTACCGGAGCCAGTGCCCGCCGCCCGTCCGCGCGGCGAACGTGTCGCCCATGCGCGCGTAGTAGGCGTCGGGCAGGTAGCGGGCCTCCATCGACGTGCTGCCGAGGCGGCGCATGGCGTCGGCCACCGCGCCGTCCGTGTAGGTGATGGTCAGGGTGCCGATGAGGTCGTCGCCCCAGGCGAGGGTGCCGTCGGCCGTCATGGACATCAGCGAGCCCATGGCCGTGGTGGACTCCACGCGGGCGGAGCCCGCGCCGGCGGTGGAGCGCTCGGCGGACCGCAGCGCCGTGACGGACCGCAGGCGCGACGCCTCGTCCCGCTGTCCGGCGCCGGCACCACGGCCGCCGGAGGAGTAGGCGGAGCCAGAAGGGCCGGAGGGGCCGGAGGCAGCCGAGGAGGTGCAGGCGGAGATCGCGGTCAGCGTGGTCAGCGCCGTGAGCGCGAGCGACGCCGCGAGCACGAGGCCCGTACGGCGCACGGTCGTGATCGTCATCGGTCCCGGTCCCACCCGTACGCGCCCCCGCCCTCTCCCGTGCGAACCCCCTGGCCGCACCGTAGCGCAGACCACCCGGCACACGTGCCGGAACCGGAACGGGCCCCGGGCCCGCAGCAGGGATGCTGCGGGCCCGGGGCCCGTGACCGGTCGGGACGAGCCCTCAGGCTCAGACCGCCGCCGGGTCCTCCTCGACGAGGAGGTTGCGGGTGCGGTTCGGGTCGAGCGGAATGCCCGGGCCCATCGTGGTCGTCATCGAGGCCTTCTTGATGTAGCGGCCCTTCGCGGCGGACGGCTTCAGACGGAGGATCTCGTCCAGCGCGGCGCCGTAGTTCTCCACCAGCTTGGTCTCGTCGAAGGACGTCTTGCCGATGATGAAGTGCAGGTTCGAGTGCTTGTCGACGCGGAACTCGATCTTGCCACCCTTGATGTCGTTGACAGCCTTGGTGACGTCCGGGGTCACGGTGCCGGTCTTGGGGTTCGGCATGAGACCACGGGGACCGAGCACGCGGCCGAGGCGGCCGACCTTGCCCATGAGGTCCGGGGTGGCGACGACGGCGTCGAAGTCCAGACGGCCCTTCGACACCTCGTCGATCAGTTCGTCGGCGCCGACGATGTCGGCGCCCGCGGCACGCGCGGCCTCGGCACGGTCGCCGGTCGCGAAGACCAGGACCCGGGCGGTCTTGCCGGTGCCGTGCGGGAGGTTCACGGTGCCACGGACCATCTGGTCGGCCTTGCGCGGGTCGACACCCAGACGGAAGGCGACCTCGACGGTGCCGTCGAACTTGGACGTGGAGGTCTCCTTGGCGAGACGGACGGCCTCGAGCGGGGCGTACTGCTTCTCCCGGTCGATCTTGGCGTCCGCAGCGCGGAGAGACTTGCTGCGCTTGCTCACTTAAAGCTCCTGTGGGTTCTTAGGAGTCGTGGTCCGGGCCGAGCGGGCCCTTCCACACTTCTGCCTGGCTTGCGGGGGTGGAGGTCAGCCCTCGACCGTGACGCCCATGGAACGGGCGGTGCCGGCGATGATCTTCTCGGCGGCGTCCAGGTCGTTGGCGTTGAGGTCGGGCATCTTGGTGGTGGCGATCTCGCGGACCTGGTCACGCGTGATCTTCGCGACCTTGGTCTTGTGCGGCTCGCCGGAGCCCTTCTCCACGCCCGCGGCCTTGAGGATCATCTTCGCGGCCGGCGGGGTCTTGGTGATGAAGGTGAAGGAACGGTCCTCGTAGACCGTGATCTCCACCGGGATGACCCAGCCACGCTGCGACTCGGTCGCGGCGTTGTAGGCCTTGCAGAACTCCATGATGTTGACGCCGTGCTGACCCAGCGCGGGGCCGACCGGCGGAGCCGGGTTGGCGGCACCGGCCTGGATCTGGAGCTTGATGAGCCCCGTGACCTTCTTCTTCTTGGGAGGCATGGCTCTCCGGGTCCTTTCCATTCGGGTCCTGCCTGCGCGACGGGACCAGCCCGGACGCAGGCATACCGCACAACGATAGCGGGTATGGATGTGCGGCCAAAAACCGAGCAGGTCAGGCGGGCGCCTGAGCGTTCGCCTGACCTGCGCGGAAGCATTTGTCCTGAACTCTGCCCAGCGGAGCCGACAGAGCCGGCGGTTCTGGGTGGGTCAGTTCTTCTGGATCTGGTCGAAGGAGAGCTCGACCGGCGTCTCGCGGCCGAAGATCTCCACCAGGCCCTTGACCTTCTTGGAGTCCGGGTTGATCTCGTTGATGGTCGCCTGGAGCGTGGCGAACGGACCGTCGGTGACGGTGACCGAGTCGCCGACCTCGAAGTCCAGCACCTGGACCTCGACCTTGCGCTGCGGAACCGGCTTGCCCTCGGCCTCGGCGGCCTCACGGGCGGCCTTCTCCTCGGCCTCCGGCGCGAGCATCTTGACGATCTCGTCCAGGGTCAGCGGGTACGGGTCGTAGGCGTTGCCCACGAAGCCGGTGACGCCGGGAGTGTTGCGGACGACGCCCCAGGACTCGTTCGTCAGGTCCATGCGGACCAGGACGTAACCCGGGAGCTTGTTCTGCTTGATCGTCTTGCGGTCGCCGTTCTTGATCTGGACGACCTCTTCCTGCGGCACCTCGGCCTGGAAGATGAACTCCTCGACGTTCAGCGAGACGGCGCGCTGCTCCAGGTTGGTCTTCACCCGGTTCTCGTAGCCCGCGTAGGTGTGGATGACGTACCACTCGCCGGGCAGCGTCCGCAGTTCCTCGCGGAGCTCCTCGACCGGGTCGCGGACGTCCTCGACTTCCTCGGCCTCTTCGGCGGCTTCCCCGGCCTCGGCGGTCCCGTCGGCCGCTTCCCCGGGCTCCCCGAGTTCCTCGGTCTCGTCCGCGGCGTCGGCAGCCTCGACCTCGACGGCGTCGAGCTCGTCCTCGACGGACTCGGCCCCTTCGCCGCGAGGCTCAACGGCGTCGTTCACGTTCGGGTCAGACACGGTGGCTGCTTCTTCCTGGATACATAGGGGTGGAACACGCGAAAATGAGCGCCGGGTACCTCGGCGCTCTTCGCTGGCGGCTCAGCCGAAGACGTACTTGGCGGCGTGACCGAAACCGTAGTCGAACAAGGTGACCAGGCCGATCATGACGATCACGAAGATGATCACTGCGGTGGTGTACGACGACAGCTGGTTACGTGTCGGCCAGACAACCTTGCGAAGCTCCGCCACGATCTGCCGGTAGAAGAGCGCCAGACGCTTCAGTGGGCCCTTCTTGGCCCGCTTGCCGCCCTTGCGGTTCTTCTTCCTGGCGTCCGGCGTCTCGTCCTCGGCATCAGGCATGTCGATGGAGCCCACGGCGTCCGTCACTCGTCCTCACCTGATTCCGGGTCGTGGCCGTGCCGCGCCCGGTATGAGCCGCACGGCGATGCATTGCTGTACGTACATGCGTACACATCCTGGCTGAGGCGTGTGCAGCAGGGCCGGAGGGACTCGAACCCCCAACCGCTGGTTTTGGAGACCAGTGCTCTACCAATTGAGCTACGACCCTTTGTGTGTCCCCCAACGTACCGCATTCACACGGATGCTTGGTGTGCACCCGGCGAGCGCGGCCGGAGAAGGCCAACGAGGTGTGAGTGTACGTGTTCCGGCGCCGGGCGTCGAACAGAAAGCGCCCGTGACGGGTCTTCCGATGCAAGATCGTCCAGGCCGCGGGACTCCGGACGAGCGGATACGGACTGGTGTTCAACGGTTTGCCGGTACCTGTTCAGTCTGTGAAACCCCCGTGCCGGACGGGTTTCCAGTCTGGAACGATGGGTTCATGAGCGCTGCAACCCCTCCCACCGAGCGCCGGGTCTCCGCCCGGATCGGTGCGATCTCCGAGTCCGCCACCCTCGCCGTGGACGCCAAGGCCAAGGCCCTCAAGGCCGCCGGACGTCCGGTGATCGGCTTCGGCGCCGGTGAACCCGACTTCCCGACCCCGGACTACATCGTCGACGCCGCCATCGAGGCGTGCAGGAACCCGAAGTACCACCGGTACACGCCGGCCGGCGGGCTGCCCGAGCTGAAGGCCGCGATCGCCGCGAAGACGCTGCGCGACTCCGGCTACGAGGTGGACCCCGCCCAGGTTCTCGTCACCAACGGCGGCAAGCAGGCCATCTACGAGGCCTTCGCCGCGATCCTCGACCCGGGCGACGAGGTCATCGTCCCGGCGCCGTACTGGACGACGTACCCGGAGTCGA
Source organism: Streptomyces sp. NWU339 (assembly GCF_003143855.1). GTDB lineage: Bacteria > Actinomycetota > Actinomycetes > Streptomycetales > Streptomycetaceae > Streptomyces. Next base: position 47,743 of record NZ_QFRK01000032.1, read on the forward strand.
TCCGGCTGGCCGGCGGTGTCCCGGTCGAGGTCGTCGCCGACGAGACGACCGGCTACCGGGTCAGCGTGGAGCAGCTGGAAGCCGCGCGGACGGAGAAGACCAAGGTCGTCCTGTTCGTCTCCCCCTCGAACCCGACCGGAGCGGTCTACAGCGCCGAGGACGCCGAGGCGATCGGCCGCTGGGCGGTCGAGCACGGGCTGTGGGTGCTGACCGACGAGATCTACGAGCACCTGGTCTACGGCGACGCCACCTTCACCTCGCTGCCCGCCGTCCTGCCCGAGCTGCGGGACAAGTGCATCGTGGTCAGCGGCGTCGCCAAGACGTACGCGATGACCGGCTGGCGGGTCGGCTGGATCATCGGTCCGAAGGACGTCGTGAAGGCGGCGACCAACCTGCAGTCCCACGCCACGTCGAACGTGTCGAACGTCGCACAGGTGGCGGCGCTGGCCGCGGTCTCCGGCTCCCTGGACGCGGTCGCCACGATGCGTGAGGCCTTCGACCGCCGGCGCCGGACCATCGTGCGGATGCTCAACGAGATCGACGGCGTGGTCTGCCCGGAGCCCGAGGGCGCGTTCTACGCCTACCCGTCGGTGAAGGCCCTGATCGGCAAGGAGATCCGGGGCAAGCGGCCGCAGAACTCCGTCGAACTGGCCGCGCTCATCCTGGAGGAGGTCGAGGTCGCGGTCGTACCCGGCGAGGCCTTCGGCACCCCGGGGTACCTGCGGCTGTCCTACGCGCTGGGCGACGAGGACCTGGTGGAGGGCGTGAGCCGGATCCAGAAGCTGCTGTCGGAGGCGCGGGACTGAACCCACGCACCGTGAGTGCCTCGGCGGGCCGCTTCCCCATCGCGGGAGGCGGCCCGCTTCCGTTCGCTCGGGCTCGTGTGCGAGCAAGACCACGTTCAGGGAAAGCGCTACCGGGGCTGCCGGGGCGTGCGGCACGATCCTGGGATGGAACGTGTACGTGATGTCTCCCTGCTGCCGAAAGCCCATCTGCACCTGCACTTCACCGGGTCGATGCGGCCCGCCACCGTGCTGGAGCTGGCCGACAAGTACGGCGTGCGCCTCCCCGAGACGCTGACCGACGCGCTGACCAGCGGGGAACCGCCGAGTCTGCGGGCCACGGACGAGCGGGGCTGGTTCCGGTTCCAGCGGCTGTACGACGCCGCCCGCTCCTGCCTGAGGGAGCCGGAGGACATCCACCGGCTGGTGCTGGAGGCGGCGGAGGAGGACCTGAAGGACGGCTCGGGCTGGCTGGAGATCCAGGTGGACCCCACCTCGTACGCACCGCGGCTGGGTGGGCTGATTCCGGCACTGGAGATCATCCTGGACGCGGTGGACGTGGCGCGGCGGGACACCGGGCTCGGGATCAGGGTGCTGGTCGCCGCGAACCGGATGAAGCACCACCTGGACGCGCGCACCCTGGCCCGGCTGGCGGTGCGGTACGCCGACCGGGGGGTCGTCGGGTTCGGCCTGTCCAACGACGAGCGGCGCGGAATGGCCCGCGACTTCGACCGGGCGTTCGCCATCGCACGCGAGGGCGGGCTGCTGTCGGCGCCGCACGGGGGTGAGCTGACCGGGCCCGCGTCCGTGCGGGACTGCCTGGACGATCTGGAGGCCGACCGGATCGGGCACGGGGTGCGGGCGGCGGAGGACCCGCGGCTGCTGCAGCGGCTCGCGGACCGGCAGGTGACCTGCGAGGTGTGCCCGGCGTCGAATGTGGCGCTGGGGGTGTACGAGAAGCCGGGGGACGTGCCGTTGCGGCGGCTGTTCGAGGCGGGCGTGCCGCTCGCGCTGGGTGCGGACGACCCGTTGCTGTTCGGCTCGCGGCTGGCGGCGCAGTACGAGATCGCGCGCCGGTACCACGGGTTCACGGACGCGGAGCTGGCGGAGCTGGCGCGGCAGTCGGTGCGGGGGTCGGTGGCGCCGGAGGACGTCAAGGCGGAGCTGCTGGCGGGGATCGACGCGTGGCTGGTGGGGCCGGGGGCGTAAGGGCGTCGTAAGCACGTCGGCGCGTCGGCGGAAGGGCCGTCGGTCAGAGGGTGACGCCCACGGTCACCGGCTCGTTGGTGAGGATGATGCCGAAGGTCCGGTGGACGCCGGCCACGACCTCGCGGGCGAGGGCCAGGAGGTCCTCGGTGGTCGCGTCGCCGCGGTTGGTGAGGGCGAGGGTGTGCTTGGTGGAGATGCGGGCCGGGCCGTCGCCGTAGCCCTTGGTGAAGCCGGCCTTGTCGATCAGCCAGGCGGCAGAGGTCTTGGTGTGGCCCTCGCCCGCGGGGTACGCGGGGGGCTCCGTGTCGGGCCCGAGGAGCTGTCGCGCCCGGGTCCGGAAGGCCGTGAACTCCGCGGTGGTCAGGATGGGGTTGGTGAAGAAGGAGCCGGCCGACCAGGTGTCGTGGTCCTCGGGGTCCAGGACCATGCCCTTGCCCGCGCGGAGCCCCAGCACCGTCTCGCGGGCCGCGGCCAGGGGGACGCGGTCGCCCTGTTCCACGCCGAGGGCGCGGGCCGTCTCGGCGTACTTCACCGGGCCGGAGAGACCGCCGGCGTCCTCCAGGTCGAAGCGGACCCGCAGGACGACGTAGCGCTCGGGGTCGGCCTTGAAGCGACTGTGGCGGTAGGAGAAGGCGCACTCCTCGTTGGCCAGGGTGACCGTCTCACCGGTGGTGCGGTCGTAGGCGACCACCTCGGTGATCGTGGAGGAGACCTCCTGGCCGTACGCGCCGACGTTCTGGATCGGGGTCGCGCCCGCCGAGCCCGGGATGCCGGCCAGGCATTCGATGCCGGCCAGGCCTGCCTCCACGGTGCGGGCGACGGCGTCGGTCCACACCTCGCCCGCCGCCAGTTCCAGGTGGGTGCCGTCGAGGGTGACGCCCTGGGTGGCGATGACGAGCGCGGTGCCGTCGAAGCCCTTGTCGCCGACGACCAGGTTCGAGCCGCCGCCGATGAGCAGCAGGGGCGTGCCGTCGGCGTCGGCCTGGCGGACGACGGCGATCACCTCGTCGTCGGTCGTCGCGGTGACCAGCCTGGTCGCGGGTCCGCCCAGGCGGAACGTGGTCAGCGGGGCGAGGGGCGCGTCGTGGAGTTCCTGCACGGGCTCAAGACTAAGGCCCCCGCCGGGGCGGGCCGGCGGGGGCGGTACGCGCGCGTGCCTCCGCACGCGGGCTTTCAGGAGAGGCGGCGTCGCACCTCGGGCCAGTCGACGGGGAGGTCCTCGCTCTTCACGGTCCAGCCGGCGAACTCGGCGTCGCGCATCTGCACGGCGAGCCCTCGGGCGGTCGGCCCGTGCGGGCCGGTACGGGCGAACTCGCCGAGGGCCTTCTTGGACTCCCAGGCGGACAGGGTCCAGAAGGTCCGGCGCAGCGGCTCCGCCTTCAAAGAGGCTCCGTACGCGCCGGGAGCCCTGCTGACCTGCCGCCACACGCCGGGCGTCCTGAGGAGGAAGCGCAGGGCTCCCCAGAGGGTGCGGGTCTCGAAGCGGGAGGCGAAGACGTGCACTTCGGTGTGGGGCGGCGGGGTGTTCGGGACGGTCCAGGGGAGGGTGGGCATGCCCGGGTCCTTCCGTGGTGGGAGTGTGCACGGGTGAGTGGCGCTTCGAGGCGTTCAGGAGACCGTTTCCAGCGCCGTCTCCGGCGTCGGAGCGGCCGAGGGCGGGCGGGGAGCGGTGGGCCTGCGGGCCGGTATGAACAGGGTCGCGATGCCCGCGAGGGCGACTGCCGCGGCGCCGGTGACCAGCGCCGGCCGCATGCCGTCGACGAAGGCCTGGCCGGACTCGTAGCCGCCCTGGGCCGCGAAGATCGACGCCATGATCGCGATGCCGAGTGCGCCGCCCACCTCGCGCAGGGCGTTGTTGGCTCCGGAGGCGATGCCCTGCTCCTTCGGGTGGACACTGGACATCACCAGGTTGGCGGCCGGGGCGAAGTACAGCGCCATGCCGATGCCGCTGATGACCAGGGCGGGCAGCTGGGCGGTGTAGGAGGCGTCGACTGTCGCCACCACCGCGAGGTGGGCGAGACCGAGCGCCTGCAGGAACAGTCCCGTGGCGACGACCGGACGGCCGCCGACCCGGTCGGAGAGGATGCCGGCGATCGGGGCGACGAGCATCGGCATGCCGGTCCAGGGCAGCATCCTCAGGCCCGCCTCGGTGGGCGAGTAGCCGAGTACACCCTGCATGTACTGGCTGAGCAGGAAGATCGAGCCGAACATGCCGAGGAACATCAGCAGGCTCGCCGCGTTGATGCCGGAGAAGGCGCGGGAGCGGAACAGCCGCATCGGCAGCATGGGGTTCTTGGCCCGGATGCTGTAGTGGACGAAGCCGACGAGCAGCGCCGTCCCGGTGAACAGGCCGGTCAGGACGACGGTGCCGGTCCAGCCGTCGACGGGCCCGCGGACCAGGCCGTAGACGATGCCGAAGAGTCCGCCGCTGGCGAGCAGGGTGCCGGGCAGGTCGAGCGGGGCTCCGGTGCCGTGGGACTCGGCGAGGCGCAGGCGGGCCAGCGGGATGAGGACCAGGCCGAGCGGGACGTTCAGCCAGAAGATCCACTGCCAGGAGATGTGCTCGGTGAGGCTGCCGCCGACCAGCGGCCCCGAGGCCACGGCGAGGCCGTGCACAGCACCCCAGATGCCGTACGCCATGCCGCGCCGGGCTTCGGGCACGGCCGCCGTGAGCAGTGTGAGGGTGAGGGGCATCATGACCGCGGCGCCGGCGCCCTGCACCGCGCGGGCGGCGATCAGGGAGTCGATGCCGGGTGCCATGGCCGCTGCGGCGGAGGCCGCGGTGAAGACGGTGATTCCGGCGATGAAGAGCCGGCGGCGGCCGAAGCGGTCGCCGAGGGCCGCGCCGAACATCAGCAGGACGGCGAAGGTGAGCGTGTAGGCGCTCACGGTCCATTCCAGGTCGTGCAGGGCGCCGCCCAGGTCCTCGCGGATGGAGGGCAGTGCGGTGGTGACGACGAGGTTGTCGAGGGCCGCCATGAAGCCGGCGACGCCGGTGATGACGAGGGCCCAGACGGCCGACCCGCCGCGTGCGGTGGTCTGTTGTGTCATCGCTCCCCCAGGAGATGATGCTGTTAGTTATTGATGACTAACTTTCATGTTCATGAAAAAAGGGCGTCGACATCCCGCCCTTCTCCCCTCCGCTACTGTTCCGGCGCGTCCTCGAGCCGTGCCGACAGATCGAGCCCTTCCCAGACCCGGTGCCCGGCCGGGAACCCCATGGCTGCCAGGCAGTTGATGAGCATGCCGTGCGCCATGAAGTCCGTCGTCCCGCCGACATCCGCCCCCAGCGCGAGGTGGACGACGTCCCACAGCCGCAGCCAGCCGGCGCGCACCGTCTCGCCGAACTCGTGATCACCCTCCTGCTCGGCGGCCGCCACCGCGAGGTACATCTGCATCTGCATCATCAGCAGCTCGGGGCGTTCCGCGATGGTCCGCGTGTAGGCGCTCGCCATGGCATGCAGGGCCTCTTCGCCCGCCAGCCCTTCGGAGGCCTCCGTGAACATGCGGATGGTGTCCGCCACGCAGCGTTCCGCCGCCGCCAGGAAGATGGCCTTCTTCCCCGGGAAGAGCCGGAAGAGGTACGGCTGCGAGACACCGACCCGCTTGGCGATCGCCTCGGTCGATGTGCCGTGGTAACCGCCGCGGGCGAACTCGGCGCTCGCCACGCGGACGATGCTCTCGCGCCTCTCCTCCGCACTCATCCTGGCCATGCAATGAAGTTAGTGCTCAATCACTAACTTCGTCAAGAGGTGAAACGCGGCTGGAGGGACCGAAACGACGGGCCCCTGGCACCGGGCACCCCAGGACGACGCAAGGGGCGCTCTCGATCTCTCGATCTTTCGATGGAGAACGCCCCTTACTCGGGGATCTGCGGGGCTTGGGGATCTGCGGGTCAGGCGAGCCGTACGACCGCCCGGGACATCCCCAGCACCTTCTGCCCGGCGCTGGTCGCCGTGAGGTCGACGCGGACCGTGCGATCGTGGTCGTCGAGCTTGACCGCGACCTTGCCGCTGACCTCGATGGTGGCGCCCTGCTCGTCGTTGGGGACGACGACCGGCTTGGTGAAGCGAACGCCGTACTCGACGACCGCACCCGGGTCGCCCACCCAGTCGGTGACCACGCGGATCGCCTCGGCCATGGTGAACATGCCGTGCCCGATGACGTCGGGCAGGCCGACCTCCTTGGCGAACTTCTCGTTCCAGTGAATGGGGTTGAAGTCGCCGGAGGCGCCCGCGTACTGGACGAGGGTGGCCCGGGTCACGGGAAACGTCTGTGCGGGCAGCTCGGTGCCGACCTCGACGTCGGCGTAGGAGATCTTCGCCGTCATGATGCTGCTCACGCCTCCTCGGCGGCACGGGCCACCAACTTGGTCCAGGCGGTCACGACGTGCTCGCCGGCCTCGTCGTGCACCTCGCCGCGGATGTCCAGGATGTCGTTGCCCGCCATCGACTTGATCGCCTCGATGGTCGAGGTGACGGTGAGCCGGTCTCCGGCGCGCACCGGGCGGCGGTAGGCGAACTTCTGGTCGCCGTGCACCACCCTGCTGTAGTCCAGACCGAGCCGTGGATCGGCGACGACCTCGCCCGCGGCCTTGAAGGTGATCGCGAACACAAAGGTCGGCGGGGCGATCACATCGGGGTGGCCGAGCGCTTTGGCGGCCTCCACGTCCGTGTACGCCGGGTTGGCGTCCCCCACCGCTTCGGCGAACTCGCGGATCTTCTCCCGGCCCACCTCATAGGGATCGGTGGGCGGGTAGCTCCGCCCCACGAAGGACTGGTCGAGCGCCATGCGCGCGGCACCTCCTGTGTCTGGTCCGGCCCTGGTCGGCCTGAATCCGGTACGGCCATGGTGGGCCGGTGAGCAGAACGACGCGAGGCCGCCCCCTGACCACGGGGACGGCCTCGCATACGAGCCTGATTTATCGCGTTTCGCGGTGCGCGGTGTGCGCATTGCAACGCGGGCAGTGCTTCTTCATCTCAAGACGGTCCGGGTTGTTACGCCGGTTCTTCTTGGTGATGTAGTTCCGCTCCTTGCACTCCACGCAGGCCAGCGTGATCTTCGGGCGGACGTCGGTGGCAGCCACGTGAGTGCTCCTTGACGAACGGATAGACGAATGAACACAGAAAGAGTAGCCGACCGAAGGACCGACCCCGCAATCGGCTACTGTGTGTAGCGGTGACCGGACTTGAACCGGTGACACAGCGATTATGAGCCGCTTGCTCTACCGACTGAGCTACACCGCTGCGATGCGGTCGGGCCCCGCCTCGCGGCGGGAACCTCACACACCAGAGCCCCAAAACGGAATCGAACCGTTGACCTTCTCCTTACCATGGAGACGCTCTGCCGACTGAGCTATTGGGGCGAGCGATGAAGACATTACACGCTCCGCCGCCGTTCACCCAAATCCGTTTCGCGGCCCCTGTCCCACCCTGTGGCGCACCCTTCCCGGGAGCGAGGCAGTTCCCACTCGACCATGCCGGTACGACTATTGCGCTCCTCCCGGCGAGGGGCGGATCACCGCCCTAGGCTCGACTCACTCTGCGTGATCTTCTCTCTGTGTGATCCTGCGACGACCGCGCGCAGTCCGAGCCCCAGGAGCGCGATGCCCGACAGCCGGCCTCAGCCGCCGCCCCCCTCGTCGCCCTCGTCGCCCTCCGGTCCGGCCGCCCCGGAGCCGCTCCTGCTGTGCGGCGCGCGGCTCACCGACGGCCGGACCGTGGACGTACGGCTGGGCGGCGGACGCATCGAGGCGGTCGGTACGGCCGGCAGTCTGACCGTGGACGGCGCCCGCGGGGGCGGCACCCGGGTCGATCTCGCCGGCCATCTGCTCCTCCCGGCCCCTGTCGAGCCGCACAGCCACGCCGACACCGCCCTCTCCGCCGACGCCGACGGCCCCGTCTCCTACGAGCCCCAGGACGTCCGGCACCGGGCGACGGAGGCCGCGCTGCTCCAACTCGGGCACGGGGCGACGGCACTGCGGGCGCATGTGCGCGTGGACGACGTGACCGGGCTCGGCGCACTGACCGCCGTGCTGCAGGTCGAACATGCGCTGCGCGGACTGACCGAGCTGACGACGGCGGCGATGCCGCGCGTGCTGACCGGAGCGGCCGGAGCGGACGGGCTCGCGATGCTGCGGGACGCGGTGAAGATGGGCGCGTCGGTGGTGGGCGGCTGTCCGGACGTCGACCCCGATCCCACGGGGTACGTGGAGGCGGTCCTGGAGGTCGCCGCCGAGCACGGCGTCCCGGTCGACCTGCACACCGACACCGCCGACCCCGCCCGCCTGGCCCGGCTCGCGGCGATGGCGGGCGGGCTGCGACCGGGGGTGACGCTCAGCCCCTGCGGCGGCCTCGGACGGCTGCCCGCCGAAGCGGCCTCGCGGACCGCGGACCAACTGGCGGCGGCCGGGGTGACCGTGGTGTGCCTGCCGCAGGGCGGCTGCGGCGGCGTCGACCGTCGGGGCACGGCTCCCGTACGGCTGCTGCGCGCGGCGGGCGTCCGGGTGGCGGCCGGGAGCGGCGCCCTGCGGGACGTGTCGAACCCGGTCGGCCGAGGCGACCCGCTGGAGGCGGCGTACCTGCTGGCCTCCCGTCACGGACTGTCCCCCGAGGACGCCTACGACGCGGTGAGCACCTCGGCACGGGCGGCCCTGGGGCTCCCCGAGGTACGGGTGGAGGCGGGTTTCCCCGCCGAACTCCTCGCGGTCCGCGGCGACCGGCTGTCGGCGGCTCTGTCACTGGCGTACAGCCGGATCGTGGTGCACCGGGGACGCGTGGTGACCCGCACGAGCGCGGTACGCGAGTACTGCGGTTCGACGACGACACCGCCCGCGGAGCCGGGGCGGGGGCTGCCCCGGCAGGGGCGTGGCGAAACGTCGTAGACCCGTCGCGTTCGGCTCGGCGCGTTCAGGACGTCGTGTTCGGTACGTCGCGGGCGGATGCGATCGCCACGGCGTACGGTCGAAGACATGCGCATTGTCATCGCTGGTGGTCATGGTCAGATCGCGCTGCGGCTGGAGCGGTTGCTCGCCGCGCGCGGGGACGAGGCGGCAGGCATCATCCGCAAGCCCGAACAGGCCGACGCGCTGCGGCAACTCGGCGCCGAACCGGTCGTACTCGACCTGGAGTCGGCGTCGGTGGAGGAGGTCGCGGAGCAACTCCGGGGCGCGGACGCCGCGGTGTTCGCCGCGGGCGCCGGTCCGGGCAGTGGCGCGGCACGCAAGGAGACGGTGGACAAGGCCGCGGCGGTCCTCTTCGCCGACGCCGCGGTCCGTGCGGGCGTACGGCGGTTCGTGGTCGTCTCGTCCATGGGCGCGGACCCCGCCCACGAGGGGGATGAGGTCTTCGACGTGTACCAGCGCGCGAAGGGCGAGGCCGACGCGTATGTACGCGGTCTGGACGCCCTCGACTGGACGATCCTGCGCCCCGGCATGCTCACCGACGAAGCAGGCACCGGCCTGGTCCGTCTGGAGGCCCACACCGGCCGCGGCCCGGTCCCCCGGGACGACGTGGCCGCCGTCCTGGCCGAGCTGGTGGAGAACTCCGCGACAACGGGCCTGACCCTGGAACTGATCAGCGGGTCCGTGCCGGTCTCGGTGGCGGTGAAGTCGGTCGCGGGCAACTGAGCCACTCAGCCACTCAGCCACTGGAAGGCTTCCCGGGGCGGCTAGAACAGAGGCATCTGTCCCGGGAAATCCGGTACGACGTACCCGTCCAGCGCGGGCTGCTCGGCGCCGAGCCCGGCGTGTCGACGGGACCCCACGCACGAGGTGAGTTCCCCGCTCCCCCGGGCGCCGGGCGGATCGTGACGCGCGTACCGCCCGGCCACGACGGCGATCTCACGACGGCACTCGGGGCACTGCCTACGACGGGACGACATGGCGCCAGTGTCCCCCGCCCCTCGCCCCACAGCACACCCCGTAAGCCGAAGACCCCCTCCACACCGCGTTTCCGCAGTCCGGAGGGGGTCTCCCCTTGTGGCGGCGCCAGGATTCGAACCTGGGAAGGCTGAGCCGGCAGATTTACAGTCTGCTCCCTTTGGCCGCTCGGGCACACCGCCAAGATTGCCGCCCCGAACCGCCTTGCGGTGGCGCTCCGTGGCAACGACGTAAACGATACCTGATGAGCAGGGGTGCTTCGCCACCCGATTGATCGCCGCCCGGAGGCCCGGGGGGTGACTAGGCTTGTGCGGATGGCGGCCCGGGACCGATGCCGGGCCCGAGGGCCGCCCACGTATGCCGGTAGCCGGTACGCATCCGGGTCGCAGCCCGATCGCGGCCCGATACGGACCCTGATACAAGGAGCCACAGGACATGGCCGACTCCAGTTTCGACATCGTCTCGAAGGTCGAGCGGCAGGAGGTCGACAACGCCCTCAACCAGGCCGCCAAGGAGATCTCGCAGCGCTACGACTTCAAGGGCGTGGGTGCCTCGATCTCGTGGTCCGGGGAGAAGATCCTCCTGGAGGCGAACTCCGAGGACCGGGTGAAGGCTGTCCTCGACGTCTTCCAGTCCAAGCTGATCAAGCGGGGCATCTCGCTGAAGGCCCTGGACGCCGGCGAGCCGCAGCTCTCGGGCAAGGAGTACAAGATCTTCGCGTCGATCCAGGAGGGCATCTCCCAGGAGAACGCGAAGAAGGTGGCGAAGCTCATCCGCGACGAGGGCCCCAAGGGTGTGAAGGCCCAGGTGCAGGGCGAGGAACTGCGGGTCAGCTCCAAGAGCCGTGACGACCTGCAGGCCGTCATCGCCCTGCTCAAGGGGCAGGACTTCGACTTCGCCCTGCAGTTCGTCAACTACCGCTAGGCGGAAGGGCCATGGGCGTGGGGATGGGTGCGGGCTCTCGCCGGTGACGTCCGTGGTCGACGCGTGCGCCTCGCGCACCGCGTGTGTGAGGAGGGCGGGCGCCTCGGTGCGCCCGCCCTCCTCGTCCGTCGGCCGGGATTCCGGAGCGCGGTCAGTTGCGTGAGTGGCCGAACAGGAGGCGGTACGCGACCAGGAGGACCAGTGATCCGCCGATCGCGGCGGCCCAGGTGGCGCCGTCGTAGAAGTCCTTGGTGATCGGGTGGTCGAGCCAACGGGCCGATATCCAGCCACCGATGAACGCACCGGCGACGCCGATCAGGGTCGTGCCGATGAAGCCGCCCGGATCGCGACCCGGCAGCAGGAACTTCGCGATCGCTCCGGCCAACAGTCCCAGAATGATCCAGCTGATGATCGTCATACCGTGAACCCTGCCCTTTCGCGCCGTGCTCTCACCTGCCCCGACCGGTGCTTCCGGTCCAGGTGTTCGTGCTGTCTTGGTACGTAGGACGACGCGCATACATGTGACGGTTGCTGTGGTCAGTAGGGTGCGGCCCCATGACCACCCGCTCCGGTTCCGAACTGCGCCGCACACTCGGCGTGGGCGACGCCGTCGTCATCGGTCTCGGCTCCATGGTGGGGGCCGGGATCTTCGCCGCCCTGGCGCCCGCCGCACAGGCAGCCGGATCCGGGTTGCTCCTCGGGCTCGCGCTCGCCGCCGTGGTCGCCTACTGCAACGCCACGTCGTCGGCCCGCCTCGCCGCCCTGTATCCGGCCTCCGGCGGCACCTACGTCTACGGGCGGGAACGGCTGGGGGAATTCTGGGGCTATCTCGCGGGCTGGGCGTTCGTGGTCGGGAAGACCGCCTCCTGCGCGGCGATGGCGCTCACCGTCGGCGCGTACGTCTGGCCGGGCCAGGCTCACGCCGTGGCGGTCGCCGCCGTCGTAGCGCTGACCGCGGTGAACTACGGCGGTGTGCAGAAGTCGGCGTGGCTGACCCGGGTGATCGTGACCGTGGTCCTGGCTGTCCTCGCTTTCGTGGTCGTCGTGTCCCTGACTTCGGGGCAGGCCAATGCCGGGCGCCTGACCGTCGGGGCGTCGGGCGGCGTGGGCGGGGTGCTCCAGGCGGCCGGCCTGCTGTTCTTCGCCTTCGCCGGGTACGCCCGGATCGCGACCCTCGGTGAGGAGGTGCGGGACCCGGCGCGCACCATCCCGCGTGCGATCCCGCTGGCGCTGGGTATCGCACTGGTCGTGTACGTGGCTGTCGCGATCGCCGTCCTTTCGGTGCTGGGGGCGGAGGGACTGGGTGACGCCGGTGCGCCGCTGGCCGACGCGGTGCGGGCGGCCGGGGCCGCGGAACTGGCGCCGGTGGTGCGGGTGGGGGCGGCCGCGGCCGCACTGGGGTCGCTGCTCGCCCTGATCCTGGGCGTCTCGCGGACCACACTGGCCATGGCCCGGGACCGGCATCTGCCGGGCGCCCTGGCCGCCGTCCATCCTCGGTTCCAGGTGCCGCACCGGGCGGAGCTGGCCGTGGGGGTGGTGGTCGCCGTCCTGGCCGTGACGGTGGATCTGCGGGGTGCGATCGGGTTCTCCTCCTTCGGGGTGCTGGCGTACTACGCGGTGGCCAACGCGTCGGCCTGGACTCTTCGGCCGGAGCCGGCGGCCCGAGTGCTGCCTGCTCTCGGACTGGCCGGGTGCCTGGTCCTGGCGTTCTCACTGCCCGGGGTCTCCGTGGCCGTCGGCGCGGGAGTGCTGGCGTTGGGTGCGGCGGCCTACGGGGTGCGGCGGTGGCGTGGGTGGGAGGCCTCCGGGCGGTAGGGCACCACGAGCAGGGCGGGTACAGCGAGTACAGCGAGTAGAGCAGTGACCACCGCCCCGCGGTCGGCCGGAGTCGCTCAGGACGTGTGCGCCGCCGTCACACGGTGGGAGTAGTCGGCCCACAGGGCGAGGTCCGTCCCCTCGTTCTCCTCCTCGTACCAGCCCGTGCCGTCGATCCAGGAGCGGAGCCAGTCCGCGAGGCCCGGGGCATCGACGAACCAGGCATGGTCGGGGTCGTCCGCATTGGGCTCGAAGAGGAGGACGGTGGCCTGCGGGGAACGGCAGTCCACACACGCGTACATCCCGCAGCCCCAGTGGGATATCGGCAGCACGCCCTCGGGCCAGGGCCAGTCGGGATCCTCGCGGCCGCTCTCGCGGTTGGCCAGGTACTGGGCCACGGCGGCGGGTTCGTCGGACGGCGGGCCTTCGAGCAGGGGCAGCAGGCCGTACTCGGGGCCGAATCCGCCGTCCGCCGTCCGTAGGTAGAGTTCGGCGAGCAGTGGGGGCAGCTCGAATCCGAGGGCGGCTTCGGCTCGGGCCAGTATGACCGCGTCCACGGGCTCGGGGAGGGTGGGCCGGCCCCACGGGCGGGTCTCGCGGGCCTTGGCCGCCACTTGTGTCAGCAACTGCTCGTGCTCGGTCATGCGTTCATCATGGGGGCCGGCACTGACATCCGGGGCGGCCTGTGGACAACCTCCGGGTTTTGACATCCTCCCCCTCCTATTTGACATCCTCCCCCTCCTAAGGAGGGGGATTCCAACCCGGATGGGTTGAGGTTCACGGGCGCTCGAACGGCCGGTGGCCGCTGTCACCCCTCCGGCACCGGCTGCCCGCCGGGGGCGGGGTATCCCGCCCTGTCCTGCCGCGGCGTTGACCGCTGCGTTCTCATCCGCGTTGCAGCCGAACCCGCAGGAAATGCAGACGAACTCGGCTTGGCTCTTGCGCGAGTCCTTCTCGATCCAGCCGCAGGCACTGCACCGCAACGAGGTGTACGGGGCGGGCACGTCCTCGACCCGGCCCGGGGCCTTGTCCTGCGTGCGACGGCGCAGCAGGCCCCAGCCCTGGGCGAGGATCACCCGGTTCAGCCCGGCCTTCTGCCGCACCCGCGTGCCCGGCTGTCCGACGGTCCCCTTCGCCGAGCGGGTCATAGTGGTGATGTGCAGTTTCTCGAACCGGATCAGGCCGTAGGTGCGGGCGAGCACGGTCGAGGTCTTCTCGCACCAGTCCTTGCGCCTGGCCGCCTCCCGGGCCTTGATCCTGGCCACCTTCGCGTACTCGTCCCGCTTGCGGTCACTGCCCTTCGGGGCGCGGGCCGCGCGGCGCTGGTGCTTGCGGACCCGGGCCCGCTCCCGGGTGGTGAGCCGCGGGCAGTTCAGCTTCTGCCCGTCGGACAAGGCGGCGGTGATCGTCACGCCCCGGTCGATGCCGACGATGCTGTCCGTGCCGGGCGCCTCGACCGGTTCGGGGATCACGGCGAAGGCGATGTGCCACTGGTAGTTGCGGAAGGTGACCCGGAACGTCTTCGCCACCGGCAGCCCGGCGCGGGTGAGGCGGAAGCGGACCCAGCCGCAGCCGGGCACCTTCACCCGCGCCCACCGGCGGTTGAGCTTCTGCACCACCACCGACCGGCCCATGACCTGCCTGCCGGTCTTGGTGTTCAGCTTTGGTGAACCGTCCGGCCCGACCTCCGGGATCCGGTCGGTGCCGATCACCCGGAAGCCCTCGTGCACGTGTTTCCTGCGCCAGGTCGGCTCGCCGAACCCGTAAGCGAACCGGGCGGCCTTGGCCCCGGCGAAGTCCTTCAAGGCCTGCTGCTGCACCTCCGCGTTCCCGGCACGCAGCCAGGCGTTGTCCCGCCGGGCCTCGGTGAGCTGACGGCACTGCTCGGCGAACCCGGGCGCGGAGCTGCGGCCCGGCCGCCAGTGCGCGTGCTGCTCGACGGTCAGGTTCCACACGTACCGGGCGTGCGCGCAGTGCAGCAGCATCCGCTGCTCCTGCGCGGCAGTCGGGTACATCCGGAAACGTGACATGCCGCCGAACCTAGCCCCGCCACCCGCCCCGCTCTGCGCATCCGGTCAGGCTCACCCGAACGAGCGACCGGCTACGTCACCATCCGCCAATGACGCCTTCACTCCCAGACCGCCACACCTGCCCGAGGTTGCCCCTGGCACCGTCGAGGGCACAACGCCACATCACCCGGAAAAAATGCGGCCTCCCCGACCCACCCTGTGGAAGCGGACATCCACCCCGGCCCCGAAGCAACGGGCGCCCTGCCCAAAAACCAGGTGGAAATCCGGTTCGGTTTCTCGTCCGGCGCTCCCGCCGTACCGCTCCACCGTTCTACAGGCGGGCCGAGAACGGCTGGTCGGTCCGTACGATCTCGCGGCCCAGCGGGAGCAACGAGACGGGGATCAGCTTGAAGTTGGCGATGCCCAGCGGGATGCCGATGATCGTCACGCACAGGGCGATACCGGTGGCGATGTGGCCGAGGGCCAGCCACCAGCCGGCGAGCACCAGCCACAGCACGTTCCCGATGCAGGAGGGAGCGCCCGCGTCCCGGCGCTCGACCGCCGTGTACCCGAAGGGCCAGAGGGCGTAGACACCGATCCGGAAAGCGGCGATGCCGAACGGGATGCCGATGATCGTGATGCACAGGAGGACGCCCGCAAGCAGGTAGGCGAGGAACAGCCAGAAGCCGCTCAGAACGAGCCAAATGATGTTCAGGATGGTCTTCACTGCGGGCGACCTGCCATCTTCTCGAGTCGGGCGATGCGTTCGGTCATGGGCGGATGGGTGGAGAACATCTTCGTGATTCCCTGCCCCGGGCGGAACGGGTTCGCGATCATCATGTGGCTGGCCGTCTCGATGCGGGGCTCGGGCGGCAGGGGAAGCTGTTTGGTGCCCAGTTCCAGTTTGCGCAGTGCGCTGGCGAGGGCGAGGGGGTCACCGGTCAGCTGGGCGCCGGAGGCGTCGGCCTCGTACTCTCTGGAGCGGCTGATGGCCAGTTGGATGAGGGAGGCGGCGAGCGGGCCCAGGATCATGATCAGCAGCATGCCGAGGAGGCCGGGGCCGTCGTCGTCGTCGGAGCGGCCGATGGGGATCAGCCAGGCGAAGTTGACCAGGAACATGATCACGGAGGCCAGGGCTCCGGCGACCGAGGAGATCAGGATGTCGCGGTTGTGGACGTGGCTGAGTTCGTGGCCGATGACGCCGCGCAGTTCACGCTCGTCCAGCAGGCGCAGGATGCCTTCGGTGCAGCACACGGCGGCGTTGCGCGGGTTGCGGCCGGTGGCGAACGCGTTCGGCGCCTCGGTCGGGGAGATGTACAGGCGTGGCATGGGCTGGCGGGCCTGGGTGGAGAGCTCGCGGACCATGCGGTACAGCCCCGGGGCCTCGAACTCGCTCACCGGGCGGGCGCGCATCGCTCGCAAGGCGAGCTTGTCGCTGTTCCAGTACGCGTAGGCGTTGGTGCCCAGGGCGATCACGACGGCGACAACGAGCCCCATGCGGCCGAAGAAGCTGCCGATGACGATGATGAGCGCGGACAGTCCCCCGAGGAGAACCGCGGTCCTGAGCCCGTTGTGCCGGCGGTGCACGCTGCGTCCTCCAAGTCGTGCGGCGGGGGGACCCCGGTTCGCTGATCTTCCTTCTGACCTGCGAGGGCCCCGGGTGTCCTGGCCTCACGTCCAGTGGACCCTCCCGTATTCGTCAACGCCAGGCGGGGGGCTCTAGTTCCCTTGTGCACGCGGTGGCGCGTGTAAACCGTCCGGGTGACGGCGACTGTGACGACGGCTGTGACGCCGTACTCGCCGCTCGGCCCGGTGGCCGAAACCGGCGGTCTCCGGGCGCCCGGAGCGTCAGAAGAGGCTGGTGTCGGTGAGGCGCAGGATCAGCTGGGGCGCGCCGGACAGTGCGATGCCGAGGACTCCGGTGAGGGTGATCGCGGCGGTGAGCGGGACCGGGAAGCGGTGCTCGGTCGGTTCGCCCTCGGGGGCGCGGAACAGCAGTGCCGTCCACTGGAGGTAGTAGACCAGGGCGATGACGACGTTGACGGCCATGACGACGGCGAGCCAGCCGAGTCCGGCGTCGACGGCCGCGGAGAAGACGGTGACCTTGGCGAAGAGGCCGATGATGCCGGGCGGGAGTCCGGCGAGGCACAGCAGGAAGAAGGCCAGGAGCAGGGCGGTGAGCGGGGCGGCGGCGTACAGGCCGCGGTAGTCGGAGACCCGGTTGAGGGAACGCGTGCGGCCGACGAGGGCTGCGACGGCGAAGGTTCCGAGGTTCACCGCGCCGTACATGAGGGCGTAGGCGAGCGTGGAGCCGATCGACTTCTCGGCGTCGCCGGAGTACGCGGCGGCGGCGATCGGTACGAGGAGGTAGCCGGCCTGGCCGACGGAGGACCAGGCGAGGAGGCGTACCGCGCTGTACGCGCGCGTGGCCTGCTGTCTGAGGGCGCCGACGTTGCCGACGGTCATGGTGAGGGCGGCCAGCACGGCGAGCGCCGGGCCCCAGACGTCGGCGTACGACGGGAGGGCGACGACGGTGACGAGGATCAGGCCGGTGAAGCCGACCGCCTTGCCGATGACGGACAGGTAGGCGGCGATGGGCAGGGGGGCTCCGACGTAGGTGTCGGGCACCCAGAAGTGGAAGGGGACGGCGGCCGTCTTGAAGGCGAAGCCGATGAGGGTGAGGACGACGCCGGTCTGGGCGAGCGTGTGGAGCTGTCCGTCGACGGTCTGGACGCGCTCGGCGACCAGGGTGAGGTGGAGGGTCCCGGTGGCGGCGTAGAGGAAGCTGATGCCGAGGAGGCTGACCGCGGTGGCGGTGACGGAGGACAGGAAGAACTTCAGGGCCGCTTCGGACGATTTCCGGTTGCCGTGGCGGAGGCCGACCAGGGCGAAGGCGGGCAGGGAGGCGACCTCCAGGGCGACGACGAGGGTCGCGAGGTCACGGGCGGCGGGCAGGAGGGCGGCGCCCGCGGCGGAGGACAGGAGCAGGAACCAGTACTCGCCCTCGGGGAGCCGCTTGTCGGCGTCCTTGAGGACGGTGGCCGACAGGAGGGCGGTCAGGAGCGCGCCGCCGAGCACCAGGAACTGGATGACGAGGGTGAAGCGGTCGGCGGTGTAGCTGCACACTCCGGGATCGCCGACCAGACAGAACGTGCTGCGGTCGGCGTCGAGGAGGGGCAGCAGCATGAGCGTGGCGGCGGCGAGTCCGGCGACCGCGAGCCCGCCGAGCATCTGTTTCCTGGCCCCGCTGACGAACAGGTCGGTGACGAGGACGACGAGTCCGACGACGGCCGCGATGGTGGGCGGTGCGATGGCCAGCCAGTCGACGGACTGGGCGAGGGAGCTCATCGGGTGCCTCCTGCGAGGAGCTGCTGCACGGCCGGGTCGGTCAGCCCGATCAGAGCGCCGGGCCACAGTCCGGTGACGACGGTGAGGACGACGAGCGGGGTCCAGGACGCGAACTCGTAGCCGCGGACGTCGGGGAGGGCCGGGGCGTGCTGCGGCTTGGCGCCCATGCAGACCCTGCGGACCACGATCAGCAGGTACGCGGCGGTCAGCAGGGTGCCGAAGGCACCGATCGACATGAAGGTGAGGAAGGCGGGGCGGCTGAGCCCGGCGGCGGGTTCGAAGGCGCCGAAGAGGGCCAGCATCTCGCCCCAGAATCCGGCGAGGCCGGGCAGGCCGAGGGAGGCGACGGCGCCGAAGGCGAGCAGTCCGCCGAGGCGCGGTGCCCTGCCGTAGAGGGCGGCGCCGGCCGCTGGGGCGCGCCGGTCGGACGACGGGCGGGCCAAGGTGTCGAGGTCGACGGTGCCGGTGCGCTCCTTGAGGGCGCCGACCAGGAAGAAGAGCAGGCCGGTGACGAGGCCGTGGGCGATGTTGGCGAACAGGGCGCCGTTGACACCGGTCGGGGTCATGGTGGCGATGCCGAGGAGGACGAAGCCCATGTGGCCGACGGAGGAGTAGGCGATGAGGCGTTTGAGGTCGCCCTTGGCGCCTTCCTTGGCGAGGGCCAGGCAGGCGAGGGACCCGTAGATGACGCCGACGACGGCGAAGGCGCCGAGGTAGGGCGCGAAGGTGCGGAAACCGTCCGGTGCGACGGGGAGCAGGATCCGTACGAACCCGTATGTGCCCATCTTCAACAGGACGCCGGCCAGCAGGACCGAGCCGACGGTGGGGGCGGCGGTGTGGGCGTCGGGCAGCCAGCTGTGCAGCGGCCACATCGGGGTCTTGACCGCGAGCCCGATCCCGATCGCCAGAACGGCGATGACCTGCACGGATACGGTCAGTGACCGGCCGTTGTCAGTGGCGAGTGCCACCATGTCGAATGTGCCCGCCTTGATTCCGATCAGGAGCAGGCCGAGCAGCATGACCACGGAGCCGAGCAGCGTGTAGAGGATGAATTTCCAGGCGGCCTCGGCCCGGCCCTCGCCGCCCCAGCGGGCGATGAGGAAGTACATCGGGACCAGGACCATCTCGAAGGCGAGGAAGAACAGGATCAGGTCCAGGACGGCGAAGGCCGCGAGGGTGCCGGATTCGAGGACGAGCAGCAGGGCGACGAACGCCTTCGGGGACGGGCCCGTGGGCGGTTTGAAGTAGGTGTACAGCGCGCTGAGGAAGGTCAGCAGCGCGGTCAGGACCAGGAGGGGGAGGGAGATGCCGTCGGTGCCGAGGTGGATCCGTACGTCAAGTGCGGGGATCCAGGTGATGTCGGTCGTGGCCTGCATCTTCGACGGCTGGTCGTGGTCGAAGCCGAGCGCGAGGACGATCGCCGCGATGAGGACGGCGCCGGTGACCGTCACGCCGTGCCGGAGCACGGCCTGGTCGGGTGATGTGCCCTTGAGTCCGGGCGGAGCCGGCAGGAGAGCGGCGGCGGCCCCGAGGAGCGGGCCGACGACGAGGAACGCCAGAAGGAACTGCATCACGGACTCGCTGATATCGATCACGTCTGCTCACGCTCCCGTCGCCGCGAGGACGACGGCGACCGCGAGGACGACGGTGCCGGCGAGCAGCGCGCTCACATAGGTCTGCAGATTGCCGGTCTGGGCGCGTCGTACGGCGGTCCCGAGCCACCGGGGCAGCGTTCCCGCGCCACGTACATAGGTGTCGACGACCTCACGGTCGAGGAACCGGACGAGAGAGGCCGCGGCCTGGACGGGGCGGACGAAGAGGGTCGTGTACACGGCGTCGAGGTGGAAGCCGGCGGCCGCGTGGCGGTGCAGCGGGCCTAGCAGCAGCCGTCCGGGGTCCGACGGGTCCGGTGCGTACGCGATGTCCCCGTAGGCGGGTTCGTGACTGGCGACGGCCTCCGCCTCGACCTGCCCGGCGTCGCCGTGCGGGTGGGCGGCGACGGCACCGAGGGGGATGCGGGCGGCGTGTGCGGTCGTGTGGCGCCAGGTGGCATAGGTGACGATGCCGCCGACCAGGGCCACGCCCGTACCGAGCACGGAGGTGGTGAGGGTCGGGGTCAGGTCGTGGCCGTCGAACCAGTCGGGCAGTGCGCGGAAGGCGAAGCCGCCGAGCGCGAGGGACGGGACGGCGAGCACCCACAGCACGGCGGTCATGGTGAGGGGCTGCCTGCCGTGGTCGGGGGCCTCGGTGCCGTGCCCGCGGAAGGCCAGCAGCCACAGGCGCACCGCGTACGCCGCGGTGAGCAGGGCGGTGGCCAGGCCGGCGAGGAGGACGATCCAGCCCGCGGCGGCGGAGGCCTGCTCGGTGTGGCCGGTGACGACGTGCTCGGCGGCTCCGAGGACGGCCTCCTTGGAGAAGAAGCCGCTGAACGGCGGGATCGCGGCGAGCGCGAGGAGCGCCACGGTCATCGTCCAGTAGGCGTCCGGGACGCGGTCGCGCAGGTGGCTCATGCGGGACATGGCTGCCAGCGAGTTGGTGCCTGCGGCGTGGATGATCACGCCGGCGGCGAGGAACAGGAGCGCCTTGAAGGCGCCGTGGGACAGGAGGTGGAAGACGGCGGCTCCGCGGTCGCCGAGGGCGAGTGCGCCGGTCATGTAGCCGAGTTGACCGATTGTCGAGTAGGCGAGGACCCGTTTGATGTCGTCCTGGGCGAGAGCGGCGAGCGCCGACCCCGCCATGGTGACGGCGGCCATGACGGCGAGGACGGTCATCGCGGCCCGGGATGCCTCGAAGAGCGGGAGGAGACGGGCGACGAAGTAGACACCGGCGGCGACCATCGTCGCGGCGTGGATCAGCGCCGAGACGGGGGTCGGGCCCGCCATCGCGTCGGGGAGCCAGGTGTGCAGCGGGAACTGCGCCGACTTGCCGGCCACGCCCGCCAGGAGCAGCAGGGCGATCAGCGTGGGGTGTTCGATGCCGCCGTTCGCGACAGCGCCGAGGATGCGGGTGATGCGGAACGACCCGGCGTCGGTGGCCAGGGCGAACAGGCCAATGAGGAAGGGGACGTCGCCGAGCTTGGTGACCAGGAATGCCTTGAGGGAGGCGGCGCGGGCCTCGGGGGTCTCCCAGTAGTGGCCGACCAGGAAGTAGGAGCAGATGCCCATGACTTCCCAGCCGACCAGCAGCACCATCAGGTCGCCGGAGTAGACGACGAGGAGCATCGCGGAGGTGAACAGGGAGACGAGAGCCGCGTAGGAGGGATAGCGCGGGTCGTCGCGGAGGTAGCCGGTCGAGTAGATCTGCACGCAGGTGGCGACGACACCGACGAGCACGGCGGTGAGGGCGGCGAAGCCGTCGACGTACAGGGCGAGTTCGATGGGGACCGAACCGGTGGGGGTCAGCTCGGTGACGGCGTCGACGGCCCCGTCGCCCCCCTGGCGCGCGGCGACCGCGGCGGCCAGCACGAGGGAGGCGACGGTCGGCAGGACGGCGAGCGGGCGGACGAAACCGGGGGCCGTGCGGCCCAGGAGCAGTCCGGCGATCGCGCCGAGGAAGGGAAGGAGGGGGACGAGGACGGCGAGGGTGGTCGTGGTCACGCGGTGGCCTCAGCCTTCGTGACGGCCGCCCGGGTCGTGGGGGCGTCGGCGTCGCTGTCGGGGTCGTCGGGGTCGTGGCCCTCGGCGGTGTCGCGGAGCTTGTCGATGTCCGCGGTCCCGCGGCTGCGGTGGACGGCGAGGACGATCGCCAGACCGATGCCGATCTCGGCGGCGGCGATGGCGATGGTGAACAGGGCGAGGGCCTGACCGGAGTGCAGGGTCTCCTCGGCGGCCTTGCTGAGCCAGACGTCGAAGGCGACCAGGTTCAGGTTGACGGCGTTGAGCATCAGCTCGACCGACATGAGGACCAGGATCGCGTTGCGGCGGGCGAGGACTCCGTACAGGCCGGTGCAGAACAGGAGGGCGGACAGTACGGCGGGATAGGCGAGGTGCATCAGCGGCCCCCCTCCGTGTCGCCCGGGGTGCCCGCCTTCGCCCTGCGGGAGAGGACGATCGCGCCGACGAGGGCGGCCAGGAGGAGGACGGAGAGGGCCTCGAAGGGGAGGACCCAGTGCTGGAAGAGGCTCGCGCCCGTCACATCGGGGGAGCCTGCGGGCGCACCGTCCAGCTCGATCCAGGTGGTGCGGAAGGCGTCGACGACGACCCAGACCAGGGCGGCAGCGGCGGCGACGGCCACGGCGAGGGCGACCCAGCGGTTGCCGGAGTCGGCGTCCGGGGAGCGGCCGATGGGGGCTCTGGTGAGCATCAGACCGAACAGCAGGAGGACGATGACCGAACCCACGTAGATGAGGACCTGCACCCAGGCGATGAACTCGGCCGTGAGCAGGAGGTATTCGACGGCGAGTCCCCCCAGGGCCACCACCAGCCACAGGGCGGCGTGCACCAGCTGCCTGGTGGTGACGGTGACGACGGCGGCGCCGAAGGTGACCAGGCCGACGAGGAGGAAGGCGATCTCCACACCGGTCGGGGAGAGGAAACCCTGCGGGGCCGTGCCGGCGGCTGCGGCGAGGGTCACGGCTCCTCCCCCTTCGGCTCGGTCGGGCCGGCGGTCGGCGGCCCGGTCTGCGGATCGGTCTCCGCTACGGCCTGGGTGGCGGCCAGTTTGTCGGCCGTCTTGCGGGCGGCGGCGAGTTCCTTCGGTTCCTCGGCGGCGGGGTCGAGGGCCGGCGGGGCCGGGACCGTCCACATCCACTCACGGAGCTTGTCGCGTTCGTGGGTGAGTTCGCGGATGTCGGTCTCGGCGTACTCGAACTCGGGCGACCAGAACAGGGCGTCGAAAGGACAGACCTCGATGCAGATACCGCAGTACATGCACAAGGAGAAGTCGATGGCGAAGCGGTCGAGGACGTTGCGGCTGCGGTCACGGCCACCGGGCGTCGTCGCCGGGACGGTCTCCTTGTGGGAGTCGATGTAGATGCACCAGTCCGGGCACTCGCGGGCGCACAGCATGCAGACCGTGCAGTTCTCCTCGAACAGACCGATCACACCGCGGGTGCGGGGCGCGAGGTCGGGCTGGGTGTCCGGGTACTGGCCGGTGACGGACTTCTTCGTCATCGTCCGCAGGGTGACGGCGAGGCCCTTGGCCAGGCCGGAGCCGGGGAAGCCGGAGAAGCCAGGAAGGGGAGCCATGGCTAGGAGATCACCACCTTGACGACGCCGGTGAGGGCGATCTGGGCGAGGGCGAGGGGGACGAGGAGGGTCCAGGAGAGTTTCTGCAACTGGTCCTCGCGCAGCCGGGGATAGGTGACACGGAGCCAGATGACGACGAAGGCGAGGACCGCGGTCTTCAGCAGGGTCCAGACCCAGCCGAGGCCGTCGGCGCCCCACGGCCCGTGCCAGCCGCCCAGGAAGAGGACGGTGGTCAGGGCGCACAGGACGACGATCCCGGCGTACTCGGCGAGCAGGAAGAGCGCGAACCGCAGGCCGGTGTACTCGGTGTACGCCCCGAAGATGATCTCCGAGTCGGCGACGGGCATGTCGAAGGGCGGACGCTGGAGTTCGGCGAGGCCGGCGACGAAGAAGACGATCGCGCCGACGATCTGCCAGGGCAGCCACCACCACGCGAAGGCGTCGAGGATACCGACGAGCGAGACGGTGCCGGCCGCCATCGCCACCGAGGCGGCGGCGAGCAGCATCGGCAGTTCGTAGGCGAGGAGTTGAGCGGCGGTACGCAGGCCGCCGAGGAGGGAGTACTTGTTGGCGGAGGCCCACCCGGCCATGAGCGAGCCGAGGACGCCGACGCCCATCACCGCGAGCACGAAGAACACGCCCGCGTCCAGCACCTGCCCGACGGCGCCCTCACCCGGCCCGATCGGGATGGCGAGCAGGACCAGCAGGTACGGCAGGAGGGCGACGGCCGGGGCGAGTTGGAAGACACGGCGGTCCGCACCGGTCGGGACCACGTCCTCCTTCTGCGCGAACTTCACGCCGTCGGCGATGAGCTGGGCCCAGCCGTGGAAGCCACCCGCGTACATCGGGCCCAGCCGGCCCTGCATGTGGGCCATCACCTTGTGCTCGGTCTGCCCGACGATCAGGGGGAAGGTGAGGAAGACGACGAAGACGACCAGGAGTCGCAGGGCGACGTCGAGTACGTCGTTCACTACGAACCTCCTGAGGGGTCGGGGTCCTCGGGGGCCGGGGGGCCCGATTCCGATTTCGGTTCCGGGTCGGGGCCGGGGTCGCGTCCGGGTCGGGGCTCGGGGGCGCGTCCGGGTCGGGTGAAGGCGGGACGGGCGTGGTGCCAGGGGGCGTCCGGGCTGCGCGGTGCGGCAGCGGGCTCGGTGCCCGACGCCCCGGACTCGTCCGGCGCCTCTGTTCCGGTGGGCTCCGGCGGCGACGCCTCGGCACGCTGGGACGCCGAACCCTCGCTCGCGCTGCGGGCACGACGCGGGGGCCGCGCGGGACGGACGGGAGGCGCGGTCGGGGTGGTCGGCGTGACCGTTTCGGGCTGTGCCGCGGTGTCGGCGGCCGGCGCTTCGGGGGCGGCCCGGCCGGCCCGCTGGCTCGCGGAACCCTCGGCGGCCGAGCGGGTGCGGCGCGGCGGCGGTGAGGTCCGGTCCTCGGAGCCGCCCTCGGTTCCTGCCGGGGCGGACTGGCTCGCCGAGCCCTGCGCCGCCGTACGGGTGCGGCGCACCGGGCGTTCGCCGGGGGTGCGCCCCGTGCCGGCGGCCGCCCGGCCCGCGCCGCGGGCCGGACGGGACGGAGCCGGGGGGAGCCGGCCCTTCAGGGGACCCCATTCGTTCGGGTCGGGGACGCCCGGGGGAAGCATCTGGCGGCGCTTCGGGCCGCCGTGCTCGGCACCCGCCGCGGGCTCCCCGGGCTCCTTGGCGCCCGGCCAGGCCTTGGCGACGCGGGCGGCGAGGACGAAGTCCTTGCGCAGCGGGTGGCCCTCGAAGTTGTCCGGCAGGAGCAGGTGGTCCAGGGCCGGGTGGCCGGTGAAGTCGACGCCGAACATCTCGTACGTCTCGCGCTCGTGCCAGGCGGCCCCCGCGTAGACGTCCACGGCGGAGGGCAGCGTCGGGGCCTCGTGCGGGACCGTCGTCCGCAGCAGCAGGCGGCGTACCGGGGAGAGGGCGACGACGTGCGCGGTGACGCACAAGCCCGTGCCGGGCTCGTCGACCGCGCTCAGCCAGTCGAAGTACGTGCAGCCGAGCCGGTCACGGGCGGCCTCCAGGACGGGAATCCAGGAGGCCGGCGGGACGTCGACGGTCAGGACGTCGTACGACTCCTCGGCCGTGGCCTCCGTACCGAACAGCTCCTCGACGTCGGCGGGGAGCCAGCCGACCGCGGTCACCGGTCCTCCCCCTCGCCGGACGTCGCCGCACCGGGCTCCCCCGGCGTCGGCGGCTTCACCAATCCGCTCCGCAGCGCCGCCACCGACGCGCCCCGCGTGCCCGGGGCGCCCCGCTCGCCCGCCCCGTACCGCTCCCCCAGCGACTCCCGCGCGATCTTCTCCTGGAGCTTCAGGACCCCCTGGAGCAGCGCCTCGGGCCGCGGCGGGCAGCCGGGAACGTAGACGTCGACCGGGATGATCTGGTCGACGCCCTTGGTGACGGAGTAGGAGTCCCAGTACGGGCCGCCGCAGTTGCTGCACGCGCCGAACGAGATGACGTACTTCGGCTCGGGCATCTGCTCGTACAGGCGCTTCACCGCGGGCGCCATCTTGTCCGTGACCGTGCCGGAGACGACCATCAGGTCGGCCTGGCGCGGCCCCGGCGCGAAGGGGATGACACCGAGGCGGATGAAGTCGTGGCGGGCCATCGACGCGGCGATGAACTCGATCGCGCAGCAGGCGAGGCCGAAGTTGAAGACCCAGAGCGAATAACGGCGGCCCCAGTTGAGGATGACCTTCATCGGCTCGGGGGCGAGTCGGGAGAGCGCGCCGAGCTTTCCCCCGCCCTCGGCGGGAAGTACGGCGGGATCCGGCAGCAGCACCGGTTCGGCGCCCGCCCCGGGTGCCGCCCCGGGGCCCGCCCCGATGCCCGTCGGGTTGGTGGGGGTCACGTCCATGTCAGGACGCCCTTCTTGTATGCGTACAGCAGGCCGACGGCGAGAAAACCGAGGAAGATGAACATCTCCACCAGGGTGGTCGCGCCGTAACCGTCGGCGGCGAAGACGGTGGCCCAGGGGAAGAGGAAGATCGAGTCGACCGCGAAGATCACGTAGAGGAAGGCATAGACGTAGTAGCGGACCTGGGTGTGGGCCCAGCCCTCACCGACGGGGTCGACTCCGCACTCGTACGTCATGAGCTTCTCGGGGGTGGGGACCACCGGCCGCAGCAGGCGTCCCGCACCGAAGGCGACAGCGACGAACAGCACACCGACGACGGCGAGCAGCCCGACGACCGAATACGCCTGGAAGTACTCCGCCGCGACGTACTGCGAAGCGATCACGGTCGGCTCGACGCCGATCGGTTCCCGCACGTCCGCCCCTCGCTGTCGACGATCTGTACGCACGGGAGTCTAGGCCCTTATAAGGAGGCCGTAAGCAGCCCGTCGCCCCCGGATGCAAGAGGTGGGGATTTCCCCCGTGCATCTCAGGGGTCCACCTCATGGCGCGGGTTCCCGCGGCCGGGCACGCTAAGACCCATGACCGAACCTTTCCCCGCTCCCGACGACCGTCCGCCGCCGGCCCGCCTCGCCTACGACCGGCACACCTGGAAGGAGATCGCCCACCTCCTGGCGAACCTTCCGGCGGCGCTGGTGGGCTTCACCTATGTCGTGACCGTGCTGTTCACCGGCCTCGGAATGACGGTCACGGTGGTCGGGTTCCCGCTGCTCGCGGCCGGTCTGGCGGGCGCGCGGTGGCTGGGCAGGGCGGAGCGGGCACGGACCAGGGCACTGCTCGGGGTGCGGGTGGAGGAGCCGAGCCGACTGCCGCTGCGTAGTGCCGGAGGGTTTCTGCCACGGGTGTGGATGGCGTTGAAGGACCCGGTGGGCTGGCGCACGATGCTCTACGGGGCGATACGGCTGCCGTGGGGCATCGTCACCTTCACCGTCACCCTGATCTCGCTGTTCGTGCTGTGGCCGGTGCTGCCGTTCATCGCGCGGGGGCTGGCCAACGCGGACCGGGCCATGGCGCGAGGTCTGCTCTCCCCCTCCGACGAACTGGAGCGGCGCATAGCCGAGCTGGAGTCCGACCGGGGGGTGGTGTTCGACACGGCCGCGGCGGACCTGCGGCGCATCGAGCGCGATCTGCACGACGGGGCGCAGGCCCGGCTGGTCAACCTGGCCATGGGGCTGGGGCTGGCCAAGGAGAAGCTGCTGGAGGACCCCGACGCGGCGGCGTCGATGGTCGCGGAGGCGCACGGCGAGGTGAAGCTGGCGCTGCAGGAGCTGCGGGACCTGGCACGCGGCATCCACCCGGCGGTCCTGACCGACCGGGGGCTGGACGCGGCCCTGTCGTCGGTCGCCTCGCGCTGCACGGTGCCGGTGAAGGTGACGGTCGATCTCGCCGAGCGGCCGGCCGCGGCCATCGAGGGCATCGCGTACTTCACGGTCTCGGAGCTGCTGCAGAACGTCAGCAAGCACAGCGTGGCGCGTTCGGCCACGGTCGACGTGTGGCGGGCGGACGGCCGGCTGCTCATCCAGGTGGAGGACGACGGCCGCGGGGGCGCGAGTCTGGACGGCGGTACGGGGATGCGGGGTCTCGCGGACCGGCTGGGCGCGGTGGACGGCCTGTTCGTCGTGGAGTCGCCGGAGGGCGGCCCGACGACGGTGACGGCGGAGCTGCCGTGGCGGGACCGCTCAGGCGCCCTCGCCGAGGAGGCGCGAACGGCCCGCCCGCAGTCGTAGGCGGAGACCCGCGGTCGTGGGCCGAGAGGGGTGGGGAAAACCCCCCGTCCAAGACTGCGACGTACTCCATGGTCCGCCGACCTGCGGCCCAGCAGTCTGGAGATACGACAGCACCGCCGCCGGACGAGGAGAAGGACGACGCCGATGGCCACGGAGTACGGACAGGGCTACGGGCTCGACAGCACGCCCGCCGGGCATCCCGGGCATTCCGGGAGGGCCGGTGAGCGGCGGCACCGGCTGCCGGCCGTGCTGCGGGCCCCGGTCGAGGGACGGACCTGGCGCGAGCTGGGATATGTACTGCTGAGCCTGCCGATCGGCATCCTGCTCTTCACCTACGCGGTCACGATGGTGTCGCTGGGCGCCGGTCTGCTGGTGACCTTCCTCGGTGTGCCGGTGCTGGCCGCCGGGCTCGCCGGATGCCGCGGGTTCGGGGCGCTGGAGCGGACGCGGGCCCGGGGTCTGCTGGGCCTGGAGGTGGCCGAGCCGGAGCCGCTGCGGATGCGGCGGCAGGGGTTCGCGGCCTGGATGGGGGCGGTGCTGAAGAGCGGCGCCTCGTGGCGGGCCCTGCTGTACGCGGTGCTCCATCTGCCGTGGGCGACGTTCTCCTTCGTCGTCTCGGTGACCGTCTGGACGGTCGGCTGGTCGCTGCTGACGTATCCGCTGTGGTTCTGGGTGTTCCCGACGTACACCGGTCAGGGCGGGATCCAGCTGTACGGCGACGGGCAGCACCAGATCTACCTGGACAACCCCTTCGAGATCACGGTGACCGCGCTGATCGGACTGCTGTTCACCATCGCCACGCCGTGGATCGTGCGCGCGCTGACCATGGTGGACCGGCTGCTGGTGCACGGCCTGCTCGGGCCGTCGCGGCTGGTGACGCGGGTGGTGGAGCTGGAGTCGGACCGGGGAGCCGTGTTCGACACGGCCGCGGCGGACCTGCGGCGCATCGAGCGCGATCTGCACGACGGGGCGCAGGCCCGGCTGGTCAACCTGGCCATGGATCTGGGGCTGGCGAAGGAGAAGCTGCGGGAAGACCCGCAGGCCGCGGCGCACATGGTGGACGAGGCGCACGGCGAGGTGAAGACGGCGCTGCAGGAACTGCGGGACCTGGCACGCGGCATCCACCCGGCGGTCCTGACCGATCGGGGGCTGGACGCGGCCCTGTCGTCGGTGGCCTCCCGGTGCACGGTCCCGGTGCGGGTGGAGGTGGATCTGACCGAGCGCCCGGCGCCGGCGATCGAGGGCATCGCGTACTTCACGGTCTCGGAGCTGCTGCAGAACATCAGCAAGCACGCGCGGGCGACCTGGGCGTCCGTGGAGGTGTGGCGGACGGAGAACCGGCTGATGGTGCAGGTCGAGGACAACGGTGTGGGTGGTGCCGACCTGTCCGATGCGTCCGGGGGCTCCGGACTCGCCGGGCTGGCGGAGCGGCTGGACGCGGTGGACGGAATTCTGGTGGTGAACTCCCCGGCCGGCGGTCCGACCCGGGTGACGGCGGAGCTGCCGTGGCGGGCCGGGCGGACGCGATGAACCGGCGGTGAGCGGGTGAGCAGCGGCTGAGCTGAGAATGAGCTGAGAATGAGGCGCGGACAAGGTACGGCCGAGCAGTGGCCGAGGGCACCGGGAGCGCCGAGAAGGAACCGGACGGCAGGTGTGCGGGGACGGGCGGTGGGCCCGGCCCCGCACCTTCTCGCGTCACCCCCTCCGCATCGCCCACCCGATACTGGAATGCTGGTCCCGTCAGCCGGGCCCGCCGTACGGGCGGGCGCGGAGGAGGGGTGGGGGACGAGAAGTCATGGAGGACAGGGTGCGCGTGGTCATCGCCGAGGATTCAGTGCTGCTGCGGGAGGGCCTGACCCGGCTGCTGACCGACCGGGGGCACGAGGTCGTGGCCGGGGTCGGCGACGGTGACGCGTTGCTCAAGACCATCACCGGGCTGGACGGTCAGGGCGAGCTCCCGGACGTCGTGGTGGCCGACGTCCGGATGCCGCCGACGCACACCGACGAGGGGGTGCGGGCCGCCATCCAGCTGCGCAAGGCACATCCGGGTGTCGGGGTGCTGGTGCTGTCCCAGTACGTGGAGGAGCGCTACGCCACGGAGCTGCTCGCCGGCTCCAGCCGCGGCATCGGCTATCTGCTCAAGGACCGGGTGGCCGACGTGCGTGAGTTCGTGGACGCGGTGGTGCGCGTGGCCCAGGGCGGTACGGCCCTGGACCCGGAGGTGGTCGCCCAGCTGCTCGGCCGCAGCCGGAAGCAGGACGTCCTCGCGGGACTCACCCCGCGCGAGCGGGAGGTCCTGGGCCTGATGGCCGAGGGGCGGACGAACTCGGCGATCGCCCGGCAGCTGGTGGTGAGCGACGGGGCCGTGGAGAAGCATGTCAGCAACATCTTCATGAAGCTGGGCCTGTCCCCGAGCGACGGCGATCACCGCCGGGTGCTGGCCGTGCTCACCTATCTCAACTCCTGACCGCAGGTCTGCCCCCGGCCGAACCGCCGACGAGCGGACGGCGTCCTTTGGAGTGAAGGGCCGGGGCGGGCAGCCGGACCCGGGAACCGGAGAGAATCCGGGTAAAAGGCGGGACACGTCGGCACACCGGGATCTCGAAGTCGTGTCCAAGATGCGAATGGCCTGAGGAAGGCGACCCTTACGGACGTAGGGTTGATCCAGGGACGGCCTGCGGGAGGGCCGGTCCCGGACAGCGCCTCGAGGAGGTCCAGTTCAGTGACCAGCCAGGTCAGCAGCCCAGCGGAGCAGACCGACGGAACAGTCCTGGGAGAGCAGCGCAAACCGGCGGGAGCGAAGGACGTCCGTCGTCTGGACCGGGTGATCATCAGGTTCGCGGGGGACTCGGGTGACGGCATGCAGCTCACCGGTGACCGCTTCACCTCGGAGACGGCGTCGTTCGGCAACGACCTGTCGACGCTGCCGAACTTCCCGGCCGAGATCCGCGCCCCGGCCGGCACCCTGCCGGGTGTCTCGTCCTTCCAGCTCCACTTCGCCGACCACGACATCCTCACCCCCGGTGACGCGC
>NZ_QFRK01000132.1 GCF_003143855.1 Streptomyces sp. NWU339
CGCTGCCGGGTCGCTCGGCATGCTCGCGTTGGGCACCGGTGGCCTGGAGGTCGCGCTCTCCATGGCCGGACGGCCCCTGCACGTGACCATGCCGGAGATCTGGGGCATCCGCCTGACCGGCCACCTGTCGGAGTGGGTGAGCGCCAAGGACGTGGTGCTGGAGATGTTGCGACGGCACGGCGTCAAGGGGGCGGTCAACCGGATCCTGGAGTACCACGGCCCGGGCCTGGCGGGTCTGACCGCCATGGACCGGCACGTCATCGCGAACATGGGCGCCGAGCTCGGCGCGACCACATCCGTCTTCCCCTCGGACTCCCCAGTGCGCGACTTCCTGCGCGCCGAGGACCGCGAAACGGACTTCCGCGAGCTCGCCTCCGAGCCGGACGCCGTCTACGACCTCACCGACGAGATCGATCTCTCCACACTCGAAACTCGAACCGCTCATCGCCCGCCCCACCTCGCCCGGCAATGTCGTCCCAGTACGCGAGGTCACGGGCGAGCCCATCGGGCAGGCAGTCATCGGCTCCTCCGCCAATCCGGGGCTGCGCGACTTCGCCATCGACGCGGCCATCGTCACCGGCCGCCAGACCGACCCCGCCGTCAGCTTCGACGTCAACCCCACCTCCCGCGAGATCCTCGCCGACCTCACCAAGATGGGTTCCACCTTCGCCCTGATCGCCGCCGGTGCCCGTATCCTGTGGGGCTCGTAAAGTCATCGCTGCGGCTCAAGCCGTGTATCGGTACTCGTTGATGGCCCCGCCGAGGACGCGGGTGCGCAGCAGCCCGCGGGGCACGCGATCGTGCCATACCGCCGGCTGTTCTTGGGCTTCGGGTGGTCGGCGGTCTCGTGAGCGGTGTGGCCGATGCGTGTGGTAGTGCTCCTGGTACTTGGTGAGGACCTGGTGGGCGTGGGCTTGGTTCACGATCGGGAGGTGGTCGAGGACCTCGCGCCGGATCGTGCCGCTCATCCGCTCGCCGTGGGCGTTCCTGCGCGGCGCCGGTGGCGCGCTGGGCAGCAGGTCCCTGGCTTCGGCCGCGAGGACGGCGTCGCAGGAGTCGGCGTCCCTGCTGTCGCGGGGAAGAAAGCGGAGCGACTCGACGCGCACGCCGGGGCCGGCAATCGGATGGCGGGCCTGCCGGGTCGCCCGCTGCGTGGTGGGGCGGGCGGTGATGCCGGGGATGGGGAGCCGGCGGGTGCCGTGTTCGCCGAACGCCGGCGCGTGCGGCCGCCTGCCGGTGATCGTGTCGACGGGGAAGAAGTCCGCCGCGGTGATCCCCCCGGCCCGAGTGGTGAGGAATGCGCGCCGGCTCGGGCCGGTGCGGCGCGAGGCCGCGGCCCGGCCGCGTGCGGGATTGCCCGGACCGGGGACGGTGCGCTCGGCTGCCCCGGCCGGGCCGGCTCCCCCTGGATCCGCCGGCGGCCCCACCGCGGGTTCTGCTGTGCCAGATGCAGAACCAGCCTCTGGAGCGCGGCGGCCGGTGCGGCGTCGGTCGGCGTGGTCCCACTGCCTGGCGCTCGGCCTGCGGTGCCGGGCCGGCAGCGTCCCCGGCGCGACCGGGAAGACACCGCGCTGGCGCGGCCGGCCGGAACCGGTCCGCGGGCTCGTGGCGGACCGGTCCGGCGAGCTGGCCGTCGCGGCACCGCGTTCTCGTGCCGCGGCGCCAGCGGTTCGGCGTCCTGGGCCGTGTCCCGGCGCGGCGGGACCGCGGGCACGGACACACCGCCCGGGGGGCCCGGTACCGCAGCGGGATGCTCCCTGGGGCGGCCTCCCGGCCCCCGCCGAGGGGTCGTGCACGCGGGCTCCCGCTTGCAGCGATGATTTTACGAGCCCCACAGGCTCACCGTGCCGCACATCCTCACCACGATCCTGACCCAGGTGGCGGTCGCCCTGCTCGAGGCCGCAGTGGTCCGACTGGCCGTCCAGCTCTGGAAGACCTTCGGCACGAGCGGGCACCCGGCGGCCGCACACGCCTGAGCGGCCGCACGCGCCCGAGCGACCCCGAACCAGCCTGCCCGAATTATCCGTTCAGACGGGTTTATTCGCGTGCATTGATGGAAGGCGGCCAGGAAGAGCCCTCGCCACTCACGCCGCACGGCAGGAGAGGACGGAGATGACTTCCCCAGGTCCACAGACCCAGCCACCGCAGCAGCCGGCCCCGCCCCAGGCCGGGACCCAGACCGCGGAGACCCCCGCTCCGGAACCACAGCAGCCCCCGRCGGAGCMCCCCGAGGAGAAGCGGACGGGCGGCAAGCTGCTGCACCTGCAYACCGCGCACGCCCGGGTTCCGATCCCCTACGTSACCCCGGGCGACATGTTCTCCACCGCCCGCCCGGCCACGTCCATCCTCCCCTCGCCCCGCAAGCTGGCCTTCTACGGCCTCCTCGGCGCCATGGCCGTGGTCGAGGCCGTGGAGTGGCC
Source organism: Streptomyces sp. NWU339 (assembly GCF_003143855.1). GTDB lineage: Bacteria > Actinomycetota > Actinomycetes > Streptomycetales > Streptomycetaceae > Streptomyces. The sequence goes on from NZ_QFRK01000132.1 coordinate 2,421, forward strand.
GATCGCGGTCGCCGTCGGCGCCGCCACCGAAGTGATCACCCGTGAGCAGGCCGCACGCCAGCGCGCCGAACACCAGCACATCGAGCGGGACCGCGCCGCACGCGAACAGGGCCGGCAGGTCGCCACCGAGCGGACAGAGCCCGGGGGGCCCGCGCAGCCAGCGATGGCATGACACGTTCCCTGCGGGCGGTCGCCCTCGGCGGCTGGCGGCAGTGCCGGCCCCGGCGCACGCCGGGGCCGGCGGGGTTTCGGCCTGCGGTGCCCCCGCAAAGGGACTAGCGTGATCCACAGAGCAGTCGTGGTTCCGAAGTCGTTCGCCCGCGGTCACCTTGCCCGCGGGCGCATTGCTGTGCAGCCCGCTCCGGACCAGGCGATCACCTCCGGACCCGCGGCACCGTGCGGGCCCGAACCCCTCGAAGGAGACAGGCATGGCCARSGGCACCGTGAAGTGGTTCAACGCGGAGAAGGGCTTCGGCTTCATCGCGCAGGAGGGCGGCGGCCCGGACGTCTTCGCCCACTACTCCAACATCACCGGGCAGGGCTACCGCGAACTGCGGGAGGGCCAGCACGTGGAGTTCGACCTCACCCAGGGCCMGAAGGGCCCCCAGGCGGAGAACATCCGCGTCGTCTGACCCAGCGCCCGAACAGGCCCGGCACCCCCGCGGTGCCGGGCCTTTGTGTCGGGCCGCGCTCACCCCGACGCCGAGCGCACCGCCCCCGCCCCGATGCTGCCGGCCCGCTCCCGCCACGCCTCCGTCCGCTCCCGGGAGCGGTACGTCCGCCCCGGCGCCGACGCGGCCGCCGCCCACGGCGCCGCCCCCGACCCGGCCGCCCGCCGGAGGGGCCGACCGCGGTCTACCTCAACCAGTCCTTGACGGACGCCCCCGAGCCGGTGCTCAGAACTGGGCGTCGCTGCGGACGGTCGCCTTCAGCGGCTGGCGGCAGTGCCGGCCCCGGTGCTGTCACGTTGGCTGACCAGGTGGGATGATCTTCGGGTTGGTCATGGTGGAGGGGGACCGTCCGTGGACAGCGCGTCGCCGTCGTACCAGGGGCACCGGTACCCGGCCGAGGTGATCTCCCACTGCGTGTGGCGGTGCTCCCGCTTCCCGCTCAGCTTCCGCGAGGTGGAGAAGCTGATGCTGCAGCGCGGTGTGCTCGTCTCCTATGAGACGGTCCGCCGCTGGTGTCTGAAGTTCGGGCAGGCCTACGCGAACGGACTGCGCCGCCGCCGGGCCCGGCCCGGGGACAAGTGGTATCCGGACGAGGTGCTCATCAAGATCAATGGCGAGTTGAAGCACCTGTGGCGGGCCGTCGACCAGGACGGGATGGTGCTGGACATTCTCGTGCAGGACCGCCGGGGCACCGCCGCGGCCAGGCGCTTCTTCCGCACACTGCTCAAGAAGACCTGCTCGGTGCCGCGGGGGCTCGCCACCGACAGGCTCCGCTCCTACGGCGCGGCCCACCGCGAGGTGATGCCCTCGGTCGAGCACCGCTGTCACCAGGGCCTGAACAACCGGGCCGAGAACAGTCACCAGCCGACGAGGCAGCGCGAACGCACGATGAAGGGCTTCCGCAGCGTGGGTGGGGCCCAGCGGTTCCTGACCGCGGCCGGCGGCATCTCACCCCACGTCCGGCCCCGCCGCCACCGGATGACCGCCACCGAATACCGCGCCGGGATGACCACCCGCTTCGCGATCTGGGACCAGGTCACTGGCGTCGCCGGCCTGCCTGCCGCGGCCTGAGCACAAAAGCCGGAACCCGGCCCGACCACCCCCGACACACCGTCAGGCACTCACACACCCAACAACCTGACAGCGCCGCACGAGGTGATCGGAACGGTGGAGCCGGCCAAGCGCGATTATCTGCCGCACATCCCCATCGTCGAAGCGGGTCTCGACGCCGAAGCCGCACAGACGTCGCTGGACCGCTTGGCGGAAGGCGGCGTGCCGGGCCGGATGGTGCTGCGCTCCGGGGCGGAGGTTACCGGATGAGGGCGCGCTCGGCCCGCGCCCTGCGTCGCCGTGCCGCGCTCCCTGCCGCTGCTCCGTTTCGTCACAGACTCCACCAATGCGCCGGAATACGATGAAAGAGGTCACCGGACATACCTCCGTCACGCTACGCAAGCGTAACGAATCGGTCCCGTGCAGCGCCGCTGCTCCCGAGGGGCGTACCGCGCTCCCTCCGCCCACACGAAGGAGTTGCCATGGCCTCCGAGCGTTTCCAGAAGGCACTGGACAAGATGATGGAGTACCAGCCCAAGGACAACCCCGACATCGCGTCGCACCCGAAGCTCATCGAGTACTACGAGGAACTCGCGCCCGACCTGCCGAACCTGATCGTCGAATTCCCGTTCGGTGACATTTATTCCCGGACGGCCCTGGACAAGAAGCAGCAGGCGCTGGTCACCATCTCGGGGCTGACGGCGTTCGGCACCGAGCCGCAGCTCGAGTTGCACGTCGATATCGGCTTCAACGTCGGCCTCACCAAGGAGCAGGTCGTCGGGGCGATCATCCACCTGATTCCCTACGTCGGCTACCCGAAGTGCCTGAATGCCCTGACGCTCGTCAAGAAGGTGCTCGCCGAGCGCGGCGACGTCGAGTAGGCCATGGCGGCATCCCGGGATTGATCGCGCGTCACAAAGGAGCTCGTCATGCATCTGGTGATCGGCCTCGGGCCGATTGGCGGAAACATCGGCAGGCGCGCGATCTTGGTGGCTAATCCCAACGCTCATGCGGCGAGGCGGAGTTGGAGTCTGGCGAGGTGGCTGTGGTTGACGCGGTCGAGGGGGTGGCCGTTCCACCAGGCGTTGAGTCGGATGAGGTTCAGGGCGGCGGCGCTGGTGGTGTGGTCGAGGTGGGTCTTCGCGAGGCCGCGGTAGCGGGCTCGGCGTAGGCCGGTGGTGTGGGTGGCTTGCCGGATAGTTCCCTCAACCCCGGCCCGCAGGGCGTAGTCGCGTTGCCAGGTGCCGTCCCGCTGCTGGGCGCGGGCGGCGCGGATGGCCTCGGTGAGCTCACGGGGCGTTGTCACGTGGGCTGACCGGCCTGGGATGATCTCGTGGTTGGCCGTGGCCGGGGACCTCGACGTGTGCACCGCCCCCACCGTCCGCGACGCCGTGAGCCGTCACGAGCGGGTGGAGGTGGACTGCGCCGGACTGTCCTTCTGCGACTGCTCCGGACTGTCCGCGCTGCTGGCCGCCGCCCGCGCGGCGAAGGCCGCCGGGGCCGAGTTGCGGTTGTGCGCGGTCCCGCACGTCCTGGCCCGGCTGCTGCGGCTCTCCCACACCGGCAGCGCCTTCACGATCGAGCAGCCGAGCGTACGGTGAGGCCGTGGCCGGCCCCGGCGTGCGCCGGGGCCGGCCACGGCCGCAAGCCGCTGAAGGCGACCGCCCGCAGTGACGCCCAGTCCTGCTCGAAGGCGTGCGCCCAGGCAGAACGCCGGTGGCGGCGCCACTACGCGAAGGCCGTCGAGTTCGGCTTCCTCCTCATCGCGGGCCGCACGGCCGAGGCCTCCCGGCGCTGCCGGGCCTGCGGGCGCCGGTCGTCCCCGGCCACGGCCACCGCCGCGCCGCAAGATTCTGCCGGCCTGCGTGCCGGCAGGCCACCTGCCGGGCCCGGCGGGCGCAGTCCCTGCGCGAAGCCGTAACGCCCGCCGCCGATGTGGAGCCTTCCGGAAGCCATTACACGCCGCCGACCAGCAGAGATAAGCCCCGGCTCGGGGGGCGTCCGTCGAGGGCTGGCGGCAGGGGACCGCGGCCGGCCCCTCCGGCGGGCGGCCGGGCCGGAGGCGGCGCCGCGGGCGGCGACCGCGTCGACGCCGGGGCGGGCGTACCGCTCCAGAAAGCGGACTCGGGCCGGCCGGCGACCGGCTCCAGGACCCCCACCGCGGAATTGTCTGATCAGCAGCGCCCCTGATCCCTTCGGGCGACTCCACTCCACAGCCTGCGTGCCTGATCAGTGGGGTGCTCGTGGTTCCCGCCAGGATGACCGGCATGGGCCACTGGGTGTACGAGTTCACGGGGTGCCCCGACTCGGGGGACTACCGGCAGATCGCGGATGATGAAGCGCCGGGCGCTGTGGTGCTGCGTGAGCGCCCGAGCGGTCTTGGCATCGTGGACGGGTTCGTACGGGAGAGCGTCGACGACCTGCTGAGGGTGGCCCGCTTCCGGTGGGTGACCGGCGGAGACCCGTCCACGGTGGCACCGGCGGTGCTGCAGGTGTCCGGGCCTTCGCCCCTCGCGCGGCGGGATGCGCGGCCAGTGCGTACGGGCAGCGAGCTGGACACCAGCGATTGCGCGTGAGGAGCTTTTCGAGCCCGCGTCCGAGGCTGCCGTCGTGACTGGGCGCGACGGTCATCGCGCACAGCCATTCTCCTGCTCCTCCGTGGCGGGTTCTTCGGCCCCGGTCTCCTCGGCCGCGGTGGTCGCGGGCTCTTCGGTGCGATCTCTCGGTTTCGGGACTGTCAACGGACACGCTGAGAAGGGGCAGCACTTCGACAGCAGCGCGGGAGGCGGTTGAGCACTGCGCTGGGTTCGGATTCTGCACGAGTTTGGGTTCCGGCTCGCTTTCCGTGAACGGGACACCCTGGGTAAGGGAGTGTCGTCAAAGTGACACACCCCTGTCCCGCGGGGACGCCGGACGCGCGGTCGGCGGGCCCGGACGGCCGCGCGACGCAGGGGGCGAAAGGCTTGCGACGGCCCCGGGCTGGGCACCCGGAGCCCCGGAGCCGCGAGGGTCCCCGGCGGGACGCGGACCCGACGGCCCAGCGAGCACCCGGGCAGGGAAAGAACGTGACGTTGCGCATCGGGGCGGAGGAAGAGTTCCACGTGCTGGACGCGGAGAGCGGCCGGCTGGTGCCGCGCGCCCGCGCCGTGCTGGACCGGCTGGACGGGCCCGGGTTCACCACCGAGCTGCAGCAGTCGGCGGTGGAGAGCAACAGCGGCGTCCACCACACCCTCGAGGCCCTCCACGCGGACCTGGCCGGCTCCCGGCGCCGGCTGGACGCGGCGGCCTCCTCGCTGGGCCTGGCGCCGGTGGCCGCCGGCACCGTGCCGCTGGCCCGGCCGAGCCCCCGCACGGTCACCGCCAAGCGCCGCTACCGGCGCATGGCCGACGAGTACCGCAGGGTCGCCGACGAGCAGCTCGTCTGCAGCGCGCAGGTGCACGTCGACGTGCCCGACCGGGACACCGCGGTGCGCGCCCTGTGCCTGGTCTCGCCCTGGCTGCCGCCGCTGCTGGCGCTGTCCGCCAGCTCACCGTTCTGGCTCGGCGCGGACACCGGCTACGCGAGCTGGCGCACGATGCTGTGGCAGCGCTGGCCCACCGCCGGGCCGGCCGGCCACTACCCGGACGCCGCCGGCTACGACGCGGCGCTCAGGGAGCTGATCGGCTCGGGTGTCATCAGCGACCCCGGCATGGACTACCACGACGTGCGGCCCTCCGCGCACCAGCGCACGCTGGAGCTGCGGATCTGCGACGCCTGTCCGCGGGTGGAGACGGTGGTGCTG